>DASZAY010000001.1:0-4034 GCA_035944555.1 Thermomicrobiales bacterium
GGGCGACCGGGTCTGGGTGCTGCCGGACCTGTACTCGATCAACCTGCTGGAGGTCGTGGGCAACCCGGTGCTGTTCGCGGCGACGGTCCAGACCCTGCCCGGCCAGGTCACCAAGATCGACGTCTATACCGCCGGCTGATCACTTCAGCGACAAGAGCGACGACAGGACGGCCCCGGCATCGTTGCCGGGGCCGTCCTGTCGTCTCGGATCCCGTGCCCGGAACGTATCGTATGACCAATCCTCACTCGGTGGCCGCGAACAAGGACATGCCATCGGGATCAATGTCTGCCAGACCATGCCAATCCGCCTGTCCCGTACCTTCGCGTTACTGGACTACGCAACAGGGACGCCGACAGGCTCCTAATCGAGAACCAGCGTATGCCACCAGTCGCCGGGGCTGTGGCTCGACGCGGCCTGATCCACTGATTCCGGCGCACCCTGATCGATTGCCCAGATCGTGACCGGATCGGAGGGGGACTGATTGCCCACTGTGAATCGATAGGACCCAACCTCAGGCAGAGCGGCGTTGAACCGGAACTGACAGGTTCCCTCTGATGTCACCGCTCCAGGTTCTAGCTCCCCACTGGCGAGCTGGTTCCTCGTCGCGTCTGAGACCACGACTGCCGTTCCTGCCCGCAGATCGGCATAGACTCCGACACCAACGCACCGCTGACCGTAGAATGAAAACGAGGTGCGCTCGGCAAGCATGACGACCCCGAACAGTCGGTGTCGCTCTGACCCGACCTCGGAACTCGACGTAATGCGATGGGTGATATACGGCAACGCGAAAGCCGCGATGATCAGGAGCACACCGCTTACCATCCATCCCCGCACGCGGATACGGGACTGGACGCGATGCGGCCCTGCTCGGCGGATCTTGTCCATGGCGACGGCTGGAGCTGATGACGGGGTAACTGTCCCAGTTGATACCGACACGGAACAAGGGTCACTTTCGACCCTCGTCCCACAGTCCGGGCAGAACCGGTCACCGGTCTCGAGCCGGGCACGGCAGGTGGTGCACCGAGCGGCAGGTGTCATGCCGACGTCTCGATCGGATCTCCGCCGAAGGTATCCTCAAACTGCGTCAGTTCGAGCAGTGCGGAATCCCGTTCGCGGCGCAGAAGGCGGCGCTGCCGTTCGAGCCGGTGCCGATGTTGGCCCCTGAGGTCCTTCAGCGCACTGTCGATCCCACCGAGGAGCTGATCAGTGATCCAGACCGCATGGTGGAGATCCGCATGCCAGTCTTCAAGTGACCGTTCGAGAACCACAGGTTGTCCAGGACTGCCGACCTCATCGTCCTTCGTTGCTTCACTGACTGTCATGGTCGAATTCCTACCTTGAGGCTGACCATCAATCTGGCGTCTGCAGACAAGTCAGCGAGTCGTACCGATCCCGATCGACCGCTACATGAGCTTGTCGATGCTTCGGTGACAACTATTGTGTCCTTCGAATTGATGCACCATCAATGCCATTGATGATCGGTCGCCATGCTCGCGGGTATTTGGAGAAGGAACTCCATCGATCGGTGTCGTGAAGGATCAAGGGGCCGGCGGTGGAGCGCTCGACGCTGGTGACGGTAGATCACCCCAGCCATAAGAATGACCGCCCCGGCGAATTGCCGGGGCGGTCCCTCGTCAGACTTCGATCAGCGGCGGTTACCCCCGCTGTGCGTAGATGAACAGGCCGGTGACGCGAGGATCAAGGCCGAGCAACTGACTGCCCTCGGGGTCGGCCTGGTTGCCAAACAGCGTCACGAAACCGTTGGTCGTCGTACCTACCGGCAGCCAAACGCTTGCCAGGATGTAACGCTGACCAGCTACGACAAGATCCGGGTTGAGTCCGGCCCGTGCTGCTACCTCCTCCAGTTCGGGCGCCATGGTCGCGGCGGAATCCGTCGCCAACTCGTACCCGCCGATCGCGCCACCGCCAACGCGCTCGGCATAGATCAGATCGGGCACACCTTCCAGGGACGCGACGTAGAGTACAACGTCGATGCTTGAGAACGTGGAACGCACCCAGGTATCGCCGGCGCTATACGACGTCTCACCTGCCGTGAGCAGCTGCGGGCGCTCGGGCGACTCGGCCCGGACCGTGAAGGTCAGACCGGCATCGAACTGGAAGAGCGTCGCCTGGCCTGCCGCAGCAGCTCCCTCCGGCACCTCGAGGAACAGCGTGTTGGCACGCGGGGCGGCGTCCGATTCGTAGACGGTGAACGCAGCCGCACAGCCAATACGAACCAGGGAACCCGATTCCGCACGATCAGCGATCCCCGAGAAGCGGTAAGCGATGCCGCCAAGCTGGATCTGGCGGGGCAGCAGTTCCGGAACACCCTCAGCGGCATACTGACCGACCGGACCTGAGCACGTCGCGGGAGCGGCGGTCGCGAGAGCTGGTACGGCGCCGGCGGGCAACGTCGGGACGACAGCTGGTCCCTGGCGCACGCGCGGCGTAGCGGTGACCGGGGCGGTCGTAGCCGGAGCGGTCGTAGCCGGAGCGGTCGTTGCCGGAGCGGTGGTCGCCGGAGCCTCAGTCGGTGGCACAGCGGTCACGGTGGGCTGATCGGCAGCGGCGACCGGAGCGGTCGCTGTCTCGGTCGGCGGGACCGGTGTCTCGGTCGGCGGGACCGGTGTCTCGGTCGGGACGACAGGGCTGGCGGCGACCGTCTCATCGCCTTCGACTGGCTCCTGATCGCCGAGAGGCGTCGCGGCAAAGCCGATCAGCTGCGTTCCGACCTGCGCGTAGGCAACCGTCGTGTCACCCGGATCGACGAGGACCGGGAACGGACCGGCACAGCCGAGCCGGGTCAACGTCTCCAGGCCAACGGAGTCCGTTGCGTTCGTCGGGTCGGAGAGGGCGAACTCGCCCACAACGACGGGGCCGGCGATCTGGGGCGGAAGGCCGTTGTCATCGGTAGCGACGAATCGCTCGAGACCGCCACGGTTGACCCAGTACTCCGCGGGCACATCGCCCGCATCGGGCACAACGAAGATGGAAGCGGGCTGTCCCTCGATCTCGAGCGTTGCGCCCTGGACCGGGTCAAGATCATTGGGTCCCAGGTCCGGCTCGACCCCGGCATAGACGTAGGTCGCGTCAGGGGTCTCCAGAGCTCCGAGGGGGTTCTGCTCGGCAAGGCAGCCCGTATCGGGGTTTTCTGCGTTGGAGGCCAGGTAGCGAACGACCGGTCCACCGGCACTGGAGGCATAGGCCGCCCCGCCCGCCCCGCCCGTGTAGAGCTCGAGGTCCCCATCACTGCCGGCTGGAGTCAGCTCATCGGCACCGAACTCCATTGGGCGGTCAAAGGTGTACTGGGTGTCGTCCACAGTGATAGCCGCCGGGTACTCGGCTGGGAGCAGGAGAGACGACACGTCCTGGGCGCGAATCGACGCCACGCCACCCCCGAATCCGATCAGACCGAAGGCGAGGGCGACGGCGCATGCCAGGCGAGGCAAGACGGAAGCGCCACGATCACGGGACACGCGTGGCCCTGGAGGCGCCAGGTCGGGACGCGAAAACCTTGACGACGTACCACTCATGGGAGGCCCTCCCTGACGGGTGCGAGTACCAATCGGTCGACGGGCAGAGACGGGTGAAATGCCCAACGGTGATGGCATGCACGGATCATTCCCGTTCTCCGGCCGATGGCAGTCTTGACCCCGTGGGCGATCGCCTCCAGGTGGTCGAATCGCTCTGGCCCACCTCTTGCACGCATGGCCGGGCCCCAGCGCCATGTGGCGACCTTTGGGCGTGGAGTCCGGAAAGGGAGTCAAGTGAAGCGACCCTCGAGTCAGTCAGGCCCGCATTCCCTGCGAGCCTGGAATCGTCGTGTCTGCCTGCTGCTCACGTTGCTCATCATTGCCGGGTTACCGGGCTTCACGTTCATGAACCAGGCGCGCGCGCAGGAGGGCTCGCCCAGCGCATCTCCCGGCCCGTCTGCCTCCACGGCATCGTCGCCGTCGCAGGTCAACGCCGAGCTGATCCTCGACTCCTCCGGCTCCATGGCCGAGGCCACCTCCGACGGTGAACCCCGCATCGA
>DASZAY010000002.1:0-37589 GCA_035944555.1 Thermomicrobiales bacterium
GCGCGGCGTGCTGGTCGCGACCGGAGCCGCCACCACCGTGTAGGTCCGGGTCTCGACCGTGACGTTGCCCGCGTAGTCCCGGGCCCGGGCCGTCATGATGTGCGTCCCGGGTTGGTCGCTGTAGCCGGTCACCCGGCACTGGAGCAGCGGCGAGCCCGTCCCCGTGGCGGTACAGGTCGGCGCGGCCGGCACGCTGCCGACGGTGTAGGTGGCGTTGCGCTGTGGTCCACCGATCCAGGTGATGCCGCTCGGGCCACTCGTGTCCCGCACCGTGATGGTGAAGGTGGCCGTCCCGGTCTGTCCGGCGGTGTCCGTCGCCGAGCAGGTGACGGGGTAGGTGCCGACAGCCAGCGTCATCCCGCTGGTGATCGTGGTGCCGTTCTGATCGACGCAGGTCACCGGCGTGATCGGTCCGTCGACGGTATCGGTCGCGGTCGGGGCGGCGAAGGTGACGCGGGCCCGGTCGGTGGTGCCGCCGTCGACGGTGACGTTGCCTGGCACGGTAACCACCGGCTTGGTGGTGTCCCGGACCGTGACGGTGAACGACGCCTCGCCGGTGTTGCCAGCCTCGTCCGTGGCGGTACAGGTGACGGTGTGCGTCCCGATCGGCAGGATGTCGCCGGAGCTCAAGGGCCGGGCCGGAGTGCCCGTGGTGCAGATCGGGGCGAGGTCGCCGTCGACGGTATCGGTTGCCGTGGCGGTGAACGAAACCGGAGCTCCGTCCGGTCCGGTCGCCTCGATGGTGGCCGGTGCCCCGGTGATGGTGACGACGGGATCGCCGTCGTCGGTGACGCGGACGGTGAAGGTGGTCGTCACCTCGTTGCCCGCGTGGTCCTTCGCCGAGCAGGTGACGAGCGTGTCGCCGACCTCGAAGGCGGTGCCGGAAGCGGGCGTGCAGGCCAGGGTCAGCTCGCCGTCGACGAGGTCATCGGCGGTGATCGGGGCCCAGGCGACGGGCGTGGCGGGGCCGGTCGCCGTGACCTCGAGGACGCGCACATCGCCGATGAGCGTGCCGGGCAGCGACGTCTCGTCGAGCTCGGGCGCGGTCGTGTCTTCGACGGTGATCGCAAACGAAACGGTGACGGGGTCGTCCAGCTCATCTGCGCCGGTCGGGACGGTGTCCTCAGCGGTACAGGTCACGGTCGTCGTGCCGATCGGGAAATCGGCCTCCGGCGCCGGGACGCAGGAGACATCGACCGTACCAGTCGGATTGGCAGAGGTGATGGCATCCTCGTCGGTGGCCACCGGGACCTCGTAGTCGCTGGCGCCATCGGGTCCTTCTGCCTCCAGCGTCTGGTCCTCGTCAGCTCCGTCGGCGAAGACGGGGACGGCGTTCGGGACCTCGCCGCAGTCGATGACGGTCAGCACCACATTATCGATGATTCCATAGTTCTCGCCGGACTGCAGCGTGAGGGTGATCTGACCGTCGGTGAAATCACTCCCTTCAAGGGTCACCGTGCCAGTCCGCTGACCGGTTCCACCCGCGTTAAGGACAAATGGAACACCATCTAGTGTTGCTCCCGCTAGAAGATTGTCGGAGATTGTGGTTTCAACGAACGATATTCCGAATGTAGCGTTGCGGTAGCCGCTGCCAATGCCGATAACTTGACTGTTCTGGGTAATGCCAACGTAAACCGATCCATCAATTGCAATTCCATCGAAAGGTGCCGAGACAGGAGTCGCAGCGGCCATGGTCCCCGACCAGCCGATCGCATTGTAGGAATAGGAGACGGTTCCAGAAGGAATGCCAGGCGACTCGAACGATCCATTGGTCAGCAAATTAGTCGAACCAACGACACAGGCGGGAGCCGGGACCGTTCCAGCAGACGCTGCAGGAGACTGAAAGCTGTCAAGTACAACTGGAAAGAGGCCGGCCAACAGGGCGATGACGAGCACGAAGCGCGCGGGCAAGAATGAACGCACGGAGGACCTCCGAGGGTAACGGCGCGGCACAGGCGAATATTGTTTTGTCCTGTACTACGCAGCTTGCCTGAACCGAGCGTCCCCGTCGAGGGGTCAGGGGAATTCGGCAGCTAATCAGGACCAAAAGGCCCCAACTGGCAGCAACTTGCTCCCGGCACGATGGCTGCCCCCCTACCCGCCGCGTCGCCACTGACAGCGACCTCACGGTGATGTCCGCGACAAAACAGCGCATTGATCGCCAGGTTCAGCTCAGATCGGCCTTTCGAACAACGGGTTGACCCGTTGGCGGAGAGAATAGCCGCCGCGGCGAGGCGGATCTGCGACCGGCTCTAGCTACCCGTAGGATTCGTCCGAGCAACGTGCACGTAACTCGCCTCCACACTGGCTAACCTGCCAGCCACCGCATGGACGTTAAGCATCAGACGTGGGCGTACTGGAATATTCGTGCGCCGGAACCATCCTCGGTAAGCCACTACTCTCACCGGGGCTTCGGACCCGAGGGCACCAATCCCCTCGCCGCCTGCTTGACCGTCTGACCGTTCGACCGACACAGGGGGTACGTCAGACGGTCAGACGGTCAGACAACGGCCGGAGGGGCCCGGTTCGCTCTGCCGGAGGGGCGGTGGAGGGGCTTCGAACACCTGCTCCGGCAAGGTGGACTGCCGATCGGGGCAACCGGACCAGTGATCGGCAGCCGTCCCGGTGCCACTCCGTGCCGATCGTTGTCCCGCCAGTTCGCCGGGGATGGACTGACCGAAAACGAGACCGGCGGCGAGGTTACCCCCGCCGCCGATTCGTAGCTGATATCTGGACGGATCCCCTCCCGCTACAGTCCGGGTTCCGGGAGATCACCGTCGACTGGCTCTTCACTCGGCTGGGGCACGGTAGTCGCCGTCGGCTGTGGTGCAAAAGTCGCCGTCGGCTGCGGTGCAAAAGTCGCAGTTGGCAGCGGGGCTGTCGTCGCAGTCGGCAGCGGGGCTTGAGTACAGGCGTCTCCGATACCGTCCAGGTTGCTATCCGTCTGACCGGGATTCGGCACGAACGTGCAGTTGTCGACGCTGTCCGGGATCCCATCACCATCGGCGTCTGCCGGCGGAACAGTAGGAACAGGTGCATCGGTGCAGGCGTCGCCGATGCCATCGCCGTCGCTGTCCGTCTGGTCCGGGTTCGCGACGAAGGTGCAGTTGTCCGTGCTGTCCGGGACACCGTCCTCGTCGGCGTCAGCCGCCGGGGTCGGGTCCTCGGAACAGGCATCGCCCACGCCGTCGCCGTCCGTATCCAGCTGGTCCTCGTTCGGCTCCGTCAGACAGTTGTCGACGTCGTCCTCGACCCCATCGCCGTCGCTGTCGACGACCTCCGGCTCCGCCGATGCGTTCGGGGTGGCGACCGCTTCATCATCGGCCCCGGCGTTGGAGCCGCCGACCCGGAACAGCTCGACCAGGATCGTCGTCGTGTCGGGCGTCGCGAAGATGGTCGCCACGCCCTGGACGCCGGAATCGTCGCGCTCGACCAGCGCGAACCGGGCGACACCGGACAGCAGCGGTCCGCCGATCTCGCCACACGCGACCAACTCGTCGTCCTCGATGCCTTCCAGCCCCTCGGCACGAACCGCGATCGACTCGGCCCGCGCGAACAGGTCGGAGACCGGGAAGACGACTTCCGTCTGCGAGATCAGAACGCGGGTCGCGAACGCCACACCGGCGTCCTCGACGCCCTCACCGGAGACGTCGCCGGCCGGAACCTCGGCCGGGAGCAGGTCCGTGCTGACCTCGCGGTTCAGCGACGCGCATGTGCCCTGGTCCAGGGCGATCGGCAGTGACTCAGGCGCCTCGCCCTCATCCAGCAGCTCGGAGTCCCCCGGAGCGGCGTCCGGGCCGACCGCCGTCTCGACGATCACGCGGGTCTGCTCGCCGGCTGCGACCAGCGTCGCGACGCCGAACACCGGTGACCCCGGCTGCTGGCGCAGGCCAATGCGGAGCACGTCGCCGTCCAGTACGCCGCCGATCTCGCCGCAGGCCGCGCTGTCCTCGTCACCCAGCCCGGCGACACCGGTACCGGAGATCGAGATCACGCTGGCGGTTGCCAGTAGCTCGTCCAGCGGCACGTCCAGCACGGTCTCGCTGAGGGCGCCGGGCACGGTGAATGGCACGCCCGCCAGCCGCGTCTCGAGCCCCTCGCTCAGGGGGAAGACGCCGCCGGCGGCCAGTCCGCTCAGCCCGAGCTGGACCGGGCTGAGCTCGAAGCTGCTCTCCGCACCAACCGCCGAGCAGATGCCCGGGTAGATCGCGGCCGTCTGCGGCGCGGTCACGGTGATGTCCACTGAGACCGGGTCGCCGGACGGCACGTCTTCCGCGTCGACCTGGACGACCGTCAGGGTGTAGTCGCCGGGCTCGACGTCCGGCAGCACGCCCGGGGAACCGGCCGTGATCGCCACGCCGTCGCCAGGCGCGATCGCGTCGCCGCCCTCGGCGTCGGCGGCGTCATCGAGGATCAGCGCCACCCGGGCGCCCACTCCGGCGCCCCACACGACCGGAATCGCCGTTCCCGGCACTGTCACGCCGTCGACCGGGTACGACACCCGCAGCGAGGCGTCGCCCTGTGCCGTCACGGGGGCCGGCCCGGCCGGCAGACCGGCGATGAGCCCGAGCAGCGGGACCAGCACCATCAACAGGGCGATCGCCCCAGGCAGTACCCACCCGTTCCGTAGCCGTTCCAACCGCATGATCCCTCCCCCAGCGCCCATCGGGTCTCGAACATCCGGCCGCCGGTCTGGCGGTCGGTCCGTCGGGGGACAGGACAGGCCCCCCGCACGCGGCTCGCTACGTCGCATCGTAGCATCTGCCCGGAGCCAGGGACCCGTCGGCACCGCCTTTGCGACACCCGTACCGAACGGCCGGGCAGGACCGGGGCCGGCTTCGGCGCACGGTTTGTCTGCCCGCAGACAATGACTTCCACGACGACCCCGCCAGCCGCGGAGCTGGTTTCACCTTCGGCGCGAGAACACGACGCGCCACGGGACCACAAGGAGCTGCTCCCATGACGACCGAAACGCTTCCGACGACGCGGTTCGCCCCCAGCAGCGTCCTGATCGAGGACGTGCAGCCCACGGTCGATGGCGGCCGCTACGCGATCAAGCGCGAGGTTGGCGACGAACTCACGGTCACGGCGGACATCTTCAAGGACGGCCACGACATGATGTCGGCGGTCGTCCGCTACCGGACCTGGGACAGCGACGAGTGGCACGAGGCGCCGATGGCCTTCGTCGACAACGACCGCTGGGCCGGCACCTTCCCGCTGACCAGGAACACCCGCTACGTGTTCACGATTCAAGCTTGGCCGGACCACTTCGCCACGTGGGTCGATGAAGTCGAAAAGAAGGTTGCCGCCGACGTGGAGGTTGACCTGGAGGTCCGCGAGGGGATCGACCTCATCGAGGCGGCTATCGCCCGGGCCACGGCTGCCGGATCGGACGCTGATGCGGACCAGTTGCAGGCTGTGATCGCCGAGGCCCGGGCGGCGGACGACCCGCCCGCCGCCGCCCACGTCCTGATGGCGCCCGAGATCGCCTCGCTGATGAGCCGCTACGCCGGCCGTGACCTGGCCACGACGTCCGCCGGCGAGTACCCGGTGATCGTCGACCGCGTCCGGGCCCGCTACGCCGCCTGGTACTCGATGTTCCCCCGCTCCGCCGGCACGGTCGAGGGCCAGAGCGCGACCTTCCGCGACGTGATCGCCCAGTTGCCGCGTATCCAGGAGATGGGCTTCAACGTCCTCTACTTCACCCCGATCCACCCGATCGGCTCGACCAACAAAAAGGGCAAGAACAACACGCTCGGCGGCAGCCCGGACGATCCCGGCGTCCCGTACGCGATCGGCTCGGCCGACGGTGGCCACGACGCCATCGACCCGCAGCTCGGCACCTTCGAGGACTTCGCCGAGCTGGTCCGCGAGGCGGACGCCCACGGGATGGAGATCGCGCTCGATATCGCTATCCAGGCGTCCCCGGACCACCCGTGGATCAAGGAGCACCCGGAGTGGTTCTTCATCCGCCCGGACGGCTCGATCCGCTACGCCGAGAACCCGCCGAAGAAGTACCAGGACGTCCACCCGGTCAACTTCGAGACAACCGAGTGGCGCGCCCTCTGGGACGAGCAGCTCCGCATCATCCGCTTCTGGGTGGACAAGGGTGTCAAGACATTCCGCGTCGACAACCCGCACACCAAGCCGACCGTGTTCTGGGAGTGGCTGATCACCGAGGTCCACCGGGACAACCCGGAGGTGATCTTCCTGTCCGAGGCGTTCACCCGGCCCAAGGTGATGAAGGCGCTGGCCAAGGCCGGCTATCAGCAGTCGTATACCTACTTCACGTGGCGGAACACCAAGGTCGAGCTGACCGAGTACCTGACCGAGCTGACCAAGGGCCCGGAGCGCGAATACCTGCGCCCAAACTTCTTCACCAACACGCACGACATCCTGCCCTACATCCTGCAGCAGGGCGGCCGTCCGGCGTTCCAGTCGCGCTTCCTGCTGGCGGCCACGCTCTCCAGCGTCTACGGGATCTACAGCGGCTACGAGCTGTGCGAGAACACGCCGGTCCCCGGGCGCGAGGAATACCTCAACAGCGAGAAGTACGAGTACAAGGTCTGGGACTGGGACCGGCCGGGCAACATCGCCCCGCTGATCAGCCGCGTCAACCGGATCCGCGAGGAGCACCCGGCCCTGCAGGAGTACCAGAACATCCGCTTCCTGCCGGCCGAGAACCCGCAACTGCTGGTCTACGCCAAGAGCGACGAGGCCACCTCCGATCACCTGATCATCGCGGTCAACCTGGATCCGTTCAACGCCCACGACACCTGGGTGGAGATCCCACTGGAGAAGTACGGGATCGACAGCGACGAGCCGTTCCAGGCTCTGGAGTTGATCTCCGGCGAGAGCTACGAGTGGCGCGGGGCCCGTCAGTACGTCCGGCTGGACCCCGCACAGGACACGATGGGCCAGATCTTCCTGATCAGCCGCTACGGCAACCAGGCCTAGTGGCGGCGGGATCGGCGTGAGGTAACGCGGCGGGACGGTGGCGTCCCGCCGCGTTACCCGTACAATCCCGTCCGCGACATTCCCCGGTTTCCCTTTGCAGCACCATGACCCGCGACCGGCAGCCTGCTGCCGCCGGTTTCAGCAAGCGAGAGGCGCCCCATGCTGACGGCCGATACTGCCTGGTTCAAGGATGCGGTCTTCTATCAGATCCCGGTGAAGTCGTTCCACGACTCCAACGCCGACGGGATGGGCGATTTCAGGGGGCTCACCGAGAAGCTCGACTACGTCCGCGATCTCGGTGTCGACGCGCTCTGGATCATGCCGATGTTCCCGTCGCCCTACCAGGACGACGGCTACGACATCTCCGACTTCACCAGCATCCACCCGGACTTCGGCACGGTCGACGACTTCCAGGAGTTCATCGAGGCGGCCCACGCCCGTGGGCTCCGCGTGATCGCCGACCTCGTCATGAACCACACCAGCGACCAGCACCCGTGGTTCCAGGAGTCCCGCTCGTCCCGGGACAACCCCAAGCGCGACTGGTACGTCTGGGGCGACGACCCGACCCGCTACAGCGAGGTCCGGATCATCTTCACCGATACCGAGGTCTCCAACTGGACCTACGACCCGGTCGCCGGCCAGTACTTCTGGCACCGCTTCTTCAGCCACCAGCCGGACCTCAACTACGACAACCCGGAAGTCCGCCAGGAGATGATGAACGTCGCCCGGTTCTGGCTGGACCTCGGGCTGGACGGCTTCCGCTGCGACGCCGTGCCCTACCTGTACGAGCGCGACGGGACCAACGGCGAGAACCTGGAGGAGACCCACCAGTTCCTCCGCGACCTCCGCGCGATGGTCGACACCGAGTACGAGGGCAAGATCCTGCTCGCCGAGGCCAACCAGTGGCCCAGCGACGTCGTCGAGTACTTCGGCACCGAAGAGGCGCCGGAGTTCCACATGGCGTTCCACTTCCCGCTGATGCCGCGCATGTTCATGGCGATGCGCCGCGAGAGCCGGACGCCGATCGTCGAGATCATGTCCCAGACGCCGGACATCCCGGAACTGGCCCAGTGGGCGATCTTCCTCCGCAACCACGACGAGCTCACGCTCGAGATGGTGACGGACGCCGACCGCGACTACATGTACTACGAGTACGCCAAGGACCCGCGGATGAAGATCAACCTCGGCATCCGCCGACGGTTGGCCCCGCTGCTGGAGAACGGTCGCCGTCAGATCGAGATGATGAACTCGCTGCTGCTGTCCATGCCGGGTACCCCGGTCATGTACTACGGCGACGAGATCGGGATGGGCGACAACATCTACCTCGGTGACCGCAACGGTGTCCGCACGCCGATGCAGTGGAACAGCGACCGGAACGCCGGGTTCTCGCGCGCCGACTGGGCCCGCCTCTATTCCCCGGTCATCATGGACCCCGTCTACGGGTACCAGAGCGTCAACGTCGAGGCGCAGACCCGCACCCCGACCTCGCTGCTCAACTGGATGAAGCGGCTGATCAGCGTGCGCCGCCGCTACCATGCGTTCGGGCGCGGGTCGCTGGACTTCCTCCACCCTGACAATCTGCGGGTGATGCCGTACATCCGGAAGTACCACGACGAGGTCATCTTCTGCGTGGTGAACCTGTCCCGGTTCGTTCAGGCGGCCGAGATCGACCTGTCCGAGTACGAGGGCTACACGCCGGTCGAGCTGATCGGCGAGACCCGCTTCCCGACGATCGGCCAGCTCCCCTACTTCATCACCCTCGGCCCGCACGGCTTCTACTGGTTCCGGCTGGACCCGCCCGCCGCCGACGCGGCCACGTCCTGATTCGGCGCGTCCGGCGGGCGCTGACCCATCCCCGGGGGCGGTGCTCTCCGGACGCAGGCCGGCTGTGGCCGCCGTCCCGTTCCCCATACGCCTGTCCGGGACGACGCTCCGGTCCCGGCCTCACACGACGAGGTGCTTCGTGTCGATCGACAACACTCCTGTAACGCCCGGTATCGCGTCCGGGGACGCCGCCATCGACCGGGCAGCCCTGGCTGACGTGCTGGCGACCGCTGGCCCCGCCTGGATCGCCGAGCGGCGATGGTTCGGCTCCAAGTCCCGCACCATCGCGACGGTGACGATCGACGACGTCTCTCTGACCCCCAACGGCCCGGACATCTTCGCTCTGGCGCTCTGCACGCTCACCTACACCGACGGCGGCCGTGACGACCAGTACTTCCTCCCGGTCGTCGCCACGGCCACTCCGTCGCCCGACAGCGTGGTGATCGCGACCACCGACGCCGGGATCTCCCTCGTCGACGGCCCGGAGGAACCAGCCTTCCGCGACTGGCTGCTCGAGCGACTGGCCGGCGGCGCGACCGTCGACAGCGAGACCGGCATGTTCCGGTTCGAGCCGACCGACGTGCTCGGCGAATACCTGGCGGCCGCCCGCTCCGGTGGGTCCCGCCTGATCCGCTCGGAGCAGAGCAACTCGTCGGTCATCTACGGCGACGCGATCATCGGCAAGCTGTTCCGCCGCCTGCAGCCCGGCGTGAACCCGGACCTCGAGATCGGCCGCTTCCTGACCGAGAAAACGTCGTTCCGCGCCGCTCCGCCGATGGTCGGTGGCATCTCCTACTACGACGCGGACGGGGGCGAGACATCGATCGCCCTGCTGCAGGTCTTCGTCCCGTCCTCAGGCGACGCCTGGACCGCCACCCTGGCTGAGCTGGCCGCGTTGATCGAGCAGGGTGCCTCCACCGGCGAGATCGCGGCGACCGACGTCGATACCGCGCCCGCCGCGCTGCTTGGCCGCCGGACGGGTCAACTCCACGTCGCGCTCGCCTCATCGGAGACGGACGAAGCGTTCGTCCCTCAGGAGGTCACCCCGGACGACGTCGCGGCCTGGGAGCTGGAGACGATCGCCAGCATCGACCGCCAGCGCGCGATGCTGGACAAGGCCCTCCCGCGTCTCTCACCGCCCCAGCAGCAGCTGGTCGTCGCCGTCGACCTCACCCCGCACCGCCTCTCGGACCGGATCGGCGGGTACCGCGCCCTGGTGGATACCGTCCGGATCCGGGTCCACGGCGACTACCACCTCGGCCAGATCCTCCGCTCCCTGACTGGCGACGTGGTCCTGCTCGATTTTGAGGGCGAGCCACTCCGCACCATCTCCGAGCGCCGGGAGAAGACGGCGGCGATGAAGGACGTCGCGGGGATGCTCCGCTCACTACGGTACGCGCGCGCAGCGGCGGTCAAGGGGTACGACGGCACCGCGGCCATCGAGCAGGTCGACCGGTGGCTGGCGCTCTGGGAGCGCGAGAGCCGCGCCGCCTTCCTCACCGCCTACCGGGAGGAGATCGCGCAATCCCCGCACCCGATCGCCCCTGCCGAGGACGACCGGTTCATGGCCGGGCTGGACGCCTGGGAGCTCGACAAGGCCCTTTACGAGCTGTCCTACGAGGCCAACAACCGCCCGACCTGGCTGGACGTCCCGCTAATGACGCTGGCGATGTAGCAGGTCGTCCCGCGGCCCCAGACTCCGTAGGAGAGGCCCGTTCCGATTTCTGGAACGGGCCTCTTTCGTATGTCAGGTGTCCCGGTTGGCATAAGGTCGTCGGCGAAAGCCCGGAGTGAGCAAACCTGGAGCCGGAGAGGGGCCGGGTGAGAGGTCTGCCTGACAAAACGTCTCCTGTTAGTCGGCTCTTTCGGCTACGACACGCCTGGGCCCGCGTTGCCCCGGATTTACCACCACAGGAAATGACGACCGCCCACGCCAGTAGCCCGGCGTGGGCGGTCGCCTTGTCTCTATCTGATCCTTGAAGCGGGCCCTAATTCGCGGCGGTCGCGATCTTCGCCGCCGGAGCGGCCGATCCCTGCCGGGCTGCGAACACCCGGTAATCGATCACCGGGAACGGGTTGTCCTTCTCCTTGAGCGCCTCGAGATACTGGCGATCCTCGTCGGTCAGGTTCGCTCCGCTCTCCGCCATCTCGGCCAGCCGGTCGAAGTGCTCGACGTGTCCCTGGAACCGCTCAGTGGCGTACTCCTTGGCCTGGCCTGTCGTGACGAGGAACGGCCAGTCCGAGCTCTCCAGCAGCAGGAGCTCACGCGCCGTCTGGCTGAGGACGTCGAGAAGTTCGCCGTCCGCATCCGGGTAGGTCGCGACCAGCTGCTCCATCCGGCGCTCGGCCCCGTGGATGATCGGCCACATCCACTCGGTATCGACGTTCATCCAGGTGAAGTGGGTGCCGTTGGCGCCCCACGACCCTTCCGGCACGTCCATCACCTTTTCAGGACCGTAGTCCTCGATGATGCCGGAGGCCGTGGTCAGCTCGACCGTGTCGCTGTGGGCCAGTCCGCGCAGGACCTCCTTCAGCCAGTCCACGCCCTCATACCACCAGTGACCGAACAGCTCCGTGTCGTAGTTGGAGGCGATCACGCCGGGCTTGCCGGCCTCGGCGTAGTACTGTCCGAGGAGCTCCTCGACCAGCCCGACGAAGTGGCGGGCATGGTCCCTCGTGCGCTCCTGGGCTCCCCAGGGGTCGTACGGCTCCTTCTGTCCCAGATCCACACCCGGACCCGAGATCGACCAGTACTGCATCCCCGACACGGCGTCCTTGCGGTGGAACTCGCGGTAGATCGCGTCACCGGGGTAGCCGAAATCACCAGACCAGACCTGCTGGGAGGTGCGGTTGTTCCGCGCCAGCACGGCGACCGTTCCCGGCGCGTCGCCCACCCAGTACGGCTGATAGGTCGTCCCTGGCTCCCGCTGCTCGTCCGGCCCGAGCGGGACGGAGTAGCGCTGGGTCACCATGCCGTAGGCGCCGATCGCGTCCCCGGCGGCCCGTCCGACCGGACGGCCACCCTCGACGAGGTGGGTCTCACTGAAGAAGACCTGCAGGCCTTCCGTCTCCAGGAACGACTCGATGCCCGGACGCCGGACGGGATGATCCGGGTCGGTCGTATCCATCACAGCTGGGCGATAGGCGCACTCCGGCAACCAGATCGCCTTCGGGTCACGTCCGAACATGCGGCGGTAGGAGTTCACACCGGTCTCGAGCTGGCCGTAGATGGTGCTGTCCCGGGAGACCAGCGGCAGGTACCCGTGCGTCGCGGCCGAGGTCGAGATCTCGATCCGTCCGCGATCCTGCAGGCCCTTGAATGCTCCGATGATGTCCTTGCCGAACCGGTCAGTGAACGAGGACAGGGCCCGTGCGTACCACTGGTTGTAGTAGCGAGCCAGCCCGACCATCTGGTCATCGCCAGCCTCCTCGAACCGGGGGATGTCAGCGGCCGCCCAGGCGGCGCGCTCGGCCGCATAAACGATGAAGTGTTCGGCGATCAGGGCATCAGCCAACTGCTCGCCGAGGATGGGCGTGATGCCCACCGTGAGTCGGTACGGCACCCCCTCCTCTTCGAGGTCGTAGAGGGCGTTGAGCAGCGGCAGATAGGTCTCGGCGATGGCCTCGTGGACCCACTCCTCGCCGTGCGGCCACATGCCGGATTCACGGGCATAGGGCAGGTGACTGTGGAGTACGAACGTGAACGCGCCATGTTTCGCCATAGGTGGGAATCCTTCCTCCGCGTGGGTCGAACCGGTCGGGCCGGCGACAGCGCACCCGGATCCTGATCGTCTCTGTAAGAATGTCTAGCACCATCGCTGCCAACCCGGAGCGGTTCGCACCGGATCAGCGTGACGGGCCGGAATCGATCAGCGCTCGAACCGGTGCAGGTGATGCTTGGTGTCGGGTGCCGAGTAGTCGAACGGGTCGTACTCGGGCGGCGCGGTCGAGGCCGGGACGCGCCCGTAGGTCGTCGCCAGCTCGCCCAGTCCCTCGGCGGTCTCGCGCGCCAGCTGGTCATCACGGTAGCGCCAGGTCCAGTTGCCACCGAGCCGTCCCGGCGTGTTCATCCGGGCCTCATCACCCAGCCGCATGATGTCCTGCAGCGGGAAGATGGCCACATTTGCGACCGAGGCCAGTCCCTGGCGGATGAAGTCCCATGCGATGTCGGACCCGTCCAGTCCGAGGTAGCGCTGGACGGTCGCCCGCTGCTCGTCGGTGATGGAATTGAACCAGCCGATGGTCGTCTGGTTGTCGTGTGTGGCGCTGTAGACGACTGTCTCCCGCTCGAAGTTGTGCGGCAGGTAGACATTCTTCGCCCCGGCGTCATACCCAAACTGGAGCACCTTCATGCCGGGGATGCCCAGCCCGAGCCGGAGCGCATCGACGTCCTCAGTGATGATCCCGAGATCCTCCGCGATGAACGGGACGTCGCCCAGCGCCGCACGGATGGCCAGGAACAGCTCACGGCCTGGTGCCTCTTCCCAGCGACCCGGCTCCGCCGTGTCAGAGCCATATGGAACCGCCCAGGCAGCGGCGAAACCGCGGAAATGATCGACCCGGACGATATCAACCTGCGCCAGGATCGCCTTGACCCGGTCGATCCACCACTGGTAGCCCGTTTCCCGGAGCGTCGCCCAGTCGTAGTGCGGGTTGCCCCAGAGCTGGCCCGTCGGGGAGAAGTAGTCAGGCGGGACCCCGGCGATGACCTGCGGGTTGCCCTGCTCGTCCAGCCGGAACACCGACTGGTTACCCCAGACATCGGCGCTGTCCATCGCGACGAAGATCGGGATGTCGCCGATGATCTGGATGTCGCGATCATTGGCGTACCGCTTCAGCCCGGTCCACTGCCGACGGAAGATGTACTGCACCCACTTCTCGAAGGCGATCCGGTCGGCGTGCTCCTCGCGGGCGGCCTCGAGCGCAGCGGGACGGTGCAGCTTGAGATCCTCGGGCCATTGCCACCAGGCGGCATGATCGTTGGCGCGCTTGACGGCCTGGAAGATCGCGTAGTCATCCAGCCACGCGTCCTCCTCCGTGCAGAACGCGTCGAACGCCGTCCGCATCTCGTCGTTGGCGGTCGCGTTGAACCGGTCGAACGCGCGCTCGAGCAGGGGCATCTTGAAACCGTAAACGGCGCCGAAATTCACCTGGCCCGCGTCGAAGTGCGGCACCTCGCCGAAGTCTTCCGGCGTCAGCAGCAGTTCTCCGCCCAGCCACTCCAGCGAGACGAGCAACGGGTTGCCGGCGAAGGCCGACGGGGAGGCATACGGCGAATCGCCGTAGCCGGTCGGTCCGAGCGGCATGACCTGCCAGCGGCGCTGTTTCGCGACGGTCAGCCAGTCGACGAAGCGGAACGCCGCAGGGCCGAGATCGCCAATCCCGTGTGGTCCGGGAAATGAGGTCGGATGAAGCAGGACGCCACTGACCCGATCACTGGACATCTACGCGCACTCCCTGCATACGACCGCCGGGACAAGATTGCCCCGGCGACCCGCCAGACCGACTTCCTGCTTCTCCCATCGCGGGATTCATGCCCGGCGTTCGCGAACGGCTATGGCTCCTCGAGACTGTCCCGCAGGATGTCGATATGCTCGATCGCCATCCCGGTGCCCAGCGCCACGCAGGACAGCGGATCCTCGGCGACGTAGCACGGCACGCCGGTGACTTCCATGAGCAGGTCCGGCAGGTGACGAAGCAGGGCTCCGCCGCCGGTCAGGATCATGCCCTTGTCGATGATGTCCGACGACAGCTCCGGCGGCGTTTCCTCCAGCACGGCCCGGACCGCCCCGATAATCGCCTCGAGGGGCTCGGTGATGGCGTCGGTGACCTCGTTGGCGTGGACCTGGATCGTCCGCGGAAGCCCGGCGACCTCGTCGCGGCCCCGGACTTCCATCACGACGTCTTCCTCGACCGGCATGGCCGACCCGATCGCGAGCTTGACCTCCTCGGCGGTGCGCTCACCGATCCGGAGGTTGTACTTCCGCTTGATGTAGTTGGCGATCGCCTCGTCGAACCGGTTGCCGCCGACCCGCAGGGAGCGAGCGACGACCGTCCCGTTCAGGGAGATCACGGCGACTTCGGTCGTGCCGCCGCCGATGTCGATGATCATGTTGCCGGACGGGTCGGCGACCGGGACCTTGGCGCCGATCGCGGCGGCCAGGGGCTCGCTGATTAGGTAGGCCCGTCGCGCACCGGCGTTCAGGGCCGCGTCACGCACCGCTCGCCGCTCGACGCCGGTCACGCCCGCGGGAACGCAGATCATGACGTCGGGACGGACCAGCGAAAACCGGCCACAGCTCTTGTTGATGAAGTACTTGAGCATCTCCTGCGTGACGACGTAATCGGCGATGACGCCGTCGCGCATTG
The DNA here is from genome assembly GCA_035944555.1 of Thermomicrobiales bacterium. Taxonomy (GTDB): domain Bacteria; phylum Chloroflexota; class Chloroflexia; order Thermomicrobiales; family UBA6265; genus CADCWK01. The sequence continues at coordinate 15,151 of DASZAY010000002.1, forward strand.
GACGTACGACTTCAATGGTCTCTCTGGGCTCGCGCCCGATCATGTCGCGGGCCTCAAGGCCGACCGCCTTGACCCGGCCGTCACGGGCCGAGATCGCCACGACCGACGGCTCATTGATGACGATGCCTCGCCCGCGCAGGTAGACGAGCACGTTGGCCGTACCGAGGTCGATACCGATCTGCTTTGGCAAGGTATTGCTCCGATGGGCCGCCCCGGGGTGGTGACGAAGGGGAGGAATGAAGGCGGCGATACAAGGTTCCAGATTGATTCTACCCGGACAGGTTGCCCCCGGGAGCGAGGCCCGCTTCCGGACGGCCCAACCGCGCAGCCATGAGCAACCAGCAAATCCCCCGAGAGGGCCGGGGTACCATTCCGGGGAGAGGTTTCTCCGGGGGTCAGTCGACCTCCACGGGAAACTGATGCCGATTCTTCGACACAGGGCCGACGATGGCAGAACACGACGAGACCCGTCCTGGAAAGACCAAGGGAACGCGCAAGCAGGGCAATACCGCCCAGGGAAACGATCGGCCACGCCGTCGCCGCTCCCGCCGGGGCAATGAACTCCCCGCACCGACTCCCCCCGCTCAACCTCGTCCGGCCAGCGCGCCGGTTGAATCTGCTCCGGAGCCGGCTCGACCGCCGCGGCCGGCCGTGATCCGTGAGCCGCCCCGCCCGCGGTCGACCCCGCCACCACCCGTCTCGTTCGACGGGCGGGGTTTGTCTGGCTCACCCCGTCAGCCCAACGCCCACGGTGAGATCCCGATCCGGCCGGACAACCGCGTCTTCGCGGACGGCAAGGACCGGCAGGTATGCATCGCTCGCCAGAGCGTCATTCCGGAGGCCTTCCCGGTCAACCACCGCCCGGTTTCCGCGACCGGACGGCTGCATGTCGTGGCGACGTCCGGCGACTCGCTGCTCTACTGCGACGGGGCTCATACCGGCCCATGTGAGTGGCCTCTGCATGTCGCTCCGGGGCCAGCCTCACCCCCTGCCCGCCCATCCATCGACGAGGAGCAGGACGGGACCTGACCGGTCATCAGACGACCGGCGAAGAACCAGCCATCCCGACCACGACCCGCCTGCAGACGTCGGCGTCGGCCAGGGCCCGGTGACCGCCGGGTGCTACGCCGAATGCGGCGGCAGCCGCGTCCAGCTTGTACCACCGCGGCTGCCCTCGGCCCGGCCGGCTCGGCGCGGGACTGGCAAAGTCCGAGTACTTCCGCATCGCGCAGTGCCATTGCGCCGACGGGATCACCAGTCCGTTGCGCTGGCAATTAGTCGTGACCATCCCGGAATCGAACGGCGCGTTGTAGACCACGACCCGCGCTCCGGTCAGGATCCGGTGGACCTCCGGGTAGACGTCCGCCCAGCTTGGCGCCCCGGCGACATCGTCGTCGTAGAGGCCATGGACGCGGCTGGTCGACGCGGGGATGGGCGCTTCGGGCCGGATCAGGGTGTCGAGGAGCAGCGTGCCGTCGGCGCCGACGATGCCGATGTCGATGATCTCGGCACGGGGTCCGAAGCCGGTCGTCTCGGTGTCAAGAAAGACCACCCGTTCCCAGGCGAGCGTCTCGGCTGCCCAGGAGATGGCGTCGCGCCGGCGCTCGTTCATCTGCTCGGACCGGGGCGGTGGAACCGGGCGGCGCTCCCGTCGCGACGGCGGGGGCTGTCCGGCGGTCGCCGCCGCGGCCCGCTCCTGCTGGCGCCGTGCCAGCCATGCCTCAAACCCGTCCGTCGGTCCTGTCGTCTCGGTCATTCCCTGGTCCATCCTGCCCGTCAGTCCGTATGGTCGTGATCCTGTGGTCGAGCCCGGCGGGATGGGCCCGGAGATCAGCCTAATCACCGACGGGAGCGCACACCCGTGCCAGCGCGAGATAGTCGTCGTATGTCTCATTGACGGTAATGGCCCGGACGACGACCTCATCAATCGAGCCGACGAACATCGCCAGCCGTGCCTTCGCTTCGGCCTGGTCATCCGTTCCGACCACCGTGTCGATCCCGGACACGCCGAAGCGCCGGAAGTTGGCGGCGTAGGCCGGGTACGACTCATAGCGAGCCGCTTCGTCCTGGAGTCGCCCGAACGCCGCCGGATCCGTGGCGACGCGCACATAGAGGGTCACACGCGGCCGGTCGACTTTCGCTTGGGCCGCCACCCGGCGGACGACCGCGGCGGACTCGGTTGCCCCAGCCGGCGTCAACCAGTTGAGCAGGACGTCGTTGGCGGTGGTCGCTGCCAGCTCGGTCATCTTCGGCCCGAGCGCACCGACCGCAATCGACGCGTCGCCGCCCAGGTCCTCCCGCAGGTCGGCAATGGCTCCGCTGACCGCCTGCAGTGGGCGCTTGGCTTGCCCGCTTCCGATCCCGATCGTGATCCGGGACAGGTCCAGCCCGAGCTCGCGGGTCGCCGCGGAGACGTCAGATCCTGATCGCCGGTCCACAGGAATCACGCCTGTCCCGGCACGGAGGCGCTCCGTCCCTTCCAGCGCCGTGGCGCAGGAGGCGAGGCTGTCGCCGTTCGGTGTGTCATTCACCCAGAGCGTCCGGTACCCCAGCTGCTCGAGCTCCGGAGCTAGGCGGGCGACGATATCCCGGTCCAGCGCGCCCGCAACCCCGAATCCGTAGTCCATAATCATACCTGCCCTTCCGACGCCAGTATGCCCCGACGCCAACTGTACGGACAGGATAGTGGAACACCTCGCGGAAAACGGACGCGAGGGGCGGGATGCCTGTAGCACCCCGCCCCTCGCGTCCCCATGCGAAACAGCTCGTCGACCTGTCCACTGCGTAGCGGTCGACTCGTGGCTGATTACCGCTTGGTGTACTGCGGTGCCTTGCGGGCCCGCTTGAGTCCGACCTTCTTCCGCTCCTTGGCGCGCGGGTCGCGGGTCAGGAACTTGGCCCGCTTGAGCGGCGAGCGGAGGTCGTCATCGACGCGCAGCAGGGCGCGCGAGATGCCGTGACGGATAGCGCCGGCCTGGCCGGACGTACCACCACCGACGACCTTGACGACGATGTCGAACTGGCCCTGGAGGTTGACCAGGCGCAGCGGAGAATCCATCGCCGTGAAGAGGGCGTCCCGGCCACCGAAGTGCTCGCGGGCACTACGGCCATTGACCGTGAAGTTGCCTGTACCGCGGTACAGGCGGACGAGCGCGACAGCCGTCTTGCGGCGCCCCACCCCGAAGAAATAGCGAGAGCTATCGGCCTGCTCGCTCATGGTTCTGCTCCTTCCCTGCCGGGTGCCCGGCGGGTTACTGCGTGCTCAGTCGCGAGACTAGCGCTCGGCGTGGCGAAGAGCGCCGGCCTTCTCGAAGAGAGAGTCGGCGATGACGGTCGGGTTCTGGGCCTCGTGCGGGTGCTCGCTGCCGCCGTAGACGCGGAGCTTGCGGTGCTGGGCCAGGCCGTGCGGACCCTTCGGCAGCATCCCGCGAACCGCCTCGGAGATGATCCGGTCAGGATGCGTCCGGCGCATCTCGGCGAGCGGGATGGACCGGAAGCCACCAGGGTAGTTCGAGTGGCGATTGTAGGTGATCGAGTGTTCCTTGTTGCCGGTGACCAGCACCTTCTCGGCGTTGATCACGATGACGAAGTCGCCGGTGTCGACATGCGGTGCGTACTGCGGCTTGTGCTTTCCGCGCAGCATCGTGGCAACGATCGTCGCGAGACGTCCGAGGGTCTTGCCCTCAGCGTCGACGATGTACCAGTCGCGATCGACCTCGTTCGGCTTGGGCGAGTAGGTTCGCCGTTCCATGATGTTCCTCCGCAGCCCCGGCGCCTTGGCACCGGTCGTTCGGGCGGGTAATCCGCCGTATCAGCTCAGCTCGTTTGCCCGGTGACCCGGGGAAGTGCCGTCGTGTGCGTTGTCCACGGCGGGTCGGGACCGATCCGGTCATCCCCGTATCCCACCCGCCAGAGCGTCAGCCCGTGAGCGGGAGCAGTCCCGGTGCCGTGGCGACGATCGCCCCCATCCAGGACCTGATCGATCCACCCAGGTTCCCGCGTCCCCCGTCCCACCTCAACCAGCATGGCCACGATGTTCCGGACCATCCGCGGGAGGAAGCCATCGGCCGCCACCCAGATCGCGATCCCCGGCACGTCAGGTACCGGTGACCACCATCTGTCCGCCGGCTCGACGACGACGCCGAGAATCGTGCGGATCGTCCCGCGCGGCTTGTCGCGGGTCTCGGACCAGGGAACTCCCTGCCCGCCGCCAGCCAGTGCCGCGCAATCCCTGGTCCCGGCGAACCGGGCCGAAGCCGATTGCATGGCCGCGATGTCGAGCAGGGCGCCGGACCGGAACCAGACGAACCGGCGACCCACCGGCTGATGACCGTCCTGGCCAATGATATAGCGGTAGAGCCGCCAGGTCGCATCGAACCGAGCATGGAATCCGACTGCCCGGCGTTCGACCCGGCTGACCCCAAGGTCCTCCGGAAGCTGCGAACTGATGACCCGTCGGATCCGGTCGGGTTCCAGTTCGGGCCACCGGTCCGCGATGCTGACCACCTGCCCCGCGGCGTGGACGCCGCGGTCAGTTCGGCCCGCGAACGTCGTTCGGAGATCCGGTTGCCCGACCCGACCGAGCGCGGCGCCCAGCTCGCCCTGGACCGACCGCTGTCCGGGCTGGACCTGCGAGCCGGCGAAGTCGCTGCCATCGTAGGCGAGCGTCAACGCCAGCATCGCCGGATTACCCGACCGGCCTTCCACGTCCGTGTCCCTACTTCTCGATGAACTCAATCAGGGACATGTCCGCCGCGTCACCCTTGCGCATCCCCAGCTTGTTGATGCGGGTGTACCCACCGGCCTGCCCGACGTAGCGGGGGGCGATGACCTCGAACAGCTTGGCCGTCGCCGGCGCGTGATTGATCTTGCTCATCACCAGCTTGCGGTGGAACTCGCTGTCCTCGCGCGCCAGGGTGACCAGCTTCTCGATCACCGGACGAAGCTCCTTCGCCTTGGCGTCGGTCGTGGAGATCCGCTCGTGGAGGATCATCGAGATGCTCTGCTGGCGGAGCATCGCGAGGCGCTGGGCGGTTGTTCGCCCGAACTTGCGGTGAGCCTTCTGGTGACGCATTACTGGTTCCTCTCGTCGTCGTTGTCGCCCGCGTCATCGACCCGGAGCGCCGCGATCGCTTGCGCGACGTCCTGCGAGCCATCTTCGATCGTCGACGAGTCAGCCTCGTCGAAGAAGTCATCCCCCTCGTAGGCGCCGTAGTCGCCATCCGGGAGGTAGCCGTACTCGGCAAGCTTCTCACGCAGCTCGGTCAGCGACCGCGGACCGAAGTTGCGAATGCTGAGCAGCTGATCCGGGTCCATCGTCAGGACCTGACCGACCCGATCGATCTGGCGGCTCCGGAGGGCGTTGAGCACCCGCGGGGACAGACCAAGATCAGCGAGTGGCTTGCCGGAGATCTCATCCGAGATGAACGGGCTCGCCGCCGCCCCGGTGTCGACGTCCTTACGGGTGAGGTCAGCGAAAACCCGAGCGTGCTCCATCAGGATGCCGCCGGCCGTGGCCAGCGCGTCATCCGGCTCGATCGTCCCGTCGGTCAGGATCTCGAGGATGAGCTTATCGGCGTCATCGACCTGCCCCTGACGGGAGCGCTCGACGACGAAGTTCACCCGCTCAATCGGGGTGTATATCGCGTCGATCGGAATCTCGCCGAGCGACATGACGTCCTGGGACTCGGCCGGCTGATAACCGGATCCCGAGGTGACCCAGATGTCCATGTCGAGGACCGCATCGGCGGCCTCGAGAGTGGCGATCGGCTGATCGGGGTTGATCACGTCGATCTCGGCCGGCCAGGCGATATCGCCCGCCCGGACCACCCGCTCCTCGTCGCTGTCAGAGCGCGCGTAGAGGTGGGCGCGCACCTCGGACGAGACGTCCAGCATCCGCTTGAGGCGGACCCGCTTCAGGTTGAGCACGATCTCGGTCACATCCTCGCGGACATGCGGGACCGTCGAGAACTCGTGCCAGACGTTGTCGATGCGAACCCGGGAGATCGCGACACCCTCCAGCGAGCGGAGGAGGATCCGGCGCAGGGCGTTACCTAGCGTGGTGCCATACCCCGGCGCCAGCCGGTCGATCTCGTAGCGGCCGTAGTTCAGGCCTTCAGTGGTCCGCTCGATGGTGAACGAAAGCTTCTCAGACAAGCGTGTCGCCTCCTGGTGGCGCCGGGCGGCGCGCCGGCCAGCGACTCGCGCCATGTCGCCGGGCTCGGCTCGTTGTTGACGGGAATGATGATGCCCTGCGTACGAACGACCAGCGCCACCGGGGCGATCGGACTCGACCAGCCATCAGGCTGCTGTCCATCGCGACGGGACACGCGCCGGCGCGCGCGCACCGGCCCGCTCGGGACCTGCGACGGCGAACGAGGGATGCCCTGCACCCTGCTCGCACGTCATGGCGCCGCCGGTCGTCAAACCGACCCGACGGCACCATAGGGGCGATCGATTGCCCCGGCCGGGACAACTGGACCAGCCAGTCGCCCCAGCACGAGGGACCTAAACGCGGCGCCGCTTCGGCGGCCGGCAGCCGTTGTGCGGAATCGGCGTGGTGTCGGAGATGGAGATGACCATCATGCCACTCGCCTGGAGGGAACGGATCGCCATCTCACGCCCCGATCCCGGACCCCTGACGAAGACGTCGACCTGCCGGAGACCATGCTCCTGCGCCTTGCGGGACGCCTGCTCGGCGGTCACCTGCGCGGCGTACGGGGTGCTCTTGCGGGAACCCTTGAAGCCATTGGCGCCAGCGCTGGACCAGGCCAGCACGTTGCCGGTCGGATCCGTCATGGTGACGATCGTGTTATTGAACGTCGCCTGGATATACACGCGCCCGCGAGGCACGTTCTTCCGGTCTCGACGCCGGACCCGGGTCTTCGTATTGCGCCCGGCCGCGCCGGAGCGTCGCCGCTCACTCATTAGATAACTCCTCGTGGTGCCATCGGGGCCGGGTTCACCTTGCCGGCGCCCGTCCATACGATGCTCTGATCACGGCAACCAGGACATGTCCACCCGGGACATGTCCTGGTCAGCCGGTCGACTACTTCTTGCGGCGCATGCTCACCGCGCGCTTCGGACCCCGCCGCGTGCGGGCGTTGGTCTTGGTGCGCTGGCCGCGAACCGGGAGGCCACGGCGATGGCGGATGCCGCGATAGCAGCCGATGTCCATCAGCCGCTTGATGTTGAGCTGGACCTCACGGCGGAGGTCACCCTCGACACGAACCTCGCGGTCGATGATGTCGCGGAGGCGGTTGATCTCGTCGTCCGTCATGTCGCGGACCCGACGATCCGGGCTCACACCAGTCCGCTCGAGCAGCTGCTGGCTCGTGTGCAGACCGATCCCGTAGATGTAGGTCAGCGCGATTTCGATGCGCTTCTCTCGCGGGATGTCGATCCCGGCAATTCTGGCCATCGTCCCCTGATTCCTCCCGGACGGTGGCTGGATCATGGACCGACCATGCCCAGCGCGTCCCGTGTATTAGCCCTGCCGCTGCTTGTGGCGGGGGTTCTCACAGATGATGCGCAGGATGCCGTGGCGCTTGATCACCCGGCACTTGTCGCATCGCTTGGTCACCGATGCCGTAACCTTCATTCGTCGACTCCTGGTCCCCACCGCGGATGAAAAGCTGGTCCGGCAGGCAGGCACAATGACGGCGCATGTACTTGACATGCGCGCGAACGACTAGTGTAGCACGTCGGCTAGCGCCACGCCGAGACCTGTGGTAAGCACTCGCGGCTCGCCATCAGGCAGGACGACGACATCATGTTCAAAGTGGGCGGCGAGCTGGCCGTCCCGGGTGCGGATGGTCCAGCCATCGGCCTCTTCAACCCAGGCAGGGTCGCCCGCCGTCAGCATCGGCTCGATCGCCAGAGTCATCCCCGGGATCAGAGAGATCACCTCGGCCCGGTCGGCGATGTTCGGCACGTGGGGCTCTTCCCACATCGAGCGACCGATGCCGTGCCCTCCGTAATCGGCGACCACACCGAGCCCATGCTCCGCGGCGACCCGCTCAACCGCGGCGCCGATGGTCGGCACAGCGGCGCCAGCCCGGCAGGCAGAGATCGCCGCGCCCAGCGCTGCTTCGGTGCCGGCAAGGAGTTGCCGCGCGGTCGTGGTGACCTCCCCGACCGGGTACGTCCAGGCCGCGTCGCCGTGCCAGCCATCGAGGACGACGCCTACGTCCACTGACACGACGTCACCGTCCCGGAGGCGCTGACCTGAGGGGATGCCATGGATGATCACGTCATTGATCGACGTACAGATCGTCTTCGGGAACCCGTGATGACCAAGGAACGACGATGTCGCTCCGGCATCCGCAATGATCCCACCGGCGATGGCGTCGAGTTCGTCAGTCGAGACACCTGGCGCGATCGCGGCGACGATGGCGTCGTGGACGGCGACGACCAGCGCACCGGCCGCGGCCATCGCCTCGATCTCGCCCGCGGTCTTGGCTCGAAGCACGCCCCTACCCGGACCGACGGATCGCAGTGACGTCCGGCGGGGACCTGAGCGGCGGCGACTCGCTGTCCGCGCGGCCATCAGCCAGTCACCTCGCTGCCGATGAAATCTCGCAGGCGCCCGACCAGGTCCTGGTGAACCGTTTCGACCGGCCGAGCGCCGTCAACGGTTACGACGAGACCGAGTTCCCGGTAACGCTCAAGTAGCGGCGCCGTCTTGGAGTGGTAGTCGGCCAAACGCTGGCGAATACCCTCCTCCGAGTCATCGGTTCGCCCGCGCAAGGTAAGTCGCTGGACGAGCTGCTCTTCCGGAGCGGTGATCTCGATGACGGCGGCGATCGCCTCGCCCCGGCCGACGAGCAGGGCGTCCAGCGCATCCGCCTGTGGCTGCGTGCGCGGGAACCCGTCGAACAGTGCGCCGACTGCCTTCGGCGCGTCGACCGCCACGACACCGCTTCCGGCCCGCGCTTCTCCACTCGCGATCGCGTCCAGCCGCTCCTCGACGAGCTGGCAGGTCAGGTCGTCCGTGACCAGGTCTCCCCGGTCATAGATCTTCTGGATGGCCTTGCCGAGGGGCGAACCGGAGGCGATCGCAGCCCGGAACAGCTCGCCGGTCGAGAGGTGATGCAGCTTGAGCGCCGGTGCAAGCAGCGCCGCCTGAGTGCCCTTGCCGGAGCCCTGCGGGCCCATGATCAGCAGATGCAACGGAAATGTCCCCTCCGGCAACCGGTTCCACCTGGATGAGCCCGTTGGGGCCCTCCCGGCAGGACGCGATAGCCGGCCTGACGTGACGCGCCCGCGACCAGCGAAAGGACAGATGTCCCCTCGCCGATCACGGGCGTCGGTCCTAACGAATGAAGCCTTCGTAGTTGCGCATCATGAGCTGCGCTTCCAGCTGTCGCATCGTATCCACGGCGACACCGCAGACGATCAGCAGCGAGGTCGAGCCGAGCTGGAGCTCGTTCACGCCGGTAATCTGGGCCGCGATGAACGGCAGGACCGCCACCGTGCCGAGGAAGACCGCGCCGACCAGCGTGATACGGTTGAGCACCGTCCGCAGGTAGACCGACGTGTTACGGCCCGGGCGGATACCCGGGATGAACGCGCCCTGGCGCTGGAGGTCCTGGGGAATCTTCTGCTGCTCGAAGACGACGAGCGTGTAGAAGTAGGTGAAGGCGACCACCATCAGGAAGTAGATGATGTTGTACTGGAGCGACAGCGGGTTGAAGAACCGCTGGACCCAGCCCGCCAAGCTCACCACCCAGTCCTGCGACGAACTCTGCAGGAAGGTCGCGATCATGCCCGGGAAGACCATGATGCTGACCGCGAAGATCAGCGGGATCATGCCGGCGCTGTTGACCTTAAGCGGGATGAAGGTTGTATTCCCGCCATAAACGCGCCCGGACCGGATGCGCTTGGCATGGTGGACCGGGATCCGGCGCTGTCCCTCGTTGATGAGCACAACGCCGATGATCGTCGCCAGCCCGATCAGCAGGAACAGGATGGTGCCGATCACGTTCTGGGCAGCGGAGTTGCCGGTCAGCAGCCCGCCCAACGTGCCCGGTAGTGACGCGACGATACCGCCGAAGATGATGATCGAGATGCCATTGCCGATCCCGTTCTCGGTGATCAGCTCACCGATCCAGACCAGGAGCATCGTGCCGGCCGTCAGCGACATCAGGATCGCGATCGTGCCCAGCCATGTGGCGCTGTCGAACAGGCCAAAGCCCTCGATCAGCGGCGTGCCCGCGGCGGACGACTGGTTGGAGAACAGCAGCGCCTGCCCGTACGCCTGGAGCAGTGCCAGCGGCACTGTCAGGTAGTGGGTATAGCGGTTGAGCTGGTTGCGTCCCTGCTGGCCCTCGTTCGACAACTCGTTCAGTCGGGGAATGATCGGCGTCATGAGCTGCATGATGATCGAGGCCGTGATGTAGGGGTAGACACCGAGCGCGGCGATCGAGAAGTTCGTCAGGCCGGAGCCGGAGAACAGGTTCAGGACCTGGAGGATCTGGCTCTGCTCGACGAAATCACGAAGCGCCCCACGGTCCACACCGGGGACGGGGACACTGGCGATGAAACGAAAGATGACCAGCATCGCGACGGTGAATAACACCTTCCGGCGCAGGTCAGGGATCCGCATCGCATTGGTAACGGCAGCAAGCATCGGCGCGCTCTCCTCGCCTCGGGTCGACAGGGACGACGGGCGGGGTCAGGACGACGCTGACCCGGCAGGATTGCCGGGTCAGCGGTCGCGGGTCTACTCGGCCTCGGGCGTCTCAACCGGCGCGGGCCGGCGAACGATACCGAGAGTCGGAGAGACGGCCGAGACGGGTGTCGAACGCGCGGCCATCGCCTCGGAGCGGCTCGGGCGATCGACCTTGCCGACGCCCTCCGCCTTGAGCTCGCGGTTGAGCGACAGGCGGCGGGTGCGCGGGCGAGCCGACACCCACTTGTCAGTCCGATCCAGCAGCTCGACGGAGCCACCGGCCGACGTGACGGCCTCCCGGGCCGCGTCGGAGATCGCATGCACCCTCAGGGTGATCCCCGAGGCAACCTGACCTTCTCCAAGCACCTTGACCGGGAACTCGCTGCCCCGGACCAGGCCGACCTCGATCAGGCTCTCCGGCGTGATGTCGCCATCAACGCGGTCCAGATCGCGGAGGTTGACGACCTCCCAGCGAGTCTTGTGGATGTTCTTGAATCCGCGCTTGTACGGGAGCTTCTGCTGCAGCGGCAGCTGACCACCCTCGAAGCCGGCCCGGATACCCGGACCCGAGCGGGACTTCTGGCCCTTCTGGCCCTTGCCGGAGGTCTTGCCGGTACCGGAGCCATGGCCCCGGCCGACACGCTTCCGGTCGCGGTTGCTACCCGGGTTGGGTCGCAGTTCGTCGAGCGTAAACGGCATGATGGTTATCCCCTATGCGGCCCGACAGCCGGACTGTCTCGGGCCGCGCCCGGCGTCACGAGTTCGCCGGGACCTCTTCGACGTGCACCAGGTGGCTGACCTTGTTGATCATGCCCCGGATTGACGGGTCGTCACGTCGGACGACCGTGTGGTTGAGCTTGCGCAGCCCGAGCGCCTCGACCACGCGGCCCTGAGTGGCCGGGCGCCCGATGGTGCTTCGGACGAGGGTGATGCGAAGCTGGTTCGTCGTCGTGTCGGTCATTCTACGTTACTCCTGCCCGCTGGACGGGCGGCCACCACCGCGGCCGCCTCCGCCACCACCGGGGCCACGACCGCCACCGAAACCACCGCCACCGCGACCACCGGGACCACCCGGACCGCGGCCACCAGGACCGCCGCCACGGCCACCGGGACCGCCGCCACGGCCGCCCGGCGCATTCCGGCGATCGCCGGCGCCCTGGCCACCAGGGCCACCCTGCGGAGCCCCCGCGTCACGCCCACCCGGAGCGCCACGACCGGCCGGCTGGGTGCGCGCCCGGCCCATGGCACGGGACGCCGCGGCAAGGACCTCAGGAGAGGCGGCCTCACGCGGACGGCGCAGCCGACGGGTAAGTCCGCGCCTAGCCATGACCTGCTCTTCGGACTCAAGCTTCTCGAGCGCCTTGAGCGTCGCGCGGACCACGTTGATCGGGTTGTTGGAGCCCAGCGACCGCGACAGGACGTCACGGATGCCGGCGGCCTCGACCACGGCACGGACCGAGCCGCCGGCGATGACGCCGGTACCGGGCGCGGCCGGCTTGAGGAGGACCCGGGCGGAGCCGTAGGTCTCCTCGACCTCGTGCGGGATCGTCGCGCCTTCGAGGGCGACCTTGATCAGGCCCTTCTTGGCGGAGTCGACACCCTTGCGGATGCTGTCCGGGACTTCGGACGACTTGCCCATGCCGGCGCCGACGCGGCCCTTGCCGTCACCAACGACGACCATGGCGCCGAAGCTGAAGCTGCGGCCACCCCGGCCGACCTTGGAGACGCGGTTGATCTGGACGACGCGCTCCTCGAACTCGTTTGCGCTCTCGTCCTCGTCACGACGGCGCGGGCCGTCGCGACGGGGGCCGCGATCGTTGCGCGGCGCATCGTTGCGGTTGCGATCCACTGTCAGTTTCCTATCCTGCGGCCCGGTTCGGTGAGACCGACCTGAACCCGCGGTTGGCATTCGGGTGCGTCACCCGGGCCTAGAAGTTCAGGCCGCCCTCGCGGGCGCCGTCGGCCACAGCCTTGATCCGGCCGTGATACAGGAAGCCGCCCCGGTCGAAGACGACATCGGTGAGGCCGGCGGCCTTTGCGCGCTCGGCGACGATCTTGCCGACGGCCTCGGCGCGGGCAACCTTGGTGGCGCCCTCACCTGCCGCGGTCCTGACTTCGGCATCCAGGTCGGACGCAGCGACGAGCGTCCGCCCGACGGTATCGTCGATGACCTGCGCGTAAATGTGCGCGGTCGACCGGAAGACGTTCAGGCGCGGGCGCTGCGGCGTACCGCTGACCTTGGCTCGAACGCGAACGTGACGGCGCTTGCGCTGGCTGAGCGCCTTCCTCCACTTGAGACGGGCCATGTGCTTGTTACTCCTCGGTGCGTGTCCAGGACCGCCGGGCTCATCGCCGGAACGAATCCCCGGGCTCTGGATACCAGACCGAATGTGGTACCGGGCAGCGGTTCGCCACCCCCACGAATGAAGGCCGACCGGGAAGTGTGGTCATCGACCACGGTCCCGGCCAACCCGCGGTTCGGGCTACTTGCCCTTACCAGTCTTGCCGGCCTTGCGGCGAACGACCTCGCCGTCGTACCGGATGCCCTTGCCCTTGTACGGTTCGGGCGGACGCACCCGGCGGATCTGAGCCGCCTGTTCACCGACCGCCTGCTTGTCGATGCCGGACACCGTCACACGGGTCTGGTTCTCGACGGCGAAGGTGATGCCAGGGTTCGGCTCGATGCGGACCGGGTGGGAATACCCAACTGTCAGGACGAGCGTCTTGCCGTCCATGGCCGACCGGTAACCGACGCCCTGGATGGTGAGGACGCGGGTGAAGCCATCGGTGACGCCGGTGACCATGTTGGCCAGCAGCGTCCGGGTCAGGCCGTGAACCGCGCGGTGCTCACGCGCGTCGGACGGGCGCTCGACGAGGAGCGTGCCATCTTCCCGCGTCAGTCGCATGTCCTGGTTGAACGAGCTGGATAGCTCGCCCTTCGGACCCTTGACGGAGACATTGTTGGCGTCATCGATCGTGATTGTGACGGACGAGGGGACGGCGATCGGACGCTTGCCGATTCGGGACATGAAGAACTCCCTCTGGCTTAAGGGCGAGCGACGAGCGCTCGTCGGTCAGCCACATTGGCCGGCGCACCGACCGAGATGCACGACTAGAAGATCGTGCAGATGACTTCGCCGCCAATACCACGCCGGCGGGCTTCGTAGCCGGTCATCATGCCCTGGGTGGTGCTGACGACAGCGACGCCGAGGCCAGCGCGAACACGCGGGAGAGCGTCCTTGCCGGAGTACACACGAAGACCCGGCTTGGAGACGCGCTTGATCTCCCGGATCGCGTGCTTCTTGTCCGGACCGTAGCGGAGGTCGATCACGAGACGATCCTGGGGCGTTTGCGGCTCAACACGGAAGTCCGCGATGTAGCCCTGCTCCTTGAGGATCTTCGCGATGGCGACCAGAACCTTGGTCGACGGCATCACGGTCTCGTTCTTCCGGGCCATACCGGCGTTCCGGATCCGGGTCAGCATGTCGCTGATGGGGTCGTTGATACTCACTGGGGGATGTCTCCACAGCGAACCGCCACACCGGGTCGGGCAAGGTTGCCCGCCCCGAAGCGGTTCCGTCTAGAAACGACTAGAAGCTCGACTTGGTCACACCCGGGAGCCGGCCATAGGAGGCGAGCTCACGGAAGCAGATCCGGCAGAGGCCGAACTTCCGCATGTACGCGCGGGACCGGCCACAGGTCTTGCAGCGGTTGACGTTGCGGACACCGAACTTGGCAGGCCGCTCGGACTTCACGATCAGGGACTTCTTCGCCATGCTCTTGACTCCTGCAGTAGCCGGCGACGCTCGAGGCGTCAGGCCTGGCGCTGGTTGCGCGCGAAGGGCATACCGAGCAGGGTCAGCAGGCGGCGTCCCTCCTCGTCATTCTTCGCGGTCGTCACGATGCTGATCTCGAGACCGCGGGTCTTGTCGATCCGGTCGTAGTCGATCTCCGGGAAGGCGATCTGCTCCCGGAGGCCGAGGGTGTAGTTGCCACGCCCGTCGAAGGAGTTCGGGTTGATTCCCCGGAAGTCCCGGATACGCGGCAGGGTCAGGGTGACCAGCCGGTCCAGGAACTCGTACATCTTCGGACCACGCAGCGTGACCATCGCGCCGATCGGCATCCCTTCGCGGAGGCGGAAGGTGGCGATCGACTTCTTGGCCCGGGTCACGACCGGCTTCTGGCCGGCGATGATCTGGAGGTCATTCACCGCCGCCTCGATTGCGCGGGCGTTGGTGATGGCCTCGCCGAGGCCGATGTTGAGGACGATCTTCTCGACCTTGGGCGCCTGCAGGACGTTCCGGTAATTGAACTCCTCGACCAGGGTAGGAACGATCTCTTCGCGGTACCGCACGAACAGGCGCGGCTTGTTCTGGGACGCCTCGAACTTGTTGCTCTCCTGAGCCAGTTCCTGCGGCGTCATGGTGCTGACGTCAGTCATCGGGTGACTCCTGTTTCCGATACCCGGGTGGGTTTCCCGGCTGTCCGCCTGGGACCTGCCCCGGGGGCTGGGCGGATGCCCCTGGTCCGCTCAGTCGTCGTCCCCGGATCACCCGGTGACGACGCTGGCGCTCAGGGCCGCCCCAACACATAAAAGGTTTTCACACGATCGGCAGACCGTGCCGGGCCGGATTACTCCGGACGCGGCTGGGCGATGGTGTCGCCGGTCTTCTTGTTGAAGCGCTCGTTCTTGCCGGCATCGTTACGCCGGATCCCGACCTTGGCCGGCTTGCCGTCGACGAGCAGGCGGACGTTCGAGATATGGAGGGGAGCCTCGACCTCGATGATTCCGGCCTGGCGGGCGCGGCCGCGCTTCACGTGCTTCTTGACGATGTTGACACCCTCGATCACCACGCGGTCCTTCTCGGCTAGGTACAACCGCACCCGCCCGGTCAGTCCCTTGTTGCGACCGCTGATGACTTCGACCTCGTCACCGGTCCTGATCTTTCGCATTACAGCACCTCCGGTGCGAGCGAGACGATCCGCATGAACTGGCGCTCACGCAGCTCGCGACCCACCGGGCCGAAGATACGGGTCCCGCGCGGATTGCCCTGCTGGTTGATCAGCACGGCGGCATTGTCGTCGAACGTGATGTGGCTGCCGTCACGGCGACCATACTCATCGGCGACCCGGACGATGACGGCGCGAACGACGTCACCCTTCTTGACGGCCGAGTTCGGCTGGGCCTGCTTGACGGAGGCGATGATGATGTCGCCAACACTGCCATACTTCCGGGCCGAACCGCCGAGCACGCGGATGCACATGATCTCGCGTGCGCCGCTGTTGTCGGCAACCCGAAGACGCGTCTGCTGCTGGATCACTTCCGTTCTCCCCTAGACCTGAACGGCCCGCTGGAGGATCTCGCGGACCACCCAGCGCTTGTTCCGGGACAACGGCCGGCACTCCTCGATCCGGACCAGATCGCCTTCACGGCAATCGTTCCGCTCGTCGTGCGCGAAGAACCGCGACGTCCGCGTGATGCGCTTCTTGTAGATCGGGTGGCGGCGGACGAAGTCCACACCAATCACCACCGTCTTGTCCATCTTGTTGCTGAGGACGCGGCCGACCTTCTGAGTGCGTGCGGTCTGCTCGCGCTCCTTGGTTTCGGCGGCGGTATGAATCCCCTCGCTCATCCTGTCATTACCTCTCGGGCGGGACGTTCAGTCCTGGCCCGGCTGCTGCCGTCCCGGTACTGCCGGTCCGGCAACCCCATGTGAGCGTCTGCTCTAGGTGCGGCCACTGCCAACGCGCCGGCGGCGAGCACGGTGGGTCGGCGTAGTGCGGTCGCTGCGGCGACGCATGTCGAGCGGCTGGCCCGCCGCGACGGCATCCGCCATCGCCCGCTCGGTCTTGATCGTGTGCACCCGCGCGATCGTACGGCGGAGGGTCCGGATCTCGGCGGTGTTGGTCAGCTTGCCCACCGCGTCATCGAACCGGAGCTCCCGCCAGCGGCGGTGCGCGATGTCCAGCTGCTCGTTGAGAGCGGCCTCGTCCATCTGTCGCAGGTCGGACGGGTTCATGCGCGGACCTCCTCGACGGTAACCTCGCCGGTCATCGTCTCCAGCTTGGCGACGGCGTCGGCGGCGTGCAGACCCGGCGTCTCGCGCACGATCGTCTGGCAGGACATCGGCATCTTCATCGCCGCGCGCCGAAGAGCTTCCTTGGCCCGCTCCTCCGACACACCGGCGATCTCGAACATGATCCGACCCGGCTTGACGACGGCGACCCAGTACTCCACCGAGCCCTTACCGGAACCCATCCGGACTTCGGCGGGCTTGTGGGTGATCGGCTTGTCCGGGAAAATCCGGATCCAGACCTTACCACCACGCTTCAGGTAGTTCGTGATCGCGCGGCGGGCGGACTCGATCTGGCGGGAACTGATCCACGCCGGCTCGAGCGCCTGCATCCCGAAGTCACCGAACGAGATGGTCGAGCCGCGGTACGCCTTGCCAGGCATCCGGCCCTTGTGCATCTTTCGGTACTTCGTCCGCTTTGGCATCAACATGCGGACATCTCCTCTAGCGGTTTCCCTGTCCGTTACCGCCCAGCGTCGTGAGTGGCACTTGGATCAGAGACCATCTGTGGATTGATCGACGAGTCCTGTTCACCGGCGCCTAGTCGGCGCTGATGGCGGCAGCCTCGTTGCCGGGGGTGTTCAGCGCCACGCGGCGCTTGGTCGGCATCTTGTCGCCACGGTACACCCAGACCTTCACGCCGATCCGGCCGTAGGTGGTGTGCGCGTGGACGACGGCGAAGTCAATATCGGCGCGCAGAGTGTGAAGCGGCACCCGGCCGTCCATCTCCGTCTGCGTCCGGCTCATCTCGGCACCGCCGAGGCGACCGCTGAGGCGGATCTTGACGCCTCGGGCGTTCCGGCGCATCGCCTGCTGCACGGCGTGCTTCATGGCGCGGCGGTAGGAAACGCGGCGGGTGAGCTGCTCGGCGATGCTCTCGGCGACGAGGCGAGCGTCGATCTCCGGTACCTTGATCTCCTCGATCCGGAGATGGACCTTTTTGCCCACTTCCTTCTCGAGCATCTGGCGGATACGCTCGACGTTGGCGCCCTGGCGCCCGATCACGATGCCCGGCTTCGAGGTGTGGAGCGTGACGTCGACCTTGTTGGCCGACCGCTCGAGCTCGATGCGGGAGATCCCGGCCCGGGTCAGCTCGCGCATGACCAGCTTGCGGATCAGAATGTCCTCGTGCAGCAGATCGGTGTACGTCCGCTCGGCAAACCAGCGCGATTCCCAGTCACTGGAGATGCCGAGGCGGAACCCGATCGGATTGACCTTGCGTCCCATTAGCTCCGACCTTCCCGGTTCTCGGCGATGATGGTGATGTGGCAGCTCCGGCGCTGGATCCGTCCGACCCGGCCGCGCGAACGCGGCTTGAACCGGCGGAGACTCGGAGCCTCATCAGCGTAGATGGCCTTGATCCAGAGGGTATCCGGGTCGAGGTCGTAGTTGTTCTCGGCGTTCGCCGATACCGACCGAAGAAGCTGCTCCACCATGGCGGCGGTCTTGTTCGGCAGGAAATGGGCGATGGCGATGGCGTCGGAGACCTTGCGGCCCCGGACGGCATCCAGCACGAGGCGCGCCTTGAAGGGCGATACCCGTGCGTCGCTGAGCTTGGCAGTCACTTCCATTGGGCTTCCTCCCCTATCCGAATGCGTGCCCGCCGGGACTGGATCCCCTCAGGCGGCAGTGTCGGACCGGCGCCTAGCGCCGCGACCGCCGATCGGCGTCCTTGCCGTGACCGCGGTAGGTGCGGGTCGGCGCGAACTCGCCGAGCTTGTGCCCCACCATCGGCTCGGAGACGTAGACCGGCACGTGCTGCCGGCCGTTGTGAACCGCGACCGTGTGGCCAACCATGCCGGGGAAGATCGTGGAAGCACGAGCCCAGGTCCGGAGCACCTTGCGCTCGTTGGCCTGGTTCATCTTCTCGATCTTCGCCAGCAGCTTGGCGTCAATGTACGGTCCCTTCTTCGAAGACCTACCCATTGTCGTCCCTCGTACTCTCGCTAACTCAACATCAGGAGCCGGACAGCAGTCCGGGCCACCGGGTAAACCCGGTAGCCCTCGACCTGCTTACCGGCGGCGTCCGCTCTGGCGGGTCGGACGCTTGCGCACGATCATGTCGTCAGTGCGCTTGTTGTTGCGCGTGCGGCGGAAGGCCGGCTTGCCCCACTTGGTCTTCGGCGCCATACCGATGGGAGCCTTGCCCTCACCACCACCGTGCGGGTGGTCGCGCGGGTTCATGACGGAACCACGAACGGTCGGTCGCTTGCCCATGTGGCGGGAGCGCCCTGCCTTGCCGATCTCGATGTTCTCGTGATCGACATTGCCGACCTGGCCCAGCGTCGCCATGCACTCAAGCAACACCAGCCGGACTTCACCGGACGGCATACGCACCTGCGCATAGCGCTCGGACTTCGCCATCAGCTGAGCGGAGTTCCCGGCCGAGCGGACCATCTGGCCGCCCTTGCCCGGGCGCAGCTCGATGTTGTGGATCTGGGTACCGGTCGGGATATTCCGCAACGGCAGCGCGTTTCCGGTCCGGATCGGCGCCTCGGGTCCGGACACGACCGTGTCCCCGACCTTGATGCCGAGCGGAGCCAGCATGTAGCGCTTCTCGCCATCCACGTAGAACAGGAGGGCGATACGCGCCGAGCGGTTGGGGTCGTACTCGATCGCGGCGACCTTGGCCGGGATACCGACCTTGTTCCGCTTGAAGTCAATGATCCGGTAGAAGCGCTTGGCGCCACCACCCTGGTGACGGGTGGTGATGCGGCCACGGTTGTTGCGGCCAGCCTTGCGCTTCAGCGGCTCGGTCAGGCTCTTCTCGGGGCGGGTCTTGGTGACCTCGGCAAAGGTGCTGACGCTCATCGAGCGGCGCCCCGGGGAGGTCGGCTTGTACTTCCGGATCGGCATCGCGATCCCTCCTCGTCATCCGTCTCGCCACACCGGGATTGCTCCCGGGGGACCATGACGGACATCTGCCGGCTAGAGCTGGAACGGATCCAGCGACTGACCGGGCGCCAATGAGACGTACGCCTTCTTGAAGCCGCCCGAGGTGCCCTCGATCCGGCCGCGTCCGCGGCGAATACCGCGGGACTTGACCTTCGGCTTGCGGTTCAGCGTGTTGACGGCCGTCACCTTGACGTTGAACAGCTCCTCGACCGCGGCGCGGATCTGGATCTTGTTCGCGTCGGGGTGCACCTCGAAGGTGTACTGGCCCCGCTCCATGATGACGGTGTTCTTCTCGGTAATGAGGGGACGTCGCAGGACGTCCTCCAGCCGCAGCTCGGCCATGGTTACTGGGCCTCCGCGGTGGCGACGCTGGCGACACCACCCTGACCCGTGATCCGGGCGAGGACGAACTTCTGCCGATAGGCCAGCCGCTCGAGGCGCGCCTGCCGGAACACGCCCGGGGTGCGTTTCTCGGCCGGAAGAACCAGCCAGCTCTCGATGACCGGAATGGCTTCTTCGAGGACGAGCAGCTGCTCGTACTTCAGGACGTCCCGGACGTTGAGCAGCGGCGCGATGATGATGCGAACGTCGTCGAGGTTGGAGGCGGAGCGGTAAACCGACTCCATGCCTTCCTTGTTCGGAACGACGATCAGGGTCGAGCGAGCGGCAGGCAACGTGGCGCGGATGGCCTTCATCGCCTTGGTCTTGGGCTCAACGCTGGCCAGATCACGGATGACGGCAACGCGGCCGTCAAGAATCTTGGCGGACAGGGCCGAGCGAACGGCCAGGAGGCGCATCTTGCGCGGCAGCGACTGGGTGTACTTCCGCGGGTGCGGCCCCCAGACGACGCCGCCGCCCTTCCACTGGGGAGCGCGGGTCGAACCCTGGCGGGCGCGGCCGGTTCCCTTCTGGCGATACGGCTTCTTGCCACCACCGCGGACTTCGCCGCGGGTCTTGGTGTCGTGGGTACCCAGGCGGGCATTCGCCTGCTGCCGCAGCAGCGCCTGGTGCATGACCGCGATGTTTGGCTCGATGGCCCACACGGAGTCGTCAAGCTGCGCTTGTCCGACGACCGCGCCCGCGGTGCTGTAGATGTCAACCTGCATGGGGCAGATCACTCCTCGAAACGACGTCGCGGGTCACCCCGCGCTGACCTAGCGCACGAGCGCCGGTCCTCCTGTTACTTCTTGACCGCGCGGCGGATGATGAGCTCACCATTGCGCGGGCCCGGGACAGAGCCCTTGATCAGCAGCAGGTTGCGCTCGGTGTCCACCCGCATGACCTGCAGGTTCTGGACGGTGACCGTCTCATGCCCCATGTGCCCCGCCATCTTGAGGCCCTTGAAGACACGACCCGGCGTCGCGGAGGAACCGATGGATCCTGGAGCGCGGTGGCGGTCCGACTGTCCGTGGGTCTTGGGACCCCCGGCGAAGCCGTGCCGCTTGACGCCACCCTGGAAACCACGACCCTTGGACGTGCCGGTAATGTCGACGATCTCGCCGTTGCTGAAGGTGTCCGCGTTGATGACTTCACCGACCGTGTGGTCGGAGAGGCTATCCGCCTTGACTTCCCTGAGCACGCGGGACATGTACCCGCTGGCCTGGCGATGGCCCTGCTCCGGCCGGTTCAACCGCTTGGCAATGCCAAAGCCCAGCTGAACCGCCTCGTAGCCATCCTTCTCAATCGTCCGCAGCTGCGTGACGACACACGGACCGGTCTCGACGACGGTCACGGGATGGACAACCCCGTTCTCGTCGAAGATCTGGGTCATCCCGAGCTTGCGCCCGATCAGCCCCTGAATCATTGGCTCTCTCCTGGCCGTTCAGGCCGTTGAGGAAGCGACGGAAGCACTGAGGCCGACGTCGCGTTCAGAGCATGACTGGCGCGCCCTCCGCGCCACGACACCCGTTCCCGATACCCGGCTTCGCCAGGCAACTGATCAGCCATCGGTGATCGGCGTGGAGCACTCTGGCCCACGCCGACGAACGATGGCTCCCCAGTGGGGAGCCACTCTCCCATGACCCTGGGAGAGCGTTACGCGAGAGGCCGACCGCTACCGAAGCCCTACAGCTTGATCTCGATGTCGACACCGGCCGGCAGGTTCAGCCGCATGAGCGCCCGGATGGTGTTGGGGCTGGGCTCGAGGACGTCGATCAGGCGCTTGTGCGTCCGGATCTCGAACTGCTCCTGCGAGTCCTTGTCGATGAACGGCGAGCGAACGACGCTGAACTTCTCGATCCGGGTCGGAAGCGGCACCGGACCGGCGACCTTGGCGCCCGTCGACTCAGCCGTCTCGACGATGCGAGCCGCCGACTGATCAAGGATGGCGTGCTCGAAGGCTTTCAGGCGAATACGGATACGCTGCGTCTGCTTGCGCGCGACCATCGGTCAACCTCTCTGTTTGTCAATGTCCGGCCCGCCATCTCCGGGGCACCCCGGGCGTTCGGACCGGTTCTGTCGTCCTGTGTGATCAGGTCACAGCAACGGGGCCGGCGAGTCAGCCGACCCCGTTCGTCGCACGGCACAGCATGAGACCGCACCGGCTAGGGCAGTGAAGGAGTCTAGCGCATATCCGGCTTTATGACCAGCCGAAGCCGGTAGCCAGACACACAGAGACGGGCGACGCCGAAGCGCCGCCCGTCTCTCAAGGGCGATAGAGCGAGGATTACTCCTCGATCTTGGTGACGACGCCCGCGCCGACGGTCCGGCCGCCCTCGCGGATCGCGAACCGCAGCCCTTCCTCGACCGCCACCGGCGTGATCAGCTCCACGCCCATCTGCACGTTGTCGCCCGGCATC
>DASZAY010000003.1:0-311668 GCA_035944555.1 Thermomicrobiales bacterium
CAGCGACCAACCCGGGACGCACATCATGACGGCCCGGGCCCGGGACTACGCGGGCAACGTCACGGTCGAGACCCGGACCTACACGGTGGTGGCGGCTCCGGTCGCGACCAGCACGCCGCGCCCGACGACTCCGGCTCCGACGGCAACGCCCCTCACCCCGCAGCCGACGGTGCCGGTCGTGACGCCGGCGCCGACGCAGCCGCCGACGGCGGTGCCGACGCGACCGGTCCGGACGCCGGAGCCGACGACGGAGCCGACGACGGCGCCGGCGCCGACCCGGCCGCCGCGCGGGTAAGCTGGGTGCACCACGGGTCGAACGCAGGAGAAGACGACGGCCCTGGTGGATCACCCGCCGGGGCCGTCGTCATTCAAGCCAGGCAGCCGATGGGACGACGGTCGGTCGTCTGACCGTTCGACTGTCCGACGTACCTCCCTGTGTCGGTCAAGCGGTCAAGCGGTCAAGCGGTCAGCCGGTCAGACGGTTAGACGACGTCGCGGCCGCATGGAACAGCGTCTGGTCGCCCGTCCAATCGGGCAGTTGTGCCCGCTGATTCCCTACCCGATACTGCGGCGTTCATGAAAGACGATCTCGCCGGACAACCCACGGGTAACGCCGTGGGTATCGCGAGGCGACGACAACACGTCGGGAGGACGGCGATGGCTGATGGCATCACCTGTACCCATCTCGGGCTCGTCCGGTCGTTCAGCCGGCGGGTGGATGGCTGTGCCGACTGCCTGGAGTCGGGCGATACCTGGGTCCACCTCCGGCAGTGCCTGGTCTGCGGCTACGTCGGCTGCTGCAGTTCCTCGCCCAACAGCCACATGGCCAGCCACTTCGAGACGACCGGCCACCCGCTGATGCGTTCGCTGGAGCGGGGCGAGACGTGGGCGTGGTGCTACGTCGACGATCTCACACTCGACCCCGCACCACCTCCGGCCAGCTGAACCGTCTCCTCCCCGTCCCCGCGACCGCCGCCCGCAAACCGAGAGAGTGCCCATGACCCGACCGGATGTCGTCCCGCCCTCACCCGCTGCCTCCGCTCCCGGCTCCGGCGAGCCGTCCGCAGCGAGCGCCACGCCCGATGACACGGTTCCCGTGAGCCCAGCCGTTGGCGGGACCGACGGGGCCACGAGCGTGACCAGCGAGGAGACGACTACCGGCGGGGCCGGCCAGCCCGTCACGTTCCGCTTCACCCGCCAGGTCGTGGCGGGGCGGGAGCGCGACTACGCCGCCATCATCGACGAGATGATCGGCACGCTCGGGAACGAACCCGGCTTCCTCGACGCTCGCTCCTTCCCCCCGCCCCGCGGCTCCCGGGAGCATCGCGTCGTCATCCGGTTCGCCAGCGAGGGCGCACTCCACCAGTGGAAGGTCTCCGCCGAGCGGGCTGAGTGGAACCGGCGTATCGACGACCTGACCGAGGACGACGCCCCGCTCGTCGCCAACCTCACCGGGACGATGCAGGACCGCGGCATCGTCCTGGCCCTCACCCCGTTCCAGGACTTCGTCCGGACCAGCGTCTCCGGGATCGGGCTGCTGCTGCTGGGGACCGTCCTCGCGCTCGTCATGGCCAATATCCCAGCCCTGGCTGATGCCTACGACCGGTTCTGGGGCGCTCACCTCAGCATCGGCGGGTCGTCGTTCGCCATCGACGAGACGCTGCGGCACTGGGTCAACGACGGGCTGATGGCGCTGTTCTTCTTCATCATGGGGCTGGAGATCAAGCGCGAGGTCCTCGTCGGCGAGCTCCGCTACCTGCGGCAGGCGGCGTTGCCGATCATCGCGGCCGTCGGCGGGGTGGCCGTCCCGGCCGTCGTCTTTGCGCTGCTGAACATCGGCGGCGACGGCGCGATGGGCTGGGGTATCCCGATGGCGACCGACACCGCCTTCGCGCTCGGGTTGTTGACGCTGCTCGGCGGGCGGGTCCGGCCGCTGCTGCTCGTCTTCCTGACCGCGCTGGCCATCGTCGACGACATCCTCGCCGTCAGCGTGATCGCCGTCTTCTATACGGAGGCGATCCACTGGTGGTGGGTGCTGGCCGCCGGCGGGCTGATGGGGCTGCTCCTCGGGGCCAACCGGCTCGGCTTCCACCGCTGGCCGGTCTACGCCGTCCTCGGCCTCGCCGTCTGGGTGGCCGTCTTCGAGAGCGGCATCCACGGGACCGTCGCCGGCATCCTCGTTGCGTTGACCGTCCCGGCCCGGTCGTGGATCAACCCCAGCGAATTCCTCGTCCGGGGCCGGACCGCCATCGACGACTTCGAGCGGGCCTGCTTCATCGCGCCGAGCATCCTCTCCAACGAGCCCCAGCAGCAGGCGACGGCCCGGCTGGAGCGGCTCTGCGAGGATGTCACCACCCCGATGACCCATTTCCAGTCCCGACTCAACCCGTTCGTCGCGCTGGTGATCCTGCCCGTCTTCGCCTTCGCCAACGCCGGGATCCCGGTCGTAGATGGCCTGGGCGACGCGCTGGGATCGTCGGTAACGTGGGGCGTGGTCGCCGGGCTGCTGATCGGCAAGCCACTGGGGATCACCCTGTTTGCCTGGCTGGCCGTCCGGTCCGGCCTGGCGATCCGGCCGGCGGCGGTAGGGTGGTCGCACATCGCCGGGGTCGGCGCGCTGAGCGGGATCGGATTCACCGTCTCGCTGTTCGTCACCGAACTGGCGTTCGGCGAGGGCGCCATCGCGGATGAGGCCCGGATCGGTATCCTGATCGCCTCGCTTGCCGCCGGAGCCATCGGCTACCTCGTGCTCCGGGCCGTGCTGCCGCCGCCCCGCGACGCGAGCTCCCCTGGCCCGGACGCCCAGACCGAGGCTGATCTGGAGCAGGCCCGGGAGCGTCTGGCCGCCAGCCCGGCCTGACCCGATCGTCCCTGGCCATCGTTTACCCGGAGGACCTGATGATGGGCGCCGATCCCCGCTGTTCGCACCTCGACCAGATCCGCAAAGTCGAGCCCTCGTCGTGGGGTTGCGAGGAATGCATCGCGCTTGGGGACGAGTGGGTCCACTTGCGTGAGTGTCTGGTTTGCGGCCATGTTGGCTGCTGCGATTCGTCGAAGAATCGCCATGCTACCGCCCATTTCCACGCGACAGACCACCCGATCGTGAAGTCGTTCGAGCCGGGCGAGCGGTGGATGTGGTGCTACGTCGACGAGGTCATGCTGCCCATCAAGCCGAAGCATTTCTGGGATCGCGGCGAGTAGCGCCTGGGCGTAGAGGACTGACCCTGCCGGCCGGCACCGATTTCCATCGTGGCGAGGTCCTGGGCCGTATGGGACGACTGACTGGAGTCCCTGGGCAGATGTTCGCCGGCAGTCGCGATGATTGACTGGCTAGGCGGCCGCCCGGGTTCGTCTCACTGGTATGGCCCGAATGGGCCGATCGGGTTGCCAAATCGGATGCGAGATTCGTGAGTACCGTTTAATGAACGGCGATGGCTGCCCATGGACAATGGTTGTCCGGGGTGGATCGCCGGCGGGTCGAGTGACCCTTACTGTGGCGATCGCCGCCCCGAGACCCATGGCGGGGAAAAGGCGGACTATGCAAAAAGGGACATACCCACCGACTCGCGGATTCGTAGCGACGGCCATCGCTGCCACGTTGGCGCTCATGCTTGGGCTTCTGGCGCCCTTCGGTTCCGGGCTGGCCCGGGCCGGAACGGATATCGACCCGGGGACGGGCTCGATCACGATCACCACCACGATCGATCTGCCCGAGGGCACCGAGTTCTGCGTCGGTGGCGTCTGCGTCCCGGCGGGTGAGGATTTCGACGCCGGTCTCGACGCATCTGCCTCGCCGGACGAGAGTGTCCCGGCCGAGCCGAGCGCCTCCGCCGAGGAGTCTGCCTCTCCGGCCGAGAGTGTTCCGGCCGAGGAGTCTGCCTCTCCCGAGGAGTCCGCTTCCGCGGAGCAGAGCGCGTCGGCTGAGGAGTCGGCATCTCCGGAGGAGAGCGCGTCCGCTGAGGAGAGCGCGTCCGCTGAGGAGTCGGCCTCGCCTGATGCCTCTCCGAGCGATGCCGCCGCGAGTGCGTCCGCTGATGCTGTTGCCAGTGATGCGGCAGCCAGTGCCTCCGCGGATACGGAGGCGAGCGCGTCGGCCGAGGCTGAGGCCAGCGACGCGGCTGCGAGCGCATCTGCGGAAGTCGTCGCGAGCGATGAGGCGGTGGCCAGCGCATCTGCGGAAGTCGTGGCCAGTGATGATTCGGCGGCCAGTGCTTCCGCGGAGGTCGAGGCCAGCGACGCGGCTGCGAGCGCGTCCGCTGAGGTCGTCGCGAGTGACGCGGCGGCGAGCGCCTCCGCAGAAGTTGAGGCGAGCGCCTCGGCGGAGGTTGAGGCTAGCGACGCGGCTGCGAGCGCATCTGCGGAAGTCGTCGCGAGCGATGAGGCGGTGGCCAGCGCATCTGCGGAAGTCGTCGCGAGCGATGAAGCGGCTGCGAGCGCGTCGGCAGAAGTCGTCGCGAGCGATGAAGCGGTCGCAAGTGAGGCAGCAATCGCGAGCGATGCGGCGGTTGCCAGCGACGCGGCGGTAGTCGAGGCAAGCAATGCAGCGGCGGCGGCCGCCAGCGACGCGGCGGTAGTCGAGGCAAGCAATGCAGCGGCGGCGGTTGCCAGCGACGCGGCGGCCAGTGATGCGGCTGCTCCGGTGCAGGATCCGCTTGTGCCCTTCACTGCCGGTCTGCCCGTTATTGCCCAGGAGGCCCCGGCCGGGACGACTTCGGTCTTCAGTGACCTGGCCTTTGGCACTTATGAGGTCACCGTCGAGATCGACGACGAAACGGTCTTCGCGACGGATGTGACCATCAACACGGTCGCGCCGAACGCCGTCGTCGTCATCACCCAGATCGATGATCCGTCTCCGGCCCCGTCGATCGATGCGTCCGCGTCGGCTGGTGGGTCCGTGGCGCCGTCCGATGACGGTGCTCCGTCAAGTGAGGCGACGCCGTCCGACAACGATGCGTCCTCGGGCGATGGGACGGACGACCATGGGACGGACGACCATGGGACGGACGACAGTGATGGGGCTGTTAGCAGCTCGGTCGGCGCGCCAGCCGGTGATGCTGCGACCGGGCTGCCGAACACCGGAGCCGGCGATACGTCTTCGTCGTCCCTGCTGATCGTGATCGCTCTCGCGCTGGCAGCGGTCGCGGTCGTCGCCGCAGGCCTGACGATGGGGCGCCGCTACCGCTAACCCGGTCGCCACGAGAGGACCCGTTCACCGGATCCTCACGCTGCGGTGGCCCTGGCCAGGATGGTGCCAGGCCACCGCAGCACCCCTTGCGGCCGTAGCGGTGGTACCGGCTACGAATGGAACGGGCCACTCGGGCAACCGGGTGGCCCGTTCCGTGTCCGGCGAATCCTGGCGAGTGATCCCGGGTGGGTCCTTGAGTGGCTCTGCACGTAGAATCGCCAGACGAGCGATGGTGGACGTCACCGGGGCCGGCAGGGATGGTAAGGGGACGCGCACGATGTCGACGGGCGACGGGAACGAGCGGATGGACCGAGCATCCGGGGCGGGGGATGTCCCCGTCGACGTGCCGGCCGACGCGCCAGCCGACGAGCCGGTCGATCTATCCGCGACTCCCGGCGACCGCCCCGACAGGGACCCGGCTCACCCGGGAATCAGGCCTCCCAATGCTCGCGGATCAGTGCCCGATCCGGGGCCGGTCTCCGGGAACGGGCCCGGCATCAGGGATGACCGTCCGACTGTGGCCCGTCCCGCCCCGGAGCCGGATACGGAGCCGACCGCCGCTAGCGCCGGTTCGACCGACACCCCCCCGGCGTCTGAAGGGACTGCGTCATTCCCCACGCACGCCACGCCATCGGCTTCGTCTGACCCGAGCTCCCGTTCCGCCGCCGCTGAGGGGGACGGGGAGGATCAGCCACGCGAGACGGACGCCCTGGCGAATACGACACCCGGGTCTGGGTCGTCCGGGTCGGCCAGTGATGACGTGGGCCCGTCGAGTCGCCGCAACGCCCTCCGGCCCGTCCTCCAGCACGGGACCGGACGGGGCGGACGTGGAGGCGATGGCGGAGCGGACAACCGGCCCTCTGGGCGGGAGGGCGGCCCGGCGATCGGGCCACTGGCGATCCTCGCCGGCGCGGGGCTCGTCCTGGTGATCCTGCTCGGCATCATCCTGGTCAACCAGGGCGAGGAAACCCGGCAGGAGACGGCCCCGCCCTGCATCCAGGCCAGCGTCCCGGAGGCCCTGGACGAGATCGCCGACGGCACGGTGACCAACATCCGCGCCTCCGCCGCGAGCAACGATCTCAGCCAGTTCGCGGTCGCGGTCGAGCTGGACATCGAGGGGGGCGGCTGCCTGTCGCTGCCGCAGGGTTCGGACACGGTCGACGCCCGGACGGCGGTGCTGGGCGCGGCGACGATCTACAACTCGCAGACCGAGGGGCGCCGGATCAACATCGAGATCCGTGGGGTCGAGGTCCCGCCGACCCCCACCCCGGCCCCGACCGAGACGCCCATCCCGACCGTCGAGCCGACGATCGAGCCGACCGTCCCCGTCGTCATCCCGCCCGCTCCGGCCGGCACTCCCGACGCCGGTATCCCCGTCGCTACCCCGCTCGCCTGACCTGTTGCCTGGCGTCGTTCCCGTCGCGGGCGCCGGTCAGGGAGTGAGGGTCATCACCGATCAGGTCTACCGGTTCACGCGTCGAGCAGCGCGACGATCGCCCGGACCGTTCGCCAGTTCCGCGCGGTGCTCACCACGCCCAGCCTGCGATCGACGTAGTCATTGGTCCAACGGGACCGGGCGGCGCCGTTGGGCAGGTGCAGGTAGAGCGCCTGCCCGGCAAGCACGGCGCGGTCGCCCGGTGAGCGCTCCGGGTCCAGAGTGGCGGCGCGATCCCGGTCCGGCACGACCGAGAGCACCATCAGGTGGCAGTGATCCTCATCGGCGCCGTCCGCAAGGAAGGGGTTGCGCTTCGCCATCTCCCGGAACTCCGCCGCCGGCAGCACGATTACCGGCAAGTCCAGTCCGAGGTCGTCGCGGAGCCAGTGGACCGTCGCGTCCGCGATGTCGTCCGCGGCCGGAGAGCCGGGTGCGTCGTCCGTGTCGAACACGACATTGCCGCTCTGGATGTAGCTCCGGACGTCCCGCCCGCCGGCCCGCGCGATCACCTCCCGCAGCGCCGACATCGGCACCTTGTTCTTCGATCCCAGGTTGATCGAGCGCATCAGCATCACGTGCCTGGTCATCGGTTCCGTCACTCCGCCGGGCCTGGGCTCGTCGCTCCGCAGTCCCCGAACCTGCGGTTGGGGACGCAGTCGATGCGCCCAACAGTGAGACAGCATGGGGCAAGCGGCATGTCCCAGAGCGGTGCGACGGCGCCCGGCATGGCCATGCCATCCCGTTCATTGTCCACGGGTCAGGAGAACACCACCTCAGCGCAACGCATTGGCGGGTGTGGGCGGGAACGGGCCTTGTCCCCTACTCCGCCGCCTGGCCTTCCATGGCGGTCGGGGAAGATGCGCCGGATGCCTGTGCCGCCGCCCGGCGCGCCGTCAGCAGCCCGAGCGCCGCGGCGACCAGCGCCGCCACCCCGCCGACCAGCACACCCCAGCGCGGGCCGGCGTGCTCGCCGATCGCGCCGATGATCGGCCCGCCGATCGGGGTCGTCCCCAGGAAGGCGATCGACCAGAGCGCCATGACCCGGCCCTGCATCGTCGACCGGGCCGACAGCTGGAGCGTGACGCTGGCCAGCGACGTGAAGTTCACCGAGAAGAAGCCGACGACGATCATCGCGCCGATCGCCAGCGCCAGGTTGGGTGCTGCCGCCAGCAGGAACATCGAGCCACCGAACAGCGCCGCGGACCGGACCAGCGTCTTCGGGTCGCGCGCCTTGCGCGAGGCCGTGTACAGCCCGCCGACCACCGCGCCGATGCCCATCCCGGCTGTCAGCATGGCGTAGCCGGTCTCGCCGTTGCCCAGCGTGAACTCGGCGAACAGGGGCAGGATCACGGTGAACTCGTAGGTGAAGGTCCCGATGATCGCCATCATCAGCAGGATGTCGCGCAGCACCGGCGTGGCCGCCACGTAGCGGAAGCCCTCCTGGAGCTGCCCCTTGGCCCGGGGGACGGGCTTGCTCGGGTGGAGCTCCCTGGCCCGCATCAGCGCCAGCGTCGCGATCACGACACCGAACGACAGCCCGTTGGCGATGAAGCAGACACCGAGCCCGACCGTCGCGACCATCACCCCGGCGATCAGCGGGCCGATCACGCGGGCCAGGTTCATCTCGGTCTGGTTGAGCGAGACGGCGTTGCGTAGCAGGTCGTTGCCGACCATCTCGCGGACGAATGTCTGCCGGGTCGGGTTCTCGAAGACCTTGATCAGCCCGAGGATGGTGGCGATCACGTAGATCATCCACAGCTCGATCGTGCCGGCGACGGTCAGCGCGCCCATCAGCAGCGAGGCCAGCCCGGAAACCGCCATCACGACGTAGAGGATCTGGCGCTTGGGATAGCGATCGGCGATCAGCCCGCCCCAGGCGCCGAACAGCAGGACCGGCAGCGTCTGGAGGGCGGTGACGATCCCGAGGGCGGTGCCGGAGCCGGTCAGCTGGAGGACGAGCAGTCCCTGGGCGACCGTCTGCATCCAGGTGCCGGACAGCGAGACGGCCTGCCCCATGACGAACAGCCGGTAATTGCGGACGGAGAGCGCTGCGAAGGTCGTCTCGCCGAGCGTCTGGCGGACGGAGTGGATGGTGGGGAGCTGGCGACGAGCCAAGCGACGGCCCTCCTGCGGGCGGCGTCGGGGTCACGGAGCCGGGCAACGTGGCGACGACGGGAGCGCATGGGCGGGCGAACGGCCCGGATCCGGGGACGGATGGTCAGGCGGGCGGTGCGTCGCCCGGCGACCGGAATGCCTTCACGATACGGCACCCTCACGAATCGCGCCAGCGCATTTCGGAGGAGAAGACAAGTCATTTCTTGGTCGGAGTTGGCTGCAAGCCAGGGAACGAGGATGCGTATCAACGCAGGTCCATGGGCAGAGGTGACGCCGCGTCTTCCCTGTTCCATACTGACGAACGCTGATACAAGAACGACGGGGTAACGTGTGGGGAAGCAACAACAACCCACATGAACTGCGTCCGACCAGAACACCGCACGAGGTCGTGCAGGAGGCCACGGGTGATTCCGTCTTTGCTTGAAGCGTGTGTTCCGCGCCAATCGGTCTTCGATACCAACCTGCGGGATACCGTCTACAGCCTGGACGACCTTGCATCCATCGATGGTCGCGCCTTCTTCGCCGAGAACTTCGTTACCGGCGGTATGCGAACGCTTCTGACGGAAGTCTTCTCCCGGATGGACGGAAGTAATCCGGACGCCAACGGCTCGTTCCTCCTGAGCCAGTCAATGGGCGGTGGCAAGACACATAGTCTCCTCGCGCTCGCACTGCTTGCCCAGGATCCGTCCCTGCGGCCGGACGTCATGGGAGCGTTTGCCACGGTCGGCGACATCGGACCGGTAGCGGTCCTCTCCTTCAGCGGCCGCCAGAACCCGCAGTTCGGAATCTGGGGCGAGCTTGCCGAGCAGCTCGGTCGACGGGAAGTCCTGGCCCGCTTCTATCAGCCGTTGCAGGCACCGGGCGAGAGCGACTGGGTTCGGCTGCTCCAGGGCGACCGGACGCTGATCCTGATTGACGAGCTGCCGCCGTACCTCAACCAGGCGCTCCAGGTCACGCTCGGCCAGAGCACGCTGGCCCATGCCACGCAGTCGGCACTCTCCAACCTGCTGGCGGCAATCAACTCCGGCAAGCTGCCCAACGTCACGCTGGTCCTGACTGACCTGAGCGGATCGTCATATCAGCTCGCCGACGACCGGCTGACCGGCGTCCTGGGCGATATGGAGAAGGAAGCCGAGCGGACGGTCCAGCCGATCACCCCGGTCCGGCTCGACACTGCCGAGCTCTACCACATCCTGCGGACGCGGCTGTTCGAACGACTGCCGGACGAGGGCGCCGTCGACGAGGTCGCCGCCGCCTTCCGCCAGGCAATTGAGGCTGCCGGCCGGACGCTCGACGTGCCGACCGACCGAGCCGCAGAAGTCCAGAGCAGCATCCGTCAGACCTACCCGTTTCACCCGTCCATGCAGGATATCTTCGCCCGCTTCCGGGAGAACCAGGGGTACCAGCAGACCCGCGCCCTGATCCGGATCATGCGGCAGGTCATCGCTGGGCTCTGGGAGAGCCGCCTCGCT
Source organism: Thermomicrobiales bacterium (assembly GCA_035944555.1). Taxonomy (GTDB): domain Bacteria; phylum Chloroflexota; class Chloroflexia; order Thermomicrobiales; family UBA6265; genus CADCWK01. The sequence continues at coordinate 10,208 of DASZAY010000003.1, forward strand.
GGCGAACGGTACCTGATCGGTGTCCAGGATATCGACACCGCCAACCCACGCCTGGCCTCGGAGCTGGACAAGATCAACGATCGCTTCACCAACGCCATCGCCCACGACATCTCGAAGTCGGACCGATCGGCCGTCGCCCAGCGGATCGACGGGCCAACCGGGCGCAACGCCGGCGACGCCGCCCGGCTGGTCCTGATGTCGTCGTTGTCACTGGCGACCAACCCGGTCCTCGGTCTCACCCGGGCGGACATCATCAGCGCCCTTGCCAGCCCCGGCCGGGAAGTCGGTGACCTCGACGGGGCCCTGCTCCAACTGATCGACGGGGCCTGGTATCTCCACGCCACGGCCGAGGGCCGCCTGCTGTTCCGGTCAACGGAGAACGTCCGTGCCCGGTTAGAGGACAGTGTCAAGAACGTCATCGGCGACACCGTCCGGACCGAGATCGGGAAGCGGCTGGCAGAGCTCTACAAGCCGACCGCCCGTGACGTCTATCAGGACGTCCAGGCGCTCCCCGACCTGCGCGAGCTGACCAACACCATTGACCGGACGGTGCTGATCATCGCTCGGCCGGAGGAGCCTGGCAGCACGATCCTGACGGATTACTACAACTCGCTTCCGTACAAGAACAGGGTCCTGCTCGTGACCAGCCGGCCGGCCGAGTACGACGTGGTCGTCCAGCGGACGCGCTACCTGATCGCTACCCGGCAGATGGTGCGGGAGTTCGAGCAGGGTCAGTACCGACCCGATGATCCGCAGTTACTCGAGGCGCGCGATCTCGCGACGCGGTACGACGCCAACTTCTACCAGGCGCTGCGGGAGGCCTTCTTCACCCTCCGCTCACCGGGACGGAATGGGCTGCTCCAGACCGAGTTCAGCCCGGAGTACGACGGCAACCGCTTCCGAGGCGAGGACGTGATCCGGCAGGCGCTCGTTGATCGCAGCCAGTACGTTGCGCCGGTCGACATGATGACCGATCGCTTCCGTGAGCGGATCGAGCGCGAACTGTGGCCGGCCGAGAGCAAGGCGGTCGCCTGGGCCCAGATTCGGACCGAGGCCGCCCAGCAGCCTGGCTTCCCCATGCACCAGCCGGCCAAGCTGGACGATGTCCGCGACCAGGCCGTCCAGCGTGGGCAGTGGCGCCTGGTCGACGAGGGCCGGTTCGTTGAGCGCGGCCCGTTCGAGCGAGAGAAGGCTCGTGTCTCGGCGCCGCGCGTAATCGGCGAGCCGGACCCGGAGACGGGCGCGGTGACGATCGAGGTCAAACCGGTCAATGCCGACATCGTCCGGTTCATCTCCGCCGATGGGGCGAGCCAGATTGTCGAGAACGGCAAGATCACTGTCACCGACCTCGCGGGCCGCTTCGTCGCCGAGGACTCGACCGGCGCCTATGAATCGGCGGATCCGGTTGCCTGGGAGAACCGCATTACGCTCCGGTTTGACACGCATCAGGACGGCAACGGGCGCCGGGTCGAGCTCAAGGCCGTCCCCCCGGCGCCGATCCGCTACACCACCGACCAGTCCAGCCCGATCAACAGCGGTCAGCCCTACACCGGCCCGATCGCGATCAGCAATGCGGCGACGACCATCCGGGCGGTGGCCGAGGCCGATGGGATTCGATCGGCAGTTGAGACGTTCGAGATCCAGGACACCGGCGGCCAGGAAGTGACGGTCGATCCGCGCCGGCCCGCCGAGTGGCGGCGCAGGCTGGTCGCCTCGTCGACGGCCGATACCTTCGCGCTGTTGCGCCAGTTGGAGCAGGCGACAGCGACGGTCGCCGGGATCGAGTTGACCGCCGAGTCGGCGATCAACTACTCGCTGTGGCAGGTCGATGAGGGCGTCACGCTGACCGTCGCCGAGGTGCGGCAGGTGGCGGACGTTCTGACGACCATCCATCTGGGCTGGAACCTGCGGGTGGAGATTGCCCGGACCGAGTATGCGCAGGGATCGGATCTGCTCGACATCGTTCGGGAGCGCAAGCTCGAGATTCGGCCCAACGAGTTGAGGCAGGGCGGATGAGCGGCTCACGCGGCTTCGGCTACCAGCCGGAGCGATCCGGCGGCTACCACTTCGAGGTCCGGCCCACTGCCGGAGGTGGAGGTGGTATCACCGTCGTCGAGCGGTTTGGCGCCGGGATGGCGCTGGACGGCCAAGCATCCTCCGATGAGGCGCGCGAGCGGGCTCGGCTGACCGCCGCACGTTGGGAGGCGGTCCAGGGAGCTGTCGCGGCCGACTTCAATCAGCGCCTCCAGGGCGCGCGGCTTCGGCCCGGCCGCTGGCTCAAGGGTGTCACACCACTGGCGCCGCACTTCGGCAAGGAGCTGGTCCTGCTTGCCTGGGCGATTGATGACCAGGATCCGACGGTGATCGGCCGGATGCTGGCCAACTGGCGCGGGTTGGCGCCCGAGGAGCGGTGGTGGTTCTACACCACCATCAATGCTTCTCCCCGGTCGCGGACGATCCCCGATGGCGCTTCCCACGGCTGGCGAGCGGCGATCAAGGTCGCCTTCCTCGACGATCCTCGTGACGTCGGACTGGAGTCGCTCCGCATCGCCGCCGAGCCATCGCCCGTTGACGAGATACCTGATCAAGAGCGGCTGCTACGACCAGTCAACAGCCGACGAGGCCGTTCTCCGGCGCAGGAACCGGGAGCGGTCCAGGGCCGGCTGTTCGCCGAGCCGGATGCGCCCGACTACGATGCTTCCTGACCCATCTCAACCTAGAACATTGATTTCCGCAGGCTTAGCGGAACCATCCCACTGAGAGACGCAGGCCATGACCTCCCCCACTGAAAGCACTCGCGTCGCCGAGCAGATTACCGCCCCGCATCAGCGCAGCTACATTGAGGTTGACTTCCCTGTCGCAGAGTTGTCAGATGAGTGCTACAAAGAAAAGAAGGCTGGCTCCACGCAGTCGCTGACAAGTCTCGGTAAGTGGTGGGGGCGAAAGCAGTTACTTTTGGTCAGGGCTATTATCCTTGGGCTCCTGATGCCCGCATCAAAGGATCCGGAAGGCGACCGTGCGACGTTCTTGGCACTAATGACGATGGATGACGATGGTCTCCTTCGGCGTCGTACAAAAACAATCTCAGCAAGAGAAGTCGAGGCGGCTCTTCCTGGTGAAGCTACATCTCGCGCGATTAGTAAGGGTCAGTGGATCAGTGGTACCACTGCACTTGTTCGCCGACACTTGCAAGACCAAGCATTTCTAACGCTGCCCTACGCGGAACGTCTTACGTTCTGTGTCCGCCCTGAAGAAATTGATGGTCCATCGCCTGAGGCTTGGTTGCGGATTAACGCACACCTTGCCACTAACGCAGCCACTCTCCAAGACATTGTGGAAGAATTAGGGCGTCGTCGATTTGGGCATTGTCCCCGTGTCGGCGACGCGTTTTCCGGAGGCGGCTCAATCCCTTTCGAGGCGGCTCGACTCGGATGTTCAGTCAGCGCGTCAGACATCAATCCGGTTGCTGGTCTCTTGACTTGGTCGGCATTGAATGTTGTTGGTGGCGGAGAGGCGGTCGTTAGTGAAGTTCGAGCGGCGCAACGGGATATTTACGAATCCGTCAAGCACCAGTTCGACGCGTGGGGCATCGAACGAAACGAGGAGGGCTGGCTAGCCGAGGCTTACTTGTATTGCAGCGAGGTGCGTGACGCTCGTACTGGTTGGACGGTTCCACTTATCCCTAACATGGTGATCTCTCAGAAGCACAGAGTCTATGTCAAGTTGCTACCGAATCAAGCCAATCGTGGCTTCGATATCGACATTCTGAGTGGGGCTAGCCAGCATGAGATCAGCGAATCCGCTCACGAAAGAACCTGGGAGAATGGAGTTCGTACGCCGGTGGATCGAAATGGTCATTGGCTTGCACCGCATCAACGGACCTCAACGTCTATTGTTCAATTGCGTGGTGCCGAGGGTCTTCGTCGCTGGACCAACGACGACCTTGTCCCACGGTCAAGCGATGTCTTCCAGGAGCGGCTCTACTGCATCCGATGGCGCGACCCAGTAACTGGTGAACGGCACTATCGCTCTCCGACTGTCGAGGACCTTGACCGAGACCAGTACGTCCTAGAATTGCTAAGTGAGCGATTCGCCGATTGGCAGGCACAAGGTTACATTCCTAGCCAAGAGATCGAACCAGGCGCAAAGACTGATGAGCCCATTAGAACCCGCGGATGGACTTATTGGCACCATCTCTTCAATCCTCGCCAGCTCTTGCTTATTGGCTTGATCGCCAGTAACGTTGCGGGCAGTGATCCAACGATAAGTAAGTCGATTCTTTTGTCAATCGGTCGGGCCGCAAACTGGGATAGTCGCCTGTCGCGATGGAATTCCCATCCAAGCAAGGATCAACCGGAAGACACCTTTTACAATCAAGCTCTTAACACGCTTCTCACTTATGCCACTCGGTCAAGTTTGGCGTTGGAACGCATTTTCTGCTCGTTTCCCGACGCATCGGTTGTGAGAACCGGTCATTCAGTCAAGCTGGCTGATGCAAGGTTGATAGACATTGAGAACGATCTTTGGATTACTGACCCTGGCTACGGCGATGCCGTCAATTACGACGAGGTGTCCGAGTTCTTCTTGGCGTGGTACGACAAGCAATTGCCGAAAATCTTTCCAGATTGGTATGGCGATTCTCGTAGAAGTCAGAACATCAAAGGTGAGGGCGAGCAATTCCGGCTTAGGCTAACCGACGCCTATGCCAATCTTACTCGGCACATGCCGGACGATGGCTACCAAATCATCATGTTCGTCCATCAAGACCCGGCCGTCTGGGCCGACGTCGGACTTACTATCTGGGGAGCTGGCCTTCAGGTCGTTAATGCCTGGACAGTCGCGACGGAGACAGGAGCTACTGGGATACGGCAAGGCAACTACGTCCACGGCACTGTCTGCCTGGTCCTGCGCAAGCGGGCCGGCGACAGCTACGGGTATCTGTCCGACATCTACCCCGAGGTTGAGGCCGAGGTGAAGCGGCAGCTGGACGAGATGCGGGCGATCGACGATGACGCTGATCCCAGCTTCGGCGACGCCGACTACCAGTTGGCCGCCTACGCCGCTGCCCTTCGCGTCCTGACCCAGTACAGCGAGATCGACGAAATCGATATCAAACGGGAGCTGGGTCGACCTAGGACCAAGGGCGAGAAGTCTCCGATAACCCGGCTGATTGAGCAGGCTGTCGACATCGCGACCAATGCGATTGTCCCGCGTGGCATGGAGCCGCGGACATGGCGCCGGCTCGGCCCGGATGAGCGGCTCTACCTCAAGGCGGTTGAGACCGAGGCTGGTGGTGAGAAGCGCAGCGGCGTCTACCAGGAACTGGCACGCTCGTTCGGCGCCACCGAAGTCAAGGACCTCTACGCCTCCACCAGGGCCAACGCCGTCCGGTTCAAGGCCCCCTCGGAGTTCCGCTCGCGCTGGGTAGCAGAGCCGGGCAAGGAAGGCTTCGCTGGCTCGACGCTCCGCCAGCTATTGCTGGCCATCTTCCGGACAGCCGAGCACGAGGAGCTGGACCCGCGTCCGGCCCGGCAGCAGCTGGCCAATGACTACGGCCCTGCCTACTGGCAGGAGCGCGACCGGATGATCGAGCTACTCGTCTTTCTCCGCCGCCATAGCGATCGTCTGCCGCACTGGGAGCGGGACAACGCCGCGATCGACGCCCTGATCGGATCGCTGCGCAGCCATAGGGTCTAGCACGGGACGCCAGGACGAGTCGGAAGTTAGGCGCTGTACCGGAACGAACCTGCATGACATGACGTGATTCCTCTCCTCACGACTGGAAGGGGCATCCTGGCAACCGCCTTCCCCCCTGCCCTCGGCCATTCATGGCCCGAGAGAACTTGAAGGAACCGCCGTGCAGACACAGCCCAGGTCGACGATCCAGCGCCACTCGTCGCGGCAGGGCTCGCTGGCGAGTTTCCTGCCCGACGTCCTCTACGGGGCGACAGGCTATGACCGGATTGCTGGCTACTTCACCTCGTCGATGCTCGAGGTTGCCGGAGAGGCGATCGGCGAGATGGCGGCCGGTGGCGTCGCCCGGATCATCTGCAACTCCGAGCTCATGCCCGAGGACATCCACACCGCCCGCGCCGCCCAGATGGGCATGCTGCAGGAGTGGAAGCGCTGGCTACCCGACGACATCTCGCCGGAGACCCAGCGTAACCTGCGTCGCCTTTACGACCTGCTGACGTCAGGCCGGCTTAAGGTCAAGGTGCTGCCGAGCGGCGTCCATGGCCTGCTCCACGGCAAGGCCGGACTGGTTCGCCACGCCGACGGCTCTCGCCTCTGCTTCGTCGGTAGCGCCAATGAGACGCTGAGTGGCTGGCGGCGTAACTACGAGATCGTCTGGGCCGACCGAAGCATTGAGGGGTGTGACTGGGTCCAGGCCGAGTTCGATGCGCTCTGGCACCATGCCGCCGCTCACGATCTGGCCGACGCGGTGATCACGGACATTCAACGGATTTCGGTCCGGACCGTCGTCAATGATCTGGATATCTGGCGGCAGTCCGAACAACCTGCCGCTGAGGCGACGATCGAGGTGCCAATCTACGCTCGCGAAACCGGACTCTGGGCTCACCAGAAGTGGTTCGTCCACCATGCCTTCGAGGCCCACCGGCGGCATGGTGCCCGGCTGGTCCTGGCCGACCAGGTCGGGCTAGGCAAGACGATTCAGCTTGCGCTCGCCGCCAAGCTGATGTTGCTCTGGGGGCAGAGCAATGTGTTGGTCGTCGTGCCCAAGCCCCTGATGGCCCAGTGGCGCGACGAGCTCTGGGACTATCTCCAGCTTCCTTCGGCGATCTGGACCGGCGCCGACTGGATCGACGAGCGCGGTGTCCATCACCCATCCGCGCGGAATGGGCACCACGGGCTGCTGGATTGCCCCCGCCGGGTCGGGATCGTCTCGTCCGGCCTGATCAAGCACAGCGAGGAGGTCCGCCGGATCCTGGTCAGCCGGACCTGGGAATGCGTCATTCTCGATGAGGCTCACCACGCCCGGCGCCAGAACACCGGCCGGAGCAAGCGCGATCAGGCTGCACGACCCAACAACGTCCTCCGCTTCCTGTGGGATATCGCCGGCTCGACGCGGAGCATGCTGCTGGCGACCGCGACCCCGATCCAGCTCGACCCAATCGAAGCCTTCGATTTGCTGGACGCGCTCAATCGGGGTAACTGGCGGGTTCTGGGCCGCAGCGAGTTCGCCCGCTGGCGTGCCGACGCGCGTGGCGGGTTGGAGATCATTGCCGGCCGCGCCGCCAAGCCTGATGGTCTGAGCGATGTCTGGAGCTGGATGCGTGACCCGTTCCCCGACCCGCTCGATGTCGATGTCGCCGGCGATCCACGCAACCGACCGCTCCGTGACACGATCCGGCGCTTGACTGCCCCCGACGATCCAAAGCTGGGCAAGCCGGTACAGGTTGCGGAGTATCCACTGGACAGGCCGAGTCGGCTCAAGGCTGCCGATCGGGGTCAGCTCAAGCGCGTTGCTGACGTCTACTTTGACGACTTGAACCCGTACATCTCGCACATCGTCCGGCGGCGGCGGGAGTTTCTGGAGAACGAGATCGACCCAGTCACGAACGAACCGTTTCTGCCGCGGGTCCGGGTTCGTCTGTTCGGAGACGATACCCGCGAGGCGATCATGCTGCCGCTGGAACTGCGCGAGGCATATGAGTCGGCCGAGGCATTCTGCGAGGCGATTGGTCAGCGCCCGAACATGAATTCGGGCTTCCTGGAGACGCTTCTGCTTCGTCGAGTTGGCAGTACGATCCACGCGGGTCAACGGACGGCCCGCAGGATTGTCGGCGGCGAGACGGGGGCCGTCCTAGAAGCGGAAGACGAGGCTGGCATCGATGAGTTGGAAGATGATGAGGCGGTGATCGTTGAGGAACGCTCGAAGCTCCAGCCCTTGTCGGCGCAGGAGCGGGAGCACCTTGAACGCTTCCTGGCACAATTGGACCTCGCGGGGGATGATCCCAAGTACCGGCTGGTCCTCGAAATCTTGCGCAGCGGTGTGCGAAGTCCCGAGGGCGCCCGCGAGACCGAGCCGTGGTTCGACCTGGGCTGCATCATCTTTTCCCAGTATTTCGACAGCGCCCAATGGCTAGCCGGTCGGCTGACGCGCGAGTTCCCGGGTGACGCGATCGCGCTCTACGCCGGTGCCGGTCGGTCAGGCATCTACCGCAACGGGATGTTTGAATCCAAGCAACGCGACGTTCTGAAAGGACTGGTTCGCGCAGGGGACATCCGGCTCGTTGTAGGGACAGATGCGGCATCGGAAGGATTGAACCTCCAGCGCCTCGGTACCTTGATCAACCTCGACCTTCCGTGGAACCCGACCCGGCTGGAACAGCGGAAAGGTCGTATCCAGCGCATTGGGCAATTGCGCGACGAGGTCTACGTTTACAACATGCGTTATCGCGACTCGGTCGAGGATCGCGTGCACCAGAAGTTGTCGGAGCGGACCCGGCAGATCAGCGACATCTTCGGGCAGCTGCCGGATACGCTGGAAGCGGTCTGGGTTGATATCGCCCGGCGTAATGAAGCTGAAGCTGACCGGCGGATCAATGAACTTCCAGAGGAACGGCCGTTCCTCGACAAGTACGACCGCATCCCTGAGAACGTGGACTGGGAGTCCTGCAGCACGGTACTGGACGCCCAGACGCAACTTGATGCACTCCTCCGAGGTTGGGATGGGAAGAGTCGCTAAGGGCCGGTAGAAATCAGAAATACGACCGGAGCGGCCCCGCGTCGTCGCAGGGCCGCTCCGGTTCAGGATCTGCAGAAGGTGTTCCGGACGATCAGCCGACCGGGACGACGGACCCGCTGGTCGTCGAATCGCTCGGCTCTTCCAGCCCCTCGAGGCTGATCGTGACCCACTCGGCGGACACCCAGAGCGAGCCATCCTTATCCACGGCGTTCCAGTCGTTGCCCTCTTCGTCGCGGAACGAACCGTAGACATTGACCGCCGCGCCGTAGGGCAGCACGTCGAGGACCTCGGCGGACAGGCTTGGGTCGGCCCGGACATTCAGCGCGCTGGCAGTGACGTACAGGGGGTAGAGCAGTAGCGTCACGCCCGCGCTCTCACCGCCGGCCGGTCCGCCGACCCAGCCGTCCTCGACCGGGAACCACTGGTCGCCGTCGACTTCGACCGGTTCCACGTCCGGATCCTGGAGCAGCTCCTCGCCGCTTGTCGCGATCCGGGCGACCGTGGCGTCAGCCGACGGTTCGCTCCGGATGATGAGGAACGGGCTCGTCACTTCCCACGTCGTCTGCGCTTCCGGCACGATCGGCGGGGCGGGCGCAACCGGCTCCACGGCGAGCGTGATCGTCTCGCCGGTGAACGCGAAGCCCTCCACCGACCAGCCCAGCGTCACGCCGTCGGCTTCCAGCAGGTACCAGTCGTAGCCATCTGCGGCGACCGGACCGTCCGTGACCAGGACACTGTCCCCGAAGTAGACAGAGGTGACCTGGGTACTGTTCAGACCTGGCCCGGCGCGGACAACGAGGGACTCAACGTTGACTTCCGCCGGAAAGACCGTTACGGACTGTTGCGCCCCGGCGAACGGGTTCCGCACGGTGTCATCGTGAACCGCCGTCAGCAGCACGGCACTTGCCGTGAGCGATCCAGCCATGACGGCCGTCGCAAGATACCGGGCCAGACGCATCTCGGGTCCTTCCTTGGGTTCGAGGGGCGATCACGGGCGCCGCCGCCTCTATGCCCGAACGTGCGGGGTGTTCGGACGGATTCGATTATACGCAAGCTGTCCAGCCAATCGTCAGGGGTCATGCCAGACATGTTTCCCCTCAATAAGAGAAAGCCGCCCTGCCGACGAGCAGCGTCGCTCGTCCTGCTTCGGTGGCCGGATTCGTCACCCGGTAGTCGCCAACCGGTGTGAAGCGTCCGTGGTGGATCGCTGACCTGGTCCGGCGTCCCGATCCAGCCGGCACGGGTGCCCGACCATCAAGGAGGGCGGTCCGGTCGGTGCGTCAGGGGAATCACGGCTCACGCACTGGCCGGACCGCCCCGGGTCCGCCTGTCGCGTCGCGACACGAGCCCGTGAGGTGTTGCCCATCCGGGCAGAGCCCCGCACCTCCCTTTTAGCTGCCAGGTTGTCGGCCGAACGTCCCCGCGGTGGGACGGTTCTGTGACATCCACCCGGTATCATTCTGTCAACTCAAGGAGAGGGGGCGCGATGCAGCGCGGAAGGATTCCCGGCGTCACGATGTCGCCGCCCGCACCACGCGGGGCACGGCGACCACGACATACACATCAGGGCGGCCGGGGTGAATCCGGCCGCTCCTATGGGTTCGGCCGGGCATTCCGGCTGACCCTCGCCCTGGCCGCGCTCCTGATCGGCGCGGCCGGGATGCTCGGCGGCCTCGTCGCCGACCGGGCCTCCGCCCAGGACACGGCAAGCGGATCGACGGTCTACGTGATCCCGATCCAGGGCGAGATCGAGCCCGGCATCGGGCATTACCTGTCGCGATCGATCGATGACGCGGTCGAAGCCGGTGCCACGGCGGTCATCTTCGACATCAATACCCCCGGCGGTCGGCTGGACACGGTCCTCGAGATGCGGGACGCCATCCTTGGCGCGCCGATCGAGACGATCGCCTACGTCAACCGGGAAGCGTTCTCGGCCGGCGCGTTGATCACCATCGCGTCCGACCAGATCTGGATGGCACCGGGTGCCGTCTTCGGTGCCGCCACCCCCGTCAACGGTGGGACCGGCGAGACGTCCTCGGAGAAGGTCATCTCCGCCGTTCGCTCGACCTTCGGTGCCACCGCCGCTGAGAACAACCGTGACGTGGCCGTCGCCGAGGCGATGGTCGACCCGGCCGTCGTTGTTGAGCAACTGAACGACACCGGCCAGGGACTGGTCACTCTGAGTGCCGAGCAGGCGCAGCAGGTCGGCTACCTCACAGGTAGCGCCAACTCCGTCAATGAGGTCATCAGTCTGGCGGGCTACGCCGGCGCAGCGGTGACCGAGACCAGCATGAGCCCGGCCGAGCACCTCGTCCGGTTCGTGACCAACCCCGGCTTCGCGTCGTTGCTGGTCCTGGTCGGCCTGTTCCTGATCGTCGCCGACGCGTTCGTCGGTGGGTTCGGTGTGGCGGCCGCCATCGGCGCCCTCCTGATCGGCCTGTTCTTCTGGGGCCACCTGCTGGCCGGGCTGGCCGGCTGGGAAGACCTCGCACTCATCGTCATTGGGCTGGTCCTGCTCGCCGTGGAGGTGTTCGTCTTCCCCGGCTTCGGGATTGCCGGTCTCGCCGGGCTGGTGTCCGTCGGTGGTGGGGTCTGGCTGGCGATGATCGGGCGCGACTTCGGCGCGTTCCAGTCGGCCGATGACATGATCCGGACTGCCTGGATCGTGATCCTGACAGTGGCAGGTGCCGCGGCCGGCGCGATCGGTGCCGGGGCGCTGCTCCCCCGGATGGTCGGGGCCGGTAGCTCGACCATCACGACGACCTCGCGCCGCCGCTTCGGTGGCGGTGGGCTGGCCCTCTCGGCCACCGTCGATGAGGACCGGCGAGCCCGCGCCGGGACCGAGCGCCCGAGCTGGATGGTCCGGATGTTTCAGGGCGACAGCGTCCTGGAGCGCGACGACCACCCGCTGAAGATGCCCGCCGGTCGCGACGACCGTCCCGTGGACCGGCGCCCGCCGGAACAATCGTGACAGGCGGCGTCCCGGCGCCGGTCCCGACCGGGATCTGACCGGGACAAACATCACCCGGGCGCGCCGTAATCCGGCACGCGCCCGGCTCCCCTACCGCTCCTGCCCGGCTACGGGCTCGCACAGAAGGGTCACCCCATGCCAGATGGGCTTCTCCCGTTGCTGGTCGTCGGCGTCATCGTCGTCGTCCTGCTCAGCTTCTTCCTCTTCTTCGTCCCGGTGGGCCTCTGGATCACGGCCGTGTTCTCCGGCGCCCGTGTCAATCTGGGTACGCTGATCGGAATGCGGCTTCGTAAAGTCAACCCCAACGACATCGTCCGGCCGTACATCAGCGCCCAGAAGGCCGGCATGAACCTCAACGTCGGGCAGATGGAAGCCCACTACCTCGCCGGCGGCAACGTCGGCCGCGTGGTCCAGGCCCTGATCTCCGCTGACCGCGCCAACATCGAGCTGCCGTGGAAGCGTGCCACGGCCATCGATCTCGCTGGCCGAGATGTGCTCGAGGCGGTCCAGGTCAGCGTCAATCCCAAGGTCATCCAGACGCCGCGCGTCTCGGCCGTTGCCAAGGACGGCATCCAGCTGGTTGCCGTCGCCCGGGTCACGGTCCGGGCCAACATCGACCGCCTGGTCGGTGGTGCCGGTGAGGAGACGATCATCGCCCGCGTCGGCGAGGGCACGGTGTCCTCGATCGGTTCGGCCGCGTCCCACAAGATGGTGCTCGAGAACCCCGACCAGATCTCCAAGTACGTCCTCGAGCGTGGACTCGACTCCGGAACCGCCTTCGAGATCCTCTCGATCGACATCGCGGATGTCGATGTCGGGCGGAACATCGGCGCCGAGCTCCAGACGGATCAGGCCGAGGCTGACAAGAAGATCGCCCAGGCCCGGGCCGAGGAGCGCCGCGCGATGGCGCTCGCCCAGGAGCAGGAGATGCGGGCCCGCGTCGTCGAGGCCGAGGCCGAGGTGCCGCTGGCCATGGCCGAAGCTTTCCGCTCCGGACGGCTGGGCGTGATGGACTACTACAAGATGGAGAACGTCCAGGCTGACACCGATATGCGCGCCGCGATCTCCGGACGTGACGCGCACGAGAACGGCAACGGCCGCGGCTAGTCCCGCCTGACACTCCCACAGATGCCGCGCCAGGTCACCAACCTGGCGCGGCGAGAGGATCATCATGATGGATCGCCTGCGCAAGGCATTCGAAGAGGTCCGGGAGGGGATGCCCGGCGGCTGGCCGGACGAGCGATACGGCCAGTCCGGGGCACCGGGTCAGCCGGTCCCGCCCGGTCCGGACCGGCGGATGGAGCGCCCGGTGCATCCCGCGCGTCCTCAGGGCCCTACGGGTCGGCCGGTGAACACCGGCGGTGACCGCCCCGGCTCACTCTGGGAATCGGGCTCGGTCGGCGAACCACAGGACGGACGTGACGCAGAGCGACCCCGCAATCCCAACCGCTCGCAACGTTCTGACCCCCGGCGGCCCCAGGTACTCTCCATCGAGGAGCAGGAATGGCAGAAACCGTCCACGGAACGGCCGCGACAGCGGGTCGAACCGGTCGTCACCTGGCCTCAGACCGAGGCTGACCGCCTGGCTGCGGCTCTCCGGGACCCGGCCAGCCTGCGGACGGCCGTCCTCCTCCGGGAGGTCCTGGATCCGCCGCTTGCCCTCCGCGATGAGCGCGGACGCGGATCGTCGTAGCGTTCGACCGCCCGCGCTGACCCGGCGTCAGGCGCGGGGCAGCGGCAACCGACGCTCAGGAACCCGAACACACAGGAAGGGGGATGGCCACTTGGCCATCCCCCTTCCTGTGCCCGCGTTGGGTGATCGCTCTCTAGACGGCGGGTGGCTCGGACGCCTCTTCCTCGTTCGTCGTTCCCTCGTCGGCTGTCCCGGCGTCGTCAGCCGAGGTGTCGCCCTCGCTATCCCCGCTGCCGACCAGCTGCTCGGCCAGGGCGAGTGCTGCGGGAAGTGGATCGCCGGCGACCGACGCCGCGTCGATCTTGAGGATGTACTGCCCGGTCCGGACGTAGAGCACCGCCAGGTTGCCGTCGTCATTGGTCGTCTGCATCGCGAAGATCTCGTCGCCCACCGCGTCTTCCGCGGGCAGGTCCAGCGGCGCGACCCCGAACGCCTCGACGAACGCCGGCAGCGCGTCGGATGCGCCGTCCGCCGTCTCGAACTCATGGGCACTGACGGCGTAGCGGTTGATGTCCTCGTTGGCGGGCTGCGGCGCCGCGTCGTAGGTGATGAACTCGTTGGCGACCCATCCCCACTCCTCCAGCTCAGCCTGCGCGGCGGCGGCGTCCTCATCTACCCCGACGAAGGTCGCGGCGACCTCCTCCAGGGAGCGTTCCCCCTCGGCGGTTGGCGCGTCGAACCCGGCGGGCAGGTCGTCGGACGGCGGCAGGAAGTCGCCGATCGCGGCGGTAACCTCGCCGCCGCCCGCGTCCGGGCTCGGGCTGGGCTGGGCGCTGCTCCCGGCCGAGGCCTCCGTGTCGGTCGCCGCGACCTCGCCGTCCCCGGACGCCTCCGGCTCGGACGACGCGGCGGCGTCATCGCTGGCCGGGGCGCTGGGCGCGGCACTCGTTTCCGCGGTCGGCGCGTTCGCGTCGGACGGCGCTGGCTCGGTGGTCGCTTCCGGCTCGGCGGATGGCTCCGGCTCGCTGGAGGTGGCCGGCGGGATGACGCCCTGCCCCGTCGCGGAGCCCGATGGCGCCGTGGGAGCGGCGCCGTCGGTGCCCGCGGCAGCTGATGCCGAGGCATCGGCGGCGACCGCCGGGTCGCTCGGGTTGCCCGCCACGACGGCTGGCTCCGTCGGAGGCGGGTCGTCGTCGAAGATGCCGAAGCCGCCGTTGGCGAAGGCGAGGAACGCCAGGACCAGCGCCGCCACGGCGACCAGGCCGATCGCGCCAGCCAGCAGGCCGCGGAAGAGGTTGCCGCGGTCGGCCGGGACATCGGGCGGCGGAACCGGCGGCGGAGCCGGGCGGAGGTTCAGCGGCGTGTGATCCGGCGGAACGCGACCGACGGGATGGAGTGCGTAGTCGGCGCGCGGCTCCATCCGCGTCGGGTCGTAGGCCGGGCGATGAGGCGGCAGGTTCGGGTTTGGATAGAAGACGGGCTCGTCAGCGAGCGGACCGAGCCGGGTCGTCCCCTGCGCTCCGGGCGGCACACCGAACCCCTGTGTCTGGCCGGGGCCTGGCTGGTTGGGGACAGGCGGGGCGCCGGGACCTGGCCCGGGTGCGGGGTAACCGCCCGCCATGGCCTGCGCCTCGGGGGCGGTGTAGGGATCGTAGGGGACCTGGGCCGGGGCGTTCGCGTCCGGGGCAGGAGCCGCGGGGCGACGGGACGGTCGTGGTTCCATGCGGTGGTGCGATCTCCGGGGTCCGCGGGGCCGGTCGAGAGCTGGATCCGGGCCGGGACAGTGAGGGCAACGGGACGGTCAATCCGCGCGCCGGGGACGTGTTTCGCCTGTCTCGTCCGCGCGGGGTCCGGTCGTTCCGGGATCCAGGCGACCTGAAACCGTCGCGCGTTTTGGGGGTAGGCGGGACGTCGAAGTATACGCTGATCGCTCATCCTCCCCGGTCATTCGACCAGGGCGTCATGAGTATCTACGCACCAGACAGCGTGGAAGTTTCGCTGTCCGGCCAATGTCCTGGCATCCCGGCCCGGCGAGATGGGAGGGGAGCGCACCGTCAGAGACCGGGCGAAGCCCGTGATCCGGGTGGCGGGGCCCCCGGCCGGGCGATCAGACGCGGACGATGCGCTGGATGAGCGCGGCGGCCCGGGCGAGCGTGTCTGGCTCGACTTCGCCGCGCAGCCGCAGCATCCGGCGGCGGTCGACGGTCCGGAGGTGGTCGCAGAGGATCATCGCCGGGCGGTCCATCCCGCCCTCCGGCGGCTGGATCGCGACCCGGGTCAGGCGGGGGTGTGCCTCGGCGGAGATCGGCAGGACGAAGATCAGCGTGTCGGGCACGGCGTTGAAGCCATCGATCGAGACGACCAGCGCCGGCAGCACCGTGCCGCCCGGCGTCCGGTTGTGGTCGGGCGCGAGGTCAACGTCCCAGACCTCGCCCTGCCGCGGGAAGGCCATCAGCGGTCCTCCGCGTCGTCGTGCCGTGGATCAGGGCCGTTCGGGAGGTCCAGCCGGCCGGGGCCGTCGGTCAGCGCGTCGGTGAGCGTGTCGTCCCAGGCGGCGGTGTCGGCGCGGTGCAGCGCCCAGGCGGTCGGGTGATCTGCCGCCTCGCTGGCGACCTCACGCCGGAAGTCGGCCCAGAACCGGGCGTCGTCGTAGCGGAGGACGGCATCCTGGACAATCGCGCTCACTGGCCGCTGCTCGCGGGCAGACAGCGCCTGCAGCCGGTCCCGCGTCTCGTCCCGGATCCTGATCGTCGTCGGCATCGTCGTCTCCATGTAAGACCAGGACAAGGCATCGGGGGCGCGTCTGAGCAAGCCGGGAGAAGCAGGCTGTCGGCCCAGTCGCTAGGCTTGAGCGGGTATCAAACGCAAGGCGGTCATGGGGAGATTGGATTGATTATGGCAGTTCGCGTGGACCTCAACATCTCGCTCGACGGCTATGGCACCACCACCGACGGCACGGCGGACAACCCGTTCGGAGAGGACTGGGGCCGCCTGGTCGGCCCGTACACGCAGACGCGCACCTTCCGGGAGCGGGTGCTGGGCATGACCGACGGGTCCGGCACTACCCACCTCGACGACGAGTACGCGAAGGGTTACTTCGACGGGATCGGCGCCGAGATCATGGGGGCCGGGAAGTTCGGCCTGCACCTGTATCCTGACGATCCCGACTGGAAGGGATGGTGGGGCGACGAGCCGCCCTTCGGGTTCCCGGTGTTCGTCCTGACGCACACGCCGCGTCCCAGCCTGGCGATGAAAGGTGGGACCGAGTTCCACTTCATCACCGCGACGCCGGAAGAGGCGCTGGCACAGGCGACCGCCGTCGCGGGCGACCGCGATGTCCGGGTCGGCGGGGGCATCACGGTCGTCCGGGACTACCTCAAGGCTGACCTGGTCGATCGGCTCCACGTGGCCATCACCCCGATCATCCTGGGCCAAGGACTCAATCTCTGGGAGGACCTGCGTGGGCTCGAGCGACGCCTTCCCAACGTCACTACCGAGACGGCGCCGAGCGGCATCGTCCACATCACCATGAGCCGCTGACCGGGAGCCACCCCCATCCGGTGGGCCCCTTCCAGCCCGGTGAGGCAATTACGCCGTAGTGAGGGGGCTTGCCCCCTCACTACGGCGGCGCGCCCGATCGCCCCCGGCCCCTTCATCAGGCCAAATCACGGCAGTCGATGCGGACAAGCAGATGAGATGGGGCTTGCCCCATCTCATCGGATTCGCTGCCTCTCAATCAGCCACGATCGAGAACCACTCGGCGAAGGGAGGGGCGACCATGGTGATCGATCCCTACCCCCGCAGCCGGGCGCGCTCGCGGTCGAAGATTCGCCGCAGGATGGCGACGGTGCTCGCGTAGGTCGAATCCAGCCCGTAGAAATCCATCCCGCGGGCGCCGAGCGTCTGGGCCCGGGTGTAGGGGGTGTCCGACGCGTAGTGGAGGATGCCGAGGTCCAGCCCGCCGCCGTCGCGGCCACGCAGCGCCGTGCCGAGGTTGACCGCTTCGCCACTGGGATAGCGACTGGGGAACAGCTCCTCGCTGATCGCGCTCAGGTACGGCCCGGCTTCCATCTCGACGACGGTGTAGGCCTCACGGTAGAAGAAGTCCAGGTAGCCCTGGTTCTGGAGATACGTGCCCTTGACCGTGACCGCCTTCTGGTGGTCGAGCAGGTCGCCGAAGACGAGATACGGCGCGAGGCTGTCGTAGTCGAAGCAGTTGTCGAACCAGTACGTGTTGCTGGAGTGCTCGTCGTAGACCACGTCCGAGATCATCACGTCGCCGATCCGGCCGTTGAGCGTCGCGGCCTTGCCCAGGATGTAGATGCCCTGGATCGCGTCGACGGAGACGCCGATCTGGCTAAGCAGCTCGTAGGCAGCCAGGCCCAGCGGGTAGTTGATGTTGACGATCACGGCGTCCGAGCCCTCCGCCCGGCCGTCGAACCCGTCGGCGTTGCGGCCGTCGGCGTCCATGCCGGAGCGGTCGGTGACCCGGTCGGTCCCACCGCGGAGGCGCGGATCGAAGCATTCCGGATCCAGCCGGGACACGTCGATTATCTGAACCCCCACGTCGATGGCGCCGGTCGGGTCGATCGTCTCGATCCCGAGCGCGACCTCCTCGGCGTTGCGCTGGGCACGCTCGTCGGCCATGCCGGGAGCGGCGAAGTACGACCGGGCGGCGAAGTACAGCCAGTTCTCCCAGGGGGAGCGGGAGACGCCGCGCTCAAACAGTTCCAGCTCGGGGATCAGCTCGTGGTGGCCGGTGCGGCGGATGCTGGCGACGATCTCATCCTCGCGCCGGCGGGTGGTGCCGGAGAGGACGTTGACGATGCTGTGGGTATTGCTGGAGACGAGGTAGAGCGGCCGGTCGGCCAGTCCGAGCTCCTGCAGCCGGGTGGCGACGGGCGACCACCACTGCCGGGCCGAGCGGGCGTAGCCGTTCTGCGAGCCACCGAGCAGGCGGATGCTGAACCGCTTGCGGGCGTCGGCCATCTTGGCCAGGTTGGGCCAGAGCCGGACCCCCCAGACACTCCGCAGCCGGTTCCAGTCGCCGGAGGAGAGCAGCAGGCGCTCGCCGATGCTGGCGAACCGCTCGTCGCTGGGCGGCACGCCCTCCCCCGTCGCCAGCGCGCGGACCTCGGCGGCGAGCTCCGGGTCCGCCTGGAATAGCCGGTGGAACTTGTTCCACTCGATCTGCCACGCGACGATCGTCGGGACGGCGTCGTCGAGATCGGATGCGGAGGCGATGTAGGCGGCCAGCGTCTCACCGCCGTCGTACAGCCAGCGGCGCCGGCGACCGGGGGCGGACTGCATCTCCCAGTCGTCGAGCTCGGTGAAGCCGTGGCGGGTGAAGTCGCGCCGGGTCTGGGCGAGGACGATGCGGCGGACGTCGACGATGCAGGCCGGGAGGCGCTGGGTGCTGTACATGAAGGCGTTCATGTCGGGCGCCTCTTCGGTGGCGCCGGCATGGAGAGAGGCCGCGGCCATGATGTGGGCCGGTTCCAGCGACGAGACGGAGATGGCGCCGGAGCTTTGGAGCAGCGTGGTGTAGGTCCGGACGTAGAGGTCGACCTCTCGCTTGCCCGGCCCGGTGATTGGTGTCTCCAGTGATCGATCGTTGGCGCCGAGCGCGCCGGGCCGACCCGTACCGCCGGCTCCGGATCGCGTCATCGCCGGGAGCTGCTGGGCGAGGGGCGGGGCGCCGGCGCCCTCGGCTGGCTGCGCCCCTGAACCGCCGACGGCCAGGTTGGCCTCGTCCTGGTCGTCCATCTGGCCGGCCGGGTCGTTCGGCGCCACCGCGGATCCGCTCATCGCGCCACCGGGTGCGAACCGGCCCGGGTCACCACCGCGGGTGCCGCCGTTCCTCCGGCCTTCATTGCTGGTCCGGCCGTCGTTGTCCTGCCCCTGACCCATGGTGCCATCCCCCCTGCTCGTCCCGCCGTCGCGGCTGTCCGGGGAGTATAGCGACGGGGACGACGCGGGCTGTTGGCGTGGGATGAACGGCGACCGGCCCGGGACATCTGTCCCGGGCCGGTCGCCGCTCAGGATCGTGTGATCGACGTCAACGCCGGGATCAGATCCGGGCCGTGACGAGTCGGCGGGTGACCAGCCCAGCCCCGGCGAGCGCGACCAGCGCCACGGCCGCCATGCCCATCAGCGGGAGCATTGTCGTGTCGCTGGCACCCGTGCCGGTGCTCGGTAGGCCGGTGACCGGGCCGGACGGCCGCGCCGACGGGACGGTGCTCGGGGCGACCGAGGCGGCCGCGCTGGCCGAGGCCGACGGGCTGGCGATCGCCTGCGGGATCACGTACCAGCGGCAGCTGAGCAGGTCGCCCGGCTGGACGAAGAGTTCGTACTGAATCCCGTTGCCGTCGAACAGGTAGACCTCTTCGCCGGACGTGGCGTCGAAGCAGGCGATGTAGAAGGTGTTGACCCGCTCCGACTCCCAGAGTGTCATCAGGTACGGGCCGGCCGGGAGTGACTCGAACAGCGTCCGGCCCTCGGCGCCCGTCGTGCCCTCCAGGGCCGTATCGATGTCGAAGTCCGTCCCCTCGTTCAGGTAGACCACCGCCGGGTCGGTGGCTGGCGTCGGGGCACAATCGGTGAGGTAGTCGTCGCCGTCGTACTCAACCGGGCAGTCGAAGACCTGGACGGCAATGTTGGCCGGAACCGGCGCGACGTCCTGCGGGGTGACGAAGAAGTCGCACTCGTACTCGCCGCCCGCCACGACCGGGAAGTCGAGCAGCCCGACGTCGCTGGTGACCAGCAGTTCGCGGTAGACGTTGGTCGTGTCGTAGCACTCCGACGCGATGCCGGTCGTCGTGCGCGGATAGACCGATTCGGTCGGATCGATGCTTATCGAGATCAGCCCCGGCGGGAGCGTCGAGTCGTGGGCCGTGCCGCTCTGCGACGTCAGGATGTCCTGGACGTAGGCGCCACCGTCGCCGGTTATCGAGAACGGGATGCCCTGCGGCCCACGGACACAGCCCGACTCGTTGGCGTCGCCGGCGTAGTCCGTCTCGCAGACGTAGACCTGGAACACGCCGTTGGCGGTCGTCGGCGGTGGCGGCCCGGCCGAGGACGGGATCACATAGAAGCGGCAGGAGTACGTGCCGCCGGCGACGGTCGAGAGCACCGCACCGTTGGTGGCACCATCGAACAGGTAGACCTCGCTGCCGACCGTCGTGTCGAAGCAGGCGTGGTAGAAGCCGTAGGTGTCGGCGGCGAGCTGGACGACCGCCAGCGTGTCGCCGGCCGGCAGCGTCTGGGTGCTGAACCCGTCGGCGTCGACGAAATCCGTGATGTAGGTTCCCGTGCCCGGAGGCCCGGTGAAGTCGATGTCGTCCGTGAACAGGACCTCGGTACCGGCCGGGCCGGGCGTGCAGTCGGTCAGGTAATCCGTCCCCGCGTAATCATCCGGGCAGGTCCAGACCTGCATCGTGATGTCGGCGGTCGCGGCCTGGCTGCCGGCCGACGCCGGAAGCACCGGCGCGGTGACGAAGGCGGCGAGCAGGGCGGCGAGCATCGCCATCCCGGCGATGAGACGTGGCACGAGGCCGGACGTGATGGCGGATCGACGAGTCGAAACAATCGGTCCCATGGTCAATACCCTTCCCCTTCTGGGCGATCCCCGAAAACCATCGCCGGCCAGGTACTGCTAGCGGCCGGCATTGCCGCGGCCGGCGGACCATCCCACCGGGTCATCGAACCTCTGCGGGGAGAGGCGTCCCACCGCCCGCTCCCCCGGCGACGTGCCCCCCGGCACCGCCGCCGTCCCGGACCGCTGTCCGGTGGTTCGTCTTCTCTAACTCACGGCGCGCGGTTTGGTTTCGCGGTTCACGGCCCGCAATTGATGTTTTCGGTCAATCGCCGACGGGTGAGCCGGGCCGATGGTCACCACGAGGCCAGCCGGACATGGCGGGCTAAGCGATCGGCACGCGCTGGACGATGCGGCCCTTCGGCGGGATCCAGTTCCCAACCATGCCAACGTCATAATCATGTAACAACTCTTGGGTATCCCTTGCAGCATCTCTCGAACCGACCGGGCCGACGCGGTGCCCGGTTTCCAAACCGGTGCTGGTCCTGGTCGCTCGCCATGTCCGCGATCAGGACTGGACGACGGCGTCCCACTCGTCCCTGGCCCGTGGTTGCGGTGCCGGGAACCACGATGGGGTGAGCGTCGTCCTTCCGGGAACGAGATCCGGTCGCCAAGGCTACGCCGCCGGGGCCGGGACAGGAGGTGAGTTCCCATGGCGCATCCGGCCGAACAGGTCCTGCATCAGTCCCAGTCCCGTTCAGACTCCGGCGCCCACCTAGCGAGCCGGTTCGCCGTCGCCGCGGCCACCACCGCCGCGACGCTCGCGACCCTGTTCGCGCTGCTGTTCGTCGACGCGATGCGCCACCCGATCGCCGCCTTCGACCTCGACCTGGCCATCTGGCTCCAGGGCGTTGACCAGCCGCTCATCAACGACGCACTCAACGCCGTGCGAACCCTGACCGGCTCGGAGGGCGCCGTCCTCGGCTGGATGATTGCCGGGCTCGTCTTCGTGCTCCGCCGCTGGTGGGCGCCCGCCGTCGCGCTGGCGCTGATGCCGCTCGGCGGGGTGATCAACGAGGGGATCGGGATCCTGTTCGTGACCCGGGATCGTCCCCACCACGAACTGCTGTTCCGGGTCAGCCTCAACCCCGAGGAACGCTCGTTCCCGTCCGGCCATGTCACCGGGGCCGTCCTGCTCTACGGGCTGATCTTCTTCGTCGCCGGGCGGATCCGGTGGGCGCCGTTACGCTGGGCGGTACGGGTTGTCGCTGTGGTCATCCCGCTAGTTACTGGCTACCAGCGCGTCTGGGGTGGCGCCCACTGGCCGTCCGATGTGCTGGCCGCCTACGCGCTGGGCGGAGTGCTGCTGATCGGGCTCATCGCGCTGGCCCGCTGGCTGGAGCCTGAACTCGCTGGTCGGTCACTGACCGGCGCGGTCGGCCGGGTCTTCACCCTGTCGCTTGCCCTCGCTGGCTGGCTCATCGGTCGCCGACACTCCTTACGTGAGGCGTAGCCGCCACCGTCATGCTTCCGGTTCGAGTCATCTTCACGGCATGGTGCCCGATCGCTGTCGATCGGGCACCATGCCGTTCGTCGTTCTCACGACCGGCGGGAAGGTGGGCAGCGGGCCCGGCTTCTTCCGCTGGCGGGAGGTCGACCATGTTTCCTCACCATCTGATGACGGACGCCACGCGACATGCGCACGATCGGGAGCTCGCCGAGGCCCGTGCCCGCCGGGCTCGCCGGGCGACCCGTCCTCCGGCCGGTGCCAACAGCGGGACCGGGCTCGTCCATGGTCTCCGAGCCCGCACCGGGTCCATGCTGATCCGGCTTGGCACCCGGCTGGCCGGGACGCCCCGGTCCACCCCGCAACCAACTGTCTGAGCTGATCCCGGCCTCCCATCCCGGTTGCCGGCCCCGTACCGGTCGATCGGGCATGATCCCGTTCGTCGTGTCTTTGAAGGACCGGTCAGATGGCCCGGCCTGCTCGCCCTCCAACCGAGAGAGGATCGTTTCCATGCGATTTCTGCTGCTGATGTCCACGGATTCACACCCCGACACCTTCGACGCGTCGGAGGCGGATCTCGACGCCGTCACCGCCATCGACCGCTGGATCGACACGATCCCCGAGCATGTTCGTCTCATCGAGGGTTCGCCGATTGCCGGCGCGGGTGCGGCCACGACGGTCCGGATTCGTGGCGATCAGCTCCTGATCACGGACGGGCCATTCGTCGAGTCGCACGAGATGATCAACGGGTTTGATGTCATCGATTGCGCCGATCTCGATGAGGCGATCGCCATCGCCTCGCGCCATCCGGTCGCGCGCGGCGGGCGGATCGACGTCCGCCCCTTTCCCGGCGCCTAAGGCCCGGGTGCGATCCGTCAACAATCGTGCCGTCTCATCCGAATGGAGCTTCCCCATGCGCTTCCTGATGTTCGTCTGCGTCGACCCGACCCCTGACCACATCCCGACCGCCGCCACGACCGCGACCGCTCTCGCCGCTCCGCCGATGGACATCAACGACTGGGTCGAGGACGTGGACCGGCGCGGGGTCCGGGTCACCGGCAACGAGCTCACCCCGGCTGATCAGACGGTCGCCGTCCGGGTCCGGGACGGCGAGACACTCCGGACTGATGGCCCGTTCCCGGAAGCCCACGAGCTGATCGCCGGGTTCGACATTCTGGAGTGCGCCGACCTCGACGAAGCGATCGAGATCGCCCGCCGGCACCCGATGGCTCGCGACGGCGCGATCGAGCTCCGGCCGTTCCGGGCGCTCGCTGATGTCTGATCCCGGACCGGCGGCCAGCGCGGCGATCGAGACCGTCTTCCACGAGGAGTGGGGCCGGATCGTCGCGTCGCTGATCCGGCGGACGGGCGACTGGGACCTTGCCGAGGAGTGCGCCCAGGACGCCTTCGCCGAGGCCGCTACCCGCTGGCCGCGTGAGGGCGTTCCCCGGCGGCCCGGCGCCTGGCTGACGACCGTCGCCGGTAACCGGGCGCTGGATCGGCTCCGGCGGCGCGGGGTGGAGGCCGGCAAGCTCCGGGAGGTCGCGACCATGCCCGACACCGATCCCGTCATCGACCCCGCGACCGGGCTGGACGATGCCACTGCCGACGCCGTCGCCTCCTCCGGGATCGGCGACGACCGGCTGCGGCTGATCTTCACCTGCTGCCACCCGGCGCTGGCGCTGGACGCCCGGGTGGTGCTCACGCTGCGGACACTGTGCGGCCTGACTACTCCCCGGATCGCCCGGGCGTTCCTCCTCCCGGAAGCAACGATGGCCCAGCGGATCGTCCGGGCCAAGCGCCGGATCCGGGACGCCGGCATCCCCTACCGCGTTCCGCCCGCCGAGCTGCTCCCGGAACGGACCGGCGGGGTGCTGGCGGTGATCTACCTGCTCTACACCGGGGGGTACATCCCGTCGGATGGCGACCGGCCGCTCCGTGACGATCTGTCCGACGAGGCGGTCCGGCTGGCCCGGACGATGGCGGCGCTGATGCCGGATGAGCCGGAGACGCTCGGGTTGCTGGCGCTGCTGCTGCTCCAGGATGCCCGCCGGGCGGCCCGGGTCGATTCCGCTGGCGACCTCGTCCCGCTGGACGAGCAGGATCGTTCCCGGTGGGATGCCGCACGGATCGCCGAGGGGGTGGCCCTGGTCGACCGGGCGCTGCGGCTGCCCCAGGGCCCGAGTGGGACCGGGCCGTACCAGATCCAGGCCGCCATCGCTGCCTGCCACGCCACCGCGCTCGACGCCGCCGCAACGGACTGGGTGGAGATTGCCGGGCTCTACGCCGCGCTGGAGCGTCGCACCCCGACCCCGATCGTCCGGCTCAACCGGGCGATCGCCATCGGAATGGCCGACGGGCCGAATGCGGGACTGGCGCGGCTGGCCGCGCTGGAGACAGAGGGCGAGCTGGCCGGTTACCACCTGCTACCCGCCGCCCGCGCCGACCTGCTCCGCCGCGCCGGTCGCCTCCCGGCCGCGGCCGAGGCGTACCGCGTCGCCCTGGATGGCGCTCCGACCGAGCCCGAGCGCCGGTTCTTCCAGCGGCGCCTGGGCGAACTCGGCCACTGATCCGGGGCGCGTGTCGGATACGGGGCACAGGCCCGGAACGGACAGGTATCCGGGCTGATCCGGACGGTGTGGCCCTGCTGGGTAGGTTAGTTGGATGACAAGGAGTGACGGGTGAGCGAGAAGACGGACGCGGTGGGAAACCAGGTGCCGAGCCGGTGGTCGGAGGAGGGCCTGCGTCGGAGCACGGGGTTCGTCCGGGCTTACGCGCTGATGGCCGAGGCGGCATCGACCCCTGACCGGCTGGTGACCTACGGCGAGATCGGGGAGCTGGTCGGCGCCTCGTCGGGCAGTCTGATGGGGCGCGTCGTTGGGATCGTGCTCGGACTGGTCACCGACCAGGAGCGGGCCGCGGGTCGGCCGATGCTGTCGGCCGTCGTCGTCTCGAAGACCACCAATCGGCCGGGACCGGGCTTCTACGGGCTTGCCACGACGTATGGCCGGTTGCCAGCCGACGCAACCGAGGCGGACCGGATCGCGTTCTGGGAAGCCGAACTGGCAGCGGTCCGGGCAGCCTGGAGCGCGTGACAGGCCATTGGGTAGGTCGCCCGGTCGACCGTGGGGTGGGGTCGATCCGGGCCGCTGCGGGGCGCGGTACACTGTCCGGCCTATGGATGACGCGGGACCCGCAACACCAGGGAAAGCGGACCGCCGCGGCGCGCCCGGACAACCCGACGATCTGACCCCCGATCCGCCGTCCACCGGCGGGAGCGCGGCGCCCGACGGGCGATCGGGTTCCGACCGCGAACCCGGGCTGCGACTCTCCGCGACCGTCTCCCGCGTCGCGGCGCGCTCGGGGGACGGGGCTGACGATTCCCCGGAGGACGACGATGTCCTGCCCGGGGAGAGTGAGCCGCCCGCCCGCAAGGCGCTGAACTGGCGCCGGACGCTCTACGCCCTCTGGGCGGCACAGATCCTCGCCCTGATCGCCTTCTCGATGCGTGCGCCATTCCTTCCCTACTACCTGGCCGACCTTGGCCTCGCCGACCGCGACGCGCAGATCTGGTGGTCGACCGTGATCGGCGCGGCCGGGGCGCTGTGCATGGCGATCGCCGCCCCGATCTGGGGGGTCGTCTCTGACCGCTACGGCCGCAAGCCGATGGTCATCCGGGCGATGCTGTTTGCCGCGTTCACCATCGGGTTGATGGCGCTCGCCACGTCTCCGTGGCACCTGTTCGGGCTCCGGCTGATCGAGGGCGCCTTCACCGGGACCGTGACCGCCTGCGCCGCACTCGTCGCCGCGACCGTCCCGCGCGACCGGGTCGGGTTCGGCCTCGGGCTGATCCAGACATCCGTGTTCTCCGGCGGGTCGCTCGGGCCGCTGTTCGGCGGCTTCCTGGCCGAGCAGATCGGCTACCGCTGGACGTGCGCCGTCGGGGCCCTCTTCATGGTCGTCGGCCTGCTGATCGTCGTGTTCCTCGTCGAGGAGCGCTTCCAGCCTGTCCGCCGCCGGGCGGTTGAGGGCGAGCGGACCGGGCTGCGCGGTGGACTGGGCCGGCAGTTCGCCATCCTCGCCGTGCCGGTCGTCGCGATGATGGTCATCGCGACGCTGGTCATCCGCGGCACGTCGATGGCCGTCCAGCCGATCCTGCCGATCTACGTCGCCGAGCTGCCGCCCTTGCGGATCAGCAACGACGAGATGGCGGGGCTGGTCCTTGGCGCCCAGGGTCTGACCAGCGCCATCGCGGCCGTGTTCTTTGGCCGGCTCGGCGACCGGATCGGCCACCGCGGCATCCTGTCGGTCTGCGCGGTCGGCGCCGGGCTGCTCTACCTGCCGATGGCGATCGTCACGCAGTCGTGGCAGCTGCTGATCCTCCAGGCACTGTTCGGGATCACGGCCGGTGGGCTGGTTCCGGCCGCCAACGCGCTGGTCGCCCACGCCACCCGCCCCGAGCAGCGGGGGGTGGTTTTCGGGCTGATGGCCGGGGCCGGCTCGCTGGGCGCGTTCGTCGGGCCCTTGGCTGTCGCCGGGCTGGCGACGTCGGGCTCGTTCGCGCTGGCGTTCCTCGCCATTGGCGCGTCGCTGCTCCTGATGGCCGCCGCGACGATCTACGTCTTCGGCCACGCGGCCCGCGAGACCCCGACCGCCGCCGCCTGACGTACACCGGCGTCAGGACAGGTGACGGGGCGGCGTGGCACGATGCCGTCCGGCGCGACGATGCGACCGTCTCGGCCAACCGACCTGTCGACCTTCTACCGGGAGCCCGGCACCATGCTCTATCACATCGTCCTGTTCCAGCCGAAGCCGGACACTGACCCGCTGGCCTGGGAGCGACTCCGCGCCGACATCGAAGCGCTGCCCCTGAAGATTGCCGGGATCACCGCGGTGAGCTGGGGCGCCAACGTCTCGCCCGAGGGGATCGACCAGGGCTACACGCAGGGGTTCGTCATGACCTTCATCGACGAGGCGGCCCGCGACGCCTACCTCCCCCACCCCGATCACCTCGCCGTCATCCCCACCATCCAGGCGCTGTCGGCGCAGACGCTCGTCTACGACATGCCGGTGTCCGTAACGCCCTAGGGTGTGTGTCTGGCCGCGCCGGACGTCTTACCGGGCGGCCGGGGTGTCAGCGGCGACCGGTGACGAGACCGGCTGGTCATGACGCCGGTGCTCGACCAGCGGACGCGCCGCGGCCTCCTGTTCGTCCAGCCAGTCATGGATGGCCTGGACCACCTCGGGCTCGTGGGTGAACGGTACGAGATGGCCCGCGTCGGGGATGTCCATCCGGCGAGCGTCCGGGATGCCTTCGAGCAGCAGATCACTCTGCTGGTACGACACCATCAGGTCCGTCGTCCCGTGAATGACGAGCGTCGGCATGGTGAGCCGCGCCAGCCAGGGCCGGCTATCGAACCCGCGAGCCGCCGCCAGTGCCCGCGCCATGATGCCAGTCCGGTTCCGGGCAGCCTCCCGGGCGTACTTGCGAGCCCGGTCGGGTGAGAGACGTGGTCCCCTGACGGAGAAGCGGGTCACCCGGACGCTCAGGGCAAAGAGCGGAGTCCGCACCGTCCGAACGACGGTTGGGAGAATCCACCCCAAGACACGTTCTCTCGGCGTCAGCGGTTGGTAGCCGTACGTCGAGATGAGCACGAGTGACCGGACACGATGAGGAACTACGCGGGCCAGCGACAGGGCGATGGCTCCACCGTGCGAATACCCCACGACATGCGTTGTCGGCACGTCGAGACGGTCCAGCAAGGCGACAAGATCGCGCGCCATTGCTTCGGCGTCGATCGGTCCCCCAGGATAGGGACTGTCGCCATGGCCGCGCATGTCCGGGGCGATGACGCGGAAGCTGGAGTCAAGATGATTCCGGAGGATGTCAAGCGTTCGTCCGGTCCCGTAGAGACCATGGATCAGCAGGACCGGCTCACCGGTTCCAGTTGAGACAAACGCGAGCGAGGAGGGCTCATACGAGGGAAGTGTCAAGGGACTGCCTGACAGGAAGAGTCAAATCCAACTACGAGGAGCGATGCCGGTACGCGGCGCGGCCAATCAGTCTACTCGACCCACCGCTGTGTCCCGTTGCAACGGATGCGATCACCGGCCGGTAGGCCTAAGGCATGGTGGCATGGTGGCACGTAACGGGCGGCCTGTCCGCGAGTGGAGCGATCGCTCCGACCAGGAGGACCAATGACCAGCCCGGACACGTCACCCCTCGCCACCCCGATCGACCCGCATACGACGCCCTTCGTCACCCGCGACGGAGCCGACCTCGTCGTCGACGGCCAGCCGTTCCACTTCAGTGGACCCAACATCTACTGGCTGGGCAGCGACTCCCGTGAGCTGGGCCACCCCGACCGCCCCTACAACCCGCGCGAGTTCCTGATCGACTCGGCGCTGGATGCCGCCGTCGCGACCGGGGCCGGTGTCGTCCGCTCCCATACGCTCGGGATCTCGCTCGGCGCGCCGGGTACCTTCGAGCCGGAGCTGGGCCAGTTCGATCCGGAGGCGTTCCGCTCGGCCGACTATGCCCTGGCCGGTGCCGCCCGTCGCGGGATCCGGATGATGATCCCGCTGACCGACCAGTGGCGCTACCACCACGGCGGCATCAATACCCGGACCGCCTGGCGCGGCTTCCCCAACCAACCGGAAGACGCGACCAACACCGTCAACGCCATCAATAACGGGCACCAGCGGGCAGCCGAGGCGCACTTCTACGACGACCAGCAACTCCGCGACGACCACAAGCGCTACATCGCCAACATCCTCGACCACGTCAACCCGCATACCGGGCTGGCCTGGCGCGACGACCCGACGATCCTCGCCTGGGAGACGGGCAACGAGATCAGCACCGCCTACGACGAGTGGACGGCGGACATCGCGCACTTCATCCGGCACGAGAAGGGCGCGAAGCAACTGATCGCCGACGGTACCGCCAGCAACCGCTGGGATGTCCATCACTCCGCGCTCGGGTGTGAGGACGTCGATATCGTCGGCATCCACTACTACCCGGTCAACGTCGAATGGGGCGTCCGCAACGGGCGGGTCGCGCGCAAGGCCGGCAAGGTGTTCGTCGTCGGGGAGTACGACTGGCGCGATCTTGACGCCACGCGGGCTCTCCACGCCGCCGCCGAGGAGGAGCGGTGGGCCGGGACGCTGTTCTGGAGCATCTTCCCCCGCGACGAGCAGGGCGAACCCATCCCGCACGGCGATGGCTTCACCGTCCATGTTCCCGGCACCGACGACCGGATGAATGCTGCCATCGACCTGTTCCGCGGCCACGGCGAGCGGATGGCGGCGCTGCGCTAGGGGACTCGTTCTTCGGGCCATCGGCACAATGCCGGCCGATGGCCTGGACGGTACGGGTTCTATCCACCGGCGGGACGCTCCGGTAAGCTGGCGCCATGTCAGCACCGGGACGGGATGATCGTAGCGGGCCGGCCGGGCATGGGCCCGGTGGGCGCATCTTCTATGGCTGGTGGATGGCCGGGACGCTGGCCGTCACCGAGTTGCTGTCATGGGGCGTGCTGTTCTACGCCTTCGCAGTCCTGCTCGTCCCGATGCAGGAAGACCTCGGCTGGTCGCGCTCGTTCCTCTCGGCCGGGATCGGCTGGGCCGTGCTGCTCTCCGGGCTGGTCGCGCCGCTCGTTGGCCGCGTGCTCGATCGCCATGGCGCCCGCTGGCCGATGACGGCCGGGTCGGTGCTCGGCGTCGTCGCGCTGCTGGCCTGGGCCAACGCCAACCACGGCGCCACCTATCTGCTGGCCTTTACGCTGCTTGGCATCGCGCTCTCGCTGGCCCTCTACGAGCCGGCCTTCGCCCTCGTCGCGATGTGGTTCCGGGATGGGCTCCAGCGCGCGCTCCTGCTGATCACGATCGGGGGCGGGTTCGCCTCCGTCGTGTTCCTGCCGCTGACCTCGGCGCTGGAATCGCAGCTCGGCTGGCGCGGGGCGCTGGTCGCGCTGGCCGCGATCTATGGCACGCTGACGATCCTCCCCCACGCGCTGATCCTGCGGGGACGACCCGCGCCGGAATCCGTCCAGCCCACCGCCGCGCCCGGCCCCGGCGCGGCGTCCCATCCGCCACGCCCCGCCGCCGCGCCGGACTCCTCCACCCGCGACGCCCTGCGAGACCCCGCCTTCTGGTGGCTGTCGTCCGCGTTCATGCTCAGCATGGTGGCGACGGGAGCCGTCACGGTTCACCTCGTCGCGCTGCTCCGCGACCGCGGCTACGACGCCGGGACAGCCGCGACCTTTGCCGGGATGGTGGGGTTGATGGCCGTCGCCGGTCGCGTGCTGATCACCTTCCTGACCCGGTTCGTCCCACCCGGACTGGCTCCGGTGCTGGTCATCGGCATCCAGGCGGTGTCGCTGGTCGCGCTGATGGCGTGGCAGGCGTTGCCGGGCCTGATCATCTTCGTCGCCCTGTTCGGTGCCAGCACCGGCGCCCTGACCATCGTCCGCGCCGCGATCGTCGCCGAGTACTTCGGTCGCCGGGCCTACGGCGCCATCGCCGGCATCCTGGCGCTGAGTACCACCGTCGCCCGGGCCGCCGGACCTGTCCTGGCTGGCGTCGCCTACGGGCTGTCCGGCGGCTACGCTATGCCGTTCTGGGTGATCGCCGCACTGGTCGCCCTCGCCGCCGGCCTGATGGTCGTCGCCGACCGGCGCCATACCGCCGCGCTGGCCGCCGCGTCCGCCCGGGCCGCTGCCGCACTCGACCCGACCACCGGATCGGTCACCACCGGAAGGAGCCACCAGTGACCATGCCGCCGTCCGGGCTAACGACTCGTGCCGCGACCCCGGACGATGCCGCCGCGATCGCCGCCATCTACAACCAGGGAATCGAGGAGCGGATCGCCACCTTCGAGACGCGGCTCCGCACCCCGGAGGACATCCTGCCCTGGTTCGACGTCCCCTACCCGGTCGTGGTCGTCGAGGAAATCACCGCGGAGGCCGACCAGGCGCGAGACGGGAGGCGGGTGGTCGGATTCGCCGCCGCGTCGGCTTATCGCCCGCGGGAGTGCTACGCCGGGATCGCCGAGTACTCCGTCTACGTCGACGGCGGCGCCCGGGGCCGGGGCGTCGGCAGGTTGGCGCTGGAAGCCCTGTTCGCCGCAGCGGAGTCGGCGGGCTACTGGAAGCTCGTCTCCCGGATCTTCGTCGAGAACACGGCCTCCCGGGCGCTGATGCGGCGGATGGGCTTCCGGGAGGTCGGCGTCTACGAGCGCCACGCGCGGCTGGATGATGCCTGGCGCGACGTCGTCATCGTCGAGAAGCTGCTCGGACCAGCGTTCGCGGAGTGAGCCCGGGCCTGTGCCGGCCGGCCTGCCGGAAGCCTGGATTCCGGTCAGCGAACCGCGCCGATGACTGGCTGACGGAGAATCGTCCTGAGCCGCTCCGGCGCGGTCCGGCGTGCATCGCTCAGATAGATCTCATGGTGTTTGCCCGTCATCTGCAGGGCCTGTGACGGGATGAAGTCCCCGTGCATCGCGGCGAGCACTGGAGCTTCGTCGTCGTACGGACCAATGTGCAGGGTCTGAACGGCCAGGCCCTCATCGAAGGCTTCGACCCGGAGCCGGTCGAGTGCCGGCGCGGTGCCTTTCCTGCTCGCCGCCTGGCGGGCCGATTCGACGTGCTCACTCGTCAGCCAGTCGGGGACCATGTTCATCAGCGTCCAGTTCCAGCGCGACTTGTCCCGGTGGGTCGTGAAGGCGGTCATGTCGTCCGACCACCACAGCGCTTCCAGCGGCATGACGACGTAGTCGCGCTGGAGCTCGTTCCTGCTCAGGAACTTCAGCGTGTAGGCGACGGGGTAGATCGTCCGCAGCGCCTCTGCATAGTCCCGCGACGTGTTGGGATCGCCGTGCCCGTCGATCATCAGGAATCGCATGGGCGGAACGGTAACGAGCTGAAACCCGCGGCGTGATGCGGTGTAGCTGGCGATCTGCTTCCGGAAATCGACCTTCACGTCGAGCTACCCCTGAGTACGCGGACCCGCCCCGGGGAGCGAGGGGGACAGGACAGCACCACCTCGCGGCAGATCCGCGTCCGTCCGCCTACTCCAATGGCGCGACAGGGAATGCGATGTCGACGACCTCATCATCCGGCCCGGCGTTCATGAAGTCGGCGAAGTAGACCTCGCGCGGTGACCCGATGATCTCCCGCCCGTTGTCGACGATCCACTGCTCGACGGCATCGTAGGCCGAGATGATCTGCGGCCAGGCCACCTGCGCCTTCGTGATCCGGACGTACGCCTCGCGGTGGGCGGGCTCGATCCGCGTCGCGTGGGTGACCGTCGTACCCGCCGGCGGCGTGATCGGGCCACAGACCTCGACGGGGCCATCGTTGTCCTCGTCGACCACGCCATGGTAGATCACGAGGATCGGACCGGTGATGCCGCCGTAGGCCGGGGCCGTCTCCCATGCCCGTCCGATGGCCTCGGGGAGCCAGGGGTGCAGTCCTGCGACGGTCGTGTGGCGCTGCTCGGTCAATACCAGTTGCTCGTCGATGTCGCGCTCGAGAATCTTGACCATGTCGTAGCGTCCTTTCCGTCCATCGAGGGAGTCGCGGAGGTGGGCAACCAGGTGGCGCTGGGTGGCGATCCGGTGCTCGACCTCGGCCCAATACGCCAGGAGGGTCGCCGATCGTTCGGCCGGCGGGGCGGCCAGCATCAGCGCGATCCCGTCCAGTGGCATGTCCAGCCCACGCAGCCGCTGGATCAGCCGGGCGTCATCCAGCTGGCGCTCGTGGTACCAGCGGTAGCCGTTGTCCGGGTCGACCCGCGCTGGTCGGAGCAGCCCATCCCGCTCGTACAGACGTAGCGCCTTGCGTGAGAGCCGCGACCGGCGGGCGAAGACGCTCACGGTCAGCGTCGCGGGTGACGTTGCCGTGGTACCGATGAGTGGGTCAGCCGTATCCGGCCCCTGCACGCCCTGCCTCCTCCACGCCGGACACCGATCGTCCGGCAACGACGACTCTGTGGTCGGCCCAAAGGGCCAGGTCAACACCCCTGGCAGATCCGGGAGGTCCTCGGCGGGTGCGTGCGTTCAGAGGCCCGCTCAGATCTGATTCGAACAGCGGGTGATCTCGCGGAACCGAATATCCCTGTCGTGCGTCATGACAGACAAGCCAGCCAGGGTGGTCCTGGTCTGGGGGGAATGGGAAGTCCCGGTCTTAAGAGGGAGTGTCACATGATTGCACCGGTCTTCAATCGTTTCGTTCGCGTCGGCGCGGTCGCCGCACTGATGCTCGCCCTGGTCGCGGCGCTGGCCGGCGGACCATCCGCGGCACGGGCCGGGGTCGTCCCAGCCGGTCCGATCACGCTGCAGACATGGACCTGCCCGGACAACTACGCCGGCCAGGATTATCTCAACGACTGCACGCCCGGCGCGGCCCCGAACGAGGCCAGCGTCACGTATCCGGACGGTGACACCGCCACCAACATCGCCGGCGGCGACGGCGTCATCGCGTTCCCGGCGGGCGTCGCCGGCGATCACACCGTGACGCTCAACGAGTCGTCCGCCAGCAACACCTTCTACTACGCCTGCTTCGACGGCGCTGACGTCTTCGCCTTCGACGGCGCCAGCAACAGCTTCCAGGTGTCCCTCGGCGCGGCCGAGAGCCTTTTCTGCCGCTGGTACATCACCCCGATCGTCGATGTCGCCCCGAGCCCGTCTCCGTCCGGTGGTGATGGCATCTATGGCGCCGGGTTCGCCGTTCGCCCGCTGATCTGCCCGGTCGAATACGCCGGCGATGACTTCCTGGACGACTGCGGCCCGGTGAACGATGTCCTCGTCCAGATCAACCCCGGTGCGACCTACGACGAGTCGACCGCCATCAGCGGCTACTCCGTCGCGGGTGAGGGTGTCATGTTCGACAACCTCGAGGCCGGTACCTACACCGTCAGCCTGGGTGTGCCGGGTGACTTCGCGGACTTCTACTTCGCCTGCTTCGATACCACGTCCGGCAGCGAGGTCTACCTCCGCGACGGTGACACCAACATCGCGACGTTCGATGTCGCTGACATGTCGGTGACGGTCTGCCGCTGGTACATCATCCCGGTCGACGCCGGCGCGCCGACCACTGCCCCGTCCGCTTCCTCGTCCGCTGCCGCGTCGAATGTCCCGTCGGTCGCCCCGACCGTCAAGCCGTCGGCCGGCGGACCGGTCCGGCTGCCGAGCACGGGTGCCGGGACCGACGCCGGTACCGCTCCGACGGAGACGATCGTCGCCATCCTCGCCCTGGTTGCGGTCATCGTCGCCGGTCTTGCCGGCACGAGTCTGGCCCGGCGGTCGTCGACCGGGCAGTAAGTGTCCGCGTCACCGACCGGTTGGCGCCGCCACCGGACGTGAGCATCTGATCGAACCCATTGGTCTCTCGTGATGATCGGCCCGGCTCCCGAGTAGGGAGCCGGGCCGATCGCCGTATCCAGCTCCTGTTCGTCCCGGATACCCGCTTCTGCGCGCCGCGATGCGGGACGGACCCCGGTGGAATGGCGGCGCCACGGGCCGGGCTGGCGGCTGTAGGACTGACGGCGATCGCCGTGGTGGCCCTCATGGTCGGTGCCCCATCGAGATGGCTTGTAGCCAGCGCCGGCACATCTCCATGGCGCGAGGCTGCCCCACCGGGACAGACGCCGACGGCCGGGTCAACATGACCCGGCCGTCATTCGTGTTCCTCGTCGTCCGTGGGGTGCCGCGGGGGCGGTCGCTTTGTCGACGCTGACCGGTCCGCTAGGTCGTCTCACCCGGGCCGATGGCGCGGTGGGAGGGGCCGGCCGATCCGCTCGTGTCGGTCTCCTCGTCGGCCGGGGCGCTGGCCGGCGGTGGGGTGCTGTTCCGGGCGAGGTGCTCCGGCGACCAGCGCGGACCCGTCTGGGCACCGGGTCGTGGCGCCGGAGCGGACCCGGCTTGGGTGCCGGGCGCCGGGCCGGCCGGGGAGGCTGACCGCCCAGGTGGCGCCGTCGTCCGCCCGGTTGGCGCCGGAGAGCGACCTGCCAGGGGCGGGCTGGTCTCTGGCCGAACTTCGGTCGCAGTCGCGTTGGTCGTCGTGGGGGCAGGCGGAGCGGCCTGGCTCGGTGGTGACGCCTGCCCCGGCGGGGCGGCCTGAGGGGGTGTCGCCCGGTTACCCCGGCCGAGGATCGGCGGCAGGGGCGCGCCGGAGCCGTTCCCATTGCTGCCGGAACCCGGCGTGCCGGACGGGAACCGATCACCGCCGTCGCCGTCCCGCTCCGCCTCCGTGTCCTGCGACGACACCCGCATCCAGCGCCAGGCCGGGATGGTTCGGGTCGGGCGCGCGACGTCGCTGGATAGGCGCCGCTCGGCCAGCAGCGCCGTGATCACGACCTGGACGAAGGCGGCGAGCGGGATGGCGATCAACGTCCCGACGATTCCGTAGAACTCGGCTCCCGCGGTGATCGCGATGAAGACCGTCAGCGGGGTCAGCCCGACGGCGCCACGCATGACGCGCGGCACCAGCACCCAGTTCTCCAGCATCTGAAGCATCACGACGAACAGGAGGGCGAACAGACCGGTCTGGGTATCGACGGACAGGGCAAGGATGACTGCCGGAATGCCGCCCAGCCATGGGCCGAGGACCGGGATGATCTCGGTGATGGCCGCCCAGATCGCCAGGATGGGCCAGAAGGGCACCCCGATGATGCCGTAGCCGATCGCGGACAGGACGCCGATGATCAGGCAGAGGGTGAGCTGGCCGCGGAGCCAGCCGCCGACCTTGGCCTCGGCCTCGTCCCAGATCCGCGCGACGCGCTGCTTGATCTTGGGCGAGACCTCGTTGAGCAACACCTGCCGGATGAAGGCGCGCTCCATCAGGTAGTAGAAGGTGATGACGAGCGTCGCGAAGATGCCGATGATCCCGCCGATGGCACCCGTCAGGACGGTCATCGCGGTGGCCTGCTGCGGTTCGGGCGGGTTGTCCAGGGCATTGATCGCGTTGCCGAGCAGCTGCTGGCCCGTCCCGTTGAGCAGATTGTTGGAACTGGCCTGCCAGTCGGCCCGGAGTTCGGCAAGGCGCAGCGGCGCTTCGTCGACGAAGATGTCGACCTGATCACGAACCAGCGGCGCGACGAGGAACCCGGCCAGGTAGAGCCCCCCGAAGAAGACGATGTATATCCCCAGGATCACGATGCCGCGGTGGAGCCCCAGCCGCTTCTGGAGGAGCGTGACGGGCCGGTCCAGCGCGGTCGCGAGGACCAGCGAGACGAGGATAAGGACCAGGATGAACTGGACCTGGACCAGGACGTAGCCAACCAGCAGGACCACGAACAGCGAGACGGGGGTGATGCCGCCCCGGCGGCCGGGGTCGCCGGGGCGCTGGCTCTCGTCGGCCAGGTCCTGCGCGACTCCGGCGGTTGCGTCGGTCACGACCGCGCCCGCCGCTCGGACGCCGCGACGTCGGCCTCGGTGCTGATCCGCCACCAGAACGAGTCCAGCGGGTTGGCCCGGCGGCGCTTTTCGTGCGCGGGCAGGGTGCCCCAGACGGTCGGGAAGCTGTAGGTCTCGACTCCGTCGACGATCAGGCGGCGGACCACGCCAAAGGGCCGCTCGACGGCGAAGATCTCACGTGGGGGGCGGGAGACGACTTCCGTCTGGAACCAGCCGTGCTCCTCGCAGTAGCCGGCGTGCATCTGCCAGACGAGATCGGCGGTCACACCGCCTATGTCGCGGACCATGACCTGGTCGAGTCGGCCATCGCAGATCGGGCAGCGCATCGGGGTGATCGGCTGGCGGGGGACGGACATCGGTTCACCTGGTTCCTGTTGGTGGTCGGGGGATCGGGCCGGTCTGGCCGACCGGCGGAAAAGGGCATGGCACGGCGTAACCGTGCCGGCCGGCATGCGCGCAATGGTACCCGTTCCGCTGGCGATCCTCACGATTCCGGGCCCATCTCCCACTGTGTCGTCCCGGGCGTCGTTGCGGCAGGGACCGGATCGACGCCGGCTGCCACCGAAAGGGATCGGGCATCCGGCACAAACACCGTCGGGCGCGACGTCGCTGATCGATGGAGATCGCCTCCGGATGGGCCACGCTGGCGAACGGGCGCGGTCCCGTGGCCCGGGCCGTGCCGTACAATCCTGACGAATACGTGGCGGACCGGACACCGTGGCCTCCCCCGACCCCGGGGCGCTCCCGGCCACGGCCGCTCCCGTCGCTCACGCCCGGCCCTGATGGACCGGGACACTGGAGGATCGACCCCGATGGCGCATGACGACCTGATCAACCGGATGATCGCCACCTATCGCGACCTGAACCTACTGGTCCGCCCGCTGCCAGACGACGTGCTCAACCAGCGGGCGAACGGCCAGCCGTCGGTTCGCGATCTCCTCCAGCAGTTTCGCGACACGGAACTGCGCTTCACCCAGACCACCAAGGAGATCCTGACGGGTCAGACCATTCCGGAGGACCTGGACGAGCACACGCCAATCCTCGGCATGGAGCACGAAAACGACCCCTCCCGCGTGCTGCTGTCGCAGTTCGGCACGGCGCGCGAGTCGCTGCTGGCGATGCTGCGGGAGATGAGCGACGAGCAGTGGAATATCACGACCTCCGGCGGCCGGACGATGCTGGACCGGATCAACCGGCTACTCGAGAACGACGCCAAGGTGACCGAGGCGGTCCGGGGGGCACTAGGCGCGACATCCGCCCGCGCCTGACCCCGGGGTTGATCCTGGTTTGACGCCATCCGAACCGACCGGGACCGCGGAATGTGGTCCCGGTCGGGTCGTTTCAGGCGACACTTCCGCCACGTTCGCTGGCAGAGCCATGCACATCTGCCCTATCACGCACGACGTGACGCCGGCGACCTGGGTCGGCTGGTACGCTGCTGGCGGAGTACCCTTGCTCCCCGCAGGAGTGCCCTTCCTCTCCCACGGCCCGTCCCCGCACTCCGTCCCACCCGCCGTGGGTGCTGCCCAAGGAGTCTCATCCCGTTGGTCCACGAACGTTCACGGCCCGGTCCCGCCGGACCCGCCCCTGCTCCTCCCTCGCCATCCCCGCGTCTCCCCTCCCCGCCTCCGGTTCGCCGTGCAGACGAGGACGGCTTCGACCTGTCGTACGCGCTGGCGCACGCCCGGGACTGGCTGCTTGGCCCGTCCCCACTGGCGGCTAACCTGGCGCTGGCACTGTTCACCGGGCTGGGGGTTGTCCTCTGGCGGCTGAGCCGGTCCCCGGAGTCCCTGGGGGTGCCGTGGTGGCTGGTCGCCTGGGCGATAATCGTGCTGGTCCACACCGTGGTCGTCGTGCTCTGGTCGGCCCTGCGCGGCCGGGGCACGTCCCGGCGGCCCGGCCCGGTCTACTACGCCCAGATCCCGCCTGAGCAGCGCACGCGGCGACGCCCTGTCGAGCCGACGTCCCGCCCGGCGTCGGCCGCGCCCGCTGCTACCGGGCCGGCGTCGTGGCAGGGAGCTCTGGCTCCGGTTACCCCGTTCCCGGCGCCGCGCCGGACTGAAGCGACCGCTCCGCCCCGGAGAAGCGTCTCCCCGCCTGCTCCTGGCGATGGGTCCGCCGAGACGCCGGCGGGTGGTTCGCCAACTCCCCTGGCCCCGGCCGTGTCGCCAGGTCTCCAGTCCGCCCGGGAGGTGCTCGCCTCCGACCAGCCCTTCTGGCGCCGGTTGCGACGCGGGGCTGCCCCGGCGGCGCCTGGTGGCGCCCTGCCGGAGCTGTCGCCCCTACCCGTTCCCCCGACCACTGAGCCACCGTCCTGGCTGGCACCGTACCCCGGCGCGCCGCCGGTGACGCGGGCCGCCGCGACGACACCCGGTGAAACGCATGAGTCCGGCGCCGATCGCCCGGAGGCCTCCGATATGCCCGCGCAGGCCCCTGCGGCTCCGACGACCACCGTCGGGATGGGCGACGACCAGTTGCCATCGCTGGCCGAGATGCTCCGGTCCAGCAACCTGACCGCGATGTCCGATGCGCCGATCATGGCTGGCAATGGGTCTACAAGGACACATGGCGCCGGTCGGACGGAACGCCAGCCGGACGCGACGCCAGCCGCACCTGCCGGGGCGACCGGCTCGACGTCGGCGCTCTTCGCCGCCTTCGGGATCAACGAGGATGGCGTCTCCGCCGCTGGCTCGACCAGCGAGGCGCCGCCCGCTGCCCCGAGTGAACAGACCAGGACGCTGCCGGTCAGCGTCGACCAGCTGGCCCCCACCCTGACCCCCGCACCGGCACCGGCGCCGGCGCCGGCGCCGGTCTGGGGACCCGTCACGGCCGGAGATGCACCCGCACCGACACCGGCCCAACCCACCGCCCCGGCGAAGGCACCGTCCTCCACCACCATCTCCCGCACCCCGACCCCGATCCGGCCGCCACGCTGATGCGCGTGGCTGGCCGCCCGTGGCCGGCTGACGCGTGTCCCGATCTTGCGGCGGCCTCTCTTCAGCGCCGCTCGCATCGTCAGGAGCTGACATGACCCGTGACGTCCTGACGCCCGATCCGTCGTCTCCGTCGGCGGCACTAGCAGCCCCGGACCCCGCCGGCGGGACGCTGACGCGCGACTTCACCGTGGCGGTCTTCGTGATCGCGCAGGGGCGGGTCCTGCTCCAGTGGCACCGCAAGCTGTCGCGCTGGTTGCCGCCAGGGGGCCACATCGAGCCCGGCGAGCTGCCCGATGACGCGGCGGTGCGTGAGGTGCTGGAGGAGACGGGGCAGACGGTCCGGTTGATCGGTGGGACGGGCCTCGGGCTGTCGCTGCGCGGCGAGGGGATCCCCCGGCAACTGATGCGACCCATCGGCATCCAGCTGGAAGATATCTCCCCCGGACACCAGCACATTGACCTTGTCTACTTTGCCGTGCCTGAGCCGCGGCAGGACACGCCGGCGCTGCCAGAGCGGACGGGGTGGTACGGCCCGGCCGAGTGGGCGGAACTGGGGCTGACGGACGAGGTCGCCGCCTGGTGTCACCGCGCCGTCAGCTACGACCTCAGCGCCGAGGGGTAGGCCGGTTCGACGACACGTTCATTCCTTCGCGTCCGCGTCTGCCAACAGTTGGGTTACCTCGGCTTCGAGCAGCGCCACGGCACGGGTGACGGCCGTCCAGACATCGATGTCCTCCAGGTCGTCGTATTCGTGAGCGATACGGTTTCGTAGCCCGACGATCCGGCGGTAATCGGAAATGCGTTCGACCGTTTCCGGGTCGTGCCGCTCAATCCGGCGGATCGCTTCGCCGATAATCTCCAGTGACCGCTCGGTCGCTCGCCGGAGGATATCGTTCCCGACGTATTCCTCGGCTGTTCCGACGTTCCGGCGGAGGAACAGACACTTCCGCTGGATGTCCTCAAGCCAGAGCGCCGTCCGTGGATGCATCGTAGAGCACCTCCCGGGTGGGATCAGCCATGCGCCGGAATCGTTCGCGTCGAAGTGCGCCCGCCATGACCAGATCGACATCCCGACCGAGGACTTCGCTGAGACGGTCCTCGAGGTCCTGGAGCCGGCCAAGCCATGGTCCGAAGTCATACCCTGCAGGGAATGTCACGAGAAAGTCGATATCACTCCGGACAGGATCGAAGGCGTCTGTCATCACGGACCCGAAGACTTCCATCCGCGAAACCTGATATTCGGACGAGATCGCCCGGATTGCCTCGAGGTGGTCGGCAATGAGTGGTGGCAGGGCTGACTGTCTGGTGACTGTCATGGGGCGGCTCCTCGCGCAGGTTCGACTTGAAGGCAGGATAGCCCGGACGTCAGCCGGAGGGGGCTGCGATGCGTGGCGACATCATTCGTGCGTCCGGACAGATG
Source organism: Thermomicrobiales bacterium (assembly GCA_035944555.1). GTDB lineage: Bacteria > Chloroflexota > Chloroflexia > Thermomicrobiales > UBA6265 > CADCWK01. Next base: position 51,332 of record DASZAY010000003.1, read on the forward strand.
CCCGGAGGGGTACCGGTGGGCTAGACTCGGAGGCCGTCACGCCTGCAGGCCGGGAGTCTCTCCAGCCGTGGGCCGCTGCCGCATCGGGACGCGGCCGCGGGCAGCGTCGGGTGCTCAGTCGGCCGCGAGGCCGGGCACCCGCGACCGTCGACGGTTGCTGTCCCCGCGTCTGGTGGCGCCGCCTCGTGGCGGGTCGTCCCTGGACCATGGGCTGGCGTAGGGTGCGCCCTGCCGGCCCGGAGGAAGTTCCGTGAACCGACCTCGTTCCCGTGATCTGTCCCGCTCCGCCTGGCGTCCTGCCGGCACGCGCGCTGTCGTGGCGCTGCGGCTCGGTGCCGCGCTGACTCTGCTCGTTGCGGTCCTCGCGGCTTCCGTGCTGGCTGGTCCTGCCCGGGGGATCGTCTTCGCCCAGGACGACGCCGGGACGCCGGCGACCGGGTTCCAGGGCATCGCCCACGGTGTCCAGGCGCTCGCCGACGAGGACATCGCCTGGCGGGTGATCCGCGAGCAGGCTCCGGCCAACGAGGACGAGGAGGCCGCCGCCACCGTTCGCGATCTCGGATTCGTCCTGGCGGAGGACGGCGCGCTGATCGTCGACAGCGACGGCGGCACCCGCGACCTGCTGGAGCCGGGCACGGCCGCCTATGTCGAGGCCGGCGCGACCGATGTCCGGTCCGGACTGGACGGCGAGACGGAGTACTACCGGATCGAGCTGGTCCTCGCAGCTGAGAACAGCGACGTCAGCGGCGGTGAGCTGCTGCTGGCCGGCGACGCCTTTGCCGGACCGGGTGCCCCGCACCTGATCAGCCTCGACCGCGCCACGATCCCGGCTGGCGGCTCCGTCGTGCTCGAGGAGAGCGCGGCCGGCCCGACCGTGATCATCCCGACCGTCGGTGACATCGACGTGGTCGCGGACGTCGACGACTCGGTCAACCCGGTCTTCGAGGGCACGGTCATCCAGCTCTACGGTACGGGCACCATCGAGTCCGCCGAGGGCGCGTCGGTTGTCGTCGCGACGCTCGGTACCGCCGTTCCGCCGGCCGGCGAAGCGTCGGTGGCCACGGAGACCCCGGTCGAGGACGATGCCACCCCGGCTGCCTCCGCTGTGTCTGTCGGTGAGAGCGACGCGGATTCCACCCCGGCGGCCGACGCCGGCGATGAGGCGACCGGCGGCTACGGCCTGCTGGCGATCGACGTGCTGGACTGCTCCGCGGGCTCGCTGCTCGACACCAGCACCTGCGCCCCGATCCCGGGCGTGACGCTGTCGCTGATCACTGACGGCGCCGGCTCGACCCTGACGGCGGACGACGCCGGGCAGGTCAGCCAGGAGATCCCGGTCGGCTCGACCGTGACGCTGTCCGACCCGACCGGCGTGCCCGAGGGGCTGGTCGCGCTGAACCTGCCATTCGCCGTCGACGCCTTCGCGGGCGACTACGAGTTGCCGATCGTCTTCAGCACCCCGAACCCGACGCCGGACACCACGGTGCCGGACACGGGCGACACCAGCACCGGCGGCGAGGCGGTCCCGGGCGTCGGCACCCCGATCGCGGGTGACGACGGCACGGGCGGTCCGGTACCGACCGAGGCGCCGGCCGCGACGACGGCCCTGGTTACGATCGAGGCGCTGGACTGCACCCGCGGCGACATCGAGACGCTCGAGGGCTGCGTGGCGATGCCGAACGCGACGTTCTCCGTGACGGCGGGTAACACCACGCAGTCGGGCGAGTCGGGTTACACCACCGACGCCAACGGCTACGCCAGCTTTTCCACCGTGACCGGCGACAACGTGACGGCTACCTACGCCTTCGGCGCCCCGACCGGGATCGCGCCGAACAACGACGGCCAGGTGATCGACGCGATCGCGACCGACACCACCCTGACCTTCGTCTTCGTCCAGGTCGGCGGTCCGCTCGGGTAGCGTGACTTGCTGACCCCTCCCCTGACTCCGGTGCCTGGTGGGCGCCGCGACGGAACGGGGAAGACGCGGACGGAGTCGTCGATCACACGGTGATATGCCGTGATGCCCCCGCGCCGGATGATTCCGGCGCGGGGGCATCACGTTTTCTGGAGGTGTTCGATCACTAGGATGACCGTTGCGAGTGGGTAATTTCAACCATGCGTCGGGCAACCGGTTCACCACAGACTGGCCGCACTGGACCATTCGCAGGGGAACGACAGGGAGCGCGAGCGATGCCACGGTACATGGTCGAGCGGGACTTTCCGGATGGGCTCGGGCTGCCGGTGTCGGACGAGGGCGAGACCGCAGCGCGCGGGATCATCGCCTGCAACGCCGATTCGCGGGTGACGTGGATCCACCCCTATGTTTCCGAGGACAAGCACAAGACGTTCTGCATCTACGACGGGCCGGACCCCGACGCGATCCGCCAGGCCGCCGAGGCCAACGGTCTGCCAGTCGGGCAGATCACCCGTGTCTCCGTGCTCGACCCCTACTTCTATCACTAGCGCGCGTTGGGTCGGTTCACCGGCAACGTGATGATTGGTGCGAGCGCCCGGCCACAATAGCCGGGCATCGTCATTCGTTGGTCTAGGCGTGTGGCACGGGTGCCTGGCCCATCTCAGACCGTGTAGACCTTCATGACCTCGTCGCCGTAGTGGTTGATGACCTTGACGGCGATCCGTCCCGTCATCGGTGCCGGGAACGGGCGGCTCTCGGTCCGGTTGAGGCTGGCCCAGGCATCCTCGTGCACTTCCGCCCGCAACGCCCGCTTCAACCGCTCGTACGGCTCCTGCGTCCTGGTGAAGTAGGCGTGGCGGACGAAGAACGCCTCCTCGTTGTAGGCAGTGTCGATGAACCAGCAGGCGATGTCGTCGGTCATATTAGAGCGGGTCAAACCCGTCGTCGGGTCATAACCGCGCTCCAAACCCATCTGCGGACCTATCTCCCATGTCAATGGCGCGCGGGAGTACTAAGCTACGGGTTCGGACGCAAACGACGCAGACGGGAATAGGCAGATGAAGACGCTCGATGATGTGCTTTTGCAGCTTCGGCAGATGTCGCAGACGACCCGCGAGCAGGGCGAGTACTTTGAGCGACTCATTGTCCGTGTCCTAAAGATCAGTCCCCTCTTCGCTGACCAGTTCCGCAATGTTTGGCTCTGGTATGACTGGCCAGGCCGCAACGGTCAGATCGACGCCGGGATTGACATCGTCGCTGAGCGGCGAGAGACGGGCGCGCTTGTAGCTATCCAATGCAAGTTCTACGGCGAAGGGCAGTACATCGAGAAGGGTGAGCTCAATTCGTTCTTCGCTGCCCTCGGACAGGAACCGTTTCGTGAAGGAATAGTCTTCTCCACCAGCGACAACTGGAGCAAGCAGGCTGAGCAGTTGCTGGTCAGTCCGTCGAAGCCGGTCCAGCGTGTCCGTGTCCAGGACCTCCGCGATTGTGGGATTGACTGGTCCTCGGTTGTCATCACCGACCCGGAAGCATCAGTTCACAAGGCTGGGCTGAAGAAGCTCCGCTCGCACCAGCGTGAGGCGGTCGACAGCGTTATCGACCGGTTCGGATTCCATGATCGTGGGCAATTGATCATGGCCTGTGGAACGGGCAAAACGTTTACGTCGCTCAAGCTCATGGAAGAGCTGGTACCCACGGGCGGAACCGTGTTGTTCCTCGTCCCGTCGATCTCGCTCCTGCAGCAGACCCTGTTCGAGTGGAAGCGGGAGGCCGAGCGCTCCCTGCGGTGCTTCGCCGTCTGCTCTGACGTGAGCGTTGGCAAGAAGCAGAGCGATGACAATGAGATCCGCCCCTACGATCTGGTCATCCCGGCAACGACCGATGCTGCTCGGCTGATCGAGGGGTTGCGCTACTTCCCCGCTAAGGATCTGACCGTCGTCTTCTCGACCTACCAGTCCATTAGCCGGGTGTCCCAGACGCAGAAGGTTGCTGGAGATCTCCTGCCCGAGTTCGATCTGGTCATCTGCGACGAGGCGCATCGGACGACGGGTGTGGCTGCCAATGTGGATGAGCGATCCGAGTTCATGCGGGTCCACGACAATGATGCTATCCGGGCCAAGAAGCGCCTGTACATGACGGCGACGCCGCGGATCTACACGAGCGACAGTCAGCAGAAGGCGGTCGAGAACGAGTACCTGCTCGCGTCGATGGATGACCCGGAGACCTATGGCCCAGTTTTTCACCGCCTTGGCTTCGGGCAGGCGGTCGAGGAGGACCTGCTGGCCGACTACAAGGTTCTTATCCTGACCGTCAGCGAGACCATGCTACAGCGGACCATCGACATTGACTCGGCTGAAAACCTCGAGTTGTCACTCGATGACGCCGTAAAGATCATCGGGTGCTGGAACGGGCTCGCCAAGCGGGACGATCCTTCGGACGATCGCGACGAGTTCAAGGATGATTCAGCGCCCATGCGTCGGGCGGTCGCCTTCAGCCGCTCGATCAAGGACTCGAAGCACATCCGCGATTTTTTTCCCAAGGTTACGAACGAGTTCATCGACGCGCTTGGGGAGACGGACCAGACCCGAATCGAGATCGAGCACGTCGACGGGAAGGACAGCGTTCTGCGCCGGAGCCAAATGCTGGACTGGCTCAAGGCTGATGTGCCCGAGGATGAGAACGTTTGCCGCATCCTTACCAATGCCCGGTGCCTGAGCGAGGGCGTCGATGTCCCGGCATTGGATGCGGTGCTGTTCCTCAACCCGCGTGATTCCGTTGTCGATGTCGTGCAATCGGTCGGTCGGGTGATGCGGAAGGCCGACGGTAAGAAATACGGTTACATCATTCTGCCAATCCCAATCCCCGCCAGCAAGTCTGCCTCTGAGGCGCTTAGCGACAACACGAGCTACAAGGTCGTCTGGCAAGTCCTCCAGGCGCTCCGGGCGCACGACGACCGCTTCAACGCGATGGTCAACAAGCTGGACCTTAACCAGCGCAAGGACGAGCAGATTAAGGTCATCGGCGTTGGGGGCGGCAAGTCACGCAACATTGATGACACCGTTAAGGACGATCTCGTCCAGCTCACCATCGACCCGACGCTGTTCGAGCAGTGGCGGACGGCGATCTACGCTCGGATTGTGGACAAGGTCGGCGACCGGCGCTACTGGGACAACTGGGCCGGCGACATCGCGAAGATCGCCGAGACCCACGTCGCCCGGATGCGGTCGCTGCTGACCGCCGAACACAGTGGTCCGGCGCTGGGGTTCGACCGCTTCCTCGGCAGCCTCCGGGAGCAGATCAATCCGAGCGTCACGCGTGACGATGCGATTGAGATGCTGGCCCAGCACCTGATTACCCGACCGGTATTCGAGGCGCTGTTCGCCAGCGAGGCGTTCACCGACCAGAATCCGGTCTCACAGGCGATGCAACAGATGCTTGACGCTTTGGGCGAGCACACGCTGGAGGAAGAGCGCGCAACGCTCGAGAAGTTTTACCGGAGCGTCCATGAGCGGGCGGCGGGTATCGACAATGCTGAGGGGCGGCAGCGTGTCATCACCGAGCTCTACGACAAGTTCTTCCGCAACGCCTTCCCGAAAATGGCCGAGCGCCTAGGCATTGTCTATACACCGGTCGAGGTCGTGGACTACTTGCTCCACAGCGCCGACTACGTCATGCGGCAGCACTTCGGCAAGGGGCTGACCGACGAGGGCGTTCACATCCTCGACCCGTTCACCGGGACGGGGACTTTCATTACTCGGTTGCTCCAGAGCGGCCTGATTCGGCCGGAGGACGCCGCCCGGAAGTTTGATCACGAACTCCACGCCAATGAGGTTGTCCTGCTCGCCTACTACATCGCCGCAGTGAACATCGAGACGGTGTTCCAAGAGGCCTTCGGTGGAGAGTACCGATCCTTCACCGGAGTTGTCTGGACGGATACGTTCCAGATGACAGAGAACGAGCAAGTTCTTGAGGTGGAGGGTGCTCAATTTCGGATCACGGAGTTTGACGAGACGGTTAACAGCGAGCGGGCAATCCGGCAGGTGAAGTCGCCCATTCGGGTGATTGTCGGTAATCCCCCGTATTCTGTTGGACAAGAGAGCGCGAACGACAACAACCAAAACGTATCCTATAAGCAGCTGGATGCGCGAATTCGAGGGACGTTCGCTGCAAGCTCCACTGGAACCAACAAGCGAAACCTTTATGACTCTTACGTTCGGGCAATCCGTTGGGCGTCTGACCGGATCGGTGACGCAGGGGTAATTTCCTTCGTCACTAATGCCGGATTTATCGACGGAAACGCTATGGATGGTATTCGCGCTAATATTGTAGAAGAATTCAGCTCAATTTGGGTGCTGAATGCAAGGGGAAACCAGCGGACATCGGGCGAGTTGTCTCGGCAAGAGGGAGGAAAGCTGTTCGGTTCGGGGAGCCGCGCTCCAATTGCCTTAACCATTCTGGTTAAAGACCCTGGTCATTGTGGGGCGTCACGATTGCATTATCGCGATATCGGCGACTATCTATCAAGGGAACGAAAACTGGAAATTATCCGGGAAGCTGCAGATTTGAGAGGCATTGAATGGACGGTAATTGCTCCCAATGAGAATCACGATTGGATAAATCAGCGTGATCGAACCTTTGAAACGTTTGCGGCTCTCGGTGATCGACACAATGATAAACCAGCCCTATTCAATCATTATGGAAACGGGGTGGTCACTAATCGAGATGCATGGCTTTATAATTACTCAAGTGGAAAGTTGCTTACGACGGTAGATCGACTGGTGGAAGTTTTTAATGACCACGCGAATGCTTATGCTGAGAGCGATGAGATACGAGAAAAATCAAGAAATGGAGATTACTCGTGGGTTGACGGTGATCAATCGAAGATTAAGTGGAGTCGGGGGCTTCGAGAAAGGGTAGGGCGTGTGGGTCACCAGATTGCATCACCTGATCGCGTACAAACGAGCCTTTACCGGCCCTTTAATAAGCAGTTTATTTATCTTGACTCGGTATTTACTGAACTGCGTGGGCGGACGCCGCGTATGTTTCAGAAAGACCGGCCCTATAATAGGGCAATCTATGTTACTGGGACAAGTGCAGGCAGGCCGGCTTCGGCGCTGATGATAGATGTTATTCCGAACCTGCACCTGCTTGATTCTGGCCAAGCGTTTCCTCTCCATTGGTTTGAGGAAAATCCGGATCCTATCGACAGGCCTCTTGCGGAAGTAAATTCACTCTACACAAGTGATGTAGAGGAGTATCGTCTGCACGACGGTGTCACCAATCTCGTCTGGGAGCAGTATCGACATGTTTATGATGAGCCGACAATCACGAAGGAGGATATCTTCTATTACGTCTATGGCATCCTTCATTCGCCTGAGTACCGAAGCCGGTTCGGTGCCGACTTGAAGAAGATGCTACCGCGCATTCCATTGGCGGGTGAGTTCTGGGCGTTCTCCAGAGCGGGCCGTGAGCTCGGCGAACTCCACGTTGGGTACGAGTCTGTCGAACCGTGGCCAGTCGCCGAGAGTCGGACCGAAATTCCGCTCGGGTTTGATGGGCAGATGCTAAACAAACAGGCACTGTTCCGGGTCAACAAGATGCGATTCGGCAAGCAGGGCAAGACAGAGGACCAATCAGTCATCATTTACAACCAATATATCTCGCTTTCCGGCATCCCGCTCGACGCTTATGACTACGTCGTCAACGGTAAGTCGGCGCTGGGCTGGATCATGGAGCGGTACGCTATCAGCACCGACAAAGAGAGCGGGATCGTCAACGATCCAAATGACTGGTCGGAAGATCCTCGCTATATCATTGACTTGTTGAAGCGGATCGTTCGGGTCAGTATCGAGACCAATCGAATTGTGGCCTCGCTACCACCGCTCAACGAGCGCGACGTCACATTTCCGAAAACAGATCAGGTAGCCATGATACTTGACCCAAGTTAGTTGATATAGCTTGGCCGTCGCCGCCCTACTCCACTAGAGGGTACGGTTATGGCTCACCGTTGGTAAGAGAAGTTGGGCTGCTGATAGACGAGGAGTGAAAAAGGATGGTGACGGTGACACGGGCGGATGGGACAGCAGTTCCAGAACTGATCGACGGGGTGCCGGGCGGGCAGACTCCGGAAGCCGAGCGGGTCAACCTCTGGCCGGAGCAGGCGACGCCCGAGCTGGCCGTTCCCCGGCCCGCCGGCGGGAAACGCGTGACGATCTACCGCGCCGACGGCCATCATCTCGTTGCCGACCAGGGCAAGTTCGTCATCCACTTCCACTTCCCCGGTTACCTGCTGCCCGAGCCGACCGACCACGGCCACTACGGGCTCGCTACCATCGCCGAGTCGTTCCTCGCGCCGGGCACCTGGATCCGCCTCCACGAGCATCACGACGACGAGATCATCTCGTGGGTACCGCGCGGGGTGATGCGCCACGACGACCAGACCGTCGGCAAGCTCGACACCGACCCGGATCACCTGATGGTCATGAACGCCGGCCGCTCGTTCTGGCACGAGGAGCGGGTCATGGACGACGACCAGCCACTCCGGATGCTGCAGATCTTCGTCCGCCCCCACTCCCCGAATCTCGAGCCACACATCCAGCATGGCCCGATCCCGGAGCCCGTCACTGGCGAGTGGCGCCACCTGTTCGGTCCCGGCCCGGACCCCGCCGCCTGCGGCACGGAGATCACCGAGACCCGCGCCGCGCCCGGTGCCGACGGTGCGTCGTTCACCGTCCGCAACGACGTCCATCTCTACGACATCCGCCTGGACGCCGGGACCGTCGCCGAGCTGCCCTCCCGCCCCGGCTGGCACACCTACTTCCACGTCTTCGAGGGTGAGGCGCAGGTCGATGGGGAGCGGTTTACCCAGGCTCAGAGCGGGCTGATCACCGAGGACGTCACCGGCGTCCCGATCACCGCCACCGGACCGACCAGAGTCGTGCTGTTCCAGATCCGGCCGGGCGCACCGGTGTCCAACACGGGGACCGTCAGCCGATAGCTCCCGGTATCGCCGCTTGCGAAAGCGTGTACGTATCAGACCGGGCTGAGCGTGGGCTTCGGTAGGCCCGGCGATGAATTCCCGGGCTGAACGACGAACGGTTGGCTCAAGAGAGGCCCGTCGGGTCGGGCAGCAGACGGACGCACACGACGCAACGCGTCCGTCGCGGGACGTACCTGCGTCGGTGAGCCTGCCACGTCAATCCCGGGGCCACGCTACGGGCGGAGCATCTGCTCGATGGTGACGAAAGCGTACTGCTCGGCCGCCAATCCCTCGATGATAGTGGGCAGCGCCTCGGCATCGACGCTCCCCTCGACCAGGTTGAACCGGACGATTGACCCTGGCTCGATCGCGCCGACGACCTCACCGGCGACGGCGTCCGGGTCGGCCCCGTCCTCCGCCCCGCCACTCTCCACCGACCACAGCACCGTCACGCCGTAGCCGGCCGTCGCAGCGTCCGTCTGGACCGGGACGTCCGTGTCTCCGCCGGGCGGGCGCCAGAACGGGCGCGGGTCGTAGCCGGCGATCTCCTCGATCATCCGCTCGGCCTCGCCCAGCTGCGCGATCCGGTCGTCGCTGTCCGTCACGTCTTCGGTGAACGACTCGCCGTCGATCCCGGCGTTCAGCACCATGTGCCCGCCGCCGATGATCCGGCCGACGAGGTCAGGGTTGTCCCCCGCCCAGTCCCCGGCGATGGCGAACGAGCCGATCACTCCGCCTTCGTCAAGCGCGTCGAGCGTGTCCTCGACCAGGTCCGGCGGCGTCCCGGGAGAGATGTCGAAGGTCAGCGCGACCTCCTGCCGGTAGGTCGGCCCTTCCTCGCGCACGGTCGAGATCCCGGTCCCGTCCAGCGCGAAGGCTGGCGGGGCGGGGCGCAGCGTGGCATCGGGCGCCGCGACCGGCGTCCGGGTCGGCTCCTCCTCGGCGGGCGTCTCCTCGTCCTCCTCGTCCTCGCCGATCCCCACGGCGGTCGTCGCCGTCGGACGGACGCGGGTTGGGACGGGGGACCGGGGAGCGACGGGCCCTGGGACGGTCGCGGCCGCGCCGGTTCCGTCGGCGATAGCCACGCCATTCGTCGGGTTGGCCGTCGGGTCGTCGGGCTGGCGGAGGTCGTTCCAGGCAGGGAAGGCGACGGCGATCGCCAGCGTCAGCCCGATCGCCGCGACCAGCCCGAGCAGGACCAGCCCGAGCGATTCCGGCCGGGTCCGTGGCTCGCCCATCCGGATCCCTCCGGACGTCGGTTGCCCGCCGCTCCCAGCGAGCGCGATCGCTCCCGTGCCGGCAGTGCCCGCCGGGATCCCGTCGCGCGTACCGGTCCGGGTGCGCCGGTTCGGGTCGGTGCGGCGACCGCCGCTGCCGGTCCGGCTCCCGCCGCGGTCGCGGTCACGATCATTGGGGCGCAGGGCGTCGCCACCGTCCCGTGGCCGGTCACGGTCGTCGCGGCGGCTGCCCGGAACCGGCGGCCGGTTGCTCCGGGAGGAGTTGCCCCCCGACCCGGACGACCGCTGATCCCGTCCGAAGCCGTCGCGCGCGCGGCGGTCGTCGCGCAGGGCGTCGCCCGACCGGTTCCGGTCCAGCCCGGAATCGCGGGAGGAGCGACGGGCATCACCGGCCGGCCGGCCGGCGTCGCGGCTCGGGCGGAACGGGTCGTCGGCGTCGCGACGGACTGGCGGGATCGGCGGTCGTCCGCGCGAGCCGGATCGATGGTCGTTGCGGTCGCGGCCCATCACCCCACCTTCCCGGAGGGGACAAGGGGGCGGGCCAGCCGGTGATGGCACGCCGGGGTGCGGATGAGAACAGTGCGGTGGCTGGCGATCGGCATCATTCGCCGGCGACTGCGGGGATCAGGGTGCGTCGGATCACCGGTTGCGGCCGCGACTGGGCGCCGGGGTTGTCGAACGCCGGGACGACGTCGGTCGCGGCGGCGATGACCAGGTCCAGCCCCGGCACGACGTAGATCACCGACTCGCCGTAGCCGAGCGCGAAGTACGACGGGTAGCCAGCTAGGTCGGCCCGCCACCAGGTATAGCCGTAGCCCGTGCCGAACCCGAAGTCGTTCAATCCCGTGGAGTCCGACTGGAAGGCGGTCGCGTCGGCCACCCACCAGTCCGGGACCAGCTGCTGTCCGTCCCATTGGCCGTTGTTCAGCATCAGGTAACCGAACTTGACCATCTCGCGGACGGTAATGTGCAGTCCCCAGCCGCCGGCCGACTCACCCTGGTCGGACTCGCGCCAGTCATGGATATCCACACCCATGTGGCTAAAGACCCGGTCCTGGGCGTAGTCGCGCAGCGTCATCCCCGAAGCAGCCTGGAGCATGCAGGAGAGGATGTGGGTGTTGCCGGAGTTGTAGGTGAAGACCTCACCCGGCGCCGCCTGCATGGGCAGGGTCAGGGTCCGCGCGGCCCAGTCGGCGGCGTTGTCCAGGTTGGCGTAGTCGACCGTGCCGTCCCAGAGCCAGCCACTCCGCATCGTCAGGAGGTTGCGGACGGTGATGTCGGCGACCACCGGGTCGGCCTCGGGCGGGATCCGGTCGGGCATCACCTCGCCGATCGTGGAATCCTCCGAGAGCAGTCCCTCCCAGATCGCGACACCGATCGTCGTGCCGGTGATGCTCTTGGTCGAGGACCAGATGTCGATGGGCTTGTACGGGTCGAACCCGTCGGCGTAGTACTCGTAGACGATGTTGCCCCCGTAGGCCACGGCGAGCCCCGACAGCGACGGGGAATCGCTCTGGATCTGCGCGGTGACCTCATCGAAGATCGCGCTGTCCAGGCCGACCTCGACCGGGAGCGATTCACGCCAGCCGAACGTCGGCCAGTAGGGACGGGTCTGGGCACGAGCGACGGCCGGGGCGGCGATGCCACCCAGCGAGGAAACGGCAATCGTACCGGCGAGCGCGCCGAGCAGGCTACGGCGAGAGGTAGTGATCAACGGGGATGCCTCGGGAATGCTGGGGTGTGCTGATGGACCGGACAAGCCGTCCCGGTCGGGATGGACGGACGCCGGGACGCACGGACCAATGGGACGGTCGGCGGGGCAGGGACTCGGCGGGTCCAGTGAAGATACGTCGAAGTCTACTCCACGGGATTCACCCGACCTGGCCAGCGTCGAGAGCGTGAGCCCTCCAAACGTCGCTATCTAAGTGTACGTACACTACCACGATCCTGGATCATCTGGCACTCGAGGAAGCGAACCAGCTCAGCTAGATGCCTGGTCGGCCCGCACACCGGCGAGGGATTCGGCCAGCGATTCGGTCGTGACGGGCCCGACGATGACCTGGTGGACGACGCCGTCCGCAGCCAGGATCACGTTGGTCGGCAGGCCAGTCGCGCCATAGGCCCGTGTCACGCTGCCGTCGGTGTCGAGCAGCACCGGGTAGCGGATACCGGTCTCGTCGGCCAGCGCCCGGACACGGGGGGCGTCCTCGCGCAGATCAATCCCGAGGACCGTCACGCCGGCCGCGTGGGCGGCGTCGAGGACTGGCATCTCGTCCCGGCATGACACGCACCAGGTCGCGAAGAAGTTCAGGACGACGGCCCCGTTGGCCTCCGGGACCGCAGCGTCCAGGGCGTGGGAAGTCCCGTCAAGGTCGTCGAGCCGGAAGTTGGGGGCGCGCTGACCCTGTGCCGTCCCGGTCGGGGCGGCGTCGGGCCAACTGATCAACCCTGGCCCGGCCCCGCTCTCCCCCTCTCCGTCCCGCCTGACCAGTGCCCACGCCGCGGCCGGGATGGCCGCGGCGCCGAGCACGGCCGCGACCATCCCTCGCCGGGAGATCCGGCGGGGGGCGGTTGCGGTCGGCACATGATCGGGACTGGTCGGGGGCGGGACGGACGACATCGGTGGGCAGATCCTGTCTGTCAGGTCGTGGCGCTGGCCCTGAGGCTGGCCGCCGCCGTGGCGAAGAACGGATCGAGTTGGTCGACCAGCCACGGGACGCTGGCGACCGACGGGACGGTCAGGCCGACATTGACCGCCGGGGGCAGGGCCAGGTACCGCCCGGCCGCCGGCGCCGTCAGCGTCGTGAACAATGGCGACCTCTCCAGAGCCTCCCGAGTCCCGTCGCCGGGATAGCCCAGCAGCAGGATATTGGCCTCCAGCAGGGCGATCTCCTCCCAGCTCAGCGGGGTGAACCCGACCTGCTGGACGAACGCTCCGTCCGCCGGGGTCAGCGCGGGGACCATGCCGAAGGACTGGAACAACTGCGTGGTGACCTGCGTCGGCGAGGCCGAGACGGCGATCTCGCTCTCCGACCGGACGCTGGCGACCGTGTAGGTCCGTCCGACCAGTTCCGGGTAGTCGGTCGCGACCTGGGCCTGCCGGGCGCGGGTCGCGACCAGCGCCGCTTCAGCCTCCGCCGAAAGTCCGAGCGCTTGCCCGATGAGCGCCGTCCGGTCGGCGATCTCGTCGGTCCCGCCCGGAGGCAGCCCGATCAGCGCCGGGGCGATCACGTTGAGTTGGTCGGCGACATCGGCGGCGGCGAACGAGGCGGTCGCGACGATCAGGTCGGGGGCGAGCCCGGCGATCTCCTCCAGCGGGATCTCGGTCCGGGTATCGAGCAGCGTCGTCATGTCCGGGTCCAGCCGCCCGGCGAGCCACGGTGAGATGCCGTCGTCGGTCGTGAGGTTGCGGGATGCGCCGATGGGTGTCACGCCCAGCGCCACGACGGTGTCGACGTCGCGAACCGAGAGTGCGACGATCCGCCGCGGCGCAGCGTCGATCGTGACCGGTCCGAGGCTGGTCTCGACCGTCACGGGGAAGGACACGGACGAGGATGCCAGGGTCCGGGCCGCGGCGGATCGGGCGATCGCCGACGCCGCGACGAGGCCAAGCCCGGCCGCGACGAGACGGCGCCGGTCCAGCCGGTACCAGTGGGACGGGTCCATGCGGACCTCCCTCCGTTCATTGTCGATGAAAGGAGCGGAGGGGTCCGGGCAGGAACCCGGACCCCTCCTCCCGTCAGGCGGCCGGCGTCGCGGCGGCCGGGGTGCCGGCGACCGGGGTGCCGGACAGCGGCGGGAACATCAGCGGGGTGGGATCCTGGACGGAGCTGAACTCGCCATCGGCCGAGGTAAAGGTCTCGTCGATCTCGGTGTCCCCGAGCGTGCCGGTGATGTGGAACGAGTAATCGCCCGGGGTGGTCGGGAAGAAGATCGCGCGGTAGGAGCCGGGAGTATTCCAGACCGGGGAGATCTCGAGCGGCATCGACAGCTCGCCGAACGAAACGGTCGCGGTCAGGGTCTCCTCGGCGCCCTCGACCGGCTCGGAGTTGACGCCGCCGGTCGGGTCCAGCGTGGAGATGCGGAGGTCCAGGCCGTTCTGCTCCCCGGCGTAGGCCGGTTCTTCCAGGAAGCCGACGACGAAGGAGTATTCGTCGGCGACATCCCGTTGCTCATGGGCGGTCGCCTGGAGCAAGCCGTAGCCGCCGATCAGCAGCGCGAGGACGGTGGCGACGGTGATCATCGAGCGCATGCGCGTCATGGTGATGGGTCCTTTCGGATGAATTCGATCAGTCAGTCGTGCAGGTGGATCCGGCTCAGCCGCCGATCATCGGGGCCGGGCGGGTCCAGACATTCGAGATGGTGAGTGCCCCGGTGGTGACGGCAGTGGCCGCATCACCGGCAGCGGAAGGGTCGTCCCAGCGAACCGGGACGGTCAGCGTGACCTCGCCCGCGACGGCGAATCGCAGGGTGATGTCGTAGGTCGTGCCGGGCTGCAGGTCACGGGTCAGGTCGACCAGCATCACGTGGTCGCCCTCCGGCGTCAGTTCGAGGCTGGCGTCGGCCGCGACAGGCAGCCCGGCCCCGGCGAACGTCATCGACGCCACGTCGTCCGTGACCTGCATGGTGTGCGGTTCGACGACGCGGCAGACGTCGGTGACGCCGCCCAGCAGGGCGTCCGGCTCGGGGCCGGCGTTGGCGATGGTCAGATAGAGCCCGCCGACGCCGGTGCCCGCCGCCGGGTTTGTGCCGTGAGCGTGGTCATGTCCCGCGATCGGTGTGGCGCCCGGAGTCGCCCCGGGCGTTGCCGCCGGGGTGCCGGGTGTCGCGGCCGGGCCGTGGTCATGTCCCTCGTGAGCCAGTGCCCGCCATGAGGCGGCGCCGGTGACCAGGGCGACGAGTGTTCCGGAGCCCATGGTGATCAGCGATCGCCGGGTCCGAAGGGGTGGGTTGGGCATCGGTCGCTCTGACCTCAGAACAGGTGTCGGACGTCTTCCGCGATGACCGCGGGGTCGGTCCCGTAGGCGTAGAGCAGGCGGTAGTTGCCGTCCGGATCGATCACGAAGGACCCGGCGGTGTGGTCGACGAGGTAGCCGAGCGACGAATCGCTCTCCTGCGCCTGGTAGTAAACGCCGTAGCCCTGGGCCGCGGCGGCGATCTGCTCGTCCGTCCCGGTCAGCCCGATGTAGCTCGCGTCGAAGAACGACAGGTACTCGGCAATCCGCTCCGGTGTGTCCCGGGCCGGGTCGACGGTGACGAACACGACCGCGACATCCTCTGCCCGGTCACCCAGCTCGGCACGGACGGCGCCGAAGTCGCTGAGCGTCAGCGGGCAGACATCGGGGCAGTTGGTGAAGCCGAAGAACAGCAGCACCGCCTTGCCCTCGAGACGGTCCAGCGAGAAGGGCTGGCCCGTCTGGTCGGTCAGGTTCAGCGCCGGGGCCGGGTTGGGGGTGTCCAGCTCCGTGCCCTGGAAGGTGTAGTCATCCCCGCCGAAGGGACCGCAGGCGGCCAGGCCGATCATCGCGGCGAGCGCGATGGCGAGCAGCCGCGATGTTCGGCCGGCGCGACTCGCGAGGCCGGGGCGGGCATTCTGGGAAATCATGGTTCACCGGGAGTGGCGGGCAGGACGCGGGCCGGAAAGGTTGCCGCATTCATGGCCTGCCCGAAGGGGACGGTGTCGCGATCAGACGATGGCGAACCGACGTGGCGGTGGTGCCGGGACCTTCATCGTGCGGCCGGTCATGGCGAGCGGACCGGATAGTGAGAGGGTCGTGACGAGGACGGTGACGAGCAGGGCCAGCAGGCTGACGGGGAGGGCGGACAGGGTGCTGGCGACCAGCACCATCGCGGAGGTGGTCACGGTCGGGAGTCCCGGTAAGCCGGCAGTGTTGGCGACCGCGGCTGCCTGGTCCGCCAGCCAGAGGGTGACCGTTCCGGGATGCAGATCGGGAAGGATGAGGTCCGTCGCGGTGTCGGCCAATGGCGGGCGGGTGTCGTCGAAGTGGAACCCGCTGGCGCCGGGCGCGCCCACTGCGTGAGCGACATGGGACCGGGAGGCGTTGCGTTCCCCGGGAACGTCGAACACCGAGTGCGGATGACCGACCATCGTACAGGTCACGGGCACGAGCAGCAGCCCGGCCAGGACCAGCCCGGTCAGGACGCTCCGCGTGATGCTCGCGATGGTGGTCAGCAGGCTCGCGCCCATCGTCTCCCGCTTCTCCGTCCGGCGCCCGGTCGCGTCGGTATGGGGAGCATAGCAGTCAGTCGCGCGCTCACTGCCGGACGGTGGGGCGTGGGTGCACGGGGCACTTTCCAGAGGCAACCTCCGGCCTGGTCATTGCCATGCCTTCTGGCCATCGCGTCCCCGGCAGATAGGGATTGTTACTCATTTCCGTCGACAGCTGAAAAAGGTCGAATGTCGACCGGTTCCCAGTCCGGACCGCGCTCGCTACATTCGGATCATCGACCGTCAACGGCCAGAGAAGAGACGCGATGTCCGCGCCTGGTCTCCTGACCCGATAGGTCTGACGGTCACGGGAGAACCCGCCATGGTCCACCACCGGATCCCGTCACTCGTCGCCGGGCTGGCGCTGCTGGCCGCGGTGTCCGCGCCAGTCGCAGCCCAGGACAGCCCCGGCACACCCGACGCCGGGAGTTCCGCCCTCGCCGGGCTGGGCTACCCGGAGATCGTGATCACCGCGACCGATGATGGTCTGGACGTCCCGGATACGATCGCGCCGGGGCTGACGCTGGTCACCTTCGAGAACGACGGCACCAGCCGGGCCGCCCTCGAGGTCTATGCCGTCGACGACCAGGCCGGGTACGACGAGCTTGCTACGGCGCTGGCCGAATTCGACCCGGAGGCGATGATGCCGCCGCCCCTGTTCTACGAGCTGAACATCAGCGGCGGGGCCGTCGCTCCGGCGGGGGAGTCCGCGGAGGTGGTCCTGGACTTCCAGCCGGGCACCAACGCCCTCAACTACGCCGCCTACCCCGAGGATGGCGCACCGGTCAATATCCCGGTCGCGGTGGAGGTCACCGGGGAGGCAGGCGACCAGGAGGCGCCAGAGGCCGACGTCGTCGCCACGATGTTCGAGATGGATTTCGGGATGCCGGACGAGATTCCGGCCGGACCGCAGATCTGGGAGGTCGACAACACGGGTGAGCAGCCCCACTTCATCCTGCTGTCGCAGTACCCGGAGCCGTTCACCGAGGACGACGTCATGGCGCTGCTGATGTCGGCCGCTCCAGGTGGCCCACCCACCGGCACGCCGGCTCCGGGGGCGCTGGACTTCGAGCTGTTCGAGGACGTCTTCGAGACGCCGACGATGTCCGGCGGCAACCAGAACTGGTACGAGGTCGACCTGGAGCCGGGGTACTACGTCGCCCTCTGCTTCATCCCGGACCCGGAGACCGGGGCACCGCACGCGTTCATGGGGATGTACGAAGTATTCACGGTCGTCTGACCCGGGGGCCAGAACGTCGAGCCAGGTCCGACAACAATGGAGAGGCCGGCGGGATGCATCCCGCCGGCCTCTCCATTGTGGAAGTAGAGCATCTCACGATCAGCCCGTGAAGCGGCCGTCCGGATCGTAGGTGGCGCGGGTGGCGCTGATGTGCGCCCAGGCAGCGGCTGGGTAATCGCCCCGGATCGCCTCCTCTGAGAGGTCATCGCCGGATGAGACGAAGTTCGGGAAGCGGCCAGAGACAGTGTGTGGCGCGAGGGCGGCGCGGAGCCGGCCCAGCCCGCCGAGAGTCGCCGCGGCACTCTCGGGTCCCATCGGGACGCCAAGCGCATAGACGAGGTACGACGCGTCATGACGGTTAGCGATCGCCGTTTCCGGATTCGCGTGGCGATTGGCACCGTCGATGTGACGGATGTCGATCATGATCAGCGGGCAGTCAGCGCTCGGACCCGCGACGTCAAGCAGGGCCGCGACTGCCTGCGGATCCAGATCGCGCAGCAACATGGTGTTCGACAGGTGCGGCATCGGCTCCTCCGGGTCGTTGGCGATCCGGTCGCTCTGCTCCCAGGGCAGCACGCCGAAGGTGTCAACCAGGACGGTGCCGAACGCGCGGGCCGGGGCGATCAGTCGCTCGCCCTCGGCGTGCGCCCCCGTGTGGCAAGCGCGGATGGCGACGGCGTGCAGGCCGCGCATGGGCTCTGGGACGACCGGGGCCATCGGGAAGCGCATCAGCGTGACGGAGGAGGTGACGCTCTCCGGCAGCGTCGCCGACCACTCGGCGAAGGCCGGCAGGATCGTCGCGGCCTCGGCCATCGGGTAGAGCGTCATGCCGGCGAAGACGGTGCGGACCGAGACGAGCTCGAACTCCATCGCCGTGACGACACCAAACGCGCCCCCGCCGCCCTTCATCGCCCGGAACAGGTCGGCGTACTCGGTGGCCGTAGCGACGATCTGCTCACCGGCCGCCGTGACCAGCTCGATCCGGGTGACTCGGTCGGCGGCGAAGCCGTAGCGGCGGGCCAGCGAGCCGGTGCCGCCGCCGAGGGTGTACCCGACGACGCCGACGGTCAGCGAAGACCCGCTGAGCGGGGCGAGGCCGTGAGGCGCGGCGGCCCGGGCGACGGCGCCCCAGCGGGTGCCGGCCTCGACGCGGGCGGTCCGGCTGGCCGGGTCGATCGTGACACCGGTCATGCGTGACGTGTTGATCAGCAGGCCGCCCTCGCGGGCCTGGCGGGCACCGTGGCCGGTCGCCTGGACGGAGACGCGGAGGTCGTTGACGGCCGCGAACCGGACCGCCGCGACGATGTCCTGCGCGGATTCCGGCAGGACGACGACGGCTGGCTGGTGGGCGACGGTGACATTGAACCCGGCGTGGGCGGCGGCGAACCCGTCGTCTCCGGGCAGCAGGACGGTGCCCCGGATGCGCTCGCGCAGGACCATGGTCGTGGCGCGGAACGTGTCGATGGTGTCGTGACGGTCGATCGTACTCATGGGAGGGCCTCTCCAGGATGGCGCCCGCGCCGGTATGGTCCGGCGCGGGCTCTGCGATGTGGTTCGCGCTGAGAGACGCCCAACCCACGAGCCGGGTTCCCAACCGGCACTATCCCGGGGCCGCGCTACCGGAACATGCCACGAAGGATGAGATCGTGGGCCTGGTGCGCCTTGTCGGCGCCCCGGAACTCGAACTCGAAGGCCTCGTGTCCCGCGCGCATCTCGACCTTGGACGACCCGAAGAACCCACGCCCCGTCAGCAGTCCGCTCTCATCCTCGGTGGCGATCGAGGTGATCCGGCCGAACGGGATGGAGATCATCGAGCGGTTCTTCCGGGCGAATGCCTTGTCGTAGACGATCACCCGCTGCGAGGAGATGCCGAGGAACCCGGTCCCGCCACCCTTCATATCGAACACGCCCAGGACCTGCTCGCCCGGGAGCATCGCCGCCTCGATCTTCTGGAACTGCTCGCGCTTGTCGAAATACGGACCGTTCTGCATCGAATGCTCCCTCGTGTCTCAGTCGCTCGGTAGCTCAATAACCCGGGGCTGCGGAGGGACGGACGACCGTCCCGGGACCGCGGCGTACGAGGCTGTTCCGACGGCGGGAACAATGTCCGACGGGACCGCGGCCGGACCGGGATCGGGTACGCTCATCCGGACGACCTGCTCCCGCCCTCATTCCGCCCCGGAGGCGACTCCGCCCGATGTCCACCGACTCCCCCACCCGGGCCACGGTCCTGATCTCGGCTGATCCCGACTACCTCGGGGCCGCCGCGGCGGAACTGCGAGCGACCTACCCCGGCGCCACCGTCCACCCGTTCGGCCCCGACGCGGCCCGGGTGACCGGTCTGCCGGCTGATCTCACCGCGATCGCGGAGCAGTTCCGCACTCGTCCGGTCGTCTTCGTGCGCCACCTGATGGCCGAGCGGACCCTGCTGGCGACCGGGGCAGTCCGGCGGGACAAGCGCGCCGTCAGCAAGGCCGTCCTCGATCTGCTGGAGGGGGAGTCCGCCCCGACGGCCAACGGCGAGACCGATCCCGCGCTGGCGCTCCAGGTCTGGGTATCCGGTGAGTCGCCACTCCAGTACGGCACCGAGGAACTCTGGCATCACCTCGCCGACGAGCTCGGCCGACGGGGGACAACGGTGCGCCGGTCCGGCACCGCCCGGACGCTCGGCCTGTGCATCGGGACGGACGGGGTCTCGGTCGGGCTCAATGAGCCGCTGCCCAGCTACGCCGACTGGCCCGGTGGCCGCATCCGGCTGCGGAAGGACCCGGACCAGGTGTCGCGGGCCGAGTTCAAGCTGGAGGAGCTGCTCGCGCTGGGCGTGATCGAGCTGCCAGCCGACGGGCTGGCCGTCGATCTCGGCGCGGCTCCCGGCGGCTGGACGCGGATCCTCCGCCGGGCCGGTCTGCCCGTCGTCGCCGTCGACCCCGGTGCGCTCGACGACCGCCTCGCCGGCGACCCGGGGATCACCCACGTCGCGACGACCGCCGGGCCGTTTCTCGCCCGCGTCGGCGACCCGCTGGCGGTCGTCGTCAACGACATGCGGATGATCCCGGCAATGTCGGTCGAGCTGATGCTGATGGCCTCGCGCCACGTCCGGCCCGGCGGGCTCGGGGTGATGTCGCTTAAGCTGACGCCCTACCACGCACTGGAGACGGTCGACCGGGCGCTGGCGGATCTGCGGCAGGCCTGGGAGGTCGTCTTCGTCCGGCAGCTGTATCACAACCGCAACGAGGCGGCGGTGGTCCTGCGGCGGTAGCCGGGCGCTCCGGGAGCGTTGGTGGCTTCGGCCGGCAGGGTAGCCCTGTCCGCAGCAACTTGCCACCTGACCCCTCCCATTTTCATCTCACAACCATGTCCGAAAACCGCCAGACATACAGCCTGTCCGGGCGGATACTGACGACATGGAACACGACGCCGACACCCTGTACCGCGCCTACCGCACCCGCGACCCCCGCTTCGATGGCCGGGTGTTCGCTGGCGTCCGGACCACCGGGATCTACTGCCGGCCGGTCTGCCCGGCCCGGCTGCCCCTGCGTGAGAACATGACGTTCTTCCCGACGGCCGCCGCCGCCCAGTCGGCAGGCTATCGCCCCTGCCTGCGCTGCCGGCCGGAGGCATCGCCGGACCTCGCCGGGTGGCGCGGGACGTCGCCGGTCGTCGCCCGGGCGCTGGCCCTGATCGATGAAGGACTCCTGGAGGACGCCGCCATCGAGGACCTCGCTGCCCGGGTCGGGGTCAGCGACCGGCAGCTGCGGAGACTGTTCCGCGAGTACCTCGGCGCGACTCCCGTCACCGTCGCCCAGAACCGGCGGATCCTGCTCGCCCGCCAGCTGATCGGCCAGACGGATCTGGGGATGGCGGACATCGCGATGGCGTCCGGGTTCGGCTCGGTCCGACGCTTCAACGAGACCTTCCGGCAGCTGTTCGGCCGGCCACCAGGGGAGCTGCGGCGGCACCGCGCGCCGGTAGCGGCAACGGAAACGACGCCAGGGACCGACCTGACCGTCACCCTGCCCTACCGGCCGCCCTACGACTGGCCGGGGATGCTGGCGCGGCTGGGCCGGACGATGATCCCGGGACTGGAGGCGATCGATGGCGACGGGTACCTCCGGGCCGTCCGGTTCGGCGACACCGCCGGCGCGATCATCGTTCGTCCCGCGCCCGGCCGGCGCCGCGGCGATGGTCTCCAGTTGACGGTCGCGGTTCCCCGGCTGGACGTGCTCCCGCGACTGATCGCCCGGACCCGGCGCCTGCTCGACCTCCCGGCTGACCCGGACGCGATTGGCGCTGCGCTCTCCGAGGATCAGGCCCTGGCGCCGCTGATCGCCGCGCGACCCGGGCTCCGGGTCCCGGGTATGTGGGACCCGTTCGAGCGCGCCGTCCGGACGACCCTTGGGGACGATCCGGTGGCGCTCGGGTGGCTGGTCGCATCGGCCGGCCCGCCCGTCCCACCCGAGTGTGTGGCCTGGACGCTGTTGCGCAACGCCTTTCCTACCCCGGACGAAATTCTTGCCCGGCTGGGACGGGGCACCGGGGACGGGCAGCCCGGTGTCCCCGCGTTGCCAGGTGCGCTGCCTGCCCTGGCCCGTGCCGCGATTGCCGACCCTCGCCTGTTCGATGGGGTGGCCGATCGGGTCGCGGCGCGGCTCGGGGCGGTGCCGGGGATCGACCCGGACCTCGCCCGGACCCTCGCCACCCGGCTGGCCGATGAGACCGATGTTCTGGACCCGACCGATCCCGCCTTGCTGTCAGCAGCCCGCGCGGCCGGGATCCCGGGCGGATCACCCGCCGCGCTGGCCGACCACACGCGCGCATGGAGCCCGTTCCGCACCTACGCCGCGGCCCATCTCCTCGCCGCCGCCGATCCCTGATCGTCCCGGAGCCCGCCCGCCTGACCACCGACTGACCGAATTGAGGACGACAATGTCCACGACCGACCCTAACCGCCTCACCACTCGGAACCCCGTAGCCGTTACCTCGTCCGTGTCGATGCCAGGCCTGATCATGGAAGGCGATCCTGTGACCCCGATCAAGCGCAATGCTGTAAGTGATGCCCCCGAAGACGAATTGCCCGCCCTGCCGGATCCGGTCCGGTTGACGCTGGCGCGCTACACCGCGCCGTTCGACGAGCTTCGCCTGGTGACCGACGAGCGCGACGCACTGCGCTGGCTGTCCATCGGCACGGACGAGACACCGCTCCGTGCGGGAATCGGGCGCCGCTACCCTGGCGTCCCGCTGGGCGAGGGGCAGGTGCCCGCACCGATCAGGGACGCGCTGGACCGGTACTTCGCTGGCGACCCGGCGGCCCTGGAGCGGGTCGACGTCGCCGCGGCCGGGACGCCCTTCCAGCGCCGGGTCTGGGCGGCGCTCCGGCGGATCCCGGCCGGCCAGACCGCGTCGTACCGCGACATCGCGACCGCGCTCGGCAACCCCATGGCGGTCCGCGCCGTCGGCGGAGCCAATGGTGCCAACCCGGTCGGGATCGTCGTTCCCTGTCACCGGGTGATCACCCACGACGGCCTGATCGGCGGCTACAGCGGCGGGCTGGAGCGCAAGCGGTGGCTGCTGGCCCACGAGGGGTACACGGGCAAGGGCGTGGGCGTCGCCCAGGCGCCGCTCGTGACGGACCGACTCACATGACGACGGCCGCCTCGTCGTCGGCCAGCGCTCCCGGGTTCAACCAGACCAGCGTCCTGGTCCAGTTCATCCTGCTGGCACTGGTCTGGGGCTCCAGCTTCCTGTTCATGCGCGTCGCGGCTGACGGGGTCTCGGCGCCGCAGATCGTGCTGGCCCGGGTCGGGTTCGGCGCGGTCGCGCTCTGGGTGATCCTCGCCGTCACCCGGCAGCGGTTCCCGGCCAGCCGGGCAGCGTGGGGGCACCTCGCCGTCGCTGGCGTCGTGTTCTGCGTCGTGCCGTTCCTGCTGTTCGCCTGGGCCGCCGGGCAGATCGCGTCCAGCCTGTCCAGCATCTACAACGCGACGACCCCGCTGATGACGACGCTGGTCGCCTTGGCGGCCCTGCCGTCCGAGCGGCTGACCGGGCCACGGCTCGCCGGCCTGTTCGCCGGGTTCCTCGGCGTGATCATCGTGCTCGGGCCGTGGCAGGGGCTCGGCGGCAGCAGCCTGCTGGCCCAGCTGGCCTGCCTCGCCGCCTCAGCCTGCTACGGCGTCGCGCTGGTCTACATCCGCCGGTTCGTCGCCCCGCTGAAGCTCGGCGCGATCCCGGTCGCCGCGACGCAGGTCACGATCGCCGCTGCCATCATGCTCGTCCTCGCGCCGGCGATCGCCATCGAGCCGGTCGACCTGGACTGGTCCATCGTCGCCAGCCTGCTCGCGCTCGGCGTGCTCGGGACCGGCGTCGCCTACGTCTGGAGTACCAACACCAACTTCGCCTGGGGGGCGACCAACGCCTCGACCGTCACCTACCTGATCCCGCTGGTCGGCGTGACGCTCGGGGTACTCGTCCTCGGCGAGCACATCACCTGGAACGAGCCGGTCGGCGCGCTGGTCGTCGTCATCGGCATCCTGTTGACGCAGGGGCGGCTGGATCGCTGGCTGCCCTCCGGTCGAATGCGGCCCGCGAAGGAGCTGTCCCGATGACGATGTCCACCCGTATCGCCCCGCCCGACCAGGTCGCCCGCGCCACGGCTTTCCGGGATCTGCATCGCGCCGGCGGACTGATCCTGCCCAACGCCTGGGACGCCATCTCGGCGCGCGTACTGGGGGCGGCCGGTTTCCCGGCCGTCGCCACGGCCTCGGCGGCGATCGCGTTCGCCCGCGGCTACGCCGACGGTGAGCACATCACCCGGGACGAGATGCTGGCCGAGGTGGCACTGGTCGCCCGGCAACTGACCATCCCCGTCTCGGCCGACGTGGAGGCGGGCTACGGCCCGAGCCTCTCCGATGTCGAGGCGACGGTCGCCGGGGTGATCGCCGCCGGTGCGGTCGGGATCAACCTCGAGGACGCGCTCCCGGCCGGACCGCCGCCCGGCGCGACGGGCCCATTCAGCGCGCTTTGGCCGGTCGAGGAGGCTGCCGCTCGGGTCGCCGCCGCGCGGGCCCGGGCTGACCGGGACGGCCTGCCACTGATCATCAACGCGCGGACGGACGTCTTCCTGCTGGGTCTGGGTGCGAGCGACGACGAGCGCCTCGCCGTCGCCACTGAGCGGGGCCGGGCGTACCTGGCGGCCGGCGCCGATGTCGTGTTCGTGCCGGGCGTCCGGGATGAGGCGCTCGTCCGGCGGCTGGCCGGTGCGATTGGTGGCCCGATCAGCCTCCTGGCCGGCCCGGGAACGGGATCGGCGGCGGAGCTGTTCGCCGCCGGCGCCTGCCGGATCAGCACCGGACCCCACCTCCTCCTTTCGGCGATGGGTCACCTGCGCCGGGTCGCGACCATGATGCGGGACGACCGCTCCTTCGCCGCCTTTGACCACGACCACCTGTCGTTCGGCGAGGCCGACGCGTTCTTCGCCTGAGTCGCCGTGAGCGGGCTGCTGCCCCGTTCGTTGTGCCTGACTCGTCCCGTTCTGCGTCCTGTTGAATGGGTAGGATCATGTATTCCGGGAGGTCTGACCGGCAGATACATTGGGTCCTGCCGGATCTTCCCGCATCAATGGCCGCTCCCTCGCGCATTGCGGGAATCCGGGTCAGGAGTGCCCTATGGCCACCCCCACTTCCGCGCCTGTCCCCGATCTCGCCGCGATCAAGCAGCGACAGCAGCAGATGTGGTCGGCCGGCGATTTCGCCGAGGTTGGCAGCCGGCTGGTGATCGTCAGCGAATGTCTCTGCGAGGCCGTCGACCTGCGGGCTGGCGCGCGCGTCCTCGACATCGCGACCGGGAGTGGCAACACGGCGCTGGCCGCCGCCCGCCGGTTCGCCGATGTGGTGGCGGTGGACTACGTCCCGGAACTCCTCGAGCACGGACGGAACCGGGCCCGTGCCGAGGGCCTGGCGGTGGACTACCGCACCGGTGACGCGGAGCGGCTGGAGTTCCCCGACGCGTCGTTCGACGTCGTGCTTTCGACGTTCGGGCAGATGTTTGCCCCGGACCAGGAGCAGGCGGCGCGCGAGCTGCTGCGGGTCTGCCGGGCCGGCGGCCGGATCGGGATGGCCAACTGGACCCCGGACAGTTTCGCCGGTGAGGTCCTGCGCACGATCGGGTCGTACGTCCCGCCGCCGGCTGGCGTCCGTTCTCCCATGCAATGGGGCACGGAAGAGCGGCTGGTCGAACTGCTTGGGGATGGCGTCAGCGAAATGACGGTCAACCGGCGGGACTTCGTGTTCCGGTTCCGCTCGCCGGAGCACTGGCTGGACTTCTTCCGGACTTGGTTCGGCCCGACCAACCGGGCGTTCGCGACGCTCGACGCGACGGGGCAGGACGCGCTCGCCCAGGACCTGCTCGCGCTGCTGCGGGCGGCCAACCGGTCCGATGATGAGACGCTGGTCGCGCCGAGTGCGTATCTCGAGGTCGTCGCGGTCCGGCGCTGAGGCCGGGCGCGGCGATCGGGCCTCGCCGGAGCAGGCTACGGCTTACCTGCTATACTCCCCGGTCGATGATCCGGCCCGTTCCGGGATGGCTGGGCTGTGCCCGGCGACCAGCCCGGCGCCGACCGCCCGGACGCTCCGGCGAGTTTCTATCGCGCCATCCGGCACCATGTCCCTGCGCCGACCGGCCGCCCCCGTCCCCGGGTTCTCCCCGGCGAGGCACGCGGTCCCGCCCGGCCGGGATGAGAGGCACACCTCCGTTGAACGTTACCCTTGAGCGGCTGCCCGAGAGTCAGATCCAGCTCGACATCGCGGCCGATGAGCAGGAGTTCGCCAAGGCCGTCAACCGCGCCTACACCAGGGCGGCCAAGGACGTCCGGATCCCGGGCTTCCGTCCCGGCAAGGCGCCGCGCCAACTCGTCGAGCAGTACGTCGATCGGAACTTCCTGGTTTCTGAAGCCGGCCAGTCCATGATGGACAAGCTGTACCGCGACGCCCTCCGCCAGGAGGACATCCAGCCGATCGGCGATCCCTCCGTCGAGATCACGGCCACCGAGCCGATCGCCTTCCGCGTCGTCGTCCCGGTCTACCCGACCATCGACCCGGGCGACTACACCAGCGTCCGCGTCGACACCATCGACGCGTCCATCAATGACGAGGACGTCGAGGAGGCGCTCGAGCTCCTCCGGAAGAACAACTCCGAGTGGGAGGACGTCGAGGCCGGCGCCGACCGCGTCCCGGCCGAGGGCGAGCAGGTCGAGATCGACCTGGCCGTCACCGAGAACGGCGAGCAGTTCCAGGAGCCGGTCCAGGGCGCGACCTTCATCCTCGGTGAGAGCAACATCTTCGACGGCCTGCGCGAGCAGCTGGAGAAGATGCACGTCGGGGAGACGGCCGAGTTCGACCTGACCTTCGCCGAGGACGACGAGACCGTCTCGCCGGCCATCCGCGGGAAGACGCTCCACTACACCGCCACCCTCAACGGCATCAAGACGCTGAAGCTGGCCGATCTGAACGACGAGCTTGCAGCCAAGGCGAGCAACGGCGCGGTCGAGACGGTCGAGGCGCTGCGCGAGACCCTCCGCAACGACCTTCACCGCGAGAAGACCGCCAACAGCCGGACGACCGTCGTCAACGAGGCCATCAACAGGATCGCCGAGGGCGCCAGCATCGAGCTGCCGCCGGTCATGATCGACGAGTCGCTGGACGACGAGATCAAGCAGCTCCGGATGCGCCTGTCGCAGAGCCGCGAGACGCTGGAGAGCTACCTCCGCGCCAACGGTCAGACCGAGGAGGAGATGCGCGCGGAGATGCGGCCGGAGGCTGCCCGCCGCCTGCGCAACACCCTCGTCATCCAGGAGATCGCCCGGCGTGAGAACATCGTCGTGACCGACCAGGACATCCTGGCCGAGATCGAGACCGTCGCCGGCACGAGCGCCAACGCCGAGGCGATCCGCAACCTGTACCAGCAGGACCAGTTCCGGTCGATGCTGCGTGGTGACCTGTTCGAGCGCCGCCTGACCGACCGGATCGTCGAGATCGTGACCGAGGGTCGCGGCGCCGTCACCAATGGCTGGGTAGCGCCGGAGCCGGTCGCTGACGAGACGGCTGACGATGACGCCACCTCGGCGACCGCCGCTGCGGATGCCAATGGCGCGCTGCCCGGCGGCGACGCTGAGGGTGCCCCGGACGTCAGCGTCGCGGGCGACGCACTGGCCCCAGCCAGCGATGCCGCTCCTGATGGCCTCGCCATCGGCATTGGCAACGCCGCGTTCGACGACTCCAACGTCGACCTGACGGACACCGCGGATTCCATCGGTGCGGCCACGGGCACGACCGGCGAGGGCCGGACCGAGTCCGAGGACGAGCCCCTGGCCGCCGAGACCCCGGTCACCGAGGACCCGGCCAGCGCCGGTACCTCCGGTGGGGACGCGGGTGCGGCGAACCCCGAGACCACTCAGGTCGAGGCGCGGATCATCGACCGCGACTGATCAGAGCCGGGCTATCACCATCGACGTAGACAGCGACCCTGCCCCGTGCCCACCGGCACGGGGCAGGGTCGTTTCCTTGCCAAGGACCGCCGATGAGGTGATCAGTCGCCCGTGGGGCCCGTGGGCGACTGCAGGTGGGACGCGATGACCCTGGACCGTGTCATGGCGAACGTAGACGATCGTCATCCAGGGGCGGCAGGGCGGACCGTAGTTACGCCGGGCCCCCTCATTAGGCCGGCCGGCGCTGGTCCACCGGGCATCGTCGTTTCTCCGGCTCTGTCCAGTTCTGCAAGTTCGTGTCGTACGCCCGCCCCGGAGGAATTGTGCCGGGAGGGCCTGTCCAGTATCGTGGCCGTCCCCCGGGGAAGAAGGGGGCACGTGGTGGCACAGGGGTGGGACGGGCATGACGACGGTCGAGGAGCAGGGCGTCCGGGAGCTTCGGCTGACCGCCGCCGAGCTGGCCCCACATGAGGACGCGATCGTGGGGGTCTACGACCGGGCCTTCCGGGAGTGGCCCTACAACCACAATCACACCGCCGCCGAGCGGTTCCGCGAGGCGCTCCGGGGGCACGTCGCCTACCCCGACTTTGAGGCCACGCTGCTCTACGAGGGTGACCAGCTCCTCGGTTTTACCTACGGCCACACCAACGCGCCCGACCAGTGGTGGTACCGCCAGGTCGCGGTCCATCTCACCCGCCGCGACCGGGTACAGGTCTTCGACGGTGCCTGGGTGATCGTCGAGCTCGCGGTCGATCCGGGTGCCCGTCGTCGGGGGCTGGGCCGGCGACTGCTCCGGACCGCGACGACCGGCCGCCCCCACCACCGCTGGGCCGTCCTCTCGACCGTCGTCGCCGAGAGCGCGGCCGTCTCGCTCTACCGCTACGAGGGGTTCGTTCCGCTGGTCGCCCGGTTCGTCTTCCCGGAAGCGGCCGGCACCTGGACCATCATGGCCGCCCCGGTCGAGCGCGACTGACACGGCCGAAGCGGCCCCTGCCGTCGGGGCTGCGTGGCCCGCATTGCGCGTGAGGAACGGGACGTGACGGTCGGACCAACTCGCGGTCGACCGCCCCGCACCATGACCGTCCAGAGGAGGATTCCCCATGGCAACGATGACGTTTGGCAGCTTCGTCCCGCAGGGCTGGCGGATGGATCTCACCGCGATCGAGGATCCGGTCGAGCAGTTCGAGGCGATGACCGGCGTCGCCAGGGCGGCCGACGCCGGTCCCTGGGACAGCATCTGGGTCTACGACCATTTCCACACCGTCCCGCAGCCGACGATGAACACGGTCTTCGAGTCGTGGACCATCTCGGCCACGCTTGCCCGTGACACCGAACGGGTCAAGGTCGGCCAGATGGTCAACTGCCACGGCTACCGCAACCCGGCCCTGTTCGCCAAGATCGCTTCCACCGTCGACGTCGCGTCGCATGGGCGGCTGCTGGCTGGCTACGGGGCGGGCTGGTACGAGCACGAGTGGAAGGCCTATGGCTACGGCTTCCCCGAAACGCGCGACCGGATGCGCGCCTTCCGCGAGGGCGTCCAGATCCTCCACCGGATGTGGACCGAGGACAAGCCGACCTTCGACGGGCAGTACCACCATATCCATGAGCCGATCAACGAGCCGAAGAGCGCCAGGCCGGGCCGGAAGATTCCGCTCTGGATCGGTGGGGGCGGTGAGCAGGTGACGCTCAAGCTGGTCGCGCAGTACGGCGACGCGACCAACGTCGGCATCGGCGACCCCGAGGTGATCCGGCACAAGTTCGACGTGCTGCGTGGGCATTGCGAGGCGGTCGGGCGGAACTACGACGAGATCGTCCACTCCACCGAGTACTACGTCTACCCGGTCCAGCCGGGCGCCGACCCGGTCGTGGCAACGGCGCGGCTCCGCGAGACCATGGGCAACATGTCGTACGAGGACTTCGCCAAAGCGCACCACGTCGGCACGGTCGACGACCTGGCCGAGCTGGTCCGGTCCGGACAGGACGCCGGGGTCGACTACGCCATCGTCTATATCCCCGGACTGGCCTACGACCAGGAGCCGATGCGCATGTTCGAGGAGGGCGTCATCGCCCGCTTCGCCTGACCGATCTCTCAGTGAGCCACGGGCGGGCGCCACATGGCGTCCCGCCCGTCAGCCGGGTCGGCGCGTGTCCGGCCGGACGATCAGCCGGAGCGACCCGACGTACTCCGGCTCCGTGCGGAGGTGGCCGAATCGCTGGTCCCAGGCGCCGGACGCGAGATCGGCACGCAGTCCCTGGTCGAACCGGGCCAGTACCTCCGGCTCCAGCTGCGTCCACGACGACATCGCTCGCTGGACGCCCGGATCGAGCAGCCGCTCCGGTCGGCCGTAGTACGCCTCGGTGAACCCGTCGGTGCAGTGGAGCGGGATCGGGACCGGGGTGACCATCGTGCCGGGCCCGAGCAGGCTGGCGATCCGGTCGATCGCAGGGAACCGGGTCAGCTCGCGATCCAGCGCCTCGGTCAGGTAATGCGTCAGCCAGAAGTCATGGAGGCAGGCCGGGTCCGCCGCCAGGATGACGATCGGCCCATGCGTCACCCGGCGCAGTTCTCCGATCCCCGCCGCGAGGTCGTCCCATTGGTGCACGGTGTACGTCGCCATCGCGGCATCGAACGATTCGTCCGGGAACGGCAACCGCTCGGCGACGGCATCGATGGCGGCTGGCAGGTGAGGCGGGCGCTGGGCCCGCATCGTCGCCGACGGCTCGACCGCGGTCACGTCGCGGTCAGTTGGCTCGTACGACCCGGCTCCCGCGCCGACATTCAGCACCGTCCGGGCGTCGCCGAGCGCCGCGACGATCCGGGCCGCGATTGCCGGTTCGGGCTGGCGGTAGCGGGCGTAGTCCCGTCCGATCAGCCCATAGTCGACATCGCCCGCGCTGCCATCATCGAACCGCCGTGCTGCTGTCATATCCGCCTGTCGTCCCCGCTCCGGCTCCGCCACCGGAGCCCCGGCTTACAGGCTAGGCGGCACTACGCTATACAGGGAGGGGTGGTGACTGATCCGTCGCATAAGGGGTGCTTATCGATATGGCAGGCAGGCCGGAGCGCGAGCCGGGGCTGAATCTCGTGAGTCTTCGTGTGTTCGCCGACGTGATCGCGCTGGGCAGCTTCACCGCGGCGGGTGAGCGGAGCGGCATGAGCCAGCCGGCGGTCAGTCTTCACATCCGGCAACTGGAGACGCGGTTCGGCCAGCCGCTGCTGCTGCGGGACGGACGCCGGGCCGTGCCGACGCCGGCCGGAGCGGAACTGCTTCGTCACGCCCTGGCGGTGACGGCTGCCGTCGACGACACGCTCGCCGCCATGCACCGGTACGATCCGGCGCCGGGCGACCGGCTGCGTGTCGCGACGGCGGCGAGCGCGTGCGTCGCCCTGCTTCCACCCGTCCTGCGCGAGATGCGGGAACGCTTCCCGGCGCTCGACATGTCGGTCACGACCGGAAGCTCACCGGAGATCGTGTGCGCGATCGAGGAGGACCGTGCCGACGTCGGCCTGATGTCGCTGCCGGTGACCTCGTCACTGCTGCGCGTCGTGCCCCTGCTGGAAGACGAGATCGTCCTGCTGGCTCCGGAAGGGATGGCACTACCGGACGCCGTCCCGGCCAGCGAACTGCGGGAGCAACCGCCGATGGTCTTTGAGCCGGAAGGCAATACCCGGGCGCTGATCGATCGCTGGTTCGACGCGGCCGGCGTGCCGTTCCAGCCCGCCACGGCGATCGCCAGTATCGAAGCGATCCGCGAACTGGTCGGGCTGGGGGTCGGCGCGGCGCTGGTTTCCCGGATGGTGTTGCCGGCTACCGGACCAGCGCCAGGAACCGTGGTCCGCTCGCTCGTCCCGGGACTGCGCCGGACATTGGTCCGGGTCACGCGCCGTGATCGGACAACGACGGCGCCGGCCGAAACGTTCGGCGTTCTGCTGGACCGGCGAACGCGCGACTGGAAAGCCGGGATCGCGTAATCCGGCGACCAACTGGACTGGTGTGGGCAATTGACCCGATGATCAGAGGAAGAGTCCCTCCTCTTCACTCCGGCTGACGTCGATCTGCCACATGTCGTCCGGCTCGGAGGCGTCATCGGCCCACGGGGCGGGCTCCTGGTCAGGCGACGACCAGGTGTAGTGACGGCCATCGTCACCTCGGAGGAGCAGGTTGTCAGGGTCGTCTCGGTGAGCGCCGATCACGGCGAAGACGGTAGTCATGGCGAGCGCTGTCCGGAACTGATGGGTGGGCGGCCCGGCGGGAGTGACGGTTGGTGCCCGCAACTGCTGAGGCAGAATCATTGCCATCATGGCAATGCACAATTTGTCTGTGCGCATTCGTTACGTGGATGAAAGCACCGGTCGGCCGGGGGGAGATGGGCATCCTGTCACCTTGGGGCCGCCCGAACGATGGTTTCCGGAAAACCAACCCGTCGGCGCCCCTGACCCGGGTGCTGCTCCGGCGGCTTGCCCACGTGGTTACGGCCCGCCCGTGAGGCGCGGATAGCAGGTGCCCACCCGTTCCGGCGGGTGGCCAGCCTCGACGCGGGGTCTATCATTAGGACCGTGTGAACGCACTCGACCACGTCGCCGGGCCTCCGGGTTGCCTCTCGCCCCGGTCAGACCCTGTCGACACCATCCCCGAGGACACAGGACGCATGCAGATCCCGACGATCGAGAACCTCGTCCCCATGGTCGTGGAGAGCACGAACCGGGGCGAGCGCGCCTTCGACATCTACTCCCGCCTGCTCAAGGATCGGATCATCTTCCTTGGTACGCCGGTCGACGACCAGATCGCCAACCTGATCGTTGCCCAGCTGCTGTTCCTCGCCCACGAGGACAGCGAGCGCGACATCAGCCTCTACATCAACTCGCCGGGCGGCGTCGTCTACTCCGGACTGGCGATCTACGACACCATCCAGATGATCAAGCCGGATGTCGCGACCTACTGCATGGGCATGGGCGCCAGCATGGCGGCCGTGCTCCTCGCGGCCGGGGCGCAGGGCAAGCGCTTCGCCCTGCCGAACGCCCGGATCATGATCCACCAGGGCTCCGGCGGCTTCCGCGGCAACGTCCCCGACATCGAGGTGGCGGCCCGCGAGACGCTGACCCTGACCACCAAGCTCACGCAGATCCTCTCCGCCCACACCGGGCAGACGTTCGAGAAGGTCAAGCGCGACACCGAGCGCGACTACTACATGAACCCGGAAGAGGCCAAGGAGTACGGCCTGATCGACGAGATCCTCATCCCCGAGGGTGGTCCGGCCCAGGCCGCGGCCGAGCAGGTGGTTGGCGAGACCGAGCCAGCCACCCGCTAGCGCGACAACCTTCACCGCGGGGGCTGCCCGGTCCCCGCGGATGTTCGTCCCGGGACACGGCTTGTCCGCACTGGGACGGACGACAGGGCGAATGACGGAGTACCCTAGTGTGGGTTACACGACGATTCGTCCCCTGACGCTCTACCGGAAGGCCCGGTGAGCCTTCATACTTGACGCCGGAATCAGGTTGCGGTCATTGAAACCGTCCCTGGCCCGGCGGCCAGACGACACCACGGACGCGAGGTGGCGGGTGCATTACCGGTGTTCCTTCTGTAACAAGGGCCAGGAAGAGGTCCGGCGATTGATCGCCGGGCCGAATCAGGTCTATATCTGCGATGAGTGCGTGCAGCTCTGTCGCGAGATCATCGAGGAGGACGAGCCGGCAGCCCAGCGCTCCGACCAGCCTCTGACGCGCATCCCCACCCCTCGGAAGCTCCTCGAGCAGCTCAACCAGTACGTCGTCGGGCAGGACCGCGCCAAGCGGATCCTTTCGGTCGCCGTCTACAACCACTACAAGCGGATCATGGCCGGGCTGGAGAGCGACGACGACATCGAGCTCCAGAAGTCCAACATCCTGCTGGTCGGACCGACCGGCTCCGGCAAGACGCTGCTGGCCCAGACGCTCGCCAAGCTGCTGGACGTCCCGTTCAGCATCGCCGACGCGACCGCGCTGACCGAGGCGGGCTACGTCGGTGAGGATGTCGAGAACATCCTGCTCCGGCTGATCCAGAACGCCGGCGACGTTACCCGGGCACAGACGGGCATCATCTACATCGACGAGATCGACAAGATTGCCCGCAAGTCCGACAACCCTAGCATCACCCGGGATGTCTCCGGCGAGGGTGTCCAGCAGGCGCTGCTCAAGATCATCGAGGGCACCGTCGCGAACGTGCCGCCCCAGAGTGGCCGCAAGCATCCCCACCAGGAATACATCCAGATCGACACGCGCAACATCCTCTTCATCTGCGGAGGCGCGTTCGAGGGCCTGGAGGAGATCGTCGGCAAGCGGATCGGCAAGCAGCCGAGCATGGGCTTCGGTTCGACCGGAACCACGACCGAGGTTGCCGAGCCCAATCCGCTGTCGCAGCTCAACCACGACGACTTGCTCCAGTACGGGCTGATCCCCGAGTTCGTCGGGCGTCTGCCCGTCTCGGTGTCGCTGGATCATCTGACCCGCGACAACCTGATGCAGATCCTGGTCGAGCCGAAGAACGCGATCGTCAAGCAGTACCAGAAGTTCTTCAACCTCGATAACGTCGAGCTGGTCTTCACCGACGATGCCCTCGAGGAGGCCGCCCGCCAGGCCGAGGAGCGCAAGACCGGCGCGCGTGGTCTGCGGACCACGATCGAGGAAGTCCTCCTCGACGTGATGTTCGAGATCCCGTCGCTGGACAACGTCCGCAAGTGCGTCGTCAACGCCGACGTCATCCGGCGCCGCTCGCGGCCGCTGCTGATGACCGTCAACGAGCAGGCGATCCCCTACGCCGAGACCGCGTAGTCCCGTTCAGCCGAATCAAGACAACAGCCAGGGACCGCGAGCATCGAGCTCGCGGTCTCGGCCTTTTTCGGGGGGCAGGAGGACATCGTCCGTCGCAGTCGTCCGGCCCTGGATGCTCCGTCCAGGGTTGAACAGCCCGGTCGCCGGACCGTATAGGTAAATCTGCTCACGCCAGCGACGGCGACGGGCCCGATGCTGGACACAGACCCGGGATTCCTGTGTCCCGGCCATCGGGGAGTGCCCATGTCCGCCAATCTCCGTGCCCCGCGTTCTGCGCTGACCCACGCGCTGCTCGTGTTCGCACTCGCGCTGGCAATCGTCCTGCCGATGGGGGCCGCCACCCGGGCGCAGGAAACCGGCGACGATCCTGGCAACGCCGTCGCGTCCGACACGGTGACCGTCGAAGGTGACCTGTCGGCCGGGGACTACGCGTGGGAATCCATGGCGATCGATCTCGACGGTGCCGAAGCCGAGGTCCCATCTGATCGGCTCGGGTTCCTCGTTGCCATCGACGCCGTCGTCGATGTCTCCGATGGGGCCGGGATCGTGGCCGACCTGGTGCCGGGGGAGGCACTGGGACTGGAGCCCGGCCGCGAGCTCTCCGTCACGGGGCGCGATGGCGCAGCGGCCCGCGTGGCCGTCGTCGGCCTGGTCCCAGCCGGTGAAGCCGCTGGCCAGGAGATGGTCACCTTCCCGCTGGCCGAGGGTCGCCACCGGATGGTGCTCCAGCGCTACGCGCCGCCGGCCGGGGAAGCGGTCCAGATCACCGGGTTGATCCAGCCGATCCTGGTGCTCATCCAGGGCGGTGAGGCGGGGTACGAGACAATTGACGAGGCCGGGACGCCGACGGGTGATTCACGCTCCCTGAGACAGGGCCAGGCGGTGACCTTGCTCACGGACAGCCAGCTGACGCCGACCGGTCCTGATCCCCTCGTCCTGCTGATCGTCCAGGTCGGCCAGCTCGACGATGCCCCTGCCCGATCGGTAGGACCCTCAGTGGCGCCGTCGGCGGAGTCGTCGCCATCCGGGTCGGTGCCGCCCCGCTTCGGCATTCAGCGCCTCCCGATAGCAAGTGCGTCGCCGTCTAACCTGGGCGGCCTCATCGAGCCATCTCGCCGGCCGGACCTGTCCGATGCGCCGGACGGCGAAGGTGCCGTGTCGCCGTCCCCGAGTGCCCCACCGCCGTTCGGGACATGACGCCCCCGGACGGTACGGGCTGCCGGAAGCTGGACCACCGGCAGGCTCACTTCATCGGCGGGCACCTGACGCCGCGATCCGTGGCGTTGACGTCCGGCAAGGAACCCTGACGTTGCCCGATCACGACCCCTTGAGCGGCTCATCATGCCCGCTCCGATGACCGACCTGTGCCACGCAGGCCGTTGGACGCACGTGCCCCCGGTGCTACTGTCTGGAGAGGGACTGACCCGGCTTGCTCGCGGTCATCCCTGCCGGAGATCGGCTGGTCGTCCGGCGGCGCCATGGCAGGGTGAAGAGCCCGTCCTGACGCCAGAATCGCCCGTTCAGAAGGGAAATACGTCCGGAATGGCTGGTCCGGCGTATCTCCCCTCGGGCGTTCTTCCCGCGTGTCCCGCACGCTCGTTTCCAGCCCATGAATCGTGTTTCGGCACGTCGTGCATTCGTTGTGCGCAAACGGCTGGAATTCACGATCTCGGGCCGGTTTCTCGTTGACCGCTTTGTCACAGTGAGTCGACGGCATATCTCTTGTCCCGGTGCGTACCTCTCGGTGTCGTCGCGGGAACAATGTTGAGCTTCAGGAAGGATCGACGGCATGACGCTGACGGATGGGTATGACGGTCAGGCGGCGCCCGGTGCGGACCGGGCGAAGGCCGGCCGGCTCAGCGGGTTGTTCGGCAGGAGCCGGCTGGTCCGGCGCGCGGCGGTGGCCGTGCTCGGACTGTCACTGGTCGCCGGGCCGCTCGCCACGGAGGCCCGCCCACTCGCGGTGAACCTCGAGAGCACGTCGGCGGTGATCAGCGGCAGCACGACTGGGGTCAACATCCGGGCCACGCCGTCGTTCGACGCCTCGGTCGTGGTCAAGGTCGGGATGGGTACTCCGGTCACGCTCCGGATCGACCAGGTCAGCACCGTCACGGATGCGGATGGCGTCACCATCTGGTGGCCGATCCGGGTCTACGACGTCGATGGATGGGTGGCTGGCTACTACCTCTCCGACACGGGGACCACCGGCGCCGCCCCGGGGCAGCCGTCCGACCCCGGGACGACCGCGGTGGCCACGACCGTGTCCGCCTCGTCCACCACCGCGTATGTCGCCAATCCGGCGGGCGTAAATATCCGGGCCGAGGCCGTCACCTGGGCCGAGGCGATCTCCTTCGCGCCGGCCGGGACCACGCTGGTCCTCCGGATCGACACCATCAACCCCGTCTGGGATACCGAGGGCCGCGAATGGTGGCCGGTCGATCTCGACGGGCGCCTCGGCTGGGTCGCTGCGGATTACCTCGGCGCCAACCCGGGGACGGCGACCGCACAGACGACGACGGCGCCCACTTCCGGTGCGTTCACCGCCGGTTCGTACGTGACGGTTAGCACCACCACCCCCGCCGGGCTTACGGTCCGGGCCGGGGCCGCTCCGGGCGCCGCCGTCGTCGGCTATGTCCGGCAGGGCGATGTCGCGCAGATCATGGACGGTCCGGTCAGCTATGACGGCAGCGCGGCCGGTTGGTACATGGTCACCAGTGGCGGCGTGACCGGCTACGTCTCCGGCGACTTCCTCGTGTCGGCGGCCCAGCCCGCCGCCCCGGCCACGACCCCGGTCACTACCGCCGCGACAACCGACGGTGCCGGTCTGCTCGGCACGACCGCGACCGCTGGCCAGGCGGGTGGTGACAACATCAACCTCCGCTCCACCGCCTCGACCGCGGCTGACGTCCTGGCGATCGTCCCCGGTGGGACGGCCGTCGACGTCGTCGATGGTCCGTACACAGATGCCGACGGCCGGGTCTGGTACTACGTGATCTCGCCCGACGGCGAAGGCTTCGCCGCCGCCGCCCTGCTCCGGGCTGGCGCTCCGGCGACGACCGCGACCACCGCCCCGGTCGCGACGACCGAGCCCGCGGCGACGACGGCTCCGGTCGCCACGATGACGCCGGAGGCCACGGTTGAGCCGGAGCCGTCGACCGAGCCAGAGGCAACAACTGAGCCGGAGCCGACGACCGAGCCGGCCGTCGAGGCCAGCCAGGATCCGGAGCCGGTGTACGTCTCCCCCGCTCCGGGCTTCGCGACGGGCTCGTTCCTGGTCCCGACCGCCGGGCGCGTGTCCCAGAACTACGGCTGCACGTCGCTGCCGTTCTATCCGATTGACCCGAACAGCGGCTGCCCGTTCCACGATGGGCTGGACATCGCCGCCGAGCAGGGCACCCCGATCATCGCCTCCGATGGCGGGACGGTGACGTTCGCCGGCTGGTGTGAGTGCGGCCTCGGCTACTACGTCGAGATCGACCACGGCAACGGCTACGTCACCCGCTACGGGCACATGGCGTCCCAGCCCTACGTCTCCCTTGGCCAGCAGGTCTCGCAGGGTGAGGTGATCGGGCCGATCGGATCGACCGGCTTCTCGACCGGTCCCCACATCCACTTCATGGTCATCCTCGACGGCACGACGGTCAGCCCGGAGTTGCTGCTTCCGGCGCTGTAGACCCGACCCCTCCCGGGGTCCAACCACCCGAAGACTCCCCCGGCCACGGGGCAGGACGACCACTCGTCCTGCCCTGTCGTCGTTGCTTGCGTGCTGTTGAGGGGACAGCCATCAGTCCAAATCGATTGAAATGTCGGGAGCCGAACGATATGATTGATTGCAATCAATCAACCATCCGTCGACCCGTCATCAGACCGGGTCGTCCCACCTGTAATGGAGTCGCATGTCATCCACCAGCCCGTCTGCTACGGCGCCACTACCCGGCTCCGGTGAGCTCCCCCGCCCGTCTGCGAACCCGCGAGACGTTTTCAGGGCCCTGTCCGGCCTGCTGATGGGGATGTTCGTCGCCATCGTCTCGGGGACGGTCGTCGCAACCTCTCTCCCCCGGATCATTGCCGATCTTGGTGGTGGCCAGTCGGCCTACACCTGGGTGGTCACGGCGTCGCTGCTGGCGATGACGGTCACCACGCCCATCTGGGGCAAGTTCGCCGATCTGTTCGACCGCAAGACGCTGGTCCAGGTCTCGCTGGTGATCTTCGTTCTCGGCTCGATGCTGGCCGGTCTGTCCGAGAGCGCCGGGATGATGATCGGGTTCCGGGTGCTCCAGGGCGTCGGGGTCGGTGGTTTGACCGCGTTGGTCCAGATCGTCATCGCCGACCTGATCAGTCCACGGGAGCGTGGTCGCTACGCCGGGATCATGGGCAGCATCATGGCGGTCGGGTCCGCTGGTGGTCCGCTGCTGGGTGGGCTGGTCACGGACTCGATCGGCTGGCGCTGGAACTTCTACATCATGGTTCCGTTCGCCCTGATCGCGATCGTCGTGCTGCAGCGGACGCTGCACCTGCCGAAGCGGCAGCGGGCGGCTGTCTCGATTGACTACCTGGGAGCTACGCTCATCGCCGCCGCGGTGTCACTGCTGTTGATCTGGGTGTCGCTGGCCGGCGGTCAGTTCGCATGGGTGTCGGTGACCTCCACGCTGATGCTTGGCGGCACGGTCGTGCTGGCCATGCTGGCGGTCCGGGTCGAGCGCCGGGCCAGCGAGCCGATGATCCCGCTGACGCTGTTCCGCAACCGCACCGTGCTGTTCTCGATCCTCGCCTCGATCTCGGTCGGGATCGCCATGTTCGGTGTATCGGTGTTCCTCAGTCAGTACATGCAGCTCGCGCGCGGCCGGACACCGACCGAGTCCGGCCTCCTCACCCTGCCGCTCGTAGCCGGATCATTGGTCGCTTCGACCTGGTTCGGGCTGCGGATCAGCCGGACGGGGCGGTGGAAGCCGGTCGTCGTCGGTGGGTCGTTCGCACTCCTGGCCGGGCTCGCGGCGATGGGAACCATCCGGGCGGACACGAATCTCGTTCTGCTGGCGGTCTACATGGCCGCGGTGGGTACCGGGATGGGCATGCTGCTCCAGAATCTCGTCCTCGTGACCCAGAATGCCGTGCCGGCCAGCCAGCTTGGAACGGCAAGCGCATCGGTCTCGTTCTTCCGGAGCCTGGGTGGTGTCGTCGGCGTCGGAGTGATGGGCGCCCTGCTCGCCAGCCGGGTCGGAACCCTCACGACGGATGGTTTGAACCGGATCGGCGCACCATCCTCGGGTGGGGCATCCGGAGAGATTCCGGTGCTGTCCGAGCTTTCTGCTCCTGTCCGAGGGGTAGTCGAGGCGGCGTACGGTCAGGCGATCGGTGAGGTGTTCCTCGTGATTGTTCCCCTGGCGATCCTGACAGTGGTAATGGTGCTGCTCCTGCCGGATCGGCCCCTGGGAACCAGGACAGCCGTGGAGGAACTTGCCGAGGAGCAGGCTGCTGCGCGTTCCGCAGCGCCCCTCGCTGCCTCCCCACGCGGGACACCGCTCGTTCCGGTCGCGAGCGGTGCGCGACGATGACCACCGGGACGCGGGAGGACCGGATTCCCGGTACGAGCGGTGATTCCCTGGTAACGGACCCTGCGTTGCGGGCCGTCGAGGATGAACTGGTCGCGCTGTTCGCCCGGAGCCGGGAGCACAAGCGGCAGGCGGCAGCCAGCATCCACCCCTCCCTCCAGCCCGCCGGCTACGGCGTGCTCCGGCTGCTGGCTGGCGCCGGGCCG
Source organism: Thermomicrobiales bacterium (assembly GCA_035944555.1). Lineage (GTDB taxonomy): Bacteria > Chloroflexota > Chloroflexia > Thermomicrobiales > UBA6265 > CADCWK01. The sequence goes on from DASZAY010000003.1 coordinate 91,976, forward strand.
TCCCGCGCGAGTGCGCTGGCTGAGCGGCTCGGGGTCGACCGCAGCGCCGTGACGCGCCTGGTCCAATCGCTGGAGGACCTCGGACTGGTCGTCCGCCAACAGGACGCCGAAGACGGGCGCGCGACGCTGCTGGATCTCTCCCCGGCCGGGCGGGAGCGGATGAGCGCGCTGCGCCAAGACCACCAGGCCGCGCTGCACCGTCTGCTCGCCGACTGGCCGGACGAGGACGTCCGGCGGTTCGCCGAATTGCTGGCGCGGTTCAACGCCGGTGACGACGCGGCCGGGCGGCGGCTCTAGCCCCCTGACTCAGGGTTTCTGGGAACGGGATCGTCAGAGAGGGAGCGGGCCGGCCTCGATCCGCTCCCGGATCACGCGCGCCTGGTGCGCCGCCGGGACCTGCCAGCGACTCTCCATCCACCACGTGGCGCCGGCTCCGGCGCTGGGCCGGACCAGGTCGGCCGCACGCCCGGGATCATCAGCCGGCGTCTCGCCCTCGACGATGATGTCCAGGGGGCGGCCCGGATCGCGAAGTGCCCGGACGGCGGCGACCCGCTCCCGGATCTCGTCCGGGTCGGAAGCCACGATTGCGCCGTCTCGCTTCGCCGCCCGGCGGATCTGGCTGCCGGCCTTCCCGCCGACGACCCAGACCGGGATCGCCGGGCGCTGGACCAGGCGATGCGTGGTCCAGGCCACGTCGGCCGCCATCGGCTGGAGCCGAAAGTGGACGCCGTCGTGCGCGAAGTCACGTCTTCGCTCCCCTGCCCACCACCGGTCGAGGATGGTGAGTCCCTCGTCCAGCCACCGGGCCCTCACGCCGTTGTCATCCAGTCCGAACTTGTCCAGCTCCAGCACGCCCAGCCCGACTGCGAGGATCACCCGGCCACCGGACAGCTCGTCCAGCACCGCTGCCTGCGCCGCCACGTACCACGGGTCCTGTTCGGGCAGCGGGGTCAGCATGGTCCCGAGCCGGATCCGCTCGGTCCGTGTCGCGATCGCCGCCAGCCGCACCCAGGCGGTCATGTAGTCGTCCGGCAGGAAGATGCCATCCCAGCCCGCCTGCTCCGCCGCAACGGCGAGATCCGTCACTATCCCGGTGTCCATGTCCAGCGTGTTCAGCACGATCCCGTAGCGCATCTCCTCCCCTTCCTCACAGTTCCCCGGTCCGAAGGATCATTGTCGGGGTGAATGGGGAGAGGGCACGTCCCGTTGGGTGTTCTGAATGGGTTTCGCGCCAGGACGTCAGCCCAGGAGCTCGACCAGCCGGTCCAGCGTGCAGACGTCGGCACCGGACCGGGCGATCAGCTCCGGGGCGTCGCGCCAGCGGCCATCGATCACGACGACCGGGCGGCTGTCGTCCGGGCTCAGGAGCGCCCGGCCCATGAGCATCTTGGCTTCGTGGATCACATCCGGGTTGCGGAAGCTCTTGGCGTAGATCAGGACTGGCTCCGGCCCCGCATCCTTGATGACGACGTTGGGGCGCAGCGTCGCGTCGACCTGACGGGTCGTCACCTTGCGCCCGGTGATCGCGCGACGACCCAGGTGCTGGCCCAGCGCCGCCTTGAGTGTGACAGTCGTCTGCCTGGGCGTCGGGTCGCCGAGCAGGACGCGACCCGGCGGTCGGTCTCGCGGGAGGCGGACGGTCTGCCGCTCCGGGCACTCGGTCAGCCAGGCGCGGATCGCGTCGATCGGCTGATCATCGGCGGCGATGACGCGACCGAAGATGCCCTCCAGCGCCGGCGGGATCCAGGCGGTCCAGGCATGGTTGGTCACCAGGCACCAGTCGCGATATCCAGCCTGCCGGGCCAGCCACGGGATAGCGGCCAGTTCCCAGAACTGGTAGTGGCTGTAGGCGGCCCAGTGCCATGGGCAGACGACCAGCAGCCGGTGGGCACCCTCATCCCCGGCAGGCAGCCGCGTTGCCCACGTGTGCTCGTAACCCGGAGCGGTATCGTCGGTGGGGACGAGATCGTCGCCCAGTGCGGCGGTAATCGCGTCAGACCACTGGCCGTGGAGGGTTTCCAGCGGGATGTCGGGCCGGGTCGCCATCAGCAGGACCAGCCGCGCTGGCCCGGGCCGTCGATCATGTCTCGTCCCGGTGGAATGGGTCCGGGGAGAGCCCGAGGCTGACTTCGATCCGCTCCCGCTGGGCAGCCAGCCGTGGCGGCAGCATCAGGTCACGGCCCAGCGCGTCGGCCCGCTCGTCGACGGTCATGCCGGGGGACGATGTCGCCAGTTCCAGGATGTGCCCGTCAGGGTTCTGGAACAGCACGCCGCGGGTATAAGTCTGATCGCGGATCGGTGTCGTCCGCGTGCCAGCTCCGGTGAGGCGCTCGATCCAGTACCCCAGCGAGTCGTCCGGCACGGTCAGCGCGAAGTGGTGAGTCTGGCCGGTGCCGAGGCGCGCCGCCTTCCGGCCGGCCGTTGGCCAGACGAAGAACGTGACGATCGTGCCCGGCGCTCCGTCCTCGACGCCCCAGTAGAGGTGGGGGCTGTCCGGGTCGTCGAAGTTGATCGTCCGCTTGACCAGCCGCATCCCCAGCAGATCCGACCAGAACGCCTCCATCCCGGCCTGGTTCGTCCCGATCGCCGTGACATGGTGGAGCCGGGACAGCCGCATGGCATCGTCGATGGCGAGGACCGGGACCGGCCACGTCTCAGCGGCGATGGCCTGCTCATCGCGGCCGGCCGCCGTCGTCTGGAATGGCGGGGGCTGGACCGCTTCTCCGAGATGGTCCGCGGTCTCATCGACGGTCCAGCCCGGTCCGACGGTCGCGATCTCGACGATCAGACCGTCAGGGTCCTTCGTGTAGATGCTGGTGAAGTAGGTCCGGTCGTAGGGGCCGTCGACCGGGTTGCCGTGGTCCGTCAGCCATCGTTTCCACCGGAGTAGGGACTCACGGTCCGCCGTCGCGAAGGCGACGTGGTGTGTGCCGCCGATCCCGGGCGTGCCCTTCCGCGAGTCCTTCCACTCCAGCAGCGAGAGCAGCGTTCCCGGCTGTCCGGTCGGCTCGGTCGACACGAAGACGTGGTACGACTGCCAGTCGTCCGTGTCGATTGTTCGCTTTACGAGATGGAGCCCGAGCGTGCGGGTGTACCAGTCGATGGCGCGGGGGATATCCGTGGCGACCGCCGTAACGTGGTGAATGCCGGTGATCGCGTGGCGTGGATTGAGAGGAGGGAGTGGTTGGGAAGTCATGGCGGGGGGCTGTCTCCGGGTACTGCGGCCGGGCAGAGAGATGTGCGGCCAGGCGGATGGTGTGCGTGAATGCCTCACGACCGCTCGGCTTGGTTGCGGAGGTCCTCCCAGTCCGGTCGGGTGAGATCGAACCGGTCGGTGGTCCGTGTGTACGTCGCGGGGCCGCCCATCCGGGCAATTGCTTGCAGCTCACCTGGCAGGACGTGCGTGGTCGCATGATTCTGGTCGAGGACCCGCTCATGGACACGCACCCGCAGCACATCCCCGACCACCAGGATGCTGGGGTGCTCAGGTGTGCCGAAGTCGCGCTCCTCCCGGAAGCGCAGATCGAACGCGACCGGCGCCTCAGCGACCCGGGGAACGCCAATGCTCCCGGACCGTTCAGGTGTCAGGCCGGCCCAGCGGAACTCGTCCTCGCCGGCAGGGAAGGCGGCCGACGTGAGGTTCATCACGGCAGCGAGTCCTTCGTCCGGGATGTTGATGACGAACTCGCCCGTCTCCCGGATGTTGCGGAGGGTGTCCTTGATCCCGCTGCTGACGAATCCCAGCACCGGCGGGTCGTCCGCGAGAATCATGAAATAGGAATGTGGCGCCAGGTTCAGGATGCCATCGGCGGATCGAGTCGAGATCCACGCGATCGGCCGGGGGACAACGGCCGACTTGAGCAGCCGGCTGATCGTTCGCTGGTCATCCTGACCAACGACCCAGTCGCGCGCGTCGCGTCTGACCTCGGATCCAGCTGAAGCGGTCGTTGTGGGAGTGGGGATCGTCACCCTGTGAAGTCCTGACTCGAAAACGCACATGGCATCGTCTGTAGGGGCCATGGATGGAGGTCTGCTCGTACCGTTAAGCATTGATCGTGCCCTTCTCGCTGGTCAACTATTGGAGAAGGTGCGTCGGTTGCGACATTTTCTCGTCCTGAGCGGAAGAAGCTCGGGTTTTCGGTGCCTGGTGTGAGTGACGGAACAGATCATTCGGAAACGCGTGGGACTCGTCAGTAATGGCCAGAGCGGGCATCAGAGCCGATCCTGGATCCAGGAGTTGCGAATCGGGGATTCACCGGTGAGAATGCCGCTACGTCCACAGTTCGATCCGGTTCGATGCTGACCGCTTTCTCGTTCGCGCGCCGATGTGCGACGGGACTGGACGGCACCCCGGTCTACGTAGCAGGGGGCCGGGACCGACCGGTTGCCCACGTTGAGGAGTTCTCCCGATGGCACAGTCCGACACGCCACGTCGCAATCCCATGCTGGATGTCCATCCGTTGACCCGGCGGCAGATCATCGCCGGGATGGCGGGCGCCGCCGGCGTCGCGGCCGGCGCGGCATTCCTGCCGATCAGCCCGGCGACGATCCTCGCGCAGACCCCGGCGGCCCCGCCGGCCGACGCCGCCCCGCCCGAGGACCAGGTCTTCGTTGTCGCGTCCGACCCGACGATCGTCCGCGTCTTTGACTTCTTCGAGCAGGTCTACCAGCGGCCGACCACGTCTGACCTGTTCAGTGACCCGCTGGTCCGGATGGACCGCAACTTCGACATCATCCCCGCCGCTGCGACGTCGTGGTCGTCCGATGAGACCGGCAAGGTGTGGACGTTCGAGCTGGACCCGAACCTTGTCTGGAGCGACGGCAATCCCGTCACCGCCAACGACTGGGTCCGGACCTTCCAGTATGCCGCCGATCCCGAGCACATCTGGGACTTCGCCTGGTTCTTCGAGCCGGTCATCGTCAACTTCGCCGAGGCCTTCGCCGGCAGCGTCCCGGTCGACCAGGTCGGTGTCCGGCAGGGGGAAACCCCCAACCAGCTCATCGTCGAGACGATCGACCCGGCACCGTACCTGCCGTCGATGATGCTCTACTCCCCGCCCCTGTCCGCCGCGGCGCTGGACAGCACCGGGCCGCTCTACAACTCCGATCCGGCGACGGCCGTCTCCTCCGGGCCGTTCATCGTCAGCGAGTTCTCCCGTGACCAGCGCGTCGTGCTGACCCGCAACCCGGACTACCGTGGGCAGCTGACGCCACAGGTTCAGACGGTGATCAACCTTCTGGCGGCCCCTAACACGATGTTCCAGCTCTACCAGGCCGGACAGATCGACCACATGCAGGGCCTCGCCCCGCAGGAGCTCCAGCTCGCCCAGGCTGATCCGGTGATGAGCCAGGAGCTGTACCAGTCCGTTGGTGACTTCCGCACCTGGTACCTGTTCTTCAATACGACGCAGCCGCCGTTCGACAACCTCGCCGTCCGGCAGGCGTTCAGCCACGCGGTCGACCGCGACGCGATCGCGCAGGCCGTGCTCGGGCTCTCTGGAGTCCCCGCCTACTCGTTCCTGGCCCCGGGCTTCCCGGCCGCCAATGGCGAGGCCTTGGCGGACATCCAGGCCTACAACCCGGACATGGCGCGCCAGCGGCTGGCCGAGGCCGGCTTCCCCGACGGCGAGGGCTTCCCGGCGCAGACGATGCTGCTCCGCAACGAGACCCCGCTCAACCAGACCGTCGCCGCAGCGATCGCCGCCGGGATCACCGAGGTTCTCGGGATCCCGGTCGAGGTCAGCAACATCGACTCCGCTGCCTTCACCGCCCAGATCCGGGACATCCCGTTCGGCGCGGTCTCCTACGGCATGGATTACCTGGACGCGTCCAACATGCTCGGCGTCTGGTACAACGGCCGGCACCCGTGGGTGAACGAAACCTACCTGGCCCAGTTCGACGAGGCGAACGCCTTCATCGGCGACCCGGCCCAGCGGAACGCCATGTTCCAGGAAGCCGAGCGGACGCTGGTGACCGACGTCCCGGCGGTGTTCGTCTACCACGAGACCCCGGTCCAGCTGATCAAGCCGTACGTGACCGGCCCGTTCCTGGAGCCGGACCGCAACGGTCTGACCAACCTGCACTGGCCGGGCTACACCGGATTCAGCACGGTTCCCAGCGAGCTGTACCTGAGCAACGAGGCCCCGTCCGGCCGCGGCGTCTAGTTCACGCCCGGAGCATCTGGATAGTCCCTTGAACCGGAGCCGGCGCACAGGAATGTGCGCCGGCTCCGGTTCGTTGTCACGGTCAGGGCGTGGGCGGGTCCTCGCCGGCGAACACCTGCCCGCGTGCGGCCAGCGCCTCGCGCAGGATCCGGATTGCCTTGGGTCCCACGCCGTGGAGCGAGGCCAGCTCCTTCGCGGTGACCGTCGTCAACTGACTGAGCCGCGTGTAACCGGCCTCCGTCAACGCTGCCGTCGCCGGTCGCCCGATCGCCGGCAGCGCATCGACCGCCGTGCCATCATCCCGGGTCATCGTCATCCCTCCCATCTCATCTATCGCTTCGTACGGGAGCGGGAACACCGCTAACCGGCGCGGCGTTCCTTGAGTGCCGGCGAATGGACCGGCGGAGTGCCCCCAAATGGGCCATGACCGACGGAGTTCCAGCCGTGACCACCGACCCGTATCGTTTTGACGCCAACCCCGTTGCTCCGGGCTCACCGGTCTGGGGGCCCGCAGGGCAGACGCCCGCTGTTCCCGGGACGTCGTACTGGGAACAGCCGGTCGCGGATGTCGCGGTCCCGGAACTGGCGACGATCCGCCGCCGGATCGTCGCCCTGTTCGTCGACATCATGCTGGTCAGCGCTGTCTCCCTGCTGATCATGACCGTGACCGGCGGCTTCTCGTCGGGTGACGGTCAGATCGCGTTCACCTCCAGCGGCCTGACCGCCGTGCTCGTCTGGCTGACTGGACCGCTGTACTGGGTGACGATGGAAGCGACCAGCGGTGCGACGCTCGGCAAGCGCCTGCTTGGATTGCGCGTCGTCCGTCGTGGCGACCGGCGCGCCGAGGGCGGCATCGGGATTGGTCATGCCGTCGTCCGCTACCTGCTGTTTGGCGTCGATGCCTTCGCCGTCGGGCTGGTCGGACTCATCACGGCCAGTGTTTCCCGAAACAACCAGCGGGTCGGCGATCACCTGGCCCGGACGGTCGTCGTCCGGCAGGACTGAACTGGCCCATTCCCGGTAAACCGGCCATCAGGCAAGGTCGACCGGGTCGGCCGGGCGGCTCACTGGGGTGATGTCGCCCAGTTGCACGGCCACACCGGCCCGCAGCGTGTTCTGGATCTCGGCCACGCGGTCGGTATGGCGCATCAGGTCCGCGATGTCGTCATCCGTCGCGTCCGCCATGACGCGTGCCCGGTAAGTCACTCCGGTTGCCGGGTCGCCCGGTCCACCAAACGTTCCGTCCACCTCGACCTCGACCTCATGGACAGAGATACCCCGGTGGGCCGCCTCGCGATAGATGTCGTTGCAGTAGCAGGTGGCGAGGGCGAGGAACAGCAGCTCGCCTCCATTGGTGCTGGAGCCGAACCCGGATGTCCGGGGCGGGATCATGATCGGCTGGGTGCTGTCATTGGTCGTCACCGTCGCCTGGTGGTCATTCAGGCGATTCCGAACCCGGGCACTGATGTTCATCGGTGGTTCTCCTCGTGCCGCCGACCTCGCCGTGCCGGTGACCGCTATCGGGTGACGAGCTGGGCCACGCCGTCGTGGTGCCGCCTATTGTCCACCTGGTCCCCGGTTCCCGGACCTGTCCCCGGCCCGTCGCGATCGGGTGGCGACACGTTCGCACGGTGCCAGGCGTTTAGGATGGAGAGGGGACCGGGACATGGAGTCCCTGGTCGACCGCTCCGCCCGGCGCATGGCGGGCGGAGCGGGACCCGGAGCCGCGAGGAGGCAGCAGCCATGACCGACCATCCGATTCCAGGGCAGCCGGGTCGCCTGGCTCTGCGCGTGTCGCGGCGGAGCCTGCTCGCGGTCGGCGCGCTGGCCACGCTGACGATCGGCGGCGACCACGTGATCGAGCGGGGCCTGGCGGGATGGGTGCGCTCAACCCGGGCCGGCGATCCTTCCGGTGACCCGGCACCGTCTCCCTCTGGTGAACGGGCCGAGGTCACGATCTATCTGGTCTCCGTCGCGCCCAACCGGCTGGGCCCACAGCTCCGCCCCTGGCCGGCGACCGTCTTCATCGATCCCGCCGACCGTCGTGTGGCCGCGGCCGCCCTCTCGGCACTGCTGGAGGGACCGGACAATCGTGCCCGGGAGGATGGGTTCGTCTCGGCGATCCCCGAGGGCATCGAGGTCGTCTCGGCGGAGCTGTCCGACGACGACCCCGCCGTCGTCCGGGTCGAGCTCAGCCCCGGCTGGCTGGCGACTGACGATGACAGGAGCGATGAGGCCGCCAGCGACCGTGTCGGACCGGCGATCTCGCTGGATGACCGACTGGCGACGCCGGCCGCCGGCCAGGCGGGATCCGTGGCGGAGCGTGACCTGCGGTTGCGGGCCGCGCAGGTCGTCTTCACCCTGACCCAGTTCGATACCATCGACGCGGTCGAGTTCCTCCTCGACCGGGAAACCCTCGGCGCCCTCAGCAACCTCGGTGCTGTCATCGAGGACGGTCCGGTCGACCGGCTCCGGTTCGACGACCTGGTTCCCCTGATCATGATCGAGGGGCCCCTCGCCTACGACACCGTCGGGCCAACGTTCGATGTCTACGGCTCGTCCAACACGTTCGAGTCGTCGCTGATGCTGCGGCTGGAATCAGCGGACGGCGAGACGCTGTTCGAGGAGCCGCAGACGGCGACGTCCGGCAATGGCGTGCGCGGGACGTTCTCGGCGTCCGTGACGGTCCCCGACGACACCCCCGCCGGGCCGCTGACGCTGGTCGGCTTCGAGGTCTCTGCGCGTGATGGGAGTGAGGTCAACGTCTTCGAGGTGCCCCTCCGGTACGCGCCGTAGCGGGCGACCGCCCCGGACCATGACAACAGGACGCCCGGCCCCATGTAAAGGAACCGGGCGTCGTGGGATTTCGGGTTGGTCGGGCGGCTAGTCTTCGCGGATGGCGCCCAGCTGGCGGCGCAGTCCCAGCTCATCCCAGGCGTCGACGCCGGCGATCAGCACGCCGCCCCGGACCGTGTCGAGGCTCATCCCGGCGGCGCGGACCGTCCGGCCCGTCGCGGGGATGCCGAGGAATTCCCCGACCTGGCGGCCGGTCAGTGTCCAGCGGGTGACCACCTTGTCCCCTTCGGCGACGATCTCCTCGACGGCGAAATGCAGATCCTCGAAGGCGGCCTGCCACTGCTTCCACTGCGTCCGGAAGCCCTCGCGGCCGATCCCGAAGGTCTCGTCGTTGCCGGCCGCGTCCTCCGCGATGTAGCGGTCGATCGCCGACTCGTCGCCCTGATTCCAGACTTCCTCGAAGAAGCGCCGCGCCAGCTCATGCAGCGCCGCCGTGTCCGCCGTCCCGCTCGTCATCGTGTCCTGCGTCTCCTGCTGGATTGGCCGTGGGCCAGATCAGAGATCATCCCCGGTGCCGTACATGTCCTCGCGGACCATCACGCGGCGGCGCTCGCGCTCGCGGCGGACGGCGCTGCGGATCAGGTCCTTGACCGTCTCGGCGTCGCGGATGTTGTGGAGGACCTTGTGGGGCGACGTCGTGTCGGACGTGTAGCAGGTGATATCGCTGATCCCGACGATGCGCTCGAGGGCGCCCTGCTTCACGGCAACGTCGTTGATGCGGAACAGTTCGATCTCCTCGACCCGCCGGGCGATGAAGCCGTATTCCCAGCGAAGCCGCTGGTCGGTCAGCCGGTAGCGGTTCATCAGCGCCATCCGGGGCGACCAGAGCTTGCTGGGCCGCCCTCGCCAGAGGACGCGCTCGCCGTTGGAGTCGTCGGTCAGCGGTTCATTGGGGGGCTGGCTGCTCGCCAGCGGTGCGCCATCGTCGTCGAGCAGCCGATCGTCGCGGCTGGTGCCCGATGGCATCCCGGTCGGCGCCGGGCCACCACCGGACGGGCCTGTACCCGGGCGCCGGGGCCGGGTTCCGGTGGATTCGGCCCGGGATCGCATCTCCGCGACATCGGCCAGCGACCGGCCACAGTTCTCGCAGAACTTCGCCGCCACGTCGTTCTCATGGCCACAGGCCGGGCAATAGATCGTCGCCATCGCTCAACTCCCCCGTCCATTCAATCTGCCGGTAGCGTAGCAGTTTCCCCAGGAGCGTCGGTCCGTCATGCCGTTTGATCACGTGACCTGATGCGCACGAGGAGTACGCGATGTGTACTACCCTGACCGTCACCCCCACGACCCGGGGCGACATGTCGTGTCCGGACCATCGCTGACCCCAAGGGACCCCACTGCCGTGCAGCCTCTCCCGCCAGAACCGACCGGCTCCGCTGCCTCCACTGCCGCCGTCCGCGACGTCGCCACCCACCTGATCGACAACGTCGAGCGGGTGCTGGTCGGCAAGCGCGACGTGATCGAGACCGCCGTGATCGCCATGCTGGCCGAGGGACACGTCCTGCTCGAGGACGTCCCCGGCACCGGCAAGACGACGCTGGCCCGGGCGCTGGCCCGGTCCGTCGGTGGGGAGTTCCGCCGCATCCAGTTCACCCCGGACCTGCTGCCCAGCGACATCGGTGGCATCGTCTTCTTCGACCAGAAGCAGGGGGACTTCCGCTTCCGGGCCGGGCCGGTCTTCGCCAACGTCGTCCTGGCGGACGAGATCAACCGCGCCACGCCGCGAACGCAGTCGGCGCTGCTGGAGGCGATGGAGGAGGGGACGGCGACGATCGAGGGCGAGACCCACCGGCTGCCCCTGCCGTTCACCGTGATCGCCACCCAGAACCCGGTCGAACTGGAAGGGACGTTCCCGCTGCCGGAAGCGCAGCTGGACCGCTTCCTCGTCCGGCTGACCGTCGGCTACCCTGACCATGACGAGGAGAGCGCCATCCTCGACCGGTTCCGGACCGGTACGCCGCTCACCGAGCTGGCACCGGTCCTGTCGCTTGGGGATCTCCAAGGCGCCATCGCCGCCGTCCGGACGGTTTCGGCCGGCGAGGATGTCCGCCGCTACCTGACTGCCGTGGTCCGGGCGACCCGATCCGGCGCGGCCGTCGCGCTTGGCGCATCACCGCGGGCATCGTTGGCGCTGCTCCGGGCGGCGCAGGCCCGGGCGGCGGTCCGGGGCCGGTCCGCCGTCCTGCCGGACGACGTCCAGGCCCTCGCCTCGTCTGTCCTGGCACACCGGATCATCGTGTCACCGGAGGGGCGGCTGCGGGGCGAGACGGCGGACGCGGTCGTCGCGGCGGCGGTGGCGTCGATCGAGGTGCCGGTCGAGGGTGAGATCGGGCTGGCTGCCTCCGGGTCCGGCCGCCGCGGCGTCGCCGGCTGATGCGCCAACAGGACGACCGTTCGGCTCCTCCCGCACTCGGTGACGATGGCGATGCTGCCCCGCGCCGGACACTGGCCGGCTGGGACATCGCCGGTCGCGGACGCGTCTGGTTGGAAGGCAGCTCGCCGGAGGGAACCGACACCGGCCGCGTGGCGATCCGCGGTGGGCACTTCGGCACGGCCTGGTTCGTCATCGCCGGGCTGGTCGTCGTGGTCGCCGCCGCGACGGGCCAGGGCGGGCTGGCGGTCATCGGGCTGCTGGCGCTGGTCGCCGCCGGGCTGGCCTGGGCGTGGGCCCGGTTCGCCCTCCGCAACGTCGTCGTCACCGCCGCGTTCGCGCGTGACCACGTCCTGCCCGGCGACACCGTCCAGTTCACCGTGACCGTCCAGAACCACAAGCTGCTCCCCGTGCCCTGGACGACGCTGGAGATCGAGCTGCCCCGCTCGCTGCGGGTCGGCGAAGGCTCTCGACGGCGACTGTCCGGCGAGCAGGTCCTGCGGCTGTCGACGGCGCTGGCGCCGTTTGGCCGTCTGACGTGGCGGCCGGAACTGATCTGTCCGGTTCGGGGCATGCACCGGATTGACGAGGTCAGCATCCGGTCCGGCGACCCGTTCGGCTTCTTCACCGCGCGCCTCACGGTCGAAGGTCCGCCGCCGGTCGTCGTCTACCCGATGGTCGCGCCGATGCCGGCACTGCCGGACGCGCGTGAGCGCATGGGCGACGTCCGCGTCCCCCGGAACCTCCACACCGACCCGACCCGGATCGCCGGAGTCCGCGACTACCGGCCCGGCGACAGCTTCCGGATGATCTCCTGGAAGGCGACGGCGCGGACCGGCGCACTCCAGACGCGGATCGAGGAGCCGGCCAGTACCCGGCAGGTGCTGGTCTGCCTGGACCTGGAGACGTTCGGGGCGCTCTGGCAGGGAATCAACTCGGTCCAGGTCGAGACGATGATCGCCACGGCCGCCTCGATCCTCGTCCGGGCCGAGGCTGACGGATACGGCATCGGTGTGGTCGCCAACGGGCTGATGCCCGGGACTCCCACTCCGCTGAGCATTCCGGTCGCTCAGGGGCCGAATCAGCTCCGCCGCTGCCTCGATGGCCTCGCCCGGCTGAACGTCGTCTCGGCGGTCCCGTTCGATCGGACACTGCGGGTCCTGGCGGGCGGTCGTGGTGGAGGCAGGCTCGGCGACGGACTGGTCGTCGTCGTGACGTCGTGGCTGGGAGACGACGACCGGCTCGCGCTGACGACCCTTGCCCGGGGAGGCCGCCGGGTCATCGTCGCGCCGGTTGCCTCGGAGGACGGGTCGCTGCCGACCGTCCCGGGGCTGCCGATCTGGTCCATCGAGACCGGCGGCATCCGGGAGAAGATCGTCGCCGCACGGCCCGTCAGGGCACCGGGACCGACGGGGTTCTCGCCCGGGGAGTAGCGGGTACGATCAGAGCGGCACCCCGAGGAACCCGGGCGTGTGGTCCTCGTCTGACGGGGTCTCATCCTCCCGGTCCGCCATCTCGACGCTGATGCCATAGTTGAAGGCCCCCAGCGCGATCAGGTCGAGGAGCAGGCCGCCGGTCGCGAATACGGCCTCGTCGAAGAACGCCAGGGGCTGACCCAGCAGCAGGGAGATCAGGATCGCCAGGCGGAACCACTGGTAGGCGGCGAGGCGACTCCACCTCAGGCGCACGATCCCGATCGCGACCAGTGTCCCGCTGATCGCGGCGACGCCGACCTGGATGATGTCGATCACGCTGAGGGCCGGGTCGTCGGACCCGAAGGCCGGATCGGACACGATCGCGATAACCGCCTCCCCCAGTCCAACCGCGGCGAACCCCGAGAAGATGACGATGACCGCCGTCCGGAACCGTCGCGCGCGGGTCAGCCGGCGATAGCGCCGACGCAGCCAGTCCTGGCCTCGACGAAGGACGGACGGATCCTCGGCGGCCGCCAATGGGAGCTTCCCGACGGTGTCTCGCAGCGTCAGGGTCAGCGGGTTGTCGGGGTCGGCGTCGTTCAGTAGCCGGAGGATGACCTCCCGGTCGTTGACACGCAGCCCGTAGAGCGAGGCGTCGACGACCATGTCGACCGCGGAGGCCAGCGCCGGGCGACCCTGCGGGTGCTGGCGGCGAGACAGCGCGGTGAACGTAAAGAACATCAGGATGAAGATGACGTAGATGACGACCCAGGCCGGCCGATAGAAGTAGTCGTTGTCGGCGGTGATGAACTTGCCCAGCTCGTCGATGAAGGTGCCGAAGCCCAGTCCGCCGATGATCGCTACCCATGACCGGATCCGCCGGCCGAGGAACGTCAGCGCCAGGACGAGTGCGACCATCATCCCGAGTCCGCCCCAGAGCATGTGGGCGATGTGCAACGAGCCGCCGCCGACCTGCGGGTAGCCGGTCAGTTCCAGGTAGATCCGGATGCCGAGGACCGCGACCACGGCCGAGACGAAGAACTGCTCCAGCAGGTCGCCGGCCAGGTGGATCCGGGCGGGCCGGGGCCTGTGCTGGATCGCGTCCTTCGCGGCCTCCGGCAGCCCGCCGGACTGCTCGGGATCGGGAGGCTGATCGTCGCTCTTCGTGGGCGGCTGGTCAGGGTGGCCATCGGTCGTCATCATGGCGGCACGTTCGCATGAATCGCACCGGGCACGCATTACCCGGCCGTGCCGGAGCTACCGGCCGTCCTCCCCGGCATGAGTGGGATCCGGCAGCGCGTAGGTGTACATCCGGTCCGCGTCGATCCGGGCGTACTGGGCCGGCAAACCGAAATCCTCCCAGTCCGGACCGTAGACCTCCCGGCAATATGACCGCAGGCCGGCCATCTCGTCGGACCGGATATCGACGAGGTGGCAGGTACCGTGAACGATCACGGCGAACGACTCGCCAGGGAGATGGGTAGCCGAGACGGCCGGCCGTGCACGGATGTGACGGAACTTCACCGCCTCGGGCGCCGAGCCGAACCAGAAGTGCCCCTGGTAGAACAGCCCGTCGACCGGCGCGGTCCGGGGTTCCCCCTTCGCCGTGACCGTCGCCAGGGTCAGCAGCCGCATCCCCGTCAGGCGGGCCGCGAGTTCGGACGCGGACAGCCGCCGGTCCGCCGTGAAGATGCTGGCCATGTGCGGGCTGGCGCCAGCCGCACCGCGATCAAGCAGGTCCTGGAGCCGAATGAGGTCGTCGGCCGTCTCGTGCATGGTGGTCCCCCGTTGGTGCTGAACTGCCCTCGGCAGAATGCCGCGACGAACAGGCTACGCCGCATTGCGGGCGACTTCGTTCCGCAACGTGGGGCTGATCCGGTCAGGTGAGCGGCGCGACGACACTGGCGGTATTCCCGGTGGCACGGATCGCGGGACATATCTGGGAAGGGTTGGCATGACCGGGCATCAGGCGACATGCCGGGTCTGATGAGCGACCATCAGGTAATCAACAGGTGACAGGGGTCGAGAATGAATGTTGCGGCATGGGTACGGCGCGTGATCTCCGGCGATCAGCGTCCGGTCTCCGAGCGGTCGCCACGGGACCAGAAGATCGTCCGGATCACGACCGCCCGCAACGAGCCGATGGCACTGCTCACCAAGCAGGTCCTCGAGGGCGAGGGGATCGGCGTGCTGCTCAAGCCGATCGGTGTCGGGTATGGCGGGTGGGGCAATGCCAACAACCTGATGCACGACGTCTACGTGCTGGAAGGCGATGAGGCGCGGGCGCGCGAGTTACTGGAAACCGTGGCCGACGGCCGTGACATCGTCCTGCCCGGCGACGGCTAGCCGCTCAGGTCGCGCGCCGCCGCGGGCGCACCCAGCACTGATTCCCGCTTGGAAAGGTGATCTCGTAACCCGGCCCGCGCCGGGGCCATTCCAGCCAGGTCGCCCGACCACTGGCGTCGCGTCCCGCGGTCACCGTGACCTCGACGCTACGTGAGAAGGGGCCCGGCGCGGGCTCGAGTTCCAGGTACCACCCCGGTTCGCTCGTCGCGCCGTCCGGTTCGACCTCCAGCCCGATCAGTCGCCCGCCCTCCCCGACATCGAGCGTCGCCGAATGCCGGGTGAGCGCGGCAGCCTCCCCGGCGCTGCCGGGAAGGAGCAGCAGCCGGAGCGCGTTCCGGGCCGGATCGACGAGGATCCGGTAGCCGTCCGATCCGTCGAACATGGGGAGAGCCGGGTAACCGGGAGCGTCAGTCATGATCAGGCGCGGGACAGGGTGACCGTGATGGTCGTCTGGCCGCTGTCGTCCTGCGTGACCTCCGGCGTTCCCGCCAGCGACAGGTTCAGGGGCGGGCGACCGCCGCCTGCCTCACCTATGGCGTTGCCCCAGGCGGTGAACCCGCCGTCGTCGGTCGCCAGCACCCCATCCAGCCGGACCGCGGTCAGCCCGGTGCCGTTGGCGTCCAGCTGGGCGAGCAGGTCATTGGCCAGTTCGAACAGTGCCTCGCCGTAGGACGGCCCCTGGCCACGGATCGGTGCGGAGATCGACGCGGCGTCGGCCCCGGCGGTCGTGCTGGGCTCGCGGCCGGACGCGACGTCGAGGATCGTCTCGAGCGTCCCGGCGATGGCGGCGTCGATCGTCGCGCCCTGGACGGTCAGTGGCGCGGAAGCGTCGCTGCCCCAGTCGCCGAGGGTGTGGGAAAACGCGTCGGTCTGCATGGGTCTGGCTACTCCTGGTCGCGCCGCGATCGGGCGCATCGGTCAGTCATCCTGCCGGTCACGACGCACGCCCTACGCCAGCCGGAGACCAGTCCTGGTCCGGACAAGACTCAGCCGATTCGCGCTTCCAGGGCGGCGGAAACCCCGGAGCGGACCGGCCACTGGTACGGTCAGTGCAAAGAGTGTCTCCATACCCGGCGCCAGTATGGGCCGCCTACCCCACCCAGCGACGATGGAGTTGACGCATGAGCGCCACGAATAACGACCGCCAACCGAACGAGCCCCGTCCCGCCGAAGGGACGACCCCGGCGGACGCGATCGACACCAGTTCGCCGGGTGCGGCCGGGCGTGACGCAGCCGGGATCGGCAAGCAACTGATCAAGGCGTTCGGCCGTGACGGCCTGACGACGCAGGCAGCCGCTGTCGCCTACAACTTTCTCTTCGCTGTCGCACCCCTCCTGATCTTCATCATGTCGCTGGCTGCCACGGTAAGCAGAACCGTCAACCCGAATACGGATCAGACGGTGACGAACGTGATCAGCTGGCTGACCGAGCGCCTGCCCGCTACGACGGCCCAGGCACTTGAGCCCGTCGTCCGGGGTGCCCTGACGGAGTCCGGTGGCGGGCTGATCTCGATCGGCGCGCTGCTGGCCCTGTTCGGTGCGCGTGGGGCGATGGGGGCCCTGATCGGGGCGCTGAACGTGTCCTACCAGGTCGACGAGACACGCAGCTTCATCAAGCGCCAGTTGCTGGCGATCGGACTGACCCTCGGCACCGGGTTGGGAATCATCCTCGCGATCGCCCTGTTCCTTGTTGGTGACATCGCCGGCAACTTCGTCGCGGATCAGGTGGGGCTCGGTGACGCCTGGGCGCTGGCCTGGAACATCCTCCGCTTCCCGATCATCCTGATCATCCTCGTCTCGGCGCTTGCCGCGCTGTACTGGGCCGCCCCGAACTCGGACATCCCGTTCCGGTGGCTGAGCCCGGGGGCGATCTTCGGTGTGGTCGGGTGGGTGCTCATCACCCTGTTCATCAACCTGTACTTCCGCTACGCCGGCGGCTATGCCGAGTCGTACGGCGTCCTGGGTGGTGTCCTGGCCTTCGTCTTCTACCTCTATCTGATGAGCTTGGTGATCCTGGTCGGCGGAGAACTCAACGCCATCCTCGCCCGGCGGGCACCTCAGGAAGACGGCGTGGAGCGTTCAGCGGACGCCCAGCCAGCGGCCGACGCTGATGGCCGGGGCAATGAGCGCGTCGACGACCGGGTCAAGGACGCGCTGCGCGATGTCCGGCGCACCTTCGAGGGGCCGCGGCCGGCGCCGGTCGCCGACGCCATCCCGGGGCGAAGCCAGCACGACCGCGGGTCTGCCGCGCGTGGGCTGGCGGCCGGAGCGGGGGCGGCACTGGCCGGGATCATCGCGGTCCTGCTGGGCCGCCGCGGCTGATCCGGATCCTGCCTTCGCTCTTGGGTGGTGGGTCGGCCCGGGCCAACCCGCCGTGCGGGGTCGATCACGGTACCCACCAACCGGGGCAACGGCGACGAGCAATCGCCGCCATCGCCCCGGTTTCGCGTCTCTGCTACCCTATCTGTCGCTCTGTCGGCTCCGAATCACGAGATGCGTGGAAACCTCTGCGAAACAGGCTGGTCCCCTCGCGCGTTGTTGAGTGCGAGAGGGAGAAGGTATCCACGCAGATGGGATTGGCAGTCGGGATTCTGACGGACAGTGCGCCGGAATGGCGTCCCGTAACCGGGCATAGGGGAAGCGGCGTGGCAGTGGCTGATGTCGATCTCGTCGGGCGTGCCCGGGCGGGCGACCAGGCGGCGTTCACCGCGCTGTTCGAGCAATACCATGCCCAGATCCTCAACTACGTCAACCGGATGGTCAACGACCGTGCACTGGCGGAAGACCTGACGCAGGACACCTTCGTCAAGGCCTGGAACGCCCTTGGCGGCACCCGGGACGACCTCGCCTTCAAGCCGTGGCTCTACCGGATCGCGACGAACACGGCGATCAGCCACCTGCGCCGGCGCAAGCTGGTCCAGTGGATCCCGTTCGTCGGCGGCGACGAGGATCTCCACCCGTCGTCCGAATCGGTCGAGGGGACCGTCACGCGGTCCCTCGATATCGACCAGGCGATGAAGAAGCTCCCGAAGCACTACGTCTCCGTTCTCCTCCTCCGACATTACCAGGGCCTGTCCCTGGCCGAGACCGCATCCGCATTGGACATCACCGAGAATGCCGCCAAGCTGCGGCTGTTCCGCGCGCGCAAGGCGTTCGCGGAGGTCTATGACGTTGAGCCCCTGGACCCCTCCCAGCCAGGCAATGGGGGGAACCGGTGATCTCGCACGATGAGGCCAGGGCGCTGATCTCCGCCCGACTGGACCAGCACCTCGATCCGAACGCCACGGCCCAGCTCGACCAGCATCTGCAGGGCTGTGACAGCTGCCGCCGGTTCGCCGCCAGCATGGACGCCATGCAGACCGGGATCCGTGAGCTGCCGTACCTGCCACCCTCCCCGGCGGTGCGCCGTGCCGTCCTGGCCGAGATCCAGGGGGGCCGGACGCTCGGCGGGCGGATCAGCGCCTGGCTGGGGCAGTTCAGTCTCACGCCGGGTCTGGCGACGGCGGGAGCCTTCGCGGTCCTCGTCCTGGTCGTCGCGGCGACGGTTGTGGCCGGCGGCGTCCTGAACAACTCCGGCGACGGGGATGGTCCGGACACGCCGCAACTGGCGCTCCGGGCCATCGAGGCCACAGAAGAAGCCGCGACGGAGGCCGCCGGGCCGACCACCGCTCCGACCAGCACAATCCCGCCGAACGTCCCGTATGTCCCGGTCGAGGCGACGGAGGCCGCAGCCACCGAGGATCCGGCCAACCCGTCTGTCTCGCTCGCCCCGGCGACCGACCCGGCATCCCGGTCCACGAGTGAGACGGGCGAGCAGGACTCGCCGCCGACCGCACCGACGGATGCTCCCGCTACGGAGTCGTCGACGGATACCGCGACCGTGGAGGGCGCGCCGACTGCGACCGGCGAGCCCGCCGCTCCGGCACTCGTGTTGCCGACCGCGACGGCGGCGGCTACGACCGATCCGACCGATCCGGCTGAGAACGCTCGCGAGCCAGCTACATCAGATCAGCCGGAAGGTGAGGGCGAGAGCGGAGTCTATCTGGCGGGCGCATCCGAATCCCCGACTGCCGCAGCGTCCGCTTCTCCGGACGATCCCGCGCCGACCGTGACCGCAATGGCAGAGCCGACCGAAACAGCGACGGCAGAGCCGACCGAAACAGCGACGGCAGAGCCGACGGTAACCGCTACCGCTACCGCTACCGCTGAGCCGACTGAGACAGCGACGGCAGAGCCGACGCAGACAGCGACGGCAGAGCCAACCGCGACGGCGACCCTTGAGCCGACCGAAACGGCAACGGCAGAGCCGACGCAGACGGCAACGGCAGAGCCAACCGCGACGGCGGAGCCTACTGCTACCGCGACCGTTGAGCCGACCCCGACGACTGAGCCCACCCCGACGACTGAGCCAACCGCGACCGAGGCCCCGCCGACTCCGACGCCGGAACCGACCGTGACACCAACGCCGGAGCCGACCCAGACCTCCACCCCTGAGCCGACCGCGACGCCTGAACCGACGGTGACCGCGACGCTGGAACCTACGGCGACCTTTACTCCGGAGCCGACCTCCACTCCGGAGCCGACGGCGACGCTTGAGCCAACCGCGACCGAGGCACCGACCGCGACACTGGAGCCGACCGACGAGCCAGACAGTGGCCGGGGCGGGATCAACCCGACCGACGACATCACGCCGATCCCGGTCGAGGGTGAGGCCGGTGGCGAGGACGGGAGCGATCCCACGCCGGCGCCTGAGCTGGAGCCGACGACCCAGCCGACCACCGCGGGCACCGACGTCACGCTGGACGAGACCATGCCGGCGGAGGTGGCGACCGAGGCGCCGACCGTGACGATCGTGACGACCGAACCGGCCGCTGGCGACGACGCCCCCCAGCCATCGGCTCGTTCGGGCCGAAGGGGCATCGCCCCGGCCGGGAGCGTCACTCCGATCCCGGCCGACGAGACCGCCGAAACTGCGGCCCCGACCGAGACGACCGAAGGCGAGGCTGACGCCGAAGCGACGATTGCGGCCCAGGGCGACGATCCGGTTATCAATCCCACCGGCGACGGCGATGGGGAAAGCAATGGCGACGCTGGCACCGACCCGACGGCAGCGGCGACCGAGGCAGCATCGGCTCCGTCTGACGGATACGACATCGACGACGCGCCAGTCATCGCCGACGTCCCGTTGACCCAGGCGCCGGCAGGTGCGCTCCAGGTGTCACCGGACGGGTCGATGTTCATCGTCTCCGATGGCGGCAGCACGGTCGGCGTCTCGACCTTCTCCGGCGGCGGCACCATTCTCGGGACGCTCTACTACCCGACGTGGACGTCGTCCGGCCAGATCCTCGCCACCTACTACCCGCTGGATAGCGACAGCGCCGTGGTCGGCCTGGTCAACATGAATGGCGGTGTCACGCCGGTTACCGAGCCGG
This sequence comes from Thermomicrobiales bacterium, assembly GCA_035944555.1. Taxonomy (GTDB): domain Bacteria; phylum Chloroflexota; class Chloroflexia; order Thermomicrobiales; family UBA6265; genus CADCWK01. The sequence continues at coordinate 112,559 of DASZAY010000003.1, forward strand.
ACCCGGCGGAACCGTCGCGGCGTGATATCGCGGCCGGCGAGTCTGGCGGCAGCCTCTACTACCAGCGCAACTGGTCCGACGATCCGGGGCGCGGCATCGAGCTGCGCCGAGTGACGGCCAGCGGCGAGGACGAGCTGGTCTGGGCGGACGGAAACCTGACGCCGGTTGGTCGCGCGCCCGGTCAGCTGCCGTCCGGCGGGGCATTCCTGATCGCGACGTCCGGCGGCTGGTACCGCGTCGATGCGGGCGGCAGCGCGACGCCGCTCGGTGGCTCCGTCGCTGGCGAACCGGTCGGGTTCGCCTTTGGCCCGGGCGGCCAGGTCGCGGTCGTCGGCGGCGGACAGATCTCGCTCGGGACCGTTGACGCCATCGGCAGCGGTGGCGTGATCGGTGGGGTGGACGACACGGCTGGTGTCGCCTGGTCGGCGGATGGCAGCCGTGTCGCCGTGGCGTCAGGGTCGACTGTCGGGATCTATGACGCGACCGGCGCCCTGCTCCAGGAGTTCGCGTCCACGGATGGCGCGACGTTCGGCGCGCTGGACTGGTCGTCGCTCGATCTGCTCGTCATCCGCGGCGGGGCGAACCCCGGCCTGACCGCGATCCCGGCCGGCGAGCTTCCCTGACCGGGGGCAGTGGTCCGGCACAGCAGAAATTCCCATAGACGGCCCCGTAACCTGTCCGGTTGCGGGGCCGTCTGTATGATGGGAACCGACCTGCCATCGACCTCGCCGTGGAGGCTCCGATGACCCGCGATCGCCGACTGTTCCGCCTGCTGCTCGTCCTGGCCGTCCTGCTTGCCGGCGGCATCCCACTGGGCGTTGCTGATGCCGGGACGGACACGCGGCTCTACGTCGGTCACGCCGCCCGTCTGACTGCGCAGATCCCGGCCGACTGGACCTTCGATCCGGTCGACCCATGGGATTACCGCGGCCCGGATGGCTTCGTTGTCGGCGTGCCGCTGAGTGGTGAGACGCTGGAGAACGCTTGCTCGTCGCTCCCCGACCAGTACGGGTTCCACGACCGCGCCAGGACACCGGGTGGAACGCCGGTTGCCGACCCCGTGTTCGAGATGACCGACTGGAACGGCGGGCCGGCCTGTCGGGTTGACGGGTTGCACGGTGGCGACGCGGTCGCTGTGGTCGTCCCGCATCCCGCGCCATTCAATCTCTGGCCGGACCGGATCAGCTACGTGGCGTTGGCCTCCGATCCTGGCCATATCGACGAGCTGACAGCGACGCTGTCGTTCGATGCGGCGCTTGTCACGCCGGTCGAGTACATGCGCTCGCTGATCGATCTCGTCGAGGCCCGGGCGTACTGGTCTGGCGGCGTGGATTGGGAGCTGGTCCGACTGAACGTCACGGCCGGGGTCGATGGGCTGATTGACCTGGATCTGCTTGTTGGCGTTCAGGACATCGTCAGGCGGGCGCTGAACGGCGCTGGTGACAATCACAGCCGGTTCCGTTCCGCGCAGGAAGAAGCGACGCGCGACGACACGACGGGCTTCGGGTTCATCGTCAGTGGCCAGCAGGTCGTCCAGGTGGCCACCGGGGGACCGGCCGACCGCGCCGGCCTACGTGTCGGCGACCGGATCGTGGCAGTCAATGGACTGGAGTTCTTCCCCGTCATCCTCCCGATCGATCCTGCGTCCTCCCTGCCGCCCGAGTCAGTCTTTTCCGTGACACGTGCCAACGATGGGGCTTAGACCGACCTGATGGTCGAGCAGGGGCCGTATGACCTGTTCGTCGAACCGTCGGGAACACGGCTGGACGGCGGCCTCGGCTACATCTCGGTCGGAACATTCATCTCGGCAGGACGCGAGAAGGACTTCGCGGCTGCGGGCAATGCCGTCATCGCCGGGGTCGACCAGCCGCCGGCCTGTGGCTGGGTGGTCGATCTCCGACTGAATGGCGGGGGGTCGTACAGCCCGATGATCGCCGCGGTCGGGCCACTGCTGCAGGAAGGGACGTTCTTCGGGTTCCGGACCGCATCGGGGGAGCAGACATGGATCACCTGGGACGGTGGCCGGGTGGTCGACGACGGGTACCAGGTAGCGGACTACTCGGCGGAACTCGTTGCCGACCTCGCCCACGAAGACGTCCCCGTCGCCGTGCTGACATCGTCATGGACGGGCAGTTCCGGCGAGGTAGCGACCCTCGCGTTCGTCGGGCAGGCCGGATCGCGCAGCTTCGGTGAGACGACCGGCGGCTTGACGACGGGGAATGGCGGCTTCTCACTCTTCGACGGGGCATCCCTGGCGCTCGCACAGGTTGCCATGACCGACCGCGACGGGCAGACATACATGGACGGTATCCCGCCCGACGAGCCGGTCGTCATCGACTGGCAGACCTGCGGGACGGACGACGACCCGGTGCTGGGTGCCGCGATGGACTGGCTGGCGACGCAGCCAGGATGTGCATCCGGAACATGACGCGGCGTGCCTGTCGAAGAGCGATCCGGCGCGGGCCACTGGCCCTGGATGATTCGGGAGCCGGTGCTATCAACCTGCCCCTCGTTCTCCGACGATACGCTACCCTTTCATGATTCCGAGGGTTCCCGGTATCGGAATGGCAGGCGAAACATCAGGGAAATCGGGGCCGGAGAGCGTTCTGTTAGACTGGCCGGAATGTGCGAGGCGAGCGGCCATGACGGCGGATGAACAGCCCGGCGACGCCGTACGCTACGGGCGAACGACCGTGCGCGTCGTCGAGGGGCGCCTGGTCGAGCAGTCGGCGGATGCGCTGGTAATCACCGCCAACGCCCGGGGAATCCTCGGGATGGGCGGGATCCGGCTGGTCGCTGGCGCGGACGTCGAGCGTGAGGCGATGGCCGGGGCGCCGCTGGCGATCGGATCGGCGATCATGACCGGTCCGGGGCAACTCGAGTCCCGGGGGGTCCGCGCGATCCTGCATTGTGTCGTCAGCGAGACGCTCGGTGGATCTGCCCGGTCCGATGACGTCCGCCGGGCCATCCCCGCGGCATTGCGACTGGCCGACGAGCGCCGGTTCACGTCGCTGGCCATGCCGTTGATCGGCGCCAGCGGCGGGACCAGCGCATCGGAGGACCTCGTGATGCCGGCCGCCGTCCTCGTCGTCGAGGAGATCGTTGCGCACCTGCGGCGGATCTCCAGTCGCATCGAGCGGATCACGCTCGTCGTCCGGACCGCCGACGAGGTCGATATGGTCAGCGATGTCTTGCTACTTGCCCGTGAACAGGCCTGGGAGCTGCCCCGATGAGACCGGAACGACCGCAGGGCGACCCGGGGCCGCGCCAGCCCGGCGACACCCGAGGCCGGAACCCGCGCCCCGCCATTCGTCGCTACGACCCGATCGGGGGCGGCGAGCCCACCCGACCAGGTCCGGACGATCGGTACGACGACGGGTACGACGATCGCTACGACGACCGGTACGCGGCCCCGTACGAGTCATCCCGGTCCACCCGATCTGCCGATCGCGATGGCCGCCGATCCGGTGACCCCTACGCTGCGCGTCCGGTCGACCGACATGCCGGCGACGAGGAGCCTGCGCCTCCACCCCGGCGTCGGTACCCCCGAGAAGAGCGCGCCCCGCGGACCGGTGGGTATGAGCCCTCGTGGGTCCGGTCCAGTGGGTCGGGGGTCGGGGCGGCAGGTCGGGCCGCACGCGAGCGCCGGGAACGAACGGGCGAGCGCCGGGAATACGATCGCCCGGTCCCATCGTACCGGGATGCGTCGCGGTACGACCCGCGACGAGGGGACCTGGACGCCGACGGACCTGATCACGAGGCAGGCTACGTCGATGACGAGGCGGTGTCCTACGCCGATCGCTGGCAGGGGACGACTGCGGGACAGCTGGCACGGGGCGACCGGTACGCGGCCGAGCCGAACCCCTACGACCAGCACGACGATCGCGACCGCGACGCGGCGGTGGACGCGTACGCCGCTGGCTACGATGACCCCGCCGGTGTCGGGCGCGATGGCAGATATGGCGAGTACGACGACGACGATCGGTCCTACCGGGATGCCGGCCGGGCGGGGAGCGGCACATCCCGCGCGCCAATGGCCGAGGATGTCGAAGCGCTCGACGACCTCGCCTGGCCCGCCACTGATGCCGCTGAGGCGGACTGGTCGGTCCGTGAGCCGGTGAGCGGGGCCGAGGGACGGTATCCGGCCGACGCGCGTGATCGTTCCAGTCGGGACCGGTCCGGAGGCGTCGCGGACGAGCACGCTGCTGACGACCAGGTCCACTCGGGCGAGCCGACGCTCGCGCCACGGCGCGGAGGGTTACGGGATCTGGCCGGACGCCTCGGGCTGGGGCGACGGGGACGCCGCTCGGCGAGCGCTCTCCCGGCTACCACAAACGACGGCACCGAATGGCCGACCGACGACTGGTCCGATCAGTGGTCCGCTGACACGGGTGATCGCGCCAGGACGACTTGGCATGTCGCCGCTGCCGACGAAGGCGACGAGGACGGGTATGACGATCACCGGGCCTTGGCCCCGGAGACCGTAGCCGAGCCGTCTCGTGAACGGCGGTCGCCGTGGCGTCGCCGCTCAACTCCCGATGCCGGCTACGACGAGCCCGACCATGACATTTCACCGGCGGACGAGGAACCGGTCGCCGGGTCGCCCCCGGACGCGTGGTCGGGTCAGACGTTCGATCGCCCGGACGACAGGGAACCCACGACCCGCTACGGGGCGCCCGCCGCGATGCCTGCGCCGGAGCCACGGGACGACTCCTATCCCCGGATGGCTGATGAGCGATGGGCGCCCGGTCCACAGGAGGTCTGGGACGACGACTCCGCGAGTGACGCCGGCCGGCGTGCCAAGTCCTACCCTGCCGACGCCGACGCCGACGCCGACGCCGACGCCGACGCCTATCCCGAGGATGTGTCGTATGACATGGCGTCCCGCCGGGCCGGCGACGATGACCAGCCGGACGAGGCGTGGGCTGATGTCCCGCTCGATGATCCCGGGGAGCCGGACCGCCCGGAGGTAAGCCCGCGACCCGACAACCGATGGCGGGTCGAAGGGAACGAGCGCGGGTCCGACGATCACGCGCCAGGCGTCGCAGATGGCGACGACCGGGCGACCGCGGCTGTCTTCGGCGCGCCGCCCCGTCCCGTCCGTGGGACACGTGGTGAGGGGATCCGCCCGCCGGTCTGGGGCATGTCTGGCTACGCGTGGCGGTTCGCGCGGTCGTTAACGGTCCCACGAGCCAACCGGCTGCTCCGGTTCGGAGCCAGTCGGGTCCTGCCCGCGTCGACGCAGGCGCGCTTCCTCGCGATGGGACTGCCGGCCGCCGAGGTCGAGGGAACTCTCGCCCAGGTTCGCTCGCTGGATGACTGGGCCGAGGCCTGGACCGGGACCGCCCAGCGCTTCCTCGGGGAGGCCCGGCGCGGTGGCGACAACACCCCGGCCGAATCGGCACGGGCCCGGCAGATGGCCGCCCTCTGCTATCACGTCGCGGCGTTCTTCGCCTTCGGCGACGATCGGCTGGTCCGGACCTCCCGCAGTGCCGCCAATACGCTGTTCACCCAGGCGCTGGGACTGGCGATGCCGGAGACGCGCCGGGTCACCGTCCGGTGGCGCTCGCGGCAGATGCCGGGGTACCTGACAGTGCCGTCGTGGGCCACCGGGCCCCGGCCGCTCATCGTCCTGCTCAACGGCGCGACGACCGCCAAGGAGGAGATGATCCTCTGGAGCGAGGAGTTCCTCCGACAGGGACTGGCCGTGCTGGCGCTGGATACGCCGGGGTTCGGTGAAGCGACGCCGCTGGGTCCGGTTTCCCTGGATGACGACGACCTGACCGATGGGATCTTCGAGTTCGCGACGGACGACCCGGGGCTGGACGAGGGCAAGGTCGCGCTGGTCGGGATCAGCCTCGGAGGGGCACTTGCGATCCGGGCCGCCGCCGCCGAGCGCCGGATCGGGGCGGTCGTCGCCGTCACCCCGCCCTATGAGCCTGCCCGCTGGATCGGCGCGTCCAGCCCGATCTCGCTGGCCCAGCTCACCCCGCTGTTTGGTGGGTACGAGGCGCTGGCCGACTTCGTCCTGTCACTGGATCTCCCGGCGACCGTCGCCGATGTGCGGGCCCAGGTCCTGATCTTCGGCGCCGGTCGTGACCTCGTCGTCCCTCCGCCCGAAGCCGCCCGGCTGGCCGGAGCGTTCGGTGAGCACGCTACCCTCGTCTGGTTCGATGATGCGGGGCATGCCCTGTTCGACGTCGTGCCCGACTGGACCCGCGAGGCGGCCGAGTGGCTGGCCGTCGTCCTCGATGTCGCTGACGCCCCGATCCACCAGGAGCACGCCGAAGCGGACGCGGACCACCTCCCGGTTGCAGAGGACGAGGCAACTGATGCCGGGACACCCGAGCAGACCATGCACCCGGCGTCCGAGCGGCCGGATGACGAGCGGCCGGATGACGAGCCGCCGGGTATGCCCGTCCCGGAGCCGGTCTCTGGTGATCGACGGGGCTGGGCACAGCGGTTCGGCGCGAGTCAGCCGAATCGCGACGCCGCCGAGGAACCGGCCGGCGGGCAGGATCAGCGTGACGAGCCGGGGCCGGACCTTCCCCGGGAAACCGCTCCCGGTCCGGCGACCCCGTCCCGGCCGCCGGTGCCCACCCTCGCCGGGCGACCGGCCGGGACCAGTGGGCGACAGCCGGAGCCATACGGCGGCTCGGTCCTCAGCACCGATGATGCGTCGGCCCGGCGCGATGAGCCGATCCGGGGCTACGAGACGGGGCTGTTCGGTCCGCTTGGCGCCGCCGCGGCCCGGATCCTGGCCGACGAACCACCGCCCGACCCCTTCGCGCCAGATCGCGATCGACGGATGGACTACGCATCTCCGGACCCCGGCATACACCCTCCCCTCGCGGCAGCCGACGAGCCAGGGGATGAAGATCCTGCCCGTGGGACCGATCCCGGTGTGGATCGTCCAGGGGCCTCCGCAGCTCCCCACAGTGCCGGGTCAGGCCCCGTCTTCCGGCCCCGGATGGCCGGGCAGGCGTCGGCCTATGGCGGCATCGAAGAGCCGGGCACGCTGGATTCCAGTGACACGCCAGCCCGGCCGGAGTCGATGGCCGGCCAGCAATCGGACGCCGGGGACGACCAGCGCGGTGGCGGTGAGGACGTCGTCCACCGGATCGAGCCGTCAGCGCGAACCGGCGGGCCGGCCGGCACGACGCAACCTACCACCGATCCGGACGACGATGATCGCCACGGCCCGTTCCGCCCGCCGCCCTCCCGTGCCGATTAGGGCGGCGTAGGCCCGGCAGCGATTCTGCGATCCCGGGCTACGAGGACAAACTTATCTGATGCTTGGACACGTCGTCTTCCCCGGCAGCCTTGTGCCTGTCAGCCGGGATGGTCCAAAGGCCCGGCTTCCTCGCGGAGCTTCCTTCCAGGAGTGACATGAGCAACCCGGATTCGATGTCAAGACCTCCACGGGGCCTCCCCCTGTTGTCTGCGGTGGACGCCCTCCGGCTGCGGGAGCGCGCCTTCGCGTCCGTCAGCAGCGGGATCGTCATCACGGACGCCCGGCAGCCGGACAATCCGATCATCGATGTCAATCCCGCGTTCGAGCGTATCACCGGCTACGCGCGCCACGAGGTCCTGTCGAACAACTGCCGGATGCTTCAGTTCGCCCGCACTGATCCGGCGACGGTCCGCGAGATCCGGGAAGCCCTCGACGCGCGGCGCGAGATCGGCGTCACGATCCTCAACCAGCGGAGGGATGGCACGCCGTTCTGGAATGACCTGTTCATCTCCCCCGTCTTCGACCCGGACGGCACCCTGACCCACTTCGTCGGTATCCAGACGGACATCACCGCCCGCAAGCTCGCCGAGGATCGCAACGCCTTCCTGGCCGACGCCAGTGAGAAACTCGTCTTCTCACTCGACATCCGGGAGAGTCTCGACGAGGTCGCCCGGCTGGCCGTCCCGACCATCGCCGACATCTTTCTCGTTGACCTCCTTGACGAGGAGCAGCGGGTCGAGCGCGTGACCTCCCGCTACGACGGCCTGTCCTCCGACCAGCTGGCCCGATTCGCGGTGATCGCGCCGCAGCGCATCAACGAGCGCCCGATGATGGAGGAGACGCTGCTCTCCGGGCAGGCGAAGCTCATCCCCGTGATCAATCCGGAGTGGCTCGACTCCCGCGCGAAGGATCCCGATCATCGCGAGATGCTCGATGGTCTCGGACTGCTGTCATCGGTCGTCGTGCCACTGGTTGCCCGGGGTCGGACGCTCGGTACCCTTTCGCTGCTGACCACGCAGCGGTCCCGCCGTCGCTACGACGAGTCTGATCTCCGGCTCGCCGAGGATCTGGGCCGGCGGACGGCCTTGGCGATCGACAATGCGCTGCTGTTCCGTGAGACCCAGGAGGCCGTCCGGGCCCGCGACCAGTTCCTGTCGATCGCCGCCCATGAACTTCGGACCCCGGTCTCCAGCATCAAGGGGTACGCCCAGATGCTGATGCGTGCCCAGCGCAAGGGCGACGTCCCGGTCGAGCGAATGCGACGCTCGCTCACGACGATCGACCAGGCCAGTGACCGGCTCTCCCTGCTGACCAGCGATTTGCTCGACGTCTCCCGGATCCGGCTGGGCCAGCTCCCGCTCCGGGTGGCCGAAATCCGACTGGACGAGCTCGTCCAGACGATCGTCACCCGCCAGAACGAGACCGGGTCATCGGGGCATCGGTTCCACCTCGAGATAGCTCCGGGTGACTACCCGGTCATGGTCGACGCCGACCGGTTCGACCAGGTCCTGACCAACCTGCTCGAGAACGCGGCCAAGTACTCCCCTGGTGAGCGCGCGGTCGACGTCGTGCTCTCCGCCGACGGCACGGATGTCCGGGTCGAGGTCCGGGACCGTGGCATCGGCCTGCCACCGGGGGGTGAGGAGCAGGTCTTCGAGCCATTCGAGCGGGCCGCGAACGCGGTGGAGCGCGGGATGCCCGGCCTGGGCCTTGGCCTCTACATCTCCCGCGGGATCATCGAGCGGCACGGCGGACGGATCTGGGCCGACAGCGCTGGCGAGGATCTCGGTACGACGTTCGTCATGGAGATTCCCACGGCGGGCAATGCTCCGGACCTGACCTGACCCCGGATCGCCCTGCGGCCTGGGGTCAGTTGATTGCGCGTTCAACCGGCGCATCCCCCTGGAGACACTGCCATGCCCCGCGATACGCCCGAGCAGGCCCGTGCCCGTGACCTTCGGTATCGCGAACGGAGCGGCGACCACGTCGCGCGATACCAGGCCAGCGACGGCGCGGATGGCTACGACGACAACCGCCACGGAGCGCCGACGCTCCTGCTGACGACGACCGGGCACCGGGGCGGGCGTCCGGTGACGACCCCGCTGTATTTCGCGGAGGATGAGGATCGGTACGTCGTGATCGCGTCCTACGCCGGCGCTGATACGCACCCGAAGTGGTATCTCAACCTCGCCGCGGACCCATCGGTGTTCGTCCAGGTCCGGGCCGACCGGTTCGCCGCGCGGGCCCGGACGGCGGGAACGGACGAGCGTGAGCGCCTCTGGCGCCTGCTGGCCGATCGCTACCCGTTCTACGACGACTACCGTACCGAGACCGACCGCGACATCCCCGTCGTGGTTCTGGAGCGCGCCGAAGACTGAGCGTATCCTGCTGGGGATCGATCAGCTGGCGAAGCGCTTGGCGGATCGCTCGCGGGCCTTCGCGGCCTCGGTCTCCCGGTCCTTGGGCGCCACGTTCGTTTCCAGGGACGCCAGCAGTTCGGCCGCGACCCGGCTGATCTCGGCGACGGCATGGTCGAATGCCGGCTGGTTGGCCTGCGATGGCTTCGTGAAACCGCTGATCTTCCGGACGAACTGGAGCGCCGCGGCGTCGATCTCGGCGTCGGTCGCGGGCGGGTCGAAGTTGAACAGTGGCCGGATATTGCGGCACATGGCTCGACTCCTGTCTTGGGAGCGGCCGGTGTGGAGGGCCATGGCCCTCCACACCGGCATTCGCGGGCGCTACGCCATCTCGATCAGGTCGCGGCGGGCGTTGTTGATCCGCTCGCCACCCCCCTCGACGCAGATGACGGTGTCCTCGATCCGGACGCCGAAGCGACCGGCAAGGTAGATCCCGGGCTCGTCGCTGAACGTCATCCCCGGCGCCAGCGGCAGCGTGTTGCCGCCGACCATGTACGGCTCTTCGTGGACGTCGAGTCCGAGCCCATGGCCGACGCGGTGGATGAAGGCGTCGCCATATCCCGCCTCCGTGATGACGTCGCGGGCAGCCCGGTCGATGTCCTGGCACGGGACGCCCGGCGCGACCGCCGCCAACGCCGCATCGTTGGCCCGGGAGACGGTGTCGTAGACGGTGCGGTACTCGTCGCTGGCCGGCCCGATGTGCACGGTCCGGGTGACGTCGCTGTGATACCCCTCCAGCGTGCCGCCCCAGTCGAACACGACCGAGTCGCCGACCTGGATGACCCGGTCGCCCGTGTGGTGGTGCGGGGAGGCGGAGTTCGGTCCGGAGGCGCAGATTCCGCCGTGGGTGACGAGTCCGCGTGCTGCCGTCCGCCCGACGAGCAGCGCCACGGCCTGGCGCTCGGTCAGGCCCGTGATCCGGTCGTTGGCGACGAACTCGTCCCACGCTTCGTCGGTCCGGCGGCTGACCTCGCGGAGCAGCTCACGCTCGCGCTCGTCCTTGTGCATCCGGAGCGGGCGCATCGTCGGGGTGGCCGAAACCCACTTCGCCTTCGGGATGTGCGACTGGAGGTGGAGCAGGAAGATGCTCCAGAGCCGGTCGCTGACCGCGATGGTCAGGCCCTCACCGCCGTTGGTCAGCTCCATGAGCTGGACGGCCCGCTCCCACGGGGCTTCCGTCTCGGTCCAGGCCGAGATGTCGACGATCGCCTGCCGGTCCATGACCAGCGGCGCCTCCAGGACGGGAACGACCACGCTGGGCTGTCCCGACCGGGGCACGATCAGGAGCGTCATGCGCTCGCTCTGGTGCGCGTCGTAGCCGGTCAGATAGAAGAAGTCCGACGATGGCCCGACCAACGTGAGGTCGATTCCCGTCCGGTCCATTTCCGTCTGCAGCCGGGTAATACGGTCCTGGTAGACATCCAGCCCGGTCGTGGTCTCGCCCGCCATGGGTGGTCCTCCGCTGTCTCGTGGCCCGTTGGCCCTCGTGTGTCGTCCGGTCCGGCATCGTAGCACCGACGGCCGCGGCGTCGGGCTTGCGGAAACGGATGATGGCAGGACCCTGCCGCGTGCAGTCCCGGCTATGACCCCGCTTCCCGACCACGACGATCGCGTCCCCGTACAGGAGATGATGACATGAGTAAATTCCGGACTGGTGCGGTGCTGGCATGGCTGGCGGGGGTGCTGTCTGCGGGAGCGGCGGCGTTCTCCCTCGTGCGCCGGCTGATGTCCCCGCGGCACCGCAGTGAGACGGAGGAGGAGTACCGGGATGCCCGCCACCGCGTCCTGATCCTCGGTGGCGGCTTCGGGGGAACGACCATCGCCCGGGAACTGGGCGAGCACTATCCCAACGATCACGATGTCAGCATCCTGGTCGTCGACCGTTCCACCAACCTGCTCTACACGCCACTGCTCTGGACGGTGGCCGACGGGCGTGTCAACCCGAACCACGTCTCCGTCAGCATCCGTGGGTTGCAGCGCAACAGCCCGTTCCACTTCCTGCAGGCGGATGTCCGGCACATCGACCTGGACCGCCGCGAAGTCGAGACGAGCGCCGGCGTTCGCGGTTACGACACGCTCGTGATCGCGCTCGGGAGTGTCACCAGCATTCCGGATCTGCCCGGTCTGCACGAGCATGCCCGCCGGTTTGCCTCCCCCGGGGACGCCATTGAGCTCCGGAACCACCTGATCGACGCCGTTGAGGCCGCCCACCGCACCCGGGACCCCCGCGAGCGGGCCGAATGGCTGACATTCGTCGTCGGTGGTGGCGGCGACACCGGTGTCGAGCTGGCCGCGACGATCCACGAGTACCTGACCAACGGGCTACTGGCCGCCTACCCATGGCTGGCCGATGAGCGTCCCCGGGTAATCGTCGCCGGGCGCAACGATCGCCTGATCCCGATGAGTACCCCCGAGACCTCGGCCTATGTTCGCGATGTGCTGAGCGATACCGGGATCGAGGTGCTGACGGCGACGAGCATTCTCTCGGCGACCGACCGCGAGGTCGTGACGGATCGCGGACCGATCCCGGCCCGGACGCTGTTCTGGGCCGCCGGGATCTCGGCGCAGCCCGTCGTCCGCGCCGTGCCGATCGCCAAGGCGAGGAACGGCGCGCTGGAGGTCGACGACAGGCTCCGGATCAAGGGGCGGGACGATGTGTTCGTCGTCGGTGACAGCGCCTGGGCGTTCAATGCCAATGACGGAACGGGCGTCCCCCCGACCGCCCAGGCCGCCCAGAGCCAGGGACGCTACGTCGCGGACCTGATCTATCGCCGGATCGAGGGCGACCTGTCCCCGCCCCCGCCCTACACCTTCCACGAGCGGGGCCGGCTGGCGCTGCTCGGACGCCAGACGGGCGTCGCGGAGATCGGCGGGCGGGTGATCACCGGGCTACCGGCCTGGTTCCTCTGGCACGCCTACTACATCACGGCGATCCCGAGCTGGCGCAACCGCGTCCGGCTCCTTGGCGACCTGGTGCTGGCGGGTATCTCCGGCCGGGAGACGACGCAGCTGGAGCTGGACCCGCGGCCGGTCGCGGACAGCCACCGGTCAGCGGGTGGGCGGCATGAGCAGCCGGGAACGGGCGCCGGGGAGCGGCCGAACCGGTAATGCGGCCAGGTGCCATGGGGCGACTGGCGGAACATCCCCATCCTCGACCCCTCCCCGGTTCCATCCCCTGCGCAGACCCCTGAAGCGATATTCATCTGCGATCCCGGTTTCTGCTGCAGGAACCGGGATCGTTTCGCTTGTTTGCGACCCTTCGGGTCTGGGGCACTCAATCAGCCAGTCCCGGCGAAACACGAGGAACCATTCACCCTGTTTCCATACCCGTTCCGGGCACGCTATCCTGCCGGGTAATTGTCGACAATTTGTCGCCAGTCCATCCCTACCCTGGAGGCGTCGTCCGTGGTCACCACCGCCGTCATCACCTCGCCCCTCGACGCCGCGGTCGCCGAGCGCATCATCGCGTCCGCCCCGGACGGCATCGAGGTCGTCTACCGGCCGGACCTCGTCCCGCCTCCCCGTTATACCTGCGACCACACCGGCGACCCCTCATTCCGGCGAACGCCGGAGCAGGAGGCGGAGTGGCGCGAGATCCTGCGCCGCGCCTCGATAACCTGGGGATTTCCGGAGGTGGCGAAGGGCGAGTCATTGGCCGATGTCACCCCTGACCTGAAGTGGGTGCAGGGCACGTCAGCCGGGGTCGGCGCGCGCGTCCGGGCGCTGGGGATGATGGAAGGAGCCGGGCGGGACATCGCGATCACCACCGCCTCCGGTACCCACGCCCGCCCGCTGGCCGAGTACGTGTTCGGAGCACTGCTCCAGCACGTCAAGCACATGCCGCAGCTGGCCGAGATGCAGGGCGCACACCGCTGGGAGCGGTTCACCCCGGACAGCCTCGACGGGCGCCACATGGTCCTCATCGGTCCGGGGCGGATCGGTCGGGAGGTCGCCCGCCTCGCCCGCGCATTCAGCGTGACCGTCTCGGCGCTGGCCCGCGACAGCGACCCTGCCCGCGCCGGCGAGCTCGGGGTCGACGAGGTGTTTACCCGCGACGGGCTGATCGATCAGCTCGGCCGGGCTGACATCGTCGTCCTCTCCGCCCCCCAGACGCCGGAGACCGAGAACATCATGGACGCGGCCGCCTTCGCCGCCCTCCGGTCCGGCACGCTGTTCGTCAACATCGGCCGTGGCGCGCTGGTCGACGAGGACGCGCTGCTGGCAGCTCTGAACGATGGCCGGGTCGCGCTCGCCGTGCTGGACGTGTTCCGGACCGAGCCGCTGCCGGACGATTCCCCGTTCTGGGACCACCCCAACGTCCGGGTCAGCCCGCACTCCGTCGCCAACGACACCCGCGAGTACGACCGGATCGCCGACCTGTTCATCGCCAACCTGCCCCGCTTCGCCGCGGGTCGGCTCGATGAGTTGACCCCGATCTTCGATCGCGACAAGGGGTACTAGGGCGGGCCAAGCGGGTGCTCCGGCGAAACGATCGCATGGCGTGTGCGTTCCGGAGAGCAGGAGCGTACACGTCGCCGTGTCCCGGACCGGGTGCGGCCGACGCCGATGGAGGCGTCCATGACCCGGAAGATGATCGTCGGACTGCTGCTCACGCTGCTGCTCGTCCTGCCGCTGGGCGTGGGATCCGCGCCGCGGGCCGGGGCCCAGCTGGAGGAATCAATCACGTCGACGTTCCAGGTCTACGAATGCCCGGAGAACTACGAGGGGCTCGACTACCTGGACGACTGCTCACCCGTCGGTGCGGGCGACTACGCCATCACGGTGACTGATACCCACCCTACCGAACCGGAGGCGACGACGGAAACCGATGCCGACGGGTTCGTCTCGTTCGCCACGGTGCCGGGTGACACGACATGGTCCCTCCGCCTGAATGAGACGGGTGCGTACTACTTCAGTTGCTTCGACGGTGATGGGGTGTATCTATTCGACGGTCGCCAGCCCCAGATCCATCTCGATGTGTCCGAGGGCGATGTCCTTTCCTGCCGCTGGTACGTCACGCCGCTCACCAGCGGAACCTCATCGATCGACCTCGATAACGATCCAGCCGACGCCACGGTCGGGGTCCAGGTCTTCGATTGTCCGGAGGGATTCGACCCATCGGCTGATGTCCTGACGGACTACCGGCAGGGATGTGACCCAACCGAGCGCCCGGTCGGCGTGACGCTCAATGACGGACACGAGATGGACGAGGCGACGATGACCCACGACCAGGCTGGCGACGACGGCCGGGCCGGTTTCGTCAACCTGTTGAGCGGCGCGTACTTCCTGGCGATTGAAGACCTGTCCACGACGACGGGCATCTTCCACGCCTGCACTGACGTCACGCAGGGCGGATTCTTGAATGGCCGTGAGATCTACGGCACCCGTGGGACGCACAACCGGATCCGGTTGTCCCTTGCCGCTTCGGACGACGTCTCCTGCGAGATCTTCCTGACCTCCAATGCCCCGGCCACGCCTGAGGCGGGCAGCGAAGGGACCGTGACACTGTCCGTCATGGGTTGTCCATTGAGTTTCGAGGGTCCGGACTGGACAGCGTCCTGCAACTCACCGATCGATTTCGGCTACGCCTTTATGTTCGATCCGGCCAACCCTGAAGGATTTACCGGCGACCCGGCCGATGGTGTCGAGCTGTTCGAGGGTGTGGCCGTGTTCCAGGACGTCCCGCCGGGTGAGTTCCGGGTGACGACTGGTATCCCGGGGCACGGTGCCGAGTTTCACGCCGGCTGCGTCATGGGTGCCGGGCCAGTCCCGGACGACCAGATCGCCATGGACGGGAACATGGTTTCGCTGAACGAGGGAGAGGGAGCGAGCTGCGTCATCTACGTTACTCCCCTCGACCTTCGCGGCTGAGCCCGGACCAGGTAGTCGGCTGACATGCCAACGGCCCGTCCCATGGAGGGACGGGCCGTTGGCATTCCTGCGGTTCCGGGCGGGACCTATTCTCGTGTCCGGAAGGCTTCGTCCAGGGCCGCCCGGAACTGCTCGGCAGACTGAGCACCGGAGACGGCCACCCGGTTGTCAAAGATGACCAATGGAACGCCGCTGATCCCCAGCTCGGCAGCCTGCCGGGCCTCGGACCGGATGGCCTCGTGGAGTTGCTCCTCGCCCAGCGCCTGGGCGGTCATTTCGCGGTCCATCCCGTAGTCCCCGGCGATGGCGAGCAGCGTGTCGGTGTCGCCGATATCCCGGCCCTCGGAGAAGTAAGCCCTGTGGAGCCGGTCGATCAGTCCCGTACGACGCTCCGGCGGCAGCACGGCGTAGAGGACGTGGGCGGCAACGGTGCTGGGCAGGCGCTCGACCCGGTCCCAGGCGAATTCGACGCCAGCCGCGGCACCGGCCTCCGAGACGCGCTCCAGCATGGGGGCGGGGTCCTGGCCCATCTTGGCTTCCAGCGCAGCCCGGAATGGTTGTCCCTCGCGCGGGGCGTCCGGGTCGAGCAGGAACGGGTGCCAGTGGAACTCGACTGGTGGGCCGTCCCAGCCGTCGAGCGCACGGCGGAACTGGGCGATGCCGATCCGGCACCACGGGCATGTCAGGTCATGGAAGATGTCAGCAGTGATCGGCGTCGTCGTGTCGCGTCCCATCGGGACGACCCTGGCGCTGACGGGGGTGATCGGGGTGACGGACGGCTGGGTCATCGGCGGTACTCTCCTGGACCGGCGCGAGGCGACGCCGGAGTATTTGAGTGATACCGCCCGCGAGATCCGTGCCGATGGCCAGGAACCCCCGGCGCGGGCGTATTATCCACCGGACTAACCATGGGCTAGTTCGATCGAGGAGAACGCGGTTGGCGCTGACGGTACGGCGAACGATGACGAGCGGTGGCCTGGAGGATCTCGCGCCGGACCGGATCGGGGAGTCGCCTGCGGACGGGACGTTCACCTGGGTGGACGTCCGTGACCCGGATGACGCCGACATCCGGATGCTGCACGACCACATCGACCTGCCGCCGCTGGTCCTGGAGGATCTTGATGATCCCCTGCGGACGGTGACGTTCCGCCAGCACGATGACCATGCCTTCGTCGTCTTCTACGCACTCCGGCTCCGTGGCGCCGACCTGACCCGTCACCAGGTGTTGCTCTACGTTACCCCCGACCATGTCATCACCGTGCGCCAGGCCGACCTGCCCGAGCTGGATGATCTCGAGGACCGCTGGCGCCAGGACATCGCGGACACCGGGCAGAACCGGCCCGCGACGTTGCTCTACTCGACCCTGGACGTGGTCGTCGACAGCTACTTCCCCGTGCTGGACGCCATCGCCGACCAGGTCGAGGATATCGAGGACCGGATCCTCGAGGCGCGCGAGGGCGGCATCCAGCGGGAGATCATCGAGTTGCGCCGGGCCCTGCTCACGACCCGGCGGATCCTGGCGGCGGAGCGCGAGGCACTGAGCCACATGTTCCGCAAGGATCACCCGATGATCGACCGCATCTACCTTCCCTACTTCCAGGATCTCTACGACCAGGTCAACCGCGCGACGGAGACGGTCGACAGCTCGCGGGAGATGCTGTCGTCCGCGATGGGCGCCTATGAGTCCCAGGTCAGTAATGAGCTGAATGTCGTGGTTCGGCGGCTGACGGCGTGGACGATCATCCTGACGACGCTGACCTTCATCGCCGGGGTCTACGGGATGAACTTCGAGCACATGCCCGAGTTGTCCTGGTCGTTCGGCTACCCGTACGCGCTGGTGCTGATGCTCGTGCTGGCTGGCGGGATGTGGCTGGGCTTTCGCCGGTCCCGCTGGTTGTAGGGGCGCGGGCCGGGAACGACGACGGCCCGGGCGATTCACCTGCCCGGGCCGTCGTGATCGTGGTGTGGAGCAGGGTGGCCCTAGAAGTTCCGGCCCTGCCCGGCGATCAGGAAGTCGTCACAGGACTCGGGCGCTGGCAGGAGGGTCACCTCAAACGGCTGGGCATCGCCCGGCGCAAGGCCCTCATCCTCAAGGTACGCCGAATCGTAGCCGGTGATCCCGCCATCGGCGTCCATGCAGACCACGCGGACGCTGACCGCGCCGGGGATCTCGACGTCCGTCCCGTTGGTCGCCGTACCAGTCATCGTGCCATCGGCGTAGGTCACGTCCGTGAGCGTGACGTCGACCTCATCGGAGTTGGCTTCGCGAACCGGGAGCGTCTCGACGGCGAACTCCAGTTCGGCACCCTCGGGAACATTGGCGCCATCGAAAGTGATCGCGCCGATCGCGACCTCGCCTGGGCCAATCTCGTCCGGCGCGAACCCGAGGCTCCGGCCGGTGATCGACGCCTCGCCGGTGCCGTCTGCCGCCGGGGTCCCATCGACCGCCACACTGTCGTCCGGCACACCATCGGCGGCCACCGGGGTGCTTTCGCCCTCACTTGCACCGGTTCCCGCGACGGTGATGGTCAGTTCCACGTCCTCGACCGCCTCGTCGGTTCCATTCGCGATGATGACGGGGATCTCGTACTGGTCAGTCGGACCGTAGGCAACGACTGAAACCTCACCCGGCGCGGCCTCGGCGATCACGGGGCTCCCGCCGCGGTACAGCGTATCGCCGCCCGTCGACGCGCTGGGGGTTCCAGCGCCCGGGGTGGCGTCATCCTGTGCCTGGGCGCCCGCGATCGGGGTGAGACCGAGTGCGAGTGCGAGGACAGCTCCACCGCGCGCCAGCCGGCCGATCCGGCTCGTGCGTGACAAGGTTGGGGCGATATGCGTCTGGACGTGGTGCGTCATGGGATCTCCTGTTGCATGCCGTGGCAATCCGGGCCTGGTAGTCAGGCCACCTGGGAGCAGGTCTCGGGAAGTACCGGAGCATCCCATCACAGGACCCGTGCCCGCGTTTCCCGTCCAACCGGGAACGGGCGATTCGGAACGGCACGGAGCAAACGATCAGTACCCCTCGGTCTTGTCGACGACGTTGCGGAGCGGCTCGCCACGGGCAAAGCGCCCGAGGTTGTCCAGGGTGATCTCGACACCCCGGCGAGCCGTATCGGCGGTCGTCGCGCCGTTGTGCGGCGTCACGATCACGTTGGGCAGATCCCAGAACGGCGAGTCGGCTGGAAGCGGCTCCAAGCCATGGGCGTCCAGCCCGGCCCCGGCAATCGTGCCATCCCTGAGCGCGGCCAGCAGCGCGTCGTCGTCGGCGATCCCGCCCCGGGAGATGCAGATGAAGTGGGCCGACGGCTTCATCGCATGGAAGGCCGCCGCGTCGAACAGTCCGGCGGTTTTCGGGGTCCGGGGAGCCGCGACGACGACGAAGTCGCTCTCGCCGAGGAACTCGTGGAACGCCTCCGAGCCGTAGAGCCGATCCACGTGCGGGACGGCGATGTCACTGCGACGGCGGAAGCCCAGGACGCGCATATGGAACGCCTTGGCCTTGGTGGCGAGATCGGCGCCGGCGTTGCCAAGCCCGACGATCCCGACCGTCCGGCCATTGAGCTCCCCGTGCGTGAAGCGATCCCAGCGGTGCTCGCGCTGGGCTGCGATCCAGCGTGGGACATTGCGGTCCAGCATGAGCATCAGCAGGATCGATTGCTCGGCCAGCGGGATCCCACCGTTGCCGGCCGAGGACGTCAGCGTGATGTCGCGCTCGCGGACCAGCGGCGTCAGCTCCTTGTCGACGCCGGCCGCCGGGCTGTGCAGCCAGCGGATCCCGGGCGCGGTCGCCAGCAACTCGTCCGGGATGGACCCGATCAGCCCGTCGGCGCCTGGAAGGGCGTCGGCCACCTCGCGAGCGGAGGAGCCAAAGACGAGGTCTGCCTCCGGGGCGGCGGCGCGAAACCGGGCGCGGGTCGACTCCTCGTGATTGCCGAGGACGATGACGCGCATGGCAGGGGAGTCCTTCTACTTCAGCCCGGTAGTCGCGATGCCGCGGATCAGATACCGCTGGGCAAAGGTGAAGACGACCAGCACGGGGACGAGCGAGAGGAGCGACATGGCGAACAGGCGTCCGACGCCCTGCTGCGATTCCGTGTCGACCAGTTGGTTGAGGGCCAGTGAGACGGTGTACAGATCGGTCGAGGTCAGGTAGATCAGCGGGGTGAAGAAGTCGTTCCAGGTCCAGATGAATGTGAAGATCGTTGTCGTTATCAGGGCTGGCCGCATGAGGGGGAGGATGATGTCCCAGAAGATGCGGAAGAAGGATGCGCCGTCGATCATGGCGGCCCGATCCAGGTCCCGTGGGATGGTCCGGACGAACTGAACCATCAGAAATACGAAGAAGGCATCGGTCGCGAGGAACTTGGGCAGGATCAGGGGCCAGAAGGTGTTGACGAGCCCGACCTGCGAGAAGAAGACGTACTGGGGAATGATCAGGACATGGAACGGGAGCATGACCGACGCGAGCGTGATGGCGAAGTACGCCTTGCGGGCGCGAAAATCCAGACGGGCCAGTGCGTAGGCCGCCAGTGAGCATGAGACCAGATTGCCGACGATGGCGGCGACCGTGATGATGGCCGAGTTCAGGAAGAAGTGGGAGAACGGTCGGGTCAGGGCGTTCCAGCCCTCGGTGTAGTTCGAGAACGTGACCTCGGTGGGGATCAGGCCGGGCTGGGTCAGGACCAGATACCCGGGCTTGAACGAGCTGACTACCATCCAGACCAGTGGGTAGACCATCGCGATCAGGAACAGCGACAGGAACAGGTGCCGGATGAGATTCCGGGATCGCCGGCGGGATCGCGGAGCACTCGTCGCGACCGGGGTGTGCGGGCTGATCTTGCTGGAGCGTAGGGTGATGTCGGCCATCATTCGTCCCCGTAGTGAACCCAGTAACGGGACAGGAGGAAGTGGACGGCGGTGACGAGGGCGATGGCGAGCATCAGTACCCAGGCGAGCGCCGAGGCGTAGCCCATGTCGTACTGGAGGAAGGCCCGTCGGTAGATGTAAAGCGTGTAGAAGAGCGTCGAATCAACCGGCCCGCCCGTCCCGCCGGAGATGATGTAGGCCTGGTTGAAGGTCTGGAAGGCGCCGATGGTCTGGAGGATCAGATTGAAGAAGATGATTGGCGTCAGGAGCGGGATGGTGATGCTGAAGAACTGGCGGATCGTCCCCGCCCCATCGACCCGGGCGGCCTCATAGAGGTCGGCAGGGATCTGGCGCAATCCGGCGAGGAAGATGACCATCGGCGAGCCGAACGTCCAGATGTTGAGGATGATCAGGGTGGAGAGTGCGGTGCTCGGGTTCTGGAGCCAGCTCTCTCCCTCGATGCCGATCATGGCCAGGAGCAGGTTGATCAGGCCATCGTGCCCGAAGATCTGCTGCCAGAGAACGGCGACGGCCACACTGGTTCCCAGCAGCGAGGGCAGGTAGTAGGCGCCGCGATAGAAGGCGAGCCCGGACAGCCCTCGGTCCAGGATGACCGCCAGCAGGAGGGCGAAGGCGAGCTGGAGCGGAACCGAGATGATGACGTAACGGAGCGTGACGCTGATTGCTGACCAGAACCGGGAGTCGTCGACCATCCGGGAGAAGTTGTCGAAGCCGATGAACTGCGGTGGGCTGAGGATGTCGTAGTCGGTAAAGGCGAGATAGAGCGAGGCAAACAGGGGGATCGCCGTAATCAACACGAACCCCAGCAGCCAGGGCGCCATGAAGACGTGTGCCACCCCATCCTGACGATTGGGACGAAACCGCGTTCGGGTCGACACCGGAGTCTCTCCCGATCAACCCGGCAGGAATCACCGGGACGATCATTCCCCAACGAGCATCGAATCGGGCGTCTGGACCGGGAGGCGGTCGGGACTGGTGATCAGCCCCGACCGCCTCCCGCGAACCTACCGGCGCGCGCGCTCGATCTCGGCCGTGATGTCTTCGATCATCAGGCGGGCAGCGTCACTCGGGGACGACTGCTCCAGCGCGACGGTCTCGATGGCGGTCGCCATGATGTCTCGCCAGGTGCTGGATCCGGCCGGCGCTTCGTAGCGCGGATTCATCGGTGCGCCCGTCTCGGTCTCGACCATGTTTAGCATCTCGGTCTCAGCCTCGTTCGCAAATGACAGCGCCTCCTGCCGGACGCGAGGGTTGACCGGGGCACCAAGCGACATGCCGGTGGTCTGGATGAAGGCGACGTCGTTGACGTTGTAGTTCATCAGCCGGCCTGCAGCCGGAACGAGGGCCGGATCGATTCCGGAGTACATCGCCATGCGCGGCGTGTACAGGTACTTGTGGCCCTCAGGCGCGTCCGCCGCGATCGGTATGGCGCGCAGGCGGAAGGTCTGATCCGGGAACACCTTGGAGTCGTCCACGATATGGTTGGAGTTGCCCATCACGGCGAGCACCTGATCGCCGATCTCCTGCCAGCTCGGCGACGGTCCTTCCTGCTCGCTGAGCGACATGGCCGCGCCCGCCTTGCGGAGATTTTCCCACCAGTCGAACCAGGCCGCGACGGTGTCCTCGGTGAAGCCCGGCATGCCGTCCTCGGTCCAGAGTTGCTCGCCGCGCTGGCGGCACCACGCCTCGAACGGCAGATCGGAGTGGGCGTTGTAGGCAATCGCCCTGGAGCCGGTCTGGGCAGCGTAATCGGTCAGGATCTGAGCCAGCCCATCCCATGTCCAGTTCTCGGAGCCGGACTCCGGCATGGTCAGGCCCGCGGCTGTGGCGGTCGTCTCGTTGAAGCGGAAGGCCGGCGCGAAGATGCCGAACGGCATGGTGTTGAGGTTGCCGCTCAACCGGAACGAGTCGAGCAGCGTGGCGTCGTAGTCACTCAGGTCCAGCGTTTCGATGTCGTCGAGGTTCCGATAGAGGCCATTGGCCTCGTAGGTCAGGACCTGCGGCGATGCGATCCAGAAGATCTCCGGGACGTTTCCGGCAGGGATCTGGGTCGTCATGCGCTCCTGGAATGCGGCGTACTCGGCGGGCTCGGGTTCGATGTCGATGTCGGGGTTGGCGGCTTCGAAAGCTTCAAGGGCCGTGATGTAAGCCGCCTGTCGTTCCGCTCCCCCCCACCATCCATAGCGAATCCGGACCTGTTCCTGGGCGGACACGGAGCCACGAGTGACCCCAGTAGCGGCGACAAGGGCCGCCGCTCCGGATGCTTTGACGAGGCCACGACGACTCAACCGGTACATGAGGTTTCCTCCAGCACTGGAAGACGACGTTCCGCGGGTAGACGCAGCTCTGCGCCCTGCACGGATCCTCGCGGAATCGGTCTGGCAGTCTTGCATGATCGCAATATCGTGTCAATGCGCAGGGCTGGGGTGGCGGTGATCACCACTACGCCGGCTGGTCCGGGGCGACAAGAACCTCGAATCGCCCGATCGGTGGCAGCGTCACCCACGCCGCGTCGCCGTCCCGCGTGACCGGCAGCGTGGTCCCGGCGACCAGCGCGCGAACGGTTCTGGTACCCGGCGGCAGGGCAAGGGTGGCGGGCGCAACCGTAACGGGAGCACGGAAGCGCTGGACCGCGTCGCCGCTCCGGTTCAGCAGGTGGATCACCCGGCCAGCCACCGAGCGCCCGGTAGTGATCTCGACCTGTTCCGACAGCCGGTCGCCCTCCCCCGCCCCACTCTGGATGGCGACGCCGGGCGCGACCGTCTCCAGTGCGTCGACGAACGCGTCCCGATGGGCCGTTAGCCCCGTCTCCCGGTAGCCTCGCCCGACCGTCCATGGCAGGACGGCAACCTGCTGCCGGACGATGAGGCCCGGCTGGTCGTCCAGCTCGATGTGGCCGTGGCACTTCTCCGGCGGGCCGTACGGGGCGCGGGACAGCGCCAGCAGCCCGGTCATCGCACCAGCTGCGGGTTCGACCGAGTGGAAGGCGCCGATGACCGGGATCGGGAAGCGGTCCCGCAGGTGAAACGAGCGGACGGACTCGACGCCGTCGCGGCTCGCCAGGCGCCGGATCACGGGCATCGATTCCAGCTGGACCTGGTCACCGTCAAACCCGGACGACCCGGTCGTGACCAGTGCCCCGCCCCCGGCGACGAATGTGTGGAGCACGGCGAGAACGTCGTCCGCCATGGCACCGAGATCGGGCAGCACGATCGCGCGGTACTGGCCCAGCCCGGCGCCGTCGGCCCGCCCGGCCAGCTTGCCTTCCGGCACGACGTCGAACGGGACGTGCCGCTCCTGCAGGGCGAGGAACAGCCCTTCGAACTCGGATCGGGTCGTCGTCGCCCGCTGGCCGGGGTGCCGTGCCGGGTCCGGCCGGACAAGCAGGACCGGAGCGTCGGAGGTCAGGCCGTCGTAGACGTCGGCGTGGTCACGATGGAACCGCGTGATCTCCCCGCCGATCTCGAGCATTTCGTAGCGCGTCGTCTCCGGGGTGCCCATGATGTAGGTCGACGGGATGGCGCCGCGGGCGATGGCCTGGATGAGGAACTGGGCGAAGTGGTGGGGCTCCTCCCCGGCCAGCCGGTACGGCATGTCTAGGAAGCCGACCGAATTGACCAGCACCGGGACGTCCGGCCGGAAGCCCTTGGCGGCGGCGACATGCTCGCTGGTCCGGTGGTGCCAGAGCGGACGGCCGACCTCGTTGTTGGCCTCGTGGAAGACGATGTCGGCCCGGTCACCGAGGATCAGTGGCGCGTCCGGCCGCCGGGCGGCGATGTGCGCACGGACCCGGGCGGTCAGGTCGTCGAGGACCATCGCCGAGAACCGCCGCCACTCCCCGTAGCCGGCCGACTCCGGACCAGTCGGTAGCGGGACGCCGGGCGCGAAGGCCGCGAACCCCCGCCGGCAGGACAGGCACTGGCAGACGCCGCGGTACTGCTTGGAGTAGTCAATCTCGTTGAATGACATCCAGTTGAAGAAGAAGCCATCGACCGGGTAGCGGTCGAGGACCTCGTCGACGACATCGAACAACCGGTGCTGGTAGTAGTCGCCGGAGGGGCAGACACTCGTCAGCCCGTTGTAGGTCTGCGGGGCACCGTCCGGTCCGACGAAGCACCACTCCGGGTGCTCCTCGGCCCGCCGGTGATCGATCTTGGAGAAGTCCATCCGGCCCAGTACCCGGATACCGCGCCGGGCTGCTCCCGCCGTCGCGTCCCCGACGAGGTCGCCGGACGGGCGTTCGGCCAGGTGCGGGTTGCGCGTCTGGAAGGGCAGGTCGGTCGGGTAGTTGGAGAGGATGCCGCCGATGCTGAGCAGCCAGGTGTTGGCGCCGTAGCCCTCGAGGAAATCCAGCGTGCGCTCGACATCGAGGCCGGCGTCGATCTCGCGCAGGTTGGTCTGGAACATCCGGAACGGGTGCTGCCACCAGTGGTCAGTCGGAGTTGGGGTCGTGCTGTTCATGAACCGGTGTCCCTTCTTTCGACGTGGGCGGTCCAGCGCCGGGGTGACCCTCGTGGTTGCCTCGGCGCTGTGTCACGGCCGGAGGATCACTCCCGAACCAGGTGGACCACCTCCAGCAGCTCG
Source organism: Thermomicrobiales bacterium (assembly GCA_035944555.1). Lineage (GTDB taxonomy): Bacteria > Chloroflexota > Chloroflexia > Thermomicrobiales > UBA6265 > CADCWK01. The sequence goes on from DASZAY010000003.1 coordinate 137,552, forward strand.
ACCACCGGGACGTCGATGACCGCGTACCCGTCCTCTATGCGGGCATCGACCGCCGCATCGGCAACCAGCAGACGGGCGGTCACGATACCGGCACCATCCGGCATCCGCACGCGGACGCGCTGGCCATGGAGCGGGATCGTTTCCCGGATGGCGCCGCGCATCGCCATCGGGTTGGTCAGATTCACGATCGCGACGGCCAGTTCCCGGCCGTCGGCACTCGCCCGGACGGCGATGTCGACCAGTCCCGGCCCCTCGACCCGCACCTGCTCGTCGTCGCGCAGCGCCCAGCGGACGGCATTGGCGATCAGCAGGCCGTGGTCGGCTTGCGATGCCTCCTGGAAGACCGCGCCGATATCCCAGCCGATCGTGACCACTCGCCCACCGCCGGGCAGCTCGTGGGCGACGACGGCGGCACCATCCGGGCCTTCCCGTGGGTAGACCTCCTCCATCGGCAGGTCCGGGAAGTCGGGGATGAAGCGGAACGGCACCGCCACGTTCGCGCCTGATTGCGGCGTCAGCGTCATCAGGTGGACGCCGCCGATGATCCGCTGCGCCCCGTCCATCCCCTGATGGAGCCGGTGTGTCCCGGACAGGGCGGCGTAGTTGTTCCTGACCGGACCGCGAGCCGGGCCGGCGGCATCGACGCCCATCACGCCGGCCAGCCCGAACGTGTCGCGGAGCGCGCCCGTCTCATCCCGGAGCGACGACTGGGCGGCGACGATCAGGTTGCCGCCGCGCTCCTCGACCCAGCGACTGATCGTGACGCACTGCCCGTCGCTGAGTCGCTCGGCATTGGCGAGGACCAGCACGCGGAACCGGTCGAGTTCGGTATCGGACAGCACCTGGTCGGCGATGAACTCGAACGGGATCCGGGCCTCGACGAGCGCCTGGTAGAACCCGTCCTCATGCCCGAAGCGACCCCGCTGATCGGCCGGGGTCAGCAGGCGATCGGTCTGTGTCGGGTCCAGCAGCGCGACCTCGGCGATGATCGGCAGGTGACCAATCACCGGGTCAAGCCGGGCGTGAAGGGTGAATGCGTCGATGATCGGTGCAACCCAGCGGTCGTCGGTGATCGTCGCGTTGAACTTGGTGAACCACGGGAACGCGCCCTGGGCGAAGCCGTCGACGATCCAGGTCCGGGTCTCCTCGGGTGGCGCGACCGCGTCCTTCCAGCGGTGGACGTGATGCTCGGGGCCGACCGAAGTGATCAGCCCGACGGGGCGATCGCGGAACAGTCCACGGTTGCGCTTGCCGTTGCGCCCGGCCGACCACGGCGCCTCGATCCCGGAGCGGCCCTGCTTGTCGATGAAGAACAGCGGGTAATGACGCTCGATCAGGTCGCGGTCCATGTCGCGGACGCCGAGCGCACCGATGTTCGGGATGAACCGGACGTGCGGACGAATGGCGCGGACGGCGTCGTCCCAGAGGGCGACCAGCTCGGTCAGCCGGCGGCGGCGCCAGGGAACGTAGGCCTGCCAGGCGGGGTCATCGACGACGCCGGCCTTCTCGGGCAGGTCCAGCCCCGTGTCGGCGCGGAACCCGTCCCGCGCCGCGTCGCTGTAGGAGATGCCGCCATGCCCCTCCCAGCGATTGGCGAACAGCGCGTCGATGTCGTAGCGGCTGACCAGCTCCCGGGCGACGTCGGTCAGGAACACGCGGTGGTAGGTGCTGAGCGGATCGGTCAGCCAGACGCCGGGGAAGGACGGGTGCGGGACGGGATTGCCATCGCGGTCACGGGCCAGCCACTCGGGGTGCGCCTCGGCGGCATCGGCATGGATCGCGTGCGGGTCAACCCGCGCCATGACGGTCATGCCCAGCGCACGGGCGGCCGCGACGACGTCGCCGAACGGGTCCGTGTCACCCAGGTACCGGCTCCGGTAGTGGAACGGGATCTCCGTCGGGTAGTAGGCGATGTACCCGCCGGCGCTGATGCAGATCGCGTTGGCCTGGCTGTCCCGCATCAGCCGGGTCCAGAAATCCAGGTCGAAGTGCTCCGGGTCGTCCTCGGCCAGGGTGAGCTGGACCCAGCGGTTAGCCTTCGCTGGCCAGTCGGGGTCGCGCGGCGGGAAGGGGGTGACGGTGAACGGGTTCGGGGCAGTCGTCGTCGCGGGCGGCATCGTCCCTCTCTTCGCTGGGGACCGGCCCGGACAGGGCAAGCGGCGCCATGCCCGGACGCGGTGAGGTGTCCGGGCACGGTACCGGGATCGTCAGGCTGGCGCAATAGAGCAGGTGGGAGATCGTCGCGTGCCAACCGCAACAGGACAACTGCGCAGGAAGATCGTCGATCAGCCAGTTGCCGTTCGTTCGCTCGAAGATCACGTAGCCGCCGGCCTGACCCGTCGACGTCGGAGGCGACTCAAGCAGATACCCGGATACGAGTGCGACCGCGTGGTCAGCATCGAGCATCCGTAGGCCGATCAGTGCGATCTGGGCTGGACGACTGACCCGCGGGATCGCACCAGCCGCTCCCGGTTCCCGATCGAGAAGGTCGAGCCTGGAGACGGTGGACGACGGGAGTTGGGACGCTATCTCCTGGTCACGAAGGTAGTAACGGATAAGCCCATCATCGGTGACCAGGCTCGCTGCTCGCCTCACTTCCTCGAATTGCTGGCAGCCGAGCCAGATCGCCCAGAGATCGGTGATCTGCTCAATCGTCGCCGCATCAGGGCGCTCGCCTACTGGAAGCGCCAGCGGCGGGTATGGCATCTCGGCGGTTGGGGTAGCCAGCCAAGAGCGACCCATGGCTAGCGCCGAGGGGGGCGGTTCGACCTCCCCGGTCAGGTACGGCCCGATGAGTAGCAGGATCTGGTCGCGGTCGCGGGGTTGTACGTCACACGGGACGAGGTTGGACATGAGGATGTCCTGAGCCGGGACCGCAATCGTGGGTGGGATGTCATTGGGGTAGATGCTCCATGCGTGTGTTGGGAGCGGCGTCGGAGTTCCATCTCCTCTCTCACCAAAGAGGGCGATCGTGGTCGGTTCCGGGTGTGGAGCGGTCAGCCAGACGGCGACTCCTGACAGCCCGACCAGCAGGACCAACGTCAGCGTCGCGACCATGCCCATCGCCCGGCTCCCGGACCGGCGCAGTGGCGTCGGACGGTGAGTGGGCGACGAGACGGGCTGCAGGGTTCCGGCCCGGCGGGCGGCGAGCGATGGGACGCCCTGCATGGTCGCCGACCCGGGCCTCGCTGGTGTCGCGGGCTCCATCAGCGCTGCCCACGTCCGAGCCTTCCGGCTGGGCTGGGCGGGCGCCTCATGGATGACATTGCGGTCGATGATCAGATCGGCGACGTTGGATAGGGTCCGGTCGAGGGCAGGTGGTGGCTGGTTGCCTCGGGCGGCGGCGAGGTCGTCCAGGTAGCGGTCCAGCAGTCCGGACTGCCAGTCGTCCACGGGACTGGTGCGGTCCCGGCGCGGATCGTCGTCATAGGTCATGGGAGATCTCCGAACAGGGGGTCGGCGGTCAGGGTTCGGCGAAGGGCACGAATGGCTCGGAACTGGCAACTACGAACGGCACCGGGCGTCATGCCGAGCGCGTCGGCCACCTCGGCGCCGGACAGCCCAGCCATCCGCAGGTCGATCACGGCGCGCTGATCAGGTGTCAGGTGGTCGATGGCGTTGAGGAGACGGACGTCGCGCTCCCGGTTGATGGCGTGCTGCTCCGGCAGGATCCCCGGATCGACGACCGTGAGGGCGGTATTCAGGTCCAGTGCCGGTCGGTCAGCCCGGACGGTATCCACGACGACGTTGCGAGCGATGGCGAACAGCCAGCCGGCAACAGTGCCGCCACGGAAGCCACCCAGCCCGGCCAGCGCCCGGGAGAAGGTCTGTCCCGTTGCGTCATCAGCCCGATCCCGGTCGCGGAGGCGGCGCAGGCAGAAGCCATAGATGCGGTCGTAATACCGCTCGTAAAGTGGGGCGAAAGCGGCCCGGTCCCGCTGGGAGCGGTCGAGGATCGCCCGCTCCTCGGCGGCACGATTGGCCGGATCCGGTGGGGCGTGGTCGTCGGGGGACAGGTCGTCGCGAGGGCGTTCCACAGGAGTCGTCTCCGGGTCAGGCTATGAGAGTTCGGGCCGGGGACGTGTGGTGCCTGGCACGTCATCAGGCCGTGGGTAGCAGCGGCTGCTATCCGGAACGACGACGATCTGCCGGAAGAGGTACGGCTTGCGCACATTCCCGCGGGGAACCCGCCATGGCCGGGCTGTCCGGCGGCGCGGTGCTACACTCCTGGCACCGTAGAGACGCATTCCGGCGCGCGATGTTGCCGATGGGATGTCGCTGCCTGACCGGGTCGCAGTGAGGCGATCAGGCGGCACCGTGACGCCTGGTCGTGTCGTCCCCGGGTGGGGTCGCCGGGGACGGGCGCCGAGAGGACCGTCGACCGTGTCGAACGCCACTGACGTCACCGATGTCACCGGGATCAAGGCGCCGGTCACCCCGGAAGGGGGAACGGCCGCACCGCTCGGACAGGCGCCCGTCGCCGCTCCCTTCCGCCTCGGCGTCGACCTGGACGGCGTGCTGACGGAGCACCCACGCCCGCTGGCCTACGCCGCCAACGAGCAGTTCGGGATGGACCTGCCGGAGCGCGCCTTCATTGACAGCGCCGGGCTGAATGTGCCGGAATCCGTCCGGGACTGGGTCTACTCCCCCGCCGGTCCGGCCGCGCACCTCGCCACCGCCGAGGGTGCCGTCGCCTTCATCCGCGACGTCCAGCAGGCGCTCGGCGCGACCAACGTCATGATCATCACGGCCCGCCCGGCGTCGTCGGCGCAGATGACGCTGGACTGGCTGGCCGGGCACGGCTTCCCGCCGATCGAGGTGTTCTTCGCCGACGACAAGGTGACCGTCGCCCGCCAGCAGGGGTGCATCGCCGCCGTGGAGGACAGTGCCCGCCACGCCCGCAACTACGCCGCGGCCGGGATGGGCTGCTACCTGCTCCAGACCGGCGATGCCGGCCAACCGATCGGCCCGATGGCCGAGCTGACCGAGGAGTCTGCCACGCGGATCATCGACGCCACCGACCTGGCCCAGATCGCCGGCCTGGTCCGGGAGGCTGCCGAGGCGCGGACCTCCATGGCCCTCCGCGGTGAGGCGGCGGCCGGGGCAACCATCCCGGCGATCGACCGGCCCCGCGTGGTCGTCTCCGACCAGATTCATCCCCTTGCCCGCGCCCGTCTGGAGGCGTCGGCCGATATCCTCGACGTCGACGGGACCGACGTCCGGGCGCTGCTCGACGCCGTCACTGACGCCGACGCGCTGGTCGTTCGCTCGGAAACCCAGGTCACGGCCGAGGTGTTCGCCGCCGCGCCGAAGCTGCGGGTCGTAGCCCGGGCAGGGGTCGGCGTCGACAACATCGACATCCCGGCGGCGACCGCGGCCGGCGTGCTCGTGCTGAACGCGCCGGGCGCCAACGCCGTCTCGGCCGGCGAGCACACGGTCGGCCTGCTCCTCGCCCTGACCCGGCAGATCACCTCGGCCAACGCCACGCTCCACACCGGCACATGGGACCGTAAGCGGTACAAGCCCGTCGACCTCGCCGGGCGGACCGTCGGGATCGTCGGGCTGGGCCACGTCGGGTCGGTCGTCGCGTCGCGCCTGCTCGCCTTTGGCATGCGGGTCATCGCCCATGACCCGAAGATCGCGCCGTCGCGGTTCGAGGAGATGGGCGTCCGGCCGGTCGGCCTGGATGAGCTCTACGCGACCAGCGACATCATCTCCTTCCACGTCCCCGTCACGCCGCAGACGGCCCGGATGCTCAACGCCGAGACCATCCAGCGGCTGAAGCCGGGCGTGATCGTCCTCAACGTCGCCCGGGGCGAGATCGTCGACCAGGAGGCGCTGGCTGCCGCCCTGACATCGGGCCATGTCGCGGCGGCGGCGGTGGACGTCTTCCCGGTCGAGCCGACGACGCACTCGCCACTGTTCGGGCTGGACAACGTCGTCGTCACGCCGCACATCGGTGGGTCCAGCGTCGAGGCGCTGGCCGCTATCGGTGAGGTGATCTCGACGACGACGCTGGCAGCGCTGCGGGGCGAGGCCGTCCCGAATGCGGTGAACCTGCCGGCTGCCTCGCTGGAGGGGCCGGCCCTGCGTCGGCTCTCGGAGGTCGCTGCGGCGGCCGGGCGGTTGCTGACGGTGCTGGCGCCGGACGGGGCGACCGCGTTCCGCCTGACCGTCCACGGCAATGTCCCGGTCGATATCGCCGAGCACACCCTCGGTGTGGCGCTGGCCGAGGCTCTGCAGTCGTGGTCGAAGCAGCGCGTCACGCCGGTCAACGCGCGCCTGGTCGCGGGAGAGATGGGCATCGCGGTCGGCGCCGTCCAGGGCGACAACCGGCCCAACCGGCTGCCGGAGTTCACCCTGACGGCGGCCAGCGACCCCCCGCACCACGTCACCATCCGGTGGGACCGGTCCAGCGCCGAGATCGTCGAGGTCGACCGGTTCCCGTTCGAGCGCGGCCTGAACGGCTACGTCCTGATCACCCATCACACCGACCAGCCGGGCATGATCGGCCAGGTCGGCACGATCCTCGGGCGCCACGGGATCAACATCGCCGGCATGCAGCTCGGCCGGCACAGCCCGCGGACCGAGGCGATCACGGTGATCAACGTCGACGACCCGATCGGCCCGGAAGCGATGGCCGAGCTGGGCGCCATCCCGGGGATCGGCAACTACTACGTCGTCTCGTTACCGGCGGCGGCCCTCTCCCCGGCCCAGGCGGCGTTCCCGGGAAGCGACGGCTGGGGCGGATTCTGACGATCCGCTCCGCGCGACAGATGGGATTACTGGCTCAATCCGCAGCCGGGGCTGATCGGGTGAGATCGCTGTCCGGCAGGACCAGCAGCCAGTCGAACTCGACCAGGTCGCGGGCCGTCATCGGGCGGTAGGTCGCGTTGGTCGCGCTCCGGGACCGAACCGGAACTAGGGCGGCAATGGCATCCACGGCCCACCGGATCGGTGCGGCCGGGATCAGGGTGGCGTGACCATCGCCGGCCAGTTGATCCTCGAGCGTGCCCGGCGCCGCTCGCCCGATTCCGTTGGCATCTGATTGGACCAGTCCACCACCGACCGGCACGTACCGGTGACCCAGCGTTCGCCTGAGATGTGAGCCGGCCCGCCACCAGCGGCAGGTCCCATCGCCGAACGCGATGAGGTTCTCTCCCTGGCGCAGATGTTCCTGGTGGGAGAAGACCAGGGTCCGCCCGCGCGCACGTTCCCGGTCGGAGATCCAGGTCAGGTGGTCGGCCATCGCCCGGTCGCGGATACCCTGCAACCGCTCGAACCGGCTCGCATCGGATCCGGCGCCGTTCGCGAGTTCACGGTGATACGTCAGCAGGTCCCGGGCTGCCTCTGCGGCGTGCAGGGCGACGTCGTACCGGTCAGGCTCTGTCGCGGCGACCAGGCAGGGCGCATGGATGCGCAGGTCGGTGACCAGGTCCTGGACGGCATGGCGGAGCGCGTCCGCCGCTGGCGATCGACCGGGTGAGCGGGAAGGGTCGACCAGCGTCGACGGGTGTTCCCACCGGGCGTCGTCGCCGATCAGCCGATCGAGCAGGGTCCGCCAGCGTTCGGCGGCGGCCGGCTCGGCGTCGTCGAGGAGGGCCAGGACCGGCGCCAGCGAGCCGCGCGGGCTGTCGGTCGGGCCGTTCTCGGTCGGGGTGTCGAACCCGTAGAACCGGACCCGGTCCTGCTCAGGGCGCCCGGCATTGTGCGCCCGCAGCCAGGTGACCAGTTCCACGTTGGCGGTCACGTGCCCGGCGCCGTGGCTGAACCCGGTCGTCGCGATGGATGACGCGTCGTCGCTGCCCTCCCCCGCCACCCATCGATTCGTCACCCAGCCGCGCGGGAAGCTGCTCTCGATCGCCACCGACCGGAAGCCATGAACCGTGACGAGGTGACAGATCGCCCGGTTGCGCAGCGAGAGAAACGCGTCGCCGCCGTGGAGGGGCTCCGGGAAGCCGAGCAGGCCGACCGCATCGTCCAGCGCCTTGACCCACTTCCCGATGGCATCACGCACCGAGCCATCGTCGTCAGGATCGAACCGGATCGCGTGGCCGGTGATCCAGTCGTCGAGCGCGGCGGCAATTTCAGCCTCAGACATTGGACCTCCTGTCCGTGATCGTCCTCAATGTCTCTCACTGGCCGGTACGTGCCGCGTCGTTGCACGGCGTATTCTCGTCGGAGACGGTCCCGGGACGCGGAAGTCTCCGGTGGAACCGAATGGCGCGACCGGGAACCTTGATGGTCGCCCGGTCGTCGTCAGGACATCGTCGGCCGGGCGAGGGCGCTGGGCCTGGGTGGATTGAGGGGTGCAGGATGGGTGGAATCCGGGGACTGCGGCTGGTCGTCATCCTGTTGTCACTGGTGATGCTGGCCGGACTGGCGCCGATGGGGACCGGGTCACCATCGCGGGTCGACGCGCAGGGCGTCGTCTCGCCGTGGGTGCCGGCGGGGCTGGTCGAGATCGAGCGGGGCAGCCGATCGCTGGACCAGATCGCCGATGGCTTCCCCAATCCTGACGATGCCCGGATCTTCCTCTTCAGCTGGGGCTTCGGCGGTAACGTCTACTTCAACTACGCGGGCGAAACGAACGCCGGCACGACGTCTCTCGAAGTCAGCCTGCACCTGTTCGACAGCTCGTTCTCCGCTGCCGACGCCCTCGCCTACTACGCGGCCGGGCGGGTGGAGTCGCTCGGGCTGGACCCCATTCCGGTCGCGGTAATCGGTGACGAGGTGCTGGCCGTCGCCGGCGACCGCGACGGGGCCAGCGAGGTGACGTTCTACGTGCGAACCGGGACGGTCCTCGTCCGGGTCAGCGCCGTCGCGCCGTCCGGTGACCCGTATGACGACGCCATGCAGACGGCCAGCCAGTTCATCGACGTGGTCGGTACTGCACCCGACGACTCATCACCCCGCAACGTCGACGACCTGCTGCTAACCCTGTTCGATCTGGCGCCCGGGTTCGTCATCAGTGATGAGGGAACCCGCGATCAGGCGGACATCGCCAGTACCTTCCTGCGGCCGGCCGAAGCCGACGACGTCCTGTCCTCGACCGGCTTCCGGCAGAACGTCTACCGCTACTTCACGCGTGACGCGAGCCAGTCGCCGTACCCCGGCGCCGCCACCCGCATCGAGGTGAGCCTGCACCTGTTCGATGACTGGCGCGGGGCCTCTGATGCGCTGCTCTACTACGCGGACGGCCGGGCCGAGGCGATCGGCATCCGTCCGTCGGCGATCTACGACATCGGCGATGGCGCCATCGTGCTGGTCGGCGCGGCACCCGGCGGCGGGATCGAATCGACGGTCTACCTGCTGGTCGGCAACGTCCTCGCCCGGATCTCGGCGACGGCACCGGACGGCGACCCGTCGGCCGACGCACTCGCGACCGCCTTCGTCATCGTTGGTCGCGCCGGCTGACCGTCACCGCGGCGCGCGATCAGGTCACGCCGCACCCTGGTGACGACCGACCAGCTGGGCCCGGCTGCGGACGCCGAGCTTGTCGTAGACGTGACCGAGATGCCACTGGACCGTGTTCTCGCTGAGGTACAGGCGCTGTGCGATCTCGCGGTTGGTCAGGCCGTCGACGACGAGCCGGACGACGCGGGTCTCGGCCGCCGTCAGGTCCGGCGACATGGGGACGCGGTCGGCAGGCGTCCGCGCTTCGGGCGCGATCACGATCGCCACCTGGTCCGGACCGGCGCCGGGGGTCGACTCGACGCGGGCCCGGCCACCACGGTACCCGACCCGCAGCACCGGACCGGTCCCGGCGGCATGGCCCTCGGTGGCGTCGAGCGTCCGCAGACCGGCGACCGCGGACCAGAGCGAGGCGGGCAGCCCGGTCTCGCGGTCGGTAGGCGTCTGGCCCAGCGTCTCCAGCCACGCCGACGCGGCCGGAGAGGCGTAGGTGATCTGCCCCTGGACGTCGACGATCAGGATGCCGCTCGCTTCCGGGGCGGAGCCGGTCTCCTGCTCGACCTCGCGCTGGATGACCGCGGCGAGGATCTCGCCGATCAGGGGCGACAACATTGACATGAACGCGACCTGCGATGCCGTGAGGTGCCCGCGCCACCGGGTGATCCGGTACATGTGCATCACGGCGACCGGACGGCCGCCCGCGTTGAAGATGCAATGCAGCATCCCGTCCGCCTTGTCGATCCGGGCCCGGTACAGGTCGGTCGCCTGCTCGTAGGCGAAGTGATAGGCGCGGGCATCACCGTTCAGGCGTCGCTCCGGCGCCACCCCGTAACACTGGTCGAGCGACAGCCCGACGGCGAAGCAGCGCGGCAGTTCCCGGAACGGGCGGTTCAGACCGAGGGGGCCGAAGAACTCCGGCTGGAGGCCGCTGTACACGTCCCGCAGGAACAGCAGACGGTAGGCGGCGTCGTGCTCGGATGCCGCCAGCAGGCGCTCGATCGCACCGGTCGTCGGCTCGACGGCGAACATCCGGTAGCCATCGAATCCGATCGCGTCACGCAGCGCCGACCCGATCTCGGCCGCGATCTCGTCGGCGGGCAGGATGCTGTGGCGCAGGTTGACGATGCGCTGGTGGGCATCTCGCTGGGGCACGGTGAGGCGCATGACGGCACACTCCGGGACACGGGAAGGACGGCGGGATACCGCACGGGTATCACGGGCCGCCATGGATCATGCCTGTCGAAGGACGCCATCTTATCACCCCGTCAATGGTCCATGATCCTCATTGTCGCCCCCTGAGGGGCGGGCGCCGTTCGGGGAACCGGCCCATACTGTCCGGGTTGTCCGGTCGTCTCACCGGACGGGCGCCGGGCGGTCCCACCGTCGTGTCCGCTGCCCGCACCCGACCCCACCGGAGGTCTCGATGCTCCCCGAGACTGGCTCGTCCCCGTTGCTCCTCCCGCCGACCGATCTGCCGCTGGATCACGCGCTGTCCCCCCATACCGGCTGGACGCGGCCCCACTATGAGGTGACCGCCGACCGGTTGCTGCTGGCGCTCCGGCCCTACGCCTCGCCGAAGCGGGCCCGGTTCGATCTGCCCGGTCCGGCCAGCCGGTCGGGTAAGGTCAGCGACGGGATGGAGGGATTCGCCCGGACATTCCTGCTGGCGGCCTTCCGGCTCCGCGGCGCCGGGGGCGACGATCCGAACGGATTCGCGCAGTGGTACGCCGACGGGCTGGTCGCGGGGACCGACCCGGACTCCAGTGAGGTGTGGCCTCCCTTCGACCTGCTCGGGCAGGCCAAGGTCGAGGCGGCGTCGATCGCGATCGCAATCCACGAGACGCGGCCCTGGATCTGGGACCGGCTGGACACGGCCGCCCAGGGTCGTGTCCTCGACTGGCTGGCCGGGATGGTCAACGCCTATACCCCGGTCAACAACTGGACCTGGTTCCGGGGAATCTCCAACGCGGTCCTGCGCTCGCTCGGTGGGCGCTGGGACCCGGCCGACATCCAGACCGCCATCGACCTGACCGACGGGTGGTACGCCGGCGACGGCTGGTTCAGCGACGGCGCGCCGGCCCCGGGCGTCTTCATCAACTTCGACTACTACAACCACTGGGCGATGCATTACTACCCGCTCTGGCTGGGTCGCGTGCTGGGCGAGGGTGCGTACACCGATTTCCAGGCGCGCTCCCGGGAGCGGCTTCACCGCTTCCTGGCGGACGCCCAGCACATGGTTGCTGCCGACGGCGCCCCCATGTTCCAGGGGCGATCGCTGACCTACCGGTTCGCGATGACGATGCCGTTCTGGCTGGGCGCGCTCAACGACTGCACTCCGCTCGAACCGGGGCTGACACGGCGGATCGCGAGCGGCGCCGTCCGGCACTTCCTCGACCACGGCGCCGTCGAGGAGGACGGGCTGCTGAGCATCGGCTGGCACCGGCGCTTCGAAGCCATGCGCCAGCCCTACACCGGACCCGGCTCACCGTACTGGGCCAGCAAGGCGTTCGCCGGGCTGCTCCTGCCACCCGACCACCCGGTCTGGACCGCAACGGAAGAGCCGCTGCCGCTGGAACAGCAGGACACCGTGACCGTGATTCGGCCAGCCGGCTGGATCCTGAGCGGGACCCGGGACGACGGGATCGTTCGGCTGATCAGCCATGGCGCCTCGCACAATGCCCCCCACCTGCCTGTGCCGGCGCAGCCCGACGCCGACCTGCCGGAGTACGCCAAGATCGGCTACGCCACCCACGTCGCGCCGGACTACCCGCCCGACTGGGAAACCCACAGTCACGGGGGCCAGTTCGCGCTCGTCGGCCCTGATGGGCACGCCTCCCGCCGGACGCCATGGCGGACCCTGGAGATCCGCGATCGGGTCGGGATCTCCCGTCACCGGACCCAGTGGCCGATGGGCGAGGAGTTCCGGATGGGACCATGGATGACGATCGCCTCCGTCGTCCGGGGCGCCTGGGAGGTTCGGCTGGCAAGGGTCGAGACGGGCGGCGAGGGGCTGGAGCCCGGTGGTGACCGCCCGCGCGCGACCGGCCCGTTCACGCTGCGGGCGGACGGCTGGACGATCGTGCCGGGGACACGGGCCGGCGGACAGTCCGTCCGGGCTGAGATCCACGACGCCGGCGGATTGCCTGTTCGCGGGCGAATCAAGCGGATGGGGCAGAATCCGATCGGCGCGCCCGACAGCACGTCTGTCACGGAGTGGCTGGCGACCGATGGTCCGGTCGAACTCAGCCGCATCCATGCCGCGACCGTCGTCCTGACCGCCGCCAACCCGGGACCGGCACCGTCCGTCCGCATCGACGGCGACACGGTGACCGTAGCCTGGTCCGGGGGTCAGACGGACACCATAATCCTGCCGCCGTTCCACGGGACGAACGGATCGTGAGCCGCCACCACCGGGAAGTCAGTGGACCTGGTGACCTGGGGCCGGAGGTCAGCTCGCGCGGTCTCCCCTACCCTTCGACCGGTACCTCGATGTGGCGGATCCCGATGTCTTCCGGGGCGCTACGGCCCGCGGTGGCCTCGGACAGACACGCCATGAAGCCGGGCAATGCTTCATCGGCGAGCGCGAGTTCGAAGGTGACCCGCTCGGCGTAGCGGATGTCCGCGACGGCGTAGTCGCTGGCCCGGAGCGCGTTCTCCAGCCGGCCGGCGTCGCCGTGGTCCGCATGGACGGCGATCACCCGGAGGGGGCGGCGCTCGACGATCCCGGCAGCATCGAGGCCGGCCGTCACCGCCTGCCCGTAAGCCCGGATCAGCCCGCCCGCTCCGAGCATGATCCCGCCGAAGTACCGCGTCACCACCGCGACGACATCGGTCACGTCACGCTTGTCCAGCACGCTCAGCATCGGAACGCCAGCCGTCCCGGACGGCTCGCCATCGTCGCTCGTTCGCTGCTGCCGACCGCCGACGCCGATCCGCCAGGCCGTGCAGTTGTGGTTGGCCTGCCAGTGCTCGGTGCGGATCCGCTCGATCACCGCACGAGCCGCGTCTTCATCGGCCGCCCGGGCCAGTGTGCAGATGAAGCGTGACCGCTTGATCTCGATCTCCGCCCGCGCCTCGTCCACCGCGATCAGCCGGTGCGCCGCCATCCCGCCATCCTCTTTCGCTGTCGTCCTCGCTGTCGTCAGCGATCCCGGGTTCCCAGCATGACACAGCGACGCCCCGGAATTCGGAGAGAGGCCGAACTCCGGGGCGTCGGTTGGTGTCCTGGCTGTTCGTGCCCGATCAGGCCGAGACGTTCCGGGCGCTGTTGCCATCGGCGGCGACCGCCGCGTTCTGGGAGGATGGAGCAGTCTCCGGGTCGCCGATCGGGACAGCCCGGGCGGTCCGGACCAGGCCTCCGGTGGACTCGGCCTGGGCAGCGACCTCGCCGTCACCGCCGACACTGGCGCGGCCGCTGCTGCTCCCGGTCCCGGATTCGGCCGTCGCCCCATTCGCCGGGCTCGCGGTCTGGCTCGCGGTCAGCGGCTGGTCCGGAGATGCCGGGCCGTTGGTCGCCTGGGCCGACTTCCGCGTGATGAGGGTCAGCGCCGGCTGGAACTGCGTGCCGGGTTCGGGGGCAGGACCCGGATCATGGACGACGCCCACTCCGCGATCGATCACCACACCGACGACGTTGGTCACGTTCGCCACCTTCTGGTTCGAGATTGCCCGCAGCGCCTCGATCCGGGTCCGCTCTCCGCCGACGACCAGCAGGGCGCCGTCAGCCATCCCGGCCAGCCGGAGCCGGTCGCTCTGCTCGGCCAGCGCCGGTGCCTCATAGATCACGAGATCCGCGTGCGGGACGATCCCGGACAGGACGCGCCGGAATGCGGACCGGTCCAGGCGGCTTGCGTCCTGCCGCGGGCCGGCGGGGATGAACATCAGGTTTGGCCAGTTCGTGCCGGAAACGGCGTCGGCCAGATCCATGCCCGGGTCCGCCATCAGTGAGCTGAGACCGGCCCGCGCGCCACCGCCGAAGATCTCACCGAGATGCGGGGCATCGAGGTTGGCGTCGATGAGGATCACCCGGTCGCCGCTCTGGGCCAGCGCGACGGCGAGGTTCGCCGCGACGGTTGACTTGCCTTCTCCCGGCCGCAGGGAACTGATCGCCAGCGTCCGCATCCCCTGCGTCGCGGTCAGGACCTGGACCGCCGAGCGCAACTGGACCACGCCCCGGGCCGCGTCCGTCCCGGAATTCACATCGACGAGCGGGGCGCCGCCCCGCGTCCGGGACCGGATGGTCTCCAGCACGGCCAGGACCGGCAGAGCCCCGGGCCGGCGCAGTCCGGATCCGGCTGCCCGTAACTGCTCGATCGCCAGGACGACCGTCACGGCCAGGAGTCCGGCCAGGATCGCGCCGAGCAGCACCCACATCGGCCGGCTCGGCGCGACGACGGCCCCCGGTTCGATGGCGGGCTCGGAGAATCTCAGGCCAGCCCAGCTTGACTCCTCCGGGGGGAGCGCGGCGTCACGCTCGGCGACGTACCCGACGTATGTCCCGGCGATGCCGTTGACCCAGCGCGTGGTCTGGTCAGGGTCCGTGCCCGTCACGGTGATCACGACGCGGGGCGGGGACAGGTTGCTGACGACCGTGGTCGCTGCGCGCAGGTCGGCCACTCCGGTCACGGGGGGGAGTCCCAGCGCGTCAGCGGCCTCGGAGAGGAACGACTCCGTCTGGATCTCGTACCGGAACGTCTCGGCCTGGGTCTGGAGCCCGCTGTTGACATCCGTGCCGAACAGGCTCTGGTTGGCCGTGACCAGGAGGGTGGCGCTGGACGCGTACTCCACCGGCCGGGTCGTCGACAGCGCGTAGCCCGCAACTCCACCAAGGATGGCGAGCAGGACAACCACTATTCCCCAGCGCCGCGCCAGCCGCAGGAGGCGAGCGAGATCGAATTCCATGGTGGAACCTCTAATGAAGACGAGCGAGTGGTCTGGTGGGACCCGGACGGAGGGGAACGCAGCCGGGAGCCAACGGTGATGCCCGGGTGGACAATGGATGAGCGGCCTGGGGCGGCGTCGGGAACCATCGGGAACGAGTGGGCGTCACGTCGTTACAGGGGAGTCTGACGTCGTGCGGGCCACCCGGAGGGCCGTTGGCAGGTCAGATCGTATATGTCCGTTCGGCTCTTTCGTGCCGAAGCCCGTGATCCAACCGCGTGGAGGTCCCGTAGCTCTCTATGATGGTAACCACCAGCCGCCTTATCACAAGAGGGAATCGAAACAACCATGACTTTTGTCCTATGACCCGTCGTTGACTCGACCCAATCGGGTCACTACGATGAGTTCAGTTGGCGGGCGTAACTGCTCGACGGCGCCAAAAATGGAATCTTCTGGGAGCTATGAAGCCTCGCCTGTATTTGGTCACCTGGGCGAGGTGGAGCGAGTGGTGAAACCGAACCCGCCAGGGGTTCGGTTTTTGTCGTTTTCCGGTCCGATCAGCCTGAAGGCCAGTCGTTTCCGGTACCCGCTCTCGACCTGACGGATGACCCGAATGGGTGATCCCGACCGTCTCTCCTGAACCCGGCCACGCAGATTGTTCTCTGGACGGGGAATCGCCATCTGACAGTGCGCTTTGATCGCGCCGGCGTAGTTCCCCTTCTGACGATGCGGATCCGGGTCCCAGGTGAAACATGGAGTCGCTCCCGTGACCAAGCCACTCAACGGTTTCTCCAGTCACTCGCTGCCAGGCCAGACGGCCGATACCAATGTGTTGCCTGGCGTGGTGACGACCGTCGCGCCACCCGTGCGCCAGCTGCGATCGATCGGAAGCTTCCGGCTCCATCGCGGCTTGAGTGGCGAGGCCATCATCGTCGGGTCCGGTACCGGCGTATCGCTCGCCGCGACCCTCCTCAATAATGAAGACCGGCCGTACCGGATGGGCCATGCGGCGACGATCCCGGCGGTCCATGCCGTCCACCGTGTCGAGACCCGGGCCGAGGCAATCCGTTTGCTCGGCACCCTGCCCGCCGGTACGATCGTGGTCGAGTCCGGTACCGTGTCGACCGATCAGGACGCCTATCCCGCAGACGTGCCGGTCTTTGCCGCATGGGAAGTGCTGGAAAGCACCCTCGGCCGCTCGTTCCCGGAGTTGATGCCCGCCGCGTCCGCCGCCCGGCGCTCACCGTGGTTGACCAGTACCGCCCGCCGCGTGCTCAGCGCGTCCATGGCGCTGGGGCTGCTCGCCATCACCTTTCCCCTTATGGTCGTGATCGCCGTCGCGGTCGCGGTTCGTGCCGGTGGCCGGTGGCCAGTCGAGCGCCGTCTGGCTGGTGGCCCGGCCGGCCGGGCTGACCTTGCCCGGTGGCGCCGGCCGGTCGGCCTCACCGCCGCCGCTGGCCGGTCCTCGCTCGCCGAGCGCCTGAATGCTGGCCGCCTGGGGCAGTTGCCGGCCATGGTCGATGTGCTCACCGGCCGTGCTGTGCTGGTCGGACCTGCCGTAGTGCCGGACGATGACGGCGCGGTGGTCCTGCCCGGCGTGCTGGGCTGGGACCTCGTCGCCGCCCGCGGTATCTTCGGCCGCGAGTCGGTCCGGGAGAGCTACGACGTCTTCTACCTGCGGCATGCCCGCCCGCAGCACGACCTGCGCGTGGTCCTTGCCTGGGTCGTTGGCCTGCCCGGCGCGCTGATCGACCTGTTTCACCGCGCGAGCGATCTGCCCGCCATCGACGCGGTCGTGCGGAATACGGAGGCCACGGTTGATGCGGGCCAGGATGTCGCCGCGATCGGCGCCGGTACCGCGTCCGGCGAGCGGCCCACGCCAGCCAGGGCCCTGATTGTCGGAGCCGGCAGCGCCGGCCAGTTCCTCGCGGTCGCGCTCCCCCGCCGCCCGGACATCGGCTTGGCCCCGCTGGCCTTCGTCGATGACCAGGCCCGGCTGATCGGGCGCCATGTCGACGGCCTGCCCGTCCTCGGCACGACCGTGGACATCCCCGAGCTGGTCGCCGCCCACGACATCGAGACGGTCGTCATCGCCATTCCCTCGGCCAAGCCGGAGGACCTCGCCCGGATCGTCGCCCAGGCTCGCCGCTCCACCGCCCGTGTCCTGACCATGCCAGACATCGGCACGCTGCTCCGCGCCGAGTCCACGCCGATCGAGCTGCGCCGCGTCGACCTGCATGAGGTCCTGGGGCGGCCGCCGGTCGAGGCGTTCGCCGGGATCTGCAACGACTTCATCGCCGGCAAGCGCGTCATGATCACCGGCGCCGCCGGGTCGATCGGCCAGGAGCTCACCCGGCAGGTCGCCCGCCTCGACCCGCAGGCCGTGATCGCGCTGGATATCAATGAAACCGGCCTGTTCGATCTCAACCAGGAGCTGGTCCTCGCCGGCAGCGACACCCCGTTCCACGTCGTCGTCGCGTCGGTGACCAACACCAAGCGGCTGGAGTCGATCTTCTCCACCTACAAGCCGGACATCGTCTTCCATGCCGCGGCCTACAAGCACGTGCCGATGATGGAGAAGTACCCCCAGGAGGCCGTGTTCGTGAACGCGATCGGCTCCCGGCGGGTCGCTGAGGCGGCGGCCCGCGCCAAGGTCGAGCGCTTTGTCCTGGTCTCGACTGACAAGGCGGTCCGCCCTTCCAGCGTCATGGGCGCGACCAAGCGGACGGCCGAGCTGGCCGTCAAGGCCGTCGCCCGCGAGACCGGCATGTCTGCCTGCGCGGTCCGGTTCGGCAATGTCCTGGGTTCGCGCGGCAGCGTGATCCCGACCTTCGAGCGCCAGATCGACGCCGGGGGCCCGGTTACCGTCACCGATCCGAACATGCGCCGCTTCTTCATGACCATCCCGGAGGCCGCGTCCCTCACGATCCAGGCCGGAGCCTTCGGCGACCGCGAGGCCGTCTACATGCTGGACATGGGCGAGGAGGTCGCGATCCTCGATCTCGCTCGCCGGATGATCGAGCTGCGCGGGCTGGTCCCCGGGCGCGATATCGAGATCGTTTACACCGGCCTGCGCCCGGGCGAGAAGCTGCGCGAGGAACTGTCGCTGGCCGCCGAGGTCTCCGTCCGCACCGCCCACAGCAAGATCGCCATCCTCCAGGAGCCGGAGCGCCCAACCGAGACGCTGCGTGCCTTCCTCTCCTCCCTTGACCGTATGGGCGAACTGGCCCTGACGGAGAACGTCGAGGACCTCCGCGCCGAGCTGTTCCGGGTCATCATCCGGGCCGACCGGAACCTGGTCCAGGTACCGTCCCCCGCGCCGGTCGTGACCCACATCCCCGGCACCGTCGAGTCGGGTGAGGACGTCGACCCGATTGCGATCATGGTTGCCGCGGACGCGGGCAGCGTGCCGGTGCGCAGTGAGCGTGTCGTTCACGAGGACCAGGCCATGCGCTCGGCCGGGTAGTCCGGCAAAGTCGAAGCCCGTAGGTAATAGGTCCCGATCCGGCCGTTTCGCCTGCCGGGACCGATACAAACCGGACCACCCGGCGCCACCCTTGTCTCCAGCCAGATCAACCGGAATGGACCTGACCTGTCTCGCCGCGTGCCGCTCACCCCAGCCCGCTCATTACCGCCGGTGTCCCGGTGCCAAGGAGAACCCCGATGACCACGATGCCGCAGACCCGCCTCGCGACCGATCCCGACCTCGACCCGGTGGCCGCGCCGATCGTCGCGACGCCGGCTCCGTACGATGTCCCGATGTCCGCCCCGTCGCTGGATCAGTCGGACATCGACGCCGTCATGGAGGTCATGCGGACCTCGACGCTGAGCATGGGGCCGCAGATCGCCGCCTTCGAGCGGGAGATGGCCGGCTACATCGGGGTACGCCACGGCGTCGGTGTCAACAGCGGTACCAGCGGCCTGCACCTGGCGCTCTCCGCCCTCGGCGTCGGTGAGGGACATGAGGTCATCACCTCGCCGTTCTCCTTTGTCGCCTCCGCCAACTGCGCCATCTACGTCAACGCGAAGCCGGTCTTCGCCGACATTGACCCGGACACGCTCAACCTGGATCCCGAGCGGGTGGCGGACGCCATCACCCCGAAGACCCGGGCACTGCTCCCCGTTGACGTCTTCGGCCAGCCGGCCGACAGCGACGCCATCGGCTCCCTGGCCCGGAAGCACGGGCTGCCGATCGTCGCGGATTCCTGCGAGGCCATTGGCGCCGAGCGCAACGGTCGGCGCGTCGGAGCGGACGCCGATGTCGCCGTGTTTGCCTTCTACCCCAACAAGCAGATGACGACCGGCGAAGGCGGCATGATCGTCACCAACGATGATGACCTCGCCCGCGTCATGCGCAGCCAGGCCAATCAGGGACGTGATGACGCGGGGACGTGGATGAACCACGTCCGCCTCGGTTTCAACTACCGGCTGGACGAGATGAGCGCCGCGCTCGGCCGATCGCAGCTCGCCCGGATCGACTCGATCCTCGACCGCCGTGCCCGGGTCGCGTCGTGGTACGACGAGCGCCTCGCGACCGTGTCCGGCGTCCGCCGCCCGTTCGTCGCGCCCGAGACCAGCCGGATGAGCTGGTTCGTCTATGTGATCCAGACCGAGGACGGGATCGACCGCGACCGGCTGGTCGCGGAGCTGGGCGCCCGCGGTATCCCCAGCCGGCCGTACTTCGTTCCCATCCACCTGCAGCCGTTCTACCGCGAGCGCTACGGCTACAAGCCGGGCGACTTCCCGGTCACCGAGGCCGTGGCGAAGCGGACCATCGCGCTGCCGTTCTTCACCGAGATGACGCTGGGCCAGGTCGACCTGGTCTGCACGCGGATCGAGGAAGCGATCGACCACAGCCGCGCCTGAGCCGGCGCCGACGTGCCGCGACACCAGACCGGTGGGCCTGGTCGCAGCGCGCCTACGACCGCGACCATGACTCGCATTACCGGGAATCGCCCGGG
The DNA here is from genome assembly GCA_035944555.1 of Thermomicrobiales bacterium. GTDB lineage: Bacteria > Chloroflexota > Chloroflexia > Thermomicrobiales > UBA6265 > CADCWK01. Next base: position 157,807 of record DASZAY010000003.1, read on the forward strand.
CACACAGGCAGGACCCGGGGTCACCCATGAATCGCATCGTCGCAAAGCTGAGGGCATCGGGAGGCGCGTCGGGGACGAGCCATCCGCTCATCCCGCTGCTGCGCCGGTTCGCGGTCGGGGCGTTCTGGTCGGTGCTCGGCTCCATGGCCGCCCGGGCACTGCCCATCCTCTCGGCGCTGTTCGTCGCCGGGTTGCTCGGTAGCGAAGGCTATGGCCAGCTCGGAGTCATTCAGAACACGCTCAACCTGTTCGTCGTGCTGTCCGGGCTCGGGCTCGGGCTGACGGCCACCCGGTTCGTCGCCGCCAATCGCACGACGCACCCGGCGCTGGCCGGTCTCTATGCCCGGCTGGCGATGCGGATCACGGTCGTCGCCGGGTTCGGGCTGGCGGCCGTGACCTTCTTCACCGCTCCCGTCGTCGCCCGGGAGGCGTTCGGCCAGGAAGCGCTCAGCCTGCCGCTGCAGCTGGCCGCCCCCATCGTTATCTTCGCGGCGATCAACAGCGCCCAGATGGGGATCCTCAGCGGGCTGGAGGCATGGCGCCCACTTGCCTTGGCGGGTGTCGCCCAGGGTGTTATCACCGCGGCACTGCTGGTCGGTGGCGCGGTGTTTGGTGGCGTGACCGGCGCCGTGCTTGGCCTGGCGATCGGCGAGGCGGTCAGCGCCGGCATCCTCCGGCTGACGGTCGTCCGGGTGTCACGCACGGCCGGGATCGACCGGCCGATGTCCGCCTCGCGGGAGCACTGGCGGAAGCTGCTCCGCTTTGGCATCCCGGCCCTCGTCAGTTCCAGCCTGACCATGCCGGCGACGATGATCGGCACCATCCTCCTGACCCGCCAGCCCGACGGCCTCACCGAGATGGGACTGTTCACGGCCGCCTCCCGCTGGAGTTTCGCCGTCCTGTTCCTGCCGACCGCCGTCTCGCGGATCGTCATGCCGATGCTGGCCAACTTCGACGGCGCCGGCAACCGGGCGGATTTCCGCCGGATGTTCCTGGTCAACACCGGAGTCTCGCTAGGCTTCGTCGCCGTGCCGGCCGCCGTGATGATCGCCCTTGCCGGTCCGATGATGGGGCTGCTGGGTCCCGAGTACCGGGCCGGTTCAATGGTCCTGGTCATCCTGCTGCTTGCCACGCTGCCCATCACCCTCAACGATACGGTCGGCCAGGTGCTGACCAGTACCGGGGCCATTGGCTGGCGGCTGGCGCTGGACATCGTGCTGTCGGTGCTGCTGGTCGTCACCGCGGTGGTGTTCATCCCGCGCTCCGGGGCCTCCGGCCTGGCACTGTCACAGCTGGTCTCGTTCGGCGTGGTCGCGGTGCTGCTGGCCGGCGTCGTCGCCATCCGGCTGCGTGGCCAGGGCAGGACGGCGGATCCGGAGCCGGTTGCGCCGACCGCCGCGCCCGGTGCTGCTACGACCCCGTCAACGACCGTCGCGCCCGGTGCGGCTCCGGCCCAGTCGACGACTGTCGTCGCTACTCCCCGGCGCATTCCCGGACCGGCGTGGCGTGACCGGGTCGCGTTGCCCATGTCCGACCTCGCCCTGCCCGTTGCTACCGGCGGGGGGTTCGCCGTTCCGCGCGGCACGGCCGATGGCTGGCAGCCACGGGTCGAACGGCCGGTGGCTGCCCCCATCCTGGACCGTGGCGTCTTCGGCTGTATGGCGCTGGCCTGGATCGGGGTGCTGTGGTTCATCACCTCGCTGCCCGATCCTCGGTTCCTGGCCGTGCTGGTGCCGGTGCTGGGTGTGCCGGCCGTGCTGTTTCTCCTGCCGGCCTGTCGCCCTTCGCTCCGTACTCCGCTCTCGCCCCACAACTGGGTGCTGTTCATCTTTCTGCTGCAGGCGCTGATCCTGCCGCTGTCGATCAATTCCGGCGGCGTGTCCATCGGTCAGCTCCCGTGGCTGCCTTCGACCGAGGGCTTCAACCGGGCAATTCTGCTTAGCTTCGTCGCCTTCGTCGCCTACTGCGTCACATTCCAGTGGGCCAACCGGGCGACCGGCGCCCAGCGGACCTATCCGGATCGGCCGCGGCCGGAGCGCCGCCCGCCTCACCTGCCGCTGGCGCTGTTCTGTGGGGCGCTGGGGATCGTCGGGTTCGTGCTCCAGTTCGGTGGTCCCGGCGGGTTGATCGCCTACTACCTGGCCCCGGAGGAGGGCGCGCTGGGCCCGAGCGCGGAATCCGCGACGCTGGCCGAGGCGGCGAGTACGTTCCTGCGGCCGTTCCTCGGGTTCGCGATCGTCTTCGGCTGGGCGCTCTGGGCCGATCGCCGCGCCCCGTCCGCCAGCCGGCGCCAGCTGGTGCTCGTGACGGTCGCCGCTGCCGTCGCGCTGCTGATCGTCTACGCGTCGTTCGGCTACAACCGCGGAGCCTTCACCGCGCCGCTGATCGCCCTGGTCGCCGCCTATTCGCTGCGTGTCCGCCGGATCCCGTGGAAGGCGATGCTGGTCGGTGGGCTTGCCGGGCTGATCGTCCTGGTCTTCTGGGGTGGCTACCGGACCAGCGAGTACGGCAGCCTCGGTGACATCATCTCCAATGCCGAGACCCGCGCCACGGTGATGGAGGACCTGGAGCTGGAGAGCACCCTCCAGATCTACGGCGGCGCGCCGCAGCTGACCGCATTCGTGCTGGACAGCGAGGCGACCATCCCCCCGGAGCAGCTCGGGGGGCAGTCGCTGCTCGGGTCGGTGTTCGCTCCGATCCCGATCATCGGCGAGGCATTCCGCTCCAGCAGTGGGGTCGAGATCTTCAACCGCCTGATCTACGGGCCCTACCCGGAGTTCTACGATCAGGTCATGCCGTTCCAGGCCGAGCTCTACATCAACTTCGGTCTGACCGGGATCATCATCGCCTACGCGTCCCTCGGCCTGATCGTCGCCCGGCTGGAGCGGTCGTTCCAGACGACGGCCAGCACGGCCCAGGCGTTCATTGCCCAGTACGCGGCCGTCTGGCTGGGCTTCCTGATCCCCGGCAGCCTCGCCGCCACGTCGCAGATCTTCATCTACTTCTTCTGGCCGGCCTACCTCTACCTCGCGCTCCGGCTGATCGGCTGGCGATCCGAGCGCAACGCCCCACGCCCCATCGCCTCGGCGCCGACGGGCATCGAAGGACTCCGCGCATGACTACCCCCGTCCCCCGGATCGCCATCGTCGGTGGCATCTTCGACCGGTCGGCCGAGTACCAGGCCCAGCGCCGCTTCACCCCGGAATCCGTCCTCGTCGATGGGCTCCGGTCCAATGGCTGGGATGCGTTCGCCGTCGGGCACGGCGACTTCGACCCGGGCGACCGCTGGGACCTGGTCCATGTGCACCATATCGGGCGGGCCGCGCTGCGGATGGCGTTCGCGGGCGGGCGGGCGCCGTTCGTCTACACCAGTCATGACCCCTACCTTGCCAGCGACTACGAAGTCAACGGGCGCCGGCGGACAATGACCGGCCTGGTCGCCGCCCGGGCCGACGTGATGATCCCGCTGAGCGAGGCCGAGCGGGCCCGGGACGAGCGCCGGTTCGGCAGCCGGTTGCCGAAGCAGGTCGTGATCCCCAACGGTTTCCCGTCGGCGACGTACCACTACGCGCCCCCTCCGGATGCGAGTGACACGCCCCGGCGGCCGACGGTCCTGTTCGTCGGCCAGTTGATCCCGTTCAAGGGCGTCGATGTGCTGCTCCACGCCTTTGCCGACGTCGACCCGGAAGCGGATCTGCTGCTGGCGTATCAGAACGCGGCGCTGGAAGCCGACTATCGCGCCCGGGCGGAGCGGCTGGGGATCGCCGACCGGGTCCGCTTCCTCGGTATCCAGTCCTCCGCGCAGCTGGCCGACCACTACCGGGCCGCCGACGTGCTCGTGTCGGCGTCGTACGCCGAGGCGCTGCCCAGTGTAGTGATCGAGGCGCTGATGTGTGGCTGCCCCGTGATCGCGACCGATGTCGGCGGGGTGCCGGACATCCTCGCCGGACAGCACCTGACGGTGCCGGCCGGCGACGCGACGGCGCTCGCCGCCGCACTCCGCACCCGCCTGGCCAATCCCGTATCCGGAGCAGACCGGGCCGCGACCAGCGCCGATGCCATCGCCCGCTATACGCCCGAAGCGATGGTCGCGGCGCATGAGACGGTCTACCGCGACCTGCTCGCCGCCGGCCGCGTGCCGCGGCGATCGCGTCGGCCGACGCGGGTCCTGCACCCGGCCGTGTCGTTCCTCCTCGACCGCGCCGGTCCGCTGCTGGCGGGTCGAGGCCTGACGTCCTGACCCGATCCCATTCCTCTAACTCTCGCGAGGTACGTTCCCATGCGCATCGTCCACATCAGCGTCGGCGGGGTGCCCGTCCTGCACCCGTTCGGCGGCGCCGTCCAGCGCCGGATCCTGGAGCTGGGCCGCCAGCAGGTCGCCAATGGCCATGAGGTGATCATCTACTCGCCCGACGAGGCGACTGGGACCCAGACGTACGACGGGATGGAGATCCGGTCCTATCGCTGCCGGACCGGCGCGCGGCTGAGCTGGATCGAGATCCAGGTGCGGGCCGCGCTGGACCTGATGGTCCGGCAGCTCCGCGGCGGCCGGCCGGACGTCGTCCATGTCCACAATCAGGCCGAGGGTGCGCTGATCACCCGGCTGGTCCGGGCGCCCAAGGTGCTGGCCTATGACTACTTCTACTTCCGTCGCGGGCTTCGCGGGCCGCTGCGCTGGTTGTACCGCCGGTCGCTGCGCACCTACGACGCGCTGCTGCCGGTCTCGATCCACTGTCGTGACGAGTCCGACCGTTTCTGGGATCTCTCCGGGACGCGGCTCCGGATCATCCACAACGGCGTAAATATCGAGCAGTTCCGTCCTGACCCGGCCGCTGGGCAGGTCGAGCGCGACCGGGCCGGGTTGTCCGGCAAGCTGGTCGTCTACATCGGCCGGGTCAACGAGCAGAAGGGCACCGATGTGCTGCTCGAGGCGATGCGGTTGCTGGCCGAGCGCGGATCGGACGCCCGGCTGGTCATCGCCGGGCCGATCGGCCAGTTCGGCCACGGCGACACCGGCCAGACCGACCCGGGTAACTGGCGGGCGCGGATCGCCGCGGTGGGCGGAACGTATCTCGGCGCGGTGGCGGAGGAGCGCCTGGCGGGCGTCTACAACATGGCCGACGTCTTCGTGATGCCGACCACCCAGTTCGAGATGTTCGGCATGTCGGCCGTCGAGGCGCAGGCCTGTGGCAAGCCGACGGTCGCGTCCGACAACGGTGGGTTGACCGAGACCGTCCCGGAGGACTGTGGTGGGCGCTTCCCGGCGGGCGATGCCGCGGCGCTGGCCGACCGGATCCGGTCCGTTCTCGACGCCACCCCGGAGGAGTACGACGCCATCGCGCGGCGGGCCCGGGCCAACGCCGAGATCTACGCTTGGCCGGCCGTCAACGACCGCCTGGAAGCGGTCTACGCCGAGGTCGCCCGGTGAGCATCAGCGACCTTCCCGCTCACCCGTTGATCAGCGTCGCGCTGCCCGCCCGGAACAACGCCCGGACGATCGAGCTGGCGATCCGCTCGATCCTGGCGCAGGACTACGATCACTTCGAGCTGCTGCTGCTCGACGACGGGTCAACCGATGACACGCTCGCCGTGATGCGATCCTTCAACGACCCGCGGATCCGGGTGTTCTCCGATGGGGCCGGCCGACGGCTGCCGGCCCGGCTTAACCAGGCGATCGGAGAGGCCCGCGGAGAGCTGTTCGCCCGGATGGACGGCGACGACGTCGCCTATCCCGACCGGTTCCGCCGCCAGGTGGAGCGTCTGCTGGCCGCCGACGCACCCGATGTCGTCGGCGCCGGGGTGGCGGTCGTCCGCGATGACCTGTCCCTGGTCGGCGTCCGCCGCCCGGCGCCGGACCACGCGACGATCACGGCGTCACCGGCGACGGGGTTCGGGCTGGCGCACCCGACGTGGATGGGGCGAACGGCCTGGTTCCGGCGCTGGCGCTACCGCGAGTCGGCGATCGGGATGGAGGACCAGGACCTCCTGCTCCGGGCCTATCGCGACAGTCGCTACGCTAACGTCCCGGAACTGCTCCTGGCCTATCGCGAGCCCCGGCTGGACCTGCGGAAGATCGGCCGGACCCGGCGCCATATGGCTATGGGCTACGCCGCCGAGCATCGCCGGCAGGGCAACCCGGCGCTGGCGCTCCAGGCCGTCGCCGGGCAGGCCGTCCGGATGGCGGTCGATACCGTCGCCATCGGGACGGGACTGGGCTACCGACTGCTGTCCCACCGGGCTCAACCCGCGACCCCGGACGAGGCTCGACAGTGGGAGACGGTCGCGGCCGGGCTCGGCGTGACGGTCCCGACTACCACTACACCTGCCGGTCCTTCCCCCACCACGGGGCGCCGGCCCCGTATCGCGCTGGTGACGACCATCCCCGCCTCGCTGAACTTCTTCCGCGGGCAGCCCGCGGCATTCCGCGAGCACGGCTACGAGACCCACGCCGTCGCGTCGCCGGGACCGGAGCTGGAGGCGTTCGCGGCGCGGGAGGGCGCTCAGCCGTGGCCCGTCGCGATGACCCGGCAGATCACCCCGCCGAAGGATGTCGTCGCGCTGGCCCGGCTGGTGGTGACGTTTGCCCGCATGCGGCCCGACATCGTCCATGCGTCAACGCCCAAGGGCGGCCTGCTCGGGATGCTGGCCGGTCGGCTGACACTCAGGCCGGTCCGTATCTTCCATATTCATGGCCTGCCGCATGAGACGCGGACCGGGTTGAGCCGCACGTTGCTGATTGGCAGCACCCGGGTCGCCGCGACGCTGGCCGACCGGGTGATCTGCGTCGGACCGTCCGTGCGCGACCAGGCGGTCCGGGACGGGATCGTCCGGCGCGACAAGACCGTGATCCTCGCCCACGGCAGCGCGAACGGCGTCGACGCGGCCGGCCAGTTCAACCCTGATCGGCTCGGACCGGATCCGCGTCGCGCCGGCCGCGAGCAACTCGGGCTGGACCCGGACGGGTTGGTCGTTGGCTTCGTCGGGCGGCTGGCGCATGACAAGGGGCTCGACGACCTCGTCGGCGCCTGGCGGACGCTGCGTGAGTCTGATCCGGCGTTGCGCCTGCTGATCGTCGGGCCCGACGAGCCGGACGACCCGGTGTCTCCCGCGACCATGGCCGCATTGCAGTCCGACGACCGGATCATCCTGGCCGGGCCGGTCAGCGACCCGGCGGCGGCGATGGCAGCGATGGACGTCTTCGTCCTGCCGACCTACCGCGAGGGGTTGGGGCTGGTACTGATCGAAGCCGGCGCGATGCGGGTGCCGGTCGTGGCAACCGCGGTCACCGGCTGCGTCGACGCGGTGGTCGATGGGGTGACCGGCACGCTGGTCCCGGCCCATGCGCCGGACGAACTGGCGGCCGCGATCGCCACCTATCTCGCTGACCCGGAGCTGCGGGAGCGGCACGGCGCCGCTGGCCGGGAGCGGGCCCTCCGCGACTTCGATCCGGCCGCGATCCGGGCGGCGACCCTCGCGCTCTATGACAGCCTGCTCGGTGCGGGCCAGGATCGCGGGAACTGAGCAGCCCGCGTGTCAGTCCAGGTCGGTGCTCATTGACGGAACCGGCGATGGGGTGACACTGGCTGCCTGGGACGGCAAGGGGGTCTCGCCCGGCACCGCCGGGGACGTGGCCCCGGCCTCGGAGAGCTCTGCCGTTCCCTCGACCTCCGCGGCTCCGGTCTCCGTGGTCACGACGGGATCGACCGGTGAATCAGCCTGGGGGACCGGTGGCGCCGGGACGTACTGGTGGACGCCCGGGATTTGCACGATCGTCTCGCTGCCATCGGCGCCGATCCGGGCCAGGTCCAGGGTGGTCTGCGGCTGAACAAAGCCCGAAAGCAGGATCCCGTTGGCCGGGACGTTGAACCGGCCCCGGATGATGTTCGGTCCCCACTCGAAGTCGACCGCGATGGCGCGCTCGTTCTGGCTACCCGTGACGTCCAGCACGCACAGCCCGGCGTTGTCGATCAGGATTCCGGTTCCGGGCCACCCCTCCGTGCTGGAGGTCGAGTTCAGGATCACCCCACTGAAGATGTGGTTTCCGCCCCGCAGGACCAGGCCGGTCTCGTGGCCACTGATCAGGATCCCGCTCATCCGGCTGGAACCGGCGGTCGCGGCCAGTTCGATCCCGATGCCGAGATTCGGCCCCGTGGCCGCCGAATCAGACAGGTAGCCCGGCGAGACACCGAAGTGGAACGACCCCAGCCCGTTCAGCCAGCTGTTCCAGCCGCTGCCACTGATCCCGCCGTTGTAGCCGTCGGGCGTACCCTCGGAGATGAATCCCCAGCCATCGTTGGAGAACGTGACAAAGTTGCTGAGGACCGAGTCGTGAGGACCACGGTGGCGCCAGCCGTTCCCCCCGTTCAGGATCGTCTTGATATTGGTGAAGAAGCCCTCGACGTTGTCCTCGATACTGTCGCCCTGGCCGTGCGTCGTGAACTCCAGGGAGATCCCGTCCTCGGCGCAGTTCTGGACGATCAGGTCGCGGAAGACATGGGATCGTCCCCAGATCTGGATGCCGGCCCCCGAGGTGTTGGTCGCCCGGGCACCGTCGACAGTCAGCATCGACAGGCCGATGTAGTTGGCGCCCCGGCGCTCCGGGTACTCGGTCAGCGTCCCGGTCAGTTCGGCGAAGCCACGTCCTTCGATGACGGGCCGGTTGGATCCGGCGACGGCCATCAGGGTAGTAGTGCGATGTCCCGCTCCCTGGATGGTCGTCTGTGAGCCGATGATCAGGTTGCAGCGGAAGATGCCGGGACCGATCAGGACCAGGCCGCCGCCCTGCTGCTCGGCCTGATCCAGCGCGGACTGGAGGGCGGCGCTGTCGTCGGTCTCGCCGTCCCCGACCGGGCCAAAGTCGCTGGCGAGGATGACGGGCAACTGGGGCGTCGGGTCGGACTGGGCGACCGCCGGGCGATGGACGCCCGCAGCTACGAGCAGTCCGCCGGCGGCCGCGGCCAGTCGACGGCGGGAGACGCTGCTATCCACGAGAGAGGACCTCAATTCCGAGCGACTAGGCTGAGCATAGGGAGTCACCGCGCGTCCTGGTCAGCATGGCATCGACCGGGGACTGCCGTAACAGAGCATGGGATCGCCGGACGCCGTTTCCGTGTCCGTCGTTACCGGGTCAGAGTCTGGCCATGGTACATCTGATCAGCCCGATACATGGTCTACGGCTCCTGTACCGAAACTGGATGACATGGATCCAGCACAGCTGCTCGAGGTCCGCTGTTCCGCCTGCTACGGCAGGTGTCTCCGGAGACGGACGGATGTGCGTTCGCGAACAACCGGTGCCTCAGGCCAGATTCTGCATAATGGCGAAAGGATGCAACGGCCAGTTGGCCGGAAGACGATCGATTTGCCGGCATGTCAAGTCCGGTGCCTGGGATGGAATAATGGTAGATCGATGGGGAGACGGAACCTGATGCCGACCCGGAACGTGCTGGCGTCTCCCACGGCCTGGCGAATCAAACGCCTGATCGATATCGCCGTGTCGCTGGCGGCCCTCATCGTTCTCTCTCCCCTGCTGGCAGTGCTGGCCGTCGGTGTGGCGCTGAAGATGGGGCGCCCCGTCCTGTTCCGGCAGGAGCGGGTCGGCCTGGACGAGCGCAGTTTCTCGCTGATCAAGTTCCGGACATTGACCAACGAGATGGACGCATCCGGCGCGCTCCTGCCGGCGGGTGATCGCGTGACTCCGTTCGGCCAGACGATGCGCCGCTGGAGCCTCGACGAGCTTCCGCAGTTCGTCAATGTCCTCCGGGGAGACCTGAGTCTCATTGGCCCACGTCCATTGCTCGATTACTACCTGCCCGCCTACACCGAGCGGGAGCGACTCCGGCATACCGTGCGACCGGGCATCACCGGCCTGGCACAGGTCCGGGGCCGGAACAGTGTCGGCTGGGACGCCAAGCTCGCACTGGACGTCGAGTACGTCGAGCGGTGGAGCCTGGCGCTGGACGCGAAAATCGCCGTCCTGACGGTGCTCCAGTTGATCCGGCCGTCGAACGTCGCCAGCGATCCGGGCGCGGAAGGTGACCTTGCCCTGATCCGCGGCCTGGGTGAGCCGCCCCCGGAGCGTCCAGCCGCTCGCCGCGGGCACCGCGACTAAAACCGGCCACAGGGGGATGACCGGGCTTTCTTGCCCCTGCGATGCCTTGCCGGGATGATCTCCCGGAACGAGCGCCAGTCCATGCAGGGACAGCCGTCCCAGTCATGCATCCCGGTCAACCGGACGACCTCGGCCTCGCCCGCCTCGGTGAAGCGCTCCCGCCGCATCCAGGGTTGGCGAGCCACGCAGAGCCGGGATCGGCTTCCCGAACTATCGGGATGTAGTACGGAAGGGGGATGGCCCCGGCCCTGAGCCAGCGGGTACAAGCCAGGGAACCATGGCGTCGACCGGAGCTCTTGCGATGGGAGGCGGTGCGATGATAGTGCTCTCGACCGTCCCGGCCGTTCTGGCCAGGACTGGCCACCTGGAGTCGACTCCTTGAACGTCCAGATCCTGTCCCCCGACGATCGCCGCTGGGACGCGGTACTGGCGACGGCACCTCATGACTTCTACGCGTTGCCACGCTTCGCCGCGCTCGAAGCCCGCGACAATGACTGTCGCCCCGTAGCGGCGCTGGCCAGTGAGGGCGATCGCCATCTGCTCATTCCCCTCCTTCTCCGACCGGTTCCCGTCTTCGACGATGCCCTCGCTGCCGATGGTCACTTCGATGCCAGCAGTCCCTATGGCTACCCCGGCGTCGTGGCGTCGCCGGCCGCGCTTGCTGGTCCGGATGGCGACGCGTTCCTGGCCGCAGCCCTCGACGGGATCATCGACGCGCTCAAAGCCGCCGGGGTCGTCAGCATCTTTCTGCGGCTCCACCCGCTGATCCCCGTCGCGGTCGATGCGCTGCGGCAACACGGGGTCGTCGTGGATCACGGGAGGACCGTGTCGATCGACGTTCGGCCAGGCACGGAGGCGATCCTTGCCGGGATGCGGCGCAGCTACGCCAAGCACCTTCGCAAGCTTGACCGCGCCGGCTTCACAGCCGAGATCGACGAGGAGTGCCGGCCAGAGTCGATCGACGCCTTCGTCGACGTCTACACCGAAACGATGGGCCGGGTAGGGGCCGCGAAGTCGTATTACGTCGACGCCGCCTATGTCCGGGATCTGTATGACGCCGTCGACGGACGGTTGGCCATTTCCCTGGTCAGGCTGGGCGACGACGTCGCCGTGGCCGGCATGGTCACGACCGTCGGCGGGATTGTCCAGGATTTCCTCGGCGGTACCAGGACGGCCTATCTCTCACAGGCCCCGGCTCGGCTCGAGGTGTGGAACATCGCCTGCTGGGCCCATACGCGTGGCTTCCACCGATTTCACCTTGGAGGAGGAGTCGGCGGCACGGAAGATTCCCTGTTCGCGTTCAAGTCTGGCTTCTCGCCTGACCGACATCTCTTCCAGACGGCCAGGATCATCGTGGACGCTGATGTCGCCCACGGGCTGATGCACCAGTGGTCGATCCGGGCAGGGCGCCCCGCGGCCGATCCGACCGGATTCTTCCCGGCGTGGCGCGCGGCACTCCCCGATCCCATCCCTACCGGCTGATCCCCCACCGTCACGTGCCTGGTGTAGCTACGCACGCCCCTGGTCTGGCTGGTCCACGATTCGTGGCCGATATCGCGCTATACAGCTGGCCTCCCACGGTGCCGGCCAAAGTTGGTATGGAGCGGATGCTGGCAAGCACCGCCGAATCAACCGGTTCCCGCAGCAACCGGGAGCAGGTCTTCCTCGTGGTGGTCGCCAGAATCAGGTGCGATCGGCAGTCTCGGGACTAGATGCCCCGCAACTGGTCACTGCGGCGGGGGAACAGAGGCGACGCGGCGCCGACGTAGACGCCCTTCTCCTGCGTGTCCTTGAGCAGCAGCGCTCCGGCGCCGACGACGCAATCCGGCGCGATGGTGATGCCGTCGCGCACGGTCGCATTCACTCCGAAGAAGCAGCGCGGCCCAACCTTGACGAAGCCGGCGATCACGACGTGGCTGGCGATGAAGCAGTGAGCGTCGATGGTGGTGTGGTGCCCGATGTGGTTGCCACTCCAGATGATGCAGTCCGAGCCGATCTCGACGAACGGCTGGATGACGTTCTGCTCCATGATGAAGACGTTGTCGCCAAGCACGACGTTGGGCCAGACGGACGCGCCCGAGCTGACGTAGGTCAGGAGGGTGTAGCCCTTGGCCTTCGCCTCGTGGTACTTCCGCTCGCGTAACCGGTTGACCTCCCGGTAGCTGACCGAGACGAACATCTGGTGCTCGTCAGGCGGATAGAGCCGCTCAACATCCTCGAACGCGACGAGTGGCAACCCCATTACCTCGGTCATGTCGCCAAGATGGTCCCGGTCGATGGTGAAGGCAACCACCTCGTGTTCGGAGTCGAATGTCAGATACTGGTGGATGACACTGGCTACCTGCCCGTTGCCGAACAGCACGACCTTCGCCATGGTGCGGGTCCTCGTCTTGGTGTCGGGACGCACGTTGGTCCCAATGGGTCATTGTCTCGGGTCGCGTGTCCGTGGGACCGTGGTTGCCGGACATCGCTCCGGGGCATTATCACCGTCGAGTGGCTCGCGCGCGGGACGCGCAACGTCAGGACACTCCCATGCAGGCTCAGGTTCAGGTCCTCACTCCCGACGACTCGCGCTGGATGGACGTCCTCGCCGTTGCCCGACACGACTGGTACCAGCTGCCCGCCTACGTTTCCCTGGCCGCACAGCAGGCCGCCGGCGACCCGGTGGCGGTACTCGTCACGACCCCGACGGCTCGGTTGCTGCTGCCGCTGGTCCTCCGGCCGCTGCCGCCGGAGCTCGGCGAGCCCGGGCAGCGGGACGCGATCAGCCCCTACGGCTACCCGGGGTTCGTCGTGGCTGCTCCCGACAAGGCGGGTGAAGGACTCCCCAACGACGACGCGATCCGGGAGGCGCTTGTCGCCGCGGTCAGCTGGCTGGGCGACAACGGCATCGTCAGCGTCTTCCTCCGGATGGACCCGCTGGCACCGTTCAAGCCGGAGATCGTCAAGCACCTGGGTGACGTCGTGCGTCATGGGCAGACCGTTTCGATTGACCTGACCCAGTCCCCCGCTGCCATTCAGAACGGTATCCGCAGCAACCACCGGCGCAATATCGCCAAGCTGGAGCGGCTGGGCTTCACGTTCGAATCCTGCTCACCCGATGACCCCGACGTGGTCCGGGAGTTCATCGTCGCCTACACCGAGAACATGGACCGCCTGCACGCCGACTCGTCATACTACGTCGATATCGAGTACGTCACCCGGCTGGCTGCGGCCCTGGGACCGGGGCTGACGATCATGCGGGCGCGGGTCGCCGGGGAAACGGTCGCCGCTGCCCTCTTCACCGAGGTCGACGGCGTGGTCCAGTACCACCTCAGCGGCACCCGCCACGCGGCGGCCAGCATGAGCCCGAACAAGGGGATGATCGCTGCGGCGATCCACTGGGCCAGGGACCGTGGGAACCGGGTGCTTCACCTTGGGGGCGGTGTCGGCGGGGCCGAGGATGCGCTGTTCGCCTTCAAGTGCGGGTTCTCGGACGATCGCAACCTGTTCTGGACGGCCCGGATCGTGACCGATCCGGTAGTTTATGGGGACCTCGTCTCCCGGCGTGATGCCCTGGCAGGTGGCCCGCAGACCCGTGCCGCCGGGTACTTCCCCGCCTACCGTGCTCCGGTGCCCCAGGTTGTGACGGTCGCTCCCTGAGGCCGGTTGCTCGACCGCTTGCCTGCCCGGCGTGTCTCTCAGATGCAGGGCAAGTGGCACAGATGGTGGTCACCCTGCACACTGAGTCGACATCATGTCTGTGGGAGCGCCGAAGGGTGTCCTCAGCATCTGCCGTAGGATCGGTCGCCTGTCCGAGGACAGGGCGACCGTGAGCCAGGAGACCGGAATGACCACTAACCAGCCGCGTGGCCGCTTCGCCACCCTTACCGACCAGCTCTACGCTGGAGAGATCACGCGCCGCCAGTTCCTCGCCGCCGGCGCCTCCCTTGGCATCGGGCTGGGGATGCTCGGAACGGTGATCCGGCACGCCCAGTCCCTCGGGGCCGCCCCGCACCCGCAGGACGCCGCCACCCCCGTTCCCACCGCTCCGGCCGTTGGCGCCGAGGGCAAGACCCGCGGCCAGGACGGTGAACTCAAGGTCCTGATCTGGCAGGCGCCGACGCTGCTCAACGCGCACCTCGCGACCGGCGACAAGGACAACGCCGCCGCCAGCCTCGTCACCGAGCCCCTGTTCGGCTACACGCTTGAGCAGACCCTCTACCCGATCCTCGCCGCCAGTATCCCGTCCGTCGAGAACGGAGACCTCGCCGCTGACTTCACCTCGGCCACGATGCGGCTCAAGCCGGGCCTGCTCTGGTCAGACGGCACGCCGGTCACCGCGAATGACCTGGTCTTCACCCACCAGTGGGTCACGACCGCCGAGAACAACGCCGTCACGAGTGACACCTGGGGGGTGATCGCCTCGATCGAGGCGGTAGACGACGTCACGGCCACTGTGACGTACTCTGCCCCGACCCTGAACTGGTACGTCCCGTTCGCCGGCGCGTCGGCGGGACTGCTCCCGGCCCACTACATCCAGGCCGGCGGCGACATGTCCAATAGGCCGATCGGGACCGGGCCGTTCGTGGTGACGGAGTTCAGCCCCAACGACCTCGTGATCTACGACGCCAACCCCAACTATCGTGTCCCCGAGCAGCCGTACTTCGCCCGCGTCAACATGAACGGCGGCGGCGACCCGGCGACGGCGGCCCAAGCGGTCATGCAGACCGGCGACTGGGACTTCGCCTGGAACGTCGCGGTCGAGCCGGAAGTCACCAACCAGTACCAGTCGGATGACTCTCCGGGCGTCCTGCGCGTCCTCCAGAGCTCCAGCGTCGAGCGGATCAACATCAACTTCTCCGACCCGCGCACCCCCGGCCCGGATGGCCAGCTGTCGTGGTACGAGATCCCGCACCCGGTACTGTCCGACCCGGCCGTCCGCCAGGCGATCGCCCTCGGCATCGACCGCCAGCTGATCGTCGACCGGTTCTACGATCCGACGGGTGAGCGCCCCACGGCCAATTTCCTGACGGGTATCCCCGCCGTGGAATCGCCGAACACCAGCTGGGCCTACGACCCGGACCAGGCCAGCCAGATCCTCGACGACGCCGGCTGGACGCGGAACGGCGACACGCGGGAGAAGGACGGCGTCCGCCTCCAGCTGAACCTGGTCACGACCGTGAATTCCGTCCGGCAGAAGACCCAGCAGGTCGTCCAGGCCAATCTGCGGGAGATCGGGTTCACGATCGACCTCGTCCAGGTCGATGGCGGGATCTTCTTCAACAACTCGCCCGGCAACGACCAGGGCAACCGCAAGATGTACTGCGACATGAACATGTTCACCAGCGGGCCGGAGTCGCCGACACCGATCAACTACATGCTCCGTTTCTATGCCGGTGAGGATCGCTCCAACATCGCCCAGGCCGCCAACGGCTGGACCGGCGAGAACTTCATCCGATACATCAACCCGGAGTTCGACGCGATCATCGACCGGCTCCGGGCCGGAGACGTTTCCGGAGTGGATGAGGTCAACCAGCTGCTGATCCAGCTCAACGACATCGTCTACACCGACAACGCCGTGATCCCGCTGGTCAACACCGGAACCAAGTACGCCATCCACACCTCCCTGATTCACGGGGACCGCGCGACCGGCCAGGACAATGTCTTCTCGACCGCGTCGATTGCCAACTTCGTGAACATCGCCGCCTGGAACCGGTCGACCCCCGTCGACCGGTAGGGCCGCAGACACCCTCTCCGCTTCCCGCCGACACCTGCCAGCCTTCCGCTGGCGGGTGTCGGTGTTTTCCGGAGAGGGTGGAACCCGGGAGCGCACGCTCACGTCCTATCGTTAGCCCGTCTGACGTGAGAGGTGCTCCCATGCCCCCGATCCTGGTCGTCGATGGCCATACGGACCCGGCCTACAACACCCTCGTCGATGGCCGAGACTACCTGCGCTCTGCTTATGTGATCCGGGCCGAGGAAGCGGGTGGTCCGGTCGAGGCGGGCAACGGCATCTGCATGCTTGGGGTGCCGGAGTGGCTGGCCGGTCGGGTCGCCGTCGTCGTTACGACCCTAACCGCCATCCCTCGCTCCGACGCGAAACCCGGCGAGCTTGGCTACCCGAACGCGGAGGGAGCCCACCAGGCCGCCGTCGCGCAGCTGCACATCTACCGCGACTGGGCAGCCCGCCATCCGCAGGTAACGATCATCGAAGACCGGCGCGGGCTGGACGCCGTACTGGCGTCGTGGGAGCCGACCGCGCCATCCGAGGGGCGGCAGGTCGGCCTGGTACTGCTGATCGAGAACGCCGACGTCATCCGCGAGCCGGCCGAGCTGGACTGGTGGCTGGGGCGCGGTGTCCGGATGATTGGCCCGGCCTGGTCCAGCAACCGGTACACCGGCGATACGGACGGCGGTGGTCCACTCACCCCGCTCGGGCGTGATCTCGTCGCCCGCATGGCCCGCCGTGGTGTACCGCTGGACGTCAGCCATATGTCGGACCGGGCGATCGTGGAGGCGTGCGATCTGCACGACGGCGTGATCCTCGCCAGCCACGCCAACCCGCGCCGGCACGTCGATCTGCGCCGCAATCTGTCCGACGACACCATTCGCCGCATCGCCGCCCAGGACGGGATCGTCGGGATCATGCCGCTGGGATGGGCACTGGACGCGACGTGGTCGACCCATCGCGATCGGTCCCGGATCCCGGTCGACCGGGTTGTCGACGCCATCGAGGCCGTCTGCGAAATGACCGGCGGTGCCCGCCACGTCGGGATCGGGTCGGACTTCGACGGTGGGCAGGGCGCCGAATGCGCACCCGACGGAATCGACACCACGGCCGACCTTGGCCGGATCGCTGATCGCCTGGCCGCCCGCGGCTACGCCGACGAGCAGGTCGTCGCGATTATGTCGGGCAACTGGCTTCGTGTTCTCTCCGCTTCGTTCCCCGGTTGATCATCCCCATTCGTCCGGAATTCCCAGGGTCGTGTTGAGCCAGTCCTCGCAACCATTCACCTGCCCCTCGACTTGCCAGGCGCCCATCGTGGAGTTTCTTCCGGGTTGCGCCGTCCGACGGTGTGCCGTTCAACGGTTGGTGGATGAGACCTGTCGGCAACCATGAATATTGTGCAACGAGCACATCATACGCTTCAGGCTCATGATCCGTGGGTTGTTCGACGCATCGGGCCGTGATTGGCTCGTTGTATTGGTCGATTTTTGGTCAATATGCCCATTGGTCCAGCGCGAACTGCTGGGCATGATAGACCCATCCTCTGAGGCAGGCAGTGAGACCGGCGCGGCGACGCCTCGGCTCCCGCGGCGATTGTGCACTCTGACCGGCTTCCCGCAACGGGAGTGCTGGCTGATGCGCCGACCCTGCCTGGAGTCCGTGATTCGCTGGTAGCGCTGGATCGGACTGCTGCCGGTTCGACGACGGCCATTTGGCAGGAGAAACGTCCAATGGGATCAGGTATCTCGCGGGAGCATCACCCGGAGACGGTTGGCGGTCTCGTCGCTGAGCTCGCTGCCGGCCGGATCACCCGGCGTGATTTTCTCGCACGGGGCGTGGCACTCGGGGCCAGCCTGGCGATGCTGGGCATGTTCGTCCGCAACGTGCAGATGACCGGTGCCGCACCGCACCCCCAGGATGCCGCTGCCGCACCGCCCGCCGTCGGACTGGACGGCAAGACCCGAGGCCAGGACGGCGAGCTCAAGCTGCTGCTCTGGCAGGCGCCAACCCACATGAGCCCGCATGTCTCGTCGGGCACCAAGGACTACCTGGCGGGCGCGCTCGTCGTCGAGCCGCTGATCCATCTCCTGCCGGACGGCAGTTTCTGGCCCAACCTCCTCACGGAAATCCCGACCATGGAGAACGGCGGGCTCTCCGAGGACCTGACGCAGGTCACCCTGAAGCTGATGCCGGATGTCGTCTGGTCGGACGGTGAGCCATTCACCGCCGATGACGTCGTCTTTACCCACGAGTGGGTCACCGACGAGGCCAACCAGACGACCAACTTCGGCGTCTGGAGCACGATCGGGTCGATCACTGCGGTCGACGACCTGACCGTCCAGGTCACCTATCCCAACACGGCGCTGGGCTGGTTCGAGCCATTCACCGGCTACCTGACTGGCCCGATCTATCCCCGGCACTACGTTGAGGGCGGCGGCAACATGATGACCGCCCCGATCGGGACGGGGCCGTTCGTCGTCGAGAGCTTCGCGCCGAACGATCAGATCATTTACGTCGCCAACGAGAACTACCGCGAGGCCAACAAGCCCGCCTTCGCCCGGGTGAACCTGAAGGGCGGTGGCGACCCGGCGTCGGTCGCCCAGTCCGTGCTGCAGACCGGGGACTGGGACTACGCCTGGAACGTCGTGATCGAGCCGGAGGTCGTCGAACCAATGGCGGCAGCCGGGATCGGCGCCTTTCGCGTGGCACCGGGCCCGGGGCTGGAGCGGATCAACTTCAACTTCTCCGACCCCAACATGGAGGGGCCGGACGGGCAACGGTCCTACTGGGCGAATCCGCACCCGTTCCTGACCGACCCGGCGGTCCGGCAGGCGATCTCGCTGGCGGTCGATCGCGAGCTGATCCTCAACCGGTTCTACGCTCCGCCGGGTGACCGGAACTCGTCGAACCTGCTCAATGGCGTGCCGGCGATTGATTCGCCCAATACCAGCTGGACCTTCGACGCCGACCAGGCCGTCGAGGTGCTGGAGGCGGCCGGGTGGGTCATGGACGGGGACATCCGGGCGAAGGATGGCGTCGAGTTGCGGCTCAGCTATTCCACCTCGATCAACTCGGTACGCCAGAAGACCCAGCAGGTGATCCGCCAGAATCTCGAGGCCATCGGCTTCCGGGTTGAACTGCAGCAGGTCGACGCCGCCATCTTCTTCGACAGCGCCGTCGGCAACGACCAGAACCTGCGCCACTTCTACACCGACATCAATGTCTACACGAACAGCTCCGGCTCGCCGGTCCCGATTGATTACATGCAGTTGTTCTACGCCGGGCCGGACGATTCCAACTTCGCGCAGGCCAGCAACGGCTGGTCGGGACAGAACATCTACCGGTACCGCAACGACGAGTACGATGCGCTCTACGAGCGGGTCCTCGCCGGCGAGATCACCAACATCGACGAACTCAACCAGGCGCTGATCCAACTCAACGATATCGTCATGGCCGACAACGCCATCGTGCCGCTGGTCAACGTCGGCAACAAGTACTGCGTCCATGGCTCGCTGATCCATGGCGACCTGGAGTCCGGTGAGGACAATGGTGGCGCCGGCGGACTCGACGGCGTGTTCTGGAACATCGCGAACTGGAACCGCGCGACCCCGGTCGATCGCTAAGGTCACACTCGCGTCGACTTTCGTCTGATCGGCCCTTCGAGCGCCCGCTGGCCGGCCGCCAGCGGGCGCTCGCGTGGCGAACGGGCATGAACCGGCTCGCCAGTGGCTCGCCGACCCGCTGGATCGTTGTTATGCCGGGAGACCATGCGGCGCCGGGTCTTTCGCGCGGTATGCACAGTATTGTCGGGATAATCGGTCACTATTGCCTGTTCGGTGATCGAATGTGGGCAATTCAGGCTTGCATGTCCTGCAAGGGATTAGGCACGATAGCCACATCCTTCGAGATGGACGGGTGAACGCTGGCGCAAGCGTGCCGCTGGATCCCGATGAATCTGTGCCAGTCGACTGATCGTCGAGGTCATTGGCTGACCGCTGGCGCACCGGCTCTGCCGGGGAGGGTGATGCATGCCGGTACCGCCTGGCGGCGTCGTCTCGTCCGGTCGCGTGGGCGAACCCGGACCCTCGCATGGGTTGGAGGAACGAGTGATGGCTCACGATCCACAGAGCGCGCACGCGGACACCATGAGCAGCCTGGTCGCGGACCTGGCCGCCGGACGGATCACCCGGAGGGACTTCATCGCACGCGGCGTGGCGCTCGGTACCAGCCTGGCGCTGCTGGGCATGTTCGTCCGTTCCGTGCAGACGTCGGGGGCGGCGCCACACCCCCAGGACGCCGCCGCCGCACCGCCCGCCGTCGGGATGGACGGCAAGACCCGCGGGCAGGATGGCGAGCTCAAGATTCTGATGTGGCAGGCCGTGACCATGATGAGCCCGCACGTCGCATCCGGGACCAAGGACTACCTGGCCGGTTCGCTCGTCGTCGAGCCGCTCATGCACTACCTCCCGGACAGCTCGCTCTGGTCAGACATGCTGACGGAGGTACCGACCCAGACCAACGGTGGCCTCAATGAGGACCTGACCGAGGTAACGCTGAAGATCCGGGAGGGGCTGGTCTGGTCGGACGGCACGCCGTTCACCGCCAACGACGTCGTCTTCACGCATCAATGGGTGACCGATCCGGCCAACAACACGACCAATATCGACGTCTGGGGCCGGATCACGGCCATCGAGGCCGTGGACGATCTGACCGTCCGGGCTACCTACGGCCAGACCGACCTGGCGTGGTTCGAGCCGTTCACGAGCTACACCACCGGCCCGATCTACCCCAGGCACTACGTCGAGGCCAATGGCGGGGACATCATGCTCACCGCCCCGCTGGGGACCGGCCCGTACAAGGTCGAGAGCTTCGCGCCCAACGACCAGGTGATCTACGTCGCCAACGAGAACTACCGCGACCCGAACAAACCGGCCTTTGCCCGCGTCAACATGAAGGGCGGCGGGGACCCGGCCTCGGTCGCCCAGTCCGTGCTGCAGACCGGGGACTGGGACTACGCCTGGAACGTCACGATCGAGCCCGATGTCGTCGCCCCGATGATGGAGCAGGGCATTGGCCGGTTCCTGTCCGCCCCTGCGACGAGCCTCGAGCGGATCAACATCAACTTCTCCGATCCGGATACCGAGGGCCCGGACGGCCAGCGCTCCTACTGGGAGATCCCCAACCCGGTGCTGTCCGACCCGGCCGTCCGCCAGGCGATGGCGCTCGGCATTGACCGTGAGCTCATCCTGAACCGATTCTACGCCCCGCCGGGCGATCGCAATACGTCAAACTTCCTCAACGGTATCCCGGTCCTGGATTCGCCGAACACCAGCTGGAGCTACGACTCCGACGCCGCCGCGCAGCTGCTGGAGGACGCCGGCTGGACCATGCAGGGCGATGTTCGGGAGAAGGACGGGGTCCGGCTGGAGCTCTCCTACTCCACCTCCATCGCGTCCGTCCGCCAGAAGACGCAGCAGGTCGTCAAGCAGAACCTGGAGGCGATCGGCTTCCGGATCAACCTGCAGCAGGTCGACAGCGCGATCTTCTTCGACAGTTCCGTCGGCAACGACCAGAACCTGCGCCACATGTACAGCGACATCAACGTCTACACCAACGGCGCCGGCTCCCCGTCGCCGATCGACTACATGAACCTGTTCTACTCCGGCGAGAACGGCGCCAACATCGCCCAGGCCAGCAACGGCTGGTCCGGGACGAACGTCTACCGCTACCAGAACGCGGAGTACGACATGCTCTACGAGTCGCTGCTGTCCGGCGAAGTCACGGATATGGAGACGCTCTACGGGATCCTCATCCAGCTCAACGACATCGTCATGGCCGACAACGCGGTGATCCCGCTGATCAATGTCGGCAACAAGTACTGCATGCACGGCTCGATGATCCACGGGGACATCGAGAGCGGCGAGGACAATTCCGGCGCTGGCGGCCTCGACGGGGTGTTCTGGAACATCGTCAACTGGAACCGTGCAACCCCGGTCGACCGCTAGCGTTCACACATGGCCACCAGGTGTCCTAGCCGGATCAATTTGACGTGAGCAACGGAATTGCCCGGGCGGCTGGCCAGCCGCCCGGGCAATTCCGTGCCGCACTCAGCCACATGGAATTGCGGTGACGGGCAGGGCAGGGCCGGTCATCGGGCAGGTCCGCCGCTGGAGTTGCCCAAACCGCACCGTGCGGTCACAATCCGTGAAGTCCCACCGTATGGGCAGCCTCCGCTGTCCAGGAATTGCCCGGCGAGAGCCGGGTCTTCAGGAGTACTTCCCCGGATGACCATGTCCAGTGAATCCCGTGACTCTCTCAGCCAGCTGGTCGCCCGTCTGACGGCCGGCGAGATCTCCCGGCGTGAGTTCCTCGCCCGTGGCGCCGCGCTCGGCGTCGGGGCGTTCATGCTGGGCGCCTTCATCCGGAACGCCCAGACCGTCGGTGCCGCACCGCACCCGCAGGACGCCACGCCGGTGGCCGGACCGCCGGCCACCGGGCTCGAGGGCAAGACCCGCGGGCAGGATGGCGAGCTCAAGCTCCTGATGTGGCAGGCCGTCACGCACCTCAGCCCGCAGGTCGCCTCCGGGACCAAGGACTATCTGGCTGGCTCGCTCATCGTCGAGCCGCTGATCAATTACCAGCCGGACGGCAGCATGTGGCCGAACCTGCTGACCGAGCTCCCGAGCATCGAGAACGGCGGGCTGAACGCCGAGCTGACCTCGGCCACGCTCAAGCTGCTGCCCGGCGTCACCTGGTCGGACGGCACCCCGTTCACCGCCAACGACGTCGTCTTCACCTGGCAGTGGATCACTGACCCAGCCAACAACGCGACCAACCTCGGCATCTGGCAGAGGATCACCGCATGTGAGGCCGTGGACAACACCACCGTCCAGGTGACCTACGGCGCGACCGAGATCGCCTGGTACGAGCCGTTCGCTGGCATCTTCAACGGCTGCATCTACCCGAAGCATCACATCGAGGCCAACGGCGGCGAGATCATGCGGACCGCCCCGATCGGGACCGGGCCGTACGTGGTGACCGAGTTCGCGCCCAACGATCAGGTCATCTACGCAACCAACCCGAACTACCGTGACCCGAACAAGCCGACCTTCGCCGGTGTCAACCTCAAGGGTGGTGGCGACCCGGCGACCGTGGCCCAGTCGGTCCTCCAGACCGGCGACTGGGACTACGCCTGGAACGTCGTCATCGAGCCGGAAGTCGTCGCCCCGATGGAAGAGGGCGGACAGGGTTCGTTCCGCGTCGCGCCCGGCACCGGGCTGGAGCGGATCAACTTCAACTTCTCCGACCCGTCGATCCCCGGACCGAGCGGCGAGATGTCGTGGTACGAGAATCCGCACCCGATCTTCTCCGATCCCGCGGTTCGGCAGGCCATCAGCCTCACCGTCGACCGGGAGCTGATCGTCAACCGCTTCTACGATCCCCGCGGCGAGAAGATCTCCAACGAGATCATCAACGGGCTGCCCGCGCTCGCGTCGCAGAAGCCAGCCTGGGAGCAGAACGTCGAACAGGCCAATCAGCTCCTTGACGACGCTGGCTGGGTCCGGAACGGCGACTTCCGCGAGAAGGATGGCCGCCAGCTGGCGTTCACCTACACGACCACCATCAACTCGGTCCGCCAGAAGACGCAGCAGGTCGCTCGCCAGAACCTGGCCGAGATCGGCATCAACGTCACGCTGGCCCAGACCGACAGCGCCATCTTCTTCGATAGCGCCGTCGGCAACGACCAGAACCTGCGGCACATGTATCACGACGCCAACATGTACACGCAGACGCTCGCGTCACCGGCCCCGATCAGTCAGTTCGAGGTCTGGTACGCCGGCGAGGACCGGGCCAACATCGCCCAGTCGGCCAACGGCTGGTCAGGGTCGAACTCCCAGCGGTACATCAACCCCGAATACGACGCTCTCTACGAGCAGCTGACGAGCGGCACGATCACCGACGTCAATGAGTTCAACCAGCTCATGATCCAGATGAGCGACATGCTGGTCGCTGACTTCGCGGTCGTCCCGCTGGTCAACATCGGCAACAAGTACGCGATCCACGGCTCGCTGATCCACGGCGACCTGGCCACCGGTGAGGACAACACCGCGACGAATGGCCTCGATGGCGTGTTCTGGAACATCGTGAACTGGAACCGGAGCACTCCGGTCGAGCGATAGCCATGACATCGCCGGGGCCGCCCCCGCCCCGGCGAGTCTGAGAGCGGAGTTACCCGCGCCGAGAAGGGCGCGGGTAACTCCGTGTGCGTTTTCCGGGGAGGCCAGCAGGCTGCTGATTTCCCCTCGGTATCCGGATGGCGGTCGGGGCCGACCGGGTTGGCAAGCCCGGATGTGGGGTGCGGGATTGGGCGATTCCGCGGCTCAGGGTCTCGATGACAACGGGAACATGGTCAAACCCCTTGACCATGTCGTGAATCCGTCCCAAACTGCCGGATGATTGACGCCAGGATATGAGGGCAAGGAACCGGCGCCAGTGAGGCGCCATCCCGAACGCGGCGACTGGATGGTCCGGTCGTTCGCCTCTGGCCGTCGGAGTTGGAAGGGAACGCGACGAATGGTCCAACGGAGCGGTCAACAGTTCGTGGTACCGGTCATGTTTGGTTTGCTGGCCCTCGTCCTCGCCTTCAGCGTCTTCGCCGGTCGCCTCGGCGCCCAGGTCGATACGATTGCATCCCCGGTGGCGTCTCCCCAGACGGGCGAATGCGTCACCGGTGCGGGCGATGCCTCTGCCCCGGCCGACGGCACCCCGGTTGCCGGTGACCTCACCGGCGCGACCCCGGCCGCGACCGACGTGACCGATGCCCTGATCGCGGCGGCCGACAACGTCATCAACTGCTACAACGCGGGCGATGTCGATTCCCTGGTCACGCTCGTCACGGGCAACCTGGTCGCCGACAAGTTCGGTGGCACGGTCCCGGAGGAGCTCCTCACCTACACCCTCCTTGGCTACGGTGAGGCCAGCGTGTACGGCGATGGCCGCATCGGCCTGCCGATCAACTACCTCGCTGGTGATTACCAGTACGTCGCGTCGACCTGGGTGTTCGTCGACATGGACGGCGAGTACGTCCTCGACGAGGAGATCCTCCAGACCGCGCAGCCGGAGGGCGATTCCGTCGTCAAGGGCTTCGCTGTTGCTGACGACGCGGCCGTGTCCTTCCCGCAGGGTGGCACCACCGCCCAGCTGCCGGTGATCTCGCTGCTCGGCACGAACGCCGGCGAGGCCCAGCACATCGTCAACCTGTACTATCTCGGCGGCCTCGATACCCCGACCCCGGAGGTCGCTGGCGTGGGCACTCCCGCCCCGGTTGCCACCGTGCCGGAAGATGCCACCCTGGTTGGTACCGTCTCCCTCGCCGGTGGTGAAATCAGCGACATCGCGCTGGTCAACGCCCCCGTTGGCAACTACGTCCTGGTCGACACCTACGATGGCTCCCTCGCCAACTTCACGGTGACCGAGCCCATCGTCGTCGAGATCTAGGTCGTTCCGGTCGAGCGATCAGCGTTCGATCACAGGACCCCGGCGGGCTTGCCCGCCGGGGTCCTGTCGTTTTCGTCGGCCTGCCAGAGACGATGAACGGACGGTATCCCTGGCAATGACCTGGCGGCGGTCAGGCTGTGCTGCGGGTACGGAGATCCGCCGTTCGTGGTGAATTATCTGGGCAAATCGTCCAATCATTTTGAATTGCCTGCGCGAGATCGGCAGATTGCTGCCCGTTCGCATTGATAAATGGTCCGCTGCGGTGGAAACTCCGCATCACACTGCGACGTGACGCGACAGGCCATCAGACCAGCAGGCTCCATTCGGGATCGATGAGATCCCGCGGCGCCCGCTGGGGGGCGTGTATCGCAGTGACCAGGGGCGGTCGGACAACCCGAGCTACCCACCCATGGGCGGTCCCGCCAGTGCCGGCGAGATCACCGGACGCTGTCCCACCGGTCAGGTTCCCCGTCTCCCAGGGGCCGGGGCTTATCCCGTTCGTGTGCGTTCCGTCTGACGACCGATGTCAGATGTCAGGTGAGAGAGGGTTTCGAATGACGCAGTCCCCGTCCCGCACCCAGTTCGCTGATCTGGTCGACCAGCTCAACCGTGGTCTGATCTCGCGGCGTGAATTCCTCGCCCGTGGCGCCTCTCTCGGCGTCGGCGCGGTCATGCTCGGCTGGTTCATCCGTCACGCCCAGACCACCAGTGCTCACGCTCCTCACCCACAGGACGTCAATACCTCCGGACCGCCGATGGCCGGCATCGACGCCAAGACCCGCGGCCAGGACGGCGAGCTCAAGGTCCTGCTCTGGCAGGCCGTCACCCAGCTCAACGCCCACCTCGCCTCTGGCACCAAGGACTACATCGCCGCCGATGTCATCAATGAGCCGCTGATGCGGTTCCTGCCGGATGGCTCCATCTGGGCCAACCTGCTGGCCGAGGTCCCGACGATCGAGAACGGCCAGCTGGCCGAGGACCTGAGCAGCGTCACCATGACCCTCAAGGAGGGCATCACCTGGTCGGACGGCGAGCCGTTCACCGCCGATGACGTCGTCTTCACCTGGGAGTGGATTACCAACCCGGAGAACAACTCTGTCCACAACGACGTCTGGGGCGTGATTTCGGCCATGGAGGCCACGGACGACCTGACGCTGAACGTGACGTTCACCGGCCCGAACCTGAACTGGTATGTGCCGTTCACCAACGGCACCAACGGCCACATCCACCCGCGTCACTACGTCGAAGCGGGTGGCGACATGAACACCCAGCCGATCGGCACCGGTCCGTTCGTGCTCGAGAGCTTCGCGCCGAACGACCAGGTCATCTACGCCGCCAACCCGAACTACCGCGAAGCGAACAAGCCGGCCTTTGCCCGCCTGAACATCAAGGGCGGTGGTGAGGCGTCGACGGCCGCCCAGTCCGTGCTGCAGACCGGTGACTGGGATCACGCCTGGAACATCCAGGTTGAGCCGGAAGTCATCGCGGCCGCGCTCGAAGGCGGGCAGGGTGTCTTCCAGATCATCCCGGGCACCTCCGTCGAGCGCCTCGCGTTCAACTTCTCTGACCCGGACGCGGTCGGCCCGGACGGGCAGCGCTCGTGGTACGAGAACCCGCACCCGATCCTGAGTGATATCGCCGTGCGCCAAGCCATCGCCCTGGCGGTCGACCGTGAGTTGATCGCGACCCGGTTCTACGATCCGTCCGGCGAGGGTGAGGTGGCCGGGGTCAACATCCTGACCGGTATCCCCTCCGTCGAGTCCCCGAACACGACGGCGACGATGGATCCGGAGGCGGCCGCCCAGCTACTCGAGGACGCCGGGTGGGTGCTCGAGGGCGATGTCCGGGTGAAGGATGGGGTGGAGCTGGAGCTCCAGTACCAGACGACGATCAACTCCGTCCGACAGAAGACCCAGCAGGTCGTCCGGCAGAACCTGCAGGACATCGGGTTCAAGATCAACCTGACCCAGACCGACTCGGGCATCTTCTTCGATGGGGCTGCCGGCAACGAGCAGAACCTCAACCACATGTACACCGACTTCCACATGTTCACCAACAACGCGTCGAACCCGACGCCGGTGGACTACATGGCGCTGTGGTATGCCGGACCCGACCGTGGCAACGTCGCGCAGGCGGCGAACGGCTGGAACGGCCAGAACACGCAGCGGTACATCAATGACGAGTACGACGCCATCATCGAGCGCCTGCAGAACGGTGAGGTCACGGACATCGCGGAGGTCCAGGAGCTGCTGATCCAGCTCAACGACATCCTGATCAACGATGCCGTGCTGGTGCCGCTCGTCCGCCGCGCGGCGGACAAGTACTGCCACCACAACTCGCTGATCCACGACGGCGAGGACAACGTGGCCGTCAGCGCTTTCGAGTTCAATCTCTGGAACGTCGCCAACTGGAACCGCAGCGTCCCGGTCGAGGGCCGCTAGTCAAATCCCTTTGACCTGGGGCCGTTTCCTTGGCGGACCCAGGTTGAAGCCCTGATAGGAACGAACGGAAACGGGCTAGGCTTGTACAAGCCTGGCCCGTTTCCGTTGCGACCCGAAGAGATGCTGCGACCGGGATCAGGCACCAGGGCCGCCAACGCGGTCCACCACTATTTCACGATAAGCCGAACGGAATCCTGGCCACCGTGCCAGGCGTACAGCCGGCCAAGGTACTTCTGCGAGAGCATCTCGATGTGTTCAGCTCCGCCTTCGGTCGTCATCTCGACGACGCGTCCACGAAGCTGGACATATGGGATCTGCATATCGGGTTCGGATTGGAGCAGCCGGCCATGTACATGCTGCTGTACGGCGAGCCACGTCAGGGCCCGTTGGTTCCGTCAATTGCGACCGGGATCGCGTTGCTCCGGCACCTGGTCGATCGAATGGCAGCAAGGGGCGGACTGCGGGTATCCCCGGAACAGGCAGTGTCCATGAGCCATGCCGCCGGGGTCGGCGTAACCTTGACGATGCTGAAACGACCACCAGCGGAACGGGATCCGCTCGTTGGGACGCTGACGAGGGAAGCCATCATCAGCGCCATCATGACCGATACCGGCGAGGACAGATCCGTCCTTCTGGTTGCTGGAACGGATCCCGTGCCGCATGCCATTGCCTTGCGAACCATCCTTGCCGACGACCCGCTGAGTCTGACCGATGCGGAACGGGCGCTGCTTGGAGAGTGGCTGGCGCGCATCAGTGCTGGTAAGTCCTGATCACCAATCATCCCGTCGACCATGGTCGCTCTGGCGTGGACCACCGCACGGGGCTAAAATCCGACCGTTGAAGTCGGTGATGGTGGTCTCGGTGCGTGTCAGGGAGAAGCCGATGGTTGCGGAAATGACGCCGGTCACCCAGGTTCAGGATACCCGGCAGCCAATCAAGGCGACCCTGCAGGACGTGGACGCCATGCTGCCCTACCAGAGCGTCCGGTTTCATCCGGAGACGGATCTGCCATCCCTGACAACACTGCTGGGCGCCGGTGGCGCCGGCGTCCATACCCAGCTGAGCAACATGTCGACCTATCTCGGCACGGACGACGGCGACATCCTTGTCTCGCTTGGCGCCATGTCGTTCCCGCATCTCGTCGCCTCGGTCGCGATGGCCGCCGTCTTCGGCGCCGGGCGGTTGCCCGATGCATCTCCGGAAACGACCTGCTACGCGTTCGCCGAGTATGGCTACCCGACGTCGATCGAGTTCCGGTCGTCCGGATTCCTCTGTCTGCCCGACGACCCGGACGCCGCCCATCCTGACGCGACGGTCGTACCGGATCGGGCCGCCCTGATCGACGCGATGCGGGACTCGATCACCTCGCACGTTGAGCCGGTCCTTGGCGTCTTCCGTTCGCGCAAGGCCCGGGTCGGGCTGGCGACGCTGCGTCGGACAGCCCGGGAATGCTGTATGTCGGCGCTGACCGATGTGGCGGCCGGACTGGGGCGGATCGATCAGCTCGATGCCGATATCGCAGAGGTGTTCCAGCGGGGTGGGAGCGACAACCCGCTCCTGCTCCGGACGCTGCCGATGCTGCGCGAGTATCCGACCGGCAGTGGGGTGCGCAAGGCCGGTGTCGAGATCACGACCTGCTGCCTCCGTTTCCGGATCCCCGGCCGCGGCACCTGCCCCGCCTGTCCCAACCAGCCCGCGGAGGAGCGGGAGGCCCGCATGGCAGAGGCTGCCCTGCTCTACGGGTAGCCCGTTTACGTGCCGTTAGCGTTGGGCTCACGTCAGGGCACATCGGTACCATTCCGGGGGGACTACCGGGCCGTCCCGGTCTTCAGGTTGCGTATGATTGCCTCAGCCATAGGGTGCCGGCGGGATCCGCCGCGCCCGTGTTTGGCCCGGTCCTGCCGGGCAGGCACCGGGGAAAGAGTGGTTCCGCCCCGGTCCAGGAGGCAATGTGACAGACAGCCAGGACGGGACGGCGCACATGCCAGCGGATGAGAGCGACGTCGACGTGACGGTGGACGACACGACTGACCCCGGCGCTGACGCAGCCAATCCCGGGCGACATTCAACGCAGACTTCCGGCTCGGCGCGGGACGAGGGTGCCCGTGATGAGATCGTCCGGGAGGCGTCGGCGGCGGCGAGCTGGGATTCGGACGAGCCTGGCGCCCTGGGGCGCGGTATCAACCAGGAAGAGGCCGAGGAGGGAGCAGGCTACGCGGTGATGGCGACGGTCTCCGCCGCGGACCCCGTCTCCGTTGCCCGGGTCGATCCGGCCCCAGGTGCCGACCCTCCGCTGGATCTCCCGAAGCTGCTGCCGGAGCTGTTCATCAACCGGGAGCTGAGCTGGCTGGAGTTCAACCGCCGGGTGCTCTCCGAGGCAACGGACCCAACCACCCCGCTGTTCGAGCGTGCCAAGTTCATCGCCATCTTCAGCGACAACCTCGATGGCTGGTTCATGATCCGCATGGCGGGGGTCAAGCGGAAGGTCGTGGCCGGGGTCACCACCGTCGGGCCGGACGGACGTACCCCGGCGGCCCAGTTCAGCGCCATCCGGCAGCGGGTGCAGGAGCTACTCGACCTGCAGGCCGAGGCGATCACCGGCCAGCTGCTGCCGGACCTTGCCCGGGCCGGGATCGAGATCATCCAGCCGTCGGCACTGTCCGAATCCGAGGGGCACCTCGCCCGCGACCTGTTCGATCGCGACGTGTTCCCCGTCCTGACGCCACAGGGGATCGATGCCGGACGGCCCTTCCCCCACGTCTCCGGCGGCAGCCTGAATCTCATCGTGACACTGCGCTCGGATGGGGTGGAGCGATTCGCCCGGATCAAGATCCCCGCGACGCTCCCCAGCCTGCTCCCGGTCCGGCGCCCGGACGGCGAAGGCGATGATGACGGGCGAGTGCAGCTGATGTGGCTGCAGGACGTGATCATCGCCAACGTCCAGCGTCTGTTCCCTGGCGTCGAGATCCTGGACGCGCACCCGTTTCATGTCCTGCGTGATGCCGATGTCGAGCCGGAAGAAGATGATGACGATCGCCACAATCTGCTGGACGCCATGCGTGAGACGCTCAGCCAGCGCCCGTTTGGTCCGGTCGTCCGGCTGATCGTGAACCCGGAAATGCCGGAGGCCACGCGCGACTGGCTACAGGAACAGCTCCATGCCTTGCCCGACGACATCTACGTCGTCGATGGGCCGATCAATGGCGAGGGCTTCTTCGAACTGCTCAAGCTGGACCGGCCGGATCTCAAGGATCCGCCGTTCTCCCCGGCCCGTTTCCGCTTCGAGCCGTACCGACATGACGCCGATGCGCGGGAAGACGTGTTCCGCGCCATCTCCCGCGGCGACATCCTCGTCCACCACCCGTACCAGAGCTTCGACGCCTTCGTGCAGTTCATTCGGGCTGCGAGCACCGACCCGGACGTCGTCGCCATCAAGCAGACGCTCTACCGCCTGGGCAAGAATTCGCCGCTGATCCCAGCCCTGATCGAGGCCCGGGACGATGACACCCAGGTGGCCGTCCTGGTCGAGCTCCGGGCCCGCTTCGACGAGGAGAGCAACATCCAGTGGGCCGAGGCGCTGGAGCGGCGCGGCGTCCATGTCGCCTACGGCCTGGCCGGGGTGAAGACGCACTGCAAGGCGACGATGGTCGTCCGGCGCGAGCGGGACGGCATGCGTCGCTACCTCCACCTCGGGACGGGCAACTACAACGCCTCCACCGCCCGCACCTACGAGGACCTCGGGCTGTTCACCTGTGACGAGGACCTGGGCGCCGACGTCGCGGAGCTGTTCAACGCGCTGACCGGGTTCAGCGAGGAAGACCCCTACCGGAAGATCTGGACGGCGCCACGCCAGCTCCGCACCCGGGTCCTCGAAGCCATCGCCGCCGAAATCGCCGCCCATGAGCGGACGGGCCGGGGCCGGCTGATCTTCAAGATGAACCAGCTCGTCGACCGGGAGTCGATCCGGGCGCTCTACGCGGCCAGCCGGGCAGGCGTCAAGGTCGACCTGATCATCCGCGGGATCTGCTCGCTCCGTCCCGGCGTGCCTGGCTGGAGCGAGAACATCCGCGTCGTCAGCATCGTCGGTCGATTCCTGGAGCACAGCCGGGTTTACGCATTCGCCAATGGGGGCGAGGGGCCACCGAAGGTCTATATTGGCAGCGCTGATCTGATGGAGCGCAACCTGGATCGCCGGGTCGAGGTCGTCTTCCCGCTGGAGGACCCGCTGGTCCGCTCGGAGCTCTGGGACGAGATCCTGCCGGCGTACCTGCAGGACACCGTCAACGCTCGTGAGTTGCATAGCGATGGCGTCTGGCGCCCGGTCGATGTGGCAGGCGGCCAGCCATTCGATGTCCAGCAGTGGCTGCAGGAGCGGCATCAAGCCTAGGCGCCGTCCCCCGTACCATCACCCTCGATCGGTCCCGGCGGGGCTCTCCCCCTCGATCCGCCGGGACCGATCATCGTCGCCACTCACGGAGTACGTCGCTCGATGTTCCTGCGCTGGGGGATGTTCGTCGCGGCCCATCGCCGGGCCGTCCTCATCCTGTCGCTCGCCAGTCTGATCCTGTCCCTGCTGCTGATCGCATTCGTTCCCCTGCAAGCGCAGGAGAACGAGCTGGTCTCGCGCGACGCCGAGTCCATCGAAGTCGCGATGACGCTTGCCAGCCGGTTCGGGCTGGGCGACAGCGCGATCATCTTTTTGGTCGATGCCGACGCATCCGTCCTCCAGCCCGAAACCCAGCGCCGGATCATTACCGCCCTGACGCCGCTTGCTGACGAGGACGGCGTGCTGGGCGTCGCCTCTGCCGCGACGACCGGCAGTGCCGATTTCATCAGCCTGGACGGGCAAAGTACCTATGTCGTCGCGCTGATTGACCAGACCGGGTTCCGGCGCAGCGCCGAGATCGTCGAGACGATCCAGCAGGCTGGCGAGAGCCAGGGGCTGACCATCAACGCCACCGGCGCCAGCGTGATCAACGATGACGTGACGGAGCGGGTCGAGTCCGGGTTGATCCGGGCCGAGATCATCTCGATCCCGCTGACCACGATCTTTCTGATCCTGATCTTCGGCGGAGTGATCGCTGCCGGACTGCCGCTCGCGACGGGCGCGGTAGCCATCATCGCAACCATTGGCGTGACGTTCGGGATCAGCGGCTTCACCGATCAGTCGCTGTTCTCGCTGAACCTGATCACGATGCTCGGCCTTGGCCTTGGTGTGGATTACTCCCTGTTCATGGTGTCGCGCTTCCGCGAGGAGTTGACCCGACGGTCGGTCGATGACGCCGTCGCGGTCACCGTCGGGACGGTCGGCAAGGCGGTGTTCTTCTCGGCGATCACGGTGATGTTCGGGCTGTCGGCGACGTTCTTCTTCCCGATCCCGACCGTAGCGCAGATGGGTCAGGCCGGAATCCTCGTCGTTGGACTGGCTCTGGTCTACGGGCTGACATTCCTGCCGGCACTGCTCGCGATCCTCGGACCGCGAGTCAACCGTCTGCCAGTCCGGCGTCGGTCGGCGGTACCGCGACGGGACAGTGGCTTCTGGCATGGACTCGCCGAGCTGGTCATGCGTCGGCCGGTGGCGTTCCTGATCCCGATCATGATCCTGCTGCTCGCCCTCTCGATCCCGATCCTGCACCTGAACCTGACACCCGGCAACGTCAACATCATGGGTCCAGATGCTCCATCACGGATCGTCGCCGATCGGCTGGACACCGAGTTTCCCGCCAACCGCGGCAACGCCATCCCGATCGTAGCTACTGCTGCGGATGGAGACGCCCTCTCGGCTGACAGTGTCGCGGCGCTGCGGGACCTGGCCGGCCGGATCGAGCAGCTCGAAGGCGTGTCCGAGGTCGAGAGTCTTGTCTCCGGGCCATTGGCCGAGCAGAACGGCTTCGACTGGACCGGATGGACGGGCGACCGTGAGACGCTAACCGACCCGGTCCTCTCGACACTTCCGGCGACGGTCAATCAGGAGATCGCACTCCTGCAGGTATCGCAATCGCGAGACGAGATCGGAGCTGAGCGACTGGTCCAGCAGATCCGTGGGCTGGACGTCCCGGGCCTGTCTCTGCAGGTCGGCGGCGATGCGGCGATCGTGGTCGACCTCCGCGAGGGCATCATCGACGCGCTGCCGGCGGCGCTCCTGTTCGTGTTCGCCGGGTCCTATCTGATCCTGCTGCTGAGCTTCGGGTCGCTGCTGCTGCCGCTCAAGGCCATCTTCATGACGCTGCTGTCGATCACGTCGTCGCTCGGTATCGTGATCGTCGTCTTCCAGGACGGCCTGTTCGCGGATCTGCTCCGGTTCACGGCCGACGGACAACTCGTGGCGACGACGCCGATCCTGATGTTCTGCGTGCTCTATGGATTGAGCATGGATTACGAGGTCCTGCTGCTGGCCCGTGTCCAGGAGGAGTACCTGCGGACCGGTGACAACCGGCAGAGCGTAGCAGCCGGGATCGAGAGCACGGGGGCGATCATCACCGGCGCGGCGGCGATCATGATCGCGGTCTTCGGCGGCTTCGTGGCGGCTGAAGTAACGGTGATCAAGAGCCTGGGTTTCGGGCTGGCCGTGGCCGTCTTCATCGACGCGACGATCGTCCGGAGCCTGCTGGTCCCGAGTACGATGCGCCTGCTGGGTGAGTGGAACTGGTGGGCGCCGGCTCCCATCCGCCGGGCAATCGACCGGCTCGGCTTCGGCCACCACGACCTGCCTCTGCCGCCCTCCCCTACTCCCGCTCCCGCCGACTGACCCGGACACGGAGGCGTATACTCAACGTAACGTTATGTCGGCAGACCGGCCCGCCGCGGAGAGGAAGCACGATGGCCATCAACCCGTTTCGCACTCCCCGGCCGGCGCCCGTCGTCCCGGTCGAGCACGAGACAACGCCGCCCACGACGGGCAGCCAGCGTTCCTGGCCCGTCCCCCCAGAGATCCCACCGGCCAGGAAGTCGAACATCCTCCTGCGGACTCCCGCGCTGTTCCCACCGCGGATCGAGGAAGAGCCTGAGGAATACGACGCTGTTTCAGACAAGTAGCGCCCATGCGGCTCCGATCGTCAGAGCAGCGCCTTCCAGGGCGAGCGCGATCTGGATGACCGAGACCAGGCGGATCTTGCGCTGGAGCAGATTGCGGTTCGCGACGGTCGAGTCGACGTAGGCATCGGCCACCCATCGTTGGAGACTTCGCCCTGCCAGCGGGTGCCGGCGCTCCGCCAGGAAGGTCTGGCGGAGTTCCATCATGTCAGGACGATATTCCAGACGGCTTACCTGTCCGAGTCTGAGGTTCAGGACGAGGATTGACAGGTAGAACACTAGGGCCAGGACGAAGAGCACCTGTGGGACGACGTCGAGGGTCAGCGACGTGAATCCCACACCGGCTGAGCGGGCGACGTTGACCAAGGCGATGGTGAGTGGCAGGGCGGCACTGCCCACCGTCAGGGCCTGACTCGCCTTGCTGTCCAGTGCGTCGCTGGCGCTGATCTGGGTACTCAGGAAGGCGAGCGCGGCGTCGTGGTAGACCTGCTCCGGGAACTGATCCGGGTCAGGAGCTTCAACGGGAGCTGCTTCGGCGATGAGGGTCGTCCTACGCCCGCCGCTCCGTCCTCGTCGCCATCGTTCGAATAATCCGGACGGCATCGCTGGTCGTTCCACCTCGTTCCTGTCTGGCGCGACAATGCCGCCATCATAGCGGGCCGATGTCCCGTCCGCGCCCACACGAAGGGCCGGTGGCATTCCTGTCGCCACCGGCCCTCACCCGTGATTGCCCGCGCGACATCAGGTCCTACAGGTCGACCTTCGCGTTCTCGCCGCCCTCGTAGGGCTTGCCGGTCGCCTTGGCCTTGGCGAAGCTGAACAGGCTGGCGATGCGGCCGCCCGGTGAGTCCCAGTATTCGGCGGAGTCGCTGTCGACGCGGAGCAGGACGATGTTGGGGTCGCTTTTGCCATCCGGGAACCACGCATCCACGGCGGCGTTCCAGAGCTCGGCCTTCTTTCCGGTATCCGGGACGACCGACGCGGTGCCGTTCAGCGAGATCCAGCTGTCGGCGGCCGAGACGGCCACGTTGACCTGCGGGTGAGCGGCGAGCTGCTGGACCTTGCGGGACGTGCGCTCGGCGAAGAACCAGAGGCTCCCGTCGAACTCGACCTCCTGCATGGCCATCGGGCGGCTGGTGAACGTGCCATCGGGATCGACCGTGGTCAGCATGCCGATGCGCTGGTCCTTCAGCAGTTCGGCGACCTTCCTGACAGCTTCTTCATGGGTGGGCTGATCGGACATCGAGTTGCTCCTCATGGGTGGGTGCGTCCGGGGGGCGGGGCATGCGGGGCAGGGATGCACGGGAGATGCCGGGCAGTCGACACCTCTGCGGAAATGCGAAGAGGGGACGGACCGGCATCGGTCCGTCCCCTCTTTCTGGTCGGCGCGGTGGACTGGCTGCCCCTAGTTGTTCAGGCGGGGATCCAGTGCGTCGCGGATACCGTTGCCAAGCAGGTTGAAGGCGAGCGCGGTGATGAAGATCGTCACGCCGGGGATGAACACGTAGGTCCAGGAGATCAGATAGAACTCCTTGGCCTCGTCCAGCATGTTGCCCCATGACGGCGTCGGGATGCTGACGCCGAAGCCGAGATAGCTGAGCGCGGCCTCGGTCAGGATCAGGCTGGGGATGGAGAGCGACACCCAGACCACCATGACGGACAGCACGTTCGGCATGATGTGCCGCAGGATGATCCGGCTGTTCGGAGCCCCGATCACCCGGGCCGCGTCGACGAAGTCGCGGGAGCGCAGCGAGAGCACCTGCCCACGGACCAGCCGGGACAGCCCGGTCCAGCTCGTCGCCGCGATGATGAACGCCAGCTCGACCGGACCCGGGCGGAACCAGACGGAGAGCAGCAGGAGCAACGTAATGCTGGGGATCGAGATGACGATGTCGACGAACCGCATCAGGATGTTGTCGACGATTCCGCCGTAGAACCCGGCCGTCGCGCCGATCAGCGCACCGACGCTCAGGGCGACGAGAGCGGCCAGCACGGCGACGGTCAATGAGACGCGGCCGCCGTAGAGCAGCCGCGTCAGAATGTCGCGGCCGTTGGAATCGGTCCCCAGGAGATGCCCTTCGGTGAAGGGCGGGTAGAGCGTCGAGCGGAGGTCGACCTGCGAGTATGTCCAGCCCGTCACGAAGCGGGCCATCAGCGGGGCGCCGAAGGAGACGGCCACGATGATCACCACGAAGATCAGGGCGACCATCGCGATCTTGTCGCGACGGAGCCGGTCCCAGGCGCGCCGGTAGAACCCCTTGGAGGCGCTGAGCTGGGCGCGGGAAAGCGCCCCCTGCTCCGCCAGCGTCCTGGGGCGGCTCTCGTCTCCGGGTCGGTCCAGTGCAGCGTCGGCGTTCTGTGCCATTCGGTGTGCCTCGTTGGTCGACGGGTCGATCGTCCGGAAGCGGGTTGTCCGAAATGGGCGGCAACGTCCCGCGCCAGGAGACGCGGGCGTGCCGCCAACGGTCGCGCTAGTCGAACCGGACGCGCGGATCGAAGACGGCGTAGAGGATATCGGCGATCAGGTTGCCGATCACGGTCAGGAACGAGAGCATCATGATCGCGGCCATCGCGACGGAGTAGTTGTTACCGGAAAGCGCACTGATCGTCAGCCGGCCAACGCCATTCCAGCCAAACACGTTCTCGACGATCAGGGCGCCGGCGAACAGGTCCGGGATGTTGAGGCCGACCAGCGTGATCAGCGGCAGAACGGCGTTGCGGAAGGCGTGGCCGATCAGGACGGCCTGCTGGCGCAGTCCCTTGGCCGAGGCGGTCCGGACGTAGTCCAGCCGGATGACTTCCAGCATCTCGGAGCGGATGTAGCGCGTCCACCCGGCTAGCTGGACCAGCGACAGGGTCAGGGCCGGCAGGATCAGGTGCTTGGCCCGGTCGACGAAGCCACTCTCGCCCCGCAGCGACCGGTCACCGGAGACGGGCAGCGAGGGCAGATCCCAGCGCTGGAACTGGACGGCGAAGATGATGATCAGCATCAGGCCGAGCCAGAGCGAGGGGATTGAGAACAGCGCCGTAGTGATGACCGTGACGATGTTGTCGAAGGCCGAGCCGCGCTTGACGGCGCAAATCACGCCGAGGGGAACGGCAACGATCAGGGCGAAGGCGACCGACGTCCCGGCCAGCAGCAGCGTGTTCGGGACCGTGTCGGCCAGCAGTCCGGACACCGGCGAGAAGTTGGTGAACGAGAAGCCGAAGTCGCCCTGCAAGGCGTTCCAGAGCCACGAGAAGTAGCGCTGGTACCACGGGTCGGACAGGCCGAGCGACTCGGAGATCCGCTCCAGGTCGGCCCGGCGGACGCCCGGGGTGTTCTCATAGCGGTCCAGCGGCGAACCGGGGACGAGATTGATCAAAGCGAAGACGATAAAGGATATCCCCAGGAGCAGGGGGATCATCTGGAGCAGCCGGCGGATGATGTAGCGTGTCACGTGGTG
Organism: Thermomicrobiales bacterium; assembly: GCA_035944555.1. Lineage (GTDB taxonomy): Bacteria > Chloroflexota > Chloroflexia > Thermomicrobiales > UBA6265 > CADCWK01. The sequence goes on from DASZAY010000003.1 coordinate 196,042, forward strand.
ACGCTCGCTCTCGTCTCGGGTGTGGCGTCCGCGACGAGGTCGCCGGCCGCCCGAACACTGGTTGCAACGGGACCGGGGCGAGCGAAGATCGTGAAGATCCCGCCCGCCCCGGCCTAGGTCCGGTCGCGAGTGTCCCGGTCAGGACCGGAACGCCCGCGATGGCGCACCGGCCGGATTACTCCTGCTCGACCCAGACGTACGGGATGCTCCAGAGGTACCCGTAGCCGTTGACGAAGAAGTTGTGCAGGCGGCTCTGGGAGCCGGTGATCGTCGAGCGGAAGACGATGATGCCGGCGGCCTGCTCGTCGTTGACGATGTTGGACTGCTCGATCAGGATGTCGATCCGGGCAGCCTCGTCCAGCTCGGCGCGCTGCATGGCGTCCAGCTCGTCGTAGCGGGCATTGCTGTAGCGCATCGAGTTGAAGCCGGCGGGCCGGGCGGCGTCCGTGCGGAACATATCGCCCTGTGAGCCGTCGAAGCCCCAGCTGAAGCCCCAGACGCACATCTGGAAGTCGCCGGCGTCCGCCGCGTCGGATAGCGTCTGGAACGGGACGGCGGCCGGGAGCATCTCGATCCCGACGTCGGCCCAGTACTGCTGCATGGCGGGGATTTGCTGCTCGTAGATCGCGGAGCCCTCGGAGTAGAGGCACTCGAACGAGAAGCGGACGCCGTTCTTGGCGCGAACGCCATCCTCGCCCATGGTCCAGCCGGCCTCATCGAGGAGCTGGTTGGCCATGGCGGGGTCGTAGGTGTAGATGGTGTTGATCCGGCTCGGGTCGTAGGCGATCGAGAGGGTCGGCTGCGTGCCATCCGCCCGCTCGGCGTAGCCCTGGTAGGCCGACTCCGCGATCAGGTCGCGGTCGAGGGCGTACATCATGGCCTGCCGGACCGGGATCTCGGTGAAGAACGGGCTGCGCTCCGCGTCGTTCACGAGACAGGTGTAGTAGTTGAAGGACGCCGTCGGGTAGTCAACGACGTTCAGCTGGGGGTTGGCCTCGCGGATCTGCGTGGCCTGGGCGAACGGGATGTCGGCGATGTCGACCTGCCCGGTCTGGAGCGCCTGGACGTTGGTGCTGGCCTCCGGGTTGACCTGGAAGGTGAACGTGTCGATGACCGGCATCGCGGTCGGGTCCCAGTAGTTGTCGTTCCGGGTCAGCGTGACGTAGGAGGACTCGACGCGCTCCTGGAACAGGAACGGGCCGGTGCCGATCACGCGGGACGGGTCGGTGCCGGTCGATCCGGGGTCGGTGGCGAAGGACTCGTCGAACGGGACGTCCTGCCAGATGTGGCGCGGCAGGATGCCGAACTGGCCGACCGAGTCCGCGACGAAGGTCGCGATCGGACCGAGGGAGACGATCTCGAACGTCTTTTCATCGACGGCACGGTAGGTGTCGACGACGAGGGCGACGGTGGCGCGGCGCGGCGAGAGCGAGGTCTCGGCCAGCACGGCGTCGAAGGAGAAGACGACATCCTCGGCGGTGAACGGCTGGCCGTCGGTCCAGTTGGCGTTCTGGTTCAGGAAGAACGTGTAGGTGACGCCGTCGGGGGCGATCTCCCAGTAGTCGGCGAGCCCCGGAACGAACGTTCCGTCGGTGACGTTGGTCCCAACGAGGAACTCGTGGACCAGGCCATCGACCCGGGCGGAGTAGACGTCGGAGACGAGGATCGGGTTCATCGTCTCGATGTCGCTGGTCTCACCGTAGACGACCTGGCCGCCGGTGGAGGCGGGCTCCTCGAAGGGGAACGCGGCCTGGAGCTGGGCGTTGTACTCCTCGCGAGTGATCGAGCGGATGACCTCGCCCGTGCCGGCCGGGGTGGCGCCTGGAGTCGCGCCCGGCGTCGCACCAGGGGTGGCACCCGGAGTCGCGTCCTGTGCGGAGGCAGGCGCCACCTGGAGGGCGCCAGCGATCAGGCCGGCCGAGATACCCATGGCGGCGGCGCGCTGGCCGAACTCGCGCCGGCTGATGCGAGCGTTGTACAGATCGCGAAGCAGCCCGCGGGCCTCCTCGGAACGAATGGACGTCATCTGGATACCTTCTCCTTCGCCCCGCCGTCGCCTGTCATCCATTGATAGGCGGTCGCGTGCCGGGGCTCGATCGACCAATCGCGGGGGATCGTCCTGCCAGGTCGGTTCACCGCAGGGCCCGGGCAGCCAGTCCGCGCGTGGCACCCGGACAGCGTCTCTGCCAACCGGGGCGAACTGGATGGACCGTGCCTGTGGGAGAACTCCCCCGGTAGCGGAACACCTGATCCCGTTTCGCAGGCACACTGTAGCCGAACCGACATGGGGAACCACCAATCAACATGGGCAAATCGCTGCATAACGCCGCCACGCCGAGACAATTTTTGATCCGGCATACGAATAACGAGGCCAGTCCTTTGGAGGACTGGCCTCGTTATTCGCGAGCGCCTACGCCGGATCGACCCAGACGTAGGGAAGACTCCAGATGAAGGAGTAGCCGTTGGGTTGGAAGTTGTGGACCCGGTTCCGGAAGCCGGTGATCGACTTGTCGAAGAACATCACACCGACGGCCTGCTCGTCGTTCACGATATTCGCCTGCTCGATCAGGATGTCGATCCGGGCTTCCGGGTCGAGTTCGGCCAACTGGGCCGCATCGAGTTCGTCGTAGCGGGCATTGGCGAAGTGACCGGTGTTGAACCCGTTCTGCGGGATCGCGGTCGAGCGGAACATGTCGCCCTGGTCGCCATTGAAGTCCCAGCTGAAGCCCAGCACCGTCATCTGCATGTCGCCGCCGAGCACGCGGTCGAGCAGGGTGGGGAACGGGATCCCCTGCGGAAGCATCTCGACCCCGACGTCGGCCCAGTACTGCTGCATCGCCGGGATCTGCTGCTCGTAGGGGGCATATCCCTCGGAGTAGAGACACTCGAACGAGAGGCGGACGCCATCCTTGGCCCGGACGCCGTCGCCACCCATGACCCAGCCGGCTCCATCCAGCAGCTGCGCGGCCATCGCCGGGTCATAGGTGTACTTGGTCGTGATGCGGTCCGGCGCGTAGGCCGGCGAGAGCGTCGCCTGCGATCCCGTCGCCGGGACCGAGAAGCCGAGGTAGACCGATTCCGAGATCAGCTCACGGTCCAGCGCGTACATCAGTGCCTGCCGGACCGGCTTTTCCATGAAGAACGGGCTCCCGACCGGGTCATCCAGCAGGCAGGTGTAGTAGTTGAAGCTGGTCGTGTCGTAGGCCACCACGGTTACGTCGGGGTTGGACTGCGTGATGATGTCGGCCTGGGCCGGTGGGACCTCAGCCGTCACGTCGGCCTGGCCCGTCTGGAGGGCCTGGATGTTGGCCGACGCCTCCGGGGTGACCTGGAGGGTGAACGAGTCGATCGTCGGGATCTGCTCCGGCAGCCAGTACGCGTCGTTGCGGGAGATCGTGACGTACGACCCCTCGACGCGTTCCGTGAAGCGGAACGGACCGGAGCCGACGACACGGGCCGGGTCAGTGCCCGTCGAGCCGGGGTCGGTCGCGAACGTCTCGTCGAACGGGACGCTCTCCCAGATGTGTCGCGGGATGATCGGGACCAGCGCGACTGACTTCTCGAGGAAGATCGAGACCGGCCCGAGCGACGTGAGTTCGACCGTGTGGTCGTCGACGGCCCGGTAGGACTCAAGGACGAGCTGGATGGATGAGCGGCGCGGGCTCGTCGATGTCTCGGCCAGGTGGGCGTCGAAGCTGAACGTGACGTCGGCCGCGGTCACCGGCGTGCCGTCGTGCCAGGTGGCGTTCCGGTTGAGGTGGAAGGTATAGGTGACGCCGTCGGCGGCCCGCTCCCAGTAGTCGGCCAGGTCCGGCACCATCGTTCCGTCGATCGCTGACGTTGTGGCGAGGGTGTTGAACAGCAGGCTGATGAACCAGCCGGAATAGACGTCAGACGCCGAGACCGGATTGAGGGTGGAGATGTCCGAGGTCAGACCCAGGATAATCTCGCCGCCGGGGCTGCCCACCGCTTCCCGCGGGTACGCCTCGGCCAGCTGGGCGAGATAGTCGTCGCGGGTGATCGAGGTGAACGGCTCGAAGGTCGCCGCAGGCGTGGCCCGTGGCGTCGCGCCCGGTGTGCCGATCGGTGTGCCGATCGGCGTGGCGGCCGGGGTTGCGTCCTGTGCGACCACCGGCATGGCACGGATCGCGGCGATGGCGGCGGCGGTGGAGAGCCCTGCCGCGCTGGCGCGGGTAAGGAAGGTCCGCCGGTCAATCCGGGCGGCCCAGAGGTCGGCGATGAGGTCACGATCGGGACGCAGACTGCTCATCTCACTGCTCCTGTCCCGCGGCGTGATCAACCGGGGACGACAGACATCAGGCAAGGTGCCCTCCCCACCGCGACACCAGGAGCGCGGGGCCAGTCCTGGCGGGTCGCGGTAGGGACAGGATAGGACGGCGCCACTGAATGCGAAAGGCCATGCAACTGGCGGATCTGGTCAAATCCGCCGGTGAGACGGCATCCGGTATGGGTCGGACAGGCGACGGATGATGGAACGGGCCGTTGATCAGGACGGATCCACCCAGACGTAGGGAAGGCTCCAGATGAAGGAGTAGCCGTTGGGCACGAAGTTGTGGACCCTGGACTGGTATCCGGCGATCGCCTGGGTGAACGTCAGGATGCCGACCGCCTGCTCGTCGTTCACGATGTTGCTCTGCTCGATCAGGATGTCGACCCGGGCCTCGGGGTCGAGCTCAGCCAGCTGGGCGAGATCCAGCTCGTCGTAGCGCGCGTTGCTGAAGTGGCTGAGGTTGAACCCGGCGCGGGGGATGGCCGATGAGCGGAACATGTCGCCCTGGTCACCGTTCGGGTCCCAGGTGAAGCCGATGACGGTCATCTGGATGTCACCGTCCAGGACCCGGTCGACGAGGGTCGGGAACGGGATCGCGACCGGGAGCATCTCGACGCCGACATCGCTCCAGTACTGCTGCATCGCGGGAATCTGCTGCTCGTTCGCGGCGACCCCTTCGGCGTAGACACACTCAAACGAGAAGCGGACGCCGTCCTTCTCCCGGATGCCGTCGGCGCCGGGGAGCCAGCCCGCCCCGTCCAGGAGTTGCGTCGCCATCGCCGGGTCATAGGTGTATCGCGTCGTAATCCGGTCCGGCTGGAAGGCCGGCGAGAGGACCGGCTGGGTCCCGACGGCGGGGATGGCATAGCCGAGGTAGACCGACTCGGCGATCAGGTCCCGGTCCAGCGCGTACATCAGTGCCTGCCGGACCGGCTTTTCCATGAAGAATGGACTCCGGACCGGGTCATCCAGCAGTCCGGCGTAGAAGGTGAAGCTGGTCGTGTCGTAGGCCACTACCGTCAGGTCCGGGTTGGCCTGCGAGATGACATCGACCTGAGCCGGCGGGATCCCGCCGCTGATATCGGACTGTCCGGTGGTCAGCGCCTGGATGTTGGATGAGGGCTCCGGGTTGACTTGCAGGGTGAACGAGTCGATCGTCGGGATCTGCTCCGGCAGCCAGTAGCTGTCATTGCGGGAGATCGTGACGTACGACCCCTCGACGCGTTCCGTGAAGCGGAACGGACCGGAGCCGACGACACGGGCCGGGTCGGTGCCGGTCGCACCGGGGTCCGTCCCGTAGCTCTCGTCGAACGGGACGCTCTCCCAGATGTGCCGCGGGATGATCGGGACCAGCGCGACTGACTTCTCCAGGAAGATCGAGACTGGCCCAAGCGAGACGGCCTCGAAGGTGTAGTCGTCGACGGCCTGGTAGGACTCGAGGACGAGCAGGATCGAGGACCGACGCGGCGAGGTTGACGTCTCGGCCAGGTGGGCGTCGAAACTGAAGACGACATCGTTGGCGGTCACTGGCGTGCCGTCGTGCCAGGTCGCGTTCCGGTTGAGGTGGAAGGTGTAGGTCACACCGTCGGCGGCCCGTTCCCAGTAGTCGGCCAGGTCCGGCACCATTGTCCCGTCGATCGGGGAGGCGTTGACGAGCGCATTGAATAGCATGTCGATGAAATAGCCGGAGTAGACATCGGCCGACACCACGGGCATCAGCGTCGAGATGTCGGTGGTCAGGCCTAGGATCACCTGGCCGCCCGGGCTGGTCGACGCCTCGCGCGGGAACGCTTCCGTCAACTGGGCGAGATAGTCGTCCCGGGTGATCGAGGTGAAGGGCTTGAAGGTGGCGGCCGGAGTGCCGGCGGGCGTCGCGCCCGGCGTGCCGGCGGGCGTCGCGATCGGGGTCGCATCCTGCGCGGCCGCCGGCATGGCGTGGATGGCAGCCAACGCGGCCGCCATCGAGACGCCCGCGGCGCCAGCGCCGGTCAGGAACGTCCGCCGGTCGATCCGGCCGGCCCAGAGGTCCAGGATGAGGTCACGGTCAGGACGCTGGCTGCGCATCACATCACTCCTGTCCCGGACAAGGACGGCCCGGGACGAATGGCATTGGGCAAGGTGCCCGACCCACCGCGACGCCATTGCCTCAGGGTTGGACCCGGCTGATCGTGGTCCCGGCAGGATAGGGCAATGCCAAAGGCTGCGAAAGACCGGCCCTATGGCGGAACTGGCCAAAGCTGATGACGATGTGGCGACGTGCATAAAGAGATGGTGTCGGGATGCGCCGGATCAGGCTGTTGTCAATCCCGGCTCAGCGTCGGATCGTCGATGCGTGGTCGCAACCTCAACGATCATCCTGATCGCCGCGTCGGCGTCGGGACTGGCGGCGATGTTGTCCCGGATACGGGCCGCCGCCTGCCTCCACGAGTCGTCGGCCAGCATCTCGTCGTCGGCCAGCATCTCGCCGACGACGCGAGCCGCCTCGTCGCCGGACACGTCCGGGTCGCCAATGATCCGGCCGACGCCTAGCGCCTCGCAGCGGCGGGCGTTGTCTGGCTGGTCGGCGCCGCGGGGAATGAGGGCCAGCGGGACGCCGTGGCTGAGCGCACCCATGACGCTGCCCGAACCGGCATGGGAGACGGCAAGGGCGGTGCGCGGCAGCAGCAGGGATTGCGAGACGTAGCGCTCGACGTGGACGTTGCCGGGCAGCGGCCCGAGGTCGGCGGGATCGATGCTGCGCCCGGTGGTGACGGCGAGCGAGATGGGCAGCGCGGCCAGCGCCGGCAGGATCCGTCGGAACACCTCCACGGCCAGCGAGCCGAACGCCGTCCCGAGCGACACGTAGACCAGCGGGCGGTCCGGCGACAGGCCCTGCAGCCAGTCCGGTGCCGTTTCCCCAGGCTGTGGACCGGGGAGGAGCGGTCGGATGTGGCGGGCCATCGGCGGGAGCGGGTCGGCGGCGGGGTCGCGGAACCCGGCCGGGAATGGCACGAGCGTCAGGTAGCGCCCGAGCATCGACATCGCCTCGTCAATACCGGCCTCCCTCATCCCGCCGGGCAAACCGTGGTCCCTTCGAACCGCGGCCAGGCGCTCGCCGATGACGCTGCGACGGAGCAGCATCCCGGCCGCGATGACCTGCACCGCGACATGAGGTAGCCCGGCCCGCTCCGCAGCGACCGGGGCGCCGAGATTCACGTCGTCCCAGACCAGGACAGCTGGCCGCCAGTCAGCGATCAGCCGGAGCAGGTCATCGACGGTCGGGCGGGCGTAGGCATCCGCGAAGCCCTCCCGGGTGATCAGGTCCTCGCGGTCCTGCCCGGGCGGGAACGTTTCATAGCGCCGCTCGAAGACGTCGCTCTCCGGCGTCGACCCAGGGGTGATCCCGGCGACATGGGTCTCGAAGCCGTCGGCCCGGGGCAGATCAGTCCGGTTCGGGTTGGCGGCGAAGGCGACCGTGTGACCAGCTGCCTCGGCGGCGCGGGCCAGCGGCACGAGCGGGTTGTAGTGACCGACGCCTTCGACGAACGTGAACAGGATGCGCATGGGACCTCTCCGGAACAGCGGGCGGACGCGGACGAATGGTCCGGGAACCAGGTGGTGGCCGGTCATGATGCGCCGGATCGCCTGCCCCGACCAGTCCCTGAAACGATGCGCCCGGAAGGACCGGAATGCCTGCAATCGATTGCAGACGCGGACACGCCGGCGCGGAATGTCGGGACTTGACACCGTTGTCGCGCCGCCTTAGGCTCAAAACGATTTCACGGACGATGGTGAGCGACGCAGGATCGGCACGGTGTTGTCCGTCCAGCGTGGTCGACCGGGCCAGGGTGAATCCGGCCAGTGCGTCTTCCACGGGATACCGCAGGACCGCGAGTGGATTCTCGTCCAGCCTCGACTGCCGTCCGGAAGCGACGGGCTCGCCAGGTGGTGAGCCATGGGCACACTGGCATGGCGCCAGAACTCCAAAGAAGGAGCAGCGAATGTCCCGTCAGCTGTTTACCCGGCGTTCCGTCCTCGGCGCGGCTGGTCTGGGAGTGGCCGGTCTCGGCGCGGCGATGAGCCCGTTCGCGAATCGTTCCAACGCATCGCCGGGGGGCGGGGCCGCACTCGACCCCGGCTGCTACAGCTGCAGTGGGCCGGCCCCGGCCTACCTCCGCTCGTATCGCCAGAGCGCGTCGATCCCGACCCCGCGCGAGCAGACGCTGGTCATCGCCCAGCCCCCGACCGTCGTCTTCGACAGCTTCAACCCATACATCCCGAACGGCATGGCCGGGTCGTACGGGCTGGACCAGGTCTGCTTTGAGCACCTGTTCTACTTCAACTTCGAGACGGGCGAGCTGATCAACGGGATCGGCACCGGCTGGGAGTACAACGCCGACTACACCGAGCTCGTCCTTCGGCTGAACCCGAATGCGCGGTGGAGCGACGGGACGCCGCTGACCGCGGACGACATCGTCTTCACGGTCGCCATGCTCCAGGGCAACGCCTCGCTGTTCACCGCGAGCGGAGTGATCAACAACGTCGAGTCGGCGACCGCCATTGACCCGCAGACTGTCCAGTACCGGCTCCTGCGGGCCAACCCGCGCTACCACTACGCGTTTATCGCGGGGATCATCGGCGCCGGATTCCTCGTTCAGCCCAAGCACATCTGGGAGAACCAGGACCCGGCCTCGTTCCCGAACAACCCGCCGGTCCACGCCGGGCCGTATGTCCTGGACCAGGTCCTCCCTGACCAGTTCATGTACATCTGGCGCAAGAACCACGACTACTGGAACATCGCCAACCTGAACTGCCAACCCGAGTACGTCATCGTTCGCCAGGAGCAGCCGGTCGACCTGGAAGTCCAGGAGTTCCAGCGGGGCAACCTCGACACCGGCGGCCCCCTGACGATCGACTACCTCAACCAGCAGGTGATCAAGGCGACGGACGAGTCCGCGATTCTCTTCCCGTTCTCCGATCCCTGTCCGCGAAGCCTGTTCCCGAACTTCGACGGCCCATCCGGACTGATGGCCATCCCCGAGGGGCGCTGGGCCGTCTCTTACATGATCGACCGGCAGGTCGCCGCCGAGGTCCTGTCGCAGCCGCCGTCCCAGCCGGCCAAGTTCCCGTGGGCGCCCTATGTCTCCAATGAGCAGTGGAGTGTCCCCGAGATCCAGCAGCAGCACGATTTCACCTTCGACATGAACCGGGCGGCCGAGTTGCTGGACGCGGCCGGCGCGACCCTGGTCGATGGGCGGCGCCAGCTCAACGGCCAACCGCTGAACGTCCAGATCATCACGCCGGTAGTCGTCACCGATCCGGGCTACCAGATCGCTGACATGCTGCGGCTGAACGCCGCCGAACTCGGGCTGGAGATGACGCTGAGCAGTCTCCAGGGCGGAACCCATGGTGACGTCCACGCCTTCGGGGACTACGACATCAACGCTCAGTGGATGTGCGGCCTGGTCTTCGACCCGGTCCAGATGTACGACGACTTCCTGATGCGGGACTACGTGCCGGTCGGTGAGCGGGCCATCAGCAACCTGAACCGGGTCCAACTGCCGGAATTCGACGAGGTCGTGACCCGGCTGGAAGCGGCCGACCCGGCCGACCCGGCCAACAAGCCGGATTTCGACCGGGCGCTGGAGCTGTACTTCGAGGGGCTGCCGGTGATCCCGACCGCCCAGACCGCCTTCTCGTTCCTCTACAACACCAAGACATGGACCGGCTGGCCTACCCCCGAGGACCGTTACGGCATCGGGGCAAGCTGGTGGTCCCAGTTCCGGTTCGTGATCGGGCGCCTCCAGCCCGCCGCCGCCGCCCAGTAGTGCCGGCGTTCCCGGCACGGGTGTGTCGGGGAATGGGTGGCGCCGCCACTCGTTCCCCGGCGCGCTCTGGCCGGAGGAACGGATTGCTCAGTCATGACGATCTCGGTCGAGACCATCGAGGCGAAGAGCGCGGACAACCGGTCGCCGGTCGATACCCGGCGCAAGGGACGGTTGAACCCGGTCGTGGCGTATCTGCTCCGCCGGCTCGGGATCTACCTCCTCACGCTGTGGGGCGCGATCACGCTTTCCTTTCTCTTTTTCCGGCTGATCCCCGGCGACCCGATCAGCGCGTTCGTGACGTCGATGGAGTCCCAGGGGCGCTACGGGGCGGGCGATTCCAGCGAGCAGGTCGTCGAGTACTACCGCCAGCAATTCGGCCTGGACGGCACCCTGTTGGAGCAGTACCTCCGCTACATGGAGCGGGTCGTATTCCACTTCGACTTCGGCCCGTCGCTCGTCTCGTATCCCACTCCATCGACCGATTTGATCATGCGGGCCCTGCCCTGGACGCTCGGGCTGGTCGGCGCCGCGACCATTCTGTCGTGGGTCATCGGGGTGCTGCTCGGGACGCTGCTCGGCTGGACCCGGTCGTCGTGGATCTCCCGCTGGTCGACCAACCTCAGCCTCGGCGTGTCGCATATCCACGCCTATTTCATCGCGCTGCTCTTCGTCTATGCCTTTGCCTACTGGAACCCGTGGTTACCGGCCAGTGGTGCCTATGACGCCCGGATCGAGCCCGGCTGGAGCCTCGATTTCATCGGAAGCATCATCAAGCACGGGACCCTGCCGGTCCTTTCGATCGCGCTCGTCGGCGCGACCGGCTGGATGATCTCGACCCGTGCACTGGTCGTGGCCATCCTTGGTGAGGACTATCTGACCTTCGCGGCGGCCAAGGGCTTGTCCCGCTGGCGGATCCTGACACGCTATGTCATGCGAAACGCCTGGTTGCCACAGGTCGCGGCACTGGGAATCACACTCGGCGGCGTCGTCGGCGGCTCGGTCCTGATCGAGAACCTGTTCCGCTATCCCGGGCTGGGAGCCTTGCTGGTCAATGCCCTTGGCGTCCGCGACCTGAACACGGCCCAGGCGGTGGTTTCGCTGCTGATCGTGTTCGTCCTGACCGCCAACCTGATCATCGACCTGCTCCTGCCATTGCTCGACCCGCGCGTGCGCCAGCACCGCTAGACCGTCAGGAGGTATCCGTGGCGTTCATCAATACCTGGCGCCAGAGCGGCCAGTTCCGGTTCGGGGTCATCGTCCTCTCGCTCCTGATCCTGATGGGTGTGTTCCATCAGCTGCTGATCCGGCTGCACATCGGCGATACGGACCCGCGCCAGATTGGCGCCTTCGGCATCCTGGAGAGCCCGAGCTGGGCGCATCCGTTCGGGACCGATCCCTATGGCCGCGACTGGCTGGCGATGAACCTGCTCGGGCTCCCGTCGTCGCTGCTCGTCGCCGGGATCGCGGGGCTGATCTCGACGGTGATCGGCGCGGTCGTCGGCTTCGTCTCGGGCTACAAGGGCGGCAAGACCGACGCGAGCCTGCGGACGATGACCGACATGCTGCTGGTCATCCCGACGCTGCCGCTGATCCTGACGCTGGGCGCCTATGCCCGTGGCCTGTCGGTCCTGGAGCTGGCGCTGGTGCTGGCCGCCTTCAGCTGGCCGTTTGCCGCCCGCGTGATCCGGAGCCAGGTGCTGAGCCTGCGCGAGCGGCCCTATGTCGAGCTGTCGAAGATCTCCGACCTCAAGGACCGGCAGATCATCTTCCAGGACATCCTGCCGAACATGATGCCCTACCTCGGGATCGGCCTGGCGACGTCATCGGTCGGCGCCGCTTTCGCTCTGGTCGGTCTGACGATCATCGGCCTCGCCCCTAGCGGTGTGCTTGACCTCGGCACCCTGCTGAGCCTGGCGCTGGAATGGGGCGCGCTCAGCCTGCAGCAGTGGACGTTGTTCTTCGCTCCGATGACGCTCCTGATCCTGCTGTTCCTCGGCGCCGCCTTCATCAGCCAGGGCCTGGAGCAGGTCTACAACCCGCGCCTCCGCGGCCAGCAGTAGGGAGACGAGGACGCGCGATGGCGACCCACACACCAACCGAAGCGACCGGATCCGGCGTGATCCCGGTGTCCGACCCGGCCCGCCGGGAACCCGTCCTCACGATCGAGGATCTCGACGTCCACTTCCCCGCCAACGATGGCTCGGTCGCGCGGGTCGTCGACCGGCTCCGCCTGACGGTCAACCGGAACGAGATCATCGGGATCGCCGGCGAGTCGGGCTCCGGCAAGACGACGCTGGTCGAGGCGATCCTGGGGATCAGCCGCTTCCCGAACCGTCGGCTCAACGGCCGGGTGCTGTTCGAGACGCGGACGCGCGGCCAGGTCGATCTCGCCACCATCTCTGCCCGGCAGATGCGCCGGCTGCGGCTGGAGGAGATCGCCTACATCCCTCAGGGGTCAATGAACTCGCTCAACCCCGTCCTGCGGGTCGGCGACCAGATCGCCGACGGGATGATCGACCATGGCGTCCCGGCCGGTCAGGCCCGGGGTCGTGTCCCCGAGCTGCTGGAGCGGGTGGGACTGGAGGCACGCGTCGCCCGGCTGTTCCCCCACGAGCTGTCGGGCGGGATGAAGCAGCGGGTGATCATCGCGATCGCCATCGCGATGAGTCCGTCTCTGATCGTGGCCGACGAGCCGACGACCGCGCTCGACGTCAACGTCCAGCGCCGGATCCTGGAGACGCTGGCCCGGCTGCGCGACGAGATGCAGGTGGCCATCATGCTGGTCAGCCACGACATGGCCGTCCACGCCCAGCTCGTCGACCGGGTCGGGATCATGTACGCCGGGCAGATCGTCGAGACCGGTGAGGTTCGCGAGGCGGTCAAGCGGCCGATGCACCCCTACACCGCCGGGCTGATGCAGGCGATCCCCTCGATCGACCGTCCCCGGGCGCGTATGGAAGGCATCCGCGGCGCGACGCCGAGTCCGCGGAACTGGCCAGAGGGTTGCCGGTTCCACGACCGGTGCCCACGGGCGATGCCGGTCTGCCGGACCATCCCCCCGCTGCTCGCCGAGCCGGTCGCCGGGAGGCGCGAAGGTGTGACCGGCCCGGTCGATGTCATCGCCGGACGTCAGGTCGCCTGCCACCTGTATCCGGAGTCGACTCCGCCCGAGGCTCGCTCGGATGGGTCCGGTCGCCCGGCCGCGACCACGGAGGCCGCCCGATGACTGACGCGAAAACCACCCCGCCATCGACCAACGCGACCCCCATCCTCGAGCTGCGCGACGCGACGACCGTATTCGGACATGGGGCCGACGCGACCGTCGCCAACGACCGGGTCTCCCTGGTCATCCCCGAATCCCCGCCCAGCCTTGTCAGCATCGTGGGCGAGAGCGGCTCCGGCAAGACGACGGCGGCCCGGACGCTCCTCGGGTTGCAGCAGCCGACCGGCGGGCAGGCGCTCTGGCGGGGACAGGATATCTACAAGCTGGACGGCAAGGGACGGACGGCCTTCCGTCGCGATGTCCAGGCGGTCTTCCAGGACCCGTACGGCATCTTCAACCCGTTCTACAAGGTCGACCGGGTCTTCGACATCATCATGAAGCGGTTCGGGATCGGGTCCGGCAAGGCGGATCGGCGCGAGCTGATCGAGGAGGCGCTCCGGGCCGTCAGCCTGCGACCGCACGATGTCCTCGGACGCTACCCGCATCAGCTGTCCGGCGGTGAGCGCCAGCGCGTGATGCTGGCCCGGGCCTGGATGATCAAGCCGCGGGTGATCATCGCCGACGAGGCGATCTCGATGCTCGACGTGGCCGTCCGCGCCATCGTCATGAACATCCTGCTGGACTTCCGCGAGCAGCTCGGGATCTCGACCATCTTCATCACGCACGACCTGTCGGCCGCCCACTACCTCGGCGGCGACATGCTGGTCATGCGACGGGGCAAGGTCGTCGAGCGCGGCGAGGTCGACCAGATCCTCCAGCGGCCGACGCATGCCTACACCCGTCTGCTCCTGGAATCCATCCCGTCTCCCGATCCCGACTCCCGCTGGGCGACCTCTGCAGACGACCTCGCCCGGCTGGAGCAGGATGCCGGGGTCGCCGCGACCTGACGCGATCACACGGTCAACCAGTCTCTGTCCTCACCTGTCTGTGTCCCCATAAGGAAGGAAGCTCCGTGGCTCCTGGGATCGTCCTCGGCAATGAGGCCATCGCGATCACGCTCGACGATGCGACCGGCGCCATCACGCAGATCGTCAACCGGGAGCGGGAGCTGAATCTGGTGGCGGTTCCGGGTGACGGGATCCCCTGGCGGGTCGAGCTGCAGGTCGACGGGGCGTCGACCTGGGTGTCGTCGTTCACCCGGTTCGACTGGGACCGGGACGAGGCGGAGGGTCGCCTCGATCTGCGCTGGGAGACCGACCATGGCATCCGCGTCCGGGCGACCGTCGGGGTCACGACCGAGAGCGGCGTGGCGTTCCGCGTCGCGGTCGATGCGGACCCGGGGGTCGTCATCGACAAGGTCGAGTACCCACGGGTGACCGGGGTCGGCGACCTGCACCCAATCGCGGACTCAGTGCTGGTCCATAGCCAGTCGACCGGGTTCCTGTTCCGCCGCCCGCTGGACCTGTTTGAGACCACTCCCCGGCGGGACGGACTGCGCTACTCGCCCTATCCCGAGGCCTACAACGGCTCGACCACCCAACTCTGGACGTACTACGCCGAGGGCATCGGTGGCTTTCTCCTCCGGGCCGAAGATCCGGACTGCGCGCTCAAGTGGCTGAACGTCTTCAAGGTCGCGGACGGCGGATCGCTGGAGTGCTCGGTCATGCACCAGCAGCCGGACATCCGGCCGGGCAACGCGTTCGAGGTCCCCTACCCCATTGTGGTCGAGACAACGGTCGAGGGAACGTGGTATGAGGCGGCCGAACGGTACAAGACGTGGGCCGTCCGCCAGCCGTGGGCAAGCCGCGGCCGGCTGGCGGATCGGGAGGATCGCCCCGGCTGGCTGCTGGACGAGGTCGGGTTCGCGACGTTTGGCGTCAACGCGGCCGCTGACCGGTCCGCCTGGCTGGACCGATTCCACGGGATCACGGACGAACCCGTCTTTCACATCCTCGGGGTGAACTGGCCGAAGTGGACGACCGGCTATGGCCGCAGCCACCCCGGTGGCCGGGACGACTGGTTCCCGGCCCAGTTCTCCGAGGCCAACCTGGAGACGATCCGGCGCAACGGCGACCGGTGGGCGGCGTTCGAGTTCGACCTGCTGCTCGATGAGGGGCGTTCGGAGAGCGAGGCGATCGTCGCCAACCGCAGCGTCCTTCCGCCGGAGCGATACTCCTTCGATCACTATCCGTTCTGGCTGCAGTGCCCGGCGGCGCCGTACATCGGCCCGCTCCACGAGTGGCGCGACGCGACGCTGTCCCGGGACTACGAGGTCGATGCGCTCTACTACGACATCTCGTGCCCCAACCGCCTGCCCGGATGCCGCGACGCCAGTCATGGTCATCCGGTTGGCGGTGGTGCCTGGATGATCGCGGCCGAGCAGCAGATGTATGGCCGGACCCGGGTGGCGGCGAGTGCGGCGCGCGGCGCCTATGTCGCGCAGGGAACCGAGCTGGCCCACGAGGGGTTCGTCGGCACGCTGGACTACTACCAGGCCCGGGCCGAGGCCAGCCCCTGCTCGATCTTCGAGGCGGACTTCTTCCGAGACTGGATCGTCGACGGCCGCGCCGAGAAGGTGCCGCTGTTCGCCTTCATCTACCACGAGTATGGGCCGGTCCGGCTGGACGGCTGGGCCAAGCTGTCGAAGGAGACGGGCGACCTGTTCTATTGGGTCGGCGCACGGGTCGGGCTCTGGGGCGGCCTGTTCGAGCTGAACTACGAGTTCAGCGACCTCGAGGCGCTGGAGGGTTTCAGCGACCACCCGGACGAGCACTACGCCGACCTGATCCCCCGCGCCTACGAGGTCGATCCAGGCAAGGTCGCCTTCACCCGGGAACTGGCCCGCGCCCGAACGGGCTTCGGGAACCCGTGGCTGGTCTACGGCGAGATGCTCCGGCCGCTGGATCTCGCCGCCGAGCCGATCGAGCTCGACTACCACCTCTACAACCTGCACGAGGGGCACGTCGCGCACGACTTCAAGGGGACGATGACGGTGGACGACCTAATCCACGCCACCTGGCGCGCCCCGGACGGCCGGATCGGGTTTGCCTTCGTCAACCTCCGCCCGGACGGCGACCGGACGCTGCCGCTGACGATCGACCCGGCCACTTACGGCATCCCGGCCGGCATGCCTGTCACCTTCACCCGCCTAACCAGTGACGGTCGGGCCGAGTTGCACGCGGCCACTGGCGCCGTGGCCATTAACGCCACGCTTCCCGCTCGCCGCGTCGTCATCGTCGAGATGACGCTCTCACAGTCCAGCGAAACCTGATCGATACCGAACGCTCAGGCGCGCACACTTCTGAAGCTGGTCGCCCATGATCCGAATCTCGTCGCGAGTGTCGTCCATCACGCAGCGGACTGATCGCCGGACCGAAGCGGGAATGGGACACATAAGGCGGGCGAGTCATCGATGACTCGCCCGCTGGCTCATCCTTTACATGACCCGCTTGTCGGCCAACGTCTCGAACGAGTAGTTCCGCCAGACCGGGATGCCGCAGAACCGCTCCCCTTCCGGGCAAATCGGGGTGGCGCCGGCGCGGGAGCGCTGGACGCAGGGCGGCCCGTCGACGTAGCGCCCGATCACCGGGAACAGCTCGCGGACCTGCTTCACCTCATCGCGGGCTGTGTCGAAGATCTCGCGCTGGGCGTCGAAGCACAGCCGCTTGACCCACTTCCAGTAGTAGCTCTGCAGTGTCCCGGTCTCGTACTCGCGGATCCGGTGGCTGTTCGGGAGCAGGTACAGCACGACCTCCGGCGCTACGCCCCGGTCGAGCAGCGCGTTCTTGGCATCCCACAGCGCCTGCACCGTCGCGTTGTACTCGGCCAGCGCTTCGGGGTGCTCCAGCAGCTGGTGCGGCGTGATCACGTCCGGGTCGCGGCGGAGGTGCGCGGTCAGCAGCGGGGCGGAGGCGACGGTGCTACGGTGGCGCTGGCTCTGGGCTGCCTCGGCGCCGGAGATCCGTTTGGCGAAGGTGAACGGCACCTGGGCCATCGTCTGCATCAGCTTGCTGTGCATCCCGAGGTAGAGCGGGTGACCAAGGTAAGTGTTGTGGACGGCGTCCAGCACCTGGGCGATCGCGTCCTCGTCCGAGACCTCGTCCCGGGTCGCCCCGACGACGGTCCGGATGGCGTCGGCGAAGATCCGCTCGGTGTCTGGGTGCGCGCCGACGAGGCGGCTCTCGACGCCGGCCGCCTCCAGATCGCCGTCGAACTCCCGGCAGAACCGCTCGACCCGGTCCAGGTCCTGGTCGGCGCTGGCCCGCCAGTGGGCAATGGCGCGGGCTTCCTCGGTTTCCTCAGCCAGCAGCGGGCGGATGTCCAGCGGGTACTCCGGCGCGCCGAGGAACAGCGGGTCGACCTCCAGCACGGCATCAACCATCTTCCGGACGATCAGCCGGACCTCGGCCGGGGCGTCCGGCTGGTTGGCCAGCGCGTGGTAGCGGAGCAGCGTCAGCCCGTTGACCGTGTGATAGAGGTGGGCCGGGGTCGCGAGCGGCAGAACATAGCGCGCGATCTCCTGCGCCTTCTTCTGAACCGCGCCTTCCAGCGCGACGCGGGCGGAGTCGTCCCGCTGGGCGGCCTTGGCCCGGCCGGGAAAGACCTTTCCGTAGTTGGCGGCCATCGCCGGCGTGAGGATCTCGACCAGCCGGCGGTACCCCTCCAAGCTGCGCTCGATCGCGCCCCGGTAGATCGCCGCTTCCTCGTCCGGCAGCTCAGGCGTGACCATCGTGTCGCCGGTCACCTCTCGGTAGCGCTGGCTGACCTGCTCGCTGTTGTAGTACGGGTGGCTGTGGAAGAAGCTCCAGATCGCCAGGCGACTGACGTTGTCCAGCACGAAGACGAAGGTGCTGTGCTGGAACGTGGTGTGGTGGCCCGCAGCGAACAGCGAGGCGTAGAGCGCCAGCGCCCGGTCGCGCCGGTTTTCCCGGTTGGCGATGGCGCTCGGCGTGGCGTCCGGCTTGGGCGGGTCGTTGAGCAGCTTGCGGACGTTCTCGGCCTTGGCCGCCCGCCCGCCGTAGCACGACCAGGCCGCGGCGATGGTCACCGCGACCGGGTGCGCCGTGGACTCCTCGGTCAGGAGCGTGACGGTCGGCTCAGGGGAAGCGAACCCCGACGAGGCCGGGGCAGGTGCGTCAACGGGATGGATGGAGGGCGGGACGAGCGTCTCGCGGCGGTCGCTGGATGGAATCGACATGGGGGGACGCCTCTCCCGCTGCACGTGTCCGGGTCGGCACCAGAAGCCAACACCGAAACGGTCATATGGCGCCGGCCGCGGGTGGCTCGACAGATGTGCGGGTTGATAGTGACAGTATACATTAGGAAGATCAGGGCCTGAGTAGCCAGCCCGCGTACGTACGCGACCGGACTTGGCTGGACGGACAGGTGCCGACGATGCCGGTGCGTGCGCGGGCACTGCCTTGGAGAGTGCGCTCGTCGCAGCGGTGCAGGTTGCGACATTCCCTCGCGATGATGCGTTCCTGATTACGCGACGAAATCGTCAGTCTGATCTGACCCCGTGGCGGAACGGAGTCAGCCCAACAGCCACGCCGTTGTGGAATCGCGAAGTCGCGGAGGTGCCATGTTTGCCTACGACCCAGCCATCATCGATCGGTTCCCGGCGACGCGGGGCGGGCTGATCCACGCGACGGGAGTGTCCAATGGACCGTCATCGCCGGATCTGCTCGATGCCTACCGGGCGCAGCAGGCGGCAACGGCGGAGCGCCTGCGGGAGACGCCAATCGCCGAGTGGCCCTCGATCGCGGCGTGGCGGCGGGTGTTCGCCGGGTTCGGCGCGAAGCCGACGCAGTACCGCAACGCCGCGGAGTCGTTGCTCCGGCGGCTGGACAAGCAGGGCGACATCCCGTCGATCGCGACGCTGGTCGACCTCGGCAACCTGGTCGCGATCCGTTACGGGTTGCCCGTCGCGGTCTTCGACCTCGCCCGTGTCACGTTGCCGATCACCGTCCGGTTCGCGGCCGGTGACGAGACCTTTGCCGACCTCGGCTCGTCCGAAAGCGTTCGCCCCGAGGCGGGCGAGGTGGTTTTCATCGACGCTGCCGGGGCCGTCCATGCCCGGCGCTGGTGCTGGCGGCAGAGCGCGAACAGCGCCGCCCGCCCTGACACGACCGAGGTCCTGATCACTGTCGAGGGACACCACGACCGTGCGGCTGTAGCCATCGACGCCGCGCTCGCGGACCTGACCGTGCTCCTCAGGGAATACTTTCCGACCGCCACGGCGGTGCCCACTACCCTGTCGGCCACGCGTCCCAGTGCGTCCAGCGACTGATCCTGACAGCGTCGTGACGACCACCACGACCGTCCCGGCCGGGCGCCCGTTGGTCTTCGGTAGCCATGAGGCATAGCCGGACGTGCTTTCTACGATCTTTCGTCCGTTCGCAGTGCCCAGCGCAACACCGCGTTCTGGGCGTGAAGCAGCCAGGCCTTGGCCGCCGGGACCTGACATGATGAATGGTCCATCGCGTCGGCGGACACTTCCTCGCCGCGGGTGACCGGCGGGCAGGGGATGAAGTGCGCGCCGGTGGCCAGCCGGGTGAGCAGGTCGATGTCGACCTGGTAGGCAAGCAGGTCAGCCGGGGTGGCGTCGGTCGGCCAGCAGTCGGTGATCAGCAGGTCGGCATCGTCGATGGCGTCGAGGTCGGCCGTCGCGGCGAAGCGGTCGGATGGCGCGTCCTCGACGTGCCAGCGTTCCGGGTAGACCTGCGTGACGGTGATTGGCAGCACGGCCGACGCCTCCACCCATGAGCCAAGGATATTGCCCTCGGGCGCGATCGCTACCACCCGGAGCCCGTCCAGCCCCGCCATTCCCCGGCGGGCGACGACATGAGCCAGGTCCCCCAGGGTCTCGCAGGGATGATTGCTCGTCGTTCGCAGGTTGATCACTGGCGCTTCGGCGTCGTCGGCGAGCTCCCGCAGCCGGGACAGCGACGGCGAGCGGATCGCGATCAGGTCGAACCAGTTGTCCAGGTAGCCGGCCAGGTCGGCGAGGGATTCCCTGCCCGAGAGCGTGACCGGGACGTCGACGACCGTCGCGCCCAGCTCAGCTGCCCCGAGCGCCAGTGCTGTCGTGTTGCGCCAGCCACCATCATCCCGGACCAGCGCGATCCGCCGGCCTGCCAAGGATGGCAGCACGTCGCGATCGTTCCATGCCGCGGCAAGCGCGACGGCGTCCTCGAGCAGTGCGGTGATCGTCGTAGCGTCGAGGTCATCCAGGCTGAGCAGGTCGCGGTGGCCCATCGTGGTCGCGTCTCCATCCCGTTCCCCGTGATGCGTCTGGGTGGCCGGCGTGTCAGGCATCGTACGGGACCGGTGGTATCGGTGGAACGGTGGTGTCGGATCCCGTCCGGCAGTCCGGAACATCAGTCCGGCGGCCGCGGTGGACGTGTGCCGGAGAGGACGATGGGCCCGGCAGCGACCCGGGCAGGAGTCGGGTGACATGGGACGGATGCTGCGGATCGCCGCGAGTGCGGTGTTGCTGCTGACGATGGTATTGGGTGTCGTGTGGGGCGGTGCGCAGTCTGCCCATGCCGGGACGGATCCGGACGGGACATCGCGGGAGACGGCGATCGCCCCGGGGACGACCGGCGAGGTCAGCGATTACGAGGTCACGGTGCTCGACGTTACGCCGTTTGCGGACGACCTGATTGCCGCGGAGAACCAGTTCAACGACCCGGCCGGCGACGGCTTCCAGTTCTACCTGGTCCGGGTCGAGGTGACCTACACCGGGAATGAGAGCGGCAACCCCGGGTTCGACCTCAGCTTCCAGGCGGTTGGTGCGGGAAACACGGGTTACACCACCTTCGAGGACAGCTGTGGTGTGACGCCGGACGATGAATACACCGCCGGTGAGCTCTTCGAGGGCGGCACCGTCGAATACAACGTCTGCTGGCGTGTGGCCGAAGACGATGTCGAATCGCTGGTGATGTACGTCGAGGAGTTGTTCAGCTTCGACGCGGAACCTGTGTGGTTCTCGCTGGGCAACGATCCCGTTGTCACCGACCCTGGTGACGCCGGCGATGCGACGCCTGCAGGTGATGCCGGGGGTGGCGACGACGAGCTGTCCGACGCCGGGGCCGGCCGGGACAATCCGGTGCCCGTCGGTGAAGTGGCCGCGATCGGTGATTACCAGCTCTCGGTGGTGTCCGTGACGCCGCTCGCCGATGACCTGATCGCGGCCGAGAACCAGTTCAATGACTCGCCGGGCGCGGGCAACCAGTTCTTCATCGCTCGGGTCGCCGTTACCTACACCGGGACGGAGACTGGCAACCCCGGCTTCGACCTGAATGTCCAAGCCGTCGGCGACCGCAATGTCGGCTACACAACGTTCGAGGATTCCTGCGGCGTGACGCCCGACGACGAGTATTCCGCTGGTGAGCTCTTCCCCGGTGGGACGGTCGAGTACAACGTCTGCTGGCGGATCAACAGCGACGATGCCGGTTCGCTGATGCTCTACGTCGAGGAGCTGTTCAGCTTCGATGGCGAGCGGGTCTGGTTCTCGCTGGAAGGCTGATCGACCTGCGCAATCTCCAGCCTGAAGATGCCCGGCCCGTAATGGGCCGGGCGTCTTCAGGCTGGAGGCTGGAACGACTACAGCGGATCACTTCCTGAGGAACGCCATTAGCGCGTCGTTGAACTCCTCGGCGTGGGTCCAGGCGATGGCGTGGGGACCACCGGCGATCTCGATCAACTTGCTGCCGGGGATCAGCGCCGGCAGTTTGCGGCCGGTGGTGTCGATCGGCAGGATCTGGTCGGCGTCACCCTGGATAGCCAGTGTCGGTACGTCGATCTTCGGGACGTCGTCGCGGAAGTCCGTCAGCCACGTGTCGACGCATCGCAGGGTGCCGATCGCGGACGCACCGGTGGCGACGATGAAGTCCGACCGGATCTTGTCGTCGCTGATCCGGCTGCCCTTGAGGTCCGACGTGTTGTAAAAGTTGTCGAAGAACTGGGTCAGAAAGGCTGGCCGGTCGTCCCTGATGGCCTGCTTGAACCCGTCGAACACGTCCTGCGGGACGCCGTCCGGGTTGTCGTCGGTCTGGAGCAGGTACGGCGGGATCGGTCCCGCGAGCACGGCCTTGCTGACCCGGCCGGAACCGTACGTCCCCAGGTAGCGGGTGACCTCGCCCGTGCCCATCGAGAAGCCGACCAGGATCACGTCGTTGAGATCAAGCGTCTCGAGGATGACCTTGAGGTCGGCCGCGAAGGTGTCGTAGTCGTATCCCTCGGTCGGCTGTGAGCTCATCCCGAAGCCGCGCCGATCGTACGTGATCACCCGGTAGCCCGCCTCGAGCAGTACCGGCGTCTGCTTCTCCCACGAGCGTCCGTTGAGTGGGAAGCCGTGAATCAGGACGACCGGCTGGCCGGTGCCGTGATCTTCGTAATAGAGGTCGATCGGGGCAGAGTTCTCCTGCCCGACGCTGATGTACGGCATGTCGTGAGCCTCTCGTGTCAGGACGCTGTGCGGCACTGAGCAGACGCGGACCGCATTCGCTTACTCCATGTTAGTAGCGCATGGCTTGTGCCCGCCATGCCGCGGTGTGTCGCGTGCGTTACCGGGCGGGTTGGCACATCTGCTGCATCCGTGACGGGGAGGGCCCTTTCCGCCCGGATCGCATCGCATTTCGACGAGCCCCGACAGGACCACGAGCATTGATGGACGATCGAACCGAGGCAGCAAAGGCCGACGCGAAGAGCGCCGGTCTCCGCTATGTGACTGACCGCAAGCCGGGAATCACCCGCCACAAGGCTGGCAAGGGCTGGAGTTACCGCGACCCTGACGGGGAACTGGTCCGCGACGAGGAGACGCTGGAGCGGATCCGCGGGATCGTCATCCCGCCGGCCTGGCGCGACGTCTGGATCAGCCCGTGGCCGAAAGGGCACATCCAGGCAACGGGCCGGGATGAGCGCGGCCGCAAGCAGTACCGCTATCACCCTCGGTGGGAAGCGGCGCGGGGTGAGACCAAGTACGAGAGAACCGTCGCGTTCGCGGAAGCCCTGCCCCGGCTGCGCCAGCGTGTCCAGCGGGACCTCGCAAAGCCCGGCCTGTCCCGCGACAAGGTGCTCGCGACGATCGTCTCCCTTATGGAGGCAACGCTGATCCGGGTCGGCAACGAGACCTACGCCAAGGAGAACAAGAGTTACGGCCTCACGACCCTGCGCGACCGCCACGTCGAGGTCAAGGGCGAGCGGATCCGGTTCTCGTTCCGCGGCAAGAGCGGTGTCGAGCATGAGCTGGAGCTGCGGGACCGACGGCTGGCGAAGATCGTCCGCCGTTGCCAGGACATCCCGGGCCAGGAGTTGTTCCAGTGGATCGACGACGACGGCAAGCGGCACGACGTCGATTCGGATGATGTCAACACGTACCTGCGGGAGGCGACCGGCGACGACTTCTCGGCCAAGGACGTCCGGACTTGGGCCGGGACGGTTCTCGCCGCCCACGAGCTGGCGAGCTTTGACCACCCCTGGGCCAGCGAGACGGAAGCGAAGAAGAACCTCGTCGCCGCGGTCAAGTCGGTCGCGGCACGGCTGGGCAACACCCAGGCGGTTTCCCGCAAGTGCTACATCCACCCGAGCATCATCTCGTCGTACGAGGCCGGGACCATCGTCGAGTTCCCGGAACGCGTGCTGGAGGAGACCGGCGAGAGAATTTCGACCGGCGAGCTCTCACCAATCGAGGCGGCCGTCCTGGCCTTTCTCAAGGCCGACCGGGATACGGTGGTGAAGGCCGCCTGATTATCCCCGCGGCGGAGCGACCGAGTTCCCGTCGACCGGCTCACAGTCAAGCGTGATCGTGACCGGCTCGTCGCCCGCGATGGCGGCGATCAGGTGCCGGGCGGCGTGGCGTCCCTTGGTGGCGTGGGGTTGCCGGATGGACACCAGGGTCAGGCCGTCCGCGCGCGCGGGGAAGGTCCCGTCAAAGCCGACGATGGACACGTCGTGAGGAACGGACATGCCCCGCCGTTCCAGCTCGGCGATCGCGCCGACGGCCAGCTGGTCGCTCAGGCAGATCAGCGCTGTGAGGTCGGGTCGCGCGTCCAGCAGCGCCGCCGCGCCAATCCGGCCTTCGGCCGGTGTGCTGTCCGTCCCGCGGGCGACCGGGATGCGAGCCGGGTCGACCGATGGCGCGATCGCGTCGGCGTAGCCACTCAGCCGGCGGGCGGTGACTTGCAGGGTGATCGGCGGTAACGCGGCGAGCGGGAACAGGCCGCGCTCGCCCCGCCCATCCATCCCGAAGGAGACGACGCCGATCCGTCGGTGGCCGGCTGCGATCAGGCGGGCCGCAACGTCCCGCGCACGGGCCCGGTCGTCGATGCCGACCCATGTGCGGTCCGGCAGCCGCGGCTGATCGACCATGACGGCGGGAAGGCCGCGCTGACGGACCGCATCGAGTGCCGGGTCGTCGGCGCTCAGGGAGTAGGCGACGACGCCGTCGACCACCGCCCGGCCCAGCCCCTCTGCCGACCGGGCGGTCCCGGCCGATCCAGAGATCAGCGACAGCCCGACATCCTCCACCTCTAGGACCTCCGACAGGCCAGCGAGCAATCCGACGGCGGCCGGGTCGGCGAACGCGTAGGACAGCGGGTTGGCGTAGAGCACGCCGACCATCCCGGTTCGACCACGGCGGAAGGCACGCGCGACCGGATCCGGGCCGGCGTAATCCATCCGCCGCGCCGTCTCCAGGATGCGTTCGCGGAGTTCGACCGAGAGCTGATCCGGCCGGCTGAATGCGTTGGAGACCGTCTTGGCCGACACACCCAGCTCGGCCGCGATCCGCGTCAGTGACCCCCGGCGTTTCCCCGCTTCCGTGCCCGCCATGCTTCCTCCCCTCTTGACCCGGATATAGTACTCCGGCCAAACTTCAACGTTGAAGAAGCGAGGGAGTAGTCTCATGGTGATACCCGATCAGGTCCCGTCCGGTTCCACTCATCGACCGGTCAGCATGTCCCGGCCAATCCTCCTGCTCGTGCTGACTGTCTGCGCCATCCAGTTGGTCGATGTGCTGAGCACGACAATCGTGATCGTCGCGCTGCCGGCGATGCAGTCCGATCTCAATCTCACGGATGGGATGCGGGACCAGGTCGCCGCCGTCTATGCCCTGCTGTTCGGCGCGCTGTTGCTGCTGGCCGGTCGCCTCTCGGACCGGTTCGGCCCGCGCCGGCTGTTCATGGCGGGCCTGGTCGCGTTCGGGCTGGGATCGCTGATCGGCGGATTGGCACCGGGCGGCGAGATCCTGATCGCCGGTCGTGCCATCCAGGGGATCGGCGCGGCGCTGAGCGTCCCGGCGGCGCTGGCGATGATCACCGCCGCGTTGCCGGACGGGCCGGATCGGACCCGGGTCCTGGGCTGGTGGGCCGCGGCCGGTGCGGCGGGCGGTGCCGCCGGGTTCGCGCTTGGTGGGATGGTGACCGACGCCCTGGGGTGGCGCTGGACCATGCTGGCCAACGTTCCCCCGGTGATCGTGGCGCTCATCGTCATCGCGCTGATCCCGCCGGTGTCCCATGAACCGGCGTCGGATCGCGTCCCGGCCCGCCAGGCCGTGGCCCTGACGGGCGGAATGCTCCTGCTCATCTTCGGGCTGACCGAGGGACAGGCGGTTGGGCTGGACCTGCTCCGCGTGCTGCTTCCGGTCGTCGTGGGCGTTGCGCTGCTGGGGCTGTTCGCGCATGGCGAGCGTGGCCGGGGACCACTGGTCGCCGCCGCGGCCTGGCGGGACCGGGCACTGGTCGTCGGATCGCTGGCCGGGGCGGCGCTGACGTTCACGACCAGCGCTGGGGCCGTCCTGCTCACGCTCTGGCTCCAGGCGCAGGCGGGATTGTCGGCTTCGGCGGCCGGGTGGGCGCTGGCGCCATTCAGCGTTGCGGTCGTCGTCGGCGCCACGGTTGGGTCACGGCTGGTCACGCGCCTCGGAGCGACGCGCCCGCTGGCATGGGGGCTCGCCACCGTGGCGCTCGCCCATTGCCTGCATGCCGGCGCGCTGGGGCTCGGCTCGGTCCCGCTGGTCGTTGGGGGGATGGTCGTCTCCGGCGCCGGACTGGGCGTGGCGACGGTCGCGTCAACGGCGCTGGGACTCTCCCGGGTCGACCCGGAGACGAGCGGCGTCGCGTCTGGGCTGCTGAACGCGACCGCCCGGGTCGGGACGGCTCTCGGGATCGCCTGTTACGGCATCCTCGCCGCCGCTGGTCGGGAATGGGCCCTGGATCAAGCCGGAGACGCGACGGTGTTCGGCTACGTCCTCGCCCATCTCGTCGGCGTGGTGGTCCTGGTCGCGATGATCGTTGGGTCCCGGCGAGGGAGATCTGAGTCCCGACGCTTAGCCGGATGAGCGCAGGACAGTATCGAGGGCGCTGACTAGTTGGTCGACCTGGTTCCTGCCTGGTGCTCGCGCCGGGTATCGCCGAAGCACATCGACCACCGTCGGACTGGCGCGCTGCCGCGCCATGGCGATCGCGTGGCGTCCCGCCTCGGGGTCATCACCGGCCGGGATCTCGGCGACCCGCGCCGCGCAGGCGGCCGCAGGGTGTGGCCGATCTGATGCCCCTTCGCGATTGGGTGAAGGTAGGCGGCCGACGCGGCGTCCCCGGCGACGCTGGCGGCGAGCCGGGGCACCTCACTGGTCGCACTCGCCGCGGCGCGGTGCGCGTCGATGGACGTGATCCGCTGCAGCCTGGTCCGGTTCGCCCCGTTGACGAACAGCCATGCGGCGTCGAGCGCCGCGCGCGGCCGGAGATCGTCCGGTTACGCCGCCGCGAAGCACGGATAGATCTCCTCCCCGCTCTCGACGACGTACCTCACGACCTCGCGGAGCTCGTCCATCATCAGCTCGAAGTGCCGGACACGGTCGTCACCGGGCTTGCCCTCCTGAGGGCGTGATCTGGTGAGAGTGCGGCGGGCAAGGTGCCGCTTCCAACGCCAGTCGGAAAAGGCCGAAAAAGGCCGGAGGGCCACGCCGAGTGAACGGCGTGGCCCTCCAGTTGGGCGCGTCAGGTGTGGTTGTCGCGCCCGGCGCGGACTAGTAGTCCATGCCGCCCGGCATGGCCGGCGCGGCCGAGGCCGGCTCCGGCTTGTCGGAGATGAGGGCCTCGGTCGTCAGGATCATGCCCGCGATCGAGGAGGCGTTTGCGACGGCAGAGCGCGTGACCTTGGCGGGATCGGTAATCCCGGACTTGATCATGTCGACGTACTCTTCGGTCATGACGTTGTAGCCGATGTTGGGGTTCTTCTCGGCAGCCTGCTTGATCCGGACGCGCTCGATGACGACGGCGCCGTCCAGGCCAGCGTTCTGGGAGATCGCACGGAGCGGCTCCTCCAGCGCGCGGCGGAGGATGTTGACGCCGGTCTTGACGTCACCCTCGGCCTCGATGGCATCCAGGGCGGAGATGGCGTTGACCAGGGTCACACCACCACCCGGGACGATGCCCTCTTCGACGGAAGCACGAGCGGCGGACAGGGCGTCCTCGACGCGGTGCTTGCGCTCCTTGAGCTCGGTCTCGGTCGCGGCGCCAACCTTGATGACGGCGACGCCACCGGCCAGCTTGGCCAGGCGCTCCTGCAGCTTCTCGCGGTCGAAGTCGCTGGAGGTCGTCTCGATCTGGGAGCGGATCTGGTCGATCCGGCCGTCGATCGCGCCCTGCTCACCGGCACCCTCGATGAAGGTGGTGTCGTCCTTGGTGGCGACGACGCGGCGGGCCCGGCCGAGGTCCTCGATCTGGACGCTGTCGAGCTTGCGACCGATCTCCTCGGAGATCACCTGACCACCGGTCAGGATGGCGATGTCGCGGAGCATTTCCTTGCGGCGGTCGCCGAAGCCCGGCGCCTTGACGGCGAGGACGGCGATGCGGCCCTGGAGCTTGTTGACGACCAGCGTGGCGAGAGCCTCGCCGTCGACGTCCTCGGCGATGATCACGAGCGGCGCGCGCTGGGTGGCGGCCTTCTCAAGGGTCGGGAGGATGTCAGCGAGCGCGCTGATCTTCTTGTCGGTGATGAGGATGTACGGATCGTCGTACTCGGCCTCCATGCGCTCCGTGTTGGTCACGAAGTACTGGGAGAGGTAGCCACGATCGATCTGCATGCCCTCGGTGTACTCGGTCTCGAACTCGAGGCCGCGGGACTCCTCGACGGTGATGACGCCGTCCTTGCCGACCTTGTCCATGACGTCCGCGATAAGGGACCCGATGAACTTGTCCTGCGAGGACACGGAGGCGACCTGGGCGATCTCCTCGCGGTTGCTGACCTCGGTCGCCATCTCCTGGATGCGCGCCACGACGGCGGCGGAGGCCAGGTCGATGCCCTGCTTCAGCAGCATGGAGTTGGCACCGGCGGCGACGTTGCGGAGGCCCTCGTTGACGATGGCCTGGGCGAGGACGGTCGCGGTCGTCGTGCCGTCACCGGCGACGTCGTTGGTCTTGGTCGCGGCTTCCTTGAGAAGCTGCGCGCCCATGTTCGCGAAGTTGTCCTCGAGCTCGATCTCCTTCGCCACGGTCACACCGTCGTGGGTGACGGTCGGGGCGCCGAACTTCTTGTCGAGGGCGACGTTGCGGCCCTTGGGGCCGAGGGTGGTCTTGACAGCGTTCGCGAGCGTATCGACGCCCTCCTTGAGGGAGCGTCGAGCTGTCTCGTTGAACTCGAGAACCTTCGCCATTGCGGACTCCTGTGGCTAGTTGGTGCGTGTGGGGAATCGTAAAAGGGGGCGGGACAGGCAGCCGGTGCGGGCGGGAGCCTGGCACATCGGCGAGCCGGATCCCTAGGCGGTGATGACGGCGAGGATGTCCTTCTCGGAGAGGATGATCAGATCCTCGTCCTCGAGCTTGAACTCCGTGCCGGCGTACTTGGCGAACAGGACGTTGTCGCCAACGCTGACGTCGAGAGCGATGCGCTCACCGTCGTCATCCTTGCGCCCCTCGCCAACGGCAACGACCGTGCCGCGCTGCGGCTTCTCCTTGGCCGTGTCCGGGACGATGATGCCGCCGCGGGTGACTTCCTCTCGCCCGGCCGGCTTGACGACCAGCTTGTCGGCGAGCGGCTTGAGCTTGCTGGCGACGTCGACGGTCTCAGCCATGCTGAATCCTCCTGAAATACCTGCACGATGCAGCGATGCATACCGCCGTGCTCGTCTGTTCGAGGCACGGCTGGTTCGAACCGTGGTGCCTGGGCGCCACCGCCGTGTGAACGCGTGTATGCCCGTACCGAGAGGAGAGATTAGCACAGGGTCTGGCACTCAACAAGGGGGAGTGCTAACGAATTGCTGGCTCCGGATTGCAACTCGTCCCCCATCCCGGCTCCACCGGAAGCCGACTGCGGTAGCCAGACCAGCACCGGCGGATACTCGCCGGCCCCGGGACCGCATCATACGGATGCGTCGTTGACTCACGATGAATCTGCATGAAGATCAGCAGCGTTGGCCATGCGTATGCGTCACCTCTGGTTCACGGGCCCAGTTCCCGGGAAGTTGCCGGGCCGGCGAAGGGCCATGCGATACAAGGAGACAGCTACATGACCCCACGGGATCCCATGACAAGCGGCTCGGGCCAGGCGGGGACGTCGCGGGCCGACCAGTTCAACCAGTCCGCCGATCAGGCCCAGGAGAAGCTGGGTCAGGCCAGGGACAAGGCCGCCGAGGTCAAGGACCAGATGACGAGCAAGGTGTCCGACGTCAGGGAGCAGGCGACCGCAAAGTCCGATCAGGGCCTCGACCAGGCGTCGCAGGGTCTGGGGCAGGCGGCTGATCTCGTCCGGAAGCAGGCGGAAGGCGACGGGCCGGTCCCGGCGCAGGCGGCGATGGTCGCCGACCGGCTGGAGCAGGCGTCCTCCTATTTCAAGGACAAGAACACCAACGAGATCGTCAGTGATCTCGAGACGTTCGTCCGCAGCAAGCCGATGGAGTCGGTCGTCGGCGCCGTCGCGATCGGGTTCGTCCTGGCCAAGATCCTCCGGTAGTCCGGATCGAGACGCCAGCACGGCGAGGAGCGACCGATGGATCGGATACAGCAGGCGGCCGACGGCTCCCGGAGACCGGACAACACCCAGCCGGATACGGGTCACCGGAACGAATCGGTCAGTGAACTCATCGGTGGGGTGATCGGCGACATCCAGGGCCTGGTCCGGGGCGAGATCCGGCTGGCAAAGACCGAGATCCAGGAAAGCGCCGGCATCGCCGCGCGTGGGATCGGGATGCTGGTTGCCGCGGCCCTCATTGGGCTGATCGGCTTCACCTTTCTCATGCTCGCGCTTGTCGAGGTCCTGGACGAGTGGCTGCCCCGCTGGGGCGCGGCCGGGGCCGTCGCCCTGGGACTGATCATCATCGCGGTGATCCTGGCCCTGGTCGGCAAGTCGAAGCTGAGCGGCGACGCGCTCCGACCGGACCAGACGATGGCCAGCCTCGAGGAGGACAAGCAATGGGCGAATCAGCAAGTCAAATCCGTCAAGAACTAGACCAGTACCGCGATTCGGCGGCGGAACGCCTGGCCGAGATCGAGGATCGGGTCGGCAACGTGACCGACGAGGCTCGACACGTTGTCGAAGACGTGCAGACGCAGGTTCAGACGCAGGTCAAGGAGACGACGGAGCAGATCCGTCAGACATTCGATATCAAGCACCAGATGTCGGAGAACCCGCTCGTTGCCGTGGGCGCGGGTCTGCTGGCCGGATTCATCCTTGGCGGTGGCCTGTCGGGTGGCGGTGGGTCCCGCTCCTACCAGGGCGGGTACCGGTCGCAGTCCGGTATCGGAGCCCACCTCAATCGGACTGTCCGTGAGTCGGCACGGTCCTCCGGGCTGAACGACACGCTGTCGGCGGCCGGGTCCGCCCTTTCCAAGCAGTTGATGGGGTCGGTTCGTGCCAACGTCGACCAGCATCGGCAGGAGAGTCTCAATGACCCAGCGCGATGATCGCCTACGGCCGCTGTCCGGCAACGAGTCCCTTTTCGATGATCCGATGTTGCCGTCCGATAGCAGCAGCATGAACGGCGCGACGACGGGGACCGGCGCGATGGCGACGCCCGTCGGGTCAGGTTCGACGCTGGCCGGGATCGACGATCCGACGGGTGAGCAGGCCTTCCGGTCCAGCCTCGCTGCTGTGGCCAGCGGGTCCGGCGCCTCGCAGGGGAGCGGCAGCATGTCGTCCGGCGGTGCGTCATCCGGTGGCGGTCAGTCGGACGATTCGGGCGGGTCGAGCCTGCCGATCCCCGACCCCGGTGAGGCTGTCTCGGCGGTCAAGTCCGGCGGCAGCCACGCGATGAGCCAGGCCAACGGCTGGATCAAGGAGCATCCTCTCGTCGCGGTCGGGCTCGGCCTGGTCGGTGGGATCATCCTGGGCTCTCGGGGTGGCGGTGAGCATCACCACCACTACGGTTCCCATGGCGACCAGGGCGGAAACTCCTATCAGGGCGGGTCGCAGGGTCAGTCCGGCGGCGGACTGGGCGGAGGTCTGATGCACCTCGCGCAGCAGAGCGGCCTGCTCGACAACCTGTCGGGTGCCGCTGACCGCGCCCTGCAGATCGCCAACGAGCAGGTGAGCGGCGTGGTGCGGCAGTACGTGCCGGACTTCGACCAGCACCTCGAAGAGAAGCGCAGTTCCACGAGCCAGGGTGCCGGTCAGATCCGGTCAGGCGCAGCGGGACCGACGACCCGGAGCTAATCACTCCCAACGATGTCTGTTACCCGACGAGCACCGGAGGCGCCCACGATGGGCAACCTCCGGTGCTCGTCTCGTTTTCGCAGGGCATTCAGCGCCAGTCGCGCGATGTCTGGCACCGGACCATGACAGGGACGCGGACCGGGAACTGGATGGGGTGGTACGGATCGTGAATACATGTGATTCAACATCAACCATGTGGATGGTTTGATGGTATTGCGGTGGTATTGCACGTGACGCGATACCCCCGGTACTGACCGGATCCGCGAACGTTGGCCGGCTTCGGCTCGATCCCGGCATCCGGACGAATGAACTGGCCCCGTTGCCAGTAACAGGAGGTCCCCATGACAGCTCAGGACATCCAGAACATGCCGATGCAGACCCCGACGGACTTGTTCGCGCACAAGCTCTCCGACATCCGGAGCGCTGAGGACATCCTCGCTCAGGTCCTGCAGCAGGCCGAAGGGCTGGTCCAGGATCCGCAGCTCAAGCAGGACATCCACACCCACTATCAGGAGACGATCCAGCAGGGACAGGTGATCGACCAGATCTTCGAGACCATGGGTCTGCCGCAACACCCTGTCACCTGCCATGCGGCAGCTGGACTGCAGCAGAGCCTGAAGGACGGCATGAGCGCCAATCCCTCGCCGGAAGTTCTCCAGGGGCTGATCGTCGGTGGGCTCTCGGAGTCCGAGGGTCTGGAGATCGCGGCCTACGAGGGCCTGATCACCAAGGCGCAGGCGATGGGACAGGATCAGGTCGTCTCCCTGCTCCAGCAGAATCTCCAGCAGGAGCAGACCGCGGCCGGGAAGATGAAGGCGGCCGGTGAAAAGCTGGCCAGGCAGATGGCCTCAGCCAGCTAGGGCGGTTGTCCAGCCGGGTCGTTCCAGGCCCGAACAGGAAACGAGTGAATCAGGGGAGCTGGTGACGATCAGCACCCTGTGCCAGGACAGCACCGGCGGTCCGTCCCAAACGGGATGTGCCGCCGGTGCTCTTTGTTGCAGCATGACGTGGGGACGACAGGCGCCCTGTTGTTCAATGCACGTTCGCCTCAACGGCACGGGCCTATGGCACCCGGTTTGCACCCTGCTGACCATTCCCGGGCGGTGCCTTTCGCATCCGGCCGGGCAATGGCAAAAACGCCGCCCGCTGTCTGCGGGCAGGCGCCTCCAGATACGGGAGCCGATATGACCGACCGCACCGACGCCAGCGCCGACGATTTCGATCCCAATGACGCCAGCCGCCACCCGGATAACCGGCTGGGCGGGACGATGGATGCCCCGCCAACCCCGTCCGCCGACACCTTCGCCCGCGAGATGGTCGGAGGTGAGGACGAGCCTGAACTCCCGATCGTCGGCGAGGGCGAGGTCGACACCACGCCCGAACTTCCCACGCACGAGCATCGTGACGGGAGCGCCTGACCACTGGTCCCGCCCACGTGATAGTCACCGAGCATGCCGCCCGGCCCACCATGGTGCCGGGCGGTGCCATGTGCGGGCCGTACAATGGGGACCCGAGGCCAGCCGGGCGGCCGCGCCGCCGACGCACCCTACCGAGGTCCCCATGACGACCCAGCCAACCCAGCGGGCGACGACCGACCTGATCGCCGCCCGCGTTCGCGATCTCGCCCCCTCCCCGACCATCGCTGTCTCGGACAAGGCTCGCCAGCTCAAGGCGCAGGGCATCGACGTCATCGATCTCGGTGGCGGCGATCCGGACTTCATCACCCCGGCCCATATCCGCCAGGCGGCGGCCGACGCGATGAACAGTGGTGACACGCATTACGTCGCCTCGTCGGGGACCCCGGCATTCCGGAAGGCCATCGCCGCCAAGCTCCGGACGGACAATGGGCTGGAGTATGACGAAGCCACCGAGATCATCGTCACACCCGGCGCCAAGGCAGCGCTGTTCCAGGCGGCGCTGACTCTGATCGAGCCGGGTGTCGAAGTCCTGATCCTTGAGCCAGCCTGGGTGAGCTACGTCCCCATGGTCGAGATCGCCGGCGGTACTCCCGTCCCGGTTGGCCTCGACCCGGACGACAATTTCGCCATCACCCGCGACAAGCTGGAGGCGGCGATCACCCCACGTACCCGCCAGATCTGGCTGAACTCCCCGAACAATCCGACAGGACGCGTCGTCACGGCCGGGGAACTGGAGACGGTCGCCGCGGTCGCGCGAGAGCATGACCTGCTGGTCTTCGCCGACGAGATGTACGAGAAGATCGTCTATGACCGCCACCAGCACCTCAGCATGGCCGCGCTGCCGGGCATGTTCGAGCGAACCCTGACCTTCAACGGGCTCTCCAAGGCCTACGCGATGACCGGCTGGCGACTGGGCTACGTCGCGGGGCCGGCCGCCCTGGTCAAGCAGATCGCCAAGGTTCACAGCCACTCGGTGACCTGCGCGACGTCCTTCGCCCAGGCTGGTGGCGTGGCGGCGCTGACCGGCGATCAGGCCTTCATCGGCGACATGGTTTCGGCCTGGGATCGCCGCCGGCGGCTGATCGCGGAAGGGTTCAGCGCGATCAAGGGGCTTCATTGCCCGTTGCCGGAGGGGGCGTTCTACGGCATGGTCGACGCCCGCGAGACGGGGCTGGGGTCCGTGGAACTCTGCGACCGGATCCTGCAGGAGGCGCACGTCGCCGTGGTTCCGGGCGTGGCCTTTGGCGCGAGCGGCGAAGGGCACTTCCGCCTGTCGTTCGCGACCGATGATCAGTCGCTCCAGACCTCGATTGACCGGGTCGCCGCGTTACTCGGCCGGCGCTAGGCCCTCCGACCGCCCGACGCCGTCTCCGCCCGGTGATGCTTCACCGTGAGGACTCGTCCCACTTGAAGCGCTCGCCCGCACCCCGGAACGGGAACAGACGACGCCCCGGCACGAGTTCGTGCCGGGGCGTCGTCTGTTCCCGTTCAACCAGGGACCGTTACCGCTCGCTCTCGGGGCGGCGCATGTAGAAGAAGATCCCGATGGCAAGCACGATCAGACCACCAATCATGAGACCGAGCCCTACATTGACGTCGAAGGAGCGGGGCTCCCGATAGGACAGCCCCATACCGTAGAACGTCAGACCGCACCAGGCGGCGATCGCACCGATGCCGATCAGGTAGACGTGCCAGTGCCGCGCGATCTCGTTCATCCTCGCCCCCGCGTCCTGTCTGGTGCTGTGCCTCGTGCCCGGCGTCCATGCATGGGCCGGGCAGCGCGATTCGCTGGTGGCAGGCTAGCGGATCATGGCCCCGCCGTCGACACCTGCCCCGTAGCGGTCCGGACCGACTGCCACATCCTGCGCATGGTCCGGGCCGCCGAATCGTTGATCATGCAGCGACCCTTCCCGCGAGCCGCCGCATTGCGGACCGGGATTCATCCCGGATCGCTGTCTCCTCGACGACCGCGTTAGATACGGCAGGGGCGTCCGGGTTCATCGCGGAACCGGCGTCCGGCGTCGCCTCGGGGACCTCAACCGCATCGGGTTGCATCATCTCGGCGACCGTGACGAACCGGTAGCCCTCTGCCATCGACGTCTCGATGATCGTCGGCAGCGAGTCGAAATCGCCCTGGGCGCCGAAACCGACATGCATCAGGATGATCTGGCCTGGCTGGAGCGTATCCAGCGACCGCTCGGCGACCTGCTCTCCCGTGAACCCGTTCCATCCGAACGTATCCACGGTCCACAACACCGTCACGCCGTAGCCGGCCGTCGCGGCGTCGCGCAGCGTCTGCGGACCGATGTCCCCGTAGGGTGGGCGCCAGTACGGCCGCATCGTATACCCGCCGGTGATCTCCTGGATCACCTGCTCGGTTCGCTCCAGCTCTTCGATCCGGTAGGCGGAGCCCGGATCCGTGCTGTCGGTCGAGCGACCGGTGAAGGAGCCGTGGGAGTACGAGTGGTTGAAGATCATGTGGCCATCACGGGCCATCCGCTGGACCAGGTCGGGGTTCTCCTCCGCCCAGAGGCCCGTCATCCCGAAGGAGCCCTTAATCCCGTAGGAGTCCAGCAGGTCCAGCAGCTCCTCCGTGAAGCCGCGGTCGGCGCCACAGTCAAAGGTGAGCGCGACTTCCATCCTGTCCGTGTCGTATGTCTCGACGACGAAGCTCGACTCCTCGTCCGTCTCGGCCGGCGGCGGCAGGAGCGCCTGCTCGTAGGGAATCGGCGTGGCCTCGGGTGAGAGCGATGTTTCGGCCGTCGCATCGGCGACCGTGCCGGCCGCCTCGGCCGATGGCTCATCTGACGGCACGGGAAGCGATTCCGGCTCGCCGGTCGAGAGGCGCTTGCCTTCGACCGGGAACTCGGTGAAGAACCCGTTGATCGAGACGACGTAGGCCTGGACGATGGCCTCGATTCCCTCCTCCGTGCCGAGCACCTCCCAATCCGTGTCACTGGACATGAACAGGGACTCGACGACCGCGCCGGGCATCGTCGAGCCGGTGAAGTTCCGGCCCTCGACGTCCGGGCTGAGGACGACGTAGTGGACGAAGGCGTCCTGCGGCAGATCCTGCTCGGGGATGTCGGTCTCCGAGTCAGCCTGAGCCCCGCGAGACTCGATCTCCGTAAACCCGGCATCCTCGAACTGCGTGCCGAACTGACTGACGATCTCCTCTGCGAACCACTGGCTCTGGTCCGAGAACGGTCGGCCGTTGGCCCACCACGCCTCGTAGCCCTGCAACGCGGTGTTCTCCGCGCCATTGATGTGGACGGAGATCAGCAGGTCGGCCTGAGCCTCGTTGCAGACATTGACCCGGGCCTGAAGCTCATCGAGGTTGTTCGGCTCGTCGACGTTTGGCGTATCAATCAGCCCATCGCCGTCGCCGTCGGTTGCCTGCTCGCCATCGCCGTTAACGTCATCGCCGGAGACGTTGACGAGTTGGTCCTCGGTCCTGGTCAGGACGACCTCAATCCCCTGCGCCTCCAGCCGCTCCTCGATCCGCTCCGAGATATCGAGGACGATGTCCTTCTCTACGGCGATGATCTCGTCGTCATCGACCCGGGTGAAGCCCCAGTCCATCCCGCCGTGCCCGACATCCAGGCAGACCACGTACGGCTCACCGAGCGTGTTGGCCGTCTCGCCGCCATCGACCGGGGTCGCTACGGGCGGGGTCGCGGACGCGTCACCTACGGCGGGCGGCGTGATACCAGTGGGAGGGATGGTCGGCGTCTGGGTCGGCACGCTGGCCGGCGGGACATCGGCCGAGCGCGGCCCATCGCCGCCGCCGCCATCGCGGACGATCCCGGCGATCAGGCTGCCGGCAAACACGATCGCGACGACGATGACCACGGCTGCCAGGGCCAGTGGCAGGCGATCCGCTGGCCGAGGGGTGAGCCCACGTGCTCGACCGGGACGCCGGGGAGGAAAGGTCATGGCAGGAGGACGCTCCTTGATCGGTCTCGTTTGCTCCTGACCAGCAGGAGTCAAGGGCTGCCCAGACAGCGCCAGAAAAACCAGCGCTGTCCGCGCGCGAAGATCGCCAGGTACGGATTCACCGAAGCATACCGCGCCACCCCGGCCCGCCTGACCCGTTACGGATTGTGGTCCCCGGCGATATGCGCACGCTTCGCCCGGGTGAGACGCAATCGTGACATCCCGTCGCTATCCTCCACGGCAGGACAACGACCGGGCCGTCTCTGGCTGCGCCGGGGACAGCCCGGTAATGGGATGAATGGAGCAGATTTCACATGTCGACGATTGCCGCGCCGCCGGCACCGAATGCCGCGACTGGCCCCCACCGTGGCACGCCGTCAATCCAGGTCCGCGATCTGGTGAAGACGTACGGCCAGGTCCACGCCGTCAACGGGATCTCGTTCGATGTCTACCCCGGTGAGGTGTTCGGATTCCTCGGCCACAATGGCGCCGGGAAGACGACGACGATCCGCATGCTGACGGGGCGCACCCACCCGACCGGCGGTACGGGGACCATCGGCGGCTTCGATATCTCCCGGCAACGCGACCGGATCAAGCCACTGATCAACCTGGTCTTCGAGGACGCCAACCTCTACGAGCGGTTCACCGGGCTCCAGAACCTGGAGATCTTCGCTGATCTCTACGGCGTGCCCCGCTCCCGGGCCGCCGAGCTGCTCCGGACCGTCCGGCTGGAGGACGCGGCCAGGCGCAAGGTCAAGACCTACTCGTCCGGGATGAAGCAGCGGCTGCTGATCGCGCGGTCGCTGATCAACGAGCCGAAGGTGCTGTTCCTTGACGAGCCGACTCGCGGGCTGGACCCGACCTCCGCCCGTGAGCTGCGCGACCTGATCCGCGGTCTTCGCGAGAGCGGCACGACCGTCTTCCTGACCACGCACTACATGGAGGAGGCTGACGAGCTCTGCGATCGGGTCGCTTTCCTCTCGGCCGGCAATATCGTCGCATTGGATACCCCCCGCCAGCTGAAGTTGCAGCATGGCCAGCGAACGGTCGCCGTCTCGTTGCGTGATGGGTCCGAGCACGTCGTCGGGCTGGACGACGCCGATGGCGCTGCCAGGGTCGAAGGATGGATGCGGGACGGGCAGGTTGTGACGCTGCACTCGCAGGAAGGAACGCTGGAGGACGTGTTCATCGCCCTCGCTGGCCGGGCCCTCTGACCCGGCGTGGCGTTCCCTGCTCCCTGATCCTATTCCCACCGACGGAGTTTCCTGATGCGTTTCAATCCCCGGGCCGTGATGACGATCTTCCGCAAAGACCTCGTCGATGCCATCCGCGATGGCCGCGTTGCCATCGCGCTATTGCTCCCGATCCTGATCGGCGTCTCCTACTCATACCTGTTCAACGATGACTTCACCGACGAGACACCGTCCTACCGGATGGTCGTCACCCCTGACTGGCCGGCGGAACTCAACGAGCAGTTCCTGGTCGCCAGCGGCGACGCGGTCGAGGTCCGGATCGACACGTTCGCGACGGTGGAGGACGTCGAGGAGCGGCTGCGGGATGGCAATGCCGATCTCGGCTTGATCCTGCCACCGGACCTGGTCACGGCCCTGTCGGCCGGACAGCAGCCAGCGATCACCGTAGTCACCCCGGCGACGGCGACGGCCGGGACGTCATATCTGCTCGGCGTGCTGGACGGATCGCTCCGGACGGTGGCCGGGCAGGAGCTACCGGCCGCGCTGACGGTTCAGGCGGCCGGCGAGCCGGAGCCGAGCCTGTTCGACCGGATCGGCATCCGGAACTACATGCTGATGTTCTCGATGGTCTTCCTCGTCGGCATGATCGCCGTCTTTGCCATCCCGATCATCCTGACCGAGGAGATCGAGAAGAAGACGCTGGACGCCTTGGTGATGATCGCGTCGTACACGGACGTGATGATCGGCAAGGCGCTGGTCGGGCTGGTCTACATCGCGGTGGCGACGGCGATCACGCTGACACTGGCCCAGGCGAGTCCCGGGGACCTGCCGCTGTTCGTGCTGACGATCGCCGCCCTGTCGGCGTCGCTGCTCGGGTTCGGGCTGCTGTTCGGCGGGCTGTTCAAGAGCGCGAACCAGCTCAACACCTGGGGAAGCTTCATCCTCTTCCCCATCATCATCCCGACGTTCCTCTCGGTCGTGCCGGGCATCGTCGGTGATATCGCCGCGGCCTTCCCGACCGGCGCGGCGGGCCGCCTGCTGGCCGACGCGCTGACCGGCGACACGATCTTCGGCAACGCCGCGCTCTACATCGGGATCATGCTGGTCTGGGCGGTTGGCGGGTTCCTGCTGCTCGGCTGGCAACTGCGCCGCCGGCAGGCGTAACGACGGCTCCTTTCATGGCAACGGCCCCTCTCCGCGCGACGGAGAGGGGGCGTTGTCTTTGCCGCCATGCACCCGGCAACCCGTATCGAAGCGCGTCGGATCAGTCGGCTCCCTTGAGCCAGTCCCATCGAGGGTCCGTCGTCTCCGCCAGGAACCGCAGGACGACCAGGAGCCGGGCCATGGAGCCCGCAAGGGGTTCACCGGACGAGGGCTCCCGGCGATTCGCGGCGGCGATCCCCCATTCGACGTGGTACCGCAGCGCACGAGCCTGCCAAGTCCTGAGTGCGTGTCGATACGGCAGACCGTCCGTGCCGCGCTCGGCGAGGTAGCCCTGGAGCGTCACGAGGAGATGAGGCAACGGGAGCTTGGCGAAGTCCTGTGCCGGGTCGGCCCAGGCTGCGTCTCCCCAGTCGATCAGCCCGGTCATCCGGGGGATCAGCGGCGGCACGATGATGTTGCGCGGCGCCACGTCGCCGTGGATCAGGACCGGGGTGACGATCGGCACGACGTACCACGACAGGATCTCGATTAGGTCAATGAGATACGCGCCGGAACCGGCGTCGATCGCACCGTCCGCGATCATCGTCCCCAGTTCGTCGGACGGGCTGCTCGTAGGCAGATCGACCGGGATTGCTCCCGTGTCACCTGCCTCGGGAATGATGCGGTGAAGCCGGGCGAGCTGGCGTCCAATGGTTTCCCACGCGACGCTGACTTGGGCGTCGGTCAGGCCCGGCTGATCGAGACCGATCCCGGCCATACGCTCCAGGATCATCGCCGGGACGGCCAGCCGGTGGTAGCCGGTTTCCCACGCGACGATCGGCGGGGTATGGACGCCGGCGGCCCGGACCAGCGGGATGATGACACGCTCCTTCTGGAGGTCGTCGAGCAGCACGCTGGCGTTCCGCGGGATGCGCAGGATCAGCCGGTCGCCCAGCGCCCAGGTGTGATTGGCCACGCCCTGTGGCGGACGGCTGATCTCCGAGCGCCGCACACCGTGCCGGCGGGCGATCCTCATGATCGTCCGCTCAAGGGGAACAGGGACGGCGTACAGGTCGTCGCTCATGGGCTCCTGTTGGCACGTGATGGCCGATCGGGGCCACGTGCGACTGCATCGGGGATACTGGCCAGGACAGTGTCGTCCGTTGCTACCCGTTTCGCTATGGGGGCGACTCGCCCGGGGATCGCCCGCCATGACCGTTAGTCCCACCCTCCGGCCCGCTTCGATCCCCGTCCCGATGGCGACGGCGGAGATGCTCGCGCCGCCGGCCTTCCATGTGATGACCAAGCCACGCGGGGCGATCTGCAACCTCGACTGCGCCTACTGCTACTTCCTGAAGAAGGAGGACCTCTACGAGGGCAGCCGGTTCCGGATGGACGACGCGCTGCTGGAGGACTACGTCCGGCAGTACATCGCGGCGCAGCGCGTAGCCGAGGTGACGTTCGCCTGGCAGGGCGGCGAGCCGACGCTGATGGGCATCGACTTCTACCGCCGCGCGGTCGAGCTCCAAGCGCGATACCGTCGGCCGGGGATGACGATCCACAACACCATCCAGACCAACGCCACCCGCCTGACCGACGAGTGGGGCGAGTTCCTCCACGCCAATGGCTTTCTCGTCGGTGTGAGCCTGGACGGCCCGCGGGAGATCCACGACACCTTCCGGGTCGACAAGGGCGGCAACGCGACGTTCGACCGGGTGATGCGCGGGATCGAAATCCTGAGGCGGCACGACGTCGAGTTCAACATCCTGACGACGCTCCACGCCGCCAATGCCGATGACCCGCTCCGGATCTACCGCTTCCTTCGGGATGAGGTCGGGACCCGGTTCATGCAGTTCATCCCGATCGTCGAGCGGGACAACGCGACCGGGTTCCAGGAGGGCGAGACCCTGACCTCCCGCTCGATCACCGGGGCCCAGTACGGCCGGTTCCTCGTCACGATCTTCGACGAGTGGGTCCGGAACGACGTGGGGACGGTCTTTGTCCAGTCGTTCGATGTCGCGCTCGGGATCTGGGCGGGGATGGGATCGTCGCTTTGCGTCCAGGCCGAGACCTGTGGGGCGGCGCTAGCGATGGAGCACAACGGCGACCTCTACAGCTGCGATCACTACGTCGAGCCCCTGTTTCGATTGGGCAACATTCGCGAGCGGCCGATGATCGAGCTGGTCGCCGACCCGCGCCAGAAGGCATTTGGCGAGGCCAAGCGCGAGACGCTCCCCCGGCAGTGCCGCGAGTGTGACGTGCGGTTCGCCTGCCACGGTGGCTGTCCCAAGGACCGGACGCTCCTTGATCGCTACGGCGAACCGGGGCTGAACTGGCTGTGCGAGGGCTACTACCGGTTCTTCACGCATATCGATCAGCCGATGCAGAGCATGGTCGAGGAACTCAGAGCTGGTCGGCCGCCGGCCAACATCATGGCGATGACCCGGGAGGCGGACGCCCAGCTGCTGGATGCCGTCCGCCGGGCAGGCCGGAACGACGCGTGTCCCTGTGGCAGTGGCCGTAAAGTTAAGCAATGTCACGGGCGAACAACCGCCACGACGGCCTCCCTCACGGGCTGATCACTGGGGATCGCGAATAGCCAAAAGAGGAGCTTGAAGTGCCCACCATGTCAGGTTCATCGGCGAAGCGGCCGATGAATGTGCTCTACCTGCATTCGCATGACACGGGGCGTTATGTGTCGCCATACGGGTACGCCGTGCCGACGCCCCATATCCAGGCCCTGGCCGAGTCCGGAACGGTCTTCCGGCGAGCCTTCGCCGCCGCACCGACCTGCTCGCCGTCACGGGCGGCGCTCCTGACCGGCCAGTGGGCTCACATGACCGGCATGCTGGGGCTGGCCCATCGCGGGTTCCGGTTGAACGAACCGGAGCAGCACATCGCCGCTGTCCTCCGTGACGCGGGGTACACGAGGGTCCTGTCCGGAATGCAGCACGTCGGCGTCGATGTGGT
This sequence comes from Thermomicrobiales bacterium, assembly GCA_035944555.1. Lineage (GTDB taxonomy): Bacteria > Chloroflexota > Chloroflexia > Thermomicrobiales > UBA6265 > CADCWK01. The sequence continues at coordinate 238,614 of DASZAY010000003.1, forward strand.
GGATCGGGTCTACGACCGGAACCTGGCGCAACCCGATACCAGCGTCGCGGTCGTGGCTCCCCGGGCGGTGGAAGAAATCGGGCGACTGGCCGCCGAGGGCCGGCCGTTCTTTCTCGATGCCGGCTTCTTCGAGACGCACCGTGACTTCCCGGACCCCGGCGCGGACGACGATCCGCGGTACGTCGCGCCACCACTGGCGCAGCCCGACACCCCGGAGACGCGGGCTGACATGGCGGCCTTCCATACCAGTGTCCGGGAACTGGATCGCGGGATCGGGATGATCCTCGACGCGCTGGAGACGCACGGGCTGGCGGACGACACGCTGGTCATTCAGACGACCGACCATGGCCTCGCGTTCCCACGGATGAAATGCACGCTGACGGCCCATGGCATCGGTGTGCTGCTCGTGCTCCGTGCTCCGGGGGTGATCCCGGCTGGCCGCGTGGTCGACGCGATGGTGTCGCACGTGGACGTGTTCCCGACGATCTGCGACCTGCTCGGGCTCGCGTCGCCGGGGTGGCTGCAGGGACGGTCATTGCTGCCACTGCTCGACGGGTCGGCCGCAGCGGTTCGGACCGAGACCTTCGCCGAGGTGACTTACCACGCCGCCTACGAGCCGCAGCGAAGCGTCCGGACCGACCGGTGGGCCTACATCCGGCGCTATGGCAACCGGCCAACACCCGTCCTGCCCAATATCGACGACGGGCCGACCCGTGACCTGTGGCTGGAGGCGGGCTGGGACCGGGAAGCACTGCCGTCCGAGCAGCTCTACGACCTCGTCTTTGACCCGGGTGAGGCCAATAACCTGGCAACCAGTCCACGACACACGGCGGTGCTGGCCGACCTCCGCGACCGGCTGGACCGATGGATGCGGGAGACCGACGACCCGCTGCTCCGGGGCGATGTGCCGCTCCCGCCCGGCGCGACGACGAACGATGTCGACGATCGATCGGCCACTGGCTCGCTCTGGCGGGCCGGGGACGACGGCCGGGTCGAACGGATCTCGGACCCGGCTGTCAGTCCCTGAAGGCGAGGTGATCTCGACCGGCCCGCGATGACCCGATCAGCGGCTGGCCAGGAAGCGCCGGGCGGCCTCGACCTCGGGCATGGTGACCTGGTGGCCGCCCGGATCCCAGTGCAGGGTGACGTCGGCGCGCGCCTCCCGGTAGAGCGCCTCCAGCCGCTCGACCTGCGAGACGGGGACGAGCGGGTCCTGCCGACCGGCGCCGATGAAGACGCCGGTTCCGGACAGGTCCGGCAGCGACTCCGGCTCGAACGGGAGCATCGGCGACAGCAGGATCGCGGCACGGAGCACGCCCGGGCGACGGAACAGGACCGACGCAGCGATGTTGGCGCCGTTGGAGAAGCCGACCGCGACGATCGTCTCCGGGTCGACCCCATGCTCCGCCGCGACGACGGGGATCCAGTCCGCCAGTTCGGTGGTCCGGGCGGCGAGGTCCTCCTGGTCAAGGACCCCCTCGGCCAGCCGGCGGAAGAAGCGCGGCGCCCCGTTCTCCGAGACGTTGCCGCGGGGGCTGATGATCGCGGCACCGGGGGCCAGCGCCTGCCCGAGCGACAGCAGACTGTTCTCATCGCCGCCCGTGCCGTGGAGCAGGAGCAGGGTAGGACCACTGTCGCCGGCGGGGGCCGGCTGGAACCGGTACTGGAAAGCATCAAGTGCGATCGTCATCGTCGTGTCCTCCGTCGAGTTGGCAGGCGCCAGCGAGTTGTCGTCCATGCGGGCAAACAACCGGTCGGCGAGTTCGGATCCCAGGTTGCCGGGCACCTCATCGATTGGCGGGAGCGCGACCGTGATCCAGGCGCGCTCCGATTCATGCTCCGGCGGCAGGGTCAGCGTCTCCCCAACCCGACCGGCGGGCTCGTCGATCGTCAATCCCGGGCTGCTCGTCGCGACCTCGTGCAGCACGCCACCCGGCTCACGCACGTAGATCGACTGGAAGTAATACCGGTCCGTGACCGGCGTCGGTTCGAGACCGCCGGCTTCAAGGGCACTGGCGATATCGGACAGGTCCTGCTCGTTGGAGACAGTCCAGGCGATGTGGTGCATGGTGCCGGTCCCCTCCGCCCCCTCCGCGAAGTTCCCGACCTCGCGAAGGTTGAGGATCTGCCCGGCATGGCCCTCCCCAAGCGTGAGGCGGGTCGTCGTCTCGTGCTGGCCGGCAACTTGGAACCCGAGCCGTTCGGCCAGCACGGCGGCGCTGATCGCCGCACGACTCACCCAGGCGGTAGCAGAGTGCAAGCCCCGAACGGCGCGTTCTACCGGGACATCCGCGGCGCCGTCCCATGCGCGGTCAATTGGAGCGGTCGGATCAGCGACGAGCGCCAGACGGAGGCCGTCCGGGTCCCGGAGGGTGATCACGGTTTCCCGGTCGGAGGGGCGGCCTCCGGTCGGCCGGGCAGCCGGCGGATCGAACCGGACACCGTGGCGGACCAGGCGATCGACCCAGTACCCCAGCGCGTCCGGCGGGATGGCGAAGGCGATCTCCGCGACATGCCCCGGCCCAATGCGTCCCTGTCCACCGAGCGGCCAGAAGATCAACGTCATAGCGGTACCGGGATCGCCCTGGGCATTCCCGAAGAACAGATGCCAGGTGGTGGGATCCTCCTGGTTGATCGAGCGCTTGACCAGTCGCAGTCCGAGTACGCCCGAGTAGAAGGCGATGCTCCGGGCAGGATCGGATCCGATGGCCGTGACGTGATGCAGACCCGTAACCGTTGCCACTCCCATCGTCCTTCCCGGCCCGCGCCCCGCGCGGCACTCATTGACTAACAAAACGTAAGTGTACACGGGCGACGCTCATCACGGGCGGTGTTCTGGCAAGATGACCGGACCAGCCCGGACGGAGCGAATGGATCGGGCTGGCCACCGACGAAGGACGACGATGGCGACCATCCCCGAGAGCTACCACGGCATCCTGGCGCATCCCGGCGTCGGCACACTGACGACGAATGGTCACGATGGGTATCCCCACTCCACGGCGGTCTGGTACCTGTTCGACCGCGACGATGGAGTAATCCGCTTCGTCATGCAGGCGACGACCCAGAAGGCGAAGAACCTCCAGCGCGATTCGAAGTGTGCCTTCGTGCTGATCGATCCGGGCAATTCCAGCCGGGCGATCATGATCCGCGGCGACGCTGAACTGAGCATCGAAGAGGGCGAATACCACTGGGCCGAGCGGATCGTCAATCACTACGGATCGAGCATGAAGAACATGTACAACGTCGGTGCGCCTCGGCTGGTGGTTACGCTCCGCCCGGCGAGGGTCAACACCCACGGGTGAGCGATCACGAGCGGTTATGAGGGGAGGAACGGCGTGGTGACGGATCTGCGGATTGGGGCAATCGGGTTCGGACTCCGGGGCCGACTGCTGAGTCACGCCCATCGGCCAGGCGCCGGCGCGCGTGTCGTCGCCCTCTGCGATCCATCGCCGGCGGCAGGTGAGGCGTTCCGGGCCGAGTTCGGTTCGGATGTGACGGTGGACCCGGAGCTGGAGCCGTTCCTCGACCGTGACCTGGACGCCGTCTTCGTCCTGTCACCGGATGACCTGCACCATCCTCATGCTAGCGCCCTGCTCGAGCGCGACATCGCGGTCTACCTCGAGAAGCCGATGGCGATCACCACAGCGGACTGCGACGATCTCCTCCGGCTGATGCGCAGGCGGGACGGCCGCCTCTATGTCGGGCACAACATGCGGCACGCCCCGTTCGTCCGCGAGATGCGCCGCCTGATCCTGTCCGGGGCGATCGGTACACCCCAGGCGGCGTGGTGCCGGCACTTCGTTTCCACCGGTGGCGACTACTACTTCAGCGACTGGCACGCTGAGCGCCGCCGGACCACGTCTCTGCTTCTCCAGAAGGGCGCCCACGACATCGACGTGCTCCATTGGCTGATGGGCTCGCATACGGTCCGGACGGTCGCGATGGGTGATCTGATGGTCTATGGAGCCAACGCGAACCGGGCCGACGCGGCCAACCCGCCGATCCCCTGGCGCGAGCGGGACACCCTGCTCGACCGCTGGCCACCAACGACGATCGACCGGCTTCACCCGACGATCGATGTCGAGGACCTGTCGATGATGTTGATGACGCTGGAGAACGGGACGTTCGCGTCATACCAGCAGTCGCATTTCACGCCGGACTACTTCCGGGAGTACACAGTCATCGGGGACGCCGGGCGAATCGAGAACGCCGGCAACGGCGGCGAAGGCACGGAGATCCGCCTCTGGCAGACGCGGACCGACAGCTGGGCTCCGCATGCCGCGCTCCGGTTTCCCATCCCGGTCGCGAAGGGTGGCCACGGCGGTGCCGATCCCGCCATCGTCACGGAGTTCCTTGACTATGTCCGGCACGGCGGCGCAACCGAGACGTCACCCATCGCCGCCCGGCACGCGGTCGCGGCCGGATGCGCCGCCGCACATTCCCTGCGTCACGGGTCGATCCCGGTCGATATCCCCTCCCTCCCCGCCGGGATCAGCTGATCTCGACGCGGTACGGATGAGGTCCAAGCAGCATCCGCAGGGTCTCGAACGCATCCGACGCAGGTACGGTCTCCTGACCGGAGTGCGCCGTGGCACCGGTCGCGCGCGCCCAGATCAGCGCCCGGGCGACGGTCGCGACACGGCAGGCATCCTCTAGGATGTCGACCAGTTCGACGAGCGGGGCGAGGTCGGTGAAGACCTCCAGGTACGCGTCCCGAATGCGCACGGCTCGCGGGTCGTCTGGCCGCGCACGGTAGGCGAGGGCGGCCACCTGCAGGACGACGAGGAGCGACGCGAACGGATGCGAGACGACGCTGTCGCCCCAGTCATAGAAGCGCACCCGGTCCAGGTGATTGTCCGGTCCGGGCAGGATGTTGCCCGGGTGGAGGTCGTTGTAGTCCAGCGAGGCCGGGACGGGCGATGCGGCCAGCCGGGCGCAGCGCTCGGCGAACTCGCCTTCCAGCGCCTCGATCCGGTCGAGCTGCTCGCGAGCGTCCATGGTCCCGGCTCGCTCGACGTACGGTCGGGAGACCGCGACCGCCTCCGGAAAGCGCACGGGCATGGTCGCCGGGCGCATGTCGGGCACGCCGAGCGCAACAATCGCGTCGGCATGGGACGCGAGTGTCCGCTGCATGTCGGCGTATCGGGGCAGGACACGGGCAAGAGCCGCCAGCACGGTGTCCGCGTCGCCCTGGAACCTTTGGTCGAGCGGCGGGCCGCCGTCCGGGAGGAGCAGCCAGCCGCGCTCCCGGTCGCTCGCGATCGGTGACAGGGCGGCGTCTGGCGTGACCCGCGCGAGCAGATCGTAGAGCCCGACTTCGGCGTCCGGTCCGGGTGCGCAGGCCTTCATCCAGACCGGCCCGCTCGTCGTCGGCGCCGTCAGGACCGTCGCCCATGGTCGCACGCGTGGCTGTTCCCCCGGTCCGGTCCGGGGAGCCCCTGCCTCGTGAGCCGCTCGTCCATCCAGGCTGTCGCCGCTGCTCGCCACGATTCCGTCGACCACACCGCGACGTCACGCCTGTCCACCACCTATTACCCCCGTCAATCCGGCGAGTCGTACGTCCAAGGGGCGTGGCGGCGGAAGTACCTGTTCCGCAGTCAGGCAATTCCTACCGACCGGACGAAACAGCTTTCGCCTGATCGGCGTATGGGGTGATCATTTACCAGGACGGAAGCGAATCGTCCCGCGGACAGGCAATGGCTGGGCGATGGAGCGAGCGTAGGATCTGTCAACGTTTGCAATGAACAGCGGTTTGCCGGGTAACCGTTTGCGGACGGACCTCCGGGAACCAGTCCCGAACGACAGGATGGCCGGGACAGGGAAGCATCCCCATCCCGGCAATCAGGCGCTGTCAGGACCGATCCAACCGGTCAGTCGATCGTCTTGAGGTTGGCGATGATCTCGTCCCGGCGGGGCTCGAGGAACGGGGCGAGGACGACCTTCTCGCCCAGCGTCTCCATGTCCTCATCGACCCCGAAGCCGGGGCCGTCCGTCGCCAGCTCGAACAGCACGCCGTTGGGCTCGCGGAAATACAGCGAGCGGAACCAGTAGCGGTCGACCTGCCCGCTGTTCGGGATCCGGTAGCTCCGCAGCTTCTCGGTCCAGTGGTCGTAGGCGTCATCGGCCAGGCGGAACGCGACGTGATGGACGCCGCCGGCGCCCTGCTGGCCGACCGGCAGCCCCGGCTCGACCGCGACATGGAGCTCGGCGCCCGGCCCGCCCGGTCCCATCTCGTAGACATGGATCGTCGATCCCGGCGTCCAGGGATTCGCGTACTCACGGACCGCTCGCATCCCCATCACCTGCTGCAGCACGAGGTCGGTCTGCGTCAGGTCCGGCACGCTGATCGTGATCGGGCCGAGGCCGCGGATCTGGCGCTCAGCCGGCACCGGACTCCGGTCCCATGGGTGCGTCTCCCCTGCCCCACCGTCGTCGATCAGCGTCAGTCGCTGGCCCTCCGGATCCTCGAAGTCCAGCGTCCCGCGGCCGTCGCGCTCGATCACGCCACCCACCTTGACGCCGTGGCCGGCGAGGTGTGTCGCCCACCAGTCGAGCGTGCCGTCGCCAGCGACGCGGAGTGCCGTGCGGGTGATGCTGCGCGTCCCGCGCTGCTCGCGGGGGACCGGCCAGTCGAAGAAGGTCAAGTCGCTGCCGGGGCTGCCGACCGCGTCGGCGTAGAACAGGTGATAGGCGCTGACGTCGTCCTGGTTGACGCTGCGCTTGACCAGGCGCATCCCGAGGGTGCGGGTGTAGAACAGGTGGTTCTCGCGGATGGCCGCCGAGACCGCCGTCAGGTGATGGATGCCGCCCAGTTCCAAGCCAGTCGTGGTGCCGGTCTCTGGCTTGTTCGTCGTCGTCATGGGAAGTCCGCCTCTCGTCGATGGAAGAATGAACTTACCAAAGGTTAGCACATCTGGGCTCGGCTGTCTCCGGCGGACTTTCGCTCAGGCTCCGAGGTCGCTACCATCACGGCGTCGTGACGGTTTCGGCGGTAGCCAGGAGCAAAGCGGATGAACGTCTATATCTCGGTCGATATCGAAGGTATCTCGGGCGTGGTCCACGCGGACATGATGATGCCGGGGCAGACGGAGTACGGGCGCGGCCGCCGGTTGATGACCGAGGACGCCAACGCGGCGATCCGTGGAGCCTTCGCGGCCGGGGCGGAGTACGTGCTGGTCGCGGACGGCCATGGTCCGATGCGCAACCTGCTGATCGAGGAGTTGGACCCACGCGCCCACCTGATGACGGGAACGGCCGACGCCCGGCCGTTCTGCCAGCTGGAGGGGGCCGATGAGCGAACCTTCGACGCGGCGATGTTTGTCGGATACCACGCGATGGCCAAGACGCCCAAGGCGATCCATCCCCACACGATCGCGGGCGCCGCCGTCCATGAGCTGCGGGTCAATGGCGTGCCGCACGGCGAGACGGGGCTGAACGCGGCGGTGCTGGCGTCGCTCGGGATCCCGACCGTGCTGGTGACCGGGGACGAGACCACCTGTGCCGAGGCCAGCCGGATGCTGGGCGACGCGGTCGAGACGGTCGCGGTCAAGCGGGCGACCGGGATGAACGCCGCCGTCTGCCGGCCGCTGGGCGATGCACGGGCCGACATCGAGACGGCCGCCGCGCGCGCCCTGGGCCAGGTCGGCGCCGTGACTCCGTACCGGCCGGACGGGCCGTTCCGCATCGAGGTCGAGTTCCTCCGCATGCCGCAGTGCGACCGGGCCAGCCGGACCGCGGGCGTCGAGCAGGTCGGCCCGGTCACGATCGCGGTCGAGGGCACGGACCCGTGGGGCGCCTACCGCACGCTCTGGGCAGCGCTCCGCTCGGCGCTTTACGACCCGGCCTCGTTCCTGGCCTGATCCGCCGCCGCGAGCGGATCGATCGGAGATCAGCCATGTCCGACGCAGATGCCCGCACGACGCAACTGCCGGTGCGGCCGACGCGGGAATCCGTGTCGCGTCGGACCCGGCTGTTGCTTCGCATCCTGTTCATCGTCTTCGTCGTCATGCTCGCGGTCCTGGCCGTCCGGCTGGTCCAGGGCGAGCTGGCGTGGTGGCAGATGGGGATCGGGCTGGCGGCGGGCGCGGTGGTCGGGATCGCACTTGGCCGGATGAACCGGGTGAGGTGGGATCAGGCGACCGGCTCAGTCGTCTCGCAGATGGACATGGTCGGCGTCTCCCTGCTGCTGGTCTATCTCGCGTTCACCTTCAGCCGGAGCAGGATCGCCGCGGCTTGGGTGGATGACGCCCATGCCGCCGCCGGCGTCGCGCTGGCACTCGGGGCCGGGTCGATCGCCGGACGGGTTCTGTATCTCCTGCGCGGCATCAGTAACGCGCTGGAGGTCGCCGGACTGCGTCCGGGGCGTCGTCCCTGACGTCGCCTGGCGTCCTGTTACCCCTGACCTGAGGAGGGCCGGTCTGCCGAGGGCCGTCGGCTACAGCAGGCGCTTCAGGGTCGTCAGGTCGACGTTGCCTCCACTGAGGACGGCGATGACCTTGGAGCCGGGTCGGGTTCCGGCCGCGCCCGCGAGAACGGCCGCGACACCGGCGACACCGGCCGGCTCGGCGACGAGCTTGGCCCGCTGCAGGATCGTCACGAGGGCGTGGCGAATCTGCTCCTCGGTCACCAGGACAACATCGTCCACAAGCTGGCGGATGATCTGGTAGGTCAGTGGGGCCGTCCGGGCGGCGGCCAGCCCATCCGCAAGGGTCGCGATCCGGGGAAGTGGAACCGGTCCGCCCGCACGCAGCGCCGCATAGACCGTCGGCGCCCCCTCCGGCTCGACGCCGACGACGCGGCACTCCGGCCGGAGCGCACGGATCGCGACCGCGATCCCGGCCAGCAATCCCCCGCCGCCGACACCGGTGACGACCGTCTCGACGTCGGGCAGGTCCTCGACGAGTTCGAGCCCGAGCGTCCCCTGGCCGGCGATGGTGGCGTGGTCGCCGAACGGGTGGATGTAGTGGAGGCCGTACTCCTGCCGGTAAGCATCCATCAACGCCTCGATCTCGGCCATCGACGGGGCGAACCGGACCTCAGCCCCGTAGCCGCGCATCGCCGCGACCTTGAGTGCCGGAGCCGTCTCCGGCGAGAAGATCACGCAGCGAGCGCCGACCAGCCCGGCTGCCTGGGCGACACCCTGGCCGTGGTTGCCGGCCGAGAACGCGATGATGCCCCGGGCGCGCTGCTCGGGGGTCAGCTGGAGCACGCTGTTCAGGGCGCCGCGGATCTTGAACGACCCGGTCCGCTGCAGCACCTCCGCCTTCAGCCACAGGTCGGTGTCTGACATCGAGCCAAGCATCCGGGACGACAGCAGCGGTGTGCGGTGGATGTAGGGTGCGATCCGCTCGCGGGCGGCAAGCAGGTCCTCGAGCGTCACCGGGCAGCCGTCCAGCGCTGCCGCCGGTTGTCCGCCGGAAGCCGCCGGCTCGGGAGACACGTCACCGTGCGGGATGCCATCCACCCGGGTGGACACCTTGCGGACATCACCGGTGCGAGAGGTCGGCCAATCGGGTGGGCTGCCGTAGGACATGATGCTCGGATGCTCCTCCGACGTCGCCAGGCGGGGCGATCGAGCCGTGACGATTGGTCAGACGGACCAGCTGTCTCCGGTGATCTCCCTAGTATAAAGGGGCAGACTGGCGAACCCCGGACTCTGGCCTGGGCCCGGGTCGCCATGGAACCGAGGATCGCACCCCCCATGACCCGACCCGACGCAGACCAGACCGCTCAGTCATCCTCGATCCCGCCTGTTCCCCCGGGCAGCGCCGCTCAGCGCATCCCGTTTGATGCGGCGGCAATCACCGCGATCGCCGCCGAGCTCGGCATTGAAGCGGCGCCAGCACCCTTTGGCGCGCAGGCTCATCCCGCATGGCGGCTCGTCGTGCCGCTTACTGGTGCCGCGGTGATCCCCGGAGCCGATCCGACCGAGCCCGTCACTGCGCAGTCGCCCGGTGTCGTGACGCGGCTGATTGTCTGGCCCGGCATGGGCCGGGTCGATGTCGCGAATCCGATGGCAAGCGTGACGATGACCGGTGTGGTGGTGGTCGATCTGATTCCCGGCATCGAGGCCATCTTCCGGTCGCCGGAGGGCAGCCTGACCGTCGCACGGAACGGGCGCGTCATGGCACGGACCGGGCCTTCGCCTGCCACCCGTGACACGAACGGGATCGGGCCACGATGAGGTCCAACGACGACCTCGACGGACGATCCGCCCGTCCCATCGCGCATGGCAGCGAGATGCTGATCACCGACGCTCCGGATATCGACGTGCCGGCGACGGCTGAAACCGAGTCGGTTCCGCAGGATGGGCGGCCGACGCCGATGACCGTGGTCATCACCTGGCGGGTCGTGCCGGGCCGGGAAGCGGTCTTCGAGGAATGGGCACATGGCATCACCGAGGCCGGTCGCCGGTACCTAGGACATCTCGGGTCGAACTGGTTTCGGCTCGGCGATCGGTCCAATCGCTACCGCACCGTGATCAAATTCAGTGATGAGCGGGCCCTCCGGCACTGGATGGACTCGCCGGAGCGCCATGACTGGCTGCGACGGGTAGAGGGCTACACCCGTCGCTCCGAGGAGCGACTGACCGGGATGGAGACGTGGTTCACCCTGCCGGGTGCCGCCACGCCGGTGCCGGCACGGTGGAAGATGTTTCTCGTCACCGTGATCTGCTCCTATATCGTCAGCCTGACGATCAATCTGCTCCTCCAGGATGTTCTGTCCGCCGTGCCACTCGCGGTCCGGGTCCTGATCACGACGGTGCTGCTCGTCGGAGCGCTGACGTGGCCCATCCTCCCGAACGTCACCCGGCTGCTGCGCCGGTTCCTCTATCCCCGGGATGAGTTGTGACGCTTCCAGGTATCCGGCCAGGATCGTCTGTCCCATCCGTGATTCGCGTTGATCGGTGTTACGTCAACTACTAGGACATTCGTCCTGACCCACCTGTTCAGGCAAGTCAATAGCACATAGCCTGTGGCCATCTGATCTTCCCAGTCCATATGGCATGGGTCCCCACTGACCCCTGTCCCCGATAAGGAGCATCCAGTGGTCCGTGCCACGCTGGTGGCGAGCCTCGCGCTCGTCGCGTGTCTTGTCCTGTCCTGTTTTCGGACTGATCGTGCCCAGGCGCAGTGGATCGACCCCTGCGCCGGGCTCACCTCCTACGCCGCCGCCCTGGCGGTGTTCGTCAGCCTTGGCGGACCGGTTGCTGACCCGGGGGCGATGGACGGTGACGGGGACGGGTTCTCCTGTGAGTACCTCCCCGGCGCTCCGTCCGTGGCCGCCACGGCACCCACGGGTGTATATCCTCGAGGCGGCAACGCCGGAGGTGGTCCTCCGGTCCCAGAGGCGTCGCCTGTGCTATCAGTCGGCGGTGTGGCTGACCCTCCGATTGCCAGTGCCACGCCGGCCGTCCCGGATAGCGGGGGTGAAGGCAGCACCGGCAATGGACCGGACCTGGACACCCTGCCCGGCGTAATCGCGCCGGACGCCATTTCCGTCCATGTCCGGATTATCGAGGATGACGCCGACGCCGGGCTGTTCGTCTACGGGATCGATGCACCGGAGACCGGTCGCCCTGCGACTGGCGGCGAGCGGACCATCGCGACCGTCGACGTCATGACGGGCATCGTGATCGACGTCGGAACGACGGATGGCGCCGGTCGGCTCATAATGGACGCCGAGTACGACGTGCCGTTCACCGTCGTCGCCTTCGGTGACTCCGGCGGGTCGCAGCAGTACATCATTGGCTCAGGCATGTCGTTGACGCTCCATGTCAGCTCCTTCGTTGCCAGCGAAGGTCCGCCGGTGGGCGGCGTCAACGAGCCGCCCGTTGCGCCGGTCGAGCCGGGTCCCACCGACGACCGTGTGGACTACTCCGGTGACGCACCGGTTACCGGTCCTGTTGAGGGAGACGTGGTAGTTGGAGACGCCGCGAACCCGGCGAATGACCCGGTCAGGGCCGGCGGCGACCTGCCGGTGGCCGGGGTCAGCGAGGGGCCCTCAGGTCGGGTCGCTGCCGTCGGGCTGGCGATTGGTGCCATCAAGGGAACTGTGCTCGCGCTGCCGGCCGTTGGCGCCGGCACCGCGGATGGAGGGTCCAATCTGTCGCCCGTGGTGATCCTGGTCTCGCTGGTCGCGTTGGCGTGTGGCGGCGGTGCGATGGCCACGCGGAACGATCGTCCCGCTCTGTCCCTCAGGTGTTGCCGGTGGCGGAGACTCGCGCGAGTCGCCGACCAAGGGGCGGGTGGCGATGCCGTCCCTCCGATGGTGGCTGGGGGAGGCGAGATCAGCCGTGGTGCCACGATGGCCGGAGCGCGTTGCGCCCCGGCCATCGTCAACTGTCACCGATCTGATCGTTAAGGGCGTAATGGATGGTCAGCGGGACGAGGCGTTGCCATAGGAGGGCAGGAGTTCCCGGCGGGAGAAGTCGATGAACCCGGCCTGGTCCGGACCGACGTCATGGATGTAGAGGTGCGTGAAGCCGGCGTCGACGTAGGCCTTGATCTTCTCGTGGTACTTCGCCGGGTCCGGCCCACAGACGACCGACTCCTTCATCTGGTCGACGGTGGCGAGCTGCGCTGCCTGCTCGTAGTACAGCGGCAGGGCGAGTTCCTGGCTGAGCTGGCCCGGTACTGCCGAGTTGCCCCAGACCTTCAGTGCGTGCTCGGCGGCGGCCTGCTCGTCCGGCCCATAGCACACGGTCATCTGGCCGTAGCGCGACCCCTTGCCGCCGTTCTGCTCGAACGTCTCGACGACTTCCTTGTTGGGTGAGGTGCTGTCGACCCCGTCGCCGATCTCGGCGGCCATCCGGGCAGCCTCGGGGCCAGCCGCCGCGACGATGATCTCGGGCAGCTTCTCCGGCAGGGTGTAGATCCGGGCGTTCTCGACCGTGTAGAAGTGGCCGTACTCGGTGGTGTACTTGCCCTCCCACAGCTTCCGGATCAGCGCGACGGCCTCGCGGAGCATGTCCTGCCGGCGTGAGGCCGGTGGCCAATGCTGCCCGGTGATGTGCTCATTGAGGTACTCGCCGGAGCCGACGGCGAAATAGAACCTGCCCTCGAACATGTCAGCCGTCGAGGCGACGGCCTGCGCGATGATGGCCGGGTGGATCCGGATCGTTGGACAAGTGACGCCGGTGCCGACCCGGATCGTGCTGGTCGCGTGAGCCAGCCCGCCGAGCGTGCTCCAGACGAACCCCGAATGGCCTTGCGAGTCGAGCCAGGGATGGAAGTGATCGGAGATCGAGAGGAACTCGAAACCGGCCTGCTCGGCCAGGGCGCCGTTCCGGATCAGGTCGTTCGGACGGTATTGCTCGCTGGACAGCGTGTACCCAAGATTGATCATGGCGGTTGCCTCCCGGCACTGAGTCGATCACAGGCCAGTGCCGGTCCGTCCCGGGACCGGCCTGCCAAGCCGTGCCAGCCGACACACAATCGCCGTGCCGCGTCAGTGCGGCCGATCAGGGCCCATCGGAAGCGGTGGGCTTGTCCCGGGGTTCGCGCTGCCAGGGCCAGCGTCCGTCGATCTCCATCTCCAGTTCGGCGCTCAGGAAGGTCCGGATCAGGACGATCACGGCCAGCACGCCGACGCTCCGGAAATCCGGCTCGATGGCGACCGTCCTGATGATGTCACCGGCGACGAGGAACTCCAGCCCGAGCAGGATCGAGCGACCCAGCGCCCGGCGGTAGGAGCGATAACTCGTGTGTGTCCGGTCACCGCGCAGGTTGGTAACGCCATAGGAGATGGTCGCGATGATCGCGCCGATGACGATGGCGGCGACGCCAGCGATCTCCATCGCCCGGCCAACGCTTTCGGCCAGCTCCTCGAATCCCAGCTCCGTCAGCATCTCCATGGTCGTCCCCGGTCGTGGCGCGGCCGTACCCTCGCCTACCCCGCGACGTCCTCGCGGCTGGCCAGCCGATCAGTTGAGCGCCAGAACCGGTCCATTATCGCCGCCTGCTCGGGCGCAGACATCGGTCGCGGCTGGCAGAAGTCCAGGATCTCGACCCCACCGAGCCGCAGGCCGACGAGGATCGGGCCATCGAAGGTCAGGTCAAGGATCAGCCCCTGCCGCGTGTCGACACTGAACATCTGGTCGAAGATGAAGTTGCCCAGCGAGTAGACGATCGGCCGGCCGGCGTAGACCTCCATCCCCTGGATGATATGGGGATGATTGGTGACGACGAGCGTGGCGCCGGCGTCGATGGCACCGCGGGCCGCCGCCTGGAGCCACTCCGGCACAACCCACTTGAACTCCGCTCCGCCGTGCAGGTATGGGATGACGATGTCGTACTGCGCCGCCGCGGATTCGACGTCGGCCAGGAACTGGCCCAGCCCGAACGGGTTGGTGCCGGGCGCCGACGCCGACGCTCCCCACGTCTGGGCGACCACCCCGAGGTCGCGGTTCTGGCTGATATCGAGATTCGCGGTGACTGCGTCGTGGCCAAGCACGGCGATGCTGACGCCGTTGACCTCGGTCACAAACGGCGCGCGGGCTTCCTCGATCTCGTAGCCAGCGCCGAAGTACGGGATCCCGGAATCCGTCAGCGCGGCCATCGTGTCCTCGAGGGCCTGCGTCCCCCACCCGATCTCGTTGAAGCATGAATGGTTGTTCGCCAGGGAGACGGCGTCGACCCCCGCCAGCGCGAAGCCCTCCAGAAAGGCCGTCCCGGTGACGAAGTCGATCGTGTTGGGCCGGGAGTAGACCGGGTTCTCCAGCGTGTCCGAGACGTTGCCTTCGAGATTGACGATCGTCAGGTCGAAGCCGGCCAGCCGGTCGGCGATGCGCCGGAACGGGTACTGGAAATCGCCGTACCGCTCCATCGTCAGGTGGATGTTGCGCCCCGGCACGATGTCACCGGTAATCCCCACCCGGAAGATCGGGCCGTGCTCGCCCTCAGTCCGGTCCCGGAGCGGATCTCGGCCGTCGATGGAGAGGACGTTGACGCGGAAGTCGACGGCCGCGAGCGGGACGCTGGCGACCCGCCCGGTAGCGGCGTCGAGATCGGATAACCCGGCGTCCAGCTGCTCGACGGCGTCGTCGTAGCCGTCAGGACCGATCTCACCCAGTGGCTCGACGGGCAGGCTGACCGGGGCGCCGGCATCTCGCCAGTCCGCGACCTCACCGGCCAGCAGTGCCGTCGCCTGGGCTGAGCCAACACCGCCCAGCGGCAGCCGGGGGGAGACCACGAGCGCGCTACCGTCCGGGATGGCGGGCTGTCCCTGGATCCCGCGCGCGGCCTCGGGCGTCGCCGGGGCCTCGGTCGGTGCGACGGCCGGTTCTGGCGGCGTGGTGGGAGGCTGGGTCGGGGGAACCTGCGTCGGTGTCGGGTCGCTGCCGCCGACGCAGCCCGAGAGCGCGAGCGCCGCGCCGACCCCCGTCCCCGCGTGGACCAGCCGGCGCCGGGTCAGTCTCGAGGGCAGGACAAGCGGACGGGGATTGGCAGGCTGGATGGGCGAGTTGGGGCGTTCGGGCACGGGACGCTCCTGGAGCAGACGGTGTTCGAATCGGGATGGTGCGCGGGAGCGTACCACGCGGGTCGGGGACGTCCGGACTTATTTCAAGGGACGGCGTGGAGACGTACCGGTTCCGTCGGCTTGTCACCATTGATTGGCCCTTGAGGTCCGTCGAACGCCTGCGGCTCGGTGGCGTATCGGATGGCACAAGGCCATTGCCGGGAAGGGGGTTGACATCCCTCGTTCGCCTGTTACTATGTTACCAGTCGGTTAATTAACCGGGAGGTGACATACGGATGGAGTCCGACACCCTGAGTATCACCTTCGCCGCGTTGGCCGACCCGACACGCCGCGCGATCCTGGCGCGACTGGCCCATGGGGAGGCATCGGTCAAGGAACTGGCCGAGCCGTTCGACATGACCCTGCCTGCGATCTCCAAGCACCTGAAGGTGCTGGAGCGGGCGGGGTTGATCTCCCGTGGGCGGCACGCGCAGTGGCGCCCGTGCCGGTTGGAGGCCGCTCCACTCGGCGAGGCGACGACGTGGCTGAACGAGTACCGGCAGTTCTGGGAGGAGCGCTTCTCCCGGCTCGACGAACATCTGCAGCAGATGCAGAGGGGGAACTGACATGAGCGACCTGGCCGTGACCAACACCGATACCCGGCTGACCATGACCCGCACCTTCGGCGCTCCACGCCAGTTCGTCTGGGATGCCTACACCGTCCCCGAGCAGATCGTGAAGTGGTGGGGCCCGGTCGGGTTCACCACGACGGTCAAGGCGATGGATGTCCGGCCCGGTGGGGTCTGGCACTACCGCATGCACTCCCCGGAGTGGGGCGACTCGTGGGGACTGGCGACCTACTCCGAGGTCAGCCCGATCGATCGGCTGGTCTACACCGACGCCTTCACCGATGAGAGTGGCGCCGTCAATGCGGACATGCCGGTCGCGAACATTTCCATCGAGTTCGCCGACCAGGGCGATCGGACGCTCGTGACAATCCATACCGACTACGCCACTGCCGAAGAGCTGCAGAAGGTACTGGAGATGGGTGTCACCGAGGGCGCCGAGAGCCAGTACACGCGCCTCGACGAACTGGCCGCGTCCGAGGGCCAGTCCGCCTGATCCCGGCGGTACCCAGACGTGGTAGCGGGCGCCGGTCCGACATCGTCCGGCGTCCACCTGCACGAAGCTGACGCCATCTGAAAGGACATCGCATGCGCCGGTTGATCTCGAGCACCTTTCTCTCCCTTGACGGGGTCATGCAGGCACCTGGCGGAAAGGGGGAGGACCCGGACGGCGGGTTCGACCTGGAGGGGTGGTCCGTCACCTACTGGGACGAGCGGATGGGCGAAATCATGGGCGCGGCGATGGCCGAGCCGTTCGACCTGCTGCTCGGCCGGCGGACCTATGACATCTTCGCGGCGCACTGGCCGCGCGTGTCCGAGGAAGAAGGCGGCGGACCGATCAACCGGGCGACCAAGTACGTCGTCTCCCGGAGCCTCCGGCAGGAGGATACCGACTGGGCGACGACGGTCGTCCTCGGTGGCAGCGACGCGGTGGTGGCGATCCGGGAGCTCAAGGCCGGTGAGGGTCCTGAGATTCAGGTCCACGGCAGTGCCAACCTGCTCCAGACGCTGAACAGCGCCGGGCTGATCGACGAGTACCGGATCTGGACCTTCCCGGTCGTGCTCGGCAAGGGCAAGCGGCTGTTTGAGCTGGGCGTGACGCCGGCCGGATTGCAGCTGGCCAGCCACGAGGTGTCAACGACTGGCGTCACCATCGCGACCTTCACGCCGGCCGGGCCGGTGCCGATGGGCACCTTCGCCCTGGACGCTGACGCGGACTGACGCAATCGGGGAGAAGCCAGGCCCGGCTCACTGCCCGCAGACTTGGACGCGCCGGGCGCGACGGGTGTCCGGTGAGTCACACAAGGGCGGTTGGACGATGCCTGGCCTTTCCGAGACCGACGGGCGCTTCAGTCGCGATCGGCTCCAACCACGCCCATGGGCGGACGTCGAAGCGGCGCTGGACGGGGCGGAGAGGTTTTTCATCACGACCGTTCGCCCCGGCGGCCAGCCCCATACCTGTCCTCTCCCAGCCGTCTGGCATGACGGAGCCCTGCATATCGCCACCGGGGCGACCGAGCAGAAGGCCCGGAACATCGCCCGTAATCCACAGGTCACGTTGGTGACGGGCAATGGGTCCGAACGGGAGTGGTTCGACTGGTGACCGAGGGTAACGCCGTGATCACTAGGGACGAGGATCTGCTTCAGGTGCTCGCTCGGCGCTGGACCGTGAAGTATCCCGGCTGGGTTTACAAGGTGCGGGACGGCACGTTCTCGCATGACGGTGGTGGATGGGCTGATGTCTGCCGCATCGGATCGACCAGGGTGCTCGGGTTTGCCGAAGGGGACGTGACCGGCCAGATGCGCTGGCTATCCGGAGGGGAAAGATGACGACATTCACCGCCACGCTCGAACTGGGCGGGAAGGCAGCCACCGGGATCGAGATACCGGCGACCATTATCGAGTCTCTGGGAGCCGGCAAGCGGCCACCAGTCGTCGCAACGATCAACGGGTACAGCTACACCAGCACGATAGGAGTCATGGCCGGGCGGTTCATGCTGCCGGTTTCGGCCGAGCATCGGACCGGCGCCGGGATCAGTGCGGGCGACACCGTTGAGGTAACGCTAGCCCTCGATACGGAGCCGCGTGAGGTGACACTCCCGGACGATCTGGCGGCCGCGATGAGCGCCGATCCGGCCGTCCGCGCGGCGTTCGACGCTTTGTCGTACAGCAATCGCCGCCGCCATGTTCTCCAGGTGGAGGGCGCGAAGACCGCTGAAACCCGGGCTCGTCGGGTGGCCAAGGTCGTCGAGGCCCTCAGGACGGATGGTCGCCCAGCGCCCTCGACAGGCCAAGAGGCGACTCCATGACCGTTCCCAGGACAGGTCATGCCGACGTCAACGGTCTCCGTCTCTACCATGAGATCCACGGCGCGGCTGCCGGCACCCCGCTCGTCCTGCTCCATGGCGGGATCACCGCATCGGCGGGGCTGGGGGACGTCATCGCCCGGTTCGCGCAGGATCGGACGGTGATCGTGCCGCACATGCAGGGACACGGGCACACGCCCGACATCGACCGCCCGCTGCGCCTCGAGACGCTGGCGGATGACGTCGCCGGGCTGATCCGCCACCTGGATCACGGCCAGGTCAATGTCGCGGGCTATTCATTCGGCGGCGGGATCGCGCTGCAACTGGCCGTTCGCCACCCCGATCTCGTCCGGCGGCTGGTGATCATCTCGCGGGCCATGCGCAGGGACGGCTGGTACCCGTCCGTCGTGGCGCAGTTTGACGCGATGGAAGCCAACGCCGATGCGATCGGCGGTCAGATGGCGGCCTCTCCGCTGGCCGGACTCTATCCAGGCGTCGACTGGACTGCCCTGTTCCGTCGAACAGGAGAGCTTGTGGCCCGGCCCTACGACTGGATGGACGACCTCGCCGGTCTCGAGGTGCTAGTGATGCTCGTCTACGCCGATGCTGATGCCATTACGCCGGAGCACATGCTGGAGGTCTGGCGGGCACTCGGCGGCGGCCAGCGCGACGCCGGGCTGGACGCTTCCGGTCGCCCACGTGCTCGCTTGGCGATCATCCCGAATCGCACGCACTACGACCTGATGGCCGACGAGGTCGTGGCTGACGTGATCTCGCCTTTCCTGGATGCGGCCATCCTCTGACCCAGAAATCCCGTTCATCCACACCACGTGAAACGAGCAGGAGGTCGGGATGTTCCGCCTGCTCGTTTCACATGCTTGGCGGGCGACATGGTCGGCCCGCCGGCGGCTCGGCAGGCGATCCAGCCCGGCGCGACCCAGACCGGCGTGATCAGCCATCGACCTGCCGGTCCCGGTGGTCAGCCGCTCCCTCCACGAACCGGTGCAGGCCATCCGGACCTATGAGCCGACGTCCGCTGCCGCCTCCTCTCCTCGGGCTGTTCCTCCCCTTCCCTGCCGCCCTGACCGGACGCCTCCGGTCAGGGCGGTGGCGTTCCCGAAACCCGGTCATCAGACCTGGTCGGCAACATCGGAGAAGCGGTCAGACCGGGTCGAACGTATGATCGGATCATCCCGCGCAGTCCCGTCCCGGATCCGATTGGCCCCGCGGCAATGCGGTCCGGTCCCGGCCCGTTTCCGGTCCATGCTGGTCTCCGGACATGATCAGACGGACACCTGGAGGAGATGATGACGACCATCGCTGATACCCCGACGGAGCCCCGCGCGACGCGGAAGGAATGGCTCGGGCTGGCCGTCCTGGCCCTACCCTGCCTGCTGCTGTCGCTGGACATGAGCGTGCTGTACCTGGCGCTCCCTCAGCTGCAGGCCGATCTCGATCCATCGGCAACCGAGGCACTCTGGATCCTCGATATCTACGGCTACCTGATCGCCGGGTTCCTGGTCACCATGGGAACGCTCGGGGACCGGATCGGCCGCCGCAAACTGCTGATGATCGGTGGCGCGGCGTTCGGCGTGGCGTCAGTCCTGGCGGCCTACGCGCAGAACCCGGCGATGCTGATCGCCGCCCGGGCGGTTCTCGGGATCGCCGGCGCGACGCTGATGCCCTCGACGCTCGCGCTGATCTCCAACATGTTCCGCGACGCAGGACAGCGCGGGACAGCCATCGCCGTCTGGATGACGTCATTCATGGGCGGGATCGCCATCGGACCGCTGGTCGGCGGGCTGCTGCTGGAGAGCTTCTGGTGGGGCTCGGTGTTCCTGATCGGGGTACCGGTGATGGTCCTGCTCCTCGTCGCTGGACCGTTCCTCCTGCCGGAGTTCCGCGATGCGGACGCCGGGCGGCTGGACCTCGCCAGCGTCGCCCTGTTCCTGGCGGCAATCCTGCCCGTCGTCTACGGCATCAAGGAAATGGCGGTCGACGGGTTGGCGCCGGTCGGTCCGGTGATGATCGTCACTGGCCTTGTCTTCGCCCTCTTCTTCGTCCGCCGACAGCAGGTCGTAGCTTCGCCGCTGCTCGATCTGACGCTGTTCCGCCGCCGAGCCTTCCGGGCGGCGCTGGGCATCATGATCCTCGCCACGACGTTCATGGCCGGGATGAATCTGCTGATCACGCAGTACCTCCAGCTGGTCGAGGGACTGTCCCCGCTCAGGGCCGGGGTCTGGATGCTGCCGGCCATCGCGGTCACCGTCGTCGGCACGCTGTCCGGGACGGTGCTGGCGCGTCGCTTCGGACCGGGGGCGGTCCTGGCTGGTGGGGCGCTCGTCTCGATGGTCGGATCACTGCTGATGACCCAGGTCCGGACGGACGGGTCGCTCGTCCTGCTGATCGCCGCCTTCTCCATCGTTAGCCTTGGGTTAGGCCCGATCGGCGCGCTCTGCACCGAGCTGGTCGTCGGGTCAGCTCCGCCGGAGCGAGCCGGGTCCGCTTCGGCCGCGTCCGAGACGTCGGCCGAACTCGGTTTCGCGGTCGGAGTCACGGTCTTCGGGAGCATCTCGGCCGCCGTCTACCGGGGCTGGATCAGCGGCGACGCCCCGACCGAGACGCCGGCGTCGGCGCTCTCGCAGGCCCGGGAGGGACTCGCCGCGGCGCTCGAATCGGCGTTCTCCCTGCCCCAGCCCATCGCGACCGGACTGGTCCAGGCGGCCCGTGACGCCTATGTCTCCGGGATGGTCATCGTCGCGGCCTGCGCGACGGTCGCGCTGGTGCTGATGGCGGTGATCGCCTTCCGGTCGCTGCGCGACGTCACCCCACCCCCACAGGATCCGGCGAACGAACCGGCGCCTGAGGTACGGCTGGATCAGTCGGTACCCGTGGCGTCCGGCGGCCGCTGACCCAGGGTGTATGGGGCCGGCCGAGGACTGTAGAGGAACGGGCTCGGGGAACGGTAATTGGGGGCGTCCACCCGGGTGGATTCGAAAGGCCCGCATGAAGTCCAAGCCGATGGCTGTGACCATGAGCGTGTTCATTGCCGGTAGAGTTAACAGCCGATCCAGACGGGAGCAAATGATGACCTTGCCCGGTATGTCCTCCGACCGGCTAAGCCACCTGCGCGAGACGATGACCGGATATCTGGCCGGCGGCGAGATGCCGGGTCTGATCTACGGCATCCACCGGTGGGGCGAGACACTGGTTGAGGTGATCGGCACGCAGACGTTCGACTCGAACAAGTCGCTGAGTGCCGATACGATCCTCCGGATCACGTCCAACACTAAGCCGATCGTCGCCGTCGCGGCACTGGCGCTGATCGAGCGGTCCGTGTTGCGGCTGGACGATCCGGTCAACAGGCTGTTGCCGGAGATGGCCGACCGCCAGGTTCTGCGGCGGCCAGACGGCCCACTGGACGATATTGTCCCGGCTACCGGGCCGATCACGCTCCGCCACCTGCTGACGTCGACGATAGGAGTTGGGGCAGCTCATGGTCTCCGGCGATACCCATCCGGTCGTCGCGGAGGCGGATCGCCTGGGAGTCGCGCCGGGTCCGCCGTTGCCCCGGTCAGCGCTGACAACGGACGAGTGGATCGTCCGGCCGGGACGACTTCCACTCGTCGCCATGCCGAGTGAGCGGTGGATCCATGACTCGTCCCTGCAGGTCCTCGGCGTGCTCGTCGGACGCGCAGGAGGTGACACGCTGGGGGACGTCATTCAGGACGAGATCACCGGACCGCTGGGGATGATGGATACCGGTTACACGGTGTCGACGACCGATTGCCACCTGTTTCATCCCTGCCCTGCAGCCTGATGGCCTGCGCCGGGACACCCACCGATAGGAGAACGGGCTGGGATCAATACGATCCCGGCCCGTTCCCGTTTGGCGACTGGGATGGCTGACTACAGTTCGGTGACGACTGGCAGGATCATCGGCCAGGTCTTGTCGGACGACCGGCGGTACAGCACACGGCCGACCGATTCCTTGGTCCGCTGGATCAGGTGACCGATCTGGACCTCGCCCCGCTGGCGCCGCTGGAGCGTCCGGCGGAGTTCCAGCTCGGCCTCGCGTAGGGCACCGTTGGCCAGGTCCGGCTTGAGATCGCGGGCAACAAGATCCGGTCCGGCGATCAGCTGGCCGCTCTCGCGGTCGACGACCATCGTCACGACCACGACGCCGTCATCGAACAGGTGCTCGCGCTCCCGCAGCCGGTAGACCCCACCGCGGTCACCGAGGCGGTCGAGCAGAATCGAGCCGGAGGGAATCCGCTGGCGCTGGTTGGCCGAGTCCTTGGTGAACTCGATCACGCCACCGATTTCCGGGAGCATGACGCGGTCGTTCGGGATGCCAGCCTCCGCACACAGCTCCTGGTACAGCATCATGTGCCGGTACTCGCCATGGATAGGCACGGCAAACCGCGGCCGGATCAGGTCGATCATCCGGCGGAGCTCGTCCCGGCCGGCGTGACCGGAGACGTGTACGCCCTTGTCCCGGGTCGAGTAGACCACCCGGATCCCTCGCCGGAACAGGTTGTTGATTGTCCGCGAGACCGTCTCCTCGTTACCCGGGATCGGCGTGGCGGACAGCATCGCCACATCTCCGCGGGTCACGCGAATCTTGGGATGCTCCCCCGCCGCGATCCGGGCCAGCGCCGCCGACGCCTCGCCTTGCGAGCCGGTGATAACCAGGACCCGCTGGTTGCGCGGCAGCCGGAGCACTTCGTCGATCGGCATGAGCAGGCCTTCGGGCGGGTCGATATACCCAAGGTCGCGGGAGACCTGGGCGTTCTGCTCCATGCTCCGGCCGGCAACTGCCACCTTACGGCCATGGCGATGGGCGGCCCGCAGCGCCATATGGATCCGGCTGATGTTCGAGGCGAACGTCGCGATCAGGACCATGCCCTTCGCGTCGCCAATCACCTGGTCCATCGTGTCCATGACGACCTGTTCCGAGGGAGTGGATCCGTCGCTCTCGACCCGGACCGTGTCCGAGAACAGGGCCAGGACGCCCTCATCACCCAGCTGGCGCAACCGGCGCTCGTCGGTGGGCTTGCCCATCACCGGCGTCGGGTCGAACTTGAAGTCAGCGGTATCCAGGATGGTGCCGACCGGCGAATGGACGGCAATCGCGTTGGTGTCCGGGATCGAGTGGGTCACGTGGATGAATTCCGCCGACAGCTGGCCGAAGTGGTACGTCGTGTTGGGCTCGATCGGGATCAGCTTGACCATCTTGTCGAGCCGGTGCTCCTCGAGCTTCCGTTCGATCAGACCAAGGGTCAGTGGCGATCCGTAGATGGGCACGGGAGCGATATCGGAGAACTGCGGGATGATGTACGGCAGACCACCGATGTGATCTTCGTGGCCGTGCGTGATGAGGATTCCCCGAAGGTTCTGGACACGGTTGCGGACGTAGGTCACATCCGGCAGGACGAGATCGATGCCGCGCTGTTCCTCTTCGGGGAACTTGCCGCCGCAGTCGAGCAGGATGATGTCCCGCTCGTACTCGACCATCGTCATGTTCTTGCCGACCTCGCCGACGCCACCGAGCGGGACGACGCGAAGCTTGCCAGCCGGAGCGGCCAGCCCGGGGCCTGAAATGGCACCGGCGCCACCTGACGGCCGGCGGCTGTCCTGCCGGGGCTGCCCGGACTGGTTCCCACGCTGGCGTTGTCCCCCGCCCGCGTTCCGGACGGGCGGTCGCTCCGGGCGAGCCGGGCGACCGGATCCGGCCTGCTGGCCATCGGCGCCAGGGGCCTGGTTGGTGGGAGCGGGTCGATGCCCCCCGAGGATGCGCTGCTGGCCGGGCTGGCGCTGGCCACGGGACGGCTGACCCGCCCCCTCAACGGTCTCGCCACCCCGGTTGTTCCGCTGCCCGCGGTTACCCGGGCTGGGGGAATTCGGGGTCGTCCGGTGGCGCGTCGGCTCGTAGCGCGGCTCCACCGTCTCATCACGCTGTGGGCGGCGATGGCCAGCCGAAGGGCCCGGCCGCTGTCCGCCACCACGGTTCTGGCTCTGGCCGCCCTGTCCCTGTCCGGATCGCTGGCGGTTGCCTTCACGCTGCTGGTTCCGGCCACCCTGGGGTTGGCCACTCTCCTCCGGGTTCCGACCGGAGCGGCGCTGACCCATTCGGTAGTCGTCGGCTTCGTTGCCCGGCTCAGGGCCGCTGGGCTCTCCCGGTGAGGTCAAGTTTTGTTGCTGGTTCTCGGGCCGGGGGCCGCGGTTGGAGCGGCGGCGGCGGCGGGAGGGGCGGCGCTCGTCGCCGCCATCGGCCGGGCCGCCATCTCGCGGGGATCCCGGGTTGTTGGAGTACTGGTCGTCGGTCACAGTCGGTACCTCATCGCATCATGCCACCTTGGTGGGCGTATTGCAGGCATGCGCTCATCGGGCCACCGGGGAGTCAGGTCGACTCGCTGCCGGTTGCGGGTTCAGGATCAATCGGTTGTTCCTGCCTCGGACAATTCGATCGGGAGCCGGTGGGACGGGCGCCACCCATGCGCCATGACAGGCGCGGTAGGAATGGAACGACCGATGGCGCCGCTGGGAGCGGCGTTCGGGGGGGGCGCAGATCACTTCGATGGCAAGCCCGCCGGGAAACAGCCGGCTCGGGCGGTCCGATGACCAGACCATCATTAGTTCGGTAGCCGCGATGGGGGACATAGGAGTCCCGGCGGCTTGACCGACGTCCCACGTCGGTGGATCGGGAGACAGGATGCGGGATCGATGCCCGGCAGCACTCCGGGCGAGGCGACCCGCCTCATAACCACCCGGATTGTACCCTGTTGCAGACGAGCCGTGTGGTTATTGCGTATCGCGGCATGGTTAGAGGGCTACGGCAGGACTCTTTGCGGTCTGTCGGAAACTGGGTGGGCAGGTTGCATGCTGGGGGCTTGCAGGAAATGTTTCACGTGAAACATCTGTGCACCTTGCCCATGCGCTTCCATGGAGTCGAATGAGGTGATGAGCCGACCTAGAACAGCCATCATCGTCGGTGCTGGCCCGAATGGCCTGGCCGCCGCCATCGAGCTTGCGCGGGCCGGGCGCGACGTGACCGTGCTGGAGGCGACCGACGAGATCGGTGGCGGCGCCCGAACGGCTGAGCTCACGTTACCCGGATTCCGCCACGACGTCTGCAGCACCATCCACGCGCTAGGGCCCTCATCACCCTTCCTGTCCACCCTCGGACTGGAGCGGTACGGGGTTCAGTGGCTTCGACCCGACGTGCCGCTTGCCGTACCGCTCGACGATGGACGAACTGCCTTGCTCCATCGGTCGGTCGAAAGGACGGCTGCCGAACTTCCCCATACGGACGCGGAGGCGTACCGCCGACTCCTCTCTCCTCTCGTTGACGATGCCGAGCGGGTCTGGCGAGCGTTCCTCGGACCTCTCCAGGGAGCGTTCCGGCACCCTCTCGTGGCGGCGCGCTTCGGCGTCCGGGGACTTTGGTCCGCCTCGACCCTGGCAAAGGCCCGTTTCCGGGACGACGCGGCCCGCTTGTTACTGCTGTCCTGCAGCGCCCATTCCTTCCTTGATCTGCGGGAGCCCGCTACCGCCGCACTGGGACTGATGCTCATGCTCTCGGCTCATACCGATGGCTGGCCGGTCGCCCGCGGCGGGTCACAAGCTCTGATCGACGGGATGGCGGCGATGCTCCGCGACCTGGGTGGTCGGATCGAGACAGGTCGCGCCGTCCGCACCCTTGACGAACTTCCGAAGGACGCGGCCGTGATCTTTGACCTGACTCCGAGACAGATCCTCGCGATCACTGGAGACGCGTTGCCGGTCGGGTATCGGAAGCGGCTCGGCAGGTATCGCTACGGAGCTGCGGCGTTCAAGGTCGACTGGGCGCTGGACGGGCCGATCCCCTGGCGAGACTCGGCGGTCGGGCAAGCTGGAACGGTCCACCTGGGTGGACAGCCGGGCGCGATGGAGGCATCGGAAGCCGCAGTCGCGCGGGGGCACGTCAGCGATCGCCCCTTCGTGCTGCTGACGCAACCGACTGTCATCGACCCGGACCGAGCGCCGGCCGGCCGGCATATCGCATGGGCCTACTGCCATGTCCCGCCCGGCTGGCCTCACGACATGACCGACACCATCGAGCGCGAAATCGAGCGATTTGCTCCGGGGTTCCGCGACAGGATCATTGGACGGGCCACCATGGGGCCAGCCGCGTTTGCCCGGTACAACCAGAACTACGTTGAAGGTGACATCAATGGTGGGCGTCAGCACCTGGCCCAGCAGTTCTTCCGACCTGTAGCGCGATGGGACCCGTACGCGACGCCGAACCAGCGGCTGTTCATCGGCTCCTCGTCGACTCCACCTGGGGGTGGAATCCACGGGATGCCCGGGTACCACGCTGCCCGGTCGGCGTTATCGGGCTGGCTGCGGTGATCAGGTACAGTGCCCGGCAGTCGCGTGGTTCTCGCCTCAATACTCCACACCCCTATTGACGGAGCGTCCCATGTCCAAGGTGGCTGACCGTCCGTCCGTCGTGCACCGATTGACCAGCAACTGGTTCTCCGTGCGGATCAGCGCGGCCGTGGCTGTCGCGCTTGCCGCGGTGCTCTGGCTGGCGGTGGAAAGCCTGACGCCAGAGCATGTTGGTCCGATTGCCCTGCCACCGTTCATCATCATGGCGCTGCTGATCGGCCTGGTGGCCGACCCGCGGGTTGTCCCGACGGCTGGTGGCGCGGTAGCCGCCCGTGCGCGCCCATCCCTGGGGCGACAACTGCGACTGTTGGGTGTGGTCGTCCTCGCCATGCTGGTCATGATCCGGGGCCTGGCGTTTCCAGGGCGCGATCTGCTGGATCTGGCCTGGTTGCCGAATGCCGCACGCGGACTGATCTTCCGTGCCGACGACGCGGCGATGCCGGTCTGGGTGCCGATCGGCCTGACGGCACTGGTGTCGTGGCGACGTGGTCAGACAGACGACGGGATTGACGAGACCAGGACGACCTTCCGGCTCGGGACGGGGATCCTGCTTGTCCTGGCCGCCATTGGCGCGTTCAGCGGGATGGCGCCGGAGGGACGCATCGCGATCGCGGCTGCCCTGTTCTTCGCCGCGATGCTGCTCGCGCTGAACTGGGCCCGCCAGGCGGAAGTCCACCCGGGTGAAC
The DNA here is from genome assembly GCA_035944555.1 of Thermomicrobiales bacterium. GTDB lineage: Bacteria > Chloroflexota > Chloroflexia > Thermomicrobiales > UBA6265 > CADCWK01. The sequence goes on from DASZAY010000003.1 coordinate 266,124, forward strand.
GGTCGGGCAGCGGACTCGTCCCGGCCCTGAGTGGTATCGGCTCTGTCGTGGGTGTGCTGGTCCTCGGGATTGGGCTTGCTTCCCTTGCGTCGCCCGCGGCGTTCAGCGCGCTGATGTGGCTGCTGTCACCGGTGATCTGGCTGGTCCGGATGGCGGTGCTCGGTCTCAGCTACCTGATCTTCTTCTTACTCTATCCCTTCTTCTGGCTGTTCGAGCGCCTGATCGGTGACGGCGCGGTCCCGCCTGAGCCGCCGCAGGAGACGTCACCGCAGGCGTCCTTCGAGGCGATCGCCGAGCAGGGAGCCGAGAATGCCGTGAACGTCCCGGATGGTCTGCGAATCGTCCTCGCGGCCATCGTGCTCGTCCTCCTCTTCGCGATCGTCCTGCGGGTCGTCCTGAAGCAGGTCCTGGCGGCGTCGCCGATGACCGATGTCGAGCAGCATTCCGAGATGGATCTGCGCTCGCTGTTCAGACGCCGGCGGAGTCGCAAGAACGGACCGGCGACCGATCCACTGGCCGCGCTCCGGGCTGACCCTCGCTACCGCGATACGGTAGTGATCCGGGAAACCTATGCGGCCTTTCTCCGGGCCGCCGCAACCGCTGGACTGGCACGGCGGCGTCCCGAAACCGCTCACCACCACGCCCGCCGCGTCGCCGCGGCGATCGGACGTGCCCCTGCAGAGCTGGAGACACTGGCAGGCGGCTACGGACCGGTCCGCTATGGCGAGGCGCCCGCAACGGCCGACGAGCGGTCAGCCGTCGTTGCGGCCTGGCAGCGCGTTCAGCCCGAACTGACCCGGCTCCGCGTCGCCGACTAGCGTCCTGTCCGCATGGCCGCCAGGACCTGGCCGGATACGCTTGAAACGTCGGCATCAGATTATGTCAAACCGAGATTGGGGTATCGATTATCCTTCGTCCCGACGAAGTCGCCCGTCTATAGGAAACGAGACCTTGAACGTGACTCCCGCATCGCCTGTCCTCGCGCCCGGAACCGTCCACGAGGTCGTCGCTCCCGCGTCCTCGGCTGATCCCATCGGCATCTATATCCATGTCCCGTTCTGCGCTCACATCTGCTCGTACTGCGACTTCAACACGTACGCCGGCCAGGATGACCTGATTCCCCGCTACGTCGCCGCACTGGAGCACGAGATCGCCCGCCAGGGCCAGGCGCTGGGCGGACCGGTCGCCGAGACGATCTACATCGGAGGCGGAACGCCGTCGCTCCTTGATCCCGAGCAGATTGACCGGTTGATCGCGGCGAGCCGGGACGCCTTCGCGCTGGGGCCGTATGCTGAAATCAGCATGGAGGCCAACCCCAACAGCTTCACCGAGGAACGAGCTGCGGGGTACCTCGCCGCCGGTGTCAATCGTCTCAGTCTCGGCGTGCAGACCCAGCACCGCCGTGGCCTCCGAATCCTCGGCCGCCAGCACGAGGCTCAGGATGCTGCCGGAGCGTTCGCCGCCGCGCGCCGGGCCGGCTTCGCCAATATCAGCGTCGACCTGATCTTCGGCTGGCCGGGCCAGACCGCGGAGGGCTGGCTGGCCGACCTCGATGAGATCCTCAGCTGGCCGGGCGGCGTCTCTGGGACCGGGCCGGATCATTTCTCCCTCTATGGGCTGATCGTCGAACCGGGGACACCCATGGCGGACGCCGTTACCCGCGGCCTCTTCAAGGTCCCGGACGACGACGCGTCGGCTGATCTCTACGAGGCGGCGATGGCGCGGATGGCGAGCGCCGGCTTCGTCCATTACGAGGTCGCCAACTGGGCTCGCGACGAGCGGCATCACTCCCGCCACAACGTGATCTACTGGCGAAACGGCGACTTCGCCGGGATCGGCGCGGGAGCCTTTGGCACGCTTCGCGGTGAACGGACGATGCAGCACCTCCGACCGGCAGACCTGGTCGCGGCGGTGGAGCGAGGCGAGGCACCGGTCAGCAACATCGAGCCGATCGACTCCGGAACGGCGATGGCCGAGACGATGATGATGGGACTCCGGCTGCTGCAGACCGGTGTCGATGCTTCGGCGTTCAAGGGCCGGCATGGGCCCGCCCTGCGTGACGTCTACGGCTCGGAGATCGATCTCGCGATCGACCGGGGACTGCTCGAGCCGACGGCCAACGGCTACCGGCTGACCCGACGAGGGCTGATGCTCTCCAGCGATGTGACAGCCGAGTTCGTCGGGGCCTGATCCTCTGCGGTCGTTAGTCGTGGTGCGGAGACGTTCTGACGGCGTCCCGGGTAGGGGGTACGATACGCGCCGTCCCATCATGGGCGTGTGCCATCCCGCCGTTTGCGCTCGTCCCACTGGGCGACCGGAGTGCTCGTGCCAATCCCTGACCCAACCGCGACGCTCACCCGCTTTCACGCCGCCGTCGCCCGGGTCGACGCGCTAATCGAGCGGGACAACACGCCCCACGACAAGTCGCCGGCCGAGATCCGCGCCCGCGCCGAGATGCGACTTTCCCGGATGGCGGCGTTTCTCGCCCACCTCGGCGATCCACATCTTCGTTTCCCCGTCATCCATATCACCGGAACGTCCGGCAAGGGCTCAACGTCGACCGCCGTTGCCCGAATGCTCCATGCGGCTGGACTGCGAGTGGGCCTCCACACGTCGCCGTACCTGCAGTCTCCAACGGAGAAGCTGCAGCTGGACGACCGACTGGTTGCGCCGGATCGCTTTGCTGATCTCGTTGATACCGTCCTCGTCGCACATGACCGCTGGATGGCAGATGGCAACGATGCGCTGACCTATGGCGAGATCTGGGTTGCGCTGGTCATGATCGCCTTCGCTGAGGACGCGGTGGATGTCGCCGTGATCGAGGTCGGGGCCGGCGGGCGGTTCGACCTGACCAACGTGGTCCGTCCCGCCGTGACGACGATCACCTCCGTGGGGATCGACCATGTGGTCACGCTGGGGTCTTCCATCGCCGACATCGCCTGGCACAAGGCGGGGATCATCAAGCCGGGTGCGCCCGTAATAACCGCAGTGGACGATCCGGTCGCACTCGGGCCGATTAACCGGGAGGCAGCCTACGCGGGCGTGGCCGTCACGCAGGTCAGGGAGGGGGTCGACTGGCGCGTCGTCCGGGCTGATCTCGATGGGACGGAGTGGGAGGACCTGCGCCACGGCGACGGTGTGGTGTACCCGGCCGTCCCAGGGCGCTTCCAGGCCGGGAACGCCGCCGTGGCGCTTGCCACTGCCCGGGCGTTCGCCGGTGTCCAGGGCTTCGTGTTGCCGGAGGACGCGATCCGGACCGGGCTGAGCCGTGGGCGTATCCCGGGCCGCTTCGAAGTGATCCCTGCCCGCGACGGGCAACCGACCGTCATCCTCGATGGCGCGCACAATCCGCAGAAGGTGGGAGCACTCGTCCGGAGCGTCACCGACCTGGCGACGAGCGATGGTGGGCTGGTCGTTGTCCTCGGTGCGCTCGAAGCCAAGCAGATTGACGAGATGGTATCCACCATCGCCCCGGTAGCTGGAACGATCCTGGCGACGTCACCCCGTGTCCTAGCGAAGGCCGGCGCCGATGCCGACGCTCTCGCTGCCGCCATCGCTCGATCAGGATTCACCGGGACGGTCATTGCCGAACCTGAGCCCTCGGTGGCGCTTGAACGGGCGATATCAATCGCGGGGCCGGATGGCGCTGTGCTCGTTACCGGGTCGTTGTACCTGATCGGCAATATCCGGGGCCGGTGGTACGCCAACGATGCGATCACCCTTCAGCAGACTCCCTGGCCTGGGGCTTCAGATTAGGGCAGGCGATAAATCTGATTAGTTGTGAGTGATTCAGGCCACTTATGAATGACACCTCGAGCCTTCCTCGCATTTGCCTGATTGGGTGCGACATCTACTCGGGACAGGCCTGAAGCACGGAACACGAACGCCCCGGGTCAATCTCTGACCCGGGGCGTTTGCACTGGCAGCTGGAGTCCAGGGATGCTCAGCGCTCAGTCGCCTAGGCGGAAGCGGAGCGCCGATATCAATGCGTAGGAGTAATCCCGGGCCGGGTCGGAGTCCCGGTCTGGGACCGGATCAGCGGTGCGCGGGAACCGCCGGCGCTCGACCGGTCCGACATGGGCCTCGACCGCACGCTGGGCGGCCGGGACATCGGCCAACCACTGGTTACCCAGAGCGATCGCGTCGATGTAAACGCTCGCCAGCTCCTCGGTCGGCATCTCCGAGAGGTGCTCACAGGCGGCCATCTCGGCAGCCAGCCACTCGCAACGCAGTGCATGGCAGACGACGCCTCCAAGCCACGCGGGCAACTGCCAGTCAGCCCCGCGCTCGGCAAGTCGCCACTTCCGCGCGATCTCGGCCAGATCGTTGAACCGGCGCTCGGCTTCGTCAACGTGACCAGACGTCAGCAGGTTGACGGCATGGGCGACTGCCTGCTCAAGGTCGCGATCGCTCGGCTGGCGCTGCACCCGCTGGCGGAAAGGGAGGATCAGCGCCGGAAGTCCCTCGCGCTGGACGGCGGAGTCAGCGGGACACTCGGCGACCGCAGTAGGAAAGCCGATCGTCTGCGGCGAGACGCAGCTACTATCGGGGATCGGCCGGATGTCAGCCCGGCTCGGGAATGTCGAGGTCATGTCAGGACTTGCCCTCCCGCTTCTCTGCGAGTGGTGTACGTTCACTGTGGCGAGTGTAGCCCCTGTACCGGTGGCTGTCTGCCTGGCGATCTGCACTGATCGGCTTCAGATCTGGTGAGGTTGCACATTGAACCGAATCGTGGCGCGGGTAAGGTCCGTCATTGGAATTACCCTGCCGTATCACGCCAAGCATAGCCTATGCCCTTCGTACAAGCACGTTACGTCGAACTTCGGATTGCGGGCCGGGAGACGCCAGCGGGACAGCGCCACGAGAAGAACACATGTTCTGGTATTCCCGCGTCCTTTTCAAGCTGTCCAGGGTTACCTGGTATCGTCGGCGTAGACCGTTGCGCTCCTGAGCATCTGCATCCATCCCGCACGGACAGCCGGTAAGGTCGTTCTGTAGGACAGGGATGTACGTGGCGCTTCGACACGCCCGTACGAACAGTCCTTCGCAGGTCATGGGCCGCCGATCGTGAATCAGGCTGAATATTGGGCCCTGGTGCAATTATTGTCGTTTTTGCTCGAACTACTGGTCCACAACTGCTCGCCCGTTGCCAGCTGGGTAGTGCCGATCCCGCCAAATCCAGGCGATGCGAACCAGGAAGTCACTGACCAGAAAACGTCAGGAGCGCCGGGTCAGGCGTGGCGCGATGCCACTTCCGACCCGGCGCTCTTCTGGTACCGAGTGACCGACGTGGGAACTAGAGTCCTGCTGCTGCTCGCAGAGCCTCTGCCTTGTCGGTTCGCTCCCAGGGGACATCGAGATCATCACGGCCAAAGTGCCCGTACGCGGCCGTCTGGCGATAGATCGGCTGCCGGAGCTCGAGCCGGTCGATGATGGCAGCCGGTCGGAGATCGAAGTGCTCGCGGACGAGGCGCTCGATCATGTCGTCGGCGACCTTGCCCGTCCCGAACGTCTCGCAGAACAGCGACACCGGGTGGGCAACGCCGATGGCATAGCTCACCTGGAGCTCGAAGCGATCGGCCAGGCCCGCGGCGACGACGTTCTTGGCGACGTGGCGGGCGGCGTAGGCGGCCGAGCGGTCAACCTTCGTAGGGTCCTTGCCCGAGAACGCGCCACCACCGTGTCGAGCCATGCCGCCATACGTGTCGACGATGATCTTCCGGCCGGTGAGCCCGGCGTCGCCCATGGGTCCGCCGCGGACGAAGCGGCCGCTCGGGTTGACGAAGATCTTGGTCTCGGCGTCGATCAGTTCCGCCGGGACGACGTGGCGGATGATCTCCGACTCGACGTCGGACCGGATCACGTCGTTGGTCACATCGTCGGCGTGCTGGGTGGAGACGACGATCGCATCGACCCGCTTCGGTTGGCCATGGGCGTACTCGACGGTGACCTGGCTCTTGCCGTCCGGCCGGAGGTAGGGGACCGCGCCGGAGCGCCGCGCCTCACTCAGCCGTCGGGTGATCCGGTGGGCCAGCGCGATTGGCATCGGCATGAGCTCGGGCGTCTCGTTGCAGGCAAACCCGATCATCATGCCTTGGTCGCCGGCGCCGATCAGGTCGTAGGGGTCGCTGTCGTCGCCCTCGCGCGACTCCAGCGCCTTGTCGACGCCCGCCGCGATCTCCGGGCTCTGCTCGTTGATCGCCGTGGTCACGCCGCAGGTGGCGTAGTCGAAGCCGGTCTCGGACCCGGTGTAGCCGATGTCCTTGACGACCTCGCGGACCAGCTTCGGGATGTCGACGTAGGTGCTGGTGGTGATCTCACCGAAGACGAAGATGATCCCGGTGGTCGTCGACGTCTCGCACGCGACGCGACCATCCGGGTCCTCGGCCAGCACGGCATCGAGGACGGCGTCGGAGATCTGATCACAGAGCTTGTCGGGATGGCCCTCGGTGACGGACTCGGACGTGAAGAAGCTCCTGGGCGACGAGTAGAAGGTGCCGCCTCCGGGGTTGGTCATGAGATGGGCTCCATCGTCGGGGTAGGGGAGAGGGATGTCGCACACCGGGACGACCCGGCCATCGCTGACCGGGTCGTCTCGACGTCGCTATCGATCTAGGTCCCGGCCTCCCAGGAGGTCAGGTAGTGCTGCTGCTCAGGGCTGAGCACGTCGATCTCGACCTTCATCGCCGCCAGCTTGAGCCGAGCGATCTCGCTGTCCAGTTCCTTGGGAACGGTGTAGACCTTGTTCTCGAGCTCGGCGGCGTGCTTGGCCAGGTACTCGACGGACAGCGCCTGGTTGGCGAAGCTCATGTCCATGACGCTGGCCGGGTGGCCCTCGGCGGCGGCAAGGTTGATCAGCCGGCCTTCGCCCAGCACGATGATGCGCTGATCCTCGGCGAGCTGGAACTCCTCGACGTACGGCCGCAGGGTTCGGCGGCCCTCGCCGGTCAGCTGCTCGAGCGCCTTGAGGTTGATCTCGCTGTTGAAGTGACCGGCGTTGGCGAGGATCGCGCCGTCCTTCATGTTCTCGAAGTGGATCTGGTCGATCACGTTGATGTTGCCGGAGGCGGTGATGAAGATGTCACCCAGCGCGGCGGCGCGGTTCATCGACATCACGGTGAAGCCGTCCATGACGGCTTCCAGCGCGCGAACCGGGTCGACCTCGGTCACGATCACGTGGCCACCCATGCCGCGGGCGCGGGTCGCGATGCCCTTGCCACACCAGCCGTAGCCACCGACGACGATCGTCCGGCCAGCCAGCAGGATGTTGGTCGCGCGGAGAATGCCGTCCAGCGTGCTCTGGCCGGTGCCGTACCGGTTGTCGAAGAAGTGCTTGGTGTCGGCATCGTTCACGGCGATCACCGGGAACTGGAGGACACCGTCGCGCTCCATCGCCTGGTCGCGGATGACGCCGGTCGTGGTTTCCTCGGTCGCTCCGATGACCTCGGCGCCCTGCTCCTTGCGATCCTTGTGGAGTGAGGAGACGACATCGGCGCCGTCGTCGACCACGATCTGCGGCCGGTGGTCCATCGCCGCGTTCATGTGGCGGTAGTACGTGTCGTTGTCCTCACCCTTGATGGCGAAGACGGGGATGCCGGCGTCGACCAGCGCCGCCGCGACGTCATCCTGGGTGGAGAGCGGGTTGGACGCGCAGAGCACCGCATCGGCGCCGCCGGCCTGCAGCGTCAGAGCGAGGTTGGCGGTTTCCGTGGTGATATGGGCGCAAGCCAGCAGGCGGATGCCCTGCAACGGCTTCTCGCTCTGGAAGCGCGCGCGGATCTGCCGCAGGACGGGCATCTCCCGCTCGGCCCACTCGATCCGGCGGCGCCCCTCGGCGGCCAGGGACGGGTCCTTGATGTCGAAGTTGCGTGAACTCGGCGCGGCTGCTGCCATTCCTGGAGACTCCTCGATCGCTATGGCCCGTCCCGGACCACCGGCCACATGACGGGCGGTCCAGGCAGGTAGTGATGCGTCCGGCAGCGGGCCGGACGCGGCGCAGGCCGATCAGCCCGCCGTCCCCGCGATGGCGGGTTTCGACAGCTGCTCGGCCGTGATGGTGCCAGCATACTCCGGGAAGGTCCGATCGAACCGGGCGACGAACTCCTCCGGGGTGTACTCGTGCTCCTGCGGACCCTGCTTCTCGACGGCATAGACGGCCGAAACGGAGGCCATCCGACCGGCGACCGGCCACGGCAGGCCAAGCAGGTGACCCTTGATCAGGCCGGCCCGGTAGGCGTCGCCACCACCGGTGACCTCGACGACCGGGTCGGCCGGCGCGACCGGGATCTCATGGACCTCACCGTCGGCAAAGATGCGGGAACCTCCGGCGCCGAGGGTGACGACGACGACCGGCACCCGCTCGGCCATCGACTCCGGCGTCAGGCCCGTCTTGTCGGTGACGATGCCGTGCTCGTAGTCGGACCCGACGACCATCCAGGCCAGATCCACACCGGCGGCAATGTCCTCGCCGGGCATCGCGATCACCTGCTGGGCCGGGTCGAAGACCAGCTTCGCTCCGCTCGCGGCGATCTGCCTGGCATGCTGGTTCATCACGTCCAGCGCCGTGGCGCTGACGATGCCGAGGACGGCTTCGGCCGCGACCGGACCGAGGTCGATCTCCGCCGCCCGGTCCGACGCGCCGGGATAGAACCCGGCGATCTGGTTGCCCGTCCGGTCCGACATCATGAAGGAAGAACCGGTCAGCAGATCCGGGACGTCCAGCACCAGCGACGTGTCCACGCCGACGGCCTCGATCGCCAAGCGGTAATCCGCGAAGTCAGCCCCGCCCGCCCCAACGAGCTTCGGCCGCTCCCCGAGCAGCGCCAGGCTCCACGCGATATTGCCGCCGATCCCGCCCCGCTTCCGGACGAGGGAATCGAACAGGAAGCTGATCGAGAGGACATGGGCCTTGTCCTCCAGGATGTAGTCCTGGAAGGAACCGGGGAAGGTCATGATCAGGTCGTAGGCGATCGAGGCGCTGACAAGGACCTGGGACGATCCGTGGGTGTTCGTGGCGGGTCGATCCTGGCGGGATCGCGCGACATCCTGCTCCACCGCGTGCTTCCTCTCGTGCTTGTACCGGGCGCGTAGTGCTGGTCGGTCGGACCGTGCCTGCGCTTCTCGTGTCTGTCTGCGGTCAGGGCAAGGTCTTCTGCTCGCCATCAAACGGCACCGGAGCGTAGCACGCAACGGGCTGGAACCGTTCGGGGCCGTCACCTCCTTCAGGGCGGCCAGAGGCCGACCGTCCGGCCGGTCAAGCTGGTCAGACTCGCGTGTTGTTCTCCAAACCCCAATCTGCAGGATTGACAGACCGGGCGCTCCATCGCATGCGCTTGTCGAGTAGAGGCGGTCCGGGGATCGAGGGTTCTCCCCCTGCCCAGGTAATCGGATCGCCTTGGCGGAGCTGTCCGAGGTGCTCCCGCTGTCGAATCTCCGTTCACCCCGTAGTGCAGACCCGTCAAGTCTTTTGGAACACAAACAGAGGCCAATCTGGCCGTGACGCCGATGGAGGGGAGACCTTGGGATGGCGTTGGTCTCGGTGGACGCCGGCCGCGTGGCGTTCGTGAGCAACGTCCCTGAACGGGAACCTGTCGAGTCACCTTGGGGTCGCAGGCCAGCCGCCAGCCAAGAGTCGTGGCAAGAAGAAGGAGATCCCGCGGAACTCTCGGCCGTTTTCGGCGCGGTATTGAGTGCCGTCCGTGACGCCTGTTTTTCAGACTCGGCAGCTGGCAAGTTCGCCTGTCGCGTCGCCCAGACACAGGGAGACGTGCGATCCGTTACTCCGTCGCCCCGACTGTGATCTCTGCGAGGGTCGACCGGACGACGTCCTCGGGCACGTCGGACCGGATCTCGACGCCGCCGCCAGTCAGGGGCAGGATCCAGCGCTGGACGCCGGCCGTCCGCTTCTTGTCGCCCGTCATCAGGGAGAGAACCCGGTCGGGGTCGACTTCCGAACGTGACGGCAGGCCGACGCTGTCCAGCGTCGCGTCCAGCCGTCGGACCAGGGAGTCGTCGCAGGACCCCATGGCGGCGCCGATGCGGGCTGCCGCCCGCATCCCGAGGGCGATGGCCTCGCCGTGCAGGTAGCGGTAGCCGGCCGCCTCGATACCGTGGCCCAGCGTGTGACCGAAGTTCAGGATCTGGCGCAGGCTCGCCTCACGTTCGTCCGCTTCGACGACCGCCGCCTTGAGCGCGACGTTGCGGGCGATCAGGTGTGACAGCGCCGGCTGCCGACCTGCCTGGAGCGCGGCTTGATTGCGGTCCAGGAACGCCCAGAGGTCGCCGCGCTCCCCACCCGGCGTACTTGGCTGGATGACGGCGTGCTTGATGATCTCGGCCCAGCCCGAAGTCCGCTCCCGTGTGGGCAGGGTGGAGAGCAGGTCCGGATCGACCAGGACCAGTGGGGGCTGGTAGAAGGCGCCGATCAAGTTCTTCCCCGTGTCGTGGTTCAGCCCCGTCTTGCCCCCGACGCTGCTGTCCACCATCGCGAGCAGACTGGTCGGCACCTGGACCAGACCGATGCCGCGAAGCGTCGTCGCGGCGACGAACCCGGCCAGGTCGCCGATCACGCCACCGCCGAGCGCGACGACGACGTCACCCCGCTCCGCCCCGCCACCGAGCAACCAGTCGAAAAGCTCCCCGGCGACCGGGAGGTGCTTGCTTCCCTCGCCGGCTTTGACGTCATGCCGCTCGACCCGCAGTCCGGCCGTGGTCAGTGCTGCCTCGATCCGGCCGCCGTGGAGTGGGCTGACGTTGGCATCCGAGATCAGCCAGGCCCGCCCGGCGGCGGGATACACCGTGCGGAGCCAGTTCCCGGTATCTCCCGAGATCCCGGCCCCGATCAGGATCCGGGACAGGCCACCGGCAACCGGCAGCCGGACCTGGACGGGCTCTCCCGCCGCGATCGCATGGACGCTGGCGAGCTCGTTGACCACGACAGGGACCGGCGCCTCGTCGGTGATAATCGTGATGGCGGCGCGGTCATAGGCCGCCTGCCGGCGCGACTTGAGCTCCCGGATCCGGCCGAGCGGGTCGTCGCCGGCCAGCATCGGGCGGGCGGTCCGATCGCCGAAGGCAACCTGCTGGTTCCGGAGCCTGGTCAGCGTCGTCTCCGGGCGGACATCGAGGGTGACGACGAGGACGCGCGGGTCGCCGAGCAGATCGTCCGCCCACGCGTCGTCGGAGGCAACCGCTCCGCCACCGGTCACGATGACGTGATCGGGTTGCCCGAGGGCCTCACGGAGGAGTCGGCGCTCGGTCTCCCGGAAGTCCGCTTCGCCGTGGGTGGCAAAGACGGTTGGGATATCTGTGCCGTAGTGGGCCTCGATCCGGTCATCGGTGTCGATCAGGCCCCAGCCGAGACGTTCCGCCAGTGCCTGTCCGACCGTCGTCTTGCCGGCTCCACTGAAGCCCACCAGGACCAGCCGGTCCGGTGTTGTCGACGCGACTAACTGGTCCTGATCCCGCGTCTCCATCTCACCCACGATCGTCATGCTCCTTGCGACATCCGGGTCAGGGACGCGGTCAACGGATGCCAGAAAAGGTGAATGCGGAAAGTCCCTGTCGCCGATTGCTCCATCGCCGGCCGAAAAGATCCAGCAATGGTGCGGTATCCGGGCGGTTTCCGGACGACCGGTGGGTATACTGTTTCCATTCGTAGCAGACAGGGGTCTCGGGTACCCGGCCCGGTGAGGATAAGGCATGCAGCGTGTTCTGGTCGCCGATGATGACGCCGCGATTCGTGGGGTCTTGCGCGACCTGCTCGAGGACGAGGGGTACGAGGTCACCGAGGCGGAAAACGGCACCAAGGTGATCGAGGCGCTGGCTCGTCCCGCTGGTGAACGGCCCGACCTGGTGCTGATGGACGTGCGGATGCCGGACAAGAGCGGGATCGACGTGCTGCGGGAGATCGCCGGCAACGCCAAGGCCGGCTCGTCCGCCCAGCTCCCGTTCGTGATCATGACGGCCTTCGGTGGCTCCAACATCGCGATCGAGGCAATCCAGCTCGGTGCGTACGACTACATCACCAAGCCGTTCGACCTGGATCATGTCCAACTGACGGTCCAGCGCTTCTTCGAGCGGCAGCAGCTCTCCGACCAGGTCCAGACGCTCCAGGTCCGGCTGGGCGAGCGTGACCCGAACGAGAGCATGATCGGCAACAGTCCGTCGATGCAGGAGGTCTACAAGACGATCGGCCGGATCGCGAAGAGCGACGCGACGGTCCTGATCTCCGGCGAGACGGGGACCGGCAAGGAACTGGTCGCCTCGATCCTGCACAACACATCCAGCTATTCCCGCGGGCCGCTGGTCAAGGTCAACTGTGCCGCGTTGCCGGAGACGCTGCTCGAGAGCGAGCTGTTCGGCCATGAGAAGGGGTCGTTCACCGGCGCAGTCAACCAGCGCAAGGGCCGCTTCGAGATGGCCAACAAGGGGACGATCTTCCTCGACGAGGTCGGGGAGATGACCCTGTCCACCCAGAAGAAGCTGCTCCGGATCCTGCAGGAGCGGGAGTTCGAGCGCGTCGGTGGCAGCGTCTCCATCAAGGTCGACACCCGGGTCATCTCGGCGACCAACAAGGTGCTGCCGCAGGAGATCGAGGAAGGGCGGTTCCGGGAGGACCTCTACTACCGCCTGAACATCATCGCGATCTACCTCCCGCCGCTGCGCGACCGCCGCGATGACATCCCGCTGCTGGTCGAGCATTTCCTCGACAAGCACCGGTACCAGCCCCACGCTGGTCCGGCCCGGATCAGCCAAAACGCGCTGCGCGACCTGATGGACTACGAGTGGCCCGGCAACGTCCGCCAGCTCGAGAACGTCATCGAGCGGGCGACCGTGCTGTCGCGCGGCGGCGTCATCACTGACGAGCATCTGTCGCTGACGGATGCCGACAACCGGCGCTTCATCGACGTCGGCCAGCGCGTCCGGAAGGGGGCCACGCTGGAGTCGCTGGTCCAGGACGTCGAGCGCCAGGCACTCAACGAGTCGCTCAGCCAGAGCGAGGGCGACCGGATCGCCGCGGCCTCGCTTCTCGGGATGAAGCTGCCGGATTTCCAGGACAAGCTGGACGCCTACGGCATCCGGGACTAGCGACGGGCGACGCTCGTCACGGTGACGGCCGGCACGGAAAGGTCCGTGCCGGCCGCCTGCGTTTTCTGCAGCGTTGATGAGGGAGGCGACAGGATGGATGGTGCCGGGCCAGTCCGGAGTAAGGCAATCTACCGGACCCTCATCGACGTCCCAACTCGGCTCGACGGGCAACGCGTCACCTTGCGGTCGCTCGGACCGGCCGACGCCCCGGAGCTGCTCGCGGCCATCGCCGAGTCCCGGGCCGAGTTCGCGCCATGGATCCGCGGTGTCAGCCGCATCATGGACATCGACGACGCCACCGATTACTGCGCGCGGATGGCGGCCGACTGGATTGAGCGTTCCCGGCTCTGCTTCGCTGTCCGTGCCCGCCACGATGGTCGCCTGCTTGGTGAGGTCACGCTCCACCGGATCGACTGGAATATTGGCAGCGCAGAAGTCGGGTTCTGGCTTCGGACCACGGCGACCGGCGGTGGGTACATGACCGAAGCGATGGGACTGGTGACCCACCTGATCTTTGACCTGCTCGGAGGGCAGCGAATTGTCCTCCGCGCGGACTCGGGCAACCGGGGGAGCATCGCGATCGCCGAACGGCTCGGGTTCTGCCACGAGGCCACCCACCGGCGGGCGGCCCGTGGCAGCGACGACACGCTGCGTGACGTCGTCGTCTATGCGAAGGTGCGGGAGAATCATCCGGAGTAGACCCGGGGACGTGTCCGATGGATTCGTTGATCACGATCGTCAGATGGGGGCTGCTCACGCGGGGCCGTCGCCGAGCGAGCCGCCCGGACCGCTGGCTGGGTCGTCTGCGTCTTCAGGCTCATTGGGGTGATCGGAGCTTTGATCGGACTCCGATGGCCGAACAGGGGTGGACTGGACCGCTGGGGCATGCTGACGGTCAACCGGAAGGGGGGCTCGGCGTCTCCGGTGCGGTCGTCGCGGTAGCTTGTTGATCATCGCCCTGCTTGGGTAACTCGATTCCGGCTTGTTCGCGTTTTCCTGAGCCACGATGTACCGGCCTCGCCATGGAGTAACCATGCCTTACCCGACGTACCAGACGCTGATTCCGCTGCCGCCGGAAGTCCGTGGGGATCGGGTGCTGGTACGCCCGTACCGGCCGGATGACGCCGCCGGTCTGATCGCGGCCATCAACGAGTCGCGAGCCGAGCTGAACGAGTGGATGGCCTGGGCTCCGCACCAGCGGACCCTGGACGACGCGCTCGACTACTGCCTCCGCATGGCTGCCGCCTGGATCCGGCGAGAGGACCTGGCGATGGGCGTCTTCGACGCGGCGTCCGGCCGTTACCTCGGCGGGACCGGGTTCCACCGCATCGACTGGCAAACGCGCTCGTTCGAGATCGGCTACTGGCTGCGGACGTCGGCGGTGGGGCAGGGGCTGATGACCGAGGCGGTCGGGCTGCTGCTGGAGGTGGCGTTCGAGGTGCTGGACGCCCGCCGGGTCGAGATCCGCTGTGACGCGCAGAACCACCGCAGTGCCGCCATTCCCCGCCGGCTCGGCTTCACGATTGAGGGCACGCTCCGCAAGGAAGGCCTGACGCCGGCTGGTGAGGTGCGCGACACGCTAGTCTTCGGCATCATCGACGATGATTACCGGGGGCTGATGCGCCCATCGGGTGCCGGCGAGGACGGCCGGTAGCATGCGGACGACACGTCGCTGAAACACGAGAGGCCCCGCTCCATTGCCGGAGCGGGGCCTCTTGCATGGAGATGGAGAGTAGGTGATTCAGTCCCGCTGGTCGGTCTTCTCGCCCGGCGCGGCGTGCTGGGCACCCTCCGTGGAGGCAGCCGACGTCTCGTCGGTGAAGCCGTCCGCGTTGCGGGTCCCGTCGGTATCGGGGGTGCTGGGCGGCGTTTGGCCCGCACCGGGAGACGTTTCCTCGGCGATGCTCGATCCACCGGCGGACGCCTTGGCGGCCGTATCTTTCGCCGTTTCTACCACCTTGTTCGCTGCCTTGCTGACGAGGTCCGCGCTCTCGCTCTGGAGATGCTCGTGCCCCTGCTGGTAGAACTCGCGGCGCTGGGCCTTCGTCGGGCCGTGACCGAAGCGGTAGTAGTAGTCAGCGGCGCGGCCGACCGCGAAGGTGCCGGCGTAGGCGATGGCGACCTTAGGGATCGTCCCGGCCAGCAGCGGCAGGAACGAGACGGCCTCGCGGGCCAGGGTCCGCCAGAGCAGCCCGCTGCCGACGACCGGGAGCATCTCCCGCAGGATGCCGGTAGTGTCGTGCAGGTCGCGGCCATGGATGGCGGCGACCTTGAACAGCAGGAGGACCTGGTTCTTGGTCAGGATCAGGAGGTCGGCACCGACCGAGAACATCGACCCGATGATCGGGACCACGCTCGGGAGGTTGGCGATCAGCGCGAACTGGGCGTTGGCCCGTGCCGTCGTGCTGACGACCGCGTTGATGGCGACCGGCCGGAACAGTGGATACGCGCGGCCGAATGCGACTGCCCGGTCCGGCAGCAGCTCGACGATCCGGCGACGGGTCGCGGCTAGTGCCACATCGTCGTCCAGCGTCGCAGCGTCGTGGCGGACCAGCGCCGCCAGCGTCCCGGTGCGCTCGGCCCGTGTCCGCAGCGTGGCGACGCGGCCGACCTCATCCGGGTCGTAGGCGACGATCAGGTCAAAGCGATTGAGGTCGCCGAACGACTCGTCGAACGTCCGGGTGACGATGGCCCGGTCTTCGGCCCAGCCGACGAGCTTATCGCCCAGGTCGGCGGCGGTCGTTCGGTCGGGTCCGACGATCAGCAGGACCGGACGGAGTTCGGCATCGCGGCGGACCTCGTCGACGCGGAGTTCGCGGACGATGGCGATGAGCTGATTGAACAGGGCGAGGCGGCTCATTATGCCGCCCGACTTCCCTCCTGGCAGACGTGGCATCGCGTGGACCTGTCCTTCATGCGTCCCGGCGGGAATCGATCGGTCGGATGCCCGCCGGGGTGGGAGACCATGGGAAATGGGCGATTCGCGCGGGGCCGGGCGGAAACGCTCGCCCGGGCCCGCGGCATCAGTGTCGCCGCGAGGTGTGACGGAGCCGTAGCGTCGATGTGACGCCGATGTGGGCGTTCACGCACGGGACGGACCGCGGCCCCTGTCAGGGAGGTCGCCGTTACGCCTCGGCGGACAGGCGGGCCATGGCGTCGACGAGGTCCTTGACCGCGCCGGCCGACTTCTCCAGCGCGGCCTGCTCGTCGGCGGTCAGGTTCAGCGGGACGATCTGCTCCAGCCCGGCGGCACCAAGCTTGGTCAGCACGCCGACGTAGAGACCGTCGATGCCGTACTCGCCCCGAAGCATCACCGACGACGGGATGACGCGCTTCTTGTCCAGCAGGATCGCGTCGACCATCTCGACGACCGATGCACCGGGCGCGTAGTAGGCGCTGCCCGTCTTGAGCAGCCCGACGATCTCGGCACCACCGTTGGCTGTCCGCTCCTCGATCGCCGTGACCCGCTCCGGCGAGAGCAGCTCGGTGATCGGGATGCCGGCGACGGTGGAGTAGCGCGAGAGGGGAACCATCGTGTCGCCGTGGCCGCCAAGGACGAACCCGGTGACATCCTCGACCGAGACCTCCAGCTCCTGGGCGATGAACGTCCGGAACCGGGCGGAATCCAGCACGCCGGCCTGGCCGATGACGCGCTCCCGCTCGAATCCGGAAGCCTCCAGCGCGACGTGGCACATCGCGTCGAGTGGGTTGGAGACGACGATGATGATCGTGTCCGGCGAGTGCTTCACGATCTGCTCGGTAACGGAGCGGACGATGCCCATGTTGGTCCGGAGAAGGTCATCGCGCGACATGCCCGGCTTGCGGGCGATGCCGGAGGTGATCACGACCAGGTCGGATTCCGCTGTGTCCTCGTAGGAGTTGGCCCCGGTCAGGGCGGTGTCATAGCCGAGAACAGGCCCGGCCTCGGCCAGGTCCAGGGCCTTGCCCTGGGGCAGTCCTTCGACGATGTCGACCAGGACGACGTCGGCATAGTCACGCAGGGCGAGCAGCTGAGCCACGGTCCCGCCGACCATGCCCGCGCCAACCACGGTCACCTTGGGTCGTCCATTGCGTCCGGCCGCCATTGTGTCTCCTCGTGTCTGGGCCGGTCTGGGACCAGCATCGTGGGTCCCAGACCGGCCTCGTGAGCCGTCCCGGGGGATGTCGTTGCGGACGTGCGGTGCAAGCGACACGCCGCGGGCAAATCGCTCGATCCTACCACCGGCGCAGCAACCGTGGCAGGGGCGTATGGCAGAGCCGACGGCCAGCGACGGGACCGGCTGACTGACCGCCCCAGACGGGTCAGACGCGGACGGCGATCCGGCCGCCCATCCGGACCATATCGACCCGGCCGTCGTCTCCCGGCAGGAGGTCCACACGGGTGCCCTTGCGGACGCCGTCGGGGACCATGAGCGCGTCGACGGCGACGGGCACGAGGCCGGACTCGACCGGCTCATGTCGCTCGTCGGTGAACGGGTTGATGCTGGTCACCGAGGCGGTCAGGGCGTCGTCGCTTCCCGCGATGACCAGCTCGGCCAGCATCGCCCGGTACGTCCCGGTGACACGGTCGGCGAGGCCGGGTTCCGGGGCGATCGGCTCCGGATCGGTGACCGTGATCCCCAGTGCGCGGCGGAGCACCTCGCGCTCGATGTCGCGATAGGTGTAGAGGCCGTCCTCGCTGTTGGTCAGGGTCGCGATCGCGAAGCGCCGGCCGGGGACGACCAGCAGCGACGCCTTGAACCCGTTGGTCGCGCCACCGTGGCCGAACGTCACCTCGTCGCCTGCCCGGTCGACCGCCCAGCCCAGCCCGCGGCCGCCGTGGTCGCCCACCGGGACGTGGACCGTCTTCATCTGCTCTCGAGTAGCAGGAGAGGGGAAGGGGGCCGGGACATCGGCCCCGTCCAGGAAGGCGGCGGCGAAGGTTAGAAGGGAATCGACGTCCGCGATCATCCCGCCAGCGGGATTGATGTTGCGCGCGAGCGGGTAGGGTCGCGCGACGTTGACGTCGGTGTCGCTCCCGGGGACGTTGAGGTGCCCGGCGGCGGCCCGGAGCAGGATCGCCTCGTCGGCGAAGCAGGTCGGCCGGTCCAGCCCGAGCGGCTGGAGCAGGCGTTCCCGCAGGGCCGTCTCGTACGGCTGGCCGGTGACGACCTCGATCACCCGGCCGAGGATGTTCCAGCCGGTGTTGCAGTAGCTGAATGTCGTGCCCGGCGGGAGCTGCTGGCGGAGCGTGTCATAGCCGCTGACGCAGCGGGCGAGCGCGTCCTCACCGTCGCCGTGGTCATCGAACCGGTCGCCGTCGAACCCGCAGACGTGGGTCAGGCAGTGTTCCAGGGTCAGCGCCTGGGTCGCGGCCTCGTCCCCGAGCCGGAAGTCCGGCAGGACATCGACCACCCGCTGTTCGATCGACAGCCGCCCCTCATCGACGAGGCCCATGATCAGGGAGGCGGTGAACACCTTGGTGATCGAGCCGATCTGGAAGACCGTATCGGGAGTGACCGGCACACCGGTTTCCTGGTTGGCGATGCCATGGCCAGCCACCATCCGGTCGTCGCCAAGGAGGACGCCGACGGTCAGCCCCGGCACGCGGTCGCGGCGCATCAGTTCCTCAATGAACGGGTCGAGATCATCCAGCCGGAAGGGAACGGCGGTGTCGGTCACTGGTCGACTCCTGTCTGGGGGCGGCATTGGTCGGACGGCTGTGGCGATCTTCCGTCCCCGACGCCTGCCGGTCAATCGCGACGGTCCGGCGGACCGTGGCAATCGCGACCTCGGGGAGCCGCTCGACCCCGCGTGAGTGTCGGGCCGGACACCGAATCGTCATCGTGACGTCACCGCTCCCCCTGATAGTGCAGCCAACCCAACGGGAACCGGTCCCGGGCGGCAGGATGACGGATCGAGGATGGACACGATGGGACTTCCACGGCCAGCGCTGGCTATGGCCGAGACAAAGGACACCACGACGGCCCGTCGACCATCGGCGCTCGGACGGGCGGCGGAACGGATCGCGACGCTCGGCGCGATGCTCTCGTCTGGCGTGATGGCGGGGTACTTCCTCGCGTTCTCGGCCCAGGTGATGCCGGGGGTGGGCGCGATGTCCGGTGTGAATGCGCTCGTGGCGCTACCCGTCATGCGGTCGATCAACGACCACGCGGATTCGCCCCGCTACGCGGCCGCGTTCCTGGGGGCGCTGATCCTGACGGTGCTGGCGACGGCGATCGCGACGGTCCGCCGGGACGGGATCGCCTCATGGCTGACGATCATCGGCGGCGCGGCGTTCCTGCTGGGCAGCATCGGTGTGACGCTCATCTTCAACCGGCGGCTGGACGATGACCTGTCCGGCTGGAGTGTGACGGACCCCGCGAGCATCGGATTGATGGAGGGGTACGTCCGCGACTGGTCGCGATGGAACGATGTGCGGCTGGTCGCGTCGTTGATCGCGTTCGGGCTGTTCGCACTTGCCGGATTACTGCCGCGACGCCCCGTACCGGTCCCAGCCCAGGCGGTGTCGTCCGGGAATCGGGCGCCAGCGGGCGACGCCGCGGACCCCGACTGGCTGGCCGGCGTCTAGAGTCGCTTGACGGCAATCCATCCACAAACCTATACTCCGGCGCGCTGTGAAAAGCGCAGGCCCAGGTGGCGGAACGGCAGACGCGCTAGCTTGAGGGGCTAGTGCCCGTAAGGGCGTGGAGGTTCAAATCCTCTCCTGGGCACCAGACGACGACGGTACGACCCCGGTTAGCGATGACCCGCCGGTTCGGGGCGATTAGCTCAGCTGGAAGAGCGCCACGTTTACACCGTGGATGTCAGAGGTTCGAGCCCTCTATCGCCCACCAGCACCCGTCGTCGTTCCGGAAGGTATCGGCCAAGGTAGCTCAGTTGGTAGAGCTCACGACTGAAAATCGTGCGGTCGCCGGTTCGAGTCCGGCCCTTGGCACCAGATAGCGAGACGCCCGCCGGATCATCCCGGCGGGCGTCTCGTTTTCTGTCCCCAGTCGAAAAATTGTGGCCCGTCAGCCGACGATGATGGACGGCTCATGGCGGACCGGGAAGGCCATCGACGCGGCGATCGGGCACATCCGGGCGGCGTCGGCGTGGAGCGCCGCTGCCCGACCGGGGTCCGAGCCGGCCGTGATCGTCACCGTGGGCCGGAGCGTGATCCCCGTCATCCGGCCGGAGCCATCGGCTGCCTCTGCCAGCTCGCCGGTGCAGTCGTCGACGTACGCGGTGACTATGACCCCGGCGTCGGCGCAGAGGTGCAGGTACCAGAGCATGTGGCAGGCGGAGACGGCAGTGATGAGCAGATCCTCCGGATTGTGCCGGGACGGGTCGCCCCGGTAGAGCGGGTCCGACGACCCAGCGATGGTCGGCTTGCCCGTGACCTCGACGTCGTAGCGGCGATCGTAGTCGCGGTAGCCGGAGGTGCCCGTCCCGCGGTCGCCGGTCCAGCGGATCGTCGCGGAATAGGTGTGGGTACGGTGGGCGTCGGTCATCGCGACATATCCATCCTGGTGCGGAATCGAATCAGGAGTGGGAACCGCCCGGCTCGGGCCCTGTCGCAACCGGGACGTCGGCTCGCTCGCCCCATTCGTTCCAGGAGCCGTCGTAGTTGGCGTGGCTGCGGTGACCCGTCCGCTCCAGCGCGAACAGGACGGCGGTCGCGGTGACGCCGCCGTTGCAGTAGGCGATCACCGGGGTGTCCGCCGTGATCCCGACGTCGGCGAAGATCCGGGCCTGCTCGTCGGCCGGCTTCTGGGTGCCGTCGGCGTTGAGCAACGCCTTGGCCGGGACGTTGATCGCGCCGGGGATGTGGCCTGCCCGCGAGCCGCGCCAGACCGAGCCCTCGTACTGGCCGGGGTCGCGCGCGTCGATGATCGCCGTCCGGCCTTCCTCGGCGGCGAGCAGCACGGCATCAATGTCCCGGACCCACTCGGCCCGGTAGCGCGGCGTGAAGGTGGCCGGAGCAGGGGAGACGGTGTCCGTGGTGAGCGGATGCCCGGCGGCCATCCAGGCAGCGTACCCACCGTCGAGGATCGCCACGGCGTCGTGGCCGTAGATCCGCAGGGCCCACCACATCCGCGTCGCCATGTGGCCGCCGGTGTGGTCGACGGCCACGACGAAGATGTGGTCGCCGATGCCACGCTCCTCCATCGCCGCCTTGAACCGCTCGGGGCCGGCGAGCTGGGCCTTGACCGGGCCGTCCGGGTCAGTGATGTCGGCGGTCCAGTCGACGAAGACGGCGCCCGAGATGTGGCCGGCGGCGTACTCGTCCGGAGCGCCGGCGTAGGTGGCTTCCTGGTGACCACCGCCGAGGTCCTTCGCGCGGACGTAGCCGCGGATGTCGATGACGCGGACAGTCGGGTCATCAAGGTGCGCAGCCAGCCAGTCGACGGTGACGAGCTGGTCGGTCGGGGTGGTATCGGTCATATGGGAGTTCTCCCGGGTGGACTATCGCGATGGGCGCGAACGGCATATTGGTCTGCCTCGCAGCGTAGCGCACGACTCCGCCGATGTGGCGTCATCAGGTGAGCGACGCAACCCAGGTTCGCGCCTCGCGGGAAAGCTCGACCCATTCACCGCCGTCCACGTCGACCATCACCCAGCCCCGCATGGTTCGGCTGCGCCCCAGCCGGAACGGCGCCCCCGCGCCGCTGGCGACCATGGCTTCGACCCAGTCCTGGGGCAGCTTGACGACCAGCTTCCCGACACAGAGCATCGAGAAGATCTTCCCGTCGACCCTGATGGCCTCTGCGCCGAACCCACGTGCGCCCGGCACTGGAGGCTCAACATGCCCCGGGCCGTTCGTCTCCGTCAGCATCGTCGAAACGACGTCGGCGAACAGCGTTTTGCTATCCATGCTCATCATCGATCTGATTCCACTTCTGATTCGGACCAGGTCTGGAGTACCAATGCATGGCACGATACCGGGAACGGGTTCATGGCGCAGTGATGATGATCGATCGACGTTCTGCAGAAGGATGGGGACCGGCGATGGCACGAGTGGCATGGGGCGAGCCGGTCTACGTGGCGGCCGATCTTTTCCGGCAACGAGTGATGGTCGACGGACAATCGTTCCTATGGCCCGAGTGTGAAGCATGGACCAAGGAGAACATAGACACGGCGCTCGTCGCCTTACGGCAAAGTCCTCAACAGGGGAACGCTGCCTTCTATGCCTCGATGGCCAGCCAACTCGAAGATGCACCTGATGATGTTGTGCGTGTCGTGGCCGACGCGATGGCGTTCTTCGTCTTGTTCTTCCGTTCAACTTGGTATGGCGCAACCCGAAAATGGGAAAGTGTGGAAACGGTGGTGGCGTGGCGGAAGTCGATCCAGATACCTCAAGCATCCCGGACGCTGCTCGATGCCGCCTTCGCACAGGGCATCGCTGAGAGTAGTACTGCTTTCCAGTCTTGGCGCGGACAGCACTTAACGTTTTTGATTCGTTTCGTTAGAGACTTTCGACAGGAAACCATTGATAGCCTTGACCCTGACGCCGCTCGGCGGGTCGCTGCCTCCGTCATGAGCAGTGAAGGTACAACGACAGCACTGCGACCAGGCCTCCTGCATCTGCTCTTCCCCGAACGGTTCGAAGAGGTTGTCAATGGGACCGATCGTGCCGCAATTCTCGCGACATACCCTGATTTGGTTGGACAAGCAGACAATCAGGATGATCAGCTTCGGATGATCCGGCTGCACCTCGCGGAGCAGCTAGGCAATCCGGCACTTACGCTGCTCGATGCTTCAATCAAGCAGGAATGGGATCCAAAGAACGAACTTCCCTCCAAGCGAGCCGATCCGACCGTTGCCCGGCAACTTGCTGAGCACCTTCTACCCGACGCTCACTTACGCCGTATCGTCCTGCAATTGATGGCTGGGGCAATCAAGGCAGCCAATGAGGCATCCGCCGGCGGATGGAACACTGCGATTTCGTTTCATCGCCGTTCGATACGTTTAAACACGGGAAGCAATGCCACTATCTGGATTCATCCCAACGATCTGGCGATCAGTGTCACGGTCGATGAGACCTACGGAACTAGTATGCCGAGTGAGTCCAGCAAGATCATTCGGGAACTTGAGGCAACCCGTAAGCCGTTCGCCAGCGTACCGAAGAGTCAGTTTGTTCATGTGCCATTCAGCCGCCTAGAGGAACTGATTGATGTCCTTCGGCCGGCCTGTGATTTATTCGCCGCTCGATCATCAGCTGAATCAGGACCCCGGATGCGCACATGGACAGCGCACGCTTCCGGTGTAATCGACTACATCAACGAGGAACTTGGACTATCGTTGAGCCAACCATCGTATGCGATACCTCCTAAACCCGACTTACCGCCCATAGTCACCCTGGCGACTGCAACGCATATCGCTACATCTGACCTCGAGGATCTGATTGACCTACTAAAGGACAAGCGGCAGATCATCCTTGAGGGGCCGCCGGGTTCAGGGAAGACATGGCTAGCCGATAAGCTGGCCCGGTACCTCACTGGCAATCCGTTCGACGGCGATCCGGACGGGCGGGTCGAGCTGGTCCAGTTCCACCAGTCGTACGGGTACGAGGACTTCGTGCAGGGCATCCGGCCGGTGACCGTTGGCGGGCAGCTTCAGTACCGGGTCGTGCCAGGCGTGTTCACCCGCCTGTGCCGGACGGCCGCGGAGAACCCCGACAAGGATTTCGTTCTGATCATCGACGAGATCAACCGGGGCAACCTCTCGCGCATCTTCGGCGAGTTGCTGCTCCTGCTGGAGTACCGCGACCGCCGCGTCCGACTGCCGTACGGGTCGGAGGCCGACGCCACGGATTCGGACGACTACCTCCGCATCCCGAACAACCTGCTGCTGATCGGCACGATGAACTCCACCGACCGGTCGCTGGCGCTGATCGACTACGCCCTCCGGCGGCGCTTCTACTTCCATCGCCTGTTGCCGGTCGTTGACGGAGAGGCGGCCGTGTTCCGGAGCTGGCTGGAGGCGCAGCCGAGCATGTCGCCACAGGACCGCGTCCGGCTCCTCGGGCTGTTCGTCACGCTCAATCAGCGGATCCAGGATCACCTCACCGAGGATTTCCAGGTCGGCCACAGCTACTTCATGCGCCCCGACATCCACACTGACGCCGGGCTTGGGCGGGTCTGGTCGCGGGCCGTCTGGCCGCTGCTGACCGAGTATTTCCATGGGTCCCGGACGGGGCAGGAGGCGCTGGCAGGCCTGGAACTCGGCGCCCTACTCGCGAGTATTACTCCGCCGATCCCGCCGATCGAGAGGGAGCAAGGGGCTCCAGAAGCGGTGGCCGGATTGACCATTGACGGGTCGCAGGCGTGAGCCTCTTCGTCCCGGTCAGTCCGATGACTTCGCCTTCAATCGGCATGGTCCTGAAGACGATCGTCCTCCGGGAATGGATGCCAGCAGCGGTCCTGCTGGACACCGACGATGCCGCCTACATATCCCGACAGCTCGGCAAGCGACTGACGCTCGAACGGGCGCTGGTTGGGCCGGGGTATGTGCTGAACTGCAACCAGTTCGTTGGCGTCGTCACGCTTCCGTCCGGGCGGCGGATCGAGTGCCGCCCCAAGGTGCCGATCGGCACGCTGTTCACCATGCTGGCCGTCGCCTACGACCTCGATGTCCCGCTCGGCGATGACGCGACCCGGCTGGGCAGCGTCGACAACCTGCTCGCCTTCATCGTCCGCCACTTCATCGACCTGGTGGACGCCCGGCTCAACGCCGGCTTCTTCCGCGATTACGTCGAGCAGGAGGACAACCTTCTGGCGGTCCGGGGGCGGATCGTCACCGGAGAGGATGTCCGGCGCAACGCGATCCTCCGCCACCGCACCTGGTGCCGCTACACCGAGTTCACCCACGACGTGCCCGACAACCAGATCATCCGCCAAGTCGTCCATCTGCTGACCGGCTGGCCGCTCCCACCGGCCCTGCTGGTCCGGCTCCGGTCGCTGGACGCGATGATGGGCAACATCACACCCACCCGCTTCGGCGCCGACATCTTCGGGCGCTTCCGCTACGACCGGCTCCGGGACGGCTACCAGCCGATCCACCGCTACTGCCACCTGTTCCTCGACGGGCTGTCCCTGGAGGCGCTCGGTGGTGCGATCGATTTCCGGACGTTCCTGATCGACATGAACGCCCTGTTCGAGTCGTTCGTCGCCCGCTCGATTGGCACCCGCCTGCCTCGCGGGACCACGCTGCGGACCCAGTTCGGTCAGCACCTGGACGAGGGCCATCACGTCGGGATGTCGATCGACCTGCTGCTCTGGCGCGACGGGCGACCGGTACTCGTCGCCGACACCAAGTACAAGGCGCCCGCGAAGGGCCAGAGCCCGGCCGACGTCTACCAGATGCTCGCCTACTGCACGGCGACTGCCGTCCCGACCGCCGTGCTGATCTACCCGCGCGATGCCACCGGCCAGCAACCGCCGCCGATCGCCGTCCGGAACGTCGCGGTGCGCATCCTCAGCCGGACGGTCGATCTGTCCCTGGTTGGTAACGCGCTGGGACGGGAGATGGACCGGTTCACGGAGGATCTGCTCGCGCTCACGATCCCGGCCGGCTGAGACTCCGGTCTGGACTCCGCCTTGCGTCCCGTGCGGTGATGATCGATGTGAGGGAGCAGTCAGGGATGGCGGGACAGGACGCGGACGTGATCGTGGTCGGCGCGGGACCGGCCGGGAGCGCCACGGCGGTGACGCTGGCGCGGGCGGGCCGGCGCGTGCTACTGCTCGACCGGGCTGACTTTCCCCGGGACAAGCCCTGCGGCGACCTGATCGGCGCCCGCGCGATGCGACTGGCCCGGCGGTTGGGTGTCGCGGAAGCGGACCTCACACCGTACGACCGGCTCCGCGGCGCCGTCGTCTCGGCCGAGAGCGGGGACCTCGACCTCGTCCCCGGCGGGCCGATCGGCCGGGCCGCGCTGTCCCGCTCCGACGCGCGGGTGATCCCGCGTCGCGTGTTCGACGCGGCGATGGTCGCGGCGGCCGTCCGGGCCGGGGCCGAGCTGCGCCGCGTTAACGTCCGAGGCGTGTCTGATCCAGCCGATGGCGTCCGCACGGTGACGGGACAGGTCCCCGGTGATCGTGAGCCGGTGACGCTGCGGGCAGCGGCGGTCGTCGTCGCCGGGGGGTATGGCTGCCGGGTCGCGCCGGAACTGGCGCTCGACGCCGACGCGCCGGGGCCGCCGCGTGGGATCGCCATGCGGGGGTACTGGTCGGGCGTGACGATGCCCGCTGACCGCATCGCATTCTTCCTCGACGAGTGGGTGCTGCCCGGCTACGGCTGGGTGTTTCCGCTGCCCGGTGGTGGCGCCAACGTTGGTGTCGGCACCCTGACGAAGGGCGGTGGGGACGAGCACCTCCACACGCTCTACGACCGGTTCTGCCGCGATCCGGGTTCGCCCGCCGCGCGCTGGCTGTCCGCCGCGACGGAGGACGCGCCGCCCCGGACCTGGCCGCTGGACCTCGGCCCGCGCTCACGGCCGGTCACGGCTGATGGGTTGATGGCGGTCGGCGAGTCGGCGTCTCTCGTCGGCCCGCTGACCGGCGCCGGGATCGCCTTCGCCCTGGAGTCGGGAAACCATGCCGCCACGGTGCTCGACCATGCGTTGACGGCCGGAGACGTCACAGCCGGCGCCCTCGGGCCGTATGCCCGGTTCGTCAGTCGCCGCCGGAGCACCTGGCTCCGGGCCGAGGGGATTGCCCAGCGCGCGCTGACCGATCCGGCCAACGTCCGCCGCCTGTTCCGCGCCGTTCGCCCGCTGCCACCCACCGGAACGCTCGGTGCACGGATGCTCCTGCACCTGGGATGAGATCAAGGCATTGATGAGACGAGATGGAGCTGTAACGACGGGGCTTTCCCCATCCTGGCCCGCCAAGGGGCGGGACGCATTCCGGCTCACTATTCGGGTGCCGTCGACAGGACTGATCATCAGCGACGAGAGGGCACGCCCCATCGCTACGGACCACCGCCCGCAGATCAGTACTCCGTCCCACCGACCAGCGCGAGGTCGCTGACCCGGGTAAGGCTGACCGTGATCGTCGTCTCCAGCGCCTCGGCAATCGTGGCGAGGGGCAGGGACGGCTTGCCATCCGGGGCGAACTCGGTCGCGTGGGGGATGTGGACGAAGCCGCCGCGTGTCTCCGGGTACTCCGTCGCGATCACGTGCATCAGGACGTAGAAGACGTCGTTGCAGAGGAACGTCCCCGCCGAGTTGGACACCGCCCCCGGGATCTCCCGCTCGCCCAGTGCCGCGACGATCGCTTTGACCGGCAGCGTCGAGAAGTAGGCGGCCGGCCCGTCCACGACGATGGGCTGGTCGATTGGCTGATCGCCGGCGTTGTCCGGGATCCGGCCGTCGTCGACGTTGATCGCGACCCGCTCCGGCGTCACCTCGGCCCGGCCACCAGCCAGTCCTGCCGCCACGACGAGGTCCGGCCGGTGCTCGGCCAGCAGCTGGCGCATGCGCTCGCCGGTCGGCCCGAATGCCACCGGCAACTCGGCGGTGATCAGCCGCTCCGGGCGATCCCAGCGCGACGCGACGAGCCGGACCGCCTCCCACGACGGGTTGATCATCGCGCCGCCGAAGGGCTCGAAGCCGGTGAGCAGGATCGTCGTCATGGTGGTCTCGTCCTCTCGTGATCGCCGGTGGGGTAGGGGAGTGGGCAGGTCAGCCCGCGCGGAACCAGTGGTCGACGACCGTGACCATGACCTCGGCGCCAACCGCCAGCGCGTCCTCGTTCATGTCGAACTTCGGGTGGTGGACGCCTGCCGCGTCGCGGTCCGGGAACTTCACGCCCAGGTTGTAGAAGCACGCCGGGACGCGCTGCGCGAAGTATGCGAAGTCCTCGACGCCCATCATCGGGCGGCCGTCGCGGACGTTGTCCTCGCCGACGACTTCGATCGCCGCCCGGCGCACCAGCTCGGTCATCGCCTCATCGTTGACCACGCCGGGGTAGCCGGGCACGTAATCCATGGTCACCGTCGCACCCATCGCCGCTGCCACGCCCCGGATGACCTCCGGGATGCGGCGCCGGAGCAGCTCGCGGTCCGCCTCATCGTAGGTCCTGACCGTCCCCTTCATCCGGGCGGTATCCGGGACGACGTTGTCTGCCTCGCCGGCCACCAGCGACCCGACCGTGACGACGGCGCGGTGCTGCGGGTCGATCTCGCGGGCGACCAGCGGCTGGAGGGCCGAAACGATCCGGGCACCGATCGCGACCGGATCGACGGTGCGGTGTGGGTAGGCGCCGTGACCGCCGTGGCCAGCGATGTCGACGAAGAAGGTGTCCGACGCCGCGCTGACCGGCCCGGCCAGCACCTTGATCGTGCCGGTCGGGGCATCCGGCGCGACGTGGAGCGCGAACGCCGCGTCGACCGTCGGGTTCTCCAGCACGCCGGCCTCGACCATGGGCTTCGCCCCGCCCGGCGGCTGCTCCTCGCAGGGCTGGAACAGCACCTTGACCGTGCCACTGAAGGTCGCCCGCCGCTCCATCAGCAGCCGGGCGACGCCGAGCAGGATGGTGGTGTGGGCGTCATGCCCGCAGGCGTGCATCACGCCCGGGTTCTGGCTGGCGAAGGGAACGTCCGTCTCCTCGGTGATCGGCAGGGCGTCCATGTCGGCCCGGAGCAGCACGCACCGGCCGGCGCCCGGCCCATCGGTGGCCGTCCCCCGGATCAACCCCGTGACGCCCGTCTGGGCGATCCCGGTCTGGATGTCCTCCAGCCCGAGCTGCGCCAGGCGACCGGCGACGAAGCGGGCCGTTTCGTATTCCTGAAAACCCAGCTCCGGGTGCTCATGGAGATGGCGACGGTCCGCCACCATCCCCGGCAGGATCTCGTCGACGGCGGCATGGAAGTCAGGGGGTGCGGCGGTCATGGCGATCTCCAGGGATCAACGAGCGGGTAACGATCGACACCGTGGATGGGCTCCGGCGGAGATCCCGTAGGGGCGACCACAGGCGATCGCCCCTACGGAGTCCCTGCCGCGAATGGCAGACAGCAGAGCGATCGGCCGGGATCAGCCCTCGGCGAAGTACCGCATCACGACGCTCGTCATGACCTTGACGCCGACGCCGAGCGAGTCCTCGTCGATGTCGAACTTCGGGTGGTGCGCTCCCCAGGTGATGCCGCGCTCCTCGTTCCGGACGCCGACGTTGTAGAAGCAGCCGGGCACCATGTTGAGGAAGTACGCCATGTCCTCGGCGCCCATGCCCGGCGTCGCCTCGTGGACGTTGTCCGGCCCCAGCACATCGGCCGCCGCCCGCTTGACCAGCGCTGCCATCTCGCCGTTGTTGATCAGCGGCGGGTAGCCGAACTTGTAGTCGATCGTCACGGAGGCGCCCATCGCCGCCGCGATCCCCTCGCAGACCTCCGGGATCCGCTTGGCCAGCAGGTCGCGGACCTCGGGGTTGAACGAGCGGATCGTCGCCCGCATCTCGGCCGTGTCCGGGATCACGTTCGGCGCCACGCCGGCGTGGAGCGCGCCGACGGTGATCACCGCCCGCTCCAGTGGGTCGACGTTGCGCGAGACGATCGTCTGCAGCGCGTTGATGATCTCGGCGCCGATCACGATCGGGTCGATCCCCAGGTGCGGGGCGGCACCGTGCGCGCCCTTGCCCTGGATCGTCAACCGGAGCGAGTCGGCGGCGGCCGAGCGGGGGCCACTGGCAACCTTGACCTGGCCAGCCGGGAGGTCGGCGGCGACGTGGATGCCGAACGCCGCGTTGACGGTCGGGTTTTCCATCACGCCCTCGGCGATCATCGGCTCGGCGCCGCCCGGACCCTCCTCGGCCGGCTGGAACAGCACCTTAACCGTGCCGGCGAACTGGTCGCGCATGCCCATCAGGATGCGGGCGGTGCCCATCAGCATCGTCGTGTGCGCATCGTGCCCGCAGGCGTGCATCACGCCCGGGTTCTGCGACACGTAGTCGACCTGGTTCTCCTCCAGGATCGGCAGGGCGTCCATATCGGCCCGGAGCAGGACGACCTTGCCGGCGCCGGGGCCGTCCGGGTTCGTGCCGCGGATCAGCGCCGTGATCCCGGTGTTGGCGATCCCGGTCCGGATCTCCTCCAGCCCGAGCTGCTGCAGGCGGGCGGCGACGAACTTCGCCGTCTCCGTCTCCTGCATGCCGAGTTCCGGGTGCTCGTGGAGGTGGCGGCGATCTGCGACGAGGCCGGGCTGGATCTCGTCGACGGCGGCGTGGATCGTGGCGGAATCGGCGACGGACATACGGGCGCGTTCCTTCTTGCTTCGTGGGCCCGCGCGGCGGCGGACCCGGCGACTGGGCGACGTACCGTCCGATTGTCGCCGATGACAGGGCGACTCGCTGCCCCGTGCGCTGTGCCGTTGGCCTATCCTCTCGGCATCGAAGTCAGGTGGCGACGGGGAGAGCCGGTGAACGCGACGATGACGACCGCGAGGATGCGGCTCCGGCCGATCACGATGGATGACCTCGACCGGATGCACGCGCTGCACAACGATCCGGAGGTCATGCGATACCTGACCGGAGGGGCGCCGATCGCCCGGGAGACGATCGGCGCCGAGATCCGCGAGGGGTCGTGGGGCGAGGGCTACTGGGCCGCCGAGACGATTGCGGACGGGGAATGGCTGGGGTGGTTCGCGCTGCACCCGGTCACCGGTCGCCAGCCGGGCGACCGTGAGCTGGGCTACCGGCTCCGGCAGGCAGCATGGGGCAAGGGCTACGCGACGGAAGGCGCGCGTTCGCTCGTCGCGGCCGGGTTCGCCGACCCGGCCGTCGATCGGGTCTTTGCGCAGACGATGGCGGTCAATCGCGGCTCTCGGCGGGTGATGGAGAAGACCCGACTGCGCTTCGTCCGCGTCGTCCACCTGGAGTGGGACGACCCGCTGCCCGGCACGGAAGAGGGGGAGGTCGAGTACGCGCTGACGCGAGCGGAGTGGGAGGCATCGAGGTAGGGGTGTCCGAAGGAACCGTCGGCGAGGGACACAAGCGAACGCCCCGTCCAGAGAGTGGACGGGGCGTTCGCCTGCATGAGATGACGTTGCGCTACCAGACGGTAGCTACCCGCGCCGGAAGTACTCCAGCACGACGCTCGTCATCATCTCCACGCCGGTTGCCATGCTGTCCTCATCGATGTCGAACTTCGGGTGGTGGTGTCCCCAGACGAAGCCCTTGTCCTCGTTCATCGAGCCCACGACGAACATGCAGCCCGGCACCTGCTGGAGGAAGTAGCTCATGTCCTCGCCCGGCATCGACGGCGGGATCACCATCGTCCGCTCTGGACCGACGACCTCATGGGCGGTCTCCAGGACCAGCTGCGCCATGCCGGCATCGTTGACCAGCGCCGGGTAGCCCCACTCGTAGTCCAGCGTCGCTGTCGCGCCCAGCGACTTCGCCACGCCCTCGACCAGCGTCTTCATGCGGTCGGCGGTCCGCTCGCGGATCTCCTGGTCCAGCGTCCGGACCGTGCCGCGCAGGCTCGCGGTGTCGGGGATGATGTTGGGTGCCGAGCCGGCGTTGAAGGTGCCGACCGTCACGACGACCGACGCCAGCGGATCGGTCTCCCGCGAGACCAGCGTCTGGAGCGCCACGACGATCTGGCTGGCGACGACGACCGGGTCGACGGTCGTGTGTGGGGCGGCGCCGTGGCCACCCTTGCCCTGGACGGTGATCGTGAACAGGTCAGCGGCCGCCTGCTGGGCGCCCGCGCGGGTCCCGACTACGCCGACCGGCAGGCTGTTGGCCATGTGGATCGCGAACGCGCCGGTGACCGTCGGGTTCTCCATCACGCCCTGCTCGATCATGAACTTCGCGCCACCCGGCGGGCGCTCCTCGCAGGGCTGGAACAGCAGCTTGACGGCACCGGCGAACTGGTCACGCATGCCCATCAGGATCCGGGCGGTGCCCATCAGCATCGCGGTGTGGGCGTCGTGCCCGCAGGCGTGCATCACGCCGGGGTTCTGGCTGCGGTACTCGACGTCGTTCTCCTCCTCCATAGGAAGAGCATCCATGTCAGCGCGGAGCAGGACGACCTTGCCAGCCCCAGGGCCGTCCGGGTTGGTCCCACGGATCAGGCCGGTCACGCCCGTGTTGGCGATCCCGGTCCGGATGTCCTCGACGCCCAGCTGAGCCAGCCGCTCGGCGACGAAGCGGCTCGTCTCGACCTCCTGCATGCCGAGTTCGGGATGCTCGTGCAGGTGACGGCGGTCGGCCACGAGGCCGGGCAGGATCTCATCGACGGCGGAATGGAGGGTCGTCGGGGCGGTCATGGGCGGTCTCCTCCGGAAGTCCCGGCAGCATGTCGAGGGGTGCGAACATTCCGGACGATACCAGAGGCGCCCTGCTATCGCGACAGCATGTGGAGCGTCGAGGCACTGGCGGTGCGCGACGGTAACAGGCAGATGGTTCCCGACCTCCACAAGCCGGATCCCCCGAAGGAGCAATAAGACATGGATGAGCAGACAGCGACCCGGATCGCCGAGGCCGCGGTCGAGTCGGTTGGCGGTACCAGAAAGGTCTACCGCAATCCCCGGTACGCCTTCAGCATGGAACCCTCGCGGACCGTCGAGGTCGAAGGGCACGCCGCCGAGATCCGCTGGGGCGAGGTCAGCTCCCCCGCGGTCGTGACCGTCGCGGGCTACGTGTTCGAGATTCACGATGAAGGGATCGACCTGCTGATCCGACCGTCGTCCCGAGCATGATCCCAAAAGACGGCACCTACCGGATTGGCATGACGTCTCCCTGGATCTATTTTGACAAAGTTGATCTACTAATTTATCGTACGTCGAGCAAGCCGTCACCGGCTGCATTCCATCACGAGGGGACCGAGGGACCGGCCCGATGACGCCCCGGCAACCGCCCAGGTCGGGTTGGTGCCAATTCCGGTAGGTGCATTCACCTGACAGCGTCCGCGGCGGCTGCCTGCCGCCCGCCGCTGCCAAGATGGGAGTACATTTGGAACCATGTTCATGATGCGTTTCGTCGCCATCGCGACCTGGATGTCTCGCTGGGTTGAAGCGACGAACCTGTCACCCCGGCCTGCGATGGTGCCCGTTCGTGTCGTCCACCGGTCCGGCTCACACCACACCCGCTGACCATCCCCAACCTTTCCCAATCCGTTGTTGATCCTATCGAAGGAGCCAGTCCCCGATGGCTGACACGTCCATTCCGTCCCAGCGCGCCGCCGACTCCGGCTTGAGCGACCTGTTCCTCCGCCTGAATCGGGGCGAGATCTCCCGGCGACAGTTCCTCGCCGCCGGTGCTGCGACCGGTGCCGGGCTCGGCATGCTCCAATGGCTTGTTCGCGCCGCGCAGACGGCCGGCGCCACCCCGCATCCTCAGGACGCCACCCCGGCGCCGGGTGCGACTCCGACCGCCGTTGCGCCGGCCGTCGGCACCGAGGGCAAGACGCGCGGCCAGGACGGCGAGCTCCGGCTGCTGTTCTGGCAGGCCGTCACTGGCCTGTCCCCGCACATCGCCAATGGCACGACCAACATCGTCGCGTCGCAGCTGGTTACCGAGCCGTTGATGCGGATCTTCGAGGACGGCAGTATCCAGCCGAACCTGCTGTCCGAGGTGCCCAGCCAGGCCAATGGCGGGATCAACGCCGAACTGACCGAGATCACCTTCCGGCTGCAGCCGGGCGTCGTCTGGTCGGACGGCACGCCGTTCACCGCCGATGACGTGGTCTTCACTCACCAGTGGGTAACCGACCCGGCCAACGGCGCGCTGAGCTCCGAGCCGTGGGCCCGGATCAGCGAGATCACGGCCGTCGACGACCTGACCGTGGTCGTTCGCTATCCGCAGCTCAACCTGAACTGGTACGAGCCGTTCGCCACCCAGCAGCTCGGTGCGATCTACCCGAAGCACTACGTCGAGGCCGGCGGCGACATGCAGACCGCCCCGATCGGCACTGGTCCGTTCGTTGTCGACTCCTTCGCGTCCAACGATCAGATCATCTTCTCGGCCAACGCCAGCTACCGCGACCCGAACAAGCCGTATTTCGCCACGGTCAACCTCCGCGGCGGTGGTGATGTCGCGACGGCCGTCCAGTCTGTGGTCCAGACCGGCGACTGGGACTACGTCTGGAACGTCCAGCTTGAGCCGGACCTGATCACCGAGTTCACCAGCAATGGCGTCGGGCAGGTCCGCGCCCAGGCCCGGACCACGATCGAGCGAATCAACTTCAACCTGTCGGACCCGCGAGCGCAGGGACCGGACGGCCAGCTGTCGTACTGGCAGAACCCGCACCCGATCCTGTCCGACCGGGCCGTCCGCCAAGCGATCAGCCTCGGTATCGACCGCCAGCTGATCCTCGATCGGCTCTACAACCCCGAGGGTGAGCGGCTCACCGGAAACATCATCACCGGCAACCCGCAGTGGGAATCGCCCAACGTGTCCAACTGGGCCTATGACCCCGACCAGGCCAACCAGATCCTGGACGACGCTGGCTGGGAGCGGAACGGGGAATACCGGGCGAAGGACGGCGTGACGCTCCGGCTGGATCTGTCCACGTCGATCAACTCCGTCCGGCAGAACACCCAGATCATCGTGCAGCAGCAGCTCCGGGCGATCGGCATCCAGCTCGACCTGCAGCAGGTGGACGCCGGCATCTTCTTCAGCAGTGATCCCGGCAACACTCAGAACCTGCGCCACTTCTACAACGACACCAACATGTACTCCAGCGGCGCGCCCCTGAGCCTGCCGATCACGTACATGAACAACTGGTACACCGGGCCCAACGGCGAGAACATGGCGCAGGCCAGCAACGGCTGGGCCGGGACCAACACGCAGCGCTACAACAACCCGGCCTACGACGCCGAGTGGGAGGCGCTCAACAGCGGGGCGTACACGACCATCGAGGAGGCCGCGCAGTCAATCATCCGGCTGAATGACTTCCTGGTCGCCGACTACATCTGCGTGCCGCTGGTCAACCGGGCGGCCGGTAGTGGCTCCTACGCGATTCACAACTCGCTGATCCACGGCGAGGACAAGGTCACCGGCGAGGACAACTACGGCACGGTTGCCTTCGATGACGGGTTCTGGAATATCGCCAACTGGAACCGGAGCGAGCCGGTCAGCCGGTAACCCCGGTTCCGGATACGGCGATTCTGACCAGGACGGAGGGCGGCCGCACCATTGCGGCCGCCCTCCGTTGTTCCTGGACGTCCTGGCCCGGGTCAGCTCGCCCATCTCGTTGATCGCATGGTCTGCGCACCGGTATCCCACCGGTTGGAGTTGCCGCGAACGCCGAAGGGAGCGACCAGCATGGTCGCTCCCTTCGCTCGGGTTATCGGGTTTTTCGGTTGAACTAGTCGGCTGGCACGGCGCCAGGGGACTCGACCTCGATAACCCGATCGACAAGCTCGTCAGTGTGATCGCGATGAGCGGGGCTGAGCCAGCGCTCACCCCACTCGGAGATCGCCTCAACCACGCCGGACAGGGCCTCACCCTTCTCGGTCAGGCGATACTCGATCCGGACCGGCGTCTGGGGGATCACCGTCCGGGTGACGATGCCGTGCTGCTCCAGCTCCTTGAGCCGCTCACTGAGCAGCCGATCGCTGAGACTCGGGATCGACGCCGTGATGTCACTGAACCGGGTCGAACCGGCCAGCATCGAGCGCAGGATTGCGCCCGTCCAGCGCCGCCCGATCAATTCGACGGCCTGGTGATACACCGGGCAGAATGATGACGGAAACTCATGTGACGCCATAGGGGCCGCTCCTTCCAGCGCCTTCCCGAGACCGGGCTCCGGTGGAGCCAACGGGTACACACATGGCGGAAAGGTCTACTCGTTATCATTATTACCGATCGTTAGCGACTTCGCAACGTCGACCGGTGCGGTCCGGCCTGGTATGTAACACTACAAAACCGTCTCGCTGCTTACCAAGGGTGCACCGGTTACACATGGTACGCTACAGGAGCCGGACGTTGACCGTTCCGGCCTGAATTCCTGACCAGCGTGGGAGCCTGGAGTTCCCCGCGGAGGTGGCACAGATGGTGAGCATTCCCAGCGAGTTCCACGACCTGTTCGAGAAGCCGATCCTGTTCGCTCTGGCGACCGTCATGTCGGATGGCCAGCCGCAGGTCACCCCGGTCTGGGGCGATATGGTTGATGGGCAGCCCCGGATCAACACGGCCGTGGGCCGCCAGAAGGACCGGAACCTCAAGGAGCGGCCGATGGCGACCGTGATGTTGGTCGATCCGGAGAACCCCCAGCGCTGGATCGAGGTGCGCGGGACGGTAACCGGGACCACCGAGGGCGCCGATGCGGTCATCGACGGGCTGGCGAAGAAGTACCTCGGCGTCGACAGCTATCCCTACCGGAGCCCGACCGAGACCCGGATCACGTTCACCATCACGCCGACCAAGGTGACGCACAGCTAGCCTGGCCGGCTGGCATCGGAACGGCATTCCGCCGTTCCGATTGGACAGACGACGCCCCGGCCCGATTGTGGGCCGGGGCGTCGTCGTGACTAAGGCCTTGACTGAACTGGGCAGCAGGAAGATCAGCCGCCGCTGATCTGCAGGGTCGCGCCGGTCGTGTAGGAGCTGTCGTCGGACGCGAAGTACACGTAGGCCGGGGCGAGCTCCTCTGGCTGGCCGGCGCGCCCCATCGCGGTCTGGGCGCCGAACGACTCCAGGCTGTCATTGGACATCCCGGCGGGGATGAACGGCGTCCAGATCGGACCTGGCGCGACGACGTTGATCCGGATCTTTCGCTTGGCCAGCGATTCCACCAGCGACGACGCCAGGTTCTGCACCGCGGCCTTGGTCAGTGCGTAGTCGGCCATCGTCGGGTTGCCCTGCTGGGCGGCGACCGAGCCGGTGATGATGATCGATGCGCCTTCCTTCATGTGAGGCAGCGCGGCCTGCGTCATCCAGAAGGTCCCGCCGATGTTCGTATGAACCGTGCGGAGGAAGTTCTCGACCGGGACTTCCTCGAAGGACGGGCTGGCATGCTGGAACCCGGCATTGTTCACCAGGATGTCCAGCTTGCCGAGCGTGCCGATCACCTCGGAGACGACACGGCCGCTCTCGGGGTGCTCGCTCAGGTCGGCCTGGATCGCCAGGCCCTTGCGGCCCTCGGCCTCGATCCGGCGGACGGTCTCGTTGGCATCTTCCGCGTTCTCGTGAAAGACGATCGCAACGTCGGCACCCTCCATCGCGTAGGCGATCGCGACGGCCCGGCCGATACCGGAGTCGCCGCCGGTCACCAGCGCGACCTTGCCGGTCAGCTTGCCGGCGGGCTTGTAGCGGGAGAGGGACTGGTCCGGGGACGGATCCATCGTCGCTTCACTGACGGGCCATTCGGTTGGGCCGGAGTAGTCCTTGATGTCGTCGGGTTGCAGGCGATCCTTGTCGGTCATCGGTGATGGTCCTCGTGGTCGGAACGGGAGCGACGGGCACAGGCCCGCCGCGGCGCGTGGTGGCAACCGGGCCCGACCAGGGCGCCCGGTGCGCTATGCCGACCGCCGACTCACGAACCGGACCATCAAGCCGGTTAAGGAACGATGAACGCGGCTACCAGTGGCTCAGAACGAATCGGCCATCCATGGGGTCGGCCCGGCGAACACCGTGGTCATGCTGGCCAGATCCTCGGCGGTTCCGGAAAGCACCGCCGGGTCGGCGACGGAAGCGGCCGGCAGGTACCCGGTGTAGACGGGCGCGAGGCCCCGGGAGGTCAGGACGATCCGGCCGTCGCCCCCCCGCTCGACGGTCGCCCGGCCGTCGGCGATCCGAACCAGCCATCGCCCCGAGTTGTCCGGGAGGATGTCGTCCCGGTAGTCGAGGTGCAGCTCGGCCGCCACGCGGTCGGGGTAGCCGCGGGCCATCAGCGCGCCTGGCAGGTCGATGATCCTGACCATCCACGGCTCGACCGTCAGGATGCGCTGGCCCCGGTGGGGGAGGTCGAACAGGCGGGTATCGGTCGCGCCGCCCCAGGTCCGGACGTGCGAGACAGTCCCGGAGTGACCGGTCAGGAATGTCCAGAGGGCGCGGGTGGCGGCCCGGCTGGTCGTGACGAAGTCGAGCACATCGATGTAGCGTTCCGCGTCGTACTTCCCGGTCTGGGTAAAGGTGATGTAGCCGACCGGGTTGTCGTCCCTCTCGGCGACAAAGGCATGGACCGCCTGGCCGTGTGATTCCATCACGCCGGTCCAGAAGGTCGGTGGGCGATCAAGCTGGCCGGACGTGCGGGACGCTTCCTGATCGTAGAGTGGGCGCAGGGCGAAGTCGCCGCCGGACCAGCGCTGGACGACGATGCCGTCGTCTGACCGGCGCGGCGGGGCGGTCGCGCCAATGGGGATCTCCCAGTAGTAGCTGGCTCCGGCCAGCTCGTACCCGACCTTCCGGTAGAGGGGCAGGGAGGCGGGGAAGAGGGTCGAGATCGCCATGCCGCGCCCGTGCGCGGCGCGGATGAAATCAGCCGCAAGCGCGGTCCCGACTCCGCCCGACCGGTGCTCGGCCGCGACGACGACACCGCCGATGGCGCCCATCGGGACGACCTGCCCGCCGAACCACTGTCCCATCGGGACGACCCGCGCCCGGCAGACGATCTCGCCAGCGCGCCGCCCGACCCGGTAGATTGGCTCGTCCGGCTCGTCCTCTGTCAGCCGGGCTAGGCGCGGGGTGGCCGGCGGCGCCTCCGAGAAGGCGTACTCCCCGAGTTCCAGGTAGGTCGCGAAGTCCTCGGTCGTGAGTGGTGGGCCGAACACCAGGTCGTTGATCACGTCGTCTCCAGTGCCTTCCGGGGGTTCAGTTCACGCTAGAAGTGGTTGGCGATCCACGGGGCAGGACCAGTGAACACGAGGTCGAGCCGGGCCAGAGCATCGGCCGTGGCCGCGAGGTGCGCCCCGTCCACGACATCGGTGGCGCGGTAGC
This sequence comes from Thermomicrobiales bacterium, assembly GCA_035944555.1. GTDB lineage: Bacteria > Chloroflexota > Chloroflexia > Thermomicrobiales > UBA6265 > CADCWK01. Next base: position 305,072 of record DASZAY010000003.1, read on the forward strand.
CACCACCGTAGATCGTCGATAGTCCGCGGGAACTGGTGCGGATGGTCCCGCCACCGCCGCGCTCGACCGTCGCCCGTCCGTCCGCCACACGAACGATCCAGCGGCCCGTGTTGTCCGGCATCAAGTCGTCGTGGTGATCCAGGTGCAGGGTGGTGGTCACGACCGGGTTATACCCTCGACGTACCAGCGCCGCGGGAAGATTCACGATCCGCAGCATCCACGGTTCGGTCCCGACGACCCGGCGGCCGGTCTGATGCTCGTCGAGCAGGCGCGGGTCGTTGGGTGAGCCCCAGAACTGAATGCGGGCGAGATTGTGCTGATGGCCCCCGAAGAACGCCAGCAACGCCCGGGCGGCGCCCCGGTCCAGTGGGACGAAGTCCCGGATGTCGGCCAGGCGGCCGGCGGGCTCGCGGCGCTGGGTGAATGTGACGTACCCGACGGCCTCTCCGTCCCGTTCGGCGACGAAGGCGTGGAGTGCCTGCGTTCCCGTTGCCCGGATCCGTCCGGACCAGTGCTGGTCCAGCCGTTCCAGCAGGCCGGCCGAGCGGGCGGCGTAGCGGCGATAGAGGTCACGGAGCAGGGTCTCGTCGCCGTCGTGCTCGCGGACGGTCGTACCGTCCACAGAGGGACGGGCGCCAGCCAGTGCGGCGGTCGACAGCTCGTGGCGGATCATGTCGCCCGCCTCCCCGTAGCCCGTCCGGCGATAGAGGCCGTACGTCGCGGGATACAGAGCGGAGATCGCGCAGCCGGCGTCGCGGGCGGCCCGCAGGTAATCGGCGACCATCGCCGTCCCCGCGCCGCCGCCGCGGTCTTCCGGTGCGACCGCGACGCCGCCGATCAGAGCCGACGGCACGCAGCGGCCACCGAACCACTGCCCGGCCGGCGTGACGACCGCCCCACCGACGACGCGGTCACCACGCCGAGCCAGGCGGATGATGCCCGGCCCGTCGTTGGTCACCCAGCTGATGTCCGGCTCGGCGGCCGGTTCGTCCCAGAACGCGTATTCGCAGAGCGCGGCGTAGCGCCGCCGGTCGGCGTCATCCCGGATTGGCCCAAACGTGACCGGCTCCGGGGACGGTCGGTTGGCCGGCACCTGAGGTGCGGGAGCCGGGTCGGGCATGGGGTCGCTCATCGCGTCTCTCCTGCTCTCGCCGGCATCACGTCCGCCCGCAACGGAAGGGCGGAACGGGGCCGACCGGCCCAGCCTACGACGCCGGGCCGGAAATGCGTGAGCGAATGGCCCCCTTTCTTACAGGTAGCGGTCGAACCAGCCGACCAGGTGATGCAGGCGGGCCAGGCGGCGGCTGGGCGTGCCGGACCGGCTCAGGTCGTGACTCTCCCCCGGGATGCGGATGAACTCCGTGTCCACCTTACCGATCTTCTTCAGGAAGGTGAACAGCTGCTCGGCCTGCTCGATCGGACAGCGGAAGTCCAGCTCGTTGTGAATGATCAGCAGCGGCGTCTCGATCCGGTCGACGTAGGAAATCGGCGAGTACTTCAGCAGCTTCTCCGCGTCCTGCCAGGGGTTGCCATCGAACTCATGCTGGCCGAACGTCCAGCCAATGTCGCTGGTCCCGTAGAACGAGTAGAAGTTGCTGACGCAGCGCTGGGTGACGGCCACCTTGAAGCGGTCCGTGTGACCGACCAGCCAGTTGGTCAGGTAGCCGCCGTAGGAGCCGCCAGTCACGCCGACGCGAGCCGGGTCGACGTCGCCGCGGGCGAGCAGCGCGTCCAGTCCGCCCATGATGTCCGGCATGTCGCTCTCGCCCCAGCGACCGCGGGTCGTCGTCCGGAAGTCCTCACCGTAGCCCTCGGAACCGCGCGGGTTGGTGTAGAGGACGATGTAGCCGCGGGCGACCATGAGCTGCATCTCGTGGAACATGCCGAGACCGTACATGCCGTGCGGGCCACCGTGGATCTGGATGATCGCCGGGTGCTTGACCCCGCTGCCCGGCTTGACTCCGGCCGGCGTCAGGATCCAGCCCTGGATCTCGCGGTCGCCGGCCGCGCTCTGGAACCGGATCTCCTCGGCTGGGGAGAGGTAGACCTCGTCGATGAACGCCTGGTTGTGCCGGGTGAGTTCCGTGTCCGTTCCTACGCCGACGAGGCGCAGCTCGAACGGCCGGTGCGGCTCGCCCGAGCTGATGACCAGCCGGCTCGGGTCGTTGCCGATTACGGCGAAGGCCGGGATGCGGCGGGCGCCGGTGGTGACCGGGGTGACGTTGTCGGGCCCAGCCCCCTCCGTCAAGTCGACGCGGTAGACATGCGTGGCACCGGAATCGGACGCCAGCATCAGCACAGCATTGCCGTCCGGCGTCCAGGCCGGGCGGATGTCGGAGCCGACGTAGACGTCGCTCATGCCGGAGTCACCGAACGACCGGTCCCAGCCGTCGGTGTGACTGGTCGGCGTGCCACCAGCGGCGGGGACGGTCCAGATCCGGTCGGTCGCGGCGGTACCCGGCCGGTCGTGACCGACGACCGCGATCCGGGAGCCATCCGGTGAGAACACGGGCTGGCCGAAGACGTAGTCGTAGCCCTCGCCCGTCAGCGAGCGGATCTCGCCCCCGCCCGCGGGGACGACGTAGAGCAGCGACCGGTTGACCAGGGTCCGGTCCGGTCGCTGGTTGCCGGTGAAGACGATCCGGGAGCCGTCCGGCGACCAGGTCGGGTCGCTGAACTGGACCAGGCCGTGGGTGAGCTGGCGCGGCTCGCCGCCCGTCGCCGGGATCGTCCAGACGTGGCTCCAGGAGTCGATCGGGCCGCGACCGTCGAAGCGCCAGCCGATATCGGTCACGACACGCTCATCGGCGACCGCTGCCTTCTGGTACTCGTCGCCGCGCGCCTTGGCCTCATCTTCCGCGCTGGTCGCGGCGGTGAACGCGATGGAGCCTCCGTCGGGGGACCAGGCCGGACCACTGGCGCCGCGCTTCAGCCGGGTGAGCTGGACCGCTTCGCCGCCGTCCAGGCGGATGGTCCAGATCTGGTTGACCGGCTTGCCCCCCTTGTCGTCCTTGCCCGCGTCGTCATTGCCGGAATCCGGCGCGGCGGTGCCCGGGCGGTTGGAGACGAAGGCGAGCGTCGTCCCGTCGGGCGACCAGCGAGGAGTGGTGTCGCGGTGGGTGCCGGCGGTGAGCTGGCGCGGGGCACCGGCGGACGGATCGGTCGGTGCCAGCCAGATCGCGGCGAGGTAGGTGTCCTGGGCCTTGTCGAGCCGGGTGACGACGTAGGCGATGTGGCGGCCGTCCGGGGACGGGCGCGGGTCGCTGACGAGCGCGATCCGGAACAGGTCGTCGGGCGTGAGCGGGCGACCGGTGGCGGGCGTGGAAGACGGGGCGGATGGGGCGGCCGACATGGTTGAGGAGCTCCTCGGTGTCGCGGGCCGGTCGAACGGTGCCGGTCGGCCGCGTCGTGGGTACGCTGGTCCGGCAGCATACCGAAGGTGGGCGGTTCGGGCTACGGCGGGATCGCCTTCCGCACGGCGACCGCGCCATCCCGTCCGCCCCTACACTGGTTCCTGACGACGGGACGGCAAGGCTACGGCGACGCGTGAGGGTGAAGACCATGGTGGACGGTGCGATCCCGGCTCGAGACGCAGTCCGGCGCTGGCTGGTTGGTGGCGCGCTCATGGTCGGGATGGGGACGGCGCTCGGTGGCGGGGGCGGGACAGGGCTCCTCGACGCGCGACAGGTCGCGACGCCGCTGGCTGCCTCCCCGGCGGCGGTCGCTCTGACCGACCTGCCGGTCATCCCGGACGGGGCTGAGTGCGTCCTGGAACCGCTGCCCTACGGCGACCTGGCGACGGCCATCGCGGGAGGTGGCGCGACTCCGGCGCCCGTCGCGGCTTCGGGTGGGGAGCCGGCGGGGCCGGAACAGGTCGAAGCCGCCATCCTGACCCTGCGTGCCCAGATCGCCTGTGTCAACGGCGGCGACCTTCCCCGCGCGCTCGCTCTGACGGGCGGCGGGTACCTGGTTCAGGTGATCGGTCCGGTCGGACTGCCGACGGATGCGCAGTACGCCGTCCTGGCGACGCCGGTCCCCCGCTCGATCGACGGGTCCATCGTGCTGGTCGCCGTCGATGAGGTCGTGGCGCTGCCGGACGGCAGTCTATCGGCCCTCGTCGTGACCGCAGTCGGCGATGTCACGACGACTAGTGCGGTGACGCTCACGCCCTCAACCGGCAGCCCGATCGGCTGGCTGATCACCGGTCAGGTCCAGCTAGCCCGCGTCGATGCCGAGGGCACGCCGGTCGCCTGAGACGGAGCTCGACTGGAGATCGCGAATAGTCGTCGCGATCTCCTTGACAGCCGGTCGCCGGGCCGGTACTATCACCCGTGCGTTACGGCGCAGCCGACGCGGAAGTGGCTCAGTGGTAGAGCATCTCCTTGCCAAGGAGAAGGTCGCGGGTTCGAATCCCGTCTTCCGCTCCAGGCCCGCCCGGACCAGGTTCCGGGCTTTTTTGTGCCCGGCGAGCGCCTCCCGGATCAGGTATCCTCCCAGCGCACACAGGCGGACGTGGCGGAAAGGCAGACGCCGCGGTCTTAAAAACCGCTGAGGGGCAACCCTCGTGCGGGTTCGAATCCCGCCGTCCGCACCAGAAACTCCATCACCATGTGAATAGTCGAGCGCCGGGGCTTGGCAGCCATCGGCGCTCAACGAGTACTCCGTCTCGGCACAGTCGTTCGATGATTCCCGTGATTCCCTCTCTGGCGCGTCATCTTGAGCCGGCAGGCGAAGAATCTCGTCGTGCTGTCTCAACGAGTGGATCGATAACCTCCTCAAGACGCACGACTCGCGTCTGTAGCTTGTAAAGAAATTTGTGCCCGGGATTGAGCTGTCAGGATGCCCTCCACAGTCGATACAGCATCTGCTCGCATCGCGAGAACCACATAACTGTCCATGTCCAGTGTCAACACGATGTCATGGTCCAGCATCCTTGGCCCCAGTTCGTCGTGAACGCACTGCGACATCAGGAGGCGAGACTCTCCATCACTGAAAAGGTTCCAGATCCACATAGGTGTTCCTCGCCGGGAAAGGGCACTTGCTTTCGCTCGTAGAGCAGTTCACACCCTCACCAGTCGAAAACTGCGTAGTTGTACGCATGCTTTCATCTGCTCATAACTCTATCGTTAGAAGCACGTCATCATGACGGAGAAAGGAGGAATCGCCGGAAGTTGAGCATGTCGCGAATTCCTAGGCGCAAGTGCCCTGCACAATTTCTCCCTAACGTTCGGCCAATGGCGTCACACGTTGACGCATCCTTCTTCACTTCGCGGGCCCTTCGTCCCACACGTCATTCCCTACCCAGTTCACGCAATGCGTTGAGTTGATCTTCTGGAAAGAAAGGTCTCGCTATGGTCAGTCCCATGACGCGTCGCCCCGAGCGAGGCGACGACGAAAACACCTCTTTCGGCCTCCCGGTTCGCGCCCTGGAGCGCAAGGCAGGCACTTCCCCGGCGCCTGCTGATCGGCAGGACGACGGCAGCAACTACCGCCGGCGGCCGAGGGACAGCGCCGACATCCCCCAGGAAACCCTCGCCGAGCGCATCGCGCGGACGCGGCAGGAAGGTGGCAACTCATGAGCCGGACAGAGGTATCGTTTACGAACTCCCACCGGACAACCATCTATGTCGCGTATAGCCGGTGGGATCGCGGCTGTCTCGATGACTGTGGCGATGGCTGGGATGTACTTGGCTGGATTCGACTTGCTCCAGGCGAGACCAGGACACGCGCGAATCCGACGGGGAACCGCTGGTTCTACTACTACGCGGAGGCCGACGACGGAACGGTCTACAACGGTCCGTTTCCTGACCACGTGACAGACTCCGCCTTCCAATTGTGCTCGTGTCTCGGCGTGTCAGTTTCCCATGGACAAAATCCCTGGTACGACGTCGGCTTCGATGAGCTGGACCTGGATGCCTGGTCAGGCGTCAACTTCCTCTAGGTGTTCGGGGGCGGATGCAAGTCCGCCCCCGTTTCAGACCATCCACTGGTCGGCTTCCAGCCCGCGCAACGTTCCGATCGTCACGTGCCTGGTTCGACGCCAAGTCCGGCCTCCACCCACGCGTGCAATCCGCCCTTGAGATACACCACGCGCGTGTAACCAAGCCGGGTGAGCGTTTCGGCCGCGAGTGCGGCGCGGCCCCCAGACGCGCAATAGAGGATGGTTCGGCGTGCGGGATCGAACGCCTGGTGAAAGTAGGCGCTGGTGGGATCCGCGTAGAACTCCAGCATCCCGCGTGGAGCGTGCACGCTACCAGCAATGATCCCATGCTCAGCCCGCTCGTGTGGCTCGCGCAGATCGACAAGGAGGACATCCGTGTCCTCGAGTTCCGCCGCAACCTCTTCCGCCGTGAGATGACTCACGTGCGCCTTCGCTTCCGCGATGAGGTGCGCAGCGGTTCTGTTGGTCATCGGAACACTCCAATCGTGGTCGAATCGCAGGATTATCCATGGAGGCCACGATAGAAGGCGTCCTCGCCCATGCCATCGGGAAACTCACCGAGGTTGTCTCTGCCGTTGTCCTAGATTTTTGACCGGCTCCCTGTGGTGGAGCAACGCAGGCATGTCCATGCGTCTTCCCCGAAGCCGGCACCTCAT
>DASZAY010000004.1:0-24740 GCA_035944555.1 Thermomicrobiales bacterium
GTCAGCGATGGGGTCAACCCGGCGCAGACGGGCAGGGTGACGATCATGGTCGACCCGGTCAACGACCTGCCGGTGGTGACGTCGCCGGCCGTCTACGCGATCGACGAAGAGGAAGAGCTCACCGCCAGCCTCGTCACCGACGACTACGTCAATGACGTCGACAGCTCGACGTTGACCTTCACGCTGGTATCCGGTCCGACTCCGGACGTCGGTGAGCTGACGCTCAATCCGGATGGGACGTTCACGTTCGTCCCGAACGCCGAGTTCCAGGGCGACGTCACCTTCGAGTACGCGGTGTCCGATGGCCCCGGCACCTCGGTGCCCGGCACCGTGCGGATCACGGTCGACCCGGTCAATGACCCGCCGACGATCGACGAGCGGGAGCTGGCCTACACCATCGGTGAGGACGACACGCTGTCCGGCGCGCTGCGGGACGACGCGGGGATCACCGACGTCGACAGCACCACGCTGACCTTCAGACTGGTCGCGCCGATCGACCCGGCGCTCGGGACGCTGATCCTGAATGCCGACGGGCGATTCACCTTCACCCCGGCGACAAACAGCACGGCACCGGTCGCCTTCGATTACACCGTCTCCGACGGGACGTCGATGATCACCGGCTCGGTCACGATCACGGTTGAAGAGGCCAACGATCCGCCCGTTGCCCAGCCGCTGCTGGTCACGACGGACGAGGACACCCCGAGAACGGTCAATCTCAACCAGTACGTCACCGACCCGGACAGCGCGACGCTTGCCTGGCGACTGCTGAGTGAGGCGATTCCGGCGACGACCGGCACCCTGGAGTTCGAACGGGTCACGGGGGTGTTCACCTTCACCCCGGCGACCGACTTCACCGGCAGCTTCACCCTGACCTTCGAGGTCAGTGACGGGACAACGGCGGTCGAATTCGACGTGACCATCCAGGTCGACGCCGTTGATGACCCGCCGGTCGCCAGTCCCACCCCGGTCACGGTCGCGGCAGGGGAAACCGCGACGATCAACGTCCGCGGCTTCGTCTCCGATCCGGATACCGCCAGCGCCGATCTGGTCCTGGCACTGGATGAGTCGACACGGCCGGATCCGGACACCGTCGGGACAGTCGGGTTCGACCCCGAAACGGGTGAACTGACCTTCACCTCAGTTGCCGACTTCTCGGGTACGGTCAACCTGGGCTTCACGGTCAGCGATGGTGGCGAAGCGGTGCCGTTTACCGTGACGATCACCGTCGAGGCAGCCTCGCCCTCGCCGTCGGCCAGCGAGTCGCCCTCGCCGTCGGCAAGCGAATCGGTGGAACCGTCAGCAAGCGAGTCGCCTTCGCCGTCGGCCAGTGAGTCGGTTGAACCGTCGGCCAGCGAGTCGGTTGAGCCGTCCGCCAGCGAATCAGCGGAGCCCTCGGCGAGCGAGTCCGTGGTGCCGTCGGCGAGCGAATCGGCCGCGCCATCTGCCAGCGAGTCGGTTTCCCCGGATCCCTCCGTGGCGCCGCTCGATCCGCAGCACGTCGAAGCCGAGTTCGCGGCGACCGGGACGTACCGGGTGGCACCCGCCATGAGCGGGATCGGTGGGGTCGGCCCCTACCGGATCGTCTCGACGACCGCTGCCATCAGCGGTGGAGCGACGGTCGGTACGGTCGCGATCGCCACCGACGGTCAGTCGATGACCTTCCTGCCGTCCAACCCGGGCTTCACCGGCACGGTGACGTTCCGGTACACGGTCGTGGACGCGAACGGGACCGAGGCCCAGGCTGAGGTCACCATCACGATCACGGCTCCGGCCAACCAGCCGCCGCTGCTGACCCCCGACGACATCGTCTTCCCGGTCCGCGCCAACGAGTACGCGATCAACGTCCTCGCCAATGACAACGACCCGGATGGCGACACGCTGACCATCACCAACGTGACGTCGACCCAGCTGGGAAGCATCCGGATCGACGGCAACCAGGTGATCTTCGTCCCGACCGACCCCGACTTCTCCGGCGTGCTGACGCTGACCTACACGGTCTCCGACGGCAACGGTAATGAGCGGTCGACAACGGTGACGTGGCGGATCACGGCCGTGCCGGATGTCGACGGGGACGGCGTGCCCAACGGCGTCGACAACTGTCCGACGATCGCCAACCCGGACCAGGCCGACAGCAACGGCAACGGCATCGGCGACGCATGTGACGTCCCGTCCACCGCGGACGCCGATGCCGATGGGATCCCCGACGCGGAGGACAACTGCGTCGCGATCCCGAATCCGGATCAGGCGGATACCGACGGCAACGGGATCGGCGACGCCTGTGACCGGACCGCGCCGGGCGACTTCGACGGAGACGGCATCGACGACGACACGGACAACTGTCCGACGATCGTCAATCCCGGCCAGGAGGACCGGGACGGCGACGGCCGCGGTGACGCGTGCAGCCCGCCGCCGCTCGACACCGACGGCGACGGCGTGGCCGACGAGGACGACAACTGCGACTACAACCGCAATGCCGACCAGCGCGACGGCAATGGCGACGGCATCGGTGACGTCTGCGACGTCGAGGAGGCCTGCCAGGTCCAGTCGACCAGCCAGGACTTCGCTGGCGGCGCGTTCCTCCGGACGACCCTGAGCGGCGGGCTGGTCTCGCGGCAGGACGGCGGGGAGCCGGCTCCGGAGGTCCCGGTCGAGGTCCCGCCGACGGAGATCCCGGCGCAGGTCCCGCCGACGGCGACACTCGTCCCACCGACGGCGATCCCGACCGAGATCCCGCCGACGGCGATCCCCACGGAGGTGCCACCCACGGAGATTCCGACCGAAGTGCCGCCCACGGCAACGACGGAACCGACCGCGACGGCGACGGACGAGGCGTCCGACTCGCCCTCCCCGTCAGCGAGCGCGTCGGTGGAAGCGGCGGCAGTTCCGTGCGACTTCGACGAGGACGGGGTGCCGGACGAGATCGACAACTGCCCGTCGGTCGACAACCCGAACCAGGCCGACCGTGACAACGACCGGCGTGGCGACGCGTGCGATCCACGCCCGCGGGACTTCGACCGCGACGGGGTGATCGACGGGGATGACAACTGCCCGACGATCGCCAACCCGGCCCAGCGCGACGAGGACGGCGATGGGATCGGTGATGTCTGTGACGCACCGGAGGAGGGGCCGCTCCCGACCCCGGCGCCGGTGGACACCGACGGGGATGGTGTTCTCGACAAGGACGACAACTGCCCGACGATCGCCAACCCGGACCAGGCAGACCGTGACGACAACGGCTTCGGCGATGCCTGCGACGTCCCGGCCGGGGAGACTCCGACCACGCCGCCCGGTGGTGGCGGTGACGGTGGATCCGGCGGTGATGGCGGCGGCACCGGCGGCGACGGTGGTGGATCCGGTGGCGGCGGAGGTGGCTCCGGCGGCGGTAGCGAAGGCGGCGGTTCCGAAGGTGGCGAAGGCACCGGCGGGACTGGTGAAGGTGCTGCTGGCGAAGGTGCCGCTGGGGAGGGCGTCTTCGGTGAGGGCACGCCGGTTGCCGGTCTCCCGGACACGGGAACCGGGGCCGACACCCCGGCGACACCCACCTCCGGGCCGGGCGCGGCGATCCTGCTGCTGATTGCTACGGCAATCGTGGCCCTGCTGGCTGGCGCGTCACGCGTGACGCGCCGACCGGGACCGGCGCGCTAGTCTCAAGCGCAGCGCATGACCCAACGAGAACGGCCGCCGGGAGTGATCCCGGCGGCCGTTCTCGTTGGATGTTCCATCAGGCGGACGGTTGCGGGCCCGTGCCCGGGCGGGTCCCTACTGCATCAGTTCCAGCCTGGCACCGTGACTCAGGCGCTCGTCCGGGGACGCGAACGACCGATCGCTCGTTCGCAGCACGACGGTCCACGGGGTGGCACCACGGAGCCGGACAGCGGCGGCCAGCGGGGAATCGGTGTCGTCCGGCTGGTTGAGCTCGATCCAGTGCGACCCGAGGGTGAAGCGGTGCGCGGCGCCACTGCCCGAAACCGATGGCTCGATCGCGGTGCCCTCGTGCCCGAGCAGCGCGGCGTAGAACCGGCGGCTGGCCTGCAGGTCCGGAGTGGCGATGGTGAGTCCGTCGAGCGCCTGGAAGCCGCCAGCGTGCTGGGCCGAGGTCCCACCGGGGACGCGGAGGTCGCGGGGGGTAGTGTCCTCGATGACGAACGGTCCCCCGGCATCGTCCGCTCCGGGGAGCACCAGGTTGCGCCACCCGACCCGCTGGCCATCGGGTCGGTCGCGTCCGCCGTCGACGGGGCCGTCGTTGGGCAGCCCTGCCTCGGCCATGCGGCTGGCCTCGGCAGCGGCATCATCGGTGGCGACGGCGAAGTCGATGGTGCCCTCTCCAGCAGCGATGGGACCCCACCAGCGGTGGTCGGCGGGGCGGGACGGGTCGACGAAGGCGATCAGTTCGAAGTAGGAGCCATCCTGGAACCCGATCAGGGCATTGTGGGTCTGCCCGCCGGCGTGCGTACCTCCGGGGACGACGGTGAAGCCGAGCATGCTGTAGTCGGCGATGGCCTGGTCCAGGTCATGGACACCGATGACGATGTGATCGATCTGGGTGATCATGGGAGTCCCTTCCGGTAAGCGGAGTCGGCGGGGCGGCGTGTCACGCCGGTTGGTCTGGCACGGAACATGGACCATGGCCGTAGCGCCGCAACCGACCGAACGTCGGACAACCGGGTGTAGCCCGAGGAGGACGAGATGACCGGGACGATCAACGCGGTTCCAGCGGACGGTCAGCCCCGGGACGACGATCGGTTCGAGTGGCACCCGCAGTATCAGGGCCAGACGGTGGGCGAGGTACGGACCGCGCTCATCGACGAGCTCCGGGGTGACCAGCGCTCGTACGCGCTGACGATTGATGGGCCGGACGAAAACGAGCAAGCCATCTTCGTCCGCGTGGTCGGGCTGGAGCGGCGCTGGGGCCCCTACGCGATGGACTGGGCGTCGGCCGACACGGCGACGCTCGCCGAGCGGGCGCTGGCGCACGAGTGGGCGCGGGAGCGGCGGCGGGAGCTGTTCCCGTACAGCGAACTGCGCGACCGTGACCGTTCAGCGGCCCCGGCCGCCCCGGCGACGTCAGAAGGCGGGGGAGGGGACGCGGGCGAGGACCGGCCCTGGTGGGCGTTCTGGCGCCGGTGACGGGTCGACCGCATGGGGTTCACGATTCATCGGGAATCTCTCCGGATTTCCTTGACGCCCGCCGGGCCTTGGACTATCATCCTCTCCGGTCTGGAGGCGTGGTGTAGTGGCCTAACATGCAGCCCTGTCAAGGCTGAGATCGCGGGTTCGAATCCCGTCGCTTCCGCCCAGAACGAACCGAGAGCCTGGAGCAGATTCTGCTCCGGGCTCTCGGCGTTTTCAGACAGCCCTATCCGTTATCCTCACGACGCTGTGGGTTTCGCCTGACAATCTGAATGAGGAGTGCGAGGAGTGCGAGGAGTGCGAGGAGTGCGAGGAGTGCGAGGAGTGCTCGTTTGGTATCTTGCGACGAGCATACTGAGCCTTGGCCAAGTCGAACAGGGACGTTCGCTGTTGTCGACGGCGCGATCACCCCCGTCTGTACCGTCGTCACTCTGTCCTGGACCATCACCCCCGGTGCCACGCTCGCGCTCGGCGAGCACACCGTAACCTGCACCGCCACGGACGAGGCGGGCAACACCGGCGAGGCGTCCTTCACCGGCACGGTCAAGGACACCACCGCGCCTACCCTCACCGTCCCCGGCAACCAAACCCTCGAAGCGACGTCGCCCGCCGGCCGCGCGGTGACGTGCGACGTAACCGACCTCGTCGATGCGAGCTGCGAGATGGACTGCTTGGCGAACTCCGGTGACGTGTTCCCCATTGGGACGACGACGGTCTCCGGCGCCGCGACCGACGCATCGGACAACACAACTACCAGGACCTTTACCATCACGATCAGCGACCGCACCGACCCGTCGATCAACTGGGTCGGTGGCCCGCAGCGCAACGCAACCTACATCTTCGGAAACGTGCCGGCCGCGCCGGCCTGCACCGCGCCGGCCTGCACCGCGACGGACATTGCCGCGCCGGTGATTCAGTGCCGCGTCACTGGATACTCCAACCAGCCGGGCCGGCAAATTTAGTCGGCACGAGTCCGGGACGCCGCCGGCAATGTCACGGTCGAGACCCGGACCTACACGGTGACCGCCGGTTCAGCCGTGACCAGCCCGCCGCGCCCGACGATGCCGGTGGTGAAGCTGGTGCCGACCCAGCCCCGACGGCCGTTGCAACGCGTCGGTGCGGACGCCGGTGGTGACGCAGACCCCGGCGCCGACGCAGCCGCCGGTCGGGCCGACGTGGCCGCCACGCGGGTAAAACGAATCAGATTGAAAGGGCAGTAGTCCCTAGCTGACACGCTCCATACCAGCGAGAAAGCGGCCCACGAGGCTGGACCGGTTCCCCGAATCAGTAGGGGGACCGGTCCGGCCTCGTCGCGTGGTGTGCCGGTCCGGGGCGACGACGCAGTGATCCCGGCCGACAGCAATTGCACTCGGAAGGTAGTTCATAGGGCCGTCCAGCGACAGAACGCGCGAGTCGTGAGATCCCGACTATGCGAATAGATGTGTTGAGAATGGTTTCGAAGCGGTTGCCCCCAGCAATGGTCGGCCGGTAGATCGAGTCGCGGAGACGCTTTGCTGCAGTCAGCGGGGTCGATCCGTTGCTCCCCTGTTGACCGGAGGAACGAAACCGATTACATTCCAGGAGCAAACGATTACGTTGATGATACCCAAGGCTCATGGTGCGTCTCGCCCAGCCGAGATGACAGGGGGATCAGGCACCGGTAACTGAGGGCTTTCCTTCCAAACGATGACGTTTGTGTCCTGTCACGGGGTGGGACGCGCAAGGAGATCCATGAGATGTCACACCGATTGAGCAGGCGCGGTCTGCTGCAGGCTTCGGGAGTCATGGCAGGAGCGGCTGCGTTCGGGGCACTGCGAGTGGAGCGCGCACGCGCCGCAACCGAACTCCGCATGGCGTGGTGGGGGTCGGACGAGCGGCATCAGCGCACGCTGCAGGCACTAGAGTTGTTTAGCCAGCAGAACCCGGAGATTACCGTCAGTTCCGAGGTGGGGACCTTCGATTCGCACTTCGATAAGCTGGCGGTCCAAACGGCAGGCGGCAATGCGCCGGACGTATTCCAGATGTCCGGCCAGCTGATCAACGAGTACGCCGCGCGCGGGACGCTGCTCGATCTCAACCAGTTCATTCCAACCGGGATCGACACGAGCGCGTGGGATTCCAGTGTCACGTCACATGGGCTCATCAACGGGTCGATGGCCGGGCTCCCGATCGGACTGGATGCCTACACGATCTGCTATGACGCGGCCAAGATGGCCGAGTTTGGCCTGGAGATGCCGGGAGCGGATGTTACGTGGGAGGCCTTCGCCGCTTTCGCTACCCAGGTGGCGCAGACGGTCGGCAATGGGTACTTCGGTGTGGCTGACGCCGGCGGTCGCTATGAGCCGCTGGAGACTCTCGTCCGACAGCGGGGCAAGACCTTCTTCAGCGCGGACGGGGTCGGCCTCGGATTCGAGCAGCAGGACTTGGTCGACTACTGGACCTACTGGAACGACCTCCGAATGTCTGGTGCTGCCACGTCCGCCGAAGTGCAGGCCGCCGCGACTTCCGAGGAACTCGGTGCCCTGGTCCAGGGGACGGCCGCGATGTACTTCACGACGTCTAGCCAGTTCGTAAATCTGCAGGGTCTGACCGAACAGGAGCTTGGACTGCACACGCTCCCGGTTGGTCCCGGCGGTGAGACCGGCTCGTTCGTTCGCCCGGGGCTGTTCATCTCCGCGTACGCGAACACCAGGTACCCGCAGGAGTCGGCGCTCCTGATCAATTTCCTTCTGAACAACCCGGAGTCCGCAGCGATCCTGCTCACGGCCCGTGGGGTCCCGCCGGCGCCGGCGATCCGGGAGCAGATCCAGTCACTGGTTACACCCGAGGAGCAGAAGACCTTCGGGTTCATTGACCAGATCACGACCGCTTCGACCCAGAGCAACATCCTCACGCCAGCTGGTGGGCTCGAGGTGACGGACCTGTTGATGAGGTCATACCAGGCAATCGCGTTCGAGCAAACGTCGATTGACGAAGCTGCCGACGACTTCTTCGCGCAAGCCCCGTCACTGCTGGGCGCCTAGTGCGGTAGTGGCTGGTCGGCTCCATCACTCCGGACCTGACCAGTCGCACCGACTGGCCGTGGCATCAGCCGATCAACCACCGCGGTAATCCGGCACTGAAACAGCCGTCCCGGACCACGGTGCCAGGGTGGCCAACCAACAATGCTGCCAATCCAGGGAGGATGACAACCATGCCGTCATTGTTTGACAAGGTCTATGGAGCGGAGGCTGCCGGGACGATTGCCAACTCAATGGGCGATGTGACCGAGGGCCTGCGGTACAGGGAGATCGAGGAGCGTTACGGCTTCGTACAGGAGCTCCTGCCCCAAGACAAGCAGTATCGCGAGCACCCGTCAGACTGGGGCGAGGTGATGGTCTACCACGCCCATCACCGGCCGCCGGGCATGACCGAGGACGGTATGGAGCGGCACCGGCTCCTGGTGACAGCCGCGATCGAAAAGGGCGGCCGAATCACGATCGAGGATCTCGCCCGGACATGGAAGCGGGACATCGACCCGAGCAAGTTCGGTTACCTGCTTGGTCCTCAGGACAAGGTCATCTACGAATCGCTCAAGGCGGGAATTCCTCCCTGGGAGGTCGGGCGATACGCGTCATGGCCGCGCCTCATCGGAACAAGCAAGATGATGATCCCGGTCGGTCTGATCAACGCGGGCAACCCGGCACAGGCCGCCCTGGATGCGCTCGACCTCGCCCGTATCAAGGACGTCCGTGGCGTCCCCGGCAACTACGCGCACGAGGTGGCAGCAGGCTTGGCTGCGGCAGCTGCCGAAGCGATGAAGTCAGACGCTTCCGTGGACAGCATCATTCAGGTGGCGCTCGGGCAGCTGACGTCGGTCCCCCGGGCGGAAGTGGAGATGGGCCTGGAGTGGGCGCATCAGGTCAGCGACTGGCGTGATCTCCGCCCGCTCTATGACGAGAAGTACGAGGGACACCGGATCTCCAACGCGGTCGAGATGTTGTCAGCTGGCCTCGCTACGTTCTACATCACCGACGGCGACCCGGAGCAAGCGATCATCGCCAACGTCAACCTGGGCCGTGACACCGATTGCAAGGCTTACATCGCCGGCGGCCTCTCCGGCGCCCTGCGTGGCATCGACGCGGTGCCACAGCGCTGGGTCGATGTGGTGACCGAGCAAGTGAAGACGGACCCGTATACCGTTTCACGCCGCACGCCTCGAGAGAGCGCCGAGGGGCTGTACCGGGCGATCCTCAACAACATCGACTCGATGAAGGCGCAGATCGATCAGCTCGAGCGCCAGATCGTCGAGCAGACAGTTGCTGCCGACTAGCGCAATTGGTAAAGCGCTGGCCAATGCAATGACGCCAGTCCGGTCTGAACCAGGCTAGATGTTAGAAACGATCCGCGATCCTGCCAGGGTCGCGGATCGATTGTGTTTGTCCCGACGATGTTCTCGTGGACCGCCGACCGCACCGAGTCCATCTTCACCACTCCGTAGCGCTTCTGCCCTTTCCAGTGAGATCAGCGCGCGTTCACCGGAGGTCATCTGAGCCTTAGGCGTGATTCTCCGTATGCAGACGTCCGCAGCGGACAAGTGTGTTGAGCTCAGGGCTGGATGGGCACCACGTCGGACGCGCGTACGCATGGTTGCCGTGACAAGTATGGTTCGGTCCCAGATGGAGCGGATACGGATAGCAGAAGCGCCAGCCAGGCAACCTGGCTGGCGCATCTGCTATCCGGTCGGCCGGGGTTCGTGGATGCCGTTCACGAGCTCACAATGCCCGTAGTCGCGCCGAAGCGAGAGCAAAGCGGGGTCCGCCTTATCCCTTCAGGCCTGTGGTGGCAATGCCTTCGACGAGCAGACGCTGGAAGAGAAGGAAGAGGACGAAAACCGGGATGAGGGCGAGTGTCGACATGGCAAGCATCGGCCCCCAGCTCGATACGCCGACCGAGTCGAGGAAGAGCCGCAGGCCGAGTGAGACCGTGTAGTTGTCGACGCTGTTGAGGTAGATCAACTGGCTGAGGAAATCGTTCCAGCTCCAGATGAACGTGAAGATCGCGGTCGTGACGAGAGCGGGCACACAGAGAGGCACGATGATCTGCCAGTAGACCTGCCAGGGACTGGCGCCATCCATCTCGGCCGCCTGATCGAGTTCACGAGGCAAGCCGCGGATGAACTGGACGATGAGGAAGATGAAGAACGCGTCTGTCGCGAGGAAGTTGGGCACGGTGAGCGGGAGGATCGAGTCGAGCCAGCCGAAGTTCCGGAACAGGACGTACTGGGGCACAAGCAGGACGTGCAGTGGGAGCATCAGCGTCATCAGCATGACGGCGAACCAGAAGCTCTTGAAGCGGAATTCGAGGCGGGCGAACGCGTACGCCGTGATTGAGCATGACAGGACGTTGCCGATCACCGAGAGAGTCGAGATGACGAACGAATTGAGGAAGAACGTGCGGAACGAGACGCCGATTCCCGACCACCCGTCGGAGTAGTTTTCGAGGCGGAGTTCCCGCGGCCAGAGACTGAGGTCGGTGAAGATTTGATTGTTCGGCTTGACCGAGCTGCTCACCATCCAGAGGAGGGGGTAAAGCATGACGATCGCTCCGGCGATCAGCCCGGCGTGCATGAGCAGGCGAGGAGCGAGGCGGGCTGGCCTAATGCGTGCCGTCGTGCTCATCTGCCGGCCTTTCGCTACGTCGCCACGGTGGCTCTCAAGGAGCTGATCAGTCGCCATAGTGAACCCAGTACTTGCCCGACACGAACGTCAGCGTCGTGAAGAAGGCGATGATCAGCAGGAGGATCCACGCCATCGCCGACGCATAGCCCATCTCGAACGACGTGAACGCCTTCTGGTAAAGGTAGAGGGTGTAGAAGAGGGTCGCGTCGAGCGGGCCGCCGGAGCCCCCGCTGACGATGTAAGCCGGTGTGAAGGCCTTGAACGCGCCGATGATTCCGAGGACGAGGTTGAAGAACACCACGGGACTGAGCATTGGAACCGTGATGCGTGCGAACTTGCTCAAAAGCCCCGCTCCGTCGACCGCCGCGGCGTCGTAGAGGTCCTGAGGGATCTGCCGAAGCCCTGCCAGGAAGATGATCATGGCGGCCCCGAACTGCCAGACATGGAGGACGATCAGCGTGTCGAGCGCGTAGTCGGGGGAGGAGATCCAGCTTGGGCCGTCGATGCCGATGGCCGCCAGCGCCCGGTTGACGATCCCGTCGCCGCCGAAGACCTGGCGCCAGAGAATGGCGATCGACACGCTCCCGCCAAGCAGCGACGGCAGGTAGTACACCGAGCGGTAGAAGCTCATCCCGGCGAGTTTCTGATTGAGGACCATGGCGACGAGGAGCGAGAACGCCAGCGAGAGTGGTACGGAGAACACGACGTACGTCAGTGTCACTTTCAATGACGTGAAGTACCGGTCGTCCTCGGTGAACATCTCGGTGTAGTTACTTAGTCCGACCCAGTTGGACGAGGTGAGCAGGTCGAAATCGGTGAACGAGTAGTAGAGCGAGGCAAACAGCGGTCCGGCTGTCAGCACAAAGAAGCCGATCAGCCATGGGGCCAGGAAGAGATACCCGTAGAGCTGCTTCTTTGTCGAGCGCTTGATGGCCCGGGTACGACCCCCGGGCGATATCGCCGCATCGCCCATCGGCTTCGATGAGACGGCAAGTTGGTCCACCGGATACTCCTGACCGGTGCAGGCTCCCCGGAACCACCAGTCAGGGTGGGCCCGTCGTCGATCCTGCTGAGACATTGTTGGGCGACAACGTAAACGTTTGCGACAGTGGTGTCAACGATCGGCATGGTACAGGATCGGTATTGCCAGGTGGTTGTCATTCAGTCGTTTGTGAGGCCCGGACCTGGAGCGGGCCGCGCAGATCCCACCCGGTGAAGTCAGCCCCTGTCATTTCCGCGAGGACGACGACGGCGAAGGTGAGGACTACGCATCCCGACTCGAGGTGACCACCCATCGCTCGGTCCGTGTTCGAGAAGGAGATGTGAGCGTGGACGCTCCCGTTTACAACTAGGCCGGTGACGGTCAGGATGTCGAACGGTCCATCATCCCTAAAGAAGACGTTCCCCGGCGGCATATTGATCGTTTCGACAACATGGACGCGATAGCGCTTGAGGGAGCCGACGCCCGAAAGGATGGCGGCGTTACGGATACCGTGCCGGTGGACCGCGGTCTCGAGTGCGCTCAGAACGTCCTCTTCAGGGTCGAGCCGGACAGCAAGGTATTGGGGGACATCGGTGCGCACTGCGTGCATCTCGCGGATCTCCTCTACTTCGTGGATCGACGCGGCAATGCGTCGTGATGGTGAGAGTCCGAATCCCGGGACAGCGAATGGGACGGACCGGGAGGGGCTCTCCGTACTTCGCCGAGACTAGTCGATTGACACGCGTCTTGTAAACGATTACGGTACCAAGCGTTACGGGATCAACAATCACGACCTACGGAGACGTAATGGCGACTGCGACGATCCGAGACGTAGCCGATCGCGCAGGTGTATCCGTGGCCTCGGTGAGTCGTGCCCTGGCCGGAATACCCGGTGTTGGTGAGGCGACCCGACGACGAGTCCTGGTGGCGGCGCGTGAGCTCGGCTATCAGCCTGATCGAGTAGCCCAGTCGATGCGCCGGCGCAGGACCAACCACATTGGCCTGGTGATCTCCACGATCGAAAACGAGTTCTTCACGCAGGTCGCATTCGCTGCCGAACGCGCCGCTCTACGGCATGGCTATAGCCTGCTGATCAGCAGTACCGACGAGCGAGTCGAGCGGGAGGAGATGAGCATCACGGCGCTGCGGCAGCAGCTCGTCGCCGGGATCATCCTCGCTCCAGCACCGGGTGACCTCCGTGAGCGGGGTTACCTCGATTCCGAGCAGACTCCGACCGTGCTGATCAACCGGGAACTCGACGACGCACGTTTCCCTTCAGTCACGGCGGACGACGATGAGGCGGCCTACCAGTGCACGAGCTGGTTGCTCGACCAGGGTCGACGGCGAATCGGGGTGATCTCTGGCCTTGCTGACGTTTCGACCACCCGGGAGCGGCTGAACGGGTACGCACGGGCGCTCGCACAGCATGAGATCCCTCGATACCCAGACCTTGAGATCCCAGGGCGTGCAACCGTACAGGGCGGGTACCAAGCGGCCTGGGACCTTATGATCCGGAGCTCCCCTCCTGACGCGATCTTTGTGCACAACAACGTGATGTTGATGGGCGCGACGCTGGCGCTCGGGGACCTCGGTATTTCCTGGCCCGATCACGTGGACCTAGCAGGATTTGGCGTCTTCACCGCATCCCGGCTGTACCAACCACCACTGACGCTGATCGCCCAACCGACCTATGAGATGGCCGACCGGGCCGTTGCCTTGCTGGTGGACCGGATCGCGGGTCGGGGGCTCACGAAGCCCAGCCGGATTCGGCTTGCCAATCGGCTCGTCACCAGAGAGCACTGGCTGGAGCAGCGCCGGGACCGGGAGACGGAGATGCGGATGCAGCTGTCCGGGGATGGGGCGGGAACAAGTCTGGCCACGCCAGGCTGGCTGGACATGGCGAGCACGTCTCGACCAGCAAGGCCCTACTAGAGGTCGGCCTTGCTGGGCTCAGCAGCCTGAGTGAGGCGGACGTCCCAACGCGTATATTCGGTCAACCCCTGGCGGATCGGCCGGACGAACGGCAGTGTCGCGTAGAAGCGAGCAGGAGAAGAACCGGTGCAGGTTGCCTTCATAGGACTCGGAGCGATGGGCGGGCCGATGGCGCGCAACCTCGTAGCGGCGGGAACGCAACTCAGGGTTTACAACCGTGACCCGGCCAAACTTGAGCCATTGACCGGCACAGGGGCTGTCGCAGCCGACTCACCAGCGGCGGCAGCACGCGGGGCCGACGTGATCTGTACGTGTGTCTCCAACCCAGAGGCGCTGCGATCCGTGATGACCGGGGAAGGTGGAGCAATCAGCGGCGCGAAAACTGGCGCTCTATTCATCGACTTCAGCACGGTTGACCCAGCCACAAGCCGCGAGATGTCTGCAGCCTGCGATGCGGCGAGATGCTCATTCATTGAAGCGCCGGTGAGTGGCGGGGTCGGAGGCGCGCAGGGAGGCACGCTGACGGTGATCGTTGGGGGAGAGCAGGCCGACTACGATCGCGCACTCCCAATCCTCAACATCGTCGGCAAGCAGATCAGCCTGGTCGGTCCAGTCGGAACCGGCAGTGCCATCAAGCTGATCAACCAGATGCTCGTCGGAATCAACCTGGCCGGGGTCCTCGAGGCGTTTGTCCTTGGACAGCGAGCGGGCATCGCGACGGAGCTGCTCTACGACACCGTCCGTCAGTCGTCAGGAGCCAGCGGGATGCTGAACCGGGCGGTGCCCGGAAACCTGATGCCACGCAAGTTCGACCCGGGATTCAGCCTGAGCCTGCTACAGAAGGATCTCCGGCTGGTCTCGGCTATGGCTGAGGAACTAGGGATGGAGTTGCCAGTGGCAACTGCTGTCCAGGCCATCTACGAGGAGGGGGCGCGCAGTGGGCTGGGTGACAGGGACATGACTGCGGCAGTTCTCCCGATGGAAGAGCGTTACGGCATCGAAGCCGGCACGAGTGAGGGACAACATGGCGACCAATGACAAGGTGCTGAACCCCAACGGTACTGGCATCGCGCCGCACCAGTTAGAGTCCGCGAGTGCGCTGGCGACGGCGACCATCTACGAAGCTGCCGGTCAACAGGGAGCAATGGATTCGGGGATTCACGCGATCATCCCTGGTATGCGGGTCGTTGGTCGTGCCCTGACTGTCCGGTCGCAACCGGGCGACAACCTCACCCTGCACGCGGCGGTCGCGCTCGCTCAACCCGGTGACGTCATCGTCGCGGACGTGGCTGACTTTCGGGAGGCCGGACACTGGGGCGAGATCCTGACAGCAGCGGCCCAGGCGAAAGGTGTCGTGGGGCTGGTCATCAACGGTGGTGTCCGGGACGTTGAGGCGGCCGGACGGCGCTCGTTCCCGGTGTTCGCCCGGGCGGTCTCGATGAAGGCAACCGTCAAGGCCGCCACAGGCAAGATCAATGTTCCGATCGTCTGCGGCGGGGTCACCGTCTACCCCGGTGACCTCGTCGTGGGTGACGACGACGGCGTCGTCGTGGTCAGGCCTGAGCGGACAGAGGAGACCTTGCGGGCAGCGGTTGAGCGGGACAACCGGGAAGCAGACGTCATGCGGCGACTGACGAACGGCGAGCTGACGCTGGACATCCTCGGCTTCCGGGCAGTCCTGGAGCAGCAGGGCATTCGTCTGGAAGGCTCTGGCGATGGCAAGTGAGCCAGGAGCGTCACTTGTCTCGCTTTCTGTCCTGTCGGCCTTCAGCTATGACGTACTTGTGGCAGCGGGACTCGAGCCGGGCTTCGCGCAGCGAGTGAGCCATTCGTTGACAACGGCCGACGCCCGTTCGCTCTCGAGTCACGGTGTCGTCCGCCTGCTCCCGGTATACACCCGCCGCCTCGCCCGAGGAGCGACGAACCCGAGGCCGACGATCCGGACGATCCAGGAGCAACGCAGTACAGCGCTCCTTGATGGGGACGGCGCCCCGGGACAGGTCGCGGGTCACGCGGCAATGGATCTCGCCATCGAAAAGGCCAGAACCAGCGGAATTGGTGCGGTCGGAGTGCGGAACAGCTCCCATTTCGGGATTGGCGCCCTGTATGTCGAGCGCGCTACCGACGTCGATATGGTTGGACTGGCGCTAACCAACGCACCATCCAATATGCCGCCCGCCGGCGGCCGGAAGCCGTACTTCGGGACCAACCCACTGGCAATCGCGATTCCCGGCGGACAAGAGCATCCTTTGGTCCTGGACATGTCCACAAGTGTGGTGGCCAGGGGGCGAATCGTGATGGCTGAAAAGGAGGGCCGTTCGATCCCACCGGGATGGGCCGTCGACGCCGACGGACATCCAACTGAGGACGCCGCGGCGGCACTGCTGGGGGCTGTGCTGCCGATGGCCGGATACAAGGGGGCGGGCCTGGCCCTCATGATCGATGTGTTCTGCGGCGTCCTCACCGGGGCCGGGTTTGGAGGCCACATCGTCGATCTTTATGACGACGGACCGGACCACCAGGACGTTGGGCACTTCTTCATCGCCATCGATGTCGAGGCGTTCATGCCGGTCGACGCCTTCAAGAGCCGACTGGAGCAATTCGTCACCGAGGTGCGCGCGCAGCCCCGGCTGCCCGGGGTCGAACAGATCCTGCTGCCTGGCGAACTGGAGTTCCGGTCCGCCAGCAAAGCAGACAGCGAAGGGGTGCGTATCTCCGAGTCTGGCTGGCGGGAGCTCGAGGAGTTGGCCAGGCAGTGGAATGTGCCGGGGCTTGAGGCGCGGATGGTGGTCAATCGAGCATGACGGGTCGTGAGTGCTGTTGTGGCTGGTGTCGCCGGGGACGGTGGACGCGAGATGCCGGCTCGGGGACTCCGAGCCGGCATCTCAATAGAAGCAGTTCAGCGCCGTGATCCCTGCGGTTCGAGACGACGAGGAAAGGGGCCCGGGCCGTCTAGGTGTTGCGACGGATGCCAAAACTGGCGGCGGCCACACCGGCGACAGCCATGAGCGCGAACAGCATCCATGTCATCGTGGTACCGGACTCGCTGGCGCCAGCGCCCGTGTTCGGGAGGCTGGTGGCAGTACCCGTGGTCGTACCGCCGCCAGTCGTGGCGCCAGTCGTGCCGCCATTGTCGCCGTCGCCGTCGCCGTCGCCGTCGCCGTCGCCGTCGCCGTCCCCGCCGTTGCTGCCGCCACCGTCGTCGCCGCTGCCACTGTCGCCGGTGTCATTGTTGCCGTCGCTGCTGACAGGGGACGGGACGGCGCTGGCGGTTCCACTGACGCTCACGTACTCGACGGCAAGGAACGTCGCCGGACCCTCAACTTCGTCGGAGCCGAAGAACCCGTCGCTCAGTTCTCCTGCCTCGTAGATGAAGTACGAGCCCGTGGCCGGGATATCGAGCGTCACCATGCCCTGGTCGTCGGTCGGGCCTTCGTCGATCACCGCGTAGATTGGCACGCCACCCGTCACGATCACGACGTAGTAGTAGTGCTCACCGGCACCCGCATAGCGGATGTCACCCTCAGCCTGGGCGCTGGCTGAGTCGACGTAGTAGTCGTACTCACCCGCGCGGTCGTCGTCCTCGACGATGGTGCCGGTGATGACGGCGCCGTCCTCGATGACCTCACGCTCGGACGGCGGCAGCGACGGCGCAACCGGCTCCTCAGGGATCGGCTCGGCACTGACCTCTGGCTCAGCGCTAACGACCGGCTCATCGGCAGGGATCGGCTCGGCACTGACCTCTGGCTCAGCGCTAACGACCGGCTCATCGGCGATCACCGGGACCTCCGAGGCCACCGGATCGTCCGCAGGGGGAACGTCCTGGGCGCTGACGCCCCGGACAGAGAGAAGCCCCGCGACCAGCGACAGCATCAGTGCGAGTGCTGCGATGGTACGGAAGGCCGCAAACGCCTTCTGCATGTGATTCCCCTCCCGGGAGAACGACCTGTCGGTCGCTCAGCGCCCTCGACCAAGCGGTCTACTCCCCTGGGTCACCTTCTGGCCGGAAGAGTTGGGCTGACACGACTTTGCGCGCAAATGAAGGGGACGGGCTACGCGTACCGGTACGCGTTCTGGTACGTGATTCCGCCGCGGAGATGCATACGCCCAGTCACTCCGGGCACGTGACCGGGCGAGATGGAGGGCGTCCGTTCGTGGCGTTGGAGCAAGTAGAGGCGGCTGTGGCGCCCGCGAGTCTCACGGGGCAGCCGGATGATGCTTTCCTGACGGCATGGTGGTCGTTTAAGCCGACATGAATAGCAACGCCCCATGCGGTAGACCGTGGAGCGTAGCCTGTCACGGGTGGACAGGTAGCCAGGTGACCGGTCCCCGCTCCCGGAGGTCGGCTGGAACCGGTAACGTGGATAACTGGAACGAAGACGTATCGCGTCTCGCCTTGTGGAAGCACCCACGGAGGCAAGCCGGAAGGGAACCGGCGCAGGCTTCGGACTATCGCGGCAGGTCGTTCGTCCTCCAGCCGCGACATGACTCGCACCGCCTTCGCTTTCGACTCGAGAGCGGGGCCGGGATCTTTGCCTTACGCCTGCTCGCCAGTCGAGCATCCCGGCCGAGCGACGGTTCCAAGGGCATGGGCCATAGGGCGTTGAGTGGCCCGGCTACTCGCCGTGTCCCGGTTCATGGGCGGCCAGTTCCGGCACAACCCACCGTGTCCGGCAAATCCGGTTATTGCCGCGGCTTGTCAATAGTCCTGACCTCTTGTCTCTGGCGGAACCGGTGCCTATTATCTAGTTACCTTATCAAGTTTGACGATCCGTGCCAGCGGAGCTCCGATGATGCCGCCCGGTTCCCAATCACCGCCGGCCCTTCCGCTGCCTTCCCCTGGACGGCAAGGCGAGCGGGCGCGCGGCCCGGGACCCATGCTGCCAACGCTGTTCACCCGGGATGGTAGCCCTCCGCCTCGCGTCCCTGGGGAGGTGCCATGGAATTCCTCGGGGCCTCATCGTCTCCTTCGCCGACCGGGAAGGATCACCCATTCCCCGCTCGCCATGACCCCGACCACCTTGCCCGCTCTCCGCCGCTCTCGATCAGGTCCGATGAACATGTGGCAGGGCGGGCCGTGCCGGTCCGTCCTGCGCCAGGGATTGCCTCGGATACCTTCCTTCCCGTGGCCTGTGTCCCCAGGTACGCCATCTCGCACCCAGCCGGCTCCAGCCTCCGAGCCGCGCTGCCGGGCCTCCGCCCGGCGAACTCGCCCACTGGCCGCGGCAGACACCTGTGCCACGGGAGGAGCAGGACCAGGTCAGCGCCCGGCAAGCGGCCGCATTACAACGGCACCGCTCGTCGGCGTCCCCCCGTCACCTGGCACACCACGGGTCAGGAGGTCAGATGCTGAGCATCTCCAGCGATCACGCTGATCCGGGCGTCCCTCGGCGCTCCGCGCTGCCATCGCCCTTGACGTCGTTCGTCGGGCGGGGACACGAGGCGGCCCTGGCCCTAGCCCTCCTCCGCCGGGATGATGTCCGCCTGCTGACGCTGACCGGTGCCGGTGGAGTCGGCAAGACACGGCTCGCCATCAAGGTCGCGGAGGACCTCGCCCACGCATTCAGTGTCGACACCCGGTTCGTCCCGCTGGCGCCCGTGCAGGATGCCGAACTCGTCGCCCTGACGGTAGCGCGCGCGCTTGGCGTCCTGGATGCGGGCCATGCCACCGTGGCAGGAGCCGTAGCGGCCGCGCTTGACGACGCCGAATTGCTCCTCGTGCTCGACAACTTCGAGCACGTCCTGGCCGCGGCCCCGTTCGTAGTCGATCTCCTGGCTGGCTGCCCACGCCTGAAGATCCTGACGACGAGCCGGACCCTGCTGCGGGTCTCCGGCGAGCAGGCCCTTCCTGTGCCGCCACTGGACCTGCCGGACCCCACGTCGGACCAGTCGGCCGCGTCGCTGTCACAATCCGCGGCGGTGCAGCTCTTCGTCGGGCGCGCGCGTGCCGCGGCTCCCGATTTCCAGCTCACCGAGGAGACGGCGCCGCTCGTTGCGGATATCTGCCGCCACCTCGACGGGCTACCGCTGGCGATCGAGCTGGCTGCAGCACAGAGCAGCGTCCTCCCGCCGGTTCCGCTGCTTGCCAGGATCAAGGCACGCCTGCCCCTGCCATTCGGGGGGCCGAGCGACGCGCCGGTGCGTCTGCGCTCTGTGCGCGATACCGTTGCCTGGAGCTACGACCTGCTGACAACCGAACAGCAGCGCCTCTTCCGGAGGCTCGGGGTGTTCGTCGGCGGCTTCGGTCTCGATGCGGTCGAGTTCGTGAGTCGGATCCTGGACGGCACGTCACAAACTGACGGACTGATACCTCCGTCACCATCCGACCCTGCCGAGTGGGACTTCGACGCGCTCGCCACGCTGGTGGACAGGAACCTCCTGAGACAGGAGCCATGGAAGCATGAGCCCAGGTTCTCGATGCTGGAGACGTTCCGCGGATTCGCGCTGGAGCAACTGGTTAGGCACGGTGAGGAGGACGAGGTCCGCAGCGCGCACGCGGATTGGTGTCTGAGCCTGGCTGAGGCGAGCAGCCTTGCGTCGATGAGGCCGCGCGATAAGCAGGAGCTACGGCGGCTGGAGACCGAGCACGCCAACCTCCGGGCCGCCCTCGACTGGCTTGAGCGGCGAGGCGACTACGATCGGCTGCTTCGCTTAGCCGCGCCGCTGGGACGATTCTGGTATGCGCTGGGCCACTTCGAAGAGGGCCGACGCCGGCTCGAGCGAGCACTGAGTGACCCTGACGCCGCGGCTCCCCTCGCGCGCGCGCGGGCGCTGGTCGCGCTTGACCTGCTCCGCTATATCCAGGGCGACCGGGCTCGGGACGATCTCCTCGCCGAGAGCATTCCGGTCCTCCGGGAGCATGGCGATACCCACCAACTGGTCGCCGCGCTCAGCTGGAAGGGCTGGACCGCCGTCCACTACGGGGAATACGACGAGGCTGAGGCCGTCCTCCAGGAGGCACTCGCCGTCGCCGCTACCATCCCTGATCACCTGGTCGCCACGTCCGCGATGGGGCGGGTGCTGGCGAATCTTGGCGTGGTCGCACACGAGCGCGGCGATGTGGACGTCGCCCGCGAGCGGATTGAGGAGTCCCTCCGCATTCGGCGCGAACTGGACGACGTCGTCGGGATGATCCACTCACTGTGCGACGCGGGCGAGATCGCGGCCGCCCAGGCCCGGTATGCGGAGGCGCTCGCCTTCTTCCGCGAGTGCCTGACGATGCTGAAGGACCAGGGATATCCGCTCGTCGCCGTCAACGCGCTGGTCGGGTCGGCGCTCGTGGCCTCGGTATGGGGCCAGGCGGAGCGGGCAGCCCTGCTTCTGGGCGCGGCGGAGGCGGAGCGCCGGCAATTCCGGCTGGGGGTTGACCTACCCACGGACCGAGCAGCCCGCAGCCAGACGGAAGCGGCCGCCCGGGCGGTCCTGGGGGACCCGGGATTCCAGTCCGCCGTGATGGCAGGACGAGACCTCCCGCGGACCGCCGCGATCAGCCTGGTACAGGCCATCGAGCCGCCCGCCACGGTCCATGCCCCCACCGGTTCCCCCGGCGTCAGACTCTCGCCACGGGAACTGGACGTCGTCCGCCTGCTGGTGGAGGGCCGTACTGACCGCGAGATCGCTGAGGCGCTCTTTATCAGCGTCCGTACCGCCGAGGGCCATGTGGCCCGGATCCTCGCGAAGCTCGGGGTCACCACCCGTTCAGCCGCCGCCGTCGCCGCCGTCGCTGCCGGTCTCGCCTCCTCCCGCGCTGTCGGTTCCCTGTCGCGCGCCTGAGCCGGTCGGCCGGCGGAACACCTCGTCAGGCCCCCCTCCCGTACTCCTCCCCGGCTCGAATACGTACCGAAACGCGTACCGGTACGCGTAGTCTCCGCCTGCCCCGGACGTGCAGGATCTAGGCACCCAACTGCACCGGCCAGACCAGCAACCCAGGGGGAGACCGTGCGGGCGTTACTCATCCGCCACCGGGTAGCCGACTACGACACCTGGAAGCGGGTTTTCGACGGCGATGCCGACACGTGTCGCGCCCACGGCTCGGGGATGGCGCGCGTGTTCCGCAGCGACTCGGACCCGGACGAGGTCTGGCTGCTGATGGAGTGGGACGACCTGGCCCGCGCCCGGCTGTTCACGCGGTCTGACGACCTGCTGGACCTGATCGAGCGCGCAGGGGTTACCGACCGGCCGGACTACTGGTACCTGGAGGAAACCGACAGTTCACGAGATTGAAGGCCTGTTCGACGACGCTCTGACCGGAATGTTCGCCTGACAACTCACCACCGGAAGGAATCCCACCCATGGACGCCAGCCGCTTCGACACCGTCTCCCGGATGTTTGCCCAACGCCGCCTTTCCCGCCGTCAGGCGATGACCGGCGCAACCGCTGGCGTGGCCGCCGGCGCGCTCATGACTGCCGGCTTCTCGCGGGCTGCCGCCCAGGACGCCACCCCGGAATCCAGCCCTGTCGCCCCAACCAACACGCACGGGCCGGCCACCCTCTTCCTTCAGGCGTTCCAGAGCGGGAGCGTCGCTCCCATGGACGAGGAGAACGGCACCTACACCGTCACGCTGGAGCGCGGCCTCGGCCAGACGATCTACTTCTCTGATCGTCCCGACCGTATCGTCGGCGCTACCCCCACCGCCCAGTTCCTCGAGGTCATCGGGTTCGAGCCGGAGAATCCGCCCAACGCCGCGATGGTCGTCGAGCGTGAAGAGGGCCAGACCGAGATCGCCGTCGTCGAACTGCTCAACCCAAGCTACGACGACTCTACCCACACGGCTACCTACGACGTCAAGGTCCTGGCTGCCTGGGAGCGGGCGATGGAGATCGGGTTCACCGAGCAGCCGGCGGACCTGGCGGCATTCGGGACGACCCTCGGCAGTGTCCACCTCTTCATCGACGACTGCCCCGACGCCACCATGCACTGTAAGGACCGAGCCACGGATGCAGTGATCGGGGAGATCCCCAACGAGGATCACGACGGCTACTGCTACAGCTACTTCAACGTCGCCTGCCTGCCCTGCGCGCCGGCGTGGGACTACCAGGGGGGCGGGAATTCGGCCTACTGGCATGGTCAGTGTGCCGAGCGGTTCGAGGAGTGCCAGGACGGCGCCTGCTACCTCACCAACTTCTGCTCCAAGGATGCGCCGCTGGGCAACACGCTCTGCAGGGGCATGGAGTAGCTAACTCGCAGAGGGGAGCGTGCCTCTGGGGCCGGTCCCCTCTGCCGGCAGGTCCCTGCCCCGGTCATCCTGGCGAGCCAGCCGACACCGCACCCGTCGCGATCAACGGAGCGAGAAGAGCCGCAATGATTCCCCTCGCCGTCGCCATCGTCGCTCTCTCAATGCTGGTCCCGATCGGCGCCCTGGTCGCACGGGCGTGGGCCGATCAGCGCCGCATCGTCGCGCGGATCGACGCCTTCGTGGCTGCTCCGACTCCCGACGATCGTCGCGCCGCCCTACTCGACGCCCTCAAGGGTGAGCGAGCTCCTGGCATCGACCTGCCAGACCTGGATGGGGGTCGTCTCTCGCTCGACATGCTCCTCGCTCGGGCCAGACCGCTGCTGCTGATCTTCGCCGAACCGCGTTGCGGTCCCTGCTACGAGCTCCTGCCCGACATTGGCGGGTGGCAGCGCGTCTACGGCGATCGCCTGACCATCGCCCTGGTCAGTTCCGGTACGCCGGACCACAACCGGGCGATGACGGGCGAGTACGGCATCTCGCCGGTGCTGTTGCAGGTGGAACGGGAGATTGTGGAGGCATACGGACTGATCCAGGCACCGGCGGCCGTGCTGGTCCAGCCCGATGGTCAGGTAGCGGCAGGGCCGCGCTACGGCACCCGCGCCATCCGCCAGCTCGTGGCCGAGACCCTTGGCCTGGTCCTGCCTGAGGCACCACAACGTGAAGTCCAGGTGGCAGGGGTTGGTCAGTCAGCGCCAGCGCTTCGCCGACCCGATCTGGACGGCAATGTGATCGACCTGGCTGCGTTCCGGGGCGCCCCGACGCTTCTGCTCTTCTGGAGTCCGGGCTGCAGCTACTGCCAGGGACTGCTGCCTGAGATCAAGGCGTTCGAGCGGACACTGGGACAGCTGCGGATGGTGATCGTCTCGCGTGGTCCCGCGGGCCTCAACCAGGAGGCGGGTTTCGTCTCGCCGATGGTACTGGACGACGACCTCGCGATCGCCCAGTCGTTCGGAGCGAGCGGTACGCCGGCAGCGGTACTGATCGACGGCCGAGGCGTCGTGGCCGCGCCGGTCGCGCGTGGCGCGACTGGCCTCCGCGGAGTCATGCACGCGCTCCGGTCACTGGACAGCTCGGCGTCCGTCGCCGACTGACGAAGGCCCCGGATCGTTGGATCAGCCCTGATCACCAGGGTCGTCATATCGCACGTCGCGGAACGCGCCCGGGTAGGGTGCGCCAGCCACCTCAATTCTTCAGCCCCATGAGCACAGGCGCACTCCAACTCGTCTCCTCAGGAGGACCAGCACGATGGACGCATCCCGGTTCGACGCCGTCTTCCGAATCTTTGGCCAGCGTCGCCTGTCCCGCCGCTCAGCCCTGGCGTCCGGGGCCGCTCTCGGCGCCGCCGCACTTGCGACGGCCGCCACCGCTCAGGACGCCACACCCCCCGGCGACATGGGCACTCCCGACGCGATGGGCACGCCTGGCGCCTCCGACGCCGCGACCAGGACCGAGTTCCTCTTCGTCCAGTCGTTCCAGGCAGGCAGCATCGAACCCAAGGAGGGCGTCGACGGCCGCTACACCCTCACGCTGGAAGCCGGTCTCGGCCAGACCGTCTACTTCTCCGACCGCCCCGAGCGCCTGGTCGGGACCGCTCCCACGCCCCAGTTCCTTGATGGCCTCGGCTTCCCCGAGAACAACCCGCCCAACGCCGCGCTGGTCGTCGAGACGGGAGTGGGGGAGACCGACATCGCGGTGGTGGAGCTGTTCGCCCCGGTCTACGACGCGGCGACGCACACGGCCACGTACGAGGTGGAGGTGCTGGCCAACTGGGAGACGTCGACGGAGCTGGGCTTCACCCAG
>DASZAY010000005.1:0-111110 GCA_035944555.1 Thermomicrobiales bacterium
ACAGAGTGGGCCGGGGCTGTCCCCCCGCCCCACTCTGTTTCCGCGACTTAGCCTGCTGACCCGGAGGAAGGCTGACTGCTGGGACCGGCCTGCCCGATCTCGATGATCTGCGGCAATGGAGCGTAGAAGCTCTTGAACGCCCGGGCATCGAGGACGTTGCCATCCGCGTCGGTCACGGTCCGCTGCAACTCGACGTTGACCCCAGTCTGCGACTGCTGGACGACACGCGACTCACCGGGCGGCAGCTCGTTGGTCGTCCGGGTGACCGGCGGCGGCGCGGGAATGGGCTCGCCGACCAGTGGGTACGGGATCTCGACATGCCAGCCCGTCGGGGCTCCATAGAGCGAGGCGACGATCTGGGTGTCGGTCCGGGTCATCTGGAGCAGGAGCCACGATCCGGTCGTATTGGTGAACTTCAGATCGAGAGGCCAGCCGATCGACGGGTCGATCTGATAGATGGCCGCGTCCACACCGATCGCCCAGCCATCCAGCTCGTAGAAGCCGACCCGGGCAGAGTGCGGGTTCCACTCGGTGAACGGCAGGCCGGCGTACAGCGCGGCCCGGTAGACCGTCGTCGACACCTGGCAGACGCCTCCACCGAGGTCGTCCGCGAACCAGTCCCCGACGATGATCTTGCCGGTGACGTAGCCCCGCTCTTCGGTGATCGCGCCGATGGCCGCGTTGAACGAGAACTCCTCGCCCGGCGCGATCGCCGTCTGCGAGACCCATTCCGACGCCACCCCGACATTGGTGGAGCGGGCTTCCGACGACCCGGCGAACGACGAATCACCCGACGCAATCAGCCCGCTGATCCCGAGCGCGTCGAGATTGTCGCTGTCGATGCGGGGCGCCACTTCCACCCGCGGGATCTCGACCGTGCGCTCGTCGGATGACGCAGCCTGTGTCAACAGCTCGACCAGCCGCTCGCGGTCGACCTGGCTGCCGGGCCGGCTCTTCTCCAGGGCGTAGAGCCCGCCGTCCCAGGCCAGGACAGCATCCTTCGGCGCCTCCCAGAGCTCATTGACGACCGGGTCGACGAGCTGGTCCATCCACCACGGGTCCAGCCAGGGGTCGCCGTTGAGCGTGTCCTCCGGCATGACCAGCCCCTCGGTGAGCTGCTCGGGGGTAATCTCCCATTCGTCGCGGCCCGCCTTCATCGTCACGGACTGACTGGTCAGCCGGATCACGGCGTCGCGGGTGGCAGCCAGCTGGTCGGTGGTGATGCTGGCGGTGACGTCGATGACCGGGACATCCGCGGTGCGGGGACTGAGCGATTCGGCCGCGGCCATGATCAGCCGCCGGGCAGCATCCACGTCCAGCGCCCGGCCGGGCACGTCGTCGATGATGCCGATCCCGCTGCCGTGACCATCCAGCCGGGCGTCGACCGGCTCGACGGCGATCTCGTCGCCCAGGCCGGCCAACCACTGGTCGAGGACGGCGCCATTGAGCGTCACCGGGAGCGCCACCGTGCGCTCGTTCCCGCCGGGGATCAGCGCACCGGCCCGATCATTGAACCCGTTCCGGCCCCGCGCGTAGATGCCCTCCGCCAGGCCATCCCAGTCGATGGCGACACCGACATCGGCGGCCGACGCGACCCAGCGCTTCTCGCCGAGGCGCAGCGTGACCAGCGCGTCGGTCGTCGCCTGCGTAGCGGTCCGGACCCGCTCGACCGCTTCCTCGACCGTCAGGCCGGACAGGTCCTGCCCGAGTACCCGGGTCCCGGGGTAGACACGATCGATGTATCGCGCGGGGAGTGATGCACCCAGTGCGATCGCCCCCGCCGCTCCGATTCCCGCCACGACCAGGGTCCGGCGGGTCACCCGGAATGCCTCGCCCTGACGTCGTCGAATCGCGTTCAACCTGCTAACCCTCCGTAAGAAATGCGACCCGCAGACTACCACACCCTCAGCGCAAAACCTTTGGGAAACGATGATCTCCGCACAACCTTTTCACCCGGCCGGGACGGAGACAGAGCGGCGGCCCCGTCCGGTTGGTCGGGGCCGCCGCCGTGATTGATGGGATTCGGAACCGGCTGGGGAATGAGACGTTACCGCTCGGGGATGAGCTCGTCCTTGACCGCCGAGAGGTAGACCGTCTCACCCTCGACCCGGGCAACCTGATCGGCACCGGCATAGCAATCCGACGCGAACCAGCCCTTGGAGTCAATCTTGATGAACCCGGTCCGTGACAGGCGCGTGAAGGCGGGCTCGTCGACGTTCGGCTCGCCGTCGCCGTAGACCCCGTCCCCATCATCGACCGAGTCCGTCGCGACGACGGCCGGGACGCCCACTCCGGACCCCGTGTTGCCCGTACCGGAACCGATCCCGGTCGGGACCGCCGCGATACCGACCGTCGAGCGGGTGGACTGGTCGAGTCCCTCGTCGTAGCCGTCGTCACCACCTCCCGTGGAGGCCGCGCCCATGTCACCGGAGCGGACGTCGCGGACCTTGCCGAGATCGTCGCCGTTGGCGTCGACAACCCGATAGCCTTCCGCGACGCCGGTCAGAGTCGATTGCGTGCCGCCGCCGATGGGGCCGGTGTTGTCCGTCGTCGCCGAGATCCCGCCGCCACCGCTGCCAATGTCACGGGTCTCGGTGTGCGTCGACCGGGCGCTGACCGGATCACTGCTCATCGCGCTGGTCGTGTTGTCGGTATTTGCCGAGATCGACCCAGAATCCGACCCGGATCCGCTCGCCGTCCCGCTCGTCGACGTGATGACCCGCTCGGTGACGCGGGTGCCCCTCGTGTCGACCGCATCGGTGTCTGACGTGTACGAACTGGCGGGCCGGGCGCTTGCGGAATCAGCGCTCCCCGTGCCCGCGCCAACCGTCGTGTCGGTCGCGTCGGCGGCAGCGTCCCCTTCACGCTTGTAATCGGCCAGGGGGCGCTGCCCCAGGTCGGCCGATTCCGCGACGGCGCCATGCGTGCCCGACTGGCTGGTAGCGCGCCGATCCGTCTCGGAGCCGGGGGAGGCCGCAGACGTCCCTGTGACAGACGCGGCCCCCATGTTGCCCGTGCCACCGGCGCCGCCGGCGACGAAGCCGCTGGACGGGTAGCCCGTGTTCTCGTCGCGGGGATCGCCGGGGGCCAGCTTGGCGCTGTCGCCCTCGATGTCATAGACGGTGCCGTCATTGTCACGGACGACGTCGGCATTGCGGTTGATGGGTCGGTCGCTCATGGTGATGTCCTTTCCTGTTGGCTGGGTGCCGGGAGCCCGTGGGGCCGGACCTGACCGGTGCGGCGGCTGCCTGGCCGGAGGAGCGGTAACGCTGTTGTGACGACTCCGGGCGGCAGCGCCTCGTCTCTTTGCGGCCCGGGCGGGGATGCCCGACACTGATTCGACCTCACTGTCGTGGGGCGCAAAGGGTATGCCACATGCCGGTTTCGTCACGCCGATCCTGTCCAGAACAGCCTGATCTCCGGGGCCCGCAGTGAGCCGGCGCCGCACCGGGACTCGTCCCCGGCAGGGCCGGCCGAATGCCCTCGTCCGGGGATTGCGCTGGCTGCTCGGGATGACGCTCCTGCTGGGGGCGATCTACGGGGCCGTGTGGTCGCTGATCGATCCGGACTGGGCACTCCCCTCCGTGATCGGCGTCGCCGCGCTGCTGGTCGCGTTCTGGCTGCTCGTCGGACTGCGCCGCCTGGGTCGCCGCCGCACGCTCGGCCGCCTGATATCCGGCACGCCGACCGAGTTCGAGGAGACCGTCGCCGACCTGCTCCGCGAGCAGGGGTTCCGCGGCGTTCGCCGGACCGGCGGTGCCGGGGACCTGACGGCGGACATCGTCGCGCGGGACCGGGCCGGACGGCTTGTCGTCGTCCAGTGCAAGCGGTACGCGCCGGGCAAGCCGATTGGCTCGAAGGATCTCCAGACGTTCATCGGCATGCAGCGAGTCCACCACGAAGCCGACTACGGGCTGTACGTGACGACGAGCACCTACACCGCGCCCGCACGCGCCCTGGCGGACCGGCACGGCATCACGCTCGTCGACGGTGCCGATCTCACCGAAGTGCTGGGCGGCGGCCGGCGTGTGTCCTGGATGCGGCGCTGATGTGCTCCGTCAACTACGCCCGCTCATCCGACGGCGGCGTTCCGCCACGGCGGGCCACGTCGGTCCAGCCAGGTAGTTTCCGAACGAGCGATAGATGGGCTCAGGGAGGGCATCCCAGGCGAACCAGCCGGCCGCCAGCGATTCCTCGGAGACCCGGAGCTCGGCAGCGGGATTTAGCGCGTCGGCGGTGAACCAGAGCGTGACGTTGTGCTTGCCATCGTCGTGGATGTCATTGGTCACGCAGGCGAACATCGGCTCACTGATCGCGACCCCGGTTTCCTCCAGTGCTTCACGCCGGCAACTCGCCTCGGGCGACTCGCCGGGGTCGATGTAGCCGCCGACCGTCGACCAGCTGCCTGCGCCGTGGTAGCGGCGCTGGACGAGCAGGACCTCCCTACCAGTCGGCGTCTCCCGGCCGATCACCACCGCCACGCCGACTCCGACCCGCTGCTTCTCGTTACCACTGGCCACCGGTTGTTCCCTTTCCGCTCGACCGTCCGCTCAGGCTGCCCTCTCCGTGCATCTTCGGCGCCATTGGCGGGCACGGTGACCGGTTGTGCTACCGTGCGCGGACCTTGATCGCCACACGCACGAGTGATCGGAGACGTCCATGACCGACCCAGGAGTCCCGGAAGCCAGCATCGCCCCGGCGTCCGACGACGGTGCGGACGACCTGTTGACCATTGATGAGGCGGCGGAGCACCTCAAGGTCAGTGCGGTGACGATCTCGCGCTGGCGGCGCCAGGGTCGCCTGCCGACGCTCAAGGTCGGCCCGCGCGCCGTCCGGATCCGCCGATCGGACCTTGACCGCGTTTCCCAGCCGTATCACGGCCCGTTATCGTCGCTGGAGACCCCGGCGGCGGGCGCCGCCACGACAGCACCATCCGCATCACCAGCGGTCGAGCCGGCATACCCGCCCGTCGAGCGGACCCTGGCCCGGGCCGAGCTGCTCCGGGCGACGATCCTCTCCCGCCGCGGTGGCGACTTCCTCGATCCCGCTGCCGACGACATGGGGAAGCTGCGGGACAAGCGCGCCAAGCGGCGCTCGTGACAGAGGGTCGAACGCGATGATGGCAACGCTGAACGCCGCAGCCCACGACCCTGCTCGAGCGGTCGTCCTGGATGGCTCGGTACTCGCCAAGCTGGTCCTGCCGGAGGAGCTGGCCGACCGCGCGCACACGCTGGTCCGCTCGTCGCTGGCAGCGGGGCGGCCTCTGCGCTGCGCGCCGACGGCATTGCTCGACGTCGCGGACGCTCTGTACAGCCACACCCTGCGCGACCGGGTCACCGTCAGCGAGGCCAACACGGCCATGTCCATCATCAGCGACCTGCCGCTGGACACGTCGGTGCCGGACAACTACTGGCCGACGGTGATGGCGTTCGCGCGGGAGCACGAGCTCCGCCACCTCCAGATCGCCCAGGCGATCGTGCTGGCCGAGATGACCGGCGGGGAATGCTGGACCGGCCACCGCGACACCTGGTCGGAACTGCACAAGCAGGTGACCTGGCTGCGCTGGGTGGGCGACGCGACGGAGTAACGCCCGGGCCTGTCCACGACCAGCCCCGGACTCGTGCGATGCTGCCGGGCAGGCAGTGTCGACAAGCGATGGGAGGCTGAGGAATGACGACGGCGGGACGGTTCGCGGTCATCGGTGGTGGCGTGGGCGGCGCGGCGGCGGCCTACCGGCTGGCACGTGGCGGGCACGACGTGACGCTGATCGACCGGGGCGACCCCGGGCAGGCGACGGCGGCCGGCGCCGGGATCATCTCCCCGGGATCCAGCAACCACGCCGGCGGGGTGATGGGTGGACCGTTCTACTCAATCGCCCAGGAGGCTGGCCGGTTCTACCCCCATCTCGTTGCCCAACTGGCCGAGGACGGAGCCGGAGACACCGGCTACGAGACCGTCGGGCAGCTCGTGATCGCCCGTGACGAGACGGAGGTCGCCGACCTGGAGCAGCGGCTACAGGACATCAGGACCCGGCAGGCCCACGGGATGCCCAACATCGGCGAGGCATCGATGATCTCGCCCGGGGAAGCGGTCGAACTCTTCCCACCGTTGGCCCCGCCCGCCGCCGCGATCCATCTCCGGGACGCCGCCCGCGTCGATGGC
This sequence comes from Thermomicrobiales bacterium, assembly GCA_035944555.1. Taxonomy (GTDB): domain Bacteria; phylum Chloroflexota; class Chloroflexia; order Thermomicrobiales; family UBA6265; genus CADCWK01. The sequence goes on from DASZAY010000005.1 coordinate 6,163, forward strand.
CGCCTGCTGCGCGACGCCCTCCGGCGCGGGCTGGAACACCACGGTGGCCGGTTGATCGTGGGCAATGCCATCCCCGAGGTCACGGGTGACCGCGTCACGTCCGTCCGGGTCAACGGCGAGCGGATCGCGGTCGACGGGATCGTGCTGTCGCCGGGGACATGGGCCAACGAGCTCACCGAGGCGCTCGGGTTCCGGGTACCGATCGCACCGCAGCGCGGGCAGATCTTCCATCTCCGCGTGCCGGGAGCTAACACGAGTCGCTGGCCCAACGTGACCGGGCGGTTCGACCATTACCTGCTCGCCTTCGGGCCGGATCGCGTCGTGGCCGGTGCGACACGGGAAACCGGTTCAGGCTTCGACCCGCGCCTGACCGCCGGCGGCGTGGTCCACGCCCTCTCCAACGCGCTCGGCATCGCGCCCGGCCTGGCTACGGCCACCCTGCACGAGCCCCGGGTGGGTCTGCGTCCCTACACGGCCGACCGGTTGCCGATCCTCGGCCGGGCACCCGGCCTGGCGAACGTCACCATGGCGATGGGATTCGGGCCGTCTGGCCTGTTGCTCGGTCCGTGGTCCGGCGCGATGGTCGCCGATCTCCTGACCGGCGACGCCGCGCTGCCCGGCGCCATCGACCTCCAGCCCTACCGCTGGGACCGACCGCTCCAGTCGGAGGACGCACGGTGACCGACGATCGCTCCGGACAGGGCGCGCCCGCGACGTGGGACGCGACCACCTACCACCGCGTCAGCGACCCGCATGCCCGCTGGGGCGCACCGATCGTTGAGCGGCTCGATCTGCGTGGCGACGAGACGGTCATCGACGCCGGCTGCGGGACGGGGCGTGTCTCGGCCCAGGTGCTTGAGCGGCTGCCGCGAGGTCGCCTGATCGCGGTCGACCGGGACGCGGCGATGATCCAAAGCGCCCGGACGACGCTGGGACCCGTCACGAACGGTCGGGTGCGCTACGTCCGGGCGGACCTGCTCAATTTGGACGCGGCGGTCGGGGAACCGGCCGACCGGGTGTTCAGCACGGCGACGTTCCACTGGATCGACGACCATGCCCGCCTGTTCGGAGCGCTGTTCCGGTCCCTTCGACCGGGAGGCTGGCTCGTCGCGCAGTGCGGCGGGGCTGGCAACATCGGCCGGCTCCGGGAGCATGTCGACAAGATCGCCGCCGATCCCGCATTCGCGCCCTATCTCGCCGGCTGGCCGGGCCCGTGGACGTTCAGCGACGCCGACACGGTGGCTCAACACCTCTTAGCGGCGGGGTTCGACGAGATCCAGACCGAGTTGATTGACGCGCCGGTGACGCACCCGGACGCCGAGACCTACGCCGAGTTCATCCGGTCCGTGGTCCTCGGCGAGCACCTGCTCCGCTTGCCGGACGATGCAGCCCGGGACTGCCTGGTCGCCGAACTGTCGGCGAGAGCCAGCGGAGACACCTCACCGTACACGCTCGACTACGTCCGGCTCAACATCGTCGCGCGCCGCCCGGACACGCGCTAGCGAAGCTCGTCCGGCTCGCCTTCGCGCTGGCGGCGCAGCCGCTCCTCCTCGTCCATCCGGTCGAGACTGGCCTGGAGACGTCCCCGGCGCGTGCCGAGCAAGACGAACACCATCGACGCGGCAGCCCCCAGTGCGGCACCGGGGATCACCGCCGAGAGCGCGTGTTCGAACGACTGGCCGGCCAGCAGCATCAGCACGGCCAAACCGACGACGGCAACGACGACGGCGATGGTGACGGCCATCTTCAGCGCGGCGAATAGGCCGCCGGGACGGCCCTCGGTCGGGATCAGCATCGGGTTCCTCGGGCGGGTCAGGCAGGTCAAGGGACCGAGCGCCGGCCCGGCGGTCAGTCTGCCACAGCAGATGGTTTCATCCCGTCGGCTGGGACCGGCGGGTCGGAAGGAAGCGTCCCGAGAATCTCGCCCAGTTGCCGGAGCGCGATGTCGTGCCGGTCACGGTTGGCCGGCAGGTTCAGCCAGCGCGAGATCCCGGAGGGGTGTGGCAGTGTCACGGCCGGGATCGATCGCCCGGCCCGCTCGACCTGCCGGACGGTACCGATCAGCTCGCCGAGCGGCTCCGGACCGATCAGCCGGGTAGCGGCGAGGCGCCCGAGGATGACGACGACCTCCGGACAGACCAGCGCGAACTCGGCTTCGAGGTAGGGCTGGCAGAGGAGGATCTCGCTCCCGGACGGCATCCGGTCCCCCTTGCCCCCGGTCTGCCGACCGTCCGCTCCCCGGCCCCCGTTTGCCTTCCCGGGAAAGCAGCGGGTGATGGCCGTGACGAAGGCGAGCGCCGGGTCGTGGTGCGCCCATGGCGGCAACCCGGCCCGCTGGAACCACAGGTTGAGTGTCCGCCCGGCCATCCCGGAGAACGGCTTGTCGTGGAGATGCCCGGTCGCGCCGGGCGCCTGGCCGACGACGAGCATCCGGGCGTCGACCGAGCCCTTGCCGCGGGTAATCGGGCGGGCGACCTCAAGGGCGCCGGCCCGGACACATCGCGCGCAACTGAAGATGTGCCCCTGGAGCGCCGCCATCGTCGCGGCCCGGTCCCGGGCAGGTGTCTCATACGGGTCGGCGAGCAGGCGGGAGACGTCGTTGGTCATATTGGGGAACGATGCCAGATCCGTGCCGGTTAGGCGAGGAAACGAACACGGCGGAGATACGCAGACCGGCCGGTGAAGGATCACCGGTCGGTCTGCGGTGAGCACCGCGTTGGTTGTAGACCGGCCCTACGTGACCTTGTTCGAGGCTTCGTTGGCCTGGAGGACGGCATCCATCGCAATCGTCAGCCCCTGGTAGGACATGATCACGTCCTGGTTCCAGCCGAAGACCTGGCCCGCTCCGATGGCGGGGTGCAGGTTGAAGACCGGATCGGCCTGGAGTTCGTCGACACTGAAGTTGCCCGGCCGGGTGGAGTTGAAGATGACATCGCCCGGGTAGGAACCGAGCTGCTCCGGGCTGATCTGCGTCCAGTACGTCCCCGGCTCCGCCCCGACGGTCGGGATCTGGAGACCGAGCGAGCTGAAGAAGGTCAGATCGCCGAAGTCAGTGACGCTGGCGAAATAGAGCTCCGAGGCCGAGAGGTAGCCGAAGAGATACGTCAGGTCCGGCTTGGCGGCGATGCTGGCCCGCATCTCCTCCGTCTTGGCCTCGTAGAGATCCTTCGCTTCGACCTGCTCCGGAGTGGACAGATCGGCGCCGAGGGACTCGGCCAACTCGGCGAAGCGAACGACCGTCTCGCCGACGTTGCCGCTGCCATTGAGGGCGATTATCGGGTACCCACCGGCCTGGACCTGCTCGAGGATCTCCGGCGTGAAGCTCCAGTAGTCGAGGGGATCCTCGGTGTCGAACGTAATCGTGATTAGCAGCTCCGGCTCGGTCGCGACCAGGTCCTCGACCCGGACCGGCTCGACGACATCCCCGGCAAGTGTGATCTCGTCGCTGAGCTCGATGTTGCCCCCGGCGTCAGTGAGGGTTCCATCGGCGAGGATGTTCCAGCCGAACAGGGCGACCGGGCGGATGCCGAAGTCCCAGAGCGGGGCGGCGGCGTTGACATCGATGGCGAGACGGGTGGGCCGCTGCGGCAGGGTGACCGTCACGCCCTTGTCGTCGGTGAAGCTCCACTCGCCGGTCGCGGTCGTGCCCGCCGGGGTGCCGTCCGGGGAGGCTGCCGGGGTCGCGTCCTGGGCGAGAGCCGCTCTGCCCCCGATCGCGGCGGTGGCGGCCAGCGCCGCACCCATCCCGATCACCTGTCGTCGGTTGGTCATTCAGAACACTCCATCAACCATATGAACTGCGACTGCATCATTCCGACCGAATTCGTCGGATTTGCGATTGCAGAGCATAGGGGGTCTGCGGGCGCGTGTCCACGGGGCTCCGACCGCCCATCGCTGATGGGAACCCGTGGGATCAGCGAGCGTCTTTCCTGATGCATTGGCGGCACGGGCCGCACGGTATCGGGACAAATAGTCTGAAAAGGAACAATCCGATGGTGACGATGAGTATGGCGAATGGCTTGGGTGACCGCGTAGGACAGCTGCCCCGCACGCTGGCGCTGGCGACCGGCTGGGCGCTGGTAGCCGGAATTGGCAGCATCGGCCTGGCCGTCCCCGCGATGGTGGACGGCGAGATCTTCGGGTACACGCGCGCCGCGATCGGCGTGCTCGGCCTACTGGCGGCTGCGCTCGTGATATCAGGCCGGTGGGTTGGGCTGGATGGCCGGCAGGCGCTGATGCTCTGGACCCTGGCGCAACTGCCAATCTACGCCGACACGGAGGGCGGCAACCTGTTCCGGCAACTGTTCGAGATCCCGCTCGTGATGACGTCGCAGACGACCGTCAATGGTGTGATCACGCACTACAGTGCGTTCGGACTGAACCTGTTCGCGCTCATCCTGCTGATCATGATCGGACGCCAGAAGGACAGCTGGCTCCGATTGCAGCGCGAGCGGACAGCACAAGTCAGCGCCTGATCACCTCCGGTCACCCCATGATCCGGACGGACAGGACCGCCGCGAATCACTCGCGGCGGTCCTCACTGCGTGCGGCGGTCATCAGGTCGGCGAGATCCGTCTGACCGGAGCGCCGAAGTCCCGCCGCCGCACCGTCGCGGTCGGCCTCGGTCCGGTTCTGGCCGAGCTTCGACTTACCTCTGATCCGCGTGATGGGGATCTCGATCCCGACGATCTGCGCGAGCAGGTCGTCGGTGTAGTCCCGTGGGGCATCGGCCATCTTCCATGGCGTCGGCTCGTCGCGCTCCATCCTCCGGGTCAGCCGGCCGGCCTGGGCGCGGAGCCATCTCACGTCGTCGTGGACGATCAGCGGCCCGTGCGCCTGGACGACGAGGTAGTTCCAGGTCGGCACGGTCCGGTGCGTCTCGGCCTTGGACGGGTACCAGGTGGGCGAGACATAGGCGTCCGGCCCCTGGAAGACGACCATGACCTCAGCGACCACCAGCGGCTCGCGCCAGACCGGGTTGGCCCGGGCGACATGAGCGTGCAGCGTGCCGAAGGGACCGGCCGCCGGGTCGACGAGGAACGGGACCGGGTTGGCAACGAGACCCTCGGCGCCGACCGTGACGAGCAGCCCCAGCGGGTACTGGTCGATGGCGGCGTGGAGCCGATCGACGCGATCCTCGGCGAAGTGCTCCGGGCGGTACATGCTGTGCCCTCTCCCCTTCCGGTTCCGGTTCCGGGAATGATGGCCCCGGCAGATCACGTTGCCGGGGCCGTCATTCGCCCCCTCCTGGACGGCCGCGTCTAGTCCGCCGTCGCGGCGACCGGGATCCGGACCGGTGTCAACCAGTCGGCGTAGCGGGGGTCGGTGGCGCGGACGATCCCGTTGAAGATGCCCTGGAGCTGCAGCGTGACCGGTCCGGTCGCCCCGGTGCCGACCGGGCGACCGTCGATGGTCGTGACCGGCGAGATCTTGGCGCCCGTCCCGCAGAGGAAGAGCTCATCGGCAACGTACAACTCGGAGCGGTCGATCTGGCGCTGCTCGATCGGGATGCCGGCGTCAGTCGCCATCGTGATGATGCTGCGCCGGGTGATGCCCTCGAGGACATCGGCGTTGATCGGCGGGGTGATCAGCATGCCGTCCCGGACCATGAACAGGTTGGCGGCGCTGCCCTCGGCGACCTTGCCGGCGTCGTTGAGCAGGATCGCCTCGTCGGCCCCGGCCGAGAGCGCCTCATCCTTGGCAAACGACGAGTTGACGTACGACCCGGTCAGCTTGCCGCGGGACGGGATGGCGTTGTCGGAGACGCGGATCCACGACGAGACGATCGCCGAGATACCGGCCGTCGAGATGTAGTCGCCGAGGGGAAGGACGTAGACGGCAAGCTCGTCGCCGACGCCGCGGAGGCGTGGAGTCAGGGCGAGATCCGGCTTGTAGATGAAGGGGCGGATGTAGATGTCCTCGGTCGGCTCGTTCTTCACGATCAGGTCAGTGATCACGGTCGCGAGGGAGTCCGGGTCGTAGGGCAGCTCGGCGCGGAGCAGCTTCGCCGAGCGCAGCAGCCGGGCGGTGTGGTCCCTGAGGCGAAGGACGTTGATCGTCGTCCCATCCTCACTCAGGTATCCGCGGATGCCGGCGAACGCGCCCGTCCCGTACTGAAGCGAATGGGTCGCGATGCTGACCTTCGCGTCGGCGAACGGGACGATGCTGCCTTCGAAGAACGCGTAGTCGAAGAAGGTGTAGCCGGACATGATGATGCGCTCCCAGGTCACGCGGCGACTGGTCCGTAGAAGCCGCAGTATGGCATAGGGGCAAACTCCCCTCGTTGGGACTCCTTCTTCGGATACGAGGGCAACGGCATCCTGGCCCGCTACGCACCTGCTCAGGTACCGTCTTGCTCGCTCACCTCGTCTTCTGAGTCATTCCAATCCACACCGATCTTGATGGCAGGCAACGTCAAAGGAGTCCATCCCATACGCCCCAGGGTGGTCGACACATACTCTCGCAAGAACGGCCAGGCATTGACCGGAAGATTTTGCTCCTTGAAGACATTCCACAAATCATCGGTGACCGGAAAAGGGACCTGATAACTAAGGGCAAACAGAACACGAACGGTGGCTAGCTCCCTTGCCTCGTCGCTGTACACAAGCTTGAAGTCCTGGAAGGCAACCAACTCATGCCGTCCATCCTCTGTTTGCTGACGATACGAAGCGCGCGTCATGACTTGTAGGTCGTACTCGGGGTTAATGGTAGGTCCGACATGATTGGTCACGTCGGACTCGGCCAGCCAGACATCCTGCAGCTCGATTCCCCGAATCAGGTCTACGTAGCGGTCATAGGCGGATGGCTGTCCTGCTACAGGAGTGTCCTTGGCAACCGACATCAGACTGCCAGTACCGGTTGCGTCTCAGTCCGCCGTTCTTCGTCGACCTCGAAAGCATCGAATTCGCGGTCGTCCACCCCCGAGGTTCCAGCAGCATTCGAGTTCACTCGACCAACTCGATTGAATGGAATCACGTTGGAGAATCGTTGAGTACCTACGGAACGCCGATGCCGGGCTGCAAGGATCGTGTTGACGTAGGCATTGAGACTCACGCCTTCGCCAGCTGCTTCATGTACGAGATCGGCGTGCATTGTCCGGGTGGTCCGGAGCAGAAAGCGCCCGCTAGCCCGCTGGCTCCTGTTGGGAAGCGGGATAGCGTCACCATCCTCCAACGCGACAGCGATCCAACCCTGGAGGATCTCCTCGGCCGCCGCTGCGATGTCCTCGCCAGCCTCGATCTGGGTGAAGCATCCGGGCAAATCAGGGTAGCGGATTAGATACCCCCCTTCCTCCGCGGGAACGACGTCGAAGGGGTAGCCGAGGCGCAGGTAGTCCTCGATCGTCTTTGGCACATTGCCTCCTAAGTCGTGAGACGTTACAGCGGTTCGAGTGGCGGGTCAGTCGAACGTGTTGAGGTCCATGTCATCCAGACCAAGCAGCTCACAGATCTCGTCCAGGTAGACCCCTTTCACCTTTCGGCCGCCCACCGTCGGGATGGACAGGCGGCCATAGACCGGGCTCTTATAGATATGGTGGCTGCCAGTGGTTCGACGATGGATAAACCCAAAGTCCTCAGTCAGGATCGTGACGAGCTCGGAGAAGTTCATCTCCACCGGTCGGGCCCTTAGTGCCTCGATGCGCTTGCGACGGCCCGACATGGTCCTCCCCGGATAGTATCACCCGCGGTATCACCCTGGTAGCGTTGAGCGTACCGTGAGGCGTATCCCTTCGTTCCAGTATGACTTGCTAGGCCGCCGTCAACTGCTGGTAACGGGTAAACAGGACGACGAGTCGGTCCGTATCGCCGGTGAAGGTCTTTCGGGGGGGCATAGAGGCGATCAACGGCGCGGTCGACGGCATCGTGGGCCTTACGCAGGTCGGGCGGCATGGTCAGCGGGTCGTAGAGGTCGGCGAGCGTGCTGTCTGGGTAGCGGGCTCGGGCGTCAAGGATCGCCTGCCCTAGCCGCCCGGTCTGGTCGCGCTGCTTGTCGGTCGTGTCGGGCCACGGGAAATTGTTGTAGACGATGTCCTTGGAGTATCGGTAGTCGCTCTTCAGGCGTCCGCAGACCGCCCGGACCCATGCCATGTGCATCACGCTGGTGAGGACGGCGAAGTGAAAGAGAGAAGCGTCCTCAACTGCAAAGCAGCTGTTGCCGACGATGTCCTCCTTCGAGAAGAAACCCATGGGGATGTAGTCACGGCCCTCTGAAGAGTGTGCCGGGATAACTACGTGGTCCGTGAGTGGCTGGGTCACCTGTCGGAACAGCGTGTGATAGGGGTAACTGCGTGTGGTTGCTGCCTTGCTCTCGGCTCTGAACTTCCGGACTGCTTCAACCCGCTCCAGGACAAGCGGCATCTGGCGCAGCGTTGCCGGTGACACCCCTGGTAACCAGATTACCCAGCGCGGGATATTATTGAGAAACTCACGCGCACTGATGAAAGGCTTTATCACCGTAGCAGCTTGAGGTTCACGACGGACAATCTCCTGGTATTCGTCGTCTGTCAGGAGGAAGTACCCGCCATCTGTTGGCTTGTTCCCGTACATGATCCGCGGAACATGGCTAATCGGGTTGGATCGGTTCATGATCAATACATCATCCGCATTGACCAGATAGGGATTGATGTTCTTCGCCGTGGATTCGATCGGCTCCCCCCGGACCGAGGCGTAGTCGAACAGGCGCTTTGTTGGACGGTCGAACTTTGCGAATCCGATGACGACACAGTAAACAGCGGCGATCCCTTTAGCTTCGTTGATCCACTTGAAGGTCCGGTGGGCAAAGTTGATCCGTGCTCCCATATAGAGTAATTGTTCCCAGAGGATACTGGCCTGCTCACCCTGGGTAATCGAGTTTGTCGATACGAATGCAATCTCGATCCGGTGTGATCCGACGTACTGCAGTGCTTTGACGTACCAGTTCGCCACGAAATCCAGCACGCCGGCCGCCTGAATCATTCTCATCACTTCCATTTGCTCACGCTTCTGCGTTGCGCTCTGCAGGTGATGACCCAGGAAGGGCGGGTTACCCAAGACGTACGTGACCCTTGCCGCCGGGACAACATCCTCCCAATCAGTGGTCAGGGCGTTGGTATTCCGGATGTTGGCGCTCGTCGTCAGCGGCAGGCGGGTGTAGGTCTGACCGAAGAGACGGGATGCTTCCAGGTTCATCTGGTGGTCGGTCAGCCAGAGCGCCGTCTGGGCGATCCGGCTCGGGAACTCCTCGATTTCGATACCGTGCATCTGGTCGACGTTCACCCCGATCTGGAGCGTGACATCGACCGAGAGCTGATTGGGGTGGAGGTCCTTGATCACCTTATGCTCCAGCCGACGGAGCTCCCGATAGGTAATCACGAGGAAGTTGCCGCAGCCGCAGGCCGGGTCCAGCACATTGATGGTCGCCAGCTTCTGGTGGAAGCGGCGGAGCTGGGTCGGGCTGGTCCGGACTCGAGCGTACTCGTCGTAGAGCGAGTCCAGGAACAGCGGCTTGATCACTCGGAGGATGTTGCGCTCGCTGGTGTAGTGAGCACCAAGGTTGCGGCGCTCCGTCTCGTCCATCACGCCCTGGAACATGGCGCCGAAGATGGCCGGCGAGACGGTGCTCCAGTCCAGCTTCATCACGCCTAGCAGCTCCCTGCGCATAGCGCTGGAGCACGCCGGGGTGCGGATCGTCCCGGCGAACAGGCCGCCGTTGATGTAGGGGAAGGCCTGCAGATCCTGGTCGAGGGTGGTCTGGCGCTGGTCCTCGGGCGTGTCCAGCACCTGGAACAGCTCGTTGAGCCGCGAGCCGAGATCGGACCCGTCAATGCTGGTCCGATTCTTAATGTAGCGCTCGAAGGTCCCGCGCTCGAAGATCCGGGCGTCGTCGGCGAACAGGCAGAACATGATCCGGACGAGCAGCAACTCCAGGTCGTGCCCCGTGTAGCGGCTGTCGCGCAACTGGTTGTGGAGCCGCGCCATGCCTTCGGCAGCATCGCGGTTAACAGGGTCTTCCTCGGTCACCGTCTGGCTGCTGTCTTCGATCAGAAAGCCGAACAGTTCCACCCGCTTCGGCAGGTCGGCCAACGGGAAGCGGGCGCGCTTCTGGGTCGCGAGTTCCAGCACATCGAGGTGCCCGAAGTCGCTGGTCACGATCATCCGGGGAAGGTCGTGGTCGGGCATCGTTGGCAAGTAGTCCAGCGCCTGGTCGCCGGCCTTGCCGAGGTCCTTGCCGCCCGACTTCTGCTCGGCGAGCAGCTTGCCCGGCCAGAACAGGTCAATGAACCCCTGCTTGTTGTTCCGCTTCTTGATGGCGTACTCGAAGAACGCGCCCTGCCGCCGCCGGTCGATCCCGTAGATGTCAAGAAACTCGGTCCAGAAACTCTGGCTCTCACCCCGCTCGTAGATCTCGCCCTGCCAGCGGTCGACGAAGACCTCGGCCCGGCTCTCGATCTCGTTCCAGCTGATCCGCGCCATTGCGTCTGTCCCTCTCCGGTTGATCAGCCCCGATTATCACCTGCCCCAACGATGTTCCGCGAGTTGCACCGACCTCCGACAACATGGCAGGAACGGAGACGGCCCCGACGAGTCATTCGTCGGGGCCGTCTCCATTCGTGTAATGGCTGACCGGACTAGCTGCTGACCGGCATCGACTTGAGCATGATCGTCGGCTTGCGCGGCTTGCGGATCGCCTCGGCCGCGATCCCGGACGCGACGCGCGCCGCGACCGCCGTGAACGCCGCCGCCGTCTGCGAGTCGGCGTGGGTGATCGTCACCGGCGTGCCCTCGTCGCCGCCCTCGCGGACGGTCTGCTCGATCGGCACCTCGCCGAGGAACGGCACGCCGTACTCGTCGGCCGTCCGCTGGCCACCGCCCTCGCCGAAGATCCGGTGGGTCTCGTGGCAGTTCGGGCAGATGAAGCCGGACATGTTCTCGATGATGCCCAGGACAGGCGTCTTCACCTCCTGGAACATCTTCAGCCCCTTGACCGCGTCGGCCAACGCCACGTCTTGCGGCGTCGTCACGATCACGGCGCCGGAAATCGGGATCTTCTGGACCAGGGTCAGCTGGACGTCACCCGTGCCCGGCGGCAGGTCGATGATCAGGTAGTCCAGCTGGCCCCACTCCACGTCGTTGAGGAACTGGTTGATCAGCTGGGTGACCAGTGGACCGCGCCAGATCAGCGCCCGCTGCGGATCCAGCAGGAAGCCGATGCTCATTACCCGGACGCCGTGCGCCTCCAAGGGGACGATCTTGCCGTTGTTCATCAGCGGCTTGTCATTGACGCCCATCATTAGCGGGATGCTCGGACCGTAGACATCGGCGTCCAGCAGGCCGACGCGTGCCCCGGCCCTGGCCAGCGTCACGGCGAGGTTGACGGCGACGGTCGACTTGCCGACGCCGCCCTTACCCGAGGCCACGGCGATGGTGTTCTTGACCCCCTGGATCGGCTGGGCGTCACTCCGCCCGGCGCCGGACGACCTGACCCGCGTTGTCCATGTCACCCGGACGTTGCCGGCGTTCGGTAGGGTCCCGATCGCCTCGCGAACCGCCGCCTCGACCTGCTCCTCGTACTGGTAGAGCGGGGCCATGCGCTCGATCGTCAGCGCAACGTCGCCGCCCGTGACGGTGACGTCGGCGACCATCCCGAGATCGACCAGACCGCGGTTGAGCGCGGGTTCCCGGACGGGGGCGAGGGCAGCGAGAACCTGGTCGCGGCCAAACGCGCCGCCAGAGGGAGTAGTGGTAGACATGACACTTCCTTGATGTTGGGATGGGGACACGAATCCGGGTGGCTGAGCATGTTTGCCCGTGCCACCCGGCTCGCGATGCTTCCCTTATGGTAGTCCAACACCCGCCGGCCCGTTTCGGCGGACCGTGCCGGACCAGGGTGATCAGCGGGGCCAGCCGAACCTCGGCCGGTCGCGCCGTGGCTTCCTCCGCCCGAGCGTCGGACGGTAGTACGGCTTGCCCTTTGGGCCGGTGATCTTCTGCTCGGACGCCTCGGCGATATTGCCACCCTCGCTGACATCGCCGGCGGCGCGGGCAAAGGCGTGGGGTAATTCCTCGTTCAGCCAGACCCTCGCGATTACCGGGATCGCCGCCGCCACCGGCAGCGCCAGCAACGCGCCAATCACGCCGAGCAGCGTCGTTCCGATCAGCACCGCGAGCAGGATCGCGAATGACGAGATCTGGAGCGTCCCCTGATAGACGCGGGGCACGATCACGTAGTTCTCGAGCTGCTGGTAGGCGATGTAGGCGATACCGACGATCAGCGCGGTCTCCCACGAGACCGTGAAGGCGAGCAGCACGGCCGGGATCGTGGCAATCGGCACGCCGATGATCGGGATGGCGTCGGCGAACGCCGCCACGATCGCAAGCAACAGCGGCTGGGGAACGTCCAGGATCGTCAGGGTCGCGAAGGCAAACACCCCGAACAGGGCCGACGTGATGAGCTGCCCGATGATGTACCCGGAGACGACATCGACCAGCGCCGGGATCAGCCGCTGGATCCGGTCCTGCTGCCGGCCAGCGAGGTCGCGGGTCAGCCAGCGCGTCATCCGTCCGCCCTCGAGCAGGATGTAGACGGCGAGGATCAGGACGATGAACGAGGTACTGATCGCCGAGATCGCCCCCTGGCCAACGTCGATCACGCCGCCGGCGATCGCACCCGGGTCCGATGGTCCGGAATCGGCGGCTTCGCTCACCTGATCGTAGAGGTCCGGATTCGTTCGCAGGAGTCGCTCGGCTTCCTCGACGTACCGCGGGAAGTCCTCGGCCAACTCACGCCCCTGCTCAACCAGCGGCTGGGCGATGACGAAGATCAGGCCGGCCAGCGCGCCAATGACGGTCAGGATGGTCAGCATGGTCGCGACGGCGCGTGACACGCCGTGCCCCACCATCCAGCGGATCGGCGGGTACATCGCGGCGGCCAGCAGCGCGGCGACGAACAGCTGGAGCAGGATCCCGTTGATCGTCCAGAGGAACCACAGCACCGCCAGCGTCGCAAGGACCTTGAAGATGGTCCGGGTCGGCAACTCGATCCGGGTGATCGTGACGACGGGTTCCGGGGCATTTGCCCGGACATGCTCCGGGATCTCCGGGTCTGGCTGGACGGCCTGCTCCGGGGGCTGCTGGGACATCTGGTCAACCCTCCCCGGTCAGGGCGGACCGGGCTCGCCCCGCGACCATCGCCGGGTAAGTGGACTATAGCGGACCAGCCGATTGCTCCGACATGGCTTCGCGACGGTCTCTGACGGGATCTCCCGTCCTGGCGAGGTCGCTGCTGTCGTCCCGCGCGAACAGCCATCGCTCCGGGTAGGATGTCGAGCGGACCGCACTGGTTGCGGGCACGCCCGGCCGACGCAGGCAACGGAGCCCTGATGAAGATCGTCGATATCCGCGCCACGACCGTCACCGTCCCGCTGGTGGCGCCGCTCCGGCATAGCGCCGGCGCCCACTGGGGCCGCTTCGTCCGGACCATCGTCGAGGTCGAAACCGACGACGGCCTGATCGGGCTGGGCGAACTCGGCGGCGGCGGCGAGAGTGCCGAGCGCGCCGTGACGGGGCTGAAGGCCCACCTCGCCGGCCATGATCCGTTTGATCTGGAGGCGATGCGGCTCAAAATCTGCAACCCGACCGCCTCCCTCTACAACAACCGCACCCAGCTCCACGCCGCGCTGGAGTTCGCCTGCCTGGACATCTGCGGGCAGCGGCTCGGCGTGCCCGTCCACGACCTGCTCGGCGGATCGCTGCGCGAAGAGGTGCCGTTCGCGTCGTACCTGTTCTTCCGCTACCCGGATCCGGCCACCAGCGCCGGGGAGGTCCGCACGCCCGACCAGCTCGTCGCCCACGCCCGCGACCTCAGGGAGCGCCACGGCTTCACGTCGCACAAGCTCAAGGGCGGCGTGTTCCACCCCGACTACGAGCTGGAGGCCTACCGCGCGGTCGCGACCGACAGCGCGCTGGCCGGCGACTCGTTCCGGTATGACCCCAACGGCGTCCTCAGCGTCAACGAGGCGGTCCGGTTCGGGCAGGCGATCGAGGACCTGCGCAACGACTTCTTCGAGGACCCGACCTGGGGTCTCAACGGGATGCGCCGGGTCCGCGACCTGGTCCGGATCCCGCTGGCGACCAACACGGTCGTCGTCAACTTCGAGCAGCTGGCCGCCAACGTCCTCAACCCCGCCGTCGACGTGATCCTGCTGGACACGACGTTCTGGGGCGGCATCCGGCCCTGCGTCAAGGCCGCCGGCGTCTGCGAGACATTCCAGCTCCCGGTTGCCGTCCATTCGTCCGGCGAGCTCGGGATCCAGCTGGCGACGATGCTCCATCTCGGCGCGACCATCCCGAACCTCTCCCACTCCGCCGACGCCCACTACCACGAGCTGACCGACGACATCATCACCGGGGGCAAGATGGCGTATCGCAACGGCGCGATCGCGGTCCCCCAGGGGCCGGGGCTGGGCGTGACGCTGGACCGCGACAAGGTCGCCCGCTACGCCGAGCTGTACCGCGAGCTCGGTCCCTATCCCTACGACCGTGACCCCGGCCGGCCGGACTGGTTCACCCACGTCCCCAACCGCGACTGGGCTGACCCGGCCGATGCCCGCGTCGTCCCGATGACCACTCCGCGCACCCGCTAGCTGATCCGGCACGACCGACCAACGGAGGACGAGACCATGCCGACCCGAGACGTTCCCGCACCGGACGCCCACCTGTACCGTATCCGCGACCTGCTGACCTCGCACATCGGTGGGACGCACGTGTCGGCAGGCGGCGCCGACGTCCACGTCGCCGCCCTCCCACTGCTGAAGCACGCCACCGGGCCGGACGATTCCGTCCAGGCCGTCCGCGTCATCGTCGCGTCAGAGGGACAGACCAGCGCCACGATTACCATCGCGGACGGATCCGGCTCTGCCATCGCAACGGCCGAGGTCACGGGGGGCCCGGTCGCCGGGACTACGCTGCTGTTCATCCCCGAGGCGACGGCCGAGACGCGCTACGGGATCACGGCGACGGTCGGTGGCGAGACGGCGAGCGGCGAACTGGTCGTCACGCCGCCCCGGAAGATGACGGTCCATCTCGTCCAGCACTCGCATTACGACGTCGGCTACACCGACCCGCAGGCGATCGTCAACGCCGCGCAGCTCCGGTACCTGGACGCGGCGCTGGCGATGGTCCGGCAGACAAGCGACTGGCCGGAAGCGAGCCGGTTCCGGTGGGTCGTGGAGGTCACGCTGCCGCTCCGGCACTGGCTGGCGGTCCGGCCGCGGGCGATCCGCGAGGCGTTCATCGACGCCGTCCGGGCCGGGCAGATCGAGGTCAACGCGCTTTCGATGAACATGCACACCGAGGCGTACAGCATCGACGAGCTGGCCCGGCAATTGGCCTTTGCCGACGAGCTGCGCCACGAGCACGGACTGACGATCGACGCGGCCACCCAGACCGACGTCCCCGGCGCGACGCAGGGCCTGGTCAGCCTGCTCGCCGACGCCGGCATCCGCTACCTCGCCGTCGCCCACAACTACGCCGGTCGCTCGGTCCCCCATCTCGTCGGAGGGCAGGACCTGGAGCGACCGTTCTGGTGGCGGGCGCCCGACGGTGGCCGCGTCCTGACGTGGTTCTCCGATTCCCCCAACCTCACCTACACGCAGGGCAATATCCTGGGCTTTACACACAGCTACGACACCGTGGCGGAGAACCTCCCGGAATTCCTTGCCTCGCTCGCCCGCAACCCTTTCCCGATCGGGCCGTTCGCGGACGCTCCCGATCTCGCGACCACCCGGCTTGGCTCCGGCTACGACTTCCTGAACTGGACCGGCACGGCAAAACCCTTCCCTATCACCCGGAAGCCGTACCCGCACGACGTCGTTCACATCCGCGTCCAGGGCGCGACGTCTGACAACGCCCCGCCGAACCTGCTCCCGGCGACGATCGTCCGCGAGTGGAACGAGCAATGGGCCTGGCCCCGGCTCCGGACCAGCACCAACGGCGACTTCTTCCGCCATATGGAGCAGGACCACGGCGACGCGTTCCCCGAGTACGCCGGCGACTGGACCGACTGGTGGGCCGACGGGATCGGCTCGGCCGCGCGGGCGATGGGCGTGAACCGGCGAGGGCAGTCAGACGTCCGGACGGGCCAGACGCTCCACACCCTCGCCGCCACGCTGACGCCCGACGCCACGGACTACGACGCCGGCCCGGACATCGACGCGACCTATGACGACCTCGCGCTGTTCGACGAGCACACCTGGGGGGCGGCCAACCCCTGGGATGACCGCCTCGACGGTCCATCGTCCGGCGGCCTGGAGTGGACGTGGAAAGAGAACTGCGCCCACCGCGGTGGCGAGCGCGCCGCCGCCCTGGTCGCCTCCGGCGTCGCCCGCCTTGCCACCCTCGCGGCACCCGGCCCCCGGACGGACGCCCAGAGAGCAGATGGCGACATCACGCTCGCCATCTTCAATCCCTCCGGCCACGCCCGCACGGACTTTGCCCGCACGCTGATCCCGACGACTGCCATCCCGGACGGAGTGGCGTTCACGGTCGTCGACGACGAAACCGGGCAGCTTGTCCCCGCCGTCACCGAGCCGGAACCCGTGGCCCGAACCCGGCCGACCGGGGTCTGGCTGACGCTGCTCGCCACCGACATCCCGCCACTGGGTTACCGTCGCTACCGCCTGGTCCCGACCGGTGGTGAGCGCATCGACGCGGGCGCCGGGATCGACCCGGCCCTCGACCCGCACCGGCTGGAGAGCCCTCACCTGTCGCTCGATATCGATCCGGACGGCGCCTTCATCGGCCGGCTGGCGACCGCCGACGGCCGTTCGCTCATGGACGATGGCGCGCCGTTCGGCCTGAACGAGATCATTCGCGAGCGCTACACCACCGCGCCGGGCTTCAACCACCACTCCAACTTCACCGTCGCCGACGGCAATCGGCTGCTGGGTGGCCGGACGACCGTCCGCCACGCGACGGTGATCGCCCGCGAGCGCACCGCCCTCTGGGACCGCGTGACGTGGCGGGCCAGCGGCGAGGGGCTGGACTGGGTCGAGGCGACCATCACGCTCCCCCACCACGCCGCCCGCGTCGACATCGTCAACCGGATCCACAAGCCATCCACACCGGAGAAGGAGAGTCTGTACGTCGCATTCCCGTTCGCGGGCGACGAGCCGACCGTCCGGTTCGAGATCACTGGCGGACAGGCCGGACCTGGCACGCCGCACGTCCCCGGCGCCGCCCACTACTTCCGCACCATCCGCCATCACGCCACGGTCGACTCGGCCGGCCAGCCCCCGATCGCGTGGGCCACGACGGAGGCACCGCTGGTGCAGCCGGAGACCATCGTCATCCCCTACGTCCCGTTCCCGCCGGCCCTCTCCGACACGGCCCGCCGGCCGGGGACGATCTACTCGTGGGCGCTCAACAACCTCTGGGATACCAACTTCCCCGACCGGCAGGGCGGCGAGATGACGTTCTCCTACTTCATCGCGACTGATGCCGACCGGCCCGTCGCCGAACTCGGCCGCGACACCGGCGCGATCGCGTCGCAGCCGCTGGTCGGGATCGTCTCCGACCCGTCCCTGCCCGCCCCGGGCGGCCCTGCCCTGCCGTCCTCCGGCTCCTTCCTCCGGATCATGGGGGCGGAAGTCGTGGTCACGCACCTCGCCCGGTCGCGGCGCGGTCACGACCTGGTCGCCTTCATCGAATCCTCCGCGGCGGAGGCGACGACCGTCGCGCTCGAACCCGGCCTGCTCCCGGTCCGGGCGGCGTGGCTGGGGACGTTCCTGGAGCGCGACCTCACCCCGGTCGACCTGGTCGATGGCCGCGCAACCTTCACCGTCCCCGCCGGTGCCCTCGTCACCCTCTCGCTCGACCTCGAATCGCCGGAGCGCTCATGACCGCCTCGACCCCCCGGACGCTCGCTCCCACCAGGCTCGATCCACTGCCGCTCGGCGCAATCCGCCCGGCGGGCTGGCTGCTGGACACGCTCCGCACGCAGGCCGACGGCATGTCGGGGCACCTGGACGAGTTCTGGCCGGACATCGCCGACAGCGGCTGGATCGGCGGCGACCGGGAGGGGTGGGAACGGGGACCGTACTGGCTGGATGGTCTCGTTCCCCTGGCGTTCCTGCTGGAGGACGACCGGCTGATCGGCAAGGTCTGCCGCTGGGTGGACTACATCCTCGACGGCCAGCACGCGGACGGCTGGCTGGGTCCGACCTACCACCGGTACCCCGACCCGCCCGCGATCCTGCCGCCCGCCGCCCGGACGCATTCACCGCTGGAGTTCGAACCCTGGCCGCAGGCGATCCTCGCCAAGGCGCTGATCCAGTTCCACGAGGCGACCGGTGACGAGCGGGTCATCCCGGCGCTGACCCGGCTCTACGCGAAAATCGCCGACCTGATCACGACCCAGCCGCTGGAATCCTGGGCCCGGTTCCGCTGGATGGAGTTCCTCGTCGGGATTCACTGGCTGTTCGAGCGCACCGGTGACACGACGCTGCTCCGGCTCGCCGTCCAGCTCCGCGAGCAGGGCTTTGACTGGACGGCCCATTACAGCGACTTCCCCTACCGGGAGCGGCTGACGGAGGAGCAGTGCGACCTGCCAGGTCACGGCCCGAACAACGCGATGGCGATCAAGGCGCCGGCCGTCTGGTCGCGCCAGTCGCACGACCCGGCGGACCTTGCCTTCGCCGACCGGATCATCGACGAACTGGACCGCTACCACGGGCAGGCAACCGGGATGTTCACCAGCGACGAGCACCTCGCCGGGCGCTCACCGTCGCAGGGAGCGGAACTGTGCGCCGTCGTGGAGTATCTCTACGCGCTGGAGCAGCTCATCTCGATCGGCGGGCGGCCCGACCACGTCGACCGCTGGGAGCGGCTGGCGTACAACGCGCTGTCCGCACCGTTCAGCCCGGACATGTGGACCCACCAGTACGACCAGCAGGTCAACCAGGTCGCCTGCCACGTCGTCGAGGACCGGATCTACACCAGTAACGGCCCGGACGCGAACCTCTACGGGCTGGAGCCGCACTTCGGCTGCTGCACGGCCAACATGCACCAGGGCTGGCCCAAGGTCGCCACCCATCTCTGGATGCGCACCCGCGACGGCGGGCTGGCCGCGATCGGCTGGGCTCCCTGCGTCGTCGAGACGTCGATCGATGGTGGGCCCGTCCGGGTCAGCGTCGCGACCGACTACCCGTTCGACGAGACGATCACGATCACGATCGACGGCCCGGCCACCGGGATGCCGCTGGACCTCCGGATTCCCGGCTGGGCGACGGGTGCGACCGTCCGGATGAATCATGGTGACCCGATCGCAGCCGCGCCCGGCACCTTCCATCGCGTGACCGTGACGGGACCGTGCCGGATCACGCTCCACCTGCCGATGCCCGTCCGGGCCGAGCGGCGCTCACCCGGCAGTGTCGCGCTGTACAGCGGTCCGCTCCTGCTGGCCCATGCGCCCGCGTCCCGCTGGGACAAGATCATCGCCCGCGAGACGGTCGACGACTGGGCGGTCCTGCCGACCGCGCCCTGGAATTACGCGCTCGTGCCGGTGGACTGGTCGGCGCTCCCTGTACGCCGGACGGCGACCGTCCCGGGAACGTCACCGTGGTCACGCGACGACGCGCCAGTCAGAGTCATGGTCCCGGCCCGCCGCCTGTCCAGCTGGGAGATGGTCCGTGGCGCCGCAGGACCCATCCCGGAATGTCCTGTGGAGGATGACTCGCCGGAGGAGTTGATCGAACTGCTGCCGTTTGGCTGCACCGACATCCGGGTCGGCGAGTTCCCATTTTCGAATTCAAATCCGTCCCGGTTGATCAGAACTCGCGTCAATGTCTAGAATTTGTAGTATATGCTACATCCTCAAGATGCCTTATCATCAATAGCTTGTACGTAATACAAGGTGAGCCTATGGCGCTAGGTTTGCCTGGCGCTGCGCATTTCCGGCAAGCAGAGACATCCAGGTCCGATCGCGACCTCGCAGCTTGGTCTCCCCCTATTAGGGGACAAGACGGCGGTCGACACCTCGGTGCAGGACTTCCTCGCCGGCAACGTGGACATCGGCGCGGCGGACTACCTCAACCAGCAGGTGATCGCCAGCCAGACCGACCAGGTCAGTACCTGGGATTACCCGGACCTCAACCCGCGCGCTCCGCTTCGACGTGGACTCGCCGACCGACATGTTTGCCACGCCATATCCAACCACTGGTTGGGCGGGATGCAGCTGGACTCGTACCAGCTGTACGACGAGCACCACTCCCGCAATCGCCGGCCGATCGGGACGCGGACGAACGTCGGCAACCCGCAGCGGCTCCAGAGCACCGAGCTGGACGCCCTGATCGACCAGCTGGAGCAGATGTCCTCAACGATCCGGCCAACCGGCCAACCTTCGACCTCTGAATGGGCGAGGTGCCATACCTGCCGACCTGCCAGACGCTCTACCCACAGCTGTTCAACATCACGTACGTGAGTGGCTGGACGACGGCCGAAAAGCCGGGGCGGCCTTCTGAACTGGTGGGATCACTTCATGTTCACCATCGGCGGCGTGCATGCCTCGGGCGAGCAGTAGGTCCCGACACCCTGGAGCCGCGGGAGGAGAGGGCGCCGTTGTTCTCTCCTTCCGCGGCGTCCCCATCCCGTCGGACCGGGGGTCACCTCCGGTCTTCGACCTGAGCCACGGAGACCGCCATGCCCATCCAGGCACCGTCGATGACCCCGACGTCGTCGCGCTCCGTCAACCCGAAGGACGATCCCGATTCACAGCGCGCTGTCAAGGAGAACCGCCCACCGATGGAGAAGGTCGACGGCCCGAACGTCGCCTGCTTCCTCTTTGCAGGGACGGGCGCGACCACGCTCCCGAAAACCCCGGCGGCCGCGGCAATGAATGGCGCCGGGTTTGGCGAGGCGGCGGAGTAGCCGGGCACCCCTCGTGGTGACCGGCGCTGCCGGGCGATCACGGGGCGGTCAGAGGAATGGTCATGGGGTGTCTGGTTGACCCGGGAGACAACCCGTCCCCAGGAACCCGAGTCCAAGGCCCGGCAACGGTCTGGGTAGTGGTCACTTTCCCAGGCCCCCTTCCTTGCCAACTGTCACCCCACCTTCCACCCGCGATCAGCACCGCGGCGGCTTCCAGAAGCCACCTTTACTACCCTGTCGCCCGACCTTGCCCGTCCGTCGTACAGTTCGCACGATTCCGACGCGCCGCACATCCGCGGATCGCAATGACGACGACATGCCCCTGGACGCGAGGTCTCAGGCACGGGAGACGGACCGAGCGTGGAGCACACCACCGTCAACGGGCGATACCGGATCGATTCGCGGCTGGGCGATGGCGGGATGGCCGAGGTGTTTCTCGGGCACGATCTGCTGCTCAACCGCCCGGTCGCCGTCAAGGTCCTGCGGCAGCAATTCGCCCAGGACGTCAACGTCCGGATCCGGTTCGAGCGCGAGGCGCAGGCCGCGGCGAACTTCTCCCATGCCCACATCGTCGAGGTCTACGACGTCGGGGAGCAGGACCAGATCCCCTACATCGTCATGGAGTACGTCCAGGGCGAGACACTCAAGCAGGTCATCGACGACGAGGGGCCGTTCGACGCCGACGACGTCTCGGCCCTGCTCGAGCAGATCGGCTCGGCGCTGGACTATGCCCACGCCCGTGGGGTGGTCCACCGCGACGTCAAGCCGCAGAACATCCTCGTGGACGCCGACGGCCTGGCCAAGGTCACCGACTTCGGCATCGCCAAGGCCGTCACCGATTCCAACCTGACCGAGACCGGGACCGGGATCGGGACCGTCCATTACCTGTCGCCGGAGCAGGCCAACGGGCTGATGGCCACGCCCTCCTCCGACGTCTACTCGCTCGGCGTCGTCGCCTTTGAGATGCTCACCCAGGCGCTGCCGTTCGACGCGGAGTCGCCCGTCGCCGTTGCGGTCGCCCACACGAGGGACGAGCCGCCCCGGCCCTCGACTCTGGAGCCGACCATCACCGGCGCGGTCGACGCGATCGTGCTGCGGGCGCTGGAGAAGGACCCGACCAGGCGGTACCGGACGGCCGGTGAGTTCGCCGCGGCGATGTCCGACTGGAAGCACTATCGCGCGCCGACCCGACCACGGGCACGACCGGGGGACGGGACCGGTACTGTCGGTCCCCGTGGTCCGGTCCACCCCCTTGACCCGGACGCGACGGTCGCGATCCCGGCCCAGTCCAACCACGCCGCCTACGCGCCGTCGACCGCCCCGCCCCGCCCCGTCGGGCCACCGCCCGTTGCCCCGGCACCCGTCATGGCCGGAGGACCAGCGTCAGCCGCACGACGTGACGACACCCGGAACGACCTCGGCTGCGGGTCGTGGGTGACCGGAATCATCGTGTCCGTCCTGCTGGTCGGGCTGATCGTCATTGGCGCCTGGTTCTCCGACGGAATCCCTGACAACCTGCCGACCTTCGGCTTCGGGCAGGAGCGATCGGACGACGACGTAGTCGCTCCGGGCGCCTCAGCCGGCGCCAGTGCCCCGGCACCTGGCGCCGGTCCGAACGACGGCCCGACCGAGACGCCCGTCACGACCATCACCGCGCCCGATGTCGTCGGGATGGATGTCGAGTCAGCCCGCGCGACCCTGGAAGAGCAGGGGCTGGCGCTCCAGGTTTCCAGCGAGCGCCGCTTCAGTTCGACCATCCAGGTCGAATCCGTCGCCCAGCAGGATCCCCCGTCCGGTGCCGAGGTCGACAGCGGCGGGATCGTCACGGTGATCCTGAGCAGTGGCCCGGCCGAAGTGGATATCGACGCGCTGAACGTCGTAGGTATCCCGGCGGACGACGCCCGGGTGACGCTCGAGGAGCAGGGACTGCGCGTCGTGCGAGCCGAGGTCGGCAGCACGACGGTCCCCGAGGGATCCGTCGCCGAGATCGAGCCGCAGGACAGCGTTCCGGCCGGCTCGGAGGTGACGATCTTCGTCTCGCAAGGTGACCGGATCCTGCTGCCGGTGACGACATTCGGGCAGCCGGTGGATCAGGCCACGTCAGACCTGACCGCGGCCGGGTTCATCATCTCCGGGACCGCGTCGGCCACCCGCGCGGCGATCGAAGCGGCGGGTGTTGACCTCGCGGCGGCCGGGATCGAAGATGGCGATGTCGTCGGCGTGCAGAACTCCGACCAGACGGCCTCATTCGGCGTCTGGCTGCCGCCCGGCACGGAGCTGACCCTGGTCGTCTACGACGCGTCCCGCGACGCCGAGGCCCGGAACGATGCCGAGGGTGCCGCTCGCCAGCACCACAACCCGATCGTCCGCCGCACCTGACGTCCCGCCCTCTCCCGGGTGGCGGTCACTCGCTGACGCTTCATGGGCGACAGCGGGACCACCGACCCGCCCGGACGACGACGCTCCGGCCTCTGGGCATCTCCCCGAAGACGAAGCCCCCCGACGGCCGAGTGACCCATCAGCCATTGGCTTGCGGTCACAGCCCCGCATAACATGGGTCGTATGGGTCGCGCTGACCGGGTTCGTCCTGTCGCTCGCGCTGACGACTGCCTGGCTGGAGTCAAGGGCGGCGGACCTGGTCACCCCGCGGGTGACGTTGCTGGGCAGTGGGTCGTCGCTGTCGGTCCTGGTCACGGCCGGCACCGCGCGGGTGCTGCTGGCGGCAGGTGACGACCCGGCGGCCGCGTCTCGCGCGCTCGGGACGGCGCTGGCCGGTGGCAGTCAGCGGATCGATCTGCTTGTGGTCGGCGCGACCGACGCGGGGCTGGCCGTTCCGGCGGCGTGGGTAAACAATGGCCGGGCCCGTGAGACGGTCCGGATCGGCGACGCTCACCCGGGTCGGCAGACTGGCGACCTTCCCCATAGCCTCGCCCAGCTGCCGTCCGACGCCCGGCTCGAGGTCGCGCCCGGCGTCACGATCGAGATCCTGACCGTCCAGATTCCCGGCGAGCAGCGCGGCGACTTCGACCTCGCCTGGCGAGCCATCGTCCGCTCGGGCCAGTCGACCGTGACGATCCTGTCCGATACCAGGCACGCGGCGGAGTTCGACGCGTCGCCATCGACGGGCATCCTCGTGGCGCTGCGGGGCGATGATTTCGGCCCCACGATCCCCGGTCCGGCCGGAGCCCTCGTCGTCAGCGCTCATGACGTCGAGGGCAGCGAAATCCGTGCCGGGCTCCCACCGTTGCTCGACCGCGAGTTGCCGGTGATCCGGGTCCACGACGGCCTCGCCGTCTCGCTCCGCCTGGCGCCCGAGGGCGCCGCACTACCGTCGGAGGACGTCGTGCTGGTTGGCCCGGGGGTCTGATGCCCGGGTTTCCCTAGGCTCCCCCTACCCCACCGCCAGCCGGGCGTGGATCAGCGCGACCTCGTTCCGCCGGGTCCCCGCCGTCGATACCGCGTTGGCAAATTCCCCGACGGTCTGGCACCGGACGGACCAGCCGCCACCGATGACGTCGGTCAGATGCCGTGGGTCCCAGTCCCCGGTGGCGCCGTGATCATCGCCGAGTGCGATCACGATCGGCGCGAGGCCAAGCCGGCGGGCAGTCGACAGCTCCCAGCCGTTCCGGGCCAGCGCCGCGACCTCTACCAGGACGACCGTCCGCAGTTCGGGCTCGGCGAGTCCCACGCCGATGCTGCCGGGAATGGCGAAGCCGCGCCCGCCATACGATGCCGGTGACATGAATTCGCTACAGAGCTGGACCGGCAGGTCCGCCACCGTCAGGAGCGCCGCGCCGGCGTCGGCGACGATCACCATCTCGTCGGTCAACGCCTGGGCCAGCGTCGCGAAGACGCCGTCACGGGTCAGTGGCGTCTCGTCATTGGGAACGACCGGCGCGGACACCCTGGCGCCGGGCATCGCCGGCAGCACGCGCCGCTCCATTTCGACAGCGACGAGCCCGCTGACGAAGTCGGTCAGCGTGATGCCATCGTAGCGGCGGTGACCAACCTGGATCCGGTCGGCGGTCGCGATCAGGCGACGGCCCGGGTCGATCGGCGGCGGGTCACCTCCGGGGGACAGGTCCATCCCACGGGCACCGAGCAGGAGCAGTCCGTCGCTCTCCTCGACCAGCCGCCGGACCGCGGAGTGGCTTTCATCCGGCGCGTAGATCCCCATGAAGCCGGGGACGTGCTCACCGATGACGGACTTGCCCAGCAGCGTCGTCGCGGCCGGGATCCCGGACGTCGCCATGAACTGGAGCACGGCGTTCTGGAGGTTGAACCGCTGGATCTCGACGCCGATCAGGATCACGGGGTGGGCGGCATCCCGGATCATCGCGACAGCGTCGGCAATCGCGGCGGTGAGGACCGCCGGGTCGGACACCGTCCGGGCGGCCAGCGGCGCAGGCATCGGCGTGGTCGTGACGGACAGCGTGCTTGCCGAGACTTCCAGGTAGACGGGCTGCTTGCGGGCCGTCATCAGCATCAGTCCCTGCTCGATCTCACGGCAGGCGATGTCCGGCGCGTCCAGCGTGATCGCAGAGGCCACGACCGGCTCGAAGGCGCGGCGCTGCGGGGGAACGGCCGCCGGGTTGAACGCGGCCGTGCTCAGCAGCGGATGAAAGCGCCAGTCGGTCCGGTCAGGGATCTCAGCGATGACAAGCAACGGTGATCGCTCGGCGTGGGCCTGAGCGGCGGCATTGATCAACGACAGCCCGGAGGCACCGTAGCCCGCCAGTGCCACGCCGATGCCTCGCATCCGGCCGTAGGCATCAGCGGCGACACCAGCCTCCGCATCGTCGCTCATCCGGACGACGTCGATGCCGGCGCTGTCCATCGTCGCGGCGAGGGTCGGCGGCGCGACAGGCCCGGTAAAGACATGGCGAACGCCAAGGGCATAGAGACGGTCAGCGAGGTAGTCGCCAATCCGTACCATGGCCGGAATGTTCTCAGCGAAGGCGGAGGTGGGTACGAGATCGGCCATGCCGGGGCAACTCCCGTGACACTGGGGCCGCGGGTCGCGGGCTGCTACGCCGGCGGCATCGAATTCAGGTCTCGTCGGGATGGTACCACCGACCGTCCGCCGACCGTGATGGATCGCTGGGCAGGGTCAGGCGCGGCGGGGCGCGGCGTCGTCACCGCGTTCGGCGGCGTCGAGGGAGGCCTGGTCAGGTGAGCCGGAGGCGTCGACCGGCGGTGTCGCGTCCGCCGGAGAGCCATCGGCTGTCGGGGTCCCGTCGCCTGAGTTGCCGCGCCGGGCCGACCGGTCGTTCCGGTCCGGCGTGATCCTCGGGTCGGCCATCCCCGACGCGATCCGGAGCCACTCGCCGATCGACGACTGGGACGAATCACCGTCGCGGGCCCTGCTCCGCGAGGGCGCGGGCGCTTCGTCGGCACCGTCGTCGGAGTCGGCACCATCCGGTTGCCCAGTAGTTTCCCCGGATGACGCCGGCCGGGCATCCCGCGCCCGGCCAGGAGTGGCTCGCCCACCGGGCGGGCGGGCGCTGCTGGGCCCCTCGCCCCCGGACCTGCCGGAGTCCGGCACGCCCATCGCGCGGCCTCCGCGGTCGCGGAGATCAATGGGCAGGGACTGGGCAAACATCTCGGCCACCGTCGTCCGGCGCGACGGCTCTCCGGCCCCGGTCGTCGGTCCGATGCGCGAGAGCGCGGTGCGGAACCGGCTGGGTTCGGGATCCGGCTCGACCTTGCCGGCATCGGCATGGTGGGGCACATTGACGGGCCGCTGCCTGGGCGCGACGGGCCAGGAGCTGTAGGACTGGACGGCAGGACGGCGGATGTCGGTCCGGGAGGGCTCTGCCTCGAGTGGCTCGGGACGGGCAGTGAAGACCGTCCGGCGGCCGGGCACGTAGGTCGGGTCATAGACATTGCCGACGGCGGCGTTGACCCAGAGCACCGTGCCGAGCAGCCCGGCCACGATCAACGCGATGCCCAGCAGCAGTGCGCCCTGGTGGTCGATCATTGCCTGGGTGAGCAGCCCACGCTCGATCAGGGGCATCGGGTCGGCGCCGTCGAGCTGGCGGCCGTAGATACCGAGCGCGAGGGTCAGGAACAGGACGCCATTCAGCCAGGCGAGCACTGCCCCGGCGATCCGGCCGTCCGCCTCGGGTCGTGGCAGTCCCATCAGCGAACCGCCGAGGTGTCCGATCCCGGCACCGACCACCAGCAGCGCGCAGGCGACGACGAAGCTCATCGCGTCGGGCGAGGTCCCGGTCAGCGATGCGAGGCCGCCACCCCAGGCGCCGGCCCACTCCGTCGATACGGCCCAACCCAACAGGATGCCGCCCCCGACAACGACCTCATGGGGGCCACCGCGCCAGAGGCCGAGCGGGATCAGCATCGCCGGGACAAGGAAGATCAGCAGATCTAGGAGCAGGGCTGCGGCCATCGGCGCATGGCCTCCGGGTTCGCGGGCTGGAGCCTGGACCCGTCCCGGTTCACCGGGAGGGGCGCGGGGCGGTGCGGTCCGGCCCGCCGCGGGGGAATGGTCCGGAGTCTAGCACGCACCCTGGCCCACTCCGGCGTGGGCTACGAGGTGCATTCCCGCATCCGGTGTCGCGCGTCACGCCCTAGGTGAATCGCTCGGTCAGATGGACGGTCACTTCCGAGCCGGTCTGGTCCTTCCCGATCCGCTTGCGAAGTGCGGTGTTGATCGGCATCAGGTGCGGGCCTTTCCCGGACGGCATCAGCGTCACGTTGAATGGATGACCATCGATGCTGCCGCCGACCTTGACCGCCTTGCGCGTCCCGAGGACCTCGTCGGACCCGGGCACGTCGACGATGGTCCACCCCCCGATCGACTCGTCCCGGTAGAGCGTCCCGGTGAACGGCAGATCGATCGCCGTCCCCACCTTCTCGACCATGGCCTGATCCTCCCTGTGCACTGATAGACCGATTGTCCTGTGCACCCAGCGTAGCGGGACATCGCGGCGACGTCACTGAAACCGCGCCTGACGCCGGGGATTGCGCAATCCCGGAGAACCCCACCTCACGCGATCTGCGGTGGGTCCCGGTCTGTTGGATCCCTCCGCGTTCGGCCCGCTCGACGTGGTCGATTGTGCGATTCCGTCCCGGAAGCCCCTAATGAATTACAATAAGTATGTTTGGACGAGTCGTGCTCCCAGGAATGTCCGGGATGGCGGCGCACCGGTGGCCAGAACCAGTCGCGGATTTCCGCGCGGTGGCCCCGTTACGTCATTCGGTGCGCGATCCGGTGATGTGGCCGGTGGCACGGACGCCAGACACCGACAACCCGCTTCTCCCTGAGAGGAGGACGCCATCAGCGCGCCCACCACTTCCGGGTCAGCTGGATCAGGGTCGCGCGGATTCGACCGCGACTCCTGGAACGCTTCGGACCGGGCTGTTCGCCCGGGAACCGACGCTGCTCCCCCGCTGTCCTGGCATCGAATGGATCTTCACCTTCATACCCCGGCCTCGATCGACTATCAGCAGCCGGACGTCTCCGCTCTCCAGATCCTGCAGGCCGCCGAGGCCAAGGGGCTGGATATCATCGCCTTCACCGACCATAACTCGGTCCGTGGCTACGCCGACCTGTGGCGCGAGATCGAGGACCTCGAGCTCCTCGAATACCTCAAGCGGCTCCAGCCGGCCGAAGCCGACCGGCTCAATGAGTATCGTCGCCTGCTCGCCAGGATCCTCGTCCTCCCCGGCTTCGAGTTCACCGCTACCTTCGGGTTCCACATCCTCGCCATCTTCCCGGAGAGCACCTCCGTCCGGCTGATGGAGCACCTCCTGCTCTCGCTTGGGGTAGCAGAGGATCGGATGGGCTCGGGCGAGGTCGGCGCGACGACCGACGTCCTCAAGGCTTACGAAATCCTCGACGAGCATGGCGCGCTGGTCCTTGGCGCCCACGTCAATTCCACGCATGGCATCGCCATGCAAGGGCTCCGCTTCGGCGGGCAGACCAAGATCGCCTACACCCAGGACGAGCACCTGCACGGCCTGGAGGTGACGGACCTGATGGTCGGCGGTGGCCGGCGATCGACCGCCCGCTTCTTCAACGGGTCCAAGGCCGAGTACCCCCGCCGGATGCACTGCATCCAGGGATCGGACGCCCACCGCCTGACGACCGACCCGGTCCGCGAGACCAACCTCGGAATCGGTGACCGCCCGACCGAGGTCGAGCTACCGGAGGTGTCGTTCCGCGCGCTCAAGGACCTGTTCCTCAGCGACGAGTTCGACCGCATCCGTGGCTATGAGGGCGAGTCCGCCGCGGTCCAGGAGTTCCGGGAGGACCGAGCCGAGGGCAACGGGCCGGAGCAGTCGTTCCACGAGAGTCTGTCGACCAAGAAGACCGGCGTCAGCCATATCCTGCGCGACATCGTTGCCTTCGCCAATGGCGACGGCGGTACGATCTACGTCGGCGCCAGCGCCTTCGAGAAGCGTCCACTGGTCGGCGTCGACGATGTCGACGAGGCCGTCGCTGAGTTGCGCGAGGGGCTGGCCTCCCAGGTCACGCCCGTTCCGGAGATCGATGTCGAGCCGTTCGAGGCCGACGATAAGGATCTCCTGATCATCCGCGTCACGGCCGGGACGGAGAAGCCCTACGCGCTCGCGCCGGGCAACATCCTCGTCCGGGAGCTGGGCGAATCGGTCAACGCCTCCCGCGATCAGATCGTGACGATGGTCCGCGAGACGGCCCTCCGCGCCACCACCCCGGCTCCGGTCGAAGCGCCCCGGTCCGAACCGGCCCGGGCTGCCCGTCCGGCACCGGACGACGGGGAGCGCACCAGCCGGGATGGACGTGGGCGCCGGCGGGACAATACCCGGCACGACCCCCGTGCACCCGGTCGGGATGGCGGCCGCGACCGGTGGAACAACGCGGAAGAGCGGGCCGAGCCTGCCCGCAACGCCGCACCGGTCGAGTCTCGCGGAGACGGGCGGGACAACCGCCCCGCACCCCGTGGTGACCGTCGGCAGAGCCGGTACGGCGAAGCGCCCCGCTACGACGACCGTGTCGAGCGAGCCGACCGGAGCGACCAAGGTGACCGGACTGATCGGCTCGGCCGGCGCGGGCCCTACCGCCGCAACGAGCAGTACCGCGACGATCGGCCGTCGGACGACGGCGACCAGGGTCGCCAGGCGCGGGACACCCGTTGGACCGACACCGCACCGGAGTACGCCGATTCCCGGCAATACCCGTCCGACGCGAGCGACCAGGATCCCTACGCTCGCGCCCGCGATGAGCGTGCCCGGGCCAACCGGGCCCAGTACGAGGAACCGCAGGGTCGGGACGACCGTCGTGACGATCGCCGTGGTGATCCGTACGACGACCGTGATGACGCCGGGTTTGCCCCGGTGCCGACCCGTGCCCCCTTCTCGCTGGCCGTCGCGCCGGACCTGGCCCCGGACGGCGGCGAGGAGGAGCACATCTCCGCTCCACCGGATCGTGACGCGCCGACCAGCGGGGTCGAGATCCTTGCCTGGGCCGACATCCGGGGCATGCCCTACTTCACGGTCCATGACCTCCGCCACGAGGAGATCATCCGGAACGTCACCCCGGACACCGGTCGACGACTCTGGCGATACGCCATCGAGCAGTTCGACGACCTCGAGGCCGCACTGGCTGCTACCCGCTGGGATGGCGATTACGGCTTCGTCAAGAGTTACCGCCCACGTGGTGGCGAGCGCCGCTACAACATTGCTTACCGCGGCGGTGGTGACATCCGGGTGTTCTTCGGTGTATCCGACGAGGACCTGCCCGAAGGCTACCGCGCGGTGATCCCGGCCCGGACCCGGTAATTAACATCCGGAACCGCACGTCGGTCGACCAGGAGGCCATCCCGTTCCGGGATGGGCCTCCTGGCTTTTCACGATGACCTGGTCAGCCAGCGCACGCCTGCCAACCATGACCTACAACTCAACGATCGTTGTCTCCATTCATCGTCCGTCGTGTCAGCATCGGGGCTCCTCCGGTACGTCGTCGTTCGCTGGTCGTCACCTCGTCGACCATTGAAGAGGCCCGCCGCCGAGGCGACGGTCACCCGGCCCACGCTACACCGCGTGCGTCGCCAATCCTGGCCGCACCCCTCACCCCTCCGCCATTCGATTGGGCCGTCCGGGCCGGTGGCGGTCATCGTGCTGCTCCGGGCATGGGTGACGGGATTGGGCAGTGGTGGCGGAGGAGAGAGTGTTCGAGGGATTCACCGAGGAACTGATCGACACCGGAGACGCCCGGATCATGACCCGGCGAGGCGGTGATGGCCCGCCTGTCCTCCTGCTCCACGGGCATCCACGGACATCCGCGACGTGGCACCGCGTCGCGCCTCTGCTCGTTCATGCCGGACACACCGTCGTCTGCGCCGACCTGCGGGGCTACGGCCGATCCATCGGGCCCCTGCCGTCGCCGGATCATGCGGCGCACGCCAAGCGCGCGGTCGCCGGCGACATGATCCAGGTCATGGCGCACCTCGGACACGAGCGGTTCGCCCTTGTCGGCCACGATCGCGGCAGCTACGTCGCGCTGCGCCTGGCGCTCGACGCACCGGAGCGGGTCCGCGCACTCGCCCTGCTGGATTGCATCCCGATCTCCGAGCATCTGGACCGGATGAGCGCCGAATTCGCGACGCGCTGGTGGCACTGGTTCTTCTTCGCCCAGCCTGAAATCCCCGAGCGCGTGATCACCACCGACCCGGACGCGTGGTACCGCGGCGATTCCGAGCGGATGGGCGCGGCCAACTACGCCGAGTGGCGCGCCGCGACACGAAATCCAACGGTCATCCAGGCCATGCTCGAGGACTACCGGGCCGGCCTGACCATCGACGCCGACCACGAGCGCGCCGACCGTGCGGCGGGCCGGCGACTGACGATGCCACTACTGGTCCTCTGGTCGCTGCGTGATGACCTGGAGGACCTCTACGGCGACCCGCTCGTTATCTGGCGCGACTGGGCGACCGACGTGCGCGGTCACGGCATCGACTCAGGACACCACATGGCCGAGGAGGCACCCGGACCGCTCGCTGACGCCCTCATCAGGTTCTTCCGGGAGGTTGAGTCCAGGCGCTAACTTCATCCCGCGAACTCATCGCCTGTATATCCAGCAGACGAACTCCAGCGCCAACCGGATTGCCCCGTCATGACTCGCCACGCCGGAGCCGGGCCGATGTCGCGATGACGACGCGGATCTTCGGACCGTCCCCGGTCGCGGCGAGCAGGTAGCGGTAGCCGTCTTCGGCCCGGCTGTTGCCGTCCCGGTCGGTGTAGTCCCAGTGGACGTCCACACTGGCGACCCCGTCCGAGAGCCGCTCGATCGCGACGACATCGGGCACGGCGCCGACGAGTCCCTGCTCGGCATACCGCTCGGCGCTGCCATCGAACGCCGCAGCGACCTCGGCCACGTCGGCGATCGCCGTGCTGCGGCCGTCACCGACGATCAGTCCCGGCGCGACGTAGCAGGCCGCGATAGTCTCGGGTCGGCCGCTGGTGAGGGTCGCGCCGTAGTGCGAGAAGAAGTCACGGATCGCCGCGTCCGCAAGGGTGTCCATTGCCGCCCTCCCTGCTCCCACCATCGCATGCCTCCGGCCAGTGCCGCGGTGTGACGTCACCCCCGCAGCGAGACGAGGAGCGGTTGGCCCAAGCGTGCCGGAGTCCACGACTGGACGACGGCCGGCACCCCGAGTGACTCGTGCGCCACCCAGCGATCGACCGTTCGCCGATCGGGTCCATGCCCGTCGGGCCCATCTGCGAGGTCGGCGGCCAGCGCATCGAGGAGGTCCATCTGCTCAGGGCCGTGGACCGCATCCACGCCGCCCAGTCCCCACGTGTCCCAGAGCACGGAATCGCGCCGGTCCAGCGCCGCCAGGTCAGCCAGCAGGTTATGGATCAGGTACGGCCAGCCACGGAGGAACGGCTCCGGACGGGAAGGATCGACGCCGAATGTCTCCGGGTCCGCCGCCCCCGACCGGCACCGCTGCCAGGCCTCCGGCGCGACGAGGAAGCGGTCCCGTGGGATATCCAGCACATCGATCAGCAGCCCATCGGACGGGTCGATGTAGCCGGTCGCCAGGTTGGCATCGACGAGCCGCCAGCGCCCGGTCTCAGGGTCGTAGATCTCGGCAACGACGTGGTCGGCCGCCCAGCCCGGCATCAGGTACGTCGCGGACCCGACGCGGCTGCGCGCGGCGATCCTCCGCTGCCGCGCCATCGCGACCAGCAGGAGGGAGAAGTCCCGGCAGCAGCCGATCATGCGCTGGGCGGGTGTGCGCGGCGTCCCGAGCGGCCTGTCGTCGAGCGAGCGCAGCAACGCGAACATGTCCTCGGCGTAACGGGTATCTACCTCGCTGATCCGGCCGTCGTCGATCCCGTACTGCTCGAACTGGTCGCGCTGGAAGTAGTGGAAGACCAGCTGGTTGGCCGCGCGGTGCAGCGTCGCGAGATCGGTGGGTAGCGCGTCGATCCACCCGGCATGGTTGCCTGGATCACTCAGGCGCGAATGACTGCGATAGCGGGCGAGATCGTCCATCGGTGCTCCCCTGTCCCTTCACCTTGGCCAGATCCATCCCGTCCACATCGCAGGTCCATGGCGACGCGGGTCCGGCAGGTTCCCAGCGTACGGGTGGCCCCGAGGGCCGGGTCAAGACCGCGAGGTCGACCCGTTCGGATCGGCCTCGCGGCGCGGAGGTATCAGGTCCGGGGTAACAGCGGCCCGTCCGGGAATCAGCTTCCGGCGGGCGCCAGCTCGCGCTCTTCCAGCTGCCGCTCCGCTTCCGCCGCCTGTCCGGGACGGTAGTCTGGGCTCTGGTGGCGGAAGTAGGTGTTGAACAGGTGGGCGTAGTGGCCACCGCCCTGGAGCAACCCGCGGTGCGTCCCGTCCTCGATGATCCGCCCGTGATCCAGCACGATGATCCGGTCGGCTTCCTGGATGGTCGACAGGCGGTGAGCGATGACGATCGCCGTCCGTCCCTCCAGCGCCACATCCAGCGCTTCCTGGATCTGGGCCTCCGTCAGCGGGTCGACCGACGCCGTCGCCTCATCGAGGATCACGATCGCCGGGTCCTGCATGAGCAGGCGAGCCAGCGCGACCAACTGCCGCTGCCCGAGCGACAGCGACTTGCCCTCCTCCCCGACATCCGTCGCAATCCCGTCCGGCAGCACGTCCAGCCACTCGCCACCGGCGATCCGCTTCGCGACGGCCAGGACGTCCTCATCGGTCGCGTCGGGCCGCCCGTAGCGGATGTTGTCGGCGACGGTGCCGCTGAACAGGAACGGCACCTGGGTGACGACGCCAAGCCGCTGGCGATAGGACTCCAGGTTGAACTCGCGGACATCGTGGCCGTCGATCAGCATCCGACCGCCCTGGAACTCGTAGTAGCGGGCGATCAGCTTGCCGATCGAGGACTTGCCGGCGCCGGTGTGGCCGACGAAGGCGACCGTCTGCCCGGCGGGGATCGTGAACGAGAGACCGTCGAAGACCGTCTCCTGATCGCTGTAGCGGAAGACGAGGTTGTCGAAGGTGATCTCGCCCCGCAGCGCCGGGACCGGGCGATCACCGGTCTGCTGGACGGCCGGCTCGGCGTCGATCAGAGCGAAGACGCGCTCGCTGGCGGCAAGGCCGAGCTGAAACTGGCTCCAGAACGAGGCAATGCTGGTGATCGGTCCCCAGAAGATGGCGACAGCCTGGATGAACAGGTACCACTCGCCGTACGAGATCTCGCCGTCCAGCACGCGGTCGCCGCCGACCAGCAGGATCGCGAGCGTGCCCAGGCCGGAGATCGTGATCAGGATCGGAAAGATGCTCGTGAAGACGAACCCCTCCCGCAGGTTGATCCGGTACGACTGCTCGTTGGCTTCGGTGAACTCGGCGTAGAGGGCTCGCTCGCGCCGGAACGCCTTGGCGACACTGATCCCGGTCATCGATTCCTGGACCATGCTGTTCAGCCGCGCCGTCGAGCGCTGGGCCTGCTGGATGGTCCGGCGGGCGATCCGGCGGAATGCCAGCGCCGCCACGGCAACCAGGGGCGTGATCGACAGCGCGATCGCCCCGAGCAGCGGGTTGACCCAGATCAGCAGCCCGGCCAGGACCAGCACCATCAGGACCTGCGACATCAGGTCCAGGGTCAGGGTCGCGACCGATGCGAAGCTCTGGGTATCCGATGTGACACGCGAGACGATCTTGCCGGACGGGTACTGGTCGAAGAAGCTCATGTCGCGCTTCATCACCGCCCGGAACCCGTCCTTGCGGATCGCGAGGATGACGTCGCCGACGACGCGGGCGCTCAGCCACTGGCGGCAGAAGTTGAGGACCCAGACCAGGATCCCGCTGGCGAAGAGCGCCGCGACGATCGGCACGACGTCGGAGAACGCGACGGCGCTGCCATCCTCGCCCAGCCGGTCGATCACCGACGAGATCAGGAACGGGATGACCGCGCCGAGGACCGACGCGCTGAAGGCGAGCAGCGCCACGACGAGCATGGTCTTCCGGTGATCACGGAAGTAGGTGACGATCCGGCCGACGAGGTCCTTGTCTGAGTATTTGCGGTCGTAGTCTTCGGCTTCGAGCCCATCCATGAAGAAGCCCATGGTGGCTCACCTCCCCTGTAGTTGATCGTCGTGCCGAGTCCGGGACGTTGGTCACGAACCGTCTCGACGACTACGCCGCCGAATCGTAGCGGCTGAAGATGCGGGTGTAGATCGCGCAGCGGCCCATGAGTTCATCATGCGAGCCCTGGTCGACCAGCCGCCCGCCATCGAGGACGAGGATCCGGTCAGCCCAGCGGATCTGCGACAGCCGGTGGGTGATCATCAGCGTGGTCCGGCCGTGCTGGACCTTCTGAAGCGCCAGCTGGATCTCGTCCTCGGTCGCGCTGTCGATGGCGCTGGTCGCATCGTCGAGGATCAGGATCCGCGGGTCCGTCAGCAGCGCCCGGGCGATCGCCAGTCGCTGCCGCTGCCCACCGGACAGCGACACGCCACGCTCGCCGGTCTCCGTGTCGTAGCCGTCCTTGAACTGCCTGATGAACCCATCGGCCTGGGCGCCACGGGCCGCCTCGATGATGTCCTCCTCGGTCGTGCCCGGGGGCGCTCCGAACGCGATGTTGTCCCGGATGCTGCGGGAGAACAGGAAGATGTCCTGCTCGATCGCGCCGATCTGTGACCGGAGGGAGTCGAGATTCCACTCCCGGACATCGACCCCGTCGATCAGGATCCGCCCCTCTGTGACGTCGTAGGTCCGGTTGACGAGCTTGGTCAGGGTCGACTTGCCGGAGCCGGTCTGCCCGACGATGGCGACCGTCTGGCCAGGCTGGATCGTGAAGGACAGGTCCTCCAGCACGGGCCGGCCACCGTAGCCGAACGTGACCCCCTCGAAGGTGATCTCGCCCTCGACGCGGGCGGCATGGCCATCGACCCGCTCATCGAGCTCGGTGTCGGTCTGGATGATCTCGATGATGCGGCGGACGCCGGCGAAGCCCTGCTGGACCATGCTGATCGTCCAGATCGAGATCTCGGCCGGGAACCGGTAGGTCAGCATCAGGCCGAGAAAGGCGACCAGGCCGCCGGACGAAATCTCCCCTTCCGAGAACAGCCAGAACGCCTGCGCCGCGCCGATCGCCGTCGCGACCGCGAGGATCAGCAGCGGGTAGTACCGCGCCTGGAGCTGGCCGATCGCGACGGCAACGTTTCGGACGTCGGTGGCGCCCCGGAAGAACTTGCGCTCCTCCTGCCGCTCCTGCGCCGACGCCTTGACGGTCTCGATCCCGGAGACGGCCTCGTTCAGGGTCGCGTTGGTGCGGCCGAACACCTCGCGCTCCTGGATGACCAGCGGATTGAGCTGTCGCGCGTAGATAGCCAGCGTGATCCCGCCGAAGACGATGAAAAGCCCCGGCCCGAGCAGGAGCTCCGGGTTGATGAAGGCGATGGCCGCCGTCGCGAAGATCAAAGTCATGATGTTGTCGAGAAAGATCGAGGCGCCGGGGTCGTAGATGTTCCAGAAGGTCCGGATATCGTTGGTGCTCCGGGCCATCAGGTCGCCGATGCGCTGCTGGTTGTGGAACGTCTGGCTCTTACCCAGCAGCGATACGGTCAGCTCGGCCCGGGCCTCCTTCTGGACCCGCGCTCCCAGCACGCTGAACGAATAGGCTCCAACCACATCGGCCAGGTTGCCGGCTACTCCGACGACGAGCAGCAGCATGGCGATGCGGAACAGCCCCTCGAAGGAGCCGCCCGATGTCACTTCCTCGAAGGCGAGACCGATGATGATCGGCGTCCCGACGTTACGGGCCGTGGTCAGGATCACGCCGGTGACGGCAAGGAACAGCACCCACGGCGAGTGCCGGTTGTGCGACCACAGCCAGCGCAGGGTGCTGCGGTAGTCGTAGGGCGGCACGCCCTCGACGCGGAACTCCGCCAGGCGCTCCGGGGCCGCCGCTCCCGGCGGGGCAATACGCCGGGACTCATCGGCGACAGACGATCTGATCATCGAATCTCCTTCCCGTCACCCGGGCGACGGGTGAGACAACCATGCATCGAACACGAGCGGGATCGACGATGCGGTCGATCCCGGAGCCAGGTCAATCCGTGTCTTAATAGACCATTGGCGACCACGGCACCGGGCACACGCTGCTCGTTCCGCCTTACCGGTCAGGCCTGCGGAACCGAGATCAAGCCACGCCAACCGCGCCCTCCCCTGCCGGGAAGGACGAGGATAGGCACGCGAGCGGACAGGAGGCATCCGCAATGGCGGTCCTCCTGAACGGGACGCTCGGCGACGGGTGGGGCAAGGGAACGGGCTGGCGTGGTGTCAGCCGGGCGGCCCACAGGGCGCGGCGCGGAGGCCGCGGTTCGACGCTGTGACTTGCCAGCAACTATCCTGAATGAACTTGCCCACGTCAAGAGGCACCCGTCGGGGGCGATGCCTCCCCGGTTCAATGACCGCTGGTGCGAGGCTTGCACAGGGGGGTCAGAACCGGTGGGCATCACGGCGGCGTGATGAAGCTCTCCGAGGTAGCGGAGGAAGCAGGATGACGGACGGGCGCGAGTCCCTGAACGGGGTGATACCGGGAAGCGGTCCGGGAGCCATCGGCGCGGCGCCAGTCGACGCGCGGCCGGATGGTGACCAGTGGACCGGTGCTGGCCTGCTGGCGGCCATCCAGCTGGCTTCAGCGGATCTCGCCCGTGAGCGCCAGACGGTCAATGCGCTCAACGTCTTCCCGGTCCCCGATGGCGATACCGGCACCAACATGGACCTGACCATGAACGCCGCCATCACCGAGGCCGCCCCGCTCGCCGACGACCCGGAGGTCGCGGCGGGCGAGGTCGCCCGCCGCCTTGCTCGCGGCGCGTTGCTGGGCGCCCGGGGTAACTCCGGCGTGATCCTGTCGCAGATCCTGCGCGGCCTCGCCCAGGGGCTGGAGGGCCGGGCGGTGGTTTCCGCCCGCGATCTGGCCCGGGCACTCGCCTCGGCCTCGGAGATGGCCTACGGCGCGGTCCTCAAGCCGGTCGAGGGGACGATGCTGACGGTGATCCGTGCCGCCAGCGAGGGGGCGGTC
This sequence comes from Thermomicrobiales bacterium, assembly GCA_035944555.1. Classification (GTDB taxonomy): domain Bacteria; phylum Chloroflexota; class Chloroflexia; order Thermomicrobiales; family UBA6265; genus CADCWK01. Next base: position 44,585 of record DASZAY010000005.1, read on the forward strand.
CGGGCCGACGACACCATCCCGGACGTCCTGGCCGGCGCTCTCGCCGCGGCGCAGGAGGCCCTGGATCGCACGCCGGAGCAGCTCGACCTGCTCCGGCAGGCCGGCGTGGTCGATGCCGGCGGGCAGGGTGTGGTGATCCTCATCCGCGGGCTGGAACGCGCCTCCCGCGGAGAAAAGGGCCGGCCACCGGCGATCGACGCCCGCCCGGCCCGGCTCGATGCCACGTTCGCCGACGCGACTGACGACGCCCACGGCGAGGATGCCTGGGGGTACTGCACGAACTTCGTCGTGCTGGGACAGAACCTGGACGTCGCCCGGGCCCGCGTCGAGCTGGCCGCGATGGGCAGTTCGGCCGTGATCGTCGGGGACGACACGATCCTCAAGGTCCATATCCATATGGCCAACCCAAGCCAGGCGCTGGACTACGGGCTCCGGCTCGGGGAACTGACCAATATCCGGATCGACAACATGGAGATCCAGACCCGGGAGCTCCGTGAGCAGCGGGCGGACCGCACTGCCGGCGAGACCCTGCCCCGGCGACCCTCCGGTGGCATCGGCCGGCAGGTCGTCCTTGCGGTCGCGGCGGGTGCGGGGCTGACCGAGGCACTCCTCTCGATGGGCGCCGAGCGGGTGATCGACGGCGGCGAGACGATGAACCCGAGCACGGCCCAGATCCTTGAAGCGATCGAGGCGACGGACGCCGCCGAGGTGATCCTGCTGCCCAACCACCCGAACGTGATCATGGCGGCCAACCAGGTGCGCGAACTGACCGAGCGCGCCGTCCGCGTCGTCCCGACCCGCTCCGTCACGCAGGGGATCGCCGCGCTGAGTTCATACAACGCCGACGGAGGACTGGACGCCAACGCCAAGGCTATGACCGACGCCATGAGCCATGTCCATACCCTCCAGGTCACGCGGGCTTCCCGGAACGCCGAGATCAATGGCGTGCAGGTCCGGGAGGGACAGGCGATCGTGCTGGTCGATGGTGACCTGACCGGGGCATCGGACGACGCGGCCGGGCTGGTCCTCGGCACGCTCGGCGACGACCGCTTCGCGGACGTGGAGCTGATCACGGTCTACACCGGTGTAAATGCGACGCCGCAGCACACTGACGGGCTCCGCGCGCTGCTGGCGGAGCGATTCCCGGACGCCGAGCTGGAGTTCCACGACGGCGGTCAGCCGACCTACTCGTACGTGATCTCGCTGGAGTAGCGTGACACCCGTCCCCGAAATCCGTTGGGACGATGCCTCGTGGTCGCTCCGCTGCGATAGCGGCTTTCTTGGTGAGGAGATAGCGGGTGCTGACTGCCCCCGTGCTTGTCAGAGCCTGCGCTGATGAACGCCAGAATTCACGTCCTGTGCACAGGCGGTCCGTAGCGGTACCGGCCTGAAGACTTCCCGCCCTTGGCAGGAGTCCAAGGCTTCTCAGGTCTCCAACGGACCCGGGACAGCTCACGATTCGAGGGTGGAGATGTCCGACGTCACGCGTGCGATCGCAGCTGCGTTATGGGTAGCCACATCGCTCGATCTGCCAGCCGACGCCGCGATCGTTCTTCACGACTCGAACAGGTTGACGCTGCGGCTAAGGCCATGTGACGTCATTGCCCGAGTTGTCCCTGTGGAGCAAACGGCCGCCCAGCTTGAAGTCGAGCTCGTCGGACGGCTCACCGAGATCGGGTGCCCGGTGGGCCCGATGGATCCCCGGGCGGAGCCGCTCGTGTATGAGCGCGGCGCCTTCGGAGTGACGCTCTGGGACTACTGCGAACCCGTGGCACGTCGCCTGTCACCAGTCGACTTCGCCAGGGCGCTGGAGCGGTTGCATGCCGGCATGCGCCGGATCGATGTGTCGGTCCCGGGATTCAGGGACCGGATCACGGAAGCGGAAGAGATCATCGCCAACCCGGATCGCTCGCCAGAGCTTGCTGCTGGAGACCGCACATTCCTCGGCGGCAGGCTGGGACACCTGCGACGAGCGATCGACGACCGGGGTGCCGTGGAGCAGCTGCTCCACGGCGAGCCCCATCCCGGCAATGTGATCAACTCGAAAGATGGCCCGCTGTTCATCGACCTTGAGACGTGCTGCCATGGACCAATCGAGTTCGATCTCGCCCATGTTCCCGGGGCGGTCTGCGAGCACTATCCGAACGTTGATCACGGGCTGCTGAACGAGTGCCGACAACTCGTGCTCGCGATGGTGGCAGCGTGGCGCTGGGAGATTGGCGACCGGTTTCCGGATGGGAGGCGATCCGGAGAGGCACTCCTGCGTGCGCTCCACGAGGGTCCTCCCTGGCCGACACTTGACGAGATGAACACGCGACTGGATGGACTGAAAGAGTCGCCGAAGATCACGTGAAAGCGGCAAGCAACCATACGGCGCAGCCTGAGGAGCTTCAGTCGGCATCGGACGCTTCGATCACCCTGCCAACCACGGGGACCAGCGACTCGATCAGCGCCAATTACTCGCGATCGCCCTGCTCCGCCTCCGGTAAGCCGCCAGCAAACACCCGGTATCGCCTTGAAACGCTGATCGTGCCGGGTCCACTGCCGCATCGAAACCGCCACGGGTCGGCGGCGACCAACCGTTCCGTCGGCCATGGTCGCTGAGCGGCGCTATCGCTTCCGGTTCCGCTTCAATCGCGCCTGCAACTGCTTGAGCGTCAGCGTGTTAAGGACCCGGTCCGGCGGGACCCAGCCGCGCTGGGCCACACCAACACCGATGCCGAGGTTGTCGAACCCGGCGATGCTGTGGGCATCGGAATCGATACTGAGCATGCAGCCGGCTGCGATGGCGGCGCGGGCGTGGGTGTCCCGCAGGTCCATTCGCGCCGGATCGGCATCGATTTCGAGGACGGTCCCGGCGGCGGCGGCGGCCGCATAGATGGCGTCCATGTCGAAGTCACCGCCCGCCCGGCCCCCGACGATCCGCCCGGTCGGGTGAGCGAGGATGTCGACCAGCGGGTGATTGATGGCCTTGATGGCCCGCTCGGTCAACCTGTCCCGTGGCTGCCCAAGTGAGCTGTGTACCGCGGCGATTACGAGATCCAGCTCCGCGAGCACGTCGTCATCGAGGTCCAGCCGCCCGTCGGAGCGGACCTCGCACTCGATCCCCTGCAGGACGTGGAACGGCGCCAGTTCCTCGTTGACGGCGACGATCTCCGCCTGCTGCTCCCTGAGCCGCCTGCCGTCCAGCCCGTTGGCGACCGCCAGTCCCTTCGAATGATCGGTAATCGCCAGCCACTGGTAGCCACGATCACGGGCGGCAAGGGCCATCTCGCGGACCGTCGCCTTGCCGTCCGACCACGTCGTGTGGCAGTGAAGGTCGCCGCGCAGATTGGCGAGCGCGACGACCTCCGGCAGCCTGCCCTTAAGCGCCAGGTCGACGTCCTCGCCACCGGCCCGCATCGGTGGCGGGATCGGCTGCAGCCCGAAGAATTGGTAGACGTCATCCTCATCGGCGAACGTCGTCAGGTCGTCGCCCTCCGTGTAGCCGTACTCGCTCAGGCGACCTCCCTTCGCGATAGCCATATCGCGGATGCGGATGTCGTGATACTTGTCGCCCGTGACGTGGAACAGCAGCGCACCCCAGTGCCGGGGCGGCAGCACCCAGAGATCTGCCGCGATCCCGCTGACCAGCGCCACGCGACAGCGCGTCGGCCCGCGTGACTCCACGCGCTCGACGGCCGGCAACCGGGTGAACGCATCGACGATCGCCTCCGGCTCGTCCCAGGCGGCCACGATGTCGAGGTCCCCTACGGTCTCCCGCACGCGCCGGACGCTCCCGGCGGCCTCGATCGTCTCCAGGTCTGGTACCCGCTCCCGCAGCTGGGCGATCAGATCCTCCACGATGACCAAGGCCTGGCCAAGTGGCATGCGGCCCTTGCCGCCATCGACCAGCGTGCCGAGTCCCTGCGCGATCCGCTTGCGCTCACCAGCACCGAGGACCGCGTCAGCCCGACCGTCATCCAGCGCGACGCGAAGATCGTTCAGTCCGGCGATCCCGATCTCGGCGTGCAGTCGCGCCGCCTTCTTGGGTCCGATACCCGGCACGGCGAGCAGGTCGGCGACGCCACGCGGGGTCTTCACTTCGGCGGCAATCAGGGCTTTCATCGTGCCGGTGTCGAGCAGTTCCTCGATCTTGGACGAGATCGCCTTGCCGACGCCGGGGATCTTCTCCAGCCCGTCGCGCTCGCGGATCTTCGCCAGCGGTTCGGGCAGTCCCTCGATCGTCTCGCGGGCCCGGCGGTAAGCGCCGACCTTGAACGAGGACTCACCCTGGATCTCGAGCAGGTCGCCGAGCAATTGAAGTTCGCGTGCGATCTCGGCGTTGGTCATCGTGGCCACGGCGCACCTCGTGATGGCTGGCGGCGACAGATCATGCGGTTCCCGGCGCAATCCGATGACCGCGACGACCGGTTGACATCGCCGGGGCGGCGGCGGAACACTGCGCTGGAGGCCCGGGTCTGGAAGGAATCCCCCCGGAAGGAGTCTACCGATGCCGGTCGTTACCCTGCGCGATGTCACCGCCGAAACGTGGGAGGCCGTAGTCGCGCTGGAGGTCCATCCCGAACAGCGGTCGTGGGTCGCCCCGAACCACATCTCACTGCTGCAGGCCCACTACGGTCTGGGTGGTGACCTAGCCTTTCTGAAGCTGGTGCCGCTGGCAATCCACGTCGACGACGAACCGGTGGGCCTGGCGATGTACAACACCGGCCCGGCCCAGGACCGCTACATGATCATGCGGCTGATGATCGATACCCGTCACCAGGGCCGGGGCTACGGCCGGGCCGCACTGTCTCAGCTGCTGGCCCGGTTCCGCGCCGTCCCGCAGGCGTCCGAAGTGGCCATCAGCATCGAGCGCGGCAATGCCGTCGCGGGCCGGCTCTACTTCTCGGCCGGGTTCATCGAGGTCCCGTCCGACGAGTCCGGTGAGCAGATGTTCTGGCAGGGACTCAACCGCCAGCCGGAACCGTGGGAGTCATTCTGGAACCCGGCCGCCAGCCGCCTGGCGAGCTAACGCCATGATCTCCCGCCAGATCCTGCCGACGTCGTGGTGAGGCGGGAGATCATGGTGCCGTGAGCCGCCTGTGCTACGGTTCGCCGAAAGACCCTGAGGTCGGTCCCAGCGGTCCAACGCCGAAGTACCGGCTGGAGTCATCCCGGATGCCCCGCGTCGCGATCGTCACCGACAGCACCGCCGACCTGCCGCCCGGGCTCGCCGACGAGCACGGCATCGCGGTCGTCCCCCTGTCGGTCGCATTCGGCGACGACGTCTACCGGGCCGGGATCGACATCGACACCGACCGCTTCCTGGCGCTTCTCGAGCGGGCTCCCCAGTTGCCGGTCACGTCGCAGCCGTCGCCCGAAGCGTTCGCCAGCCAGTACCGTGCCCTGGCCGCCGACCACGATGCCGTCGTCTCCATCCACCTGTCCGGCAACCTGAGCGGGACGCTGCAGTCCGCCACGCTGGCCGCCCGCGACGTGGCGGATGAGATCCCGGTCACCGTCGTCGACAGTGGAACCGTCTCGATGGGACTCGGCATGCTGGCGATCAGTGCCGCCCGGCAGGCACGTGCCGGCGCATCGGCCGATGCCATCGCGGAAGCCGTGACCGATGAGTCCCGCCGCGTCGAGATCGTATTCATGGTCGACTCGCTGGAATCGCTCCGTCGCGGCGGCCGGATCGGACGGGCGGCGTCACTGCTGGGAACGGTCCTCGATCTCAAGCCGACGCTGCGACTGGTCGATGGCGAGATCACGCCGCTGGAGCGGACCCGGACCCGCAAGCGCGCCATCCGCAACATGGTCGACCGGATCCGGCAGGAACCCGGCATCAGTCGGATCTGCGCCGCTCACACGGGCCGGCCGGCCGATGCCGCCGACCTGCTGAAGCAGTTCGAACTGCTCGTGCCCCGGGAGGAGATGTACATCGCCGCCATGGGGCCCGTCGTCGCCACCCACGCCGGGCCGGGTGTCATCGGCCTGATTTCCGTCCGGGAGAACCCGACCAATGGTTGATCACCCCGTCCGCGTCATCGTCGACTCCACCCTTGATGTCCCCCCTTCCGTCGCCACCGACCTGGGCATCACCGTCGTTCCGCTCCAGGTCCACTTCGGCGCCGAGTCATTCCTGGACGGCATCGACCTGACCGCCGACGAGTTCGTCCAGCGGCTGCGAGCCAGCGACGCCTTGCCGACCACTTCACAGCCGGTTCCGGCCCGCTTCGAGGAGGCGTTCCGGTCGGCATTGGATGCCGGCGAGGATGTCGTCTGCCTGACGCTGTCACGGGATCTTTCCGGGACGCACGACAATGCGGCGGTGGCGGCTCGCACGGTCGATCCCGACCGGATCCGGGTGATCGACACCCGGTCGGTCAGCATCGGTGGCGGGTTCGTCGCGATGGCGGCCGCCCGGCTGGCCAGGTCAGGCGCCGGGCTGGAAACGGTCGCGGCCCACGCGTCGGAGATGACCGGCCGAACGCACCTGTATGCCGCGCTTGACACGCTGGAGAACCTCCACAAGGGCGGGCGGATCGGCCGGGCGTCGATGCTGGTCGGGTCGATCCTGAGCATCAAGCCGATCATCGCCATCCGCGATGGTCACGTCGTCCCGGTCGAGCGGGTCCGGACATGGCGCAAGGCCTTGACCCGGATGGCCGAGCTGGCCGAGGGGCACGGACCGGCTGATGCGCTTGGCGTGATGCATGTTGGCAACCCGGACGATGCCACCACAGTGGCTGCCAGGATCGCATCACTGGAGCCCGATGGCCGGCCCATGGTCGGGCAACTGGGCCCCGTCGTCGCGACCTACGGTGGACCAGGCCTGATCGGGATCGTGATCGTGACGCGCGCCTGACCGGGCGTGACAGTGATTCGGGCTGGCGGACGGTCCGGAAGAACGACCGGATCTCCCCGACGAGCAGATCGCGTGTGTCCATGGCGGCGAAGTGGCCACCGATGTCCAAGTCGCGCCCGTGCGTGATGATGTTGCTCTGCTTGCCGTAGTGGCGGATCACGGCCTCGTTAGGGAACAAGGCGACGCCGGTCGGAACACCCGCGGGGGTGTCCTCGCCGGACGAGTCGACGTCCGTTCCACTGTCGCCGTTGCCGTCGTCCCACTGGGTGCTGGCGTGCTGCCCCTCGGAGCACTGGTTCATCGCAGATGGCACGGCGCCGGTGAACCAGTAGAGGCTGACGTCGATCAACAGGTCATCACGGTCCATGCCTGCTCAGGCAGTACGGCGTCGGAATCGTCCAGCCGTGGAACTTGTCGACGATTCCGGCGATGCGCGCGTACGGGTAGTCGAACGCCTCGCGAAGGACGTACGCCGCTCGCTCGACGGGCGCGAGATGTCCCATCAGGGCCAGCACGGCGAACCCGAGCGCCTCATCGTTGGCGTTCCCGCGACGACTGATGATGCCCGAACGACCGGCCATGAAGCCGTCAACTCGGGACGGGGCGCCAGCCAGGCGGCCACGCCGCCCCGCCAGCCAGGCGGCCGCGAGGGGCAGCGGGAAGACCCCGCACGGTAGAATGATGGACCGAGCCCGCCCGATCAGCCGTGACCGCTCCCCCGGCGGCGCAGAGAGCAATCACCTTGCAGGTCCGCACCTTCTCCGACGATCCCACGCCGACATCGTCCCCCGGCCAGGCGGTCGAATCCGCGCTGGTCGCGCTGCGTGGTCTCTGGCGCGAGGGACTGACGACCAGCCGGCTGGAAGTGTCCAAGGCGCGCCGGTCGATCGCCCAGCTCTCGACGTGGGCACCGGACGGCGAGACCCATGACCGGATCCGCAAGCTCGGCGAGCGGCTGGAAGCTTACCGCTTCCTCGACGATGTCCAGCGCGCCGAGGAGCTCAAGGCCCTCGCCGCCGCGATCAAGGAACTCGGGGGCGGGCTTCGCGTGCCGGCCGTGGGAACGGCACAGGTCGGGATGCTCAACAGCGCCATCGCTCCCGGTCGTGCCCCGGCGCGCACCACGGCTCCACCGCCGCCGCCCCCACTGCCGGTCGAGTCGAAGCCACGCACGCCCGCCGCTGTCCCCCAGCTCACCCCCGAGGACCCGGTCACGAAACTGCCGGCGATCGGGCCCAAGATGGCCAAGACCCTGGCAGCCCACAAGCACCCGATGGAGACGGTGGGCCGGGTGATCGCGCTGGCGCCCAACCGCCACATCGACTTCTCCCGTACCCAGACCATCGCCGACGCCATTCGCGAGATGCACAAGGAGTTCGGCCGGCCGGAGGGATTCGAGGTCACGACGCGCGGCGAGATCACCCGGATCCAGGACAACTCCTTCGCCAAGCCGCCCCGCTGCACGGTCCACCTCAGCGACGGCACCGGGACGCTCAAGGTCACGTGGTTCAACAACTTCATGGGCCGCACCCTCAACGTCGGTGACGAGCTGGTCGTCTCCGGCGCGCTGGAGACGGGGTACGGCGCGGTCGGGATGACGTCGCCGGAATGGGAGTTCGCCCACCGGGCCGGCCTGTCGACCGGGCGGCTCGTCCCCGTCTACCCGCTGACCAAGGGCATTACCCAGAAGGGCCTGCGCAGCCTGACGCGCAACGCCCTCGACGCCGTCCGCGGGCGGCTCTACGACCCGCTGCCCGATCCCATCCGGCGCGGGGCGGGGCTGGTGCCCCTCTGGGACGCCTACGACCACCTGCACTACCCGGCCAACGGCGAGCAGCTCCACGCCGGGCAGCGCCGCCTCGCTTTCGACGACCTGTTCTATCTCCAGCTCGGGTTCCTGATCCAGCGCCGTGATCGCACGGTCGGTGGCGGGATCGCGCTGACGATCGAGCGGCCGATCATGGACGCGTTCCTGGCCGGATTGCCGTTCACGCTGACCGGCGCCCAGCAGAAGGCGCTGGCCGAGATCGAGCGCGACCTGGCCCGGGGCGAGCCGATGCAGCGGCTGCTCCAGGGCGACGTCGGCTCGGGTAAGACCGTCGTCGCGGCGGCGGCGGCCCTGATCGCGACGGCCAACGGCTACCAGGCGGCGATCATGGCGCCGACCGAGATCCTCGCCGAGCAACACGAGCGCAACCTGCGGACGCTGTTCGACGGGCTGCCCGAGGCGCTGCGGCCGACCGTCGGCCTGCTGACGGGAAGCACGAAGGCGCGCGCCCGTCGGTCACTGCTGGAATCGCTGGCCGCCGGTCACCTGAACATCCTCGTCGGCACCCACGCGATCATCCAGCCGACCGTCGAGTACGACCGGCTGGCGATCGCCGTCGTCGACGAGCAGCACCGCTTCGGCGTGCGGCAGCGCGGCGAGCTGACGGCCAAGGGGGCCGGCGCCGCGCCGCACGTCCTCGCGATGACGGCGACGCCGATCCCGCGGACGCTCAACCTGGTGCTCCACGGCGACCTGGAAGTCTCGGTGATCGCCGAGCGGCCACCCGGCCGGATCCCGATCGAGACCCGGCGCTACGGGTCCGGTTCACGGGCGGCCGCCTACGACCTGGTCCGGCAGGAGGTCGCGGCCGGGCGGCAGGTGTTCGTGATCTGCCCATTGGTCGAGGAGAGCGAGCAGATCGAGGCCAAGGCGGCGACCGCCGAAGCGGAGCGGCTCCAGACCGAGGTCTTCCCGGAGCTGAAGGTGGCGCTGCTCCACGGCAAGATGGCCTCGAAGCAGAAGGACGCCGTCATGTCGGCGTTCCGTGACCGCGAGGCGGACATCCTGGTCGCCACCTCGGTGATCGAGGTCGGCATCGACGTGCCCAACGCGACGGTGATGATGATCGAGGGGGCCGACCGGTTCGGGCTGGCCCAGCTCCACCAGTTCCGTGGCCGGGTGGGGCGCGGTGCCCACCAGTCCTACTGCCTGTTGCTCACGGACGACGAGCGCGGCGACAACCGGCTGTCGGCGATGGTCGAGAGCGACGACGGGTTCGTGCTGGCCGAGCGCGACCTGGAGCTGCGCGGTCCGGGCGACTTTCTCGGGACGCGGCAGAGCGGCCTGCCGGAACTGAGCTGGCTGTCGGACAGCTTCGATACCCGCCTGCTCGACCAGGCCCGGACCGCCGCCGAAGGGCTGCTGGCCGACGATCCACACCTGTCCCGCCCGGAGAACAAGCACCTGTCGGACCTGCTTCAGGACTTCTGGCAGCAGGCCGGGGTCGGAATCACGCCATAGCTCCGGTAGCTTAGAGCACACCCACCTGGTCGGCGGTCGGCAAGCGTAGGGGCGATTCCGGGTTGCGACGATGCATCCTCCCCCTGTCCCCCCTCCCCCGAAGAAGTCACGTTCCTACCGTCTCCCCTGTCTCAAGGCAGATGGATTGACCGCCCAATCATAAGATGATACTTATGTATGCACGCGGGAGGACCACGCAGTGGATCTGTTCGAGACGCTCGGCGATCCGGTGCGCCGGAGCATCGTCGAAGAACTCGCCGCCGGTGAGCAATCGGCCGGCGAACTGACGGCGATGGCACAGGTGCGGTTCGGGATCTCGCAGCCCGCGGTGTCCCAGCACCTGCGGATACTGCGCGAGCGCGGCTACGTGACCACGCGAGCCGAGGGCACGCGCCGCATCTACCGCCTGAGCGCCGACCCGTTCGCCGACCTCCGCCTCTGGCTGGGGCGCTACGACCGGCTCTGGTCGGGCGCGCTGGACGACCTCGGCACCTATCTCAACCGCCCGGACCCGGGCACCACCAACGACAGGGAGCGAGACCATGTCTGACGCGGCCAGCAACGCGAACGGTGTCGGACGGATGTGGCCGAGCGGCGAGCGCTTCGGCGTGACCTTCGAGCGCGCCTACGCCGCGGCACCGGCGGACGTCTGGGCGGCGATCACCGATGAGGTGGCACTGGCGGCATGGTTCGCCCCGGTCAGTGGCGATTTCCAGACCGGCGGCCGCTACGAGATCGACTTCGGCCAGGGGGCGGAGCGCCAGACCGGCGAGATCCGCGATTGCGACGCACCGTCGACGCTGTCCCTGACCTGGGACCACCCGGGCGAGCCAGCAAGCCTGGTGACGGTCCGCCTGGCCGGCGGGCTTGGCGGCGGCACGAACCTCATCCTCGAGCATGACCTGCTGCCGGGCAGCGGCGCGGCTGGCTACTCCGCCGGCTGGCACGCCTACCTCGACCGGCTAACGGCTCGGTTGACCGGCAACGACCTGCCGGACTGGGAGCACGTCTTCAACGACACGATCGGCCACTACAAGCGGCAACTGGCGATGATCCCGACCATCGCGTGACGCCACGCGCCGTGCGGGACACGACCAGGACGGAATCGGTATCCTGGCGGCGATGACGGGCAGCGGTGTCCGTCACCGTCCCGCACCCGTCAGGATCGCCCGTGTCGGACCTGCCTCTCGACATTCCATCAGAGCCGACGTTCATGGTCGGCCGGATCTACCGCCGCCGCGACCTCCATGATGCCTTCGGCGGCTCGTATCAGAGCGGCATCAGTGCGTCTCGCCGGGCCCCGGTTATCTTCATCTTCACGACGGAGACCGGCGAGGCCGGAGAGAGGCATGGCTACCACGACGGCTGGCAGCCCGACGGGACGTTCCACTACTCGGGCGAGGGCCAGAAGGGTGACATGGCGTTCACCAAGGGCAACCTCGCCATCCGTGCTCATCACGACGGGCAGGCCATTTACCTGATCCAATGCGCGGACCAAGGCTCCATCATTATTTCCCCGCGCTTCGGCCAGTTCGGAAAAGACTCAACTCACCACCTCAGACGCCCCTGATACTTGGTGGAAATCTGGGGAAGCGGTCTCAACTAGTTCGAGATGAAGAGTGATCGAGCAGACGGCGTCGCTCCTCAATGGTTACCTTGATGTCAGCCACGACTTGATCCAAGTCGGCCTTAACGTCGCTCTCCCAAAAACGTAAGACTATCCAACCAGCCGCATTGAGGGCGGCGTTCACCTCCTCGTCCCGCGCCATGTTCCGCTCGATCTTGGCCACCCACCACTCGGTGCGATTCGGGTACATGGCGGCCAGATCGGGCAAGCCACGCAGCCGCCAAGCGTTGCCATGCCACATGTCCCCATCGATAAAGATGGCCACCTTGAGCCGGGTGAAGGCGATGTCTGGCTTTCCCGTTATCCTATGATGCACTCGATAGCGGTACCCGAGGGCGTGTAGACGTCGTCTGACCGTAAGCTCAGCCTTGGAGTCCTTATTCCGCACCCGCGCCATCATTCGCGAGGTTACGGCGGGATCACGTTGTCGGTTCGGCGAAGACATGGGAGCAGCTCGACTTGGTAGACGCTGAAAACCCGTACAACCCGCTAGACAAGACCAATCTGGGTCGCAGTGTCTCCGATGCGCTCCTGAGAATGAACTCCCGACCGATGCCTCGCCCCAAGGCGCCCCGATCCGAGGGGTTTCAAGGGGCTGGCGTCTACGCCATCTATTACCTCGGCACGCACGCCCTGTTCCCGGCCTACGGCCCCGTGGCGGCCCTGAACACCGAGGGGCAGTTCGCCCAGCCAATCTACGTGGGGAAGGCGGTCCCTCGCGGGTCGAGGAAGGCTGGCATCGGACTTGGAGCGAGCGTCGGATTCTCCCTGTTTGATCGTCTGCGTGAGCACGCTGAGTCGATCGAGCAGGCGACGAACTTGGATATACGCGACTTCGTCTGCCGCTATCTGGTTGTCGACGACATCTGGATCCCGTTGGGGGAGTCGCTGCTCATCCGCCAGTCGCGGCCCGTTTGGAACCTCGTGCTTGACGGGTTCGGCAACCACGACCCCGGCGGCCGCCGTGCCACCCAGCAGCGCTCGCCATGGGACGTCGTGCACCCGGGGCGACCTTGGGCAGAGAAGTTGGCTGGTCACCCGAAGGACGCGAGCACGCTCATCTCAGAAATAGGGGCGTTTCTCGCCGGCCGGCAGGACGTGGCAATGAGCATCGAAGAGGCATTGGTCAGAGAGGACGAGGCATGAGCAGGTATAGACGGGCCAGCGTCGACGGACGAAAAATCACGCTAGCGAGGTCCCATTCGTACTCACGGTGCAACTCAATCGGCTGTAACCATCCGATCCCTACGCTGAAGAGTGTCGCCAATCCTCCAAGAGAGCGTCTTTCTTAGTTGACGCCCGATTACTTCGGCTAGAGTCACTGGTACCGCGTTTCCGATCTGTCGCATAGCCTCGGTACGGGAGCCGGCAAAAGCGTAGTCGTCTGGGAACGCTTGGACCCGAGCAGACTCTCGGACCGTAAAGTAGCGCAGCGACCCATCGTCACGTATGAGGATGTGCTCACCGCCTGGGTTGCCATGGTCGCCCGCCTTGATCGTCTTGGCAGGAGCATCTAATGAATTACCAGTATGACCGACGTAGACTCGCGCACCTGGAATGCCGATGTGGAAGTCATAGCCAGGCGTCGCGACACCGTTCACCGGTTCAGGTAGTCCCGCGATCGCATCCCGTAGCGTCAGCCAGCGCTTGCCGTGAGGCGCCACAACCATCGATTTGAGTCGGTGAACCGCCGGTTCTAATCGCGGGTTGGGAGCTAGTGGCGTCAGACCATGATCTTCCCAGTATTCGCCGGTTACGAACTGATCCCAAAGCAGCCGTTCTCGTGTATGAGTCGGCTCGGGGTACGACCAGTCATCAGCCGTATCGTCGCGGACAGCGACCATGATGACGCGGTAGCGCGACTGTGGTACGCCATAGTCCGGCGCGTGAAGAGTCCGCTCATGAACGGTATACGTGGCCGACAAATCGATCAGCCGGACGGAGGCCTGATGTGCCTCGACCCGTGCGTAATGATCTCGCCAATCCTCACCCTCACGCGGCGCGATATGAGGGGTGCGAAGCTGGCTGAGGATGTAGTTGAAGTACGGGCGAAAGCTTTCCCTTTTGAGCCCACGTACGTTTTCCAGCAGTACCATCTTAGGTCGGAGCGCGCGAATGGCGCGGAACACTTCGGGGAACATGTTGCGGCCATCCTGATCGGCTCGATGGCGGCCACCGAGGCTGAACGGCTGGCATGGCGCTCCACCAGCAAGCAAGTCCACGCGGTCAACGAAGGTGTCGTAGTCGAACGCACGGACATCGGTCTCGAACACCGGCCAATCCAGGCTCAGGCGCTCTCCGTTGAGGCGTAGCGTGGCGCAGGCATGGCGGTTGTACTCAACTAGACCAAGGTGATTGAATCCGGATCGGTGCAGACCGAGCGAAAGACCGCCACAGCCGGCGAACAAATCCATTGAAGTCACGGTCTCAGTCATATTCACCGCTGTTCGCCCCCAGTCAGAACACTCGTCCTATACGTACAATCCCGTTGAGGTTAGAGTATCAGCCTTTAGTCCGAGATCAAATCCCGTGAACTACGGAAAACAATGAGCCCGGTGTTTGCAGTCGGTCATCGTCCGAGCTCCCCAATACTGTCGATGACCTGGATCATAGTTGTATTGCTTGTCACGTGACGCCTCGGACGGCGCTGGCCATCCAAGGGATTGTCCTGCGTCGGGCGGGTGATCGCACTCTGCCCTAACTGCCACCGCCGGGTCCACCACGGCGAGGACGGACCGGAATACGACGAGGCGCTCCGCGAGACGCTCGCCGGGATCGCCCGGCGGCGCTGACCCCTGACCTTTCAGGCTACGCCACGATCTCGCAGCGGCGGCCACGGGTATCGAACTCCGGCGGGTCCGGCAGTGAGATCGCCTCACCCGTGGCGAAGCGATGAGCCGACCACGCGACCACGACCGCGTCCAGCAGGTCGTCGGGCGTGGCCGGCCGCGCAGCCGAGCGGGCGGTCGCACGATCCCACAGCGCGATCCCGAGTTCCCGCTCCAGCGCGGCGCGACGCTCGTCGTACCCGGCCGCGGTGCGCTTGGGATGGGCCATCGGCGCGCCAGCCAGCAGCGTAAACGCGACCTCCGGGTGGCACTCGATGACGCGCGACTGCAGCGCTGGGGTGACCAGGCGGTCGACCTCGGCGATCTTCGGATAGATCGCGTGGGCCTGCCGGCTGATGCCCCGCCCGGTCAGCGTCCGGGCCAGTGCGAGCGTTTCGGCGTAGGTGCCCGTGTCAAGCAGCCTCGGGTCGGGAGCGGGGAACACGCTGTTCCGGCGGGGTCCGAGCAGCCGGCGTGCGGCCGCGTCCGCCCTGCGCGGGGCCCCTTCGACCAGCCCGATCGGGATGTCGACGCCGATCGCGATCGCGTCTTCCGTGGCCGCGAGCAGCTCGGCGAACGACCGGTAGACCGCCGTGGTGAGCGTGCCGGCTGCCGCATCCCATGTCACCGCGACCCAGCCGCCCGGACACCCGTCCACCCCAACGACCTGCACTGCCCACCTCCCCGATCCTGCCCACCTCCACGGCGGGCGATCAGCGTGATCGTATCCCGTCGCGGAATGCAGGACCGGAACACGTCCACCGGGAACTATCCGGGGCCGAGTGGCGTTCTCTCTCTGGCGACCGATGTTCGGCGCTGCATCTGGAACAGGACTAAGAGGATCGACGACACCATGGATACGGAGCAGACGATGACCCGGAACCTCGAAACCGTGACCTGCTATCAGCCCCAGCGCTCGCGGATGGCCGCGCGCGTCATCGCCCCGGTTGCCGGGCTGGCGATGCTCGCGTTGGTGGCGGCGCCGGCGACCAACGCCGAAGCGTCCTCTGCCATGAGCTTCTACGCGGCCCCGGCCGCCGGCCTGGACCCGGAACTCGACACCGACAGCGATGGCCTGACCGACGTCCTAGAGCTCGAGATCGGCACGGACATCTACGATCAGGACAGCGACACCGACCTCGTCCTCGACGGGGAAGAGGTCAACGAGTACGGCACCAACCCGCTCGCGGCCGACTCCGATGAGGACGGCTGGGGCGACGGCGACGAGATCAATGGCGGCACCGACCCCAACGATCCGGAGGACAACCCCGGCACTGACATCACCCTCGACGGCGACCAGGACGGACTGATGGACGAGCGGGAGCTCGAGATCGGGACGGACCCGGAGGTCTTTGACACCGACGGTGACGGACTGGGCGACGGGGCGGAGCTTGACGGCTGGCTGACCGACCCGCTCAAGGCCGATACCGATGGTGACGGCTTCGACGACGGCGAGGAACTGCTCGTCTACGGGACCGACCCGCGCGACGCGGATGACTTCCCCAGCGATTCCGCCGAGCCGAGCGCTCAGCCGAGCAGTGAGCCCACCAGCCAGCCCAGCACCAGCGCCAAGCCGAACACCGGCGGGCAGCAGGGTCCTGTGGCCGGCCTGCCGAGCACCGGCACCGGTGACGCGGCGACGACGGGCACGACGGGGCTCATGGCCCTGATCGCCGGCTCCCTGGCCGCCGCCGGGGCTGCCTTCGGCCTGCGCCGCCGGACGGCCTAATCCATCACACGCCCCTGCACTCCCACCCCCGCCGGGATCATCCCGGCGGGGGTGGTCCGTTTTCGCGCCATACCGTGCGACCATGCCGACGTCCTGTCGCCACGACGCTGGAGGGCGCGATGTCCCTACTGATCTGGAACGAATCCACCCGCGACGAGATCCGCGCCGTGATCGCGGATGCCGTCGTCGTGCTGCCAACCGGCGCGACCGAGCAGCACGGTCCCCACCTCGTCACCGGCCATGACACGTTCGCGGTAGGGGAGATCGCCCGCCGGGCCGCCGCCCGCGCCGCGGAACGGACGGACGTCATCCTGGCGCCTGCCCTCCCCTTCGGCTCATCCGATCACCACCTGCCGTTCGGCGGCACGCTATCGCTGGCCACGGAGACGTATGGGCAGGTCATCCGTGACCTGGTCCGCTCGATGATCGCCGGTGGGGCGCGGCGCGTGTTCCTGCTCAACGGCCACGGCGGCAATCGCGAACTCAACCAGCTGGTCGCCCGCGACGTCGCCCGTGAGCAGCCATTGGACAAGCGGGTCGCCATCGCCGCCGCGTCGTACTGGGAAATCGCTGACGCCGCCCTCGCCGCCGCCCCGGAATTCGCCAGCGTCCGCCGTCCGGGCCACGCCGGCCTCTTCGAGACGGCGACGATGCTCGCGATGGATCCTCGACAGGTCCGCGAGCCGCGGCCAGTCCGCCCGACCGACACCTCGGCCGTCCCGGTGATCCCCGGCACGCGGATCGAGATGACCGGGATGTGGCAGCGCCACGATGGCTGGACCGACCACCCCGCGCGCGCGACCGCGACGCAGGGCGAGCGGGCGCTGGCGACGATTGTCGACGCCGTAACAGCGGCGCTCATCGACCTCGCCGCCTACCCGCTGGAAAGCAGGCCCGGTGAGGGTCGTCCGGTCGCATCGCCCGCGTGGGGGTAGGATGCCGACAGCGTGATTCCTGCCCGTCGCTTCCCCTCGCCCGCCATGCGAAAGGCTTTTATCCAGATGTCCACCGATGCCCGCGCCGACGCGATCGCCCGCCTGGAAGCCGCCATCGATGAGCGCCGCGACGAGCTGATCACGCTCGTCGCAGACCTGGTCCGGTTCCGGAGCGAGCTGGGCGAGGAAGCGCCGATCCAGCGCTTCGTCCACGATTACCTCGCGGACAGTGGCCTGCCGGCGGAGGCGTGGGATGTACCCGAGAAGACGACGTCATTGCCCAATGGTGGCGACAGCGGCGTGCCGTTCGCCGGGCGCCCCAATGTCTCCGCGCGGCGGTCGGGCTCCGGCGGCGGGCGCTCGCTGATCCTGAACGGGCACGTCGACGTGGTCAGCCCTGAGCCGGTGGCGGCCTGGAGCCACGACCCGTGGGGCGCCGAGATCGTCGGCGACCTGATGTATGGCCGTGGCGCCTTCGACATGAAGAGCGGCGTGGCGATGAACCTTTTTCTGCCGCGCCTGTTCCGCGATCTCGACATTCCCCTGGCCGGTGACCTGATCATCCATAGCGTGATCGAGGAGGAGTGCACCGGCAACGGCACGCTGGCCGCCTCGCTGCGGGACCAGGCCGACGCCGCGATCGTGACCGAGCCGGAGGGCGGCATGTTCACGCAGGCCCACGTCGGCGTGCTCTGGTTCCGGGTAGCGATCACTGGACGGTCGTGGCACGCGCTGGCCGCCTGGCGCGGGGTGAACGCGATCAGCAAGGCGGTCCCGATCATCCAGGCCCTGGAGCGGCTGGACGCCGAGCGCAACCAGGAGCAGCACCCGCTGTTCGCCGGGATCGAGCACCCGATCAACCTGAACATCGGCGTGATCCGCGGCGGTGACTGGCCGAGCACGGTTCCTGGCGCCTGCGAACTCCACTGCCGGTTGAGCTTCTACCCCGGCCAACCGGTCGAAGAGGTCCGCGCGGCGATCGAGCGGACGGTCGCCGAGGCCGCCGCCGGGGATCCGTGGCTCCGTGATCACCCGCCGTTCGTGAGCTACGACGGCTTCCAGAGCAGCGGCTCGGTGGTCGACATGGAGGCGCCATCGGTCCGGCTGCTGGGCGAGCACCACCGCCGCGTGACCGGACACACGATGCGGCCCAAGGTCGGCACCGGGATCAACGACATGCGGTACTACAACTTCCGCGGTATCCCGGCCGGCTGCTACGGCGCGGCCGGCGGCAACGCCCACGCCGCCGACGAGTTCCTCGACCTGACCTCGATGGCCCCGGCGACCAAGGCGCTGGCCGGCTTCATCGTCGACTGGTGCGGCCTGGCGCCGGATTGACCCCCGGATAGGCGAGACGCTCCTCGCGTCGGAAAGCAGATCGGGCGGCTCTACCCGGCGCGTCGTCGGTATTTCGGCCTGGCACGTCGGCCTCATCCCGCCCTGTTCAGGGCTGCGGCTGCACCCGGGTCAGGGCCGGGACGACGTGCTGGCCGAAGACTTCGATGAACTCGGGCTGGTTCAGTCCGACGTTGTGCAGGTAGAAGTGCTCGACGCCAAGCTCGATATCCTCCCGCATCCACTGGAGATGGCGCGCGGGATCGGACGAGATCCGGACAAACTGGTCCATGTGGTCAGGCCGGACGAACTGCGCGGCTTCCTCGAACAGGATCGGGTGATGCAGCTCCTGCTGGACGGCCGGCGACGCGGTGGTGAATCGCCAGTTGTTGAAGGCGTTGGTCCGGGCCTCATCGTCGGTGTCAGCCCACGAGAGATGGACCTGCAACGCGATCGGCTTGCCCGTGCCGCCGCCCGCCCGGAATGCGTCGAAGATCCCGCGCAGCTTCTCGGGTGGCGCGTTCACGGTGATCAGCCCGTCGGCCCAGCTGCCGACCCAGGCAGCCGTCTCGGGAGTCAGCGCGGTGCCGAAGATCATCGGTGCCCGCTCGGGCCGGGTCCAGAGCTGGGCCTCGTGCACGGTCACGTGCCCGTGGTGGGTAACGGCCTCGCCGGCCCAGAGCCGTCGCATGATCTGCGCGCACTCCAGCAACCGCTCCTGCCGCTCCGCCTTGGGCGGCCATGGTCGCCCGGTGATGTGCTCATTCAGCGCCTGTCCGGTGCCCAGCGCCACCCAGAAACGATCCGGAAACATGCTGGCCAGCGTCGCCGCCGCCTGGGCGATGATCGCCGGGTGGTAGCGGTCGCCCGGCGCGTTGACGACGCCGAATGGCAACGAGGTCGCCTGGAGCGCCGCGCCCAGCCACGACCAGGCAAAACCCGACTCCCCCTGACTCTCGCTCCACGGCGCGAAGTGATCGGAGCACATTGCCGCGGTGAACCCGGCCTGCTCCGCCGCCACGGCGTACCGCAGGAGATCGCCGGGAGTGAACTGCTCGTGAGACGCGTGATAGCCGACGGTTACCATGAAGTCCTCTCTGACCGGTCAGGTGTGATGTTCTGGCCGGAGCGCCGATCCCGAGACGGCTGACCAGGATGGTCGAGTCTCGTCCATGCGTGCGCAGGAACCTCGCCAGCCGGGATTTTTCCGGTTGCGATCCTCGCTGCAACCGAACAAGAGGATGCTGATCAGCCTCGCTCGTGACCGTACCGGCGGGGTTCCAGCGGAATATGGTCCCAACCGACACCGCTGCTCCATGACCACGTCCCTTGCCAGCGTCATCGCCGGCCGGGAGCGATCGACAGGAAGCCAGACGTGCCATCTGACCCGCACCACTTAGCCTCAGCTGACCGCTGTGACGCCCCTGGCGACCCGGCGACGGTCGTCGCGTGGCAGCCCGGTTGGCCGGAGCGCTTCGCCGTCCTCGGGGCGGCGCTGAGAGCCGCGCTTGGTCCGGTCGCCATCCGGATCGACCATATCGGCTCGACGGCGGTGCCGGGACTGGCCGCCAAGCCCATCATCGACGTGCAGGTCAGCGTTGCCGCCCTCGAACCAATGGACCCGTTCCGCATTCCGCTGGAACACCGGGGCTTCCGGTGGCGAGCGGACAACCCCGACTGCACCAGACGGTACTTCCGCGAGAGCCCTGGGATGATTCGCACGCACATCCATGTGCGGCGTACCGGCAGTTTCGGCGAGCAGTTCGCCCTGCTCTTCCGGGACTACCTGCGCGCCCACCCCGACGAAGCCGACAGCTACGCCGCCCTGAAGCGGGAACTCGCTCCCCTGCTCAGAACGGACCGTCCGCTGTACACGGATCGCAAGGATCCCTTTATCTGGGACATGATGCGCCTGGCCAGCGCGTGGTCGCAGCGAACGCGCTGGCGACCGGGTCCATCTGACGCCTGACGATCGATCGTGCCATCCGTAGGTCTCAGGATTTTCGGTATCGACGATCACTGGGCGAAGACGGCCCTCGCCAGGCGTTCTCGCCAATCAGGCATCGGCGCATCGAAGGATGAGGGAATCAGTGGATGTCCTGGAAACCCGCGACGTGACAGCCGATTGGCGCCACCTGCTGCTCTACGGACAGAAGACGGCGACCTACAAGCTCGCCCTTGCGACCGTGCTGCAGGGGCTGGCCGGGGACGGGACGCCCGCCGTCTCGCTCGATGATCTCGCCGCGGACTTCCTGGACGCCTACGTCGATCGCCTGGCGAACGGGCAGCCGCAGATCAGCATCCCGACCCGGTCGACGGCGATGGAACAGATCGTCGACGACCTTGCCCGCGGTGCCATCGACCGGGATGGGGCGATCGCCGCCACCCGCCGGGAGGGTTTCCGGTTCGTGCTCGACGCCTTCCACCGGGTGCGGGGAGCGGATATCGAGCGCCGCTTCTACGAGATCGACGGTGACCGGTTCCGGGTCAGCGATGACGCGATGGCGCTGCTGTCCGGACCGGACGCCGCGGACATCGGACTGGAGATCGACGCCCGCTGGAGCCTGCTCGAAGGCGACTTCGCGATCCGGCGCTGGCTCGACCGCCTCCGGCTGATCTGCGACGACCGCGCCTTCTACCTGGCCGACGCCGACGACCACGCCCCGGCCCCCGTTCGGGCGCTGACGTCCGTTCCGGCGGCGCTCCACGGCTACCAGGTCGGGCTCTGCCTGCACTGCGGCGAGCCCGTCGCGGCCGACGCGACGGTCGTGCCGGTGCTCCCCGCAACGGATCGTGGCGGCTCGTCCTGGAACCTCGTCGTCGCGCACCCCGCCTGCGCAGACGCCGCGCGCGAATCACTGCCATCGCTCGACCTCGTCGCCCGCCTGGCCGACCGCAACGAGCGCCTGATCGCCTCCAGCAATCCCCTCAGCAACACCATCACCGGCCCGCTCGGACGGACCGCCCGTGCTCGCCGCCAGGCACTCGCCGACCAGTACGACGCGGCCATGACCGCGGCCCGGCGCGGCGGGCGCCGTGGCGGCGGTGGCGCGATCTGGTTCGGCGGCTGATCGCCGCGACCGATCTGCCACCCCCGTCCTCGTCACCATGATTGGGTAGGACTACTCACGCTCCTCCCGGCCCCTGTTGCCAGACTGCCGGTATCGGAGGAATTCCGGGCATCGTCAGGCTGACGGTGCCTTCCTGCCCGGCATGGATGACAGAGGGGAACCCGTGGTGAGGATCGGAGCGCACGCGTCGACGGATCAGGCGGCTGATGGGACGACCATGCCCGATCGGCAAGCGCCGGCAGGCATGGACCGACGGCGGTTCGCGCTTGCCGTGCCGGCGGCGGTGGCGGCAATGGGGCTGGGCGCCGGCGGGTATGGCTTGGCGACCGGTGGGCCTGTTCTCGCCCGGCAGGACGACGCCCCCGACGATCCGACCCCCTCCGTGGATGAGGCCCCTCCCGGCGATCCCCTCACCGACGACCAGATCGACGACGCGCTGAAGGGCGTCCTTGCTGACCTCGCGGCGGCGGGCGTGGCGGTTCACGACCAGCCTGGCGACGACGCACCAGTCGTGGAGGTACCGGAGCCAGGTCCCTTCCGGCTGCTCGTTACCAACGCCCGGACGATGGCTATGGAAGCGGTCGGCGGCGGGGGTATCGCTGGGTGGGAGCTCGATGACCTGCTCGGCTTTCAGCGTCCTGCCCGCTCGGATGACCCGGCGCTCATCCCGGATTTCGCGGCACGAGACCTGGCGGTTGCGAACGCCCGTGCCGTGATCGACGTGGCACGGCAGGATGTCGACCTCGCCACCTACCAGGTTCGTCCGTCGGAGCTCCTGATCGCGTGGGCCGTCGTGGGCGAGACGGCGGCAGCCGAGGCTGCCCGTCGCTACCTGCCCGGCCTATCCGACGATGGGGACGCGATGGTCGCTGTGGCACCGGCGACCGTGTTCCCACAGGTCGTGCTGGCCATGTTCGTCGGTGAGCTGGGCCGGTCCGACGCCGAGGTCAAGCCCGTAGCGCGTATGCCATCGACGCTGGCGGGCGCGGTGTCGCCCGGTCTCTTTGGCCAGGCGCAGCGCTGCGGCGTGGGAGGCACGCCGGCCTGGTCCGCCCAGGCACGTTCCGGTCAGGCGGCGACCCTGCGGGACCAGTCATTCCTCGACGCCCCGTGCTCCGCGGTCTCCGACTTCGTCACTAGTACCCTCTCCGCGCTGACGTCCGCGCTCACTCGCGGCATCGACTCGCTGCACCTGCCGGGATTCATCTCCGGGGCGCTCTCCTGGCTGATCGGTAAGGCCATCGGAGCGATCACCGCCGCCATCGACGCCGTGCTCCGGCCGATCCTGACCCAGGTCCGCGCCATCGCCGCGGTCGTCGGCACCGCCGTCACCGTCGTCTCCGCCATCCGGCCGTGGACGCTGCGGATGCGTACCGACCCCGTCGTCAGCCGCTTCGCGATCGGGAGCGAGCCCGACCAGGAGGGCCGGGCAAGCTGCCTCGTCGATCTGGGCGGGCTGGATGAATGGCCACCGTACGTGCTGGATTGCGCTCGGGCCGCGGAGATCGAGCTGCCATCGCTCAAGCCGGAGGGGGCACCGGTCGTCTGGGACTTCCGACCTTCTCGCCCCGGGCTGATGACGCTGATCGAGCGGCCGGACGAGCTGGATGCCG
Organism: Thermomicrobiales bacterium; assembly: GCA_035944555.1. Classification (GTDB taxonomy): domain Bacteria; phylum Chloroflexota; class Chloroflexia; order Thermomicrobiales; family UBA6265; genus CADCWK01. The sequence goes on from DASZAY010000005.1 coordinate 67,865, forward strand.
ACGGCAGGGCCGAATTGCTGTACGTCACGGGGCGGGAGAGCGAGCGGACGGCGCGCGGGCCGGAGCGAACGGGCACCGTCGAGGTGTTTGCGACCGTGTCCCGCAAGCAGTTCGAGGACCTTCGCGCGACGATCCTCAACCTCGCCTTCGGGGCGCTGCCGTCGATCATCCAGCCGTTCATCCGCAACCTGCTCGGGCCCGTCGCCAATGACCTGCTCCGCAAGATCACCGAACTGACCGATACCCGCAGCAACACCACGCTCTACATCCGCTACCACGATGAGCCGGAGCCCGATCCTACCCCCGATCCGGACACCGGCACCCCCGGCGCAGTCTCGACGACGTTCGAACCTCCGTACGGGCATCTCGGGACGGTCCAGCTTTCCCTCGACGCTGCGACGTGCGATGGGGACACCTGGGACGGAGATCTGCAGCTCGTCATCGCGATATCCATGGACGAGACCGCCAATGCGGTCGACATCGACATCAACCAGACGCTCCCGATCTCGTGGGCGTTTACCGATGGTGATGTGGCGACGACCACGGTCGGTCCCTTCGCTGGTTCGGAGTCCAACGTCGTGCTGGGTCCCGATACGTTCTTCTGGACGTTTGACCTGACCATCACGCGGTCCACGGACGGGGCAGACGGCAGTCAGTCGCTCTCCATCGACGGGACCCAGACCGCCGGGGTACCGGGCTTCATCGAGACCGTCCCGCTCGAGGGTTACTTCGCCAATATCGCCGTCCCCATCCCGGTGACCGCCAACGACGCCTGCTGATCGGGTTGGCGACGGCCCCTTGACCCTGACGCCACGTCAGAGCCCATCCTCCTTCCGGACCCGGTGATAGGCCGGGCCAGGCAGGAGGATGCTTGTGCGTGCCCCTACGATTGCTGCCGAACCACCCGGACCGACGAGGCACCGCCCAATGACTAGTGTCACGACGTGGACCGTCAACGAGCTGGCCACGCTGGCCGGGGTCAGTGTCCGCACGCTCCACCACTACCACCATATCGGGCTGCTGGCGCCGGCCCGGATCGGGGACAACGGCTACCGCTACTACGGCCGGGCGGAACTCATCCGGCTGCAGCAGATCCTGTTCTTCCGGGAGCTGGAGTTCCCCTTGGACCGGATCCGGTCGTTGCTGGACCAGCCCGACCTCGACGCCGCAGCGGCCTACCGCGACCACCGCCGGCTGCTCCTGGTCCGGCGCGACCAGCTCGACGGGCTGATCGCGACGCTGGACCGCGAGCTCGGCCACGACATCACAGAGGAGACGACCATGCCCACCGATACCCCGTACCGCAGCCCGTCCGACCGCTTCTCCGATGACGAGCTGGCCGACCTCCGAGCCGAGGCGAAGGAGCGCTGGGGCGGCACCGACGGCTGGCGCCAGAGCGAGGCGAAAGCCGCCCAGGTTACGCCGGAGCGGGCGGCGGAGATCCAGCGCCAGATGGACGACGCCCTGTTCCGGATCGTCGCCCACATGGATGAGGGCGTCGCCGCGCCAACCGTCCAGGCCGCCGTCGCCGATTACCGTGCCTGGATGGGTAACTACTACGAGCCCACTGACGAGGTATTTGGGCACATCGCCCGGATGTACGTCGACGACGACCGGTTCGCCGAGACGTTCCGCCGCTACCACCCGGATCTGCCGCCGTTCATCCGCGACGCCATCCTCCATTCACTCGGGGAGCGGTAGCTCATCGCAGCCGGGCGGTGATCACGGTCAGTGGCAGCACCGCGACCGTGATCACCCAGCCGGCGACGAACGCCCCCTCCGCGCCGGATCGGTCGAACACCAGCCCACCAACCAGCGCCCCGGCCGCGATCCCACCGGTCACGGCCGAGGGCGGCAGCATCGACGCGAGGTCGCGGCCCGGCCCGGCCAGCCCGACGACGCGGTGCTGGAAAGCCGGGATGAAGGCGAACCCGACCAGGCCCCAGGCGATCAGCAGGGGCAGCGCGATGACGGGGGAGGTCCCGAACAGGACCAGCCCGCCCAGCACCGCGATGAGGACGACGTTGATCACGACCAGGGTCGCCGTCACGTTCCGGTCGGCGGCCCGGCCCCCTAGCCAGTTGCCTACGGCGTTGGCGATCCCGTAGCCGACCAGCACCACCGCCACCCAGCCTGGCGTAACCCCGGACACCTCCTCGAGGAACGGCGTGATGTAGGTCAGGGCAGAGAACTGCCCGCCGAAGATCAGAAAGCCGACCGGTAGGACGACCAGCACCCGCGACGCCAGGGCGTGCGCAGATTGGGACCGGAACCCGCCCCGGTCCTCGCCGGGGATGGCCGGCACCGCCAGCGCCGCCGCCGCGAGGGCGACCAGCGCGAGAGCGAACACCGCCGCGAACGTGGCCGGCCAGCCCAGCCACCGGCCGACCACCGTGCCGAGCGGCACACCTAGCACGGTCGCCAGGGCGATCCCACCGAACACCGCTGCGACCGCCCGGCCCATCCGCTCCGGTGGGACCAGCCCGGCCGCCATCGCTAGCGCGGCGCCCATGAACAGCCCATGGAGCGCACCGGTCAGCCCACGGGCGATCATCAGCACCCCGAACGTCGGCGCGATGACGGCAACCGCGGTCGCCGCCGCGTACAGCGACAGCGCGACCAGGACCAGCGGTCGACGCGCGACCCGCAGTGTCGCGGCCGTCAGCAGCGGACCACCGATCGCGATCCCCAGCGCGTAGGCACTGACCAGCAACCCGGCCGTCCCGATTCCGACGTCCAGGTCGTCGGCGACCAGCGTGACGATCCCGACAGGGACCAGCTCGGCGCTGCCGACGACGAACGCGCCCAGGACCAGCGCCGCCAATGCCCACTGGACGCGCGAAGCCGACGGAGTCCGATCCGTCATCCGGCGCTCACCGGCGCTCACCGAGCAGGGCGACCAGGCCTTCGACCACCGGTCCGCGCCACCACGACGCATGATGTCCACCCATGAATCCCTCGTACCGGACGACCTCGGCACCCTGCGCGGACAGGACGTCGCGGGTGGCGGACACCGGTCCGCAGCGATGGACCGCCTGATTTAGCAACGAAACCTATCTTCGCATCTGGCCGCGATAGCGCCGGGACACCCGGCCGTCCGGAGTGGCGAGGTGGTCGAAAGGCGAGGTGGCGGGTCCGATCCCTGGCCGTCCTCTTCCCGAACCGGATCCGGTGGCAGGTGTCCTCCGCCCATCCGGTCGCGAGAGAAAGGATCGGCGCGGGATTGCCGTGAACCGCCCGTTCTGCTTCGCCAGAGCCTGACGCAGCGTCTTCGGTTCCCAGGGTAGCCGGGACGACCAGACAGGCGTCCGACGGCACGACCCCTGCCTCCTCCGGGTTCAGCCAAGGGCGGGAGTCCGACCCTCCAACAGGATCACCAGGAGTTGACGATGGATCTCGGGATCAAGGACAAGACGGCGCTGATCAGTGGCGGGGACTCAGGGATCGGCTGGCACACCGCCCAGCTGTTGCTCGCGGAGGGCGCGACCGTCGTCATCACCGATATCGAGCAGGACCGGCTCGACGCCGCGGCCGCGAAGCTCGAAGCGCCCGAGGGCAAGCTGCACGCGTTCGCCGCCGACATCACGAAGCTGGACGACCTGAAGACGCTGCGCGAGCAGGTCGAATCGGCGGTCGGTCAGATCGATATCCTCGTCCAGTCCGCCGGGATCACCGGTGCCCAAGGGATGTTCCACGAAATCGACGACGCGGGCTGGACCAACACCATCGAGGTCGACCTGCTCGGTCCGGTCCGGCTGGTCAGCACGTTCCTGCCGCACCTGCGGGCAGGCGGCTGGGGCCGGCTGGTCTTCCTCGCATCCGAGGACGCGGTCCAGCCCTACGCCGACGAGATCCCCTACTGCTCGGCCAAGGCGGGAATCCTGGCGCTGATGAAGGGGTTGTCCAAGTCCTACGCGCCGGAAGGCCTGCTGGTCAATGCCGTCTCACCCGCCTTCATCCATACGCCGATGACCGACGCGATGATGGAGAAGCGCTCCAGGGAGATGGGCACCTCGATCGACGAGGCGATCTCCAGCTTCCTCGACGAGGAGCGCCCGGGGATGGAGCTCAAGCGGCGCGGCCAGCCGGAAGAGGTCGCCAGTGTGGTCGCCTTCCTGTGCAGCGAGCGCGCCTCGTTCGTCAACGGCTCCAACTACCGGGTCGACTCCGGGTCCGTGCTGACGATCAACTAGCAGCCGGACGAGATGACGTTCCATTGACCCGGGAAGGGCCAGGCTGCGCTTTCAGCCTGGCCCTTGGTCATCTCCGCAATGCGACAGACCGGCCATACAATGCCGGGATGACGAATCAGACAGCGACGACGGCGGTCGCCGGATCGACGACGCGGCGCCCCTTCGCCGGGTGGCGGATGCTGGCCATCGCGGCTCTGGCGGTCTTCGCGACCGGCCCGGCCCAGACGTATGGCGTGTCTCCGTTCGTCAATCCGATGACGGCCGACCTCGGTATCTCACGGTCCCTGTTCTCGACGCTCTACTCGATCGGAACGCTGGTCTCAGCCGGCGTCCTGATCGTCGCCGGACGCCAGCTGGACCGCTACGGCAACCGCCTGGTCCTGGCGGTCGCGGCGGTGCTGTTCGGGGCCGGGCTGGCCCTGATGGGCGTCGCGACCGGGCTGCTGTCGTTGCTGCTAGGGTTCATCATCCTGCGCTCGTTCGGCCAGGGCGTGGTCAGCCTGGGTGCCCGGACGCTCGTCCCCCACTGGTTCCACTCCCGGGCGGGCCGCGCGTTCAGCATCCTCGGGATCGGCGGGATGGCCAGCCAGGCGGTCGTCCCGACCTGGAATCAGACGATGATCGACTCGGTCGGCTGGCGCGAGGCATGGCTGATCAATGCCGGCGTGATGTGGGTGGTCCTGCCGCCGCTGGTGTGGCTGATCGTCCGGAACCGTCCCGCTGACCTCGGGCAGGAGCCGTACGGCGCCGAACCCGTGGTCGCCGGAGACACCCGTCCCCGGCATGAGTGGGGCTTCGATGTCCGCCAGGCATCGCGGACCTTCGCCTTCTGGGCGCTGCTGTTCGCCGGGGCTGTCCCGGCGCTGGTCCTGACCGGGCTGTCGCTCAACCAGACCGGCATCCTGACCGACCGCGGGCTGGACGCGACCCTCGCCGCCACGATGTTCGGGGTCGGCGCGGCGGCCGCACTCCCGACGAGCCTCGTCGCCGGCTGGCTGTGCGACCGCTACCCCGCCCACTACGTCCTGGTCGCCGGACAGGCGTTCATGGGCATCGGCATGGTCGTCCTGCTGACCATCGGCTCGATCGAAGGCGCCATCATCTACTCGGCCCTCCGCGGGATGTGCGAGGGCTGCTGGACGGTCTCGATCGACGTGGTCTGGCCCAGCTGGTTCGGCCGGCGCCACCTCGGCCGGATCCGCTCGCTCGGGTTCGCGGTCGGTGTGGTCGGCGCCGCGCTCGGTCCGATCCCGTTCGGGCTCGCCGTCGACCAGCTCGGCAGCTACGACCCGGCCATCCTCGGCCTGCTCATCCTTCCGGTCGCCGCGATCGTCGCCACGCTGCTTGCCCGCCGCCCCAATCCTCCGGTGCCGCAGCCATCGATGGCGACCTGATTCCGCTCCAACGGGTACCAGTCCCGTCTCGATTGGGATGAATACTGGGGCTCGGGCGAATGGCCGACGTGGCAAAGGATGCCGGGATGACGACGAACCCGTTCACGATCGACATACCGCAGGACGAAGTTGACGACCTTCAGCGACGCCTGGCCTCGACCCGCTGGCCGGACGCCTTGGACGGTGCCGGCTGGGACTACGGCACGGATCGGGAGTAGTTGCGCGACCTTGTCGCCTACTGGCAGCACGGCTACGACTGGCGGGCGGAGGAGCGTCGCCTGAACGCCATCCCGCAGATCACGGCGCAAATCGATGGGATCCGGATCCATGCCGTCCATCAACGGGGCACGGGGCCGAACCCGGTCCCGCTGCTGATCCTGCACGGCTGGCCCAGCTCATTCGTCCAGTTCCTCGACCTCATCCCGCTGCTCACCGACCCGGCCAGCCACGGCGGAGATCCGGACGTCAGCTTCGACGTCATCGCGGCGTCGCTGCCCGGCTACGGCTTCTCCGGCACGACGACCGACCGCCCGATGAGCCGACGAAGGATGGGCGACCTGCTTCATCGCCTGATGACGGACGTTCTCGGGTACCCGCAATACGCGATCCGGGCCAGCGACATCGGGGCCGGCGCCCAGCGCCAGATGGCCCTCGCCCACCCGGGGTCGATCATCGGGATCCATCTCACGGGCATCTACGTCTCGCTGGAACCGGACGACGTGACCCCGGAGGAGCGAGCGTATCTCGACGCAGTCGCGCGTTGGAACCAGGATGAGGGCGGTTACAGCCACCAGCAGCGAACCAAACCGCAGACGCTGGCCTATGGCCTCAACGATTCGCCGACCGGATTGGCGGCCTGGATGCTCGAGAAGTTCCACGCCTGGAGCGATGGTGACATCGAATCGCTCTACGGCCGGGACGCGCTGTTGACCAACGTCGCGTTGTACTGGTTCACCCGGACGATCGGTTCGTCCATGCGGGTCTACCGCGATGGGTATGGATCCGACACCCTGACCGGTATCCCCGATGTCCCGACGGCGATCCTGCATGCCAATGAGCAGATCCCGAACGCGCCACTGTCGTGGGCGCGGCGACTGTACCGAACCGATCGGGTCAGCAATGCTTCGCGCGGCGGGCACTTCATCGAGTGGGAGCAGCCGGGCATCGTCGCCGGCGACCTGCGGGCGTTCTTCCGCGACCTCAGGGACTGATCGATCGCGTACCATCGCCGTCCCCCCGACCTGACCGGGTGGCCAACCGTCCGCTCGCCGTTCAATCGAGGGTCCCTGCCCGTGACGACCGCCTCCCCATTGCCCGTCGCGCTCGTCACCGGAGCTGGCAGCGGCCTCGGTGCCGCCACGGCCACCGCGCTGCTCGACGCGGGCTACCGGCTGGCCGCGCTGGACATCGACGCCACGCGCCTCGGCACGCTGTCCGACCGGGAAGACGTCCTGCCACTCCCCTGCGATCTGACCGACGCTGCGGCCATCGACGCGGCGGTCGCGGCGGCGCTCGACCGGTTCGGCCGGATCGACGTGGTCGTGAACTGCGCGGGGATCGATCACACGTACTGGCTGGAACAGCTCACCGTTGAGCAGTACGACCAGATCCTCGCCGTGAACCTGCGGGCGCCGTTCCTCATGGCGAAGGCGGTGTGGACCGTGATGAAGCGGCAGGGCGGCGGGCAGATCGTCAACATCGCGTCCACCGCGGCGACCCGTGTCTGGCCGGGCGCGTCGGCCTACCACGCCTCGAAGTTCGGCCTGCTCGGGCTGAGCCGAGCGATGAACCTGGAGGGGCGGCAGGAGAACATCCGCGTGCTGACGGTGATCCCCGGCGGGATGGACACCCGGTTCCTCGACCGGCTGGAGGAACAGGGCATCGGGCGACCGGACACCGCCCGGCTCCAGCGCCCCGAGAACGTCGCCCGGACGATCGTTCACGCGCTCTCGATGCCGGCGGATTCGGCCATTCAGGAGATCGTGATCACGCACCCAGACGAATCGAGCTGGCCGTAGTCGCTATCCATGATCGGCGCCTCGAGCGCCAGGGGGGAGGTACCGATGCCGTCCATCCTTGATACCTACCCGCACCTGGAGTTCCCGTCCCGGGCAGCATTCCGCGACTGGCTTGCCGCCAACCACGCCACCTCGCCGGGAATCTGGCTGGTCTATCGCAAGACGACGGCGGGGCCAGGCGGGCTGACGTACGTCGAAGCGGTGGAAGAGGCGCTCTGCTTCGGCTGGATCGATGGCCGGGCGGGCAAGGTCGACGACGAGCGGGCGCGCAATGTCTTCTCACCGCGCAAGGCGAACAGCAACTGGTCGGCGGTCAACAAGGCGCGCATCCTCTGCCTCCAGGCCGAGGGACTGATGACGCCGATCGGGCAGGCAAAGATCGACGCGGCGATCGCCGACGGGTCATGGGCGCGATCCGATACCGTCGAGTCGCTGACTGAGCCGGACGACCTCCGCATCGCACTCGATGCCGACCCCATTGCCGGCGCCGGCTGGCAGTTGCTTGCCCCGTCCATCCGCAAGCAACACCTGGCGCTGCTGGTGACGTCGAAGCGCCCCGAAACGCGCGTCACCCGGATCACCCGGATCATCGCGGCGGCCCGGCAGCGGGCGGAACGGTAACGACGAGGACGGCGCGGCGCACCAGGCTGGAGATGTCGGATCGGGCTCATGCCGTTCGTAGATATGGTGAGGGGCATCCAGGAAGGTCGCCCCGGATCTCAGGAGGGATCGGCATGCAGTACCTGGCATCCGTCATCGACAACGACTCCAGCACCGCTACCCCGGACGAGATGGCCGCAATCGACGTGTTCAACGACCGGCTGCGATCGAACGGCCACTGGGTCTTCGCCGGTGGCCTCGGTGGCCCGGTGACAGCCACCGTCATCGACAACCGGGGAGAGGACGTGCTGCTCACCGACGGCCCGTTCCTGGAATCCAAGGAGTACGTTGCCGGCTTCTGGATCATCGAGGCGGCCAACCTTGACGAGGCACTCCGGCTCGCGGCCGAGGGGTCGAAGCACTGCAACCGGAAAGTCGAGGTGCGGCCGTTCCTCTAGACCGGATCGCCATCCAGGCGGCGATTACCCAGGCCCACCACGACGAGTGGGCCCGGGTGGTCGCGGCCCTGGCCCGGCGCTTCGGCGATCTCGACATCGCCGAGGACGCGGCCGCCGAGGCGTTCGCGATCGCCGTAGAGCGGTGGCCGACCGATGGCCTGCCGGCCAACCCCGGTGCCTGGCTGACCATCACGGCCAACCGCAAGGCCATCGACCGGCTCCGGCGTGAAGCGAAGCGTGCTGACAAGCAGCGGGAGGCGCTGATGATGCCGGACGACGACGCGTCTGAATTGCCCGGACCGATCGACGACGACCGGCTCCGGTTGATCTTCACCTGCTGCCACCCGGCACTCGCGATGGAAACCCGCGTTGCCCTGACGCTGCGCATGGTCGGTGGGCTCACCGTGCCCGAGATCGCCCGGACCTTTCTGGTGAGCGAGGCGGCCATGGGGCAGCGGATCACCCGCGCCAAGGCGAAGATCCGGGCGGCACGCATCCCGTACCGGGTGCCATCCGACGAGGACCTGCCGCCTCGCCTTGCCGGTGTCCTCGCCGTGCTCTTCCTCATCTTCAACGAAGGGTACCTGGCCACCGGTCCCGGAACCGATCCGCTCCGTGTCGACCTCACGACCGAGGCGATCCGGCTTGCCCGCGTCACCCGTTCGCTCCTGCCGGAAGACGGGGAAGTCACTGGTCTGCTGGCGCTGATGCTTCTCACCGAGGCCCGCCGCCCGGCCCGTGTCTCCGGGAGCGGCGACCTGATTCCCCTTCCCGAGCAGGACCGACGGACCTGGGATGTGGCGTTGATCGCGGAAGGGCATCAGCTGGTGCGCGAGCGCCTGGCCAGCGGAGTCGCTCCGGGGCGCTACCAGATCCTCGCGGCGATCAACGCCGTGCACACCTCCGCCCGTGACGGCGACGGTACCGACTGGTCGCAGGTCGTCGCCCTCTACGACCAGCTCGTCCACATTGATCCCTCACCGGTCATCGCCCTCAACCGGGCCATCGCGATCGGCGAGCTCCACGGTCCCGCGGTCGCACTGGAGATCGTTGACCGCCTGGGAGCAGCACTGGTCGGCTATCACCTCTACCACGCCACGCGGGCGGACTTGCTGCGCCGCCTCGACCGCGGCCGGGAATCCCGCGCCGCCTACGAGCGGGCAATCAGCCTGGCGAGGAACACCGCCGAGATCGCCTACCTGTCCCGCCGTCTCGACCAGGTACCACTCGATCCCTGAGGGCGAAACGGGGCCCATCACACCCCGCCCGCGTCGAAGGAATGGGACCACTGTTGTTGACATTCCCTCGGCCCGGCTGATAGGTTCAGAGCCGTTGACTCCCGGCCGCCGACGCTCGTCCGCGGTCCCCGCTCCCAGGAGGCCCCTGTCCATGACTGCGACGACGACGCCACGCGCACGGACCACGGACGCCCTCGCGGCCTGACCGCACCCTTCTCCCAGACGTGATCTGACCGGCGCTCCCGCCGTGCGCGTGATCGATGACTGCTCCCCCCGGGCCTGCCCGTGGGGTATTCGTCGTTCCGCTCATATCCGGGAGCCGTATGTCATCGCCTTCCTCTCCGGCGTCCACCCCGCAGGCGCGCCGCCTGAACTGGTCCCTGCTCGTCCGGTATCTGCGCCCCTGGCGCGGACAGGTCCTCGCCCTCGCCGGCGTCCTGGTCGTCACCATCGTTCTCCAGCTCGCCACGCCGCTGGTCGTCGCCCGGTTCGTCGATCGCGCCGCGTCTGGTGGGACGATGGACGTGCTGATCACGCTGGCCCTGGTCGCGACGCTGCTCGCCGTCGCTACGCAGGTCGTTTCCGTCGTCGAGACGTGGGTCGCGGAGCGGATCGCCTGGGCGGCCACCAACAGGCTGCGCGAGGACCTCGCTGCCCACCTGCTCCATCTCGACGCCGCCTTCCATCACACCCACACGCCCGGCGAGCTGATCGAGCGGGTCGATGGGGACGTCGGGACGCTGGCCCGGTTCTTCTCCCGATTCGCCGTCTATGTCCTCGGCAATGTCGTGCTGAAGGCCGGCATCCTCGCCCTGCTGATCGCGGTGGACTGGCGTGTGGGACTCGGCGTCGCGGTCTTCGTCGTCGGTGCGCTGGTGGCGATCCTGAAGCTGCGGGCGATCGGGACGCCCTACTCCGCCACCGAGCGGCAGGCGGGCGCCGCCGTCTACGGGTTCCTCGGCGAGATCCTGGCCGGGCGGGAGGACATCCGCTCGTCGGGCGCCGGTGCCTGGGTGCTGCACCGCTGGGCCGGGCTGATGCGCGACTGGCGCGCCGCCCGGATCGCCGCCGGGATGCGTGGCTACTGGATGTTCGCCGCCGGGTCGGGGCTGTTCGGGCTCGCACTGGCGTTCGCGCTCGGCGCAGCCGCGGTGCTGCACCGGGACGGCGCGATCACCCTCGGCGCGGTCTTCCTTATCTTCCGCTATACCCAGATGCTCCAGCGGCCGACGCAGCAACTGCGTGACGAGGTCGAGGATCTCCAGCGGGCGGCGGCCAGCCTGGGGCGGATCGACGCGCTGTTCGCCCGGCGCTCCGTCCTGGTCGATGGTGCCGGGGCCGCCCCGCCGCCCGGTCCGCTCGATCTCCGGATCGAGAGCGTCCGGTTCGGGTACGACCCCGCGAATCCGGTCCTGCACGACGTGTCGCTCGACCTGCCCGCCGGTCGCGTGCTCGGCATCCTTGGCCGGACCGGCGCCGGCAAGTCGACCCTGGTCCGGCTGGTGCCCCGCTTCCACGACCCGGACGCCGGCACGGTCCGGCTCGGCGGCATCGACCTGCGTGACGTCACGATTGCTGCGGTCCGGGCCCGGGTCGGGCTGGTCCCACAGGAGGCGCATCTGTTCAGCGCCACCCTGCGCGACAACCTGACCCTGTTCGATCCCGATGTGCCTGATCACCGGCTGGTCGCGGTCCTCGACGACATCGGGATGGGTGACTGGTTCCGGGCGCTGCCAGGAGGACTGGACACCCGGCTCGGCTCGGGCGACGGGGCCGCCGGACTGTCGGCCGGGCAGACCCAGGTCATTGCCTGCGCCCGGTTGCTACTCCGCGATCCGGACGTCGTGATCCTCGATGAGCCATCGTCGCGGCTGGATCCGGCGACCGAGCGCCTCGTCCACCGCGCTCTCGCCCGCCTGCTCGCCGGCCGGACCGGCCTCCTCGTCGCGCACCGCCTCTCGACCTTCGCGCTCGCAGACGACCTGCTGGTCATGGAGGGCGGGCGCGTCGTGGAATCCGGCCCCCGCGACCTGCTCGCCGCCGACCCAAGCTCCCGCTACGCCACACTCGTCCGGCACGCCGCCGGGGGGGTCCCCGCATGACGTCCACGCCATCCCCTGGTTCAACGACCGGCATGACCGGTCGCCAGACGCTGGACGAGTACGCCCGGCTCTATCGACATCTCGGCCGCTTCGGCGCCAGCCACGCGGCACTCTGGGCCCTGATGAACCTGTCCGGTCTGATGCCCGGCCTGATCGCGAGTCGCTTCTTCGACGCCCTCGCCGGCGACCGGTCCTTCCCCGGCGGGACGGCTGGCCTGGTCGTCGTGCTCGTCCTGCTCGCCGTCGGGCAGGCGGCCCTGTGGCTGCTGGCCGGCTGGGTCGAGCTGGTGTTCCGCTTTCTCGGCACGGCGCTGCTCCGTCAGAACCTACTCCAGCGCCTGCTCGACCGGCCTGGTGCTCTCGCGCTGCCCTTCGGCACCGGCGCGGCGATCAGCCGGTTCCGCGACGACGCCGACGTGATCGAGGACAACCTCGACTGGACCGATGAGCTGGCCGGCTCCGGGCTCGTCGCGCTCGTCGCCACCGTGATCCTGCTCTCGGTGGACTGGCAACTGACGCTCGCGGTCGTCGTCCCGCTGATGGTCGTCGTTCTCGTCGGGCAGCGCCTCGCGGCCCGGCTCGGTCAGCTGCGCGCCGCATCGGCGCAGGCGACCGGAGACGTCGCCAGCGCGATCGGTGACATGGTGACGGCCGCCGAGACGCTCCGCGCCGCCGGGGCTGAGGATCGCGCCATCGCCCACCTGCGCCGGCTCAACCACGCCCGGGGTCGACTGACCGTCCGTGACCGGGTCGCGACGCAGGCCGTCGATGCCGTCTTCGGCAACCTGACCGGGATCGCGACCGGCCTGCTGATGCTGCTCGCGGCCGGCCGGCTACAGGGCGGCGACCTGACCGTCGGCGAATTCATCCTGTTCATCTCGTTCGTGACGGTCATCACCGACTTCACGGCCGAGGTGGGCCAGTACCTCGCCCAGTTCCGGCAGGCAACGGTCGCGTTCGACCGGATGCGGACGCTGGTGACCACGGCTGACGGTCCGGTCGCACCCCTCGCCTCCCCGGCCGCCCTCCACCTGAGTGGTCCGCTGCCGCCCGCCCATGTCTCCCCGTCGATTTCGGAGCCGCTCGGGTCCGGGCTGGTGATCGACGGGCTGACCTACCGCCACCCCGGCAGCGGTCACGGGATCATGGATATTGACCTGCACCTGCGATCCGGCACGCTGACCGTCGTTACCGGGCGCGTCGGAGCGGGCAAGACGACGCTGGTCCGGGCGCTGCTCGGGCTGCTCCCGGCCCGGTCCGGGACCATCCGGTGGGACGGCACGGGGATCACCGACCCGGCGTCGACCCTGGTGCCGCCGCGAGCTGGCTACACAGGGCAGGCACCGACGCTATTCAGTGCGTCGCTCCGGGACAACGTCCTGCTTGGTCGACCCGCGACGGGCCGCGACCTCGATGCCGCGGCCGATCTCGCCCTGCTGGCCCCGGACATCGCGACGTTCCCCCAGCGCTGGGATACCCCGGTCGGCACCCGCGGCGTGACGCTCTCCGGCGGGCAGGTCCAGCGGGTCGCGGTCGCACGGATGCTCGTCCGGGGCGGCGAGCTGTTGGTGATCGACGACGTCTCCAGCGCCCTCGACGCGACGACCGAGCGCGAGCTCTGGCGCGGGCTTCGTGCCCGGACGGACACGACGATCCTCGCCGTCTCCCATCGCCGCGCCGCCCTGCAGCAGGCCGACCACATCGTCGTGCTGAAGGATGGGAGGGTCGAAGCCGAAGGGTCGCTGGACGAGCTGCTGGCGACGAGCAAGGAGATGCGGGCGCTCTGGGAAGGCGAGGCCGTACCAGCCGGATAGAGCGCCACGCTTTGGGAAGCTGGTTCCGTAGGGGCGTCCCTTGGGACGCCCCTACGGAACGGGGATCGCGCGTTGGTCGATCAGCCCGCGAACATCCCGACCGTCTCCGCCGAGTGCATCCGGTCATAGAGGAAGGTGAAGTAATCCGGCCAGGCATCCTGGCGGTCCTTCACCTGATCCCAGGCGGCACCGACCGCCGGTTCGCCCTGCCAGTACGACCAGATCAGGGCCGCCCGGTCGGGACGGGAGATGAAGCGCATCCGGCCATCGACCCAGCCCTCACCGCCGGTCAGGGCGTCGCGGTGGATCTCGTCGCGGACGGCGGACGGCGCCCAGCCCTCGGCGTGCAGTCGCCAGGCCGCCCGGGTGCCGATCCCGGAGCGGTACCGCGACAGCAGCCCACTGAGGTGGTCGTCCGGCGAGCGGTCCCAGCCGATCACGCGCATCCCGACGTCGGCGATCCCCTCGAAGGGGGTCGACGAGGCGGTGTTGACGACCGAGAGCAGGTTGTCGGCCGGGCCGGTCCCGTTCTCGTAGGCGACACGACGGCGGGTGAACTGGACGTAGTGGCCCGGATAGCCCTCGTGCACGGCGAGGTGTCGTAGCCCCGGCATGGTCAGGACCGGGTCGATGTTCAGGTCGACGGTCCGGTTGGTGAAGTCGCAGCGGGCGTTGAACGGCGCCCCGGAGACGGTCCGCACTTTCATCCCGTCGGACTTGTCGCTTGGGATCTGCATCACCTCAGCCGTCCGGTCCCACGCCTCGGACATCAGCTCGTCGAGCGTCCCCTGGACCTCGTCGGCCGGGACCCGCTGGCGCGCCTCCCAGTCTGCCATCTGGCGCACAAGGTCGCCGCTGTAGCCCATATCGGTCAGAGCCGTGCGCATCTCGCCGCGGATCGCGTCCAGCTCGGCGTCGCTTGCCAGAGCCGACGGGATATGAAGGAACCGGCCGATCTGATCCGGGAACGGCAGCCCGGTCGATCGCCACGTCGCGAACGCCACCGCGCTGCCGGATGCCTGCGCGTAGTACCGCTGCCGGTCCCGCTCCGGGAGCGCAGTAGCGGCGGCGCCCAGTTCGGTGAACCGGGCAATGGCGGCGGCGTAGTCGGCGAACGGCTCCGGCTGATGGGTCGTCGACATGTTCAGGACAACCAGCCGCTCCAGGTCATCGGCCGGCCCGGCGCCCCCCGCCGTTTGCTCGGCGGCGTAGAGGGCGTCCAGCCCGAGCAGCGCCTCGCAGAATCCCTCGCCGTACCGCAGCGTCGCATCGGAGAGCGTCATCGTCCGTGTGTCCTTCATATATGAAGCTCGGTCAGACGGGATGCATCACAGCGGCCGGTCGATCGCGACCTACCGGTTCCGCAGCCGCGGGTCCAGTGCGTCGCGCAGGCCGTCGCCGAGCAGGTTGATCGCCAGCACCGTCACCGCGATCGCCAGGCCGGGGAAGAACGACACCCACCACGCCGTCCGGAGGATCGTCCGGCCATCGGCCAGCATGTTGCCCCACTCCGGCGTCGGCGGCTGGATCCCCAGCCCGAGGAACGACAGTGTCGAGCCGAGCAGGATCGCCCCGGCGATACCCAGCGTCATCAGCACGATTACTGGCGGCAGCACGTTCGGCAGGATGTGGCGCAGCATGATCCGTGGTCCGGTCGCGCCCAGCACCCGCGTCGCCGTGACGTACTCGCTCTCCCGGACGGACAACACCGCGCCACGGACGACCCGGGTGTAGTCCGGGATGGCGGCCAGGCCGACGGCGATCATCAGGTTGAAGATGCCGCCACCGAGGATGGCGACGATCGCCATGACCATGAGGATGCCCGGCAGCGCCAGCAGGATGTCGACGAACCGCATGATGATCGTGTCCACCCAGCGGCCGTAGTAGCCCGCCGCCAGCCCGGCCAGCACGCCGAACAGCGACGCCACCGCGACGGCCACCAGCCCGACCGGCAGCGAATAGCGCCCGCCGTACAGCACCCGGGAGAGCACGTCGCGGCCGAACGTGTCGGTCCCGAACAGGTGGTTCAGGCTCGGGCCGAGCCGGATCGCCTGCGTGTCCTGCCGGGTCGGGTCGTAGGGGGCGACGACGGGCGCCAGCAGGGTCAGCAGGACGATGGCGAGCAGGACGATCAGCCCGATCAGCGCCCCCGGGTTGCGGGCGACCCGGCGCAGGGTGTCGCTCAGCAGGCCGCGGGACTTCGGCTGGCCGGCCATCATCGGGTCACTGATCGCGGCGAGGGTCGGAGCAAGCGCCGGTTGCGCGTTATCCATACCGGATCCTCGGGTCAACGAGCGCGTACGACAGGTCAACGAGCAGATTGACGATGACGTAGGTCAGCCCCGCGACCAGCACGATCCCCTGGATCACCGGGAAGTCGCGATTGTTGATGGCGCTGATCGCGATGCGGCCCAGTCCCGGGCGTGAAAAGATCTGCTCGGTCACGATCGCACCACCCAGCAGCCCGGCGAACTGCAGCCCCATGAACGTGATCGTCGGGATCAGCGCGTTGCGGAGCGCATGACGGACAACGACCAGCCGCTCGCTGAGCCCCTTGGCCCGGGCGGTATTGACGTAGTCCTGGCGCAGCGTCTCCAGCATCGAGGACCGGACCAGCCGGGCAATGTAGGCGGCGGACGAGAAGCCGACGACGAAGCCGGGCAGGATCAGGTTGCGGATGCCTTCCGAGCCGGTCGCCGGAAAGATCTGGATCTGGAATGAGAGGAAGAAGATCAGCAGCAGTCCGAGATAGAACACCGGCACCGACACGCCCAGCAGCGCGATGACCATCGCCAGCGAGTCCAGCCAGGTGTTGTGGAACAGCGCCGCCATAACGCCGAGCAGCAGGCCGAGCACGACCGCGACGATCACCCCGGCCAGCGCCAGCTGCAGCGTCGGCCCGATCGCCTCGCGGATCGAGTCAGCGACCGGACGCCGGGAATGGAACCCTTCGCCGAGGTCGCCCTGCAGCACGCCCGCCATGTACGACGTGTACTGCTCGAACAGCGGCCGGTCCAGCCCGTAGGCGACGCGGATCTCCTGCAACTGGGCGTCCGACAGCGGCCGGTCGCCGGCCAGGGCCAGCGCCGGGTCGCCGGGCACCAGGTGCAGGATCAGGAAGGTAAACACCGACAGGCCGAACAGGACCGGGATGGCCTGGAGCAGCCGGCGCGCGATATACGGTCCCAAGAGGCTCTCCTGCCCCGGAGCCCCCGCTCCATCCGGGGGATGGAGCGGGGGCAGGGGGTGGGGTAACGGCTACTCGATCGAGGCGCTGTTCAGCCAGACGTACGAGGCGGCGTAGTCGATGGCGTCACCCTGCACGTTGGCCTGCTTGGCGTTGTAGACGACCGTGTCGACCAGCGGGATGGTCGCGCCGATGTTGAGGACCTTCTGCTGGACCTGGGCGTACAGTGCCGCCCGCTCGGCCGGTTCCGCTGCCTTGTAGCCCGCAATCAGCCACTCGTCGACCTCGGGGTCGTTGAGCCGCGCGCGGTTGAAGTTCCCGATGTTGCCCGACCAGAAGATCGTCCGGAGCACATCCGGGTCGGCGTAGGAGAACCAGAGCGGCGTGATGTCGTAGTTGATGTCCTCGCGGATGACGGTCCGGAGCACGGCCGCCTCGAGGACGTCGACGTTGACCTCGATGCCGATCTCGGCCCAGGCACCCTGCAGGAACGTGGCGGACGACACGTCTGGCTCGCGCTGCTGGGTCGGCCAGTAGAGGGACAGGCGGACGCCGTCCTTGGCGCGAACGCCGTCGTCGCCCATCACCCAGCCCGCCTCGTCGAGGAGTTGATTGGCCTTGGCGGTGTCGTAGGAGAACATCGTCTCGGTCGTCGGGTCGTAGCCAACGGTCGGCTTCATCAGCGGGCTGGCGGCCGGGATGTTCAGTCCACCGTAGATCGCCGTGTTGAACGCCGTCTTGTCGATGGCGTAGTGCATCGCGAGGCGAACGTTGACGTCGGAGATCGGTCCCTCACGGTCGGTCCGCAGCAGGATGATCCGGCCGGAACCTGGCTGGTCGTAGCGCAGCACCTCGACGTCCGGGTTGGCCTCCAGATCCGGCAGCTGCAGCGGGTCGATGGCGTCGATGTACTGCATCTCCCCCGTGGTGACGGTCCCGGTCCGGACCGAGACGTCGGTCACGATGCGGTACTCGACCTCGTCGAGGTACGGCGCGCCGGTGTTGGCGAAGAAGGACGACCCCCAGTTGTAGTCCGGGTTCTTGACCAGCGTGACGTGGTCGTTCTCGACCCATTCGCCGAACTTGAACGGCCCGGTCCCGACCGGGGCGCGGGCGAACGCCTCGATCCCCATCGTCCGGACAGCGGTCGGCGAAACGATGCCGAGGTAACCGTTGATCCCGGACAGGAACGGCGTGAAGGCCGACTCCAGGTGCACCTTGATGGTGTAGTCGTCGATGATCTCGGAGTGGGTGTACGGGCCGAGGTGGTCGCGGGCCTGGCCGGAGAGGATGACGATCTCGGGCTCGGCGGCCGGCGTGCCGGCGGTCTGCAGGCGGTTGGCGATGACGCGGTCGAAGGTGAACTGCACCGCCTCCGCGTTGAACGGGGTGCCGTCGTGGAAGGTGACGCCCTGCTTCAGATAAAAGGTGTAGGCAGCGCCGTCCTCGGATACTTCCCAGCGCTCGGCCAGCCCCGGCACGAACTGATCGGCCGTCGGCATCCAGACCAGCGGCTCGCAGATGTTCATCGTGACGCGGATCGTCGAATCGAAGTTTGTGACCTGCGGGTCAAGCGTGCCGTCCAGGTCGAAGCCAAGGCCATAGACCAGGCGACCGCCCGCTTGCTGGGCGGCGGCGGGCCGGATCTCGGTGCCAGCAAATCCGTACGCGGCGGCGGCGGCGAGGCCGGCTGCACCAGCGGCGCTACCAAGCAGGGTCCGCCGGCTGATCCGGTGCGTGGTGTCACGGGCGTTCATCTGAGCGACCTCCAGCGATGCGAAACGATACGGATCTGACCGCGGGACTCCCCGCGGTGGCTGGCCGCCGGTGTCCGGCGGCGATCACCCTATGTCTGGTGGACCACCGCGTCGGTGGCCCGCCCGGTTACCCAGTCGTACCGGGGGTCGTCATCGGGCACGCTCGTGCCCTCAAACCGAACCCCGACACCGGTCCCGCCGTCGACATCGACGACGCTCCCGGTGATGAACGACGCGGCATCCGAGCAGAGAAACAGGACTACGGAGGCGACTTCGTCCGGCTCGCCGGCCCGCGCCATGGGCATGGTCGGGATCCGGCGGCCGAGCGCACTGGCCATCCGCAGCGGGAGGGGTTTCGGTTGGGTATCGATCAGCCCGGGGCTGACACAGTTGACGAGGATGCCGAACTGGGTGAGTTCCACCGCGGCGACCCGGGTGAAGCTCTCGACGGCGGCCCGGCTGGAGGCATAGCATGCCGCCCCCGCCGATCCGCGCTTCGAAACGCCCGACGAGAAGTTCACGATCCGCCCACCGGTGCCTGCCGCGACCATCGCCCGGGCTGCCGCCTGCGTCATCAGGAACGTCCCGCGGCAGTTCACGCCGTAGACCGTGTCCCAGACATCGACGCGCTCCTCGAGCAGCGTGGCGTGCGGAGCGACGGCCGCGTTGTTGACGCAGACGTCCAGCCGGCCGAACCGGTCCGTCGCCGCTGACACGATCTCGCTCGCCCCTTCCGGGGTGGAGATGTCGGCGACCACGGACATGACGCGATCGCCAGGCAGGTCCGCGACCGTCTCCGCCAGCCCGTCGCCATCACGGTCCGCCGCGACGACCGACGCACCTGCCTCGAC
The DNA here is from genome assembly GCA_035944555.1 of Thermomicrobiales bacterium. Lineage (GTDB taxonomy): Bacteria > Chloroflexota > Chloroflexia > Thermomicrobiales > UBA6265 > CADCWK01. The sequence continues at coordinate 87,477 of DASZAY010000005.1, forward strand.
GAGTCGGTGCACGATCTGCTGACCGACGCCCCGTGCGGCTCCGGTCACGATGGCAATGCGGTCGTCGAACCTGAACTGGACGTCCATTGGCACCTCGCGGAACGCTGGGCAGATGGTTACCGACGCGGTCGCTACGACCACTCGCTGCGGTTCCCGCCACAAGCGGCAGTGCAGGTGGCTGGTCGGTTTGACATCGTGTCGTGGGGTGATAGTATGCGGATTGTCGACAATCGTCAATCGGGTCCTGACACGTTGCTTGTCCCGACGGCACAATCCCGCCAGGGCAGGCCGATGCCGCCCGGAACGGGAGGGAGCACCACGCGATGGCGGCTTCGGCCACGAGTGAACACCGCCGGAATTCCGGTCCGGACGCGCCGAACGGGACCAGCCAGAAACCGGGCGACGCGGTGATCCGCCCGCCCAGCCGGCTGCGCCTCGTCGATGACGTCGCGACCGCCCTGGAGGACGCCATCCTGGCAGGGGGACTCCGGCCGGGCGAGCGTCTGGTCGAGACGCGCCTGTGCGACGAGCTCGGGGTCAGCCGGACAACCCTTCGCGAGGCCATGCTGACGCTCCAGCGGCGCGGCCTGGTCCGGAGCGAGCCCCGCCGCGGCACCTTCGTCCATCGCCTCAGCCGCGAGGAATCACTCGATCTCCGCCGGGCGCGGTCCGTCCTGGAGGGGTATGCCGTCTCGGCCGGACGCCACGCCCTGACCGAGGCGGATTTCGCCGAGATGCAGGATCTGCTTGACCAGATGGGACGCTGCACATTCCCACGTGATACGGCCCTGCTCATCCGGCTGGACCTCGCCTTTCACGGCGTGATCATGCGCGCGCTCGATTCCCCGGTGATCCACGAGCTCTGGACCAGCCTCAATGGCCGGATGAGCGCCCTGATCCTGACCAGCATCGAGCGCCGCCACGCCGATTCGCCCGATTTCGCCGACTTCCACCAGGTGTTGCTCGACGCCATACGGAACGCCCGGACCGACGTGGCCGCCGAAGCTGTCGTGGTGCACTACATCGGCTCGTCGCCGGACGACTCCGAGTCGCTGGCTGAACTCGGTCAGGCGATCGGGACCATGGCCAAGGGTCCTCCGGGAAGCTGATCCCTACGGTCCGTCTTCCGGCATCCATTGGTCCGAGCTGTCACCGGAAGTCATCACGCATCAGATCCACTCGAAACCACGATCCGGCACTGGCCGGAGCACGACCCTACAGCCGCCCGCTCCCGGGGCGGGATGGAGAAGCAGAACGATGAGTGCGGCATTCCAGGCAATCAGCGGACGGAACGTGCGCGTCGGGGTGATCGGTGCCGGAGTCTGGGCCAACAACGCCCACCTCCCCGGCTGGCACCGCGACTCCCGCTGCGACATCGTCGCGGTCTGCGATGTCGATCGCGAGCTCGCCGAGAAGGCCAAGGAGCAGTACGGCGCCGAGGTGGCCTACACCGACGCGATGGACCTGATCGCCCGGGACGACATCGATGTCGTCGACGTCTGCACGTCGTCGTCCGAGCACTTCCGCCTGTCGATGGCGGCGCTGAACGCCGGCAAGCACGTCCTCTGCGAGAAGCCGGTTGCCTTCGACTTCCGGCAGACGGAAGAGGCGGCTGACCTGGCGAACAGCAAGGGACTGAAGACCAAGCTGGGCTTCACGTTCCGCTACAGCCCGGGCGTTCGCTATGCCACAAAGCTGATCCAGGACGGGTTTGTCGGCGAGCCGTACATCTTCAACGCCTATGAGCAGAACTCCCAGTGGATCGACCCGCAGACCCCGCTCCGTCAGGTCAAGCTGGACGTCGACCCGGAGATCCTGCAGACACAGTCGCTGGAGGGCTACGGCGCCCCGGTCATCGACATCGGTCACTTCTGGGTTGGCGCCGACTATGAGCGCGTGGTCGGGACGATGAAGAACTTCGTCCCCGAGCGGATGGTCCGCGCGACCGGCAAGATGCAGCGGATCAACATCGACGACGGCACGATCTACATGGCCGAGTACACCAACGGGGTGATCAGCTCGGTCCAGACGAGCTTCGTGACCGTCGGCAACTACCCCGGCATCGAGGTCCGCCTCTACGGCTCCAAGGGAGCGGTGATCTGCCGCCTGATCGAGGAGTTCGGCGTGGCCGAGACGATCCGGGTCGCGACGCCGGACGATGTCGAGTTCCGCGAACTGGAAATCCCGGCCGAGTTCTACCCGGAAGGCGGCACGCCGAACGAGTCGTGGCGGACGCTGTTCTACGCCAACCTGATCAAGGACTTCCTCGACGAACTGACAACCGACGACCCGCGCAACCAAGGCAACTTCCGCGACGGGGCGTGGGTGCAGGAGGCGATCAACGCCGTCGAGCAGTCGTTCCACGAGCGGCGATGGGTGGAGCTGCCCCTGCCGCGGTAAGGCTTGCCGGTACCCGCCCGCTCCACCACCGGCCCCCTGGCGACCGTAGGGGCGATCCCTTGTGGTCGCCCGGGCCCGCCAGCGGGCATCGCCGCCAGGCGATAACCGGTGTCGGCTGACGAGCTGGTCCCGGCGAGTTGAGTTGCCCAGGAGCACACCTCTCCCCCGGCTCCGGGTTGGCACCGTGGTTGACCACCCGGATTCAGCGCCACCCGTCCCGGAGAGGGGTGTGGCTGCGTTCTGAGTGGTTCATCGGAACCGCTCAGGAAGCGCATTGACGCGACATGAAGAAGCCCCACTCCGGGCCGGGTGAGACGCAGTGAGGCTTCAGCCAAACGGAGCGATCCCGGAGCGGAAGAGGGGTTGGGGAGAGGTCTGCCTCCCGGGTACCTCCGGCTTGTAATTCTCAGGTGCCTCCCACTCGTTCCGACTGGAGCTCAGACAAATGACCGTGATTACCCCCGCCACCTCGGCCACCACGTCCCCTGCCCCCGCCTTCGACCGCTGGCTGGATGACGTCCTCGCCTTCCATTACCGCCGGAACCCGGTGACCGCCACCTTCACCGGCATCCATGACCACGACCAGCTCCTCCCGGACTACTCCCCGGCGGCCAATGCCGCTGCGGAGGCCCGGATGAGCGAACTGCTCGCCGACCTCGACGGCTTGCCGGACGAGCCACTGGACGAGGCCCGGCGTCACGACCGCGCGCTGGCCGAGGGCGCCCTGCGGCTCTGGCTGTGGGAGCACGGGTCGCAACACTTCCAGTTGGGCAATCCGTCCTTCTACACCGGCGAGGCGGTCTTCGCGGTGATGTCGCTGTTCCACCGGGACAGCGAGCCCGTCGCCGAACGGGCCGCGGCGGCCGAGGCGCGGATGCGGGCTCTGCCGACGTTCCTGGCGCAGGCGAGGACCAATGTCTCCGCCGCGCCGAAGGCGTGGACGGAGCGGGCCATCCGCGAGGCGCGTTCCGGGGTGGCGTACTTCGGCGAGGGATTCGGCCTGCTGATGGACGAGCGCGGCATCCGCACCGACGCCCTGGAGCAAGCTGCCGGGATCGCCGCCGATGCGCTGCGGGAGCACCTCACCTGGCTGGAGGGGACACTGTCCGGCAACACCAATGACCACTACAGCGCCGGACGGGAAGCGTTCGACCGCTACCTTCACCTCGGCCACCAGTTGCCCCGGGACAAGGATGCCGGCTGGGTGGAGCGCTTCGCTCGCGACCAACTTGCCCTCGCGACGGCCGAACTGGAGCGCCGTGCCGCGGAGACCGACCCGTCGCGTGACTGGCGACAGCAGCTCGCCGCGCTCGCCGACGACCACCCGTCGATCGGCGACTACTACGGGGCCTACACCACGACGTGGGAGGCAGCCAGGCGGGCAGGGATCGACGCCAACCTGGTGACCTGGCCGGACTTCCCGATCGAGTACGGCCCGTTCCCCAAGAGCGACCGCGCCGCCGCCGCGGGCCTGTACTACCTGTTCTATCGCTGTCCCGCGCCGCTGGGCCGCCCGGAAACCCACTATTACCGGGTCACCCCGATCGAGCCGGACATGCCGGAGGACGAGCAGACGGCGAAGCTCCGCGCGACCAACCATGCGGTGATCAAGCTCAACCACGTGATCCACCACGGCGGGCTGGGCCATCACGTCCAGAACTGGAACGGCTTCCGGGCGGACTCGCGGATCGGGCGACTGGCCGCGGTCGACGCGGCGTCACGGCTGGCGTGGTTCTGCGCGGGAACGCTGGTCGAGGGCTGGGCCTGCTACGCGACCGAGCTGATGGGCGAGCAGACCGATTTCCTCACCCTGGCCGAGGCGCTGTCCGAAGCCCAGGGGCGGGTCCGGATGTGCTGCCGCGCCATCGCGGACGTCGGCATCCATACCGGCGCGATGACGCTGGAGGACGCGGCGGCGTTCTACGAGCGGGAAGCCGGGATGACGGCCGCCGCGTCGATGGGCGAGGCCGTCAAGAATTCGATGTTCCCCGGCGCCGCGATGATGTACCTGGTCGGGCTGACCGGGATCTACGACCTGCGCGCCGAGCTCATGGACCGTGAGGGCGACGACTTCTCCCTGCGCCGGTTCCATGATCGCTTTCTGTCCTACGGCGCCATCCCCGTCTCCCTGATCGCCGCGTCGATGACCGCCTGAGCGCGAACCGGCACGAGTGCGAGACCGCCGGTGGTGGACCGGATCGTGAGTCGGAGGCAGGGACGACTACCATCGTTCGCCTATGAGGAGGAACGCACCGATGAGTGACCGCACCGACCAGACCAATCACCAGGAATCGTCGTCCGGCCCCGAGGTTGAAGTGACTCCGGCGACGGCCAATACCGATCCCGCGGTCACTGACGTCAACCCGGAGGGGCATCACAGTGCGACTGACGACCTGTCCGACCCCAACGAGCGCCCCCAGGTCGACGAGGATATCGCCCGGGGACGGGGCCGCGAAGCCGGCTCCTGACCCGATCCGACTCTGATCGCAGCAGACACGTACGACGCCGGGGCTGCCTGTATTGGCAGCCCCGGCGTCGTACGTGTGGTCGGTCGTCGTGGAGACCTAGCCCTGCCGGACGTCCTCGGGGACGAGGTTGGCCTCGGCCTGCGGCTCGGCGCCGCCGAAGAAGAACTGCTCCTGCTGCTGGCGGAGGATCTGGCGGGCCTCCGGGTCAGCCGGGTTCAGGCCATAGTGGTTGATGAGGATCGTCAGCTGCGGCTTCCACTCGGCGTAGGCCTCGGCCGAGATGTTGTCATAGATCTTCTGGCCGAAGGCGCCGGGAAACGGCGGCTTCTCGAGGCCGGGCAACTCGCGTCCGAGCTTGGCGCACTGGACCATGCGTGTCATTGAGGTTCCTTGGCTGAATGGTGATGTCGATGACGCACCGGAAGACCGGCAGGCGATACGGGCAACCGTAGGGGAGCCCACCGGCGATGTCAAACCGCTCGCCTGTCCGGCGGCGGATCACTGGCCGGGTGGCATGGGCGGACGGGAACGGCTAGACTGCGCCGGCCCACCGTGACAAAGCGACACGCAACTGCCGGCCCTGCCGTGCACACCACGCAGGAACCCGCGATTCGTACGCACAAGGTGGCCAGAGAACCGTTTTCCGACGGACGGCGTATCCTAGTCAGGCCGGGCAGTCACACCCGGGCCGTTCGCAACTGTCTGACCGGGTGCCGTGGCTGGAGGCCCTGTCGGATGGATCGGCCGGTACAACCGCGGCGACCACACCGGGGACATCGTCCTCGACCGGGGGATGGCTCTCCCGTGGTCCCGCCCAACGGGTCGCTCCGGCTGGGGAGCGGCACCGTCTCTGCCCCGCACGGCAGTCCCGACCGGAAGAACGGTCCGGGCGGCTCCGGGGCGCCCTGTCTTGCGTCCAGACCACCACCACCAGCCACGCGTGTCCGCCTGTCGCACCGCTCGCTGGTTGGTCCCATGCCCTGGCATGGTCCGTTCCTGCAGCCGGTGCCGGACACCGTGGCGCAGGAGCGGAGTGTCATGACCCATTCGTCCCCGGCTCTTACCCACGACCCGGCGGCCAATCGCCGCCCCGAGCCGATCGCCATCGAGATCGTCGACACCGGCTCGTCCCCCCGCCTGCCCTTCCGTGGCGCCCGCGTCCTCCACGTGTTCTGCGTGCTCGCGCTCGTCCTGTCCAGCGCGGCGTCCGTCCTCATCCCGGCGGGACGCACCATGGCCCAGACCGGTGGATCGACCATCACGACTGCGGCGACCGCTCTGAACCTGCGAACGGGTCCGGGAACGCAGTACCGCGTCCTGCTGGTCATCCCCACCCATGGGTCCGTTTCCGTTCACGGCAGTGGAGAGAACGGCTTCGTGCCGGTCTCGCACTACGGCATCTCCGGGTATGTCTCCGGGGACCTTCTCCGCAGCCGCAGCTACGACGAGCCCGTCGCGCCGGTGACTGAGGAGCCGGTGGCCGAGGAGCCTGTCGTCGAGGAGCCTGTCGTCGAAACGCCACCGGCCACGTCGATCGGCACGGCGACCACCACGGCCTATCTGAACCTACGCTCAGGACCGGGAATGGGCAACGGCGTGATCGCCGTCATCCCCGGTGGCGCGTCGGTCTCGCTTACCGGTCCCAGCCAGGATGGGTTTGCCCCGGTCACCTACGACGGCCAGCCAGGCTGGGTCGCGGAGCAGTACCTGACGACCGGCGATGGCAGCACGGACGAGGTCGTGCCCGACCCGATCGCTCCGCCAGTCAACCCGGACCCGGTGGTTCCCGAGACAGGCACGGCTCCGAGCGGCCAGATCTGGGCGACGAGCGCGGTCAATATCCGCTCCAGTGCAGACACCAGTTCCCCTGTCCTGACGGTCGTCTCGGCCGGCGCCACCCTGCTCGGCACGGGGCAGTCGCAGAACGGCTTCTGGTCGGTGAACTACAACGGCGTCGTCGGCTGGGCCTATGCCGCGCTGCTGACGACCGACGGCAGCAGCTACATCGACCCGCCGGCCACCAACCCGGGCCAGGACGGCGTCTACGGCGAGTCCGAGATCATCAACATCATCTACGCCGCGGCCGACGCCTACGGCCAGCCGCGCGAGGACATGCTCCGCGTCGCGCGCTGCGAGTCCGTCCTCGACCCGAACGCGGTCAATCAGGCGGGCGGCTCCTACGGGCTGTTCCAGTTCCTGCCGGGCACCTGGGCGACGACCCCGTTCGCGCAGTACGACATCTTCGACCCGGTCGCCAACGCCAACGCGGCGGCGTGGATGTGGTCGGTCGGTCGGCGCAACGAGTGGGTCTGCCAGTAGCAGCGCCTCTCACTGACAACCGGTAACACGGCAACGCCCCGGACCGATCTGGTCCGGGGCGTTGCCGTGTGCCTTGCCTGCCCGGAAACGGGTCCGGTCCCGGTTGTCGTACCGGGCGTTCCAACGTCCGGCTACAGCGGCGGAGCGCCCAGCCCGCGCCGGATGTCGGCGATGTGCAACGCCCAGTGCTCGTACGTCTTGCTGGCGATCTCGTCCCCGACACTGCGACCGAGCCGCGAGACGAGGTCGCCACCGGGCTCGAACGCCTCGTCCGGCAGCGACTGGATCATCGCCATCAGTTCCTGCCGCGAGGTGCGCCAGGCCGCCACCACCATCCGCGGCTCGAGGGAGCGCATGCTCAGGACCGCTCCGTTGTTGAACGCGTCCAGCCCTCCCAACCCGTAGGCAGAGAGCGCCGGCCCCTTTCCCTGCGCGGCCCGGAGATCGATCAGCACCAGCTGCTCATGGGCGATGCAGTGAGCCATCACGTCGCGAATGGACCAGTCGCCGACGACGGGGATCGCGGTCAGGTGGGAAACGGTCAGCCCCGTCAGCACCTGGTTGATCGCGACGTCGCCGGCGAGCAACTGGCGCAGCAGGACGGTCCGGGGGTGATCGGTCTCGGCGAAACGATTCGTCATCGTCGGGTCTCCATTCAGAGGCAGGTCTGGCTCAAGCGTGGTCGCTGGTGACTTCCGGAGCCTTGTCAGCAGGCTCATGGCCCGGCGGAGGGAGCGGGCTGACGATCCGCAGCCTTGTCAGCAGGCTCATGGCCCGGCGGAGGGAGCGGGCTGACGATCCGCAACGCGGCGGGGACGACATCGAACGTGACCGGCGTCGTCCCCAGGTCGTGCGAATCGGCCCGGGCGGGCAACCGGGAGTGGCCTTCGACCCGCACCCGGGCCGAGCGGTACGTCTCCGCCTTGGGAGCAAAGGCCCGGCCACCGAAGGCGATGCTGCGGAAGTGCCGGAACAGCTCCCAGCGCGAAAAGCGGCGGAACAGCCGGACGTCGAACATCCCGTCCTCCAGGCTCGCACCCGGCGCGACCGTGAAGCCGATGCCCGTGTATGGCCCGTTGGCGATCGCCACCATCAGCGCGCGGGAGGTGATGGTCCGGTTATCGAGGTGGATGATCATCCGGGCCGGGCGGTAGCGGAAGGCGACCCGGATGGCCGAGAACAACCCGCGCCAGTCGCCATCGCCGAACCGGTTTGCCTCACGGAAGATGACGGCGTTCATCCCGACCGACGCTGCCTCGAAGAACACCACGTCGCCGTCCTGCCCGGTCGCCCGGCCGACATCGATCACCCGGACCGAGTCCGCCGCCCGCGCATCGGCGATCGCCTGGGCGGCGTCGTGCAGGTCGCGCGGCAGATCGAGCATCCGGGCGATGTTCATCACGCTACCCAGCGGCAGGATGGCTAGGGCCGTGTCGGTGCCGAGGAGCTCCCGGGCGATCCCGCCGACGGTCCCGTCCCCGCCGGCCGCCACGACCGTCCCGAAGCCCCGGCGGACGGCGTCACGGGTCGCCGCCACGGCCTCGTCCTCCGACCCGGAGATGACCAGGTCGCGGCCGAGGCCGTGCTCGTCCATCAACTGACGGATGACATCTTCCGCATCATCGAGGTTGGTCGAGATGCCGGCCTTGCTGCCCGCGTGGGGGTTGAGGATCACCCGGACCCGCGGGTCCATCCCCTCACCCTGGCGGCGCGGCGCATCATCCTGGCCCGTCCCGGGCGGTCCGGAGTCGTGAGGGATGGCGCAATCGCCGGAATCCGGTTCGGCCGGCTCGTCGAGGGGCATTAACGAACTCCGGGTCAGGTCCGGGAGGGCGCTAGGCCAGCCCGGCGCGGCGGGCCTTGATGCGCCGGTAGAGGGTGGTCAGCCCGAGCAGGTAGCTCGTTCCCAGCAGGTACGAGGCGAGGACGTCGGTAAACCAGTGATGGCCGAGGTAGATCCGGCTCGGGCCGACCAGCGCGATCAATGCCGTGAACCCGGCGACGATCGCCCGGCGCAGCGCCCTGGGCCGGATCAGCGTCTCGGCGAGGAACGCGAGAAAGCCATAGACCCCGACGTAGCCGAGCACGTGGCCGCTAGGGAAGGACGTGCCGCCCAGGTTGGAGATCGCGACCCGGATCTCCGGCTGGTTGGGGCGCGGACGACGCATGAACTTCTTCACGACGAAGGAGATGCCGGTCGTGCCCCAGCCGGCGAACTGGAACGCGGCTTCCAGCCGCAGGCCGAACACCCACATCACCGCGGCCAGCACCGGTGGGATCAGCCGGCTCTGGGGCGGGAAGCCAGGCCAGGAGACGATCATCATCGTCCGCCGGATCCACGGCTTGCGCTGTCGCTGGACCCGCATCGTGATCGCCACGTCAGCGGCGGCGGTCCGCTGCTTCCGGACCAGCGCGAACAGCACGCCGAACAGCCCGAGCGCGACGACGACGTAGGCGATGCCATGGCGTCCCCGGATCAGCGACTCGGCGACATCGACGGTCGCGTCATCGACCCGCCGGCGCTGCTTCTCGACTGCATCCTGCGCCTGCTTGGCGACGGTGTGGACGATCTCGACCGGCGGCTCGTTGAGGAGCGCGTCGCCAGGGGAAGGGCGGCGTCCGATCGGACGGGTGAGCAGACTGGCCAAGCGACACTTCTCCCGGGGTCATCGTTGCGTCATCGAGGGACCGCCCATGTCGGGCGGCCGGCACCGGGCCACTATACTGTCTGGACCCGTTCCCCCGGCTGCGGTCACGGTGCCGGCTCCCAGACGACCACGTTCCCGGCAGACCCGGCGACCAATCCACTGGCCGGACGACGACCGACCGGCCGCAGTTGGCCGTTGAGAGACCCGATCCCGTGATTGACACGCCAACCACGTCACAGCTCACAGGTGCGGGGCACGGGCCGGTGCAGGGTCACCCGCCCCGGGGCTTCGTTCCCGCGCCATCGGCGGCCAGGCCGCCAATCACCGGACCAGTCGGGCCAATGCCAATCACCGCGCCGCGTCCGGCATTCGCCTGGTTGCCGGGCGGGATCGTGACGGTGGCGTTGCTGGCGATCGCGGCCCTGTTCCTTGCGTTGCCCGGGACGATCGCGACCAAGGCCCACATCGCGCTGCACGGCCTCTGCGCCCAGACACCGGGCCACACGTTCGCCGTTGGCGGACTGCCCCTGCCGCTGGACGCCCGGATGATGGGGATCTACGGAGGGTTCGCCGTCGCGGCGGCATGGCTGGTCGCCCGGAGACGCCTGGCGGCGGCGGCGCTGCCCCGCTGGCCGGTCGGCCTCGTGCTGGTCGGCGGCATCGCCGTGATGGGTGTCGACGGGACCAACTCGCTGCTCCGCGATCTCGGGTTGCCGTACGGGTACGAGCCGCACAACCTGCTCCGCGTGGCGACCGGGGCGCTGGCCGGGGTCTCGCTGGCAGCGGCCCTGTGCTGGCTGGTCGCGAGCACGCTCTGGCGGACCCCACGGCAGCATGAGGCGGCCATCGGCTCGCTCGGGGAGTGGGTCCGGGTCGCCCTGGCCGCCGTCGGCCTGGTCTTCCTGGTCCCGCTGGCGCCGGGCTGGGCGTACGGTGTGGTCGCCGGTGCCCTGGTCATGGCCGGGCTGCTGGTCGTCGCGACCATCGCCCTGGTCGCGCTGCTGATGATCCGGCGACAGGAGGGCCTCTACGGCACCTTCGTCGAAGCCCGGCGTCCGGCCCTCTCGGCGCTCGTCACCGGGGTGCTCGCGATGGCGATGATCAGTGGCGGCCGGCTGGCGCTGGAGTGGTGGTCGGGCCTGCCGCTACCCATCCACTAGCCGCCCCGGTAAGCATCCGGTCGCCGCCGCCGATCAGGCAGCCGGACCGGGTCCGCCGCAGGGGCTCTGCTACACTGCCCCGCGAACAAAAACCGCCGATGTCGCGCCGTCCCCGCCGCCTGCCGGTTGACGCATCGCGACCTTACCCCTCAGGGCCGCCCCCAGATGCGCATCATCCGGAACCTCAACTACGTCAAGACCAAGCGGCGCAATGCGCGGCTGAGTGCGGTCGGTGGCTTCATCCTGCTGATGTCGACGTTCTTCCTCACGCTCAACCCGAACACCTTCATCTTCTCCTACATCCTCCTGATCTTCGGGTTCATCATCTTCTCCCAGGGCATGCGCGACATCACCAAGTGGAGCCGGCCGGTCCGCAACGACCAGGTGCTGGACCGCAAGCTCGGCACGCTCGGCGATCAGTACACGCTGATCCACTACGCGAAGATCGGGCGCCGCGTCATCGAGCACATGCTCGTCTTCCCTGGCGGCGTGCTGGTCCTGACGGCCAAGGAGTATTTCGGCGAGGTCAACGTCAAGGGTCGCCGCTGGCGGCAGGGCGGATTCGGGCTGCGCCGCATCTTCGGGCTGAGCGGCCCGCAGTTGGGCAACCCGTCGATCGAGACCGATATGTCGCTCAGTGCCATTGAGAAGTATCTCGAGGCCGAGCAGTTCGAGACAGATCTCCGGGGCGCGATCGTGTTCGTGGACCCACGCACGACCATCGACGCCACGTTGCCCGACTACCCGATCGTGCTGCCCGACGAGCTGACGAAGTTCGTCCAGGAAGAATCGGCTGATGAGCGCCTGACGCTGGCCGACCGGGCCCGGCTGGCCGAGCTGCTCGGCGGCGGTGGGACGGTGGAGAACGCGCCGACCTCGACTCGGCGTCGCCCGGTCAAGCGGCGGGCCAGCGCCTAGATGGTTGCCCGCCGGTCCCGCAAGACCGCCCCGAAGAACGAGGTCGTCCGTCCGGCGGTGATCCCGATCCCGTCGGCGCCCGGACACGGCTGGCCGGTCTGGGGCCATGACGCGACGGTCGCCGACCTGCGTGGCGTGATCGCGGCCGGGCGCGTCCGCCACGCCTACCTGCTGGCTGGGCCAGCGGGAACGGGCAAGCGGACGCTGGCGACGGCCTTCGCCCAGGCGCTGACCTGCCTGGCCCCGCTCACGCCGGGCGTTCCCTGCGGGGTCTGTCGCTCCTGCGGCAAGATCGCCCGCGGCGTCCACCCCGATGTGCAGCGCGTCTCGCTCGAGTCACAGGCTGCCACCGCCGAGAAGGCCAACCGCCAGAACACCTCGCTGACCATTGAGACGATCCGGGAGGTCACGTCCCTCGCTACTCTCCGGCCGATGGAGTCGGACTGGCGGGTCACGATGATCGACGACGCAGAGTCGATGCAGGGGGTCGCGCAGGAAGCGCTGCTCAAGACGCTGGAGGAGCCGCCCGGGTACCTCGTGCTGATCCTGCTGTCCGACGACGCCGAGGCGCTGCTGCCGACGATCCGCTCCCGCTGCGAGGTCGTGGAGCTGCGGCCGGTGGCGCGGGCGACGACGACGGCACTGCTCGAGGCGACCGGGGTTGCGGCCGACGAGGCAGCGACCCTGGCCGGGCTGGCCGGTGGCCGACCGGGCTGGGCAGTCGCCGCCGCCCGCGATCGCTCCCTGATCGAGCGACAGCAGGCGTCGGTCGATCGCGGATTGGCCTGGATCGGCGCGTCAAGCTACGATCGTCTGGTCACGGCGCTCAGGATCGGCGATGGCTTCACGAAGCAGCGTGAGGAGACCTACGCCGACCTCCTCACCGTCCTGGGCCTCTGGCGGGATGCGTTGCTGCTGCTCGCCGACCGGCCCGACTACGTCACCTATCGCGTCGGTGTCGATACGCTCTCCCGCTGGGTACCCGGCTGGGACCTGAGCGATATCTCCCGCGCGATCCGCTCGGTCCAGACCGGCATTGCCGACCTGGAGAGCAACGTCCGTCCCCGCCTCGCCCTCGAGAACATGGTGCTTCAATGGCCGACTCCCGATTCCCCTCCCACCCGCTAGATCCGCGGGCGACTCCCGGTTCGGGCCATGCCCCCGGCGATGTCGTCGTCTCATCCCCGGCCGATCCCGTGCCAGGCCTGTCCCGGCGGCGTCGGCGCGGGCGGACGGCTGGCGCCCGGCCGGATACGAGGCCAATCGCCGAGCGTTATCCCGCGCCCGCCGAGCCGGAGGCGCCGACGTCACAGCCGATCCCGGTCCGGACTGTCGAGGAAGCCCGCGCGCTGGCGCGGGAGCGCTTCCGCGACCGGGTCGCCGCCGGCGAGCAGGTCGGTGGGTGTGATTGCCACTCCACCGACGCCGGGGAGGCCGCCGCCAAGGTTGTGAGTGGCGGGCCAGCCGCCCGGGTCGCCGGGGTCCGGTTCCGCGATAGCGGCCGGATGTACTACTTCGACGCCGGCGTCATCGAGATGGAGCCCGGCGACTGGGTGGTCGTCGACACCGAGCGCGGCCACGAGGCCGGGCGGGTGATCATCGCGCCGCATCAGCTTTTGCTCAATCAGCTCCAGGGTGAACTGCGTCCGGTCCTGCGCCGGCTGGACGAGGACGACGTCGCGACGATGGACCGGCTGCGGCGGGAGTCGTCGGTCGCGGTCCGGACCTTCAGTGACCGGATCCGGCACCACCGCGCGCCGATCAAGCCGATCAGCGCGACGTACTCGTTCGACGGCTCGCTCCTGACCCTGAGCTACGCCCCGCACCAGGGGGTGGAGCGACCGGACCTGCGGGCGCTTGGCGGCGACCTGGCCCAGTCGTTCGGCTGCCGGATCGACCTCGTCGCGGTTTCCCCGCGCGAGGAAGCCCGGTTGCTCGGCGGCCTGGGCCGCTGTGGGCGGACGCTGTGCTGCTCGTCGTGGCTGCCGGTCTTCCCCGAGATCACCATGGGCATGGCCAAGACGCAGGACCTCGCGCTGAACCCGACCAAGGTCTCGGGAGTCTGCGGGCGGTTGCTGTGCTGCCTGTCGTACGAGAACGAGCAGTACAAGCAGCTCAAGGCTGTCCTTCCGCGGCTGGGCCAGCGGGTCGAAACCAGCCAGGGCTGGGGGCAGGTCATCTCGCTGCAGGTGATCCGCGAGCAGGTCACGGTCCGGCTGGAGCATGGTGGCGAGCAGATCACCGTTCCCGGCAGCGACCTCGTGATGCGGCCAGACAGGCCCGCTCCGCAACCAGCTCCCGCGGCGCCGACCATCCCGCTTGCCGCCGTGCCCGCCGCTCCACGCGCCGAATCTTCCCGCCCGGCCGAACCCTCCCGCCCGGCACCCGCCAGACCCGATCCCACGCAGATCGAACTGGCCCGGGCCGTGACGGCCCCCGTCCAGGATGAGCCGGAGGGGGCGGGCGACGAGGAGTCCCGCCGTCGCCGGCGCCGCCGACGGGCACGTGGCGCGGGCGATGCGTCGGCCTGATCCGACGACCCGCGGACCGGCCATCATTCCGGCCACCCCATCGACCACTTCGACATGATCCCGGCCCGGATGGCTGGAGGAGCAGAGCGAGCATGGCCCGGTACCTGGTTATCCATTCTCCGCGCGAGGACTCCGACGCGACCGAGGTGCAGGCGCCGACCCGGATGGTCGACCTGGCCCGGCAGGCGGGCGCCGAAGACGCCAACCCACGCTGGGTGACGACCTACGACACCGACATGAGCGACGACCGGGTCTTCACGATCTGGGATGCCGATGACCCGGCCGACATCCTGTCCGCGCTGGACAACTACGGCTTCCTTAACCACATGGAGGCCAAGGCCATCCGGGTCGAAGCCTGGGGACCGGCCGACGTCCTGGTCAACGCCGAAGAGGACTAGCCCGGGTCCGAGGACCACGCGGTAGGACGACGAGGGGGACACAACCATGCGGTCCCCCTCATGCGTGTCCGTCCGGACCGCCCCCCTCGACATGCCCTCTATACTCTCCACGTTACGTCACCCTACCCGCCCCTCAGCCGGCGGGCGGCGCCCGGACATCACCGCGCCGCCCGCCCGGGAGTCACTCCGTGGTCCTCACTCCGTCCCGCCCGCCGTCCCCCTCCGAGCCCGCGCCGTGGGATGCCCCGCTCCAGGACGCCGTCCCGGCACTCGCTGACTGCCCGTGGGACGCACCGGTCACGCTTGCCGTCACCCCGACGGATGATCCCGACGTCGCCGCGCTGCTGTCCGAGGAGAAGATCGGGCCTCGCGACGGCGCCGGCCGGACGATGGTCGTCGCGATGAGCGGCGGCGTCGATTCGGCGGTGACCGCGCTGGTCATGCGGGAGCGCGGTTACCGCGTGATCGGGATGAACCTGCGGCTGTTCTCCCCCGAGGACCCGGACCATCGCGCCAATCCCTGCTGCGGCCTGCCCGCGCTGAGCGACGCCCGCCGGACCTCGGCCCGGATCGGGATCCCGTTCTACGCGTTGGACATGGAGCACGAGTTCGCCGAGAGCGTGATTGACCGGTTCGTCGACGAGTACGTGCAGGGCCGGACCCCGAACCCGTGCCTGGAATGCAACCGGCACGTCAAGTTCCGCCACCTCGTCACCAAGGCCCGCCAGCTCGGCGCCGACGGGCTGGCGACGGGCCACTATGCCCGGATCGTGCGAGCCGACCCTGACGCGCCCGCCGGTTCTGACGGGGCGCGTCATCAGCTGCTCCGCGCCGTCGACGACCGCAAGGACCAGAGCTACGTCCTCTACACCCTCGACCAGGACCAGCTCGGCTACATCCACTTCCCCCTCGGCAACCTGACCAAGCCGGAGGTCCGGACGATCGCCCGCGCCTTCGGACTGCCCGTCGCCGACAAGAAGGAGAGCCAGGAGATCTGCTTCGTCGGGGACCGCTCCTATGCGCAGTTCGTCCGCGAGCGCCGGCCCGATGCCGCCCGCCCCGGTGACATCGTCGACGGCGAGGGACAGGTCCTCGGCCAGCACGACGGCCTGCTCAACCACACCGTCGGTCAGCGCCGCGGGCTCGGCATCGCGACCACGCAGCCGCTCTACGTCGTCGGGTTGGACACCGCCGCCAACCGCCTGGTCGTAGGGCCGAAGACGGCGACGGCCGCCCGGGGTCTGACGCTGGACCGTGTCAGCCTGACCGGCGGCATCCCAGCCGGCGGGGAGACGGGCATCGCCGCCGACGTGATGGTCCGGTACCGCGGGCAGGTGGCGGCCGGCAAGGTCACCGTCACGCCCGACCCCGCCGGGGACCGCTACGGGACGGCGACGGTCAGCTTCGACGGAGCAGGACCGGTCGCGTCGCCTGGCCAGGCCGCCGTCTTCTACGCGCCCGGCGGAACCGAGGTTCTTGGCGGCGGGACGATCACCGCCGTCGACCGGTAGCGAAGTAGCCGCCCTGCGTCGCAATGGGGCATCGCAGAGGGGTGACTCGTGCGACGATGCCCCGCATGCCGACCCTGTCTGACCTCCTCCCACCGGACCTGCTGTCTGATCACCTGATCCCGCGAGCCGAGTGGCACCCCTGCCCTACGGCCATCGAGCGGGCGGCGTGGGACAGCCTGCCTGAGGCGATCCGGGCCGATCTGGTCCGGGAGGCGGAGCGGCACGTCGACCTGCCCTGGTCGTCCCTGCCCGCGACGCTGTTCCTCCGGTATCGCCGCGAGGGCGAGCGGGTCGCCTACGAGACGCCGTACTTCCAGCGCCGGGGCCGGCTGATCGACCTCGTCCTTGGCGAGTGCGCCGAGGGACGGGGCCGCTTCCTCGACCCGATCACGGACGGGATCTGGGCGATCTGCGAGGAAAGCTCGTGGGTACTGCCCGCCCACAATGGCCCGACCGGCGCTCCCAACCCCGGCCTGCCGCCGACCGACCAGCCGTACCTCGACCTGTTCGCCGCCGAGACGGCCGGGCTGCTCGCCTGGACGCATCGGCTGCTGGCTGACACCTTCCGCTCGGCCGACCTCGCCGTCCTCCCGGACCGGATCCGCCGGGAGATCGTCGCGCGCGTGCTGCTCCCCTACCGGGAGCGGGACGACTGGTGGTGGCTGGGGCTGGTAACGCCGGACGACCCGACGCAGGTGATCAACAACTGGAACCCGTGGATCCACAGCAACGTGCTGGCCGCGTCGCTCCTGCTCGACGCCGACGCGGATCGGGTGACGACGGTCGGCCGGGTCGTCGCCGGGCTGGACGCGTTCCTCGCGACCTATCACGCCGACGGTGGCTGCGACGAGGGGATCTCCTACTGGCGCCACGCCGGCGGCAGCCTGTTCGAGTGCCTGGAGCTGGTGTCCGGCGCCCTCCGGCGGAACCCGGGACTGTTCGAGGTGCCGCTGGTCCGAGAGATCGGGCGCTTCGTCCACCGCAGCCATATCGGAGGACCGTGGTGGGTGAACTTCGCCGACGGCTCCGCCCAGCCCCGCCTCGACGGTCGGATCGTCGCCCGGTATGGCGTACGGATCGGCGACGACGTGCTCGTCGCGATGGGCCAGGCGATGGGACCGGTGAGCGGCGAGAGCCACGGCCCGAGCCAGCCACTCGGCGCCCGGCTCATGGACCTGCTCCAGCCAGGCCCGCTCGCCACGGCGGCCGAACCGCCCCTGGTCCGGGATAGCTGGCTACCGGGGACCGAGGTGCTGGTCGCCCGGGAGCGGGCCAGGTCGACGGACGGGCTGACGCTGGCGGCCAAGGGCGGCCACAACAACGAGAGCCACAACCATAACGATGTCGGGACCTTCATCGTCGCGCTGGACGGCGTGCCGGCGGTGATCGACCTCGGCGTCGGCACCTACACGCGGCAGACGTTCGGCCCGGACCGCTACGCGATCTGGACGATGCGCAGTCCCTGGCACAACCTCCCGACGGTCGACGGCCACGAGCAGGCTCCCGGCGCTGGACATCATGCCCGTGACGTCGCCGCGACGGTCAGTGATGGCGCTACCGGCCTGACACTCGACCTCGCACTGGCCTGGCCGGGCAGCGCCGGCATCCGGACCTGGCGGCGAACGATCCGGCTGGAACGCGGCGACACTCCGCAGGTCGTGCTCGATGATGCGTGGGACCTCGCAGCGGAGCCGGAGGAGCTGACCCTGTCATTGATCCTCAATGGCTTGGTCACGATGAGTGCCGGGGAGATCGCCGTTCACTCACCGGGGATCGGTCGTCCACTGCTGATCACATGGGACGCCGCCGTGCTGGCTGCGGAGGTCGAGCCGGTGGCGATTGACGACGCCCGCCTGGCGCCGGTCTGGGGTGACGGCATCGCCCGGGTGATGCTGCGGGCCAAGCACCCCGCCGCGAGCGGAAGCTGGACGGTCACGATGCGCGCCGGGTAGCGCCCGGCATCGTATGCTTGCGGCCCCGCTCCATCGCGGCGACCCGCTCCCGTCGCCGGCCACCATCCTGTCCCGCTCGCCTGCCTCAGCCCGGAGACAGCACATGCCGACCTACGCCTTCCGCTGCCCCGACTGCGCGACGACCTTCGAGGAGCGCCGCGGCTTCGCCCACGCCGACGACCCCGCGACCTGCCCGTCCTGCGGCGGGATCGGCGCGACCAAGCAGATGGGGACGCCGATGGTGTTCCGCAAGGGGGTGGCGGCCCGGGCCCTGCTGGAGTCGCCTGGCGCCCCGCCGCTGCCCCGCGCATCGACCGACCGTGGCTCGGGTTGTCCCTGCTGCTCCGGGCGCCGACCGGCCATCGCGGCCCCGGCGGAGGCCATGTCCGAGCCGTCCTGAGGCCGCCGGAGGGGTCGGACGCCAACCCGCGGCCCGCACCCTGCGAAGACGTAACGCAGTGACGCGAATCGTGGCGATGCGCGTATAGTGCGTGCGAGACGAACGCATGAGATCAAGCGCGCAGCGTGCGCGCTTTCTGGCGGCAGGAGGGGACACGGG
Organism: Thermomicrobiales bacterium; assembly: GCA_035944555.1. Taxonomy (GTDB): domain Bacteria; phylum Chloroflexota; class Chloroflexia; order Thermomicrobiales; family UBA6265; genus CADCWK01. The sequence continues at coordinate 106,341 of DASZAY010000005.1, forward strand.
TGAAGAGAAACGCGATCATCGGCGGCGTAGGAGCACTGGTGATCTTCGTCCTGATCATCGTTGGTCTGTTCCTGCTTGGCGGCGATCACCAGTCTGCGCTCGAGAAGCTGCGCGACATCGCGATCATCTTCATCGTGCTGTCGTCACTGATCACGGTCATCCTGCTTGCGGCGGTGACAGGTGCGCTCTGGTTCCTCGTGATCCAGATCAAGGACAAGGTGGTCCCGATGCTCGAGGAGCTGACCGGGACGGCAAAACAGGTCCGCAACACGGCCTCGTTCGTCAGCGACGAGACCGTCCGCCCGATCATCAACGCGGCCGGCTTCATTGCCAAGTCGCGGAAGATGTCCCGGGTGGTCACGGGCAAGGACAAGAAGATCCCCAACCCCGAGAAGCTGTAGCGAGACTCACCAGCGGCATCACGGGCCAGGAGCCCCACCCGGTACCGGGTGGGGCTTCGCCGTTCCCCCCGTCGCCTAGCCCCGATCCCGGTCGTCCGTCCGCAATCCGCTCAACGACCGATGGCCGAGACAGCGCTTGCCCGGTGCGTGCGCCTTGTTCAACGATTGACTATCATTCGGGAAGCATCTTTCCCCGTGGCGTACCCACTCGCAATCCAACCAGGAGATCCCCAATGGAAACGTTCATCGACGAGATCGACCGCTGGCGCGACGAAGGCAAGCAGGTGGCCGTGGCGACCGTAGTGTCGGTCGAGGGTTCGGCGCCACGACCGGTCGGCTCCCGGCTGGTCGTCTCCGACAAGGGGGACCTGGCCGGGTCGGTCAGTGGTGGCTGCGTCGAGACCGCCGTCTTCGGTGAGGCCCAGGGGGTAATGGCGTCCGGGCAGCCCGCGCTGGTCCGCTACGGGATCACGGACGAGCTGGCCTGGGAGGTCGGGCTGGCTTGTGGCGGCACGATCGAGGTCTTCATCGAGCCCGTTCGCTGACCACGTCCATCCCCGGCACCAGAGCGCCCGGCCCGGATCAGTCCGGGCCGGGCGCTCTCATGTTCACCCGATCTCGAGAAACTCCAGGTGCTACTTCTTCTCGGCCTTCGCCGTCAGCCACGACGACAGGGCCAGCGCACCGATCACGACGGCGATCGCCGCCCCGAAATGGAGGATCTCCCGCGTCCCGTCCCAGTCCACCACGGCGACGAGGAAGTTCACGCCGAGCAGAACGATGATCACGCCGATGAGCTTACTCTTGAGATCATCGAGGCTATCGACGTGCAGCCAGCGTGGCAGTGGGATCTCCGGGTCGATGAACAGCTCGTACAGCCCCAGCCCAACGATGTAGAGGACCGTCCCGACGAGGAACAGGTCGGTCAGCTCGACGAACTGGACTGACATCGCCTTGGCGCCGTCGTGGTCCAGTCCGTAGTTGGCGATCACGTCCCAGATCGTCCGGAAGACGAGCAGCGTGCCGTAGATCAGGACCGCGACCGAGGAGACGATCAGCCCGAGGACGGCGACCGCGATGAACAGTCGTGTCGAGCCGAGCAGGCGGGCGATCGTCCCATGACTGTCGCCGCGGATAAAGGTCGGCGCCCCATCAGCGGTCACCATGTCGGACGATCCCATGCGACCCGGCCCGGCCGGTCGTCTGTCGTCCGGCTGCCCATGTGTCTCCGTCCCTGCCATCAATGCCCCATCCGCTGTCGCATGCCGGACGCCCACTGGCCCCGCTCGCGGTGCAGCATACCGCTCCGCTCTCCCGGCGCGACGTGGCAGCCCATGCGGGCGGACGTGGCAGCCCATGCGGCGGATCACCAGGGGCGGGACACAATCGTGATACCTGCCTCCTAGACTTTCCGCCAGCGAGCACCCGCGCCAGCCGACGTCGCGGGACACCAGGAGAAGTAACAGCGTGATCGGACTCCAGGCAAACAGGCCCCATCCCGACGACGTGGTCGAAGCGTCGTCCTCTACGCGCGCCATGCCGGACGAGCAACTCGACCGGCGCGTGATCATCCTCTGGCAGCTGGAACAGTTGATCTGGCTGGCCGGATCGCTGGCCGTCCTCGCGGCCGGGTTTGGCGCGGTGATGTGGCGCTTCTTCGACTGGTCGATGCCGGTCGCCGCCCTGCCGCTGATCGTCGTGCTGCTCATCACGGTGCCGTACAGCCTGCTGGAACCGACCTGGCGTTACCGCAGCTGGCGGTTCGCGGTCAGCGACGACGAAGTCGATACCGTCAGCGGGGTGATCACCCGCACCCGTCGTCTGATCCCGATGGCTCGCATCCAGCACGTCGACACTACCCGCGGCCCGTTCGAACGCGGCCGTGGCCTCGCGACGGTCGTCATTCACACCGCGGCCGGCTCGTCGTCGATCCCGGGCCTGCCCGCCGAGCGGGCGACCAGCATCCGCGACCGCATTGCCAGCCTTGCCAATACCTACGAGGACCTCTAGATGTTCAGTCGACGGTCCGACCAGCCCGACCAGCCCGACCAGCCCGGCAACCCGGACCAGGGGCAGCACCCCCGGACTCCACCCGTGGCCGAGCCCGCCTGGTACGAGCGGGACGACACACCACGCCAGCCCTCCACACCGGGCGGTGAGCCGTTGCCCGGTGGCCCCTGGCCGGCGCAGGGACAATGGCACGCTGCCGCCCAGCCGGACCCCGCCTGGTACGACAGAGGCGATCCGGCCCCGGAGGACGACGACGAGGCGGACCGTGAGCGGTTCCACCCGGCCTTCATGCTGATGACGATGGTCCGCTCGATCCGCGGGTTCATCTTTCCGATCGCGATCGCGTTGTTCTCCGGCAGCCGTGGTGAATTCATCTGGTTGGGCATCGCCGGCGCGTTCGCCGCGCTGACCGTGCTCAACGCGGTCGCGACCTGGTGGATGAGTTCCTACCAGGTCACCGGTACGTCCCTCCGGCTGCGCACGGGCTGGTTGAACCGGCAGGAGCGGTCGGTCTCGTTCGAACGCATCCAGACCATCGACCTGCAGGAACCGCCCCTGGCCCGGGCACTCGGCGTCGCCCAGCTTCGCGTGGAAACCGCGGCCGGCGGCGGGAACAAGGCCGACATCGTGATCGAGGCGATCGCGGCCCGAGACGCGACGGCCCTTCGCAATGAGCTCCTGGCGGAGCGCGCCCGGCACACCAGCCGCAGAGGCGACGCCAACCCGACCGCCGGTCCAATCACCGCAGCCGGGCAGGCGCTTGCGGATCCCATCACTGGCTCGGCTGATCCGGCGACCGCATCGCTGGAGCCTGGACAGGTCATCGGGCGGCTATCCCGGCGCGACCTGCTGATCGCCGGCATGACGTCAGGGCGGATCGGACCGGCCGCCGCGATCCTCGCGGCCGTCAGCCAGTTCGGCGGCGACCTGCTCCAGAACGTCGGCCGGGGCATCCTCGGCTCCCGCTTCGACGAGATCCTCGACTGGGGAACCAGCGCGCCCGTTCAGGGAATCCTGCTCGTGGTCTTCGTCCTGGGCCTGGGCGCCTGGGCACTCTCGATCCTCGGGACCGTCCTGTCGTTCAGCGGATTCACGCTCCGCCGGGACGACGATCAGCTCCTGGTGTCGACCGGGTTGCTGGATCGGCGCCGGACGACGATCCCGCTCCATCGGATCCAGTCGATCACGGTCAAGGAGGGCCTGCTCCGGCAGCCCTTCGGGCTGGTCAGTGTCCACTTCGTCAGTGCCGGGTACGGTGGCGGCCAGCAGAACCCCGACTCCGGCATCCTGTTCCCGTTGATCCGGCGGAGCGATGTCGCGGCCCTGCTGGCTGAGGCGGTGCCCGCGTTCTCCGCCGATATCGAGGCGGTCCGGACGGCGGGCCGGCGCCTTCCCCAGCGGGCTCTGCCCCGCTACGTCGTGCCAGCGATCGCCTGGGACCTCGTGGGACTCGCGATCGCGCTGCTCGTGGCGTGGCGCCTGCCCTTCACCGAATGGTGGTGGGGGTTCGCGGCGATCCTGATCTTCAGTACGCCATGGTCGTGGCTCAGCTACCGCGATACCCGGTGGGAGTGGGACCCGGAAGACCGGCTGATCGTCCAGGGTCGATCCGTCGCGCGATCGGTGACGATTATCCCGCGGCGCCGGGTCCAGAACCGGGAGATCCGGCAGAACTGGTTCCAGCGCCGGGCCGACCTGGCGACGCTGGCCGTGCGGGTCGCGGGGTCCACCTTCGGCAATAGCGTGACGATCGCTCACATGGACGCGGGGGACGCCACCGACCTTGCGGGCAACCTGGCCCTGCATGACGTCCCGCGGCGGCAGCCCGGCGGCCGGCGCAGCTCACCGGTATCGGATTCAACCACGACGCCCGCTGCAGTCCCGGACGCACTCATCCCCTGACTCCGAGCACCGAGCACCGAGCACCGAGCGCGGGTCAGGTCCAACCCGATCGCACCCATCTGACCGTGGCTGCGGATCGGGTCAGGTCGGGCAGCGAACCGCTCACGACCCGCTGGCACCAGCCGTGCCTTTTCACTGGCGTACCTGCCCCGGTGCGTACCCAGCGAGAGGAGACGGCATGGCGAAGGACGACAAGGCGACGAACGACGACCAGCAGGTGATCGACGAGTTCCACGAGCTCGTCAACATGACGCCCAAGGCACTCGAGAACTGGCTGGAGACCGACGAGAGCAAGGAAGTTGGCCAGAAGAAGGACGGCGACACGGAGTCGACCGGCCACCACATGGGTCGGGAGATCGTCGGGATCCTCCACAAGAAGAAGAGCGACTACGACGACGATGACGTCGCCCACATGCGCAAGGTGACCGGCTACATCAAGCGGCACCTCGCCCAGAAG
>DASZAY010000006.1:0-28576 GCA_035944555.1 Thermomicrobiales bacterium
TAGCAGAACCGGAGAGGGGCGGCTCGGATCCGAGCCGCCCCTCTCCGTTTCCAGGGACGGCGCGCTCGCCCCGCTAGCCAACCCGGAACGCGTAGCTCCCGGAGCCGATCACCAGCTCTGTAACCCCGTCCCTCGCCCGGACACCGGATATCCCTTCTGCTGTCTCGACCGGGACACTGCCCTCGATGACCGGAGCTCCCCCGGGGTTGGGCAGCCGGACCGTCGCCGTGGTGTTAGGAGGCAAAGTAACGTCGAAATGAATGGTCTCACCGTCGCGGCGCCAACTGCTCGCGATCCGTCCCCGGATGCTGTCATAGGTCGCGCCGGCATGATCCAGCCGGTGATCGACCAGCGGCGTGATCCGGACCCGCTCGAAGCCCGGTGCCTCCGGATCGGTGTCGATCCCGGCGACTGACGCCATCAGCCACTCGCCGATGGAGCCGAGCGAATAGTGGTTGAACGAGTTCATCCCAGGATCCTGGAAGCCCTTGTGTTCGGTCCAGCCGTCCCACCGCTCCCAGATCGTCGTCGCGCCATGGGCGACAGGGTAGAGCCAGCTGGGGAACCGGTCCTGGAACAGCAGGTCCCAGGCGGCATCGGCGTGGCCGTGGGCCGTCAGAACGGGACAGAGGTAGCTCACGCCGACGAAGCCGGTCGTCAGCAGCGTTCCGCGGGCGCGGATATCCGCGACGAGATGCTCGAGGGCCAGTGGGATGAGGTGGTCCGGCAGCAGGCCGAAGCGCAGGGCCATCAGGTAAGCCGTCTGCGTCCCGCTCCGGATCGTCCCGTCCTCGGCGACGTAGGCTGCGACGAAGGCTTCCGCGACCCGTCGATGCATCGCCTCGAAGCGGGCTGCCGCATCGTGGCGGTCGGTGGCGCGCGCCATCTCGGCCATCAGCCTGGCGTCGTAGCCCCAGAAACCGGTGCCGATCAGCTCCTTGTCGGTGTTGGCGTCGATCGACAGCCAGTCGCCGAAGTCGTTGCCCCGGTCGTTGACCCAGCGCCCGTCGGGGTTTCGCCGCTCGATGTTGTCCAGGTAGCGGACCATCGCGTCCCAGCAGTCGTCGATGATGCGGGTGTCGCCGTAGACCTGCCACAGCGTCCACGGCGCGATGATCCCGCAGTCGGCCCAGGCCGGCGCAGAGTGGGTCAGGATCACCGCGTTGGGAACGACGTCAGAGAAGGCGCCGTCCGCCCGCTGGGCGTCGATCACGTCGACCATCCACTTGCGGAAGAAGGGCATGACGTCCATCGTCGTCGTCGCGGTTCGGATAAAGACCTGCGCGTCGCCGGTCCAGCCAAGGCGCTCGTCCCGCTGGGGGCAGTCCGTCGGGATACTGAGGAAGTTGTCGCGCTGCCCCCAGACGATGTTGCGGTACAGCTGGTTGATCCGGTCGTCGGAGCACTCGAAGTGGCCGACCCGCCGCGTGTCCGAGCCGACGAAGCGGCCAACCGCGGTGGCAGTCGCGATCACGTCCGGGTCTCCGGACAGCTCGACGTACTGGAACCCATGGAAGGTGAAGCGAGGTTCCCACGTCTCCTGGCCGCCGCCGGCCAGCACATAGGTATCGGTCGCGCGGGCGCGGCGCAGGTTCTCCGTGTAGAGCGTGCCCTCCTGCAGCCACTCCGCGAACCGCAGCCGGACGATCGACCCGGCTGGCCCGGAAACGGTGATGCGCGCCCGTCCCGCGATGTTCTGCCCCAGGTCGAAGATGACCGTCCGGTCGTCGACGGCGATCCGATTGACGGGCTCGATGACCTCCAGTGCCCTGACCGGCTCGCTGAGATCACCGACCAGGACCGCGCTGTTCGGCGTCGAGACGCGAACCCGTCGCCAGTCGCTGTCGTCGAACCCCGGTGCGTCCCAGCCGGTTGGATCAAGCCGCGCGTCGTGATACTCGCCCATGATGAGATCGGCGTAGCGGGCGGGGCCATCCGACGCCCGCCAGTCCTGGTCCGTGGCGACGCGATCCGTCTCGCCGTCGTCGTATTCGATCTCGAGCTGTGCGAGGAACTGCGCTTCGGTGCCGTAATGCCGGGAATTGTCGCGCCAGCCGACGTAGCCACTGAACCAGCCGGGCGCGATCGTCGCGGCGACGACGTTGTCGCCGTCGGCGATCAGGTCCGTGACATTGAAGACCTGGTAGGGCTGGCGGCGGTTGTAGTCCACCCAGCCCGGCGCCAAGGTATGGTCACCGACGATCGCGCCATTGATGCGCGCCTCATAGACGCCACGAGCGGTGACGTACAGCCGGGCTCGCCGGACCGGCCGCTGGACAGTGAACGGTCGCCGGACCAAAGTCGTCGGCACGAGCGCGTCCAGCCCCTCGTTGATCCCGCCGGGCAACGGGTCGTCCGGCGCCATGGGCAGCGAGATCCACTTGGCCGACCAGTCGGCGACCCGGAAGACGCCCAGGCCGCCACCGCCCAGGCCAACCTCCCAGTGCGAAGGCTGACTCCACGCTCCCGGCTGGTCGGTTCCGTCCCAGGTCCGCACGCGCCACGAGGCCCGGGCGCGCGACTCCAGCGGGACGCCTTCGTAAGCGATGCCGGACTGCTTGCCGGACACGACCTTCCCGGAGTCCCACAGGTTGGCCGATCCCGCGGTGAGGGCGTCTGGCGACGACGCGACCTCGACCTGCCAGGCAGTCTGCCGGAGCCCGCGGCCATCGCCGCTCAACTCCCATGACAGGAGCGGCGCGCCGGACTGGATGCCCATCGGATTGACGAGGTAATCGGCTCGGAGATTCGTCGGGGTCAGCGTGCCAGACACTGCGCGGCTCCCAGGCTAGCGACCGATCGACGCCGACCGGTCAGGACGTCGCTCAGTATCCCCGACCTGCCTGTCCCGTGGGTGCGCCTTCAACACGCACTCGCGGTCCTGTGTCAGCCGCCGACTTCTGCCGCGGTGATCGTCTCGCCGCGCTCCCAGCGTTCGATCAACCGGATCACGTCCGCATCCCGCTTGACCGCCGCCACACCGACGACCGTATCCCCATCGAGGTAGTACGCGATGAACGCCGGTCCGTCGCCTACCGGCTCACCATCGACCAGGCGAGGCATGTCCCCGGACGTCCGACCAGCGACGTCGACCCGGACACCGAACTGGTTGGTCCAGAAGTAGGGCACATGGTCCGCCAGGGCGTCCCGCCCCAGCATCCGCTCGGCCGCCGTCCAGCCCATCTGCTGGGCCAGGCGCCAGTGCTCGATCCGGCGCCCGTTGGCGTCGACCGCGGCGATGTCGCCCGCCACCCAAACCCCATCAGCGACCCGGAGATCGCTCCCGACCGAGACGCCGCCATCGTCCGCCCGCTCGACGCCGGACAGCAGCCCGGTCCGGGGAGTGACCCCGATACCCTGGACGACGAGGTCGGCCGGTATCCGACTCCCGTCCTCCAGGCCAACCGCGGTCACGGCATCTTCGCCCTCGAACCGGACCACCGAGCCCGTCACGAACGTAACACCCTTGCCCTCGTGGAGTCGCCCCAGCACCGCCGCGACATCCTCTCCCAGAAGCCTGGCGAGCGGCACGCCGGTCCGCGTGACAACGGTCACCTTCGCTCCACGCTGGGTCAGGCTTGCTGCCGCTTCCAGCCCGATGAAGCCGTCACCGATGATGACGACCCGGGCGCCCGCAGAGGTCGCGGCGATGATCCGATCCGCGTCACGCACCTCGCGCAGCGTGAAGATGTTGGCAAGGGCGCCGCCCGGCACGTCCAGCCGTTTCGGTTTGCCACCGGTTGCCACCAGGAGCGCGTCGGCGACCAGTGGCTCCGAGCCATCCGCGAAGGTCACCGTCCGGGTCGCGACGTCGACGCACTCGACCTCGGCGGTCAGACGTTCGATCGCATGCTCGTTATAGAACGCGTCCGGACGGAGCGGGAGCTGATCGGCGCCCTGCTGCCCGCCGAGAAACGGCTTGCTCAGCTTGGTCCGGTCATAGGGGACCCTATCCTCATCCGAGATGAGCACCAGCCGTCCTCGAAACCCTTCCAGCCGCAGCCGTTGGGCGGCATAGGATCCCGCGGCTCCGGCTCCGACGATGGCGAACGTCCGGTCATCCGGCTGGACGTTCAGCGATTCCGGCACCGGTACCACCTGCTCCGGGGCGTCGCCCGCAACCGAGACATAGATTTGTCCATCGGCGACGCGGACAGGGAACGACGGCAAACTGTCGAGAGCAGGCGGGGCGGTGACCTCTCCCGTACCAGCGCGAAAACAGGCCTTGTGCCAGGGGCAATGGATCACCCCGTCGATCAGCACGCCCTTCTCAAGGGGAGCGCCGTAGTGGGTTCAATGTGCCCCTATGGCCGAAACTGTCGCGCCATCCCGGACCAGCAGGACGTCCGTCTCGCCAGCCGTGACCGACCGCATCGTCCCGTCCTCGAGCTCGTCCAGCCCGAGCACCGCATATTCCCGTACCGCCACACCGCACCTCCGCGTCGTCATCCCTTCAGTACTGAATGCCCCTGACCGAGGCGCGAACCATGCCAGCGGCCGGACTGTTCGCCACACACGGTGTTTCGGGAGGCGGGTTGGCGCCTATTGCCAGTCCGGTCGGCGCTTCTCGAGGAAGGCGGACATGCCCTCCCGCTGCTCGGGTGTTGCGAACACTGAGGCGAAGGCATCGAGCTCCGTCAGCAGGCCCGCGTTGAGATCTCCCATCGCGGCTGCCATCGCCTGCTTGCTGGACGCGACCGCCATCCGCCCGTTGGCCGCGATCTTCCTAGCCAGGTCGTTGGCCGCCGGCAGCAGGTCGTCCGGCTCATGGACGCGGTTGACTAGCCCGATCCGGAGGGCTTCGTCCGCCTGGACGCGGCGGCCGGTCAGGATCAACTCGGCCGCCATGCCAGGGCCAACGAGGCGCGGCAGGCGCTGGGTCGCACCCCAGCCCGGCGGAATGCCGAGAGAGACTTCCGGCTGCGCGAAGACGGCGTCCGTGGCCGCCAAGCGGAGGTCACAGGCCAGCGCGATCTCGCAGCCGCCACCGAACGCGAAGCCTCGCACCGCCGCGATCACTGGTTGTGACGTCGAAGCGATCGCCTGGGTCACGGATTGCCCGAGCGCCCCGAACGCCCGCGCGGCACCGACATTCATCTCTGCCATCGCCTTGATATCAGCCCCGGCGGCGAATGCCCGCTCGCCCGCTCCGGTCAGGATGATGACCCGGACCGACTGATCGGCCCCAAGCCGGCGCAACTGGCGCAGCAGGTCACCCAGCGAGACCTGGTCGAAGGCGTTCAGTGCTTCCGGCCGGTTGAAGGTGATGGTCGCGATCGCGCCATCTCTCGCCACATCGATGGACATCTCTGTTTCCCTTTCGTCCCGGTGCGGCCTATCCCGCGACCTCGAGCACGATCGCGTCGCCCTGCCCACCGCCGGAGCAGATTGCTGCCACCCCGATACCGCCTCCCGCCCGCTGGAGCTGCAGGGCCAGCGACAGAGTGATCCGGGTGCCGCTCATCCCGATCGGGTGGCCGAGCGCGACGGAACCGCCGTCCATGTTGAGCTGGTCTTCGCTGATGCCGAGCCGGCGGGCAGCAATGATCGGGACCGAGCTGAACGCCTCGTTCAGCTCCCAGAGGTCGACCGCGTCGATGTCGAGTCCGGCCCGGCCTAGCGCGTCACGCGACGCCAGTTCCGGGGTGTAGGCCAGGTAGGGGACATCCCAGGCCGCGCTGCCGGTTGACCGGATCGTCGCGAGTGGCGCGAGTCCCCGCTCGCGTGCCCACGCGGCGTCGGCGACGACGACCGCCGCGCCACCGTCGTTGACGCCCGGCGCGTTGCCGGCCGTGACCGTGCTGTCCGGACCGAATGCCGGGCGAAGCCGGGCGAGGGCCTCCAGCGAGGTATCGGCCCGCGGCGCCTCATCGCGATCGACGAGCGTTATAGCCCCCTTGCGACCCGGTACCTCCACCGGGACGATCTCCCGCTGCGGGTGACCGGCCTCCAGGGCGGCAAAGTACCGCTGGTGGGATCGGAGGGCATAGGCGTCCTGCTCTTCCCGCGTGACGCCTTCCTCGGCGGCGACGATGTCGCCATGCTCACCCATCGGCCGGTCGTCAATCGCGCTGTAGAGTCCGTCGTGGGTCATCAGGTCAAGGAGCTCGGCGTTGCCCATCCGGTACCCGCCCCGGGCCTTCGGCAGCGCGTACGGCGCGTTGGACATGCTCTCCATCCCGCCGGCGACGACGACCTTGTGCACTCCGGCCCGCACCAACAGGTCAGCCATGGTGATCGACCGGGAGCCGGAGCCACAGACCCGGTTGACCGTCTCGGCCGTGACGGTCCGGTCCAGCCCGGCCCGGAACGCCGCCTGGCGAGCCGGGATTTGCCCCGCTCCACCCTGGATGACCATCCCCATGATGACGTGCTCGACGTCCTCAGGCGTGATGCCCGACCGCTCAATCGCCGCACGGATGGCGACCGCCCCGAGGTCGACCGCCGGGATCGGCGCCAGCGCACCCATCAGTTTGCCGATCGGCGTCCGGGCGCCGCCGAGAATCACCGTGTCTGCCATCTACTGAGCTCCTGTTCCTGGATCCTGTGCCGGGATCGGACGGGGACCCCGGGTGAGATCGCCGGAGACGACCGTGATGGTGGTTCCGTCACGCTCCTGGAGCAGCAGCGCCCCGGTCTCGTCGATCCCAAGCATGATGCCTATTCGCTCGCGTCCGTTGTCTACGACCATGACCGGCTCCCCGAGCATCGCGGCACGTCGGGACCACCGTGCCAGTTCCCGTGCCGCGCCGTCAGTTGCGATCTCGAGGGATATGTCGTGAAGTCGCGGGAGGATCTCCGCCATCAGTTGGTCCCGGACGATGTCGATGCCGTCCGGCATTGCAAGGTGAGCTAGGCCCGTCGGCGAACCGTCTGGCGTGCCGCTGTCGAGGATCGTGATCCCGATACCGATCCGCACCGTGGCGAGGTTACCCGCAGCGCGACTGACAACCAGGATGCCGGCGACCTTCCGCCCGCCGACCAGGACGTCGTTCGGCCATTTCAGCGAGAGATCGAGCGCGGGGTCGCGCTCCGCCAGCGCGTCGGCGACCGCCTGCCCGACGAGCAGCGGGAGCGGGCCGAGCCCCAACGCTGGCACCACGACGTCCAGAACCGCCGTCATTTGCAGCGCGGTGCCCGGCACGGACCGCCACGCACGGTCGGCCCGTCCCCGGCCGGCATCCTGGTGATCGGAGACGAAGACGGTCGGCCCCTCGATCTGCCCGGCCGCGATGGCGTCCGCGGCGACGTCCATGGTGCTGCCGACGACGGCGTAACGGTGCACCGTCCAGCCCGCCACCCACGTCGTTCCAGGAATCATCGTGCCCGTTCGGACCGTCACGATCAGGTGAACAACGCGCTGATGCTGAGATCCTTATGGATCCGCATGATCGACTCGGCCAGCAGCGGCGCGACGGTGATCGTCTCCAGCGGCAGCGACGTGCCTTCCGGCAGCGGGACGGTGTCGCAGGCGTAGAGCTTCCGGATATTGCACGAGGACAGCAATGAGACGGCGTTATCGCTGAAGATGCCATGCGTGGTCGCGGCGTAGACGTCCGACGCCCCGCGCTCGTAGAGCAGGTCGACGGCGGCCTTGAGCGTCCCGCCGGTCGAGATCATGTCGTCGACGATCACGGCCGTTCGCGCCTCGACGTCGCCAACCATCTCCAGCGTCTCGGTCCGGTCGACGTCCGGGTGGCGCTTCGCGATGATCGCCAGCGCGCCGCCCGCCCGGACCCGGAAATCCTCGGCCCGGGCGACGCCGCCGGAATCCGGCGATACCACGACCGACGGCCCCTCGAGCTGTCGCCGGAAGTGATGGGCGAGCAGCGGCGTGGCCCGCAGGTGATCGACCGGGATATCGAAGAATCCCTCGATCGCGGGGGCGTGGAGGTCGACGCTGAGAATCCGGTCGGCACCTGCGACGGTGATCAGGTTGGCGACCAGCTTGGCCGAGATCGGCTCGCGGCCGGTCGTCTTCTTCTCCTGCTTGGCGTAGCCGTAGTACGGGATCACCGCGGTGATGCGCGCCGCCGACGCCCGCTTGAGCGCATCGATCATCAGCAGCATCTCCATGATGTGATGATCGTACGGCTGGCAGATCGACTGGATCACGAAGCAGTCCGAGCCGCGGACGTTCTCGTCCAGCTTGACCCGCGTCTCACCGTTCCGGTAGGTACCGATGATGGCCCGGCCGAGGGGCGCTTCCAGCTCGTCCATGATCGCGGCCGCGAGCCGGGGGTGCGAGCTGCCGGCGAAGACCTGGAGACGCCCGTCCATTCCCTACCCCTTCGTGTCCGTGCCGCTGGTCGGTTCGCCATCATTGTCCGGTTTCGCCCGCCGGCTGAGCACCGGCCGGGCCGGCATCCCGACGACCGTCTGTCCGGGCGCGACGTCCCGGGTCACGACCGAGCCGGCCCCCACGACGCCACCGTCACCGATCGTCACCGGTGCGCGAAGCACGCTGTCGCTGCCGATGAAGGCGCCGGCGCCGATCGTCGTCTGGTGCTTGCGCTGACCGTCGAAGTTGGCGACGACGGTCCCGGCGCCGATGTTGGCACCATCCCCGATCGTCACGTCCCCGAGGTAGCCGAAGTGCCCTGCCTTGGCACCAGCGCCAAGGGCGGCGTTCTTGAACTCCCCGAACGACCCGACATGGGCTCCAGGCCCGATGCGCGTACCGGCTCGAACGTGACTGTACGGTCCCACATCAGCGCTATCGTGGACCGTCGCCCGGTCGAGGACCGCATTCCGGATCACAACGCCGTCGCCGATGGTGCAGCCGGTGATCGACGTATCCGGCCCGATCCTGCAACCCGTGCCGATCGTCGTTCCGGCGCGGAGATGCGTGTTGGGAAGGATCTCCGTATCCGGTCCAACCGTCACGTCGGCATCGACGTAGACGGTAGCCGGGTCAGTCATGGTGACGCCGGAGCGCATCAGCTTCTCGACCAGCCGGCGACGGTAGACGCGCTCGGCTTCAGCCAGCTGGATCCGGTCATTGACGCCGATAGCGACATCCGCGTCCGCCCGCACCACCCCGACCGGCCACCTCTCGTCAGTGGTCCCCTGATCGACTGCCATCCCGATCAGTTGCGTGAGATACAGCTCGCCGGTCGCCGGGCTGGGTGTCAGGTTCCGGATCGCGTCCCGCGCCCAGCCGATGTCGATGGCCATCATTCCCGACCAGATCTCGGTCGGACCATCGCGCCGGGCGGAATCATCGTCCTTTTCCTCGACGATGCGGGTCGGACGATCGCCGTCCCGGTCGACCCGGCCGTACCCCGAGGAGTCCCGCAACACGCAGGTCAGCAGGGTGATCAGCCGCCCTGGCTCACCGGCCGCCGTCGCGAGTCGCTGGACGGTCTCACCATCCAGGAGTGGCTGGTCGCCGTAGAGGACGAGCATCTGCCCGGAGGCCGGCAGGAGTTCGGGCCGGTCGAATACTCGCGCGACAGCGTCGCCCGTCCCGAGCGGCTGGTCCTGGATGACCGGCGTAATGCCGTACCCCCGGAGCCGCTCATCGATATCGGACAGGAACGGGCTGACGACGACGACCGACACCGATGGCGCGGCAGCCTGACCAGCCGCCAGCACATGCCCGAGCATCGGCCGGCCACCAACCGGGTGGAGCGGCTTTGGGAGGGATGACTTCATCCGCGTCCCGCCACCAGCGGCGAGGACGACCAGGACGAGCTCAGGACGGGTGGTGGCGTTGGCAAATGAAGCAGGGGCGGCAGGTGAAGTCGGGGTGTCAGACACCGGTTTGGGAAGCTCCCTCACGGGGGTGGAGCGGGCCGCGGTCGATCCGCGGCGGGTGGGGCTGGCGGGCCAGGACTCGAACCTGAAACAAAGGTTCCAAAGACCTCTGTGATACCATTTCACCACCCGCCATCAGTGGAACCAAACGGCAGCGTACGAGGTGCCCGGGCAGCGTGTCAAGCGCACCAGCCTCCCGTCCGCGTTGCGGTCGCTGGTACCTTCGCTATACTTCCCGCATGGCGAGATCGCCCGCTCCGTCCCCGGTACGACGTACCGCCGGGACGTTTGCGTTGCCCCGCACCCCGGCACCGGCCTGCCGCCGGCCGGGGACGAGCGCGGTCCCTTTCCCCTTCCTCTCGGCTCCGACGGGATCACAGGATGTCACGACCAACCATGAGCGAGAAGCGCGACTACTACGAGGTCCTGGAAGTCTCCCGGACGGCGACGGCTGACGAGATCCGGAAGTCCTACCGGCGTCTGGCCCGCATCCATCATCCCGACATCAGCAAGGAAGATGACGCCGACACCCGGTTCAAGGAGATCAACGAGGCGTACGAGGTCCTCTCCGACCAGCAGCGTCGCGCTCAGTACGATCGGTTCGGCCATGTCGACCCAAGCATGGGCGGTGGCGGCTTTGGCGGGGATCCGTTCGGCGGTGGTTCTCCGTTCGGCGACATCTTCGATACGTTCTTCGGAGCGAGCAATGGCAGCGGCCGACGCCGCCAGGCCGTCCAGCGCGGGCAGGACCTCGAGGTCACCGTTCGGCTGTCGTTCGAGGAAGCGGTCTTCGGCGTCGAGAAGACGGTCGAACTGACCCGATCCGAGACCTGCGAGGTCTGCGACGGCAAGCGGCAGAAGGACGGCCAGGATCCTCCCAGCTGCGGCAACTGTGGCGGCAGCGGCGAAGTCCGGCAGGTCCAGCAGACGATCCTTGGCCAGTTCATGACGGCCGGGCCCTGCCCGGTCTGCCACGGCGATGGCGTCCAGATCACCGACCCCTGTACCAACTGCAAGGGTCGCGGCCGGGTCACCCGGGCCCGGAGCATCGCGGTCGATATCCCGGCCGGCATCGACGAGAGCGCCACACTGCGGATGTCCGGTCAGGGTGAGGCTGGGCCGGTCGGCGGGATTCCGGGCAACCTCTACGTCAAGGTCCGGATCGCCCCGCACCCGCTGTTCACCCGGCAGGGCAAGACGATCAACTCCCAGCTCGGGATCAACGTCGCCCAGGCGGCGCTCGGTGACGAGATCGAGATCGACACGATCGACGGGCCGGTCTCGCTCCGGATCCCGGCCGGTACGCAATCCGGACAGCAGTTCCGGCTGCGTGGCAAGGGCGTACCCGACATGCGCGGCGGCGACCGGGGTGACCAGATCGTGACCGTCCAGGCGCTGATCCCCAAGGACCTGTCCGAGGAGCAGCAGGAGTTGTTCGAGCGGCTGGCCGAGTCGCTGGGGAGCGACATCACCCAGCAGCCTCAGCACCGGGGCTTCTTCGACAAGATGAAGGACGCCCTCGGCGTCTAGTCGTTACGCATCAGGGGGCGGTTCCGTGACCACCGACGTTCGCTACGACATCGGCGCACTGGTCCCGCCTCAGGATGTACCGGCACCTGGCCCGACGACGCTGACGGGCCGGACCGTCCGGCTGGAATCTGTCAACCCCGTCGCCCACACCAGCCTGTTGCTCGACGAGCTGGAAGGCTCCGGTGCGGACCCGCACATGTGGGATTACATGGGCAACGGACCGTTCCACGATGAAGCGACCTTCCGGCCATTCCTGCAATCCATTCGGACCTCGACGGACCCGCGCTGGTTCACGGTCGTCTCGGCCGCGACAGGTCAGCCCATTGGACTGGCCGCCTACCTCCGCATCGACCCGGCAAACCGATGCCTTGAGGTCGGACATCTCTGCTTCGGCCGGTCGATGCAGCGCAGTACCGCGGCGACCGAAACGATCTTCCTGCTGCTCGACCATGTCTTCGGACTGGGGTATCGCCGCGTCGAGTGGAAGTGCAACGACCTCAATGAGCGGTCCCGGCGGGCAGCGCTGCGCTTCGGGTTCAGCTACGAGGGAACGTTCCGCAAGCACATGATCATCAAGGGACGCAACCGCGACACCGCCTGGTACGCCATCGTCGACGATGACTGGACTCAGATCCGGGAGGCCTACGTCCGCTGGCTCGACCCGGCCAACTTCGACGCCGCGGGCCTGCAACTCGCTCCGCTGGATATTGGCAGGTCCTGAGAACGTCGAGCAGACAGTTGAGCCGTCGCAATCGCGACAGCTCGCGTCATCGCTTGCCTGGAGCGACGCCGGGGGGCGTTACTCCCGCCCCAGCGCCACATCCAGCGCATCGGCCAGCGTCGCCGACCGGACGACCTCAATTCCGTCGACGCGCCTCGCCTCGCTCCCCGCGCCCGGCGCGATCACCCGGCTGAACCCCAGCCGCCGCGCCTCGTTGATCCGGCGGTCCAGCTGATTGACCGAGCGCAACTCACCGGACAGGCCAATCTCTCCGACGACCGCCGTGCCCGCTTCGACCGGCAGGTCGCGAAAGCTTGACGCGACGGCCAGCGCCACCGCGAGGTCGGCCGCCGGCTCCGCGATTCGGAGGCCGCCGACGACGTTGGCGTAGACGTCCTGCCCGCCCAGTCCCAGGCCGACCCGCTTCTGAAGCACGGCAATGAGCAGTTGCAGCCGGTTGCTGTCCAGCCCGTTGGCGCTCCGCCGCGGCAACCCGAAGGCGGTCGGGGTGGTCAGGGCCTGCATCTCGACCAGGATCGGTCGGGTGCCCTCGATCGTAATCGCGACGGCGGATCCGGTCGCCGATGCAGCCCGCTCCTCAAGGAATGCCTCGGACGGATTGGTTACTTCCCTCAGCCCGACATCGGCCATCTCGAAGACGCCAACTTCATCGGTCGAGCCAAACCGGTTCTTCACCCCTCGCAGGATCCGGTACTGCTGGTGACGCTCCCCCTCCAGGTACAGAACGGCGTCGACCATGTGCTCCAGCACCCGGGGACCGGCGATCGTCCCCTCCTTGGTGACATGCCCGATGATCAGGACGGGGATATTGCGCGGCTTGGCCCATTGCATCAGGCGGGCCGTGCACTCCCGGACCTGGCTGACGCTGCCCGCCGCCGAGGTCATGTCCTCCAGGTACACCGTCTGGATCGAGTCGACGATCAGCAGTCCCGGCTTCCGCTCCTCAGCCTCCCGCAGCACGCGGTCGAGGTCTGTCTCCGAGAGGACCCACAGGTCGTCCGAGGACACGCCTAGCCGATCAGCTCGTAGCCGGATCTGCTGAGCCGACTCTTCCGCCGAAACGTACAGGACCTCGCCGGCGAGGGTGCCAGCCAACGCGGCCGCCGTCTGAAGAACGAGCGTCGACTTGCCGATCCCCGGGTCGCCACCGACCAGGACCAGCGACCCGGGAACCAGCCCGCCGCCAAGAACGCGGTCCAGCTCCGAGATCGGGACCGGGATCCGGTCGATCGCCGCCGAGCCCACCGAGCCGAGTTGCTGGGCACGCTGCTGCGGCCGCCCGGCCCGGACGGCTCCGCCACCGCTGCCAGCGGCCGGACGGCGCTCCTCGACGGTCTCGACCATGGAGTGCCAGGTCTCGCAGCCGGGGCAGCGCCCCAGATACGCCGGACTGTTGTACCCGCACTGCTGGCACACCCATTTGGTCGTCGTCTTCGTCCGCGCCATCCCGCTCCCCGTCCGATTCCCTGGCGGCTCCTGCCGGCAGAACATGTGTTCGTCAAGTATAGACGCCATCGACGGCAGGGTCGCGCGTGCCCGGAAAAGCGGAGCGGACGGACCATTACTGGCCCGCCCGCTCCGACTCATCTACCGATGGACCGATCAGGAGACGGTGACCAGCTCCTCATCAGGCTGCTCGGCCTTGGACCGGTTGTCCGGGTCATCGACCCGCTCAAGCTTGAGCAGTTCGTCTTCGACATCGACACGGACTGTGTCGCTGGCCGCGAACCGGCCGGAGAGCAGGCCCTCCGCCATCGGGTCCTCGATCAGGTTCTGGATGATCCGGCGCAGTGGCCGGGCGCCGTAGGTGTGATCGTAGCCGCGCTCGCCCAGCAGATCCATTGCCGGCTCAGTCACTTCGAGCGTGATGTCCTGCTCCGCGACCTGGCCACGCACACGGACCAGCTCGAGGTCGACGATCTCACGGATCTGATCCTTGTCCAGCGAGTGGAACACGATCACGTCGTCGATCCGGTTCAGGAACTCAGGGCGGAAGGTCTGCTTGAGCTGACCCATCACCTTGTCACGCATCATGTCGTAGTCGCGCTTGGCCTGCTTCTCGGCGTCCTGCTTGAAGCCGAAGCCCATGGACAGGTTACCGGTGATCGACTCGGCGCCGACGTTCGACGTCATGATGATGATCGTGTTGCGGAAGTCGACCTTCCGGCCCTTGGCGTCGGCGAGGTTCCCGTCCTCCATGATCTGGAGGAGCATGTTGAACGCCTCAGGGTGCGCCTTCTCGATCTCGTCGAGCAGGATCACCGAGTAGCTCTTCCGCCGGACAGCTTCGGTCAGCTGGCCGCCCTCTTCGTAGCCGACGTAGCCCGGAGGGGCTCCGACGAGCCGAGCGACGGCGTGCCGCTCCATGAACTCGGACATGTCGATCTTGATCAGGTGATCCTCGGAGCCGAACATGAACTCCGCGAGCACCTTGGTCAGGTACGACTTACCGACACCGGTTGGGCCAAGGAAGATGAAGGAGCCGATGGGGCGGCGCGGATCCTTGATCCCGGCCCGGGCGCGGCGGACGGCCTTGGAGATGGCGGCAATCGCCTCCTCCTGCCCGATGATCTTGTCGTGGAGCACCTGCTCCATCTGGAGCAGCCGCTCGGACTCGGCACCGGCGATCCGCTGGACAGGGATCCCCGTCCACATCGAGACGACCTGGGCAACGTCCTCTTCGGTGACGTAGATCTCGTCGCCCTGGCGCTCGTCCTTGACCGTCTGCTGCTGATCCTCGATCCGATCGCGCAGCTTCCGCTCCCGGTCGCGCAGCTCGGCGGCCAGCTCGAACTCCTGATTGTTGACCGCCGACTCCAGCTCGCGCTGCAGTGACTGCAGGCCGACCATCGCGTCCTTGAGGGACGGCGGCGCGGTCGAGCGGGCCATGCGGACCCGACTGGATGCCTCGTCGATCAGGTCGATCGCCTTGTCTGGCATGAACCGGTCGGTGATATAGCGAGCAGCCATGTTGGACGCGGCGCGAAGCGCCTCATCGCTGATCTTGAGCTTGTGGTGCTCCTCGTAGAGGTCGCGCACCCCGTGCAGGATCAGGATCGTGTCCTCGACGCTCGGCTCCTCGACCTGGACCGGCTGGAAGCGGCGCTCCAGCGCGGCATCCCGCTCGATGTACTTGCGGTACTCATCGAGCGTCGTCGCGCCAATGGTCTGGAGCTCACCCCGGGACAGGGCGGGCTTCAGGATATTGGCCGCGTCGACGGCGCCCTCGGCAGCCCCGGCCCCGACGAGCGTATGCAGCTCGTCGATGAACAGGATGCTCTGGGTTTCCTTGACCTCGGCGACGATCTTCTTCAGCCGCTCCTCGAACTCACCGCGGTACTTGGTGCCCGCGACGAGCGCGCCGATGTCCAGCGCGACCAAGCGCTTGTTCTGGAGCTGCTCCGGCACATCGCCATTGACGATGCGCTGGGCGAGCCCCTCGACGATGGCCGTCTTGCCGACGCCTGGCTCACCGATCAGCGCCGGGTTGTTCTTGGTGCGACGCGACAGGATCTGCATGACCCGGTCGATCTCGTGACTGCGTCCGACCAGCGGACCAAGCCGGTTGTTCCGGGCGGCCTCGGTCAGGTCAACCCCGAGCGCGTCCATGTACGGCGTCTTGGTCTGCTGCTTCTTCTCGCTGGACTGGCTGTAGGACGCGCTCTGCTGGACGACCTGCATCACCTGCGTGCGGACCTTCTCGAGGTTGACCCCGAGACTCTCCAGCACACCGGCGGCGATCCCCTCGCCCTCGCGGACGAGTCCGAGCAGGAGATGCTCCGTCCCGATGTAGTGGTGATTCAGCCGGCGTGCCTCATCGACCGCCAGCTCGATCACCTTCTTGGCCCGTGGGGTCAGGCCGATGTCCCCAAGGACCATCGATTCTCCGCGGCCGATGATGAACTCGACGGCGGAGCGGACCTTGGGAAGCTGGACTCCCATGTTGGAGAGGACGCGCGCTGCGACGCCATCACCCTCACGGACCAGCCCCAGGAGCAGGTGCTCGGTCCCGATGTAATTGTGATTGAAGCGTTGGGCCTCCTCCTGTGCAAGGGTGAGGACCTTCCGCGCTCGCTCGGTGAACTTGTCGAACTTGTTGTCTGCCATGCTTCCGGCTCTCCCGGTGCTCGCGGCGGGCGTTGCCGCCGACGGTCACCTGTCTGCTTCCCATCGAAAGCCAGTTCCCGTCTCCGGGATGCTCGCGCCGCTGCGGGGGCGAAGCCTGACACCTGCGGGACCCTGCGCTTCGGCGCTACGTGACGAGCCGTTCCGCGGTAGCCAATGGCAGGTTCCAGCTCCCTGGACCTGCGTACGGTTCATTATCGCCTCTTTACGTCGCGTGCGGGTAGGGTCTGTCCGGACAGGATGCACCTGACCAGTCGGGCAGGTAGAGAGATTTGCCCCGCTATCGGGCAAAGATCGTCTCATCCGGAGACGACGACGCCGGGACTTTGGCACATGCGTCCAAAGTCCCGGCGTCGGTTCCGGTCGGATTGTCAGCAGAGGTCCTACGACTTGTCGGTGGACTCGTCGTTGGTCTCGGCATCCGGCGCGGTTACGGTGTCGTTGTCCTCGTCCAGGGAGACACCGGCCATCGCCAGCGCGAGCTCCATGGCGGACATGCCGGCGTCACCCTGCTCGACCTGGGCGGCGGGGCGCTCCGGCCGACGCTCGCGGCGATCACGCTGCGGCTGCGGGCGCTCGGTCGGCATCTGGAAGTTCTCGATGTTCCGTCGGGTGACGGCGTCCTCGATAGCTCCAGCGTCCGACATGCCCTCGCCCGACGGCATGTCGGAACGCGGCCGGCTGACCGGCTCGGTGTCGATCTCCGGGCGCTCGACTCCACCCCGGTTGGGCTGGTAATCGATCCCCTCGGCGGCCAGAGAGGTCCGGATCTCCTCGATGATGCGGTCACGCACCTCGAGTGCATCCTCGCCAAAGACCTCGATGAGCTCGGGATCCGGCGTATCCAGCGCGCGACGGAGGCTGAGCCCCATGCGGCGACGCTGCGGATCGATCCGGATGATCCGGAGCAGGAGCTCCTGACCTTCCTTGACGGCCTGCTTCGGATGCGTGATCCGCTCGTCGGCCAGCTCGGAGACGTGGACCAGTCCCTCGATGCCGTCCTCGATGCGGGCGAAGGCACCGAAGTTGGCGAGCTGGGTAACGTTTCCGCGCACCAGCTGACCGACCTCGTACTTCGACGCCACGCGGCTCCAGGGCTCAGCCTGGGTGCGCTTGATCGAGAGGGCGATCTTCTTGTCCTGGGCGTTGATGCCGAGGACATAGACGTCCACTTCCTGACCGACCTTGAGCAGTTCGCTCGGGTGGCGGACACGGCTCCAGGACAGCTCGGAGAGGTGGACGAGACCGTCCGCGCCGCCGATGTCGACGAAGGCGCCAAAGTCGCAGATCGAGGAGACACGACCCTGTCGGATCTCGCCTTCCTTGAGCTCCGCGATCAGCTTCTCCTTCATCACGTCCCGGCGCTCCTGGATGGCCTGGCGCTCGGAGAGGATGAGGCGGTTGCGGTGCCGGTTGATCTCGATGATCTTCAGCGGGAGCTTGTTGCCGATCAGGCGGGCCATGTCGGCCTGCTTGGAGGCATCGTCGCCACCGCGGATCTCGGTGACCTGGGACGCCGGGACGAAGCCCCGCACGCCGTCGAGGTTCACGAGGAGACCACCCTTGTTGTAGTTGGTAACCTCAGCCTCAATGACGTCATTGGCCTCGTGGATGTCCTGGAGGCGGCGCCAGCTCTTCTCCTGGCGAGCCCGGTTGATGGACACCACCGGGTGTCCCTCGGAATCCTCCGGCTGGACCACGAACACGAGGATCGTGTCGCCGACGGCGAGGGCGTTCTTCTCCGCCGGGGTGAGATCGGAGTACTCCTTGGCCGGGATCTTCCCCTCGGCCTTGGATCCGATGTCCACCAGCAGCTCGTCGCGATCGACGTGCATGATGATGCCGTCCATGACATCCCCGTACTTCAGGGTCTTGTAGTCATGGTCGGGGTTGGCGAGGAATGCTTCCATCAGCGACGCGACGTCGCCGAGCTCATCGCCACCGAACAGGTCGTCCATCGACGGCATTGCCTGCGCGTCGGGGGTCGCCTGGTTCGACTCGGGGGTGCTGTCGTCAGCCGCTGCGGCCTCGGCCTGCGCCGGGGCAGCATCGGTCGCCGCCTCGGCCTGAACCGGGGCTGCGTCAGTGGCGGCCTCGGCCGCCGGGGCATCACCGGTAGTCCCGTTGCTGGAAGCAGACTGGGTCTCGGCGACAGCTACTGCAGCCCCCGGCTCGGCACTGGCATCGCCAGTCTCCGGCTGAGCCTCCGGGGCGACCGTCGCGGGTGTTGCCGATCCCGCGGGATCAACCTGCTGCTCGCGAATATCCAAGGCGCTCATACACCTTCCTTAAAACCGACTGGTCGATGCGAAAGTCCCCAAAGGCTCGGCGACCTGCGGGGAACCCAGCAGACATCGAACACGGCGGAGAATTGCGCTTGACAGTATACCGATTTCCTACTATTTGTCGCAAGTTGCCAGTCAGCATGCCTTCAGCTACCCGGCGGCCGGCATCTCGACCGGTCCTGCTATGGTCTATCCGACGTCCGGGAACCGGCAACGGCGCCGGTCACCCCGTCCTATTCCCCATGGAGCGGCTTCCGGTATCGCGTACTCAACGGCCGGAAACCCTCGGAGCGGTACAGGCCCGCCGCCGGACTATTGAAGTCCCAGGCGGCCACCCAGATCTCCGCCATGCCTTCGGCTCGGGCCCAGTCCTCTGCGGCGCGCATCAACTGGCGCCCGATACCCCGACCCCGGTACCGCTCATCGACCGCCAGGTTCTCGACCTCGGGAACCCGCGGGAAGCGGAAGAGGTCACCAAGCTCGATGATGCGGACCTCGGCGAAACCGATCACCATATCGCCCGCGGCAGCATCGACCGCGACCCACATCGGCCGCTGGCCCGCCTCGATCGTCCGGCGGATGTCGTCCAGGTCGCGCGGCGCCTCTGCGAAAGTGGGCACGACATCGGGCTCGGCCACGGCATGGACATCGTCCAGCTGGCGGTACAGGCCGATCAGCGCCGGGGCATCGTCGGCGACGGCCCGGCGGATGATGATGGCCCCCAGACCACCTGACACGGTTACTCTCCCAGCTTCTTTCGATACCGGGTGTTGAGCGGCTCGAATCCCTGGCGCACGTAGAGCGACGACGCCGGCGTGTTGAACGCCCAGGCCGCCACCCAGATCTCCGGGTAGCCCGCGCCCCGCGCCCACTCCTCCGCCGCCGACATCAGCATCCGTCCGACGCCCATGCCGCGGACGGCCTCGGTCACGGACAGTTCGTCGACCTCCGGCATCGTCTCGACCTTCCAGTACCGGCCCAGCTTGCGGACCCGCACCTTGCAGAAGCCGACGATCTGACCGGGACCATCGCCATCGTCCGCGTAATGGACGGCGACGAACATCGGCGCCATCGCGTCGCGCACGGTCTCCTCGATATCGCCAAGGCGGCGTGGCAACTCGTCAGGCGTTGGGATAAGGGCAGGCTCGGCCCGCGCGTGGACTTCATCCAGCTGCCGATAGAGTTCCAGCAGTTCAGGGACATCGCCCGGGACCGCGGGACGGACCGTGAACATGAGACCCCTCCCTCCGGCCGACCGGCACTGGTCGGCCACGTGAATCACATCCGGGTCACAGGACGACCGAAACGACTGGCCCTGACTGCCGAGGATCGAGCTAGCGGCCGATCGTCTCTCCGATGGCGTCGATCATCCGCAGCATCTCGGACTCATGGACCCAGCCCAGGTGGCCGACCCGGTTGATCGTGTCCCGCAACGGCCCCTGCCCGACCGCGATCTCGATGCCGGAGTGTTCCCGAACCGCGTCACGGAACTCACCGGCCGTGTAGCCCTCGGGCGTCCGGAAGGTCGTGACACTGTCCGAGGCGTATGCCGGATCGGCGAACAGCTCCAGCCCGAGCGCGCTCAGACGCTCCCGGGTGATGGCCGCGATGCGGGCGTGTCGCTCCCAGGCCGCGTCTAGCCCCTCGGCCGCCAGGAGGTCCAGCGCCGCCCGGAAGGCATACATCAACGTCAACGGCATCGTCGTCGCGGTGGTTCCTTCCCGCGCGGCGATCCGAGACAGGTTCAGATCGTAGAAGAACCGGGGATACCCCTTGTCGACCAGCGTCTCTGCCCGCTCGAGCGCCGACGGCGAGAACCCGACGATCACCAGCCCCGGTGGGCACATCCAGGCCTTCTGGGACCCGGACAGGACGACGTCGACGCCGGAAGCGTCCATGTCCAGCGGGATGGCGCCGATACCACTGACGCTGTCGAGGAAGACCATCGCGCCAGCGTCATGGGCGATCTTGGTCAGCTCAGGCACGCGGTTGGTAACGCCGGTCGACGTCTCGTTGTGGGTCAGGAAGACGGCCTTGACGTCGGCATGGGCGGCGAGTGCGGTCCGAAGGTCATCCCCGGTGACCGCCTGGCCCCATGGTACATCCACCCGCCGCACGTCGAGCCGGAGCGCCTGTCCCGCCTTGGCGAAGCGGTCCCCGAAGTCCCCATTCACCATCGCTAGGACCGGGTCGCCCGGCTCCAGCAAATTGATGATCGGGATTTCCCACCCCGCCGAGCCGGTACCCGCCCAGATGTAGACCTCGCCGGAGGTGCGGTGCATTTCCCGGGCAAGCCGGAGCGTCTCGTCGTAGAACGCCATCATCGACGGGGCGCGGTGCTGGACCATCGGCGCCTGCATCGCCTTGAGCACGGCCGGCGGCAGCGGAGTCGGCCCGGGAATGCGCAGGTCGGTCGCGTCGGCAAGCTCAGGCAGCCACGGCAGGTCGATCTCGCCCGCCTCGATGTCAGCGCCAGTCGTGCGCCCCGTGTCGATCGCCATCCCGGTCACCCTGTCCCCTCATGCTGGTCTGCCGCCCGGATGAATGGACACGCCGGCAGACGCGGTGCGGACCGGGCATATGGCCCGATTGCTGCCGCCAGTATATCGGGAGTGCGGGGTATCCGACCGATTCACCTTGTCCGTTTCGCACAGGGCGTCAGTCCGGTCAGGCAATGCTCCCGTTTCCGGCAACGGGCGGGTCGTCCGGATGAACGTTCACGAGGTGCGCGGGGTGATCGAACAGGACCAGCTCCGGCCGGATCGCCTCGGTCGTCACATGGATCAGCCCGATGCCGAAGTGGGCATGCCACCGACGATCGGTGGCAGACCCGGGGTTGAACAGGATCGCGCCGTGAGCCGCCTCGATAAGCGGCTCGTGACTGTGACCGAAGATTACGCAGCTTGCCCGGCGGGCGTACGTCTTCGCGGTCGTCCGTGCCGACTGCCTGGCCGTGCCGTGCCCATGGACAGCCGCGAACCGGTGCGGCCCGACGTCGAACCATGCCTCCTTGGGCAACCGGTCCTGCAGCTCATCGTCGTCGTTGTTCCCGACCACGCCGACGAGCGGGGCGATCTCCGCCAGGTCGTCCAGGACCTCCCCCACGTTGGCGTCGCCGCAGTGGACGATCAGCCCGCAGCCGAAGCGGCGAAACAGGTCGTGGACATGCGGCGACACCCTGCGGGCACCGCGGGCATAGACATGGGTATCGCTGATCACCCCGATCGTCAGCGGCGCGGCGAACTCCCGCTCGGTTGTCGGCCAGACAGGCCCGTCGGGCGGCAGGTCATGTCCAGGCTGTCCCACTACTTCTCGTCCAGGATGCTGAAGATGATGCCGCTCAGGACACTGGTAATGACCGCGCCGACAAGCGCGCCGAGGATCGTGACGGTGATGCCGGGGACCAGTGCGGCGGCCAGTCCGAACAGCGCGGCGTTGACCACGACCGAGAACAGGCCGAACGTCAGACACGAGATCGGGAGCGTTAGCAACTGGATCACCGGGCGGATGTAGGCGTTGATCGCACCCAGGATGAGGGCGAAGACCAGGACCGACTCCCGGTCGTCATACCCGATGAGGCGTTCCTGCGAGATCATCCCGGCGATCAGGACGGCCAGCAGACCGGCAACGAGGTAGGCGATCAGGCGATTGATCTGACGCATGCGGATTCCGGTCTCCTCACTGGTCTGGGGCCCTGGTGTAGTCGGATCGGGCGGCGCCATTGTGCCACGCACCCGCCCACGGCCCTATCCCGGAACGATGATGCCGAACCGGCCGAAGTCGTGGTACTGGCCGCCGAACGCGTGGCGCTCCGCCTGGCGGCCCGCCATCACGTCGACCATCCCCCGCTCCATCTCGACGATCAACCCCGGCTCGAATGGCACGGTGCCGTGCGACGAGTAGACCACCCGCAGTTCCGGGACGAGTGCGACGAGGCGGCGTAGTGTGGCCAGATAGGTCGGCAGATCACTCTCGTCGCTCTGGGCATAGAGCCCGGCGGCGTAGACGGCATCCGTTCCGAACAGGATGCCGTTGGCGCGGTCGACGAGGACGATCAGCTCCGGGCAGTGCCCGGGCGCCGCGAGCACCTCCAGTGACCGCCCGCCGAGATCCAGCACGTCGCCTTCGGTAACCGACCCGGTCGGCGCCTGGGGCGGGATCCCGGCTCGTTCGCGCTCCGTGCCTGCCGGCAAGGGGCCGCTGCACTCGGATTCGGCGAGGGCCCTCGCCATCCGCTCATCCGACCAGCCCGCCTCCAGGGCGGCGTGAGCGCCGATCGGAGCCAGTACGTCCCGGAAATGCCGGTTGCCCCCGACGTGGTCCCAGTGTGCGTGAGTGGTCACCACCGTTACGGGACGGTCGGTCAGATCCCGGACCAGCGCGCCGATGTCCCCGACGCCAATCCCGGTATCCAGCAGCACCGCCCGGTCGGTGCCCTCGACGAGAAAAGATTTCGGATCCTCGGAATGCAGCGGCTCGCCGATCATCGTCACGCCCGGCTCGAGCCGCGTCACCGAGAACCAGTCCTGCACCAGCTCCGCGATGTCGCCCGTCATCTCCTGCCTCCCGGCTCCGGTCCTGTCCCGCCTATCCATTCCACACATGACGCAGCCTACGCGACGACGGCGGCCCTCGGGGTCCGCCTCCGGGTAATGCTTCGCGACGAAAGGTAATGTCATCCTCTCTTCGTGCGCCGGAAGGTGCTATCCTTTGGGTAGCTTCGTGCCGTCCCACGCGTTCGTGCGCCGGGCGGTCTCGCCCCCTTTATCCAGGAAAGACACCGGTCATGGTCACTATCTCCCGTCCCTCACGACGAACCGGTGCCGCGTCGGAGGATGGCGTGGAGGCTGACGGCTGCCCGGTGGCTCGCACGGCCCGGATCATCGGCAACCGCTGGACGCCGCTGATCGTCCGCGACCTGGCCGGCGGGTGCCGCCGGTTCAGCGAGCTGGAACGATCACTGGGCGGCATAAGCCCGAAGACGTTGTCCGAGCGCCTCAAGCGCATGGAGGAGAGCGGCGTCGTCACCCGGCACTGCTTCGCCGAGGTGCCGCCCCGGGTCGAGTACTCGCTGACCGACAAGGGACACGCCCTGCTGCCGGTGATTGATTGCATGCGCGCATTCGGCAACGAGTGGCTGACCGATGAGCCCTGTGACGACTTGATCGAACCGGCCTAGCGTCCCGGCTCTCTCGCTATACTGGCCGGCACGATGCCCGGCAGGTCCAGCGCCCCACGGGAACGACACCCGGCGGGGCGTTTCCGTTCCTGCCTCCAAGCCCTTGATGGAGAGATTGATGGTCGCCCAGCAGGACGCCCCCACCACTTCGCACCCGGCCGTGGCCGGTCGTCGTCCGCGTGTGTTCTCCGGGATGCAGCCGTCCGGCAACCTGCATCTCGGCAACTACCTCGGCGCCCTGCGCAACTGGGTCCGCCAGCAGGACGGGGCCGACAACGTCTTCTGCGTCGTCGATCTCCATGCCCTATCACTGCCTACGGATCCGAACGAGCTCCGGGCCAACAGCCTCGAGCTGGCAACCACGTTCCTTGCGGCCGGCATCGACCCGGCCCGGACGATCCTGTTCGTCCAGAGCGACGTCCGTGAGCACACCGAGGCGCAGTGGCTGCTGGCGTCCGTGACGCAGTTCGGCGAATTGCGCCGGATGACCCAGTTCAAGGACAAGAGCGACGGGCGCGACGACGTGTCGGCGGCGCTGTTCACCTACCCCGTCCTGCAGGCCGGCGACATCCTCCTGTACGACACAGACAGCGTGCCGGTCGGGGAGGACCAGAAGCAGCACGTCGAGATCACCCGAGACATCGCGCACCGCTTCAACAGCCGCTATGGCGAGACGTTCGTCCTGCCCAAGGCGGACATCAAGCCCGAGGGCGCCCGGATCATGGCGCTGGACAACCCGCTCAAGAAGATGAGCAAGAGCAGCACGACCCCGGCCGGACTGATCTCGCTGGTCGATGAGCCGGACGCCATCCGGAAGAAGGTCCGCCGGGCGGTGACGGACAGCGGCAGCGAGGTCCGGGGTGGCCCGGACAAGCCGGCGCTCAACAACCTGCTGACGATCTATTCCCTGCTGGCCGACCGCAGCGTGGCCGATATCGAGGCCAGCTACGAAGGCAAGGGGTACGGCGCCTTCAAGACCGACCTGGCGGAAGTCGTCGTCGAGCAGCTGACGCCGATCCGCGAGCGGCTGGGTGACCTGAACGCCCACCCGGATGAGGTCCGACGCATCCTCCGTGACGGTGCCGACCGCGCCCGCGCGATCGCTGCCCCGAAACTGGACACGATGCGGGACCGGATGGGTCTAGGAGCCTGATCGACCTTCGCCACCATGAGAGAACGGCCCGTCGGCGATTGCCGGCGGGCCGTTCTGGTTCAGGAACAGGTTTGCCGGATGCTACCGACCCTGCTCCTTGAGCTCCGCCTTGAAGATGTCGCCGAGGATCTCGACACCCTCCGGGATCTGCTCGTCGGACGCGAAGGAGAAGGACAGGCGGAAGGTATTGCGGTCGGCCGGGTTGGCGAAGCAGGCCTGGCCGGGGAGGTAGTCGACGCCCCGCTCACGCGCCATCGGCGCGGTCTCGACCGTGTCGATCCCTTCCGGTAGCGTCACCCAGACGAAGAACCCACCCTCCGGCTTCGTCCAGGTCGTGCCCTCGGGCATGTGCTTCTCGAGCGCGTCCAGCATGATGTCGCGGCGGCGCTTGTAGATCTCGCGCAGGCCCTCGATGTGGGTGGTCAGATGCTCGGGCATCCACTCGGCGGCTACGTAGGACGCGAAGATGCCGGAGCCGCCCTCCATCTTCAGCACGGTCATCTTGGTGATCAACTCGGCCGGCCCGACGGCCCAGCCGAGGCGCATCCCGGCGCCCATGATTTTCGAGAGGGTGCCGAGGTAGATCGTCCGGCCGTTGGGATCCAGCGAGTAGATCGTCGGCAGGAACTCACCCTCGTAGCGCAGGTCGAAGTAGGCGTCATCCTCGAGGATGATCGTGTCGTACTCCTGCGCCAGCTCGACGAGCCGCTTGCGACGCTCCAGGGCCATGGTCACGCCGGTCGGGTTCTGGAAGTTCGGAATCACGTAGATAAACTTCACCGGCGTGCCAGCCGCCCGGTAGCTCTCGAGCGACGCCGCCAACCCGTCCACGTCGGAGCCATGCTCATCGACGGTGATCGGTGCGACCTTGCCACCCATGTTGGTCAGGCCGGAGTTGAAGCCGGACCACGTCGGCTGCTCGGCCAGGACGATGTCCCCTGGGTCGATGACGGCGTCGAACAGCAGCTCGACCGCCTGGGACGCCCCCGACGTGACAATCACGTTCTCCGGGCCAGCCTCGATCCCCTGATCGGCCTTGAGCTTGGCCAGGAGTGTCTCGATCAGGACCGGCACCCCCTGGACACCGCCGTACTGGAGCGCCTTCTCGGCGTTGTGCTCCATCGCCCGGGCCGTCGCCTCGGCGACTTGGGTGCCCGGCAGCGAGCCCGGATCGGGGAACCCGTAGATGAACGAGATCTTCGGGGCAGGTCCCTTGCCCGCGGTCATCCGCGGGGCATCCGGGACGCCCTGGGCCTTGCGCGAGTAGAGCGTCGAGAAGCGCGACGGGGACTTGGTGGCGGTGTCCGACATGCCTGGGTACTCCTGTGATTCCGGGAAACGAACGGCCGGCAATCGAGAATGAGACGCAGGTGCTGAGATCCGGACCGGAGAGGACGTCTCGCGGCGCGTCGAGCAGCTTCCACCGTACAGTTGCGTCGGTACGCCATTGTACCGGGGGGCCAACTACCCGGCCAATTGCCGCCGTCCGGCCCCTACCGCTCGCTTGTGCCCGGTGCCTAGAATAGGCGCGGATTCCTCCGTCAATGAT
This sequence comes from Thermomicrobiales bacterium, assembly GCA_035944555.1. Classification (GTDB taxonomy): domain Bacteria; phylum Chloroflexota; class Chloroflexia; order Thermomicrobiales; family UBA6265; genus CADCWK01. Next base: position 26,323 of record DASZAY010000006.1, read on the forward strand.
GGAGTACAAGGCCACCCCTGCCCGTCGCCGCGCTCCGCAGACCGCGGTCGGCTCCGGGTCCACGGGCTCCGGCACACCGCGGTCTGCCGGCCCCACCACGAGGACGCTCCACGACATGACGAGCCCCGACTTCCCCGCCAACGGCACGGCCAACGGTGCCAGCGACGCCCCCCAGCACGACCTCTACGACGTGACGATCATCGGCGCGGGCCCGACGGGTCTGTTCTCGGCCTTCTACGCCGGGCTGCGCGGCGCCCGCGTCCAGGTCATCGACTCGCTGGAGGAGCCCGGCGGTGCCCTCACGGCCATCTACCCCGAGAAGTACATCTACGACGTGATGGGCTTCCCGAAGGTCCTCGCCAAGAATTTCGTCGAACAGTGCCTGATCCAGGCCAAGCGTGGTGATCCGACGATCCGCCTGAGCGAGGAAGTGCGCGAGCTCGAGGCGTTGCCGGACGGCACGATCCGGCTGGGTACCACCAGGGCCGACCGGTTCAGCAAGTCCGTCATCATCTGCGCGGGCGTTGGAGCATTCGAGCCCAAGCGACTGGACGCCCCCGGTATCCGCGAGCTGGAAGGCAAGGGCGTCCACTACTTCGCCAAGCGCGTCGAGGACTTCCGGGACAAGCACGTCGTGATCGTTGGCGGTGGCGACTCGGCCGTCGACTGGGCGGTGACCCTCGAGCCGATCGCCAGGCATGTCACCCTGATCCACCGCTCGAAGTTCCGCGCTCACGAGGCAACGGTAAACGAGTTGGAGGCGTCGTCCGTGGACCTGCGCTTCCCGGGGTGTGAGGTCGTCCAGGTCGGGGCCAACGACAGTGGTCACCTCTCGAATGTCACCTACAAGGACGCTGAGGGGACGGAGACGACGATCCCGGCGGACGAGCTGATCGTCGCGATCGGCTTCGTTGCCGACCTCGGACCGCTGAAGACGTGGGGATTCGAGCTGCAGCGCAACCAGATCGTGGTCGACCCGATCACGATGCAGTCCAACATCCCGGGAGTGTTCGGCGCGGGCGACATCGTCGCCTATCCGGCCAAGTTCAAGCTCATCGCGACCGGCGCGGCCGAAGCCGTCACGGCGGTCAACCACGCCATCACCCACATCGATCCGAAGGCCCGCCTCGATGCCGGCCATTCCACCACGATCATGGAGAAGCGCGAGAAGGCTGCAGCTCGCTGACGGATGCACTATCGCCGCCGTTCCCAACAAATTTCCTGTGATACGAAAGGATGGACGGACCAGGCTCTTTATCCCGGCCCGTCCGTCGTTCGCGTCAGCAACCAGGTCCGGGGGGCAATCGGTGCTTATGGGGCATCTGTTGTCCGCCTCCGTGGTCCGTTCCCAGCTATACGGTACCGACATGGACCGTCTAGCCATCGAGGTCCGTCACTGTCCGGACAGCCGCGTTCACGATTCGCGCCTGTCCGGCGAACAAGGAGGACACATGTCCGATCGTCTTCAATCCGGCCCCATCCGACTCCGCCTGACGGCCCTGCTGCTGTCCGTGGTCCTTGCCGTGACCGCACTCGCCGCTCCCGTGTCCGTGGGTGGCCTTACGTCGGGAGCCAGCGCAGCGCCCGGTTCGACGGAAAGCGTCAACCAGACCCGGCCACCACGGGGCGGAACCGCGACACCTCGCCCGACCTCGCCGGCGGCGACCGCGACGCCGGCCACGGGCACGACCCGGCCGCCCCGAGAAGGGACCGCACCGCAGCCCACGGCTCCGACCGCGCCGCAGCCTACGGCTACGACCGCTCCGTCGACGGGCGGCAATCAGTATGGTTGCCCCGGCGCCGAGGAGCTGCTGATGCTCCGGCTGATCAACGACTACCGTGCACGTAATGGCGTCGCAGCGGTCACCCTGTCGCCGACCCTGACCAATGCGGCCGAGTTCCATAGCCGTGACATGGCGGCCCGGAACTACTTCTCACACGACCTGCCGGGCATCGCGTCGTGGAGCCAGAACATCTCCAACCATGGGTATCTGTACGGGACGCGGGCCGAGAACATCGCGGCCGGCTACGCCGACGCCCAGCGCACCTTTGAGCAGTGGGTGAACAGCACGCCGCACCGGACCAATATGCTCAACCCGAATCTCCGGGCAATCGGGATCGGTGCGGCCTATGGCGCAGGATCGCAGTACGGCACCTACTGGACCACCACCTTCGGCGGCCCGGTCGACGCCCAGCTTCGCTGCTAGACATCCCCGTCCATCGACTGACAACGGAGAAGGGGCACCGGCATTGG
>DASZAY010000007.1:0-26991 GCA_035944555.1 Thermomicrobiales bacterium
TCGATGCGGGGTTCACCGTCGGAGGTGGCCTCGGCCATGGAGCCGGAGGAGTCGAGGATCAGCTCGGCGTTGACCTGCGACGGCGACGATGCCGTGGAGGCAGACGGGCCGGGAGATGCGCTGGGCGAGCCCTCCTGCGCGAGCAGCGACTGGGGCAACGCAGTCCCGACGACCAGGGCGAGCAGGAGGCCGACGAGTCCGAGGTGCAGCCACCTGAGCGCGGAGAACGAGCCGGGGCGACGACTACCGGGCACGAGGCGTGATCTGGCCACGGAAGATCCTTTCCTGTACGTGGGCACATTCGGACCGGATCTTGCTGGAGACCCGGTTCTGGCCCCGGCCGCGCTGTCGATGGGACGGCATCGTGCCGGACCGCGCGGGAGCGAACTCACCGATACCATAGCGGACGATGGCAATGGTCAGGCATGGTGCGCTGCGGAACAGTGTCCGGTCGTCCAATCATTGCGTCGGGGCCAGCCCATGACGATGGTCCGCAGCGGGTACGCTGCCCGGACAGCGCACCCTTGCCGGTGTAGGCAGCAGCGACTGAGAGTGCCTGGAGTCCCGCTACACGCCCGACCTGGATGGAGGACGTATGGATCCGAGATCACGACGACAACACCTGCCCCGGCCACGCTCATTCACCCGGAGCGGGATCGCGCTCGTCCTCGCGCTGCTCCTGGTCATGCCGGCGCTGGTACGACCCGCCACGACGATCGCCCAGGATCTCACGCCGCTGGTCCTGCCCTCCGGTTATCCGGCGGCGGTAACCGATGGCGATGGTGCCGCGTACAGTTTCGACCGGCCCACGACGCTCGACGTGTCGACCCTGGACGAAGCCGGGACTGACGGCGACATGACCCTCTACACCGCTGACGACCCCGGGGTGATCTACGGGTCTGTCGGGGGTGACCTGATCGTTCGCTACCTCGCTGCCTCCTTGGCCGACCCGGACACGCTCTGTCGCTCCGAGGATCCCGCCCGCGATTCCCTGCTGACGACCGTGGCGACCTACGTCCATGCGGGGATCGAGCCGGACCTGACCAGCGCCGACCTCGCTGAGGTTCCGGGCGCCGCGATCACGATCGACGAGGCTGACGCTCCCCTCTACACCCTGCCCGCGCCCGGCGACACGCCAGCTGAATTCTGGGCCGCCACTGCGGAAGGGCTGGAGCGGTACGTCGCCGTCAACGACGCGGGGCTTCCACCTCAGCTCGCCGGGGAAGTCGTCGTCGGTGATCTCGCCCTGACGGACCCGGTGGACGTGACCGACTCCGTCGATATCTCTGGTCTCAATCGGTTCGGGTGCGCCGGCCCCTTCCCGGTGTTCGTCGACGGAGACGACAGCGGCGCCGCGCTGGTCGGCGCCGGCGACCGCGTGTTCTCGTTCACGACCACGGCGATACAGGGCGACGACGAGCCGGTCGAAGACGTGACCCCGGACACCTCGACGCCGGACGCCAGCGCTCCCGACCCTGAGCAGGTTGCCGACGAGTCGGCCGAGCCGGTCGAGTCGCCATCCGCCGGGACCGAGGGAACCGAGCCGGCGACCGCCGAGCCCGACGCCGATGTCGCGTCGTCACCGCCGAACATCCTGCCCGCGGACTACCCCGGCAACCTGCTGCTCGACAGCGGTGAGTACATCTTCGACCGGACCCTCCCCCTCGCGGCCGACGCCTTCGACCCGGGCGGCGATGTCGATGGCGCTTCGCTGTACCTGCCACCGGGCGGTGAGACCAATCGCGTCTTCCTCCAGTCCGGCGACGGCCCGCTGGCGCGTTACCTCGCGGTCGCCGGTCAGCTGGAGGGCGGAGACTGCCTCAGCCAGGACGCAGCCTTCCTGCCGCTCACGGTCGGAGACACGACCTACGCCTATGCCGGCGTCGACCCGGATCTGACCGAGGCCGACCTGCGGCAGATCGACGGAACGTTCGACATCGACGGCCAAAGCAGCTCCGTCTTCATTGATCCTGGTGAGTTCGACCCGATCCCGGAGATCTTCGGCAGCACCGACGCTGGCCTGTACCGGTTCGTGCTGCTCGACGTTTCGGGTGCGCCACTGTCTCTCGTCCCGTCCTTTGCGTTCGGGACCGGAACGGCGACCTACGACACCGACGTCAGCGACCAGGTCGATATCGCCGACTTGCAGCGGATCGGTTGTGCCGGTTCCTTCCCGCTGTACGCCGCCGATCAGGCGAGTTCCGCGACCGAGGTGTTCGTCCTGGTCGCCCAGTCGCTGCTTCGCTATGACGTGACCGGCGTCGAGGTCGCCGAGCCGGCCACACCCGAGCCGACGATCGCTCCGACGGAGGCACCAACCGCGACGGCCACCGCGACCCAGGAGCCGACGGCCACGACCGAGCCGACCGCCACTCCGACGGAGGAGCCAACCGCAACCGCGACGACCGAGCCAACTGCTACCCCGACGGAGGAACCGACGGCTACGGCCACCATCGAGCCGACCGCCACTCCGACGGAGGCGCCTACCGCGACCGCTGAGCCAACCGCCACGGCAACGGCCACTGTTGAACCGACGGCAACGGCCGCTGTTGAACCGACCGCCACGGCTACGGCGACGGCGACGGCGACGGTCGAGTCCACGGCCACGGCATCCGTTCAGCCAACCGCTACTGCCACGACCGAGCCGACGGCTACCACTGAGGCGACAGTCGTCGTTCCGGCGGCCAACGCGACGGCGACCCCGACTTCCACCGCCACGGCGACCGGCGAGCCGACCGCGACCGTCGCGCCTTCGACGGCAACTATCCCGGCGCCGACCGCTACCCAGCAGCGCCAGCCGGTAGCGGTCGTTCCGACGCTCCCGCCGGATGTGACGCCTGCCGTGGCGACGGCCGCTCCGCGCGCCTGTACCGGTCAGATCGGCGCCTACGCCGCCGACGGAGTACCTGAGCTGCTACCGCGACGGATCCAGCTGGCGGGAATCTCCTACCAGTTCGAGGGGCCAGTTGATCCCGCCACCGCCGGCCAGTTGACGAGGATCGGGTGTGCCGGGGCGTTCACCGTCTTCGAGTCGGACCTCGCTCCCCGCACCGATAGCGTGTTCCTCCAGGTGCCGGCTGGCGCGGCACAGGGCGGGCAGCCGACGCTGTTCCGCTTCGATGCCGGTCTGACCTTCACCGTCAGGGCCGAGGCGGCCGAGCGCCCGCAGCTGATCAGCAACGGGACCAGCAGCTTCACCGCGGTCAGCACGTGGGTCCGTTCGACTTATTCCAGTGTCACGGTCGAGCTCTACGTTCCCTCGGACGCCGGGGTCGCGCCAGAGCGGATCCTCGGCGTCCGCGTCGGTGGCGGGGTCATCGGTGAATACGTTCCGGTTACCGACAGCCAGCAGGCAGCGAGGGCAGAACTGACCGATCTCGCGAGCCTGAACGGGCTCAACCTCGATCTGATCGTTGGCGGGCAGCGCTACGTCCTGACGGCCATCTGGTTGCCGGTCGGTACGACGACCAACGGCTTCGTCACCCTTTACGGTGACCAGGCGGACCTCGAGAGCCTGCAGCTCCTCGGCCTCGATCCGCGAAGTCCCAACCTGACGATCTACGAGCAGCGGGGCTAGGACTCCGCGCCAGGGGATCTGACGAAGGAGGGCGGCGACCATCACGGTCGTCGCCCTCCGTCGTTCCTCTCATATCAACCGCCACCGGAGCCCGATCAGCCCATTGTTCGGGCAGACTCACGCTGCCGCTACGTCGCCGGATCTGCCGCGACGAGCGTCACCAGCGTCACTTCGGGCTGGCACCGGAAGCGCACGGGCGGACGGTAGGTGCCGAGTCCGCGGGACGTGTAGAGCTGCATGCCGTCGACGTCGTAGTGGCCGACCGGATACTTCCGACCGCCGACCGGGACCGCCATCTCACCGATCCGTGGGAGCCGGATCTGTCCCCCGTGGCTGTGCCCGGACAGCTGTGCGAACGGCTGGAACGCGACCGCGCGATCAGCTGAGTCCGGTTCATGCCACAGACTCAGGACGGCCGCACCCGTCGGCACCGCGGCGAAGGCCAGCGACGGCAGCGGCTTGCCGAGCAGGTCGTCATCCGTCCCTGCCACCCACAACTCGTCGCCATTCCACGGGACCGCAACGGCCTCGTTGCGCAGGACGCGGATGCCCTCGGCCTTCAGCCCGTCGATCACCGCCTGGCCATGCCCGCCGAGATCGTGGTTTCCCAGCACGGCGAGCGCGCCAAGCGGTGTCGCACGAGCGAGTTGACCGAGCGGGGGTGCGGCCTCGTCGATGTAGCGCGTCGCCTCGGAGATGTAGTCGCCTCCGAGCAGCAGCAGATCAGGCGCTTCCGCCGCAAGCAGGGACAGTCCCCGTTCCAGGTCCTTCCGGCTGAAGTACGGGTTGAGGTGGGTATCGGTGATGAAGCCGATCCGTAGCCCGGCCAGCGCCTCATGGCCGACCGGGAGGCGAAAGCTGATGCGCTCCAGGACCGGGCGATACGGGTTGCGGTAGCGCATCACCAGCGCCAGTCCCCCGCCGGACACCATCCCGGCGAGGGCCAGTCCGGCGATCGACCGCCCGGCCCTGCCGAACCATCCTGGCGCGCGTCGCGTGCTCACAGCCACCTGTCGACTCCCGTCGCGATGAGGAGCCCCGCCACCATCAGCAGGCCGAAGCGGAGGTGCAGGCCGGCCGAGCGCCGGACCCCGTAGCGAAGGGCCGGTCGCTCCGTGCCGGTCAGGTAGAGCCCAATCACACCGGCTCCGGCCGGGATGGCGGCGAAGGTCAGGAGGAGCGGCCAGAGATCGCGCTGGAGCAGGACGAGGACCGCGACCGCGACCCATGCGCCGGCGACTAGCGCGACATACTCGATATTGGCGGCACGCCGCCCGAGCGCATTGGCGACCGTGATCTTGCCGGCAGCCCGGTCGGTCGCCATGTCCGCGATGTTGTTGCCGTGGAGGATAGCGGTGACCAGGAGCGCCAGCGGCAGCGCGACCCCGAACGATCGCCAGTTCACCTCACCCGAGAGGACGTAGTAGCTCCCCTGGATCATCGCCAGTCCCATGGTGACGAAGACCGTTACTTCCCCGAGGGCGATATAGCCCAGCGGTTTGGGTCCACCGGTATAGAGGAACGCCAGCGCCAGGCAGATCAGCGCCAGCACGAGGATCGGCCAGCCCGTCGCCAGGACGATCACGATGCCGATTACGGTCGCCAGTGCGAACGCCACGATCATCCCGCGGAACACCTGCTCTGGAGTCAGCGACCGGTCCTGGATCACGCCGGCTGGGCCGGTCGTCCTGGGGTCGGAACCAGTCCCGACATCGGCGTCAATTCCGCGCCGGTAGTCGTAGTAGTCGTTGCCGAGATTGCACCCGGCGTGAACCGCCACCGACGCGAGCAGCATCGCGACGACGAGGGCGACCTCCCGGGGACCATCGATGTGGCCGTCCAGCAGGGCGAGGGCAGACCCAACCAGGATCGGCGTGATGCTCGCCGTGAAGGAGAAGATCCGGATGGCGCGAAGCCACGTCCGGACCGGGTTGGCCGGACCACGCGATGGAGCCGGCAAGGCGGTGGGAGGGGTCGTCATCGGCGCTCGCGCTGCCACGGGATGACCACCCGTTCGATGACGTCCAGTCCGACGGTCAGCATCCATCCGAGCACGCCGGTGATCAGCAACCCGACGTACATGTCGCGGATCGCGAGAATCTGCCAGCTCTGCCAGATCAGGTCCCCCAGCCCACCCTGCCGCGCTGAGAGGAACTCCGTTCCGACGATCACGACGAGTGCGAAGCCCATCGCCAGCCGGAGCCCGGTGAAGATGCTCGGCAACGCACCGGGGAGGGCAACGGTCCGGAAGGTCGCCAGGGGCGAGGCGCCGAAGTTCCGGGCGACGTCCCGGAAGCCTGGATCGATCGCCAGTACGCCGCTCATCGTATTGAGTGCGACGAGAAAGAAGATCGACAGCGCGACGATGGCCAGCTTGGACGCTTCACCCGTTCCGAATGCAATCAGCATCAGGGGAAGCAGCGCGATCTTCGGCAGCGCGTAGACGACGGTGGCGATCGGCATGAGGACGGTCCGGATCGGCCAGGACAGGCCCATTGCCAACCCGACGACGACGGCCGGGATGCTCCCGAGGAGGAACCCACCGAGGATCCGGATGATGGTCAGGCGGATGTCGCCGGCCAGGTCGTCTTCCCGCCAGAGGTCGACGGCGGCGGGCCAGAGCGACGAGGGCGCCGGCCAGAAGCGGTCGTCAATCGTCCCCGTCCGGGCAAGGAGTTCCCACGTGAGCAGGATCACCACCGGTCCGGACAGGGTCAGGAGAACGGTCGCAGGTCCGCGGTTACCGCGACGCTTGGGCCTGTCTGTGGCTGCTCCAGGCGTCGTGGCCGAGGCAGGACGATGACGGTCGTGGATACCGGCGGTGCTCATCGCGTCACCTCCAGGGCGCCCGGTCCCGTCCCGTCCCGCAGCCCGTCCCGGATCCCGCGGAACAGCGACGCGTACGCCGGATGCTCCCGGACCGACTCGAGCGTCCGCGGGCGTGAGAACGGAACCGCCATCCGCCGGAGCACCCGGCCGGGCCGGGCACCGAGCAGCACGATTTGATCGGCGAGCACCATCGCCTCGTCGATGGAGTGGGTCACGAGGACGATGGTCTTGCCGGTCGCGGCCCAGATCCCCAGCAGCTCTTCCTGCAGGGTGAAACGCAACTGCTCGTCCAGCGCCCCGAACGGCTCGTCCATCAGCAGGATGTCGGGGTCGACGGCCAGCGCCCGTCCGATCGCCACCCGCTGGCGCATGCCCTCGGAGAGCTGATGCGGGTACGCCTGCTCGGAGCCGGTCAGGCCAACCAGGTCGATCAGGCGACCGGCGGTCGCCTCCTGCTCCCGGCGGCCGACACCCCGGAGCCGGAGCCCGTAGGCGACGTTGTCCCGGACCGAGAGCCACGGGAACACCGACCGTCCCTGGAAGACGACGGCGTTCGTGGGGCGACCACCGCCCGCGGGGAGCCGCGTCTCGACTGAGCCGCTGGACGGCTGATCGAGCCCGGCGATCATCCGGAGCAGGGTCGTCTTTCCGCACCCGGACGGTCCGACGAGCACGCAGAACTCGCCCGGTTCAACGGTCAGGTCGATGTCGCGCAGCGCCTCGACTGGCCCCGTCTCTCCCTCGAAAATGCGCGACAACTCACGCACGATGATCCGCGCACCGCTCGTCGCGGACGGGTCGCGTCGGGCCGGGGCGTCAGGACTGGACACGAGCATGGGCTACGAGAGTGGCGGCCGGTGTGGACGGACCGATCAGGGCCAGCGCGCCCTCGACGTACCGTAGGTCAGCGATGGTCGCCGGGTCGATGTCCGTGTCGTACTCCAGCTGTCCACGCTCGCGGAAGAAGCTTTGCAACTGGCCTAGCGAGGCGACGTCGATCCGGCCATCCGGCTGGTAGACCGGTGGGATGGCGCGGGCCGCGAGTTCGGGCGGAACGCCGGTGTACTCCTGGATGATCGCCAGGACACCGGGATCCTTGGAGCCGTCGCCGGACAACGCACGGGCGGCCTTGAGGTAGCCGGCGACGAAGCCGGTCGCGGCCTCGGGGTTGGTCGCCAGGAAGTCGTCGTTCCCGATGATCGCCGTCGGCTGGATGTCCTGGACGGGGAAGTCCGGCAGCAGCCGCACTGCAAGCCCGTCCAGTTCCGCCTGCGTCGCCAGCGGTTCGCCGATCATTGCGGCGTCCAGCGCGCCGGATTCCAGCGCCGCAACGGCATCCGGGAACGGCAGGAACTGCTCGTCGACGTCATCGATCGTCAGGCCGGCGGTCGCCAGTGCCTGTCCCAACCAGAACTCCGTCCCGCCGGGCGCATTGACCGAGACGCGCTTGCCGGCGAGGTCGGCGACCGACGAGATGGCGCCCGACTCGCAGGCGGCGCGGGAGATCATCAGCGGGGTCGCGACGGGAGAGCCTTCCTGGTGGCCGGGCGCGATCACCGTCACTGGCAGGTCGAGATCGATGGCGTTCCAGAAGGCCGGACCGGCTCCGGCGGCGGAGATGTCGAGGTTGCCGGAGGCCGTCAGCGAGATCAGATCGGACCCGCCCGACGTCGGCTCCAGGGTCACATCCAGGCCGAACTCGGCGAAGTAGCCCAGCTCGTACGCGACGAAGATCGGCGCGTAGATCGAGACCGGGACGAACCCGATCCGGACCGGGACCAGTTCACTGGCCGGCTCCCCCGCGGGTGGCGGTGGGGCCGGGGAACCGGACGGCAGAAGCTCCGGGCGCTGCTCGGTCAGCGGGCGGCAATCCAGCGCCGAAGCGGGCTCCTGGCCTCTGGCCGATGGAGTGCCCGCCGCGATGGCAGGGACAAGGGTCAGCAGCAGGGACAGCACCAGGAACGCCGCGATCGCCCGACCACGTTGACGAAATCCCGTTGACATCCCGGTTCCCCTTTCCGCCAGGCCAGACCCGCGCCAGCTCTGTGAAATATTACACAATGTCGTGTGACGGGGTCGGGCACGGTGGTACCTGTTGACCCATCATACGGGGCTACCATATCGACGGAATCCCGCTCGTCCCGGCGCGGGTCTCGTATGGATGGAGGTCCCATGGTCGGTCCCGCGCTCCGGTCGTCCCGCGTTCCCCGGAATCGTCTCCGGCCGGTCGTGCTCTCCCTGCTGATCGTCCTGTCGGGGCTGTCGGCCACCCTCGCGCCCACCGCCGCCCAGACTCCTGGCGCCGAGCTTGGAGACGGCGTCCGGTCTGTCAGCGGATCGGTAACGGTATCCAATCCCAATGCCATCGCCCTGACGTCCCAGGCCTACATGATGCTGCTCGACATGACCGCGTTCGTCGAGCGTGACCCTACGCTCGCTCAGCCCGCCGGGAGCGAGGTCGTCGCACCGCTGGTCGGTGACGTGGGCTCGGAGCAGACGTTCGAACTGGCACTCCCGATCGAGCCGCTGGGCACGCTCAACGACGTGAGCAACGGGACCGGTGGCGGACCCGGCGTCCAGATCTTCTCGGTCGAGTACATCTCCAACAGTGTCGGGGATCCGTTCCTCGGCGAGTATGAGGCAGGCGGCTGGGGTACTGCCCAGACGTCGCTTGAGGTTCGCGGGACGGACCTCGAGGTCGTCGGCGGCCGAATGCTGGTCTGGGCGCCGGACTCGTCGCAGGCCTTCCCGACCGGCTTTGGCGACGATGGTCTGCTCTTTACGGACGACGACCCGACCGGCCCCGTCGAACCGGGCTGGACGCTGGTCGATCTCGATGCGGAGTCGTTCGAGTTCCTCCGCGGACAGTCCGAGACCGTCGAGATCCTGCCCGGTGAGGAGGGCTTCTCCGACTACAGTGCCCAGGGGATGGTCGAGTCGTTCCGCTCGCTGCTCGCCGAGCTACGGCTGATCTATGCCTTCCCCGATGAGAAGGGCATCGACTTCGACGCGCTCGAGGCGGAATACCTCCCCCTGATCGAGGACGCCGAGCGGGCCGACGACCAGACAGCCTTTACCCTCGCGATGTACCGCTTCGCCCTCGAGTTCGATGACGGTCACACCGCATCGCAGATCCCGTCCGGATACGTCGCCAGCGTCATCGGTGGCCGGCTGGGTTTCCGGGTGAAGCCAGCCGACAGCGGCGAGACCATCGTCATTGGCGTGACGGACGGGATGCCGGCCGACGATGCCGGGATCGAGCCGGGGGCGACGATCGTCGCGTGGGACGGTGGCCCGGTCGCGGATGCCGTGGCAGCCGAGGTCCAGGTCAACCCGGCGTCGACCGAGGCGAAGCGCCAGTTCGAGCGGTACCAGTTCCTGACGAGAGGACCGGTCGGCGAGCGTGTCGACGTGACGTTCCGCAATCCCGGCGATGACACTGATCAGACGGCGACGCTGACCTTCATTGAAGACATCGAAGGGCGTGACGCGGAACTGAACGCGGCCATCGACGAGCCGGTTCAGGATTCGGACGCGCTCCCGATCCAGACCAGGCTCCTGCCATCAGGCGTCGGCTACATCCGGATCAACTCGTTCTTCGCCGATCCCGTGTTCTTCACAACCGCCTGGGACTACGCGATCCGCAACCTCGACGGCCAGGGCGCGACGGGTTTCCTGATCGACGTGCGGGGCAACGGCGGCGGGCTGGCGTTCCTGCCGACCTATATCGCCGGGACCTTCTACGACGAGGAGTTCGACCTCTACGAGGCGTACCGCCCGGACCGCGAAGGCGGGCGGGCGGCTTTCGGCCCGACGACGGTCAAGCCGGTCGACCTCGGAGTGAGCGATCTGCCTGTCGGGATCCTCACCGACATCAACTGCGCTTCCGCCTGCGAAATCCTTACGGCCGCGATCGCCTACGACCCGGAACACCTCGTCATCTCGTACACGCCGACGGCCGGGGTCGAGGCCGGGATCTACGTCTGGTACCTCTCGGGCGGGCTCTACTTTCAGTCCAGCTACGTCCGGCTGGAGAACCCGGATGGAGGCGTCTTCCTGGAGGGATACGGGGTGACGCCGAACGTCCGGATCCCGGCCGAGGCGGAGTACCTGATCCTCGGGGACGACGACGTCGCGCTTGGCCTGGCGGACGAGGCGCTGACCCAAATGGTTGAGGGCGACGACCCGCGCAACCAGCCGGGTGGAAACATCCCGCCACAGGAAGGTAGGTCCGACGATTCCGAGACGACGCCGGCTGCCTGAGTGATCGACGGGAACCGGGTCACGGCTCCCATCGTCCGAATGCATGTACCTGAGAACTCTGGTCGTCGTCAGGTGACCAGCCATACGGCCGGGAAATGATTGACCCATACTGGCGAAACCCACGGTGATCTCCCCCACCCTGATCCCCGTGTGACACATGAAGGAGAAGCCGTTGTCGACCCTCGACCCGCGCCGTTCCGGTCGGCGCCTGCTACGCCTCGCGATGCTGCTTGTCCTCGCGATCGCCTTTGTCCCCCAGACCGTCCTCGCCCAGGACGACATCGGTGTCACATCCGGGGTCAACACGATCACCGGTGAGGCATTGCTCGACGAGGATCTCCAGCAAGGGTTCAGCCAGACCTTCGCCCTCCTCATGGATGCCACGTTCCTGCTCGACGCCGAGGGAACTCCCCTTCCCTACGAGTCCCAGATTTCGACCGGACTCGTGATCGACGGTGAGAACGCGTCATTCGAGATGGCTCTGCCCATGGCGCCGAAGGGACAGCCGTTCGACGTCGTTACCGGCGAGACCGGCGACGAGTACCCGCAGGTGTATTTCGTGAGCATGGTTGCCAACATCGCTGGCGGACCGCTCCTCGACCCGATCGATTTCCTGTACGGTCCGGCCATCTTCCATCAGTCGCTGTTCGTCGGTGAAGGGGACAATATCGATGGCCGGATGGTGGTCTTCGCGGACCGTGAGGGGATCGAATTCCCCTCGGAGGCCGGCGATGACGGTAGCCCGCTCACGGGCGACGATCCCACCCGGGAACTGCGGCCCGGCTGGACGGTCGTCGACTTCTCGAGCGAGCGGTACCGGTTCATCCGGAGCGAATCCGTCGAGGTTCCCTTCCCGGAGGGAGACCTCGGACCGATCGACTACTCCGGGCTGGGCTGGACCGAAGCCTTCGACGCGCTGGTCGATGACCTCTCCTGGCAGTACCCGTTCTATGAACTGAAGGATGTCGACCTCGACGCACTTGTCGAAACTTACCGGCCGTTGGTCGAGCAGGCCGAGGAAGCCGAGGACGGCGAGGCCTATCGTCTCGCGATCTACCGCTTCGCCCGTGAGTTCCATGACGGGCATGTGTCGTCCAGCCGGCCGCCCGAGTGGACGGACGAGAACTATCTCGGCGGCTTCGGGTTCCAGGTCGGGCAGGCTGACGACGGGACCGTCTGGGTAATCTCGGTTGCCGAGGATGGTCCGGCCGCTGCCGAGGGAATCGCGGTCGGTGATGAGGTAACGGCCTGGAACGGTACGCCGATCGGGGAAGCGATCGACGAGACCCGGTTGATGCGCGGGTCATCATCCGAGCATGAAGCCGAACAGAATCGGGCCCGGCTCCTCACGCGAGGTCCGGTTGGCTCCGAGGTCGTCGTCTCGATCGATGACGTCGACGGGCAGGCACGAGACGTCGAGTTGACGGCTGTTGAGGACCGCAGCGGGATGACCGAGGCGATGAATACGCAAGACGGCCCAGACCGGGCTGCCCAGCCGATCATTACCGAGGTCCTGCCCTCCGGAGTCGGATACCTCCGGATCACCGGCTTCTACACCAACGTCACCACATTCACCGAGGCGTGGGAACAAGCCTTCCTGACGTTCGACGGGCTGGAAGTCGATCGGCTGATCATCGATGTCCGGGGCAACGGTGGAGGCTATGGGCTGCTGTCCCAGTTCGCCGCGTCGACGTTCAACCAGGAGCCGTTCACCTGGGCGGACATCTACGTGCCGGACGCGCCCGGTGAGGAGTTTGTCTACGGAAACGAGACCATCATCGAGGTCTCTCCGACACAGTTCGAGGGCGAGGTCGTCGTTCTGATCAACTCCGGCTGCTACAGCGCCTGCGAGTCGTTCTCGTCGGCTATGGGAGAGATCGACTCAGACCGGATCACCATCGTCGGTGACCGCCCGACGGCTGGCGTCTACGCTTCGGTGGAGTCCTGGTCGCTGCCCGACGACGTCCGGTTCAATGCCTCCAGCACCTACGCCGAGGTGGATGGCGAGATCTACCTTGAGGGGGTTGGCTACCCGCCGGATGTCCTGGTTCCCATCACCGGTGAGTCACTGACATCGCCGGAGGACGAGGTGCTGCAGGCAGGAGAAGCGATCCTCCTGGACGGTGCCGACGAGGTGCCCGTCGAGGGAACGCCTGAAGCAGAGCCGGAGCCGGAGGACTGACCGGCGCACCCGGAAGAGAACGGAAACGGGGGTGGCCACGATGGCCACCCCCGTTTGCTGTCCATCAGGTTGATGCTGGTCCGGATCAGACGAGCCGCTCGCGGAGGAACGGGATCAGGTCACCCAGCGGCACCCGCTCCTGGCTGGTGGTGTCGCGATCGCGGACCGTGACGGCGTTGTCCTCAAGCGAGTCGAAATCGAACGTCACGCAGAATGGCGTGCCGATCTCGTCCTGGCGCCGGTACCGCTTGCCGATGTTGGCCGTCTCGTCGTAATCGATGACGCCCGGGATCGCGTCCTGGATCTGCGCCAGCAGCTCGCGGGCCGGACCAGTCAGTTCCGGCTTCTTCGTCAACGGCAGGACGGCGACCTTGACCGGCGCGACCCGTGGGCTGAGCCGGAGCACGATGCGGGTGTCGGCCTTGCCGTTGACGTCGACTGTCGCCTCTTCGTCATACGCGTCGAGCAGGAGGACGATGATCGTCCGGTCGACACCGAAGGTCGGCTCGATGACGTGGGGCAGGAACCGCTCGCCACTCGCCTGGTCAAAGTAGCGCAGATCCTCGCCGCTGTGTTCCTGGTGCTGGCGGAGGTCGAAGTCGGAGCGGTTGGCGAGACCGTACAGCTCCTTCCAGCCCATCGAGCCGGGGAAGAGGTACTCGTAGTCCACCGTGCGGCTGGAGTAGTGCGACAGCTCGTCGCGGTCGTGCTCCCGGATCCGGAAGTTTTCCTCGCGCACGCCGATCGCCTTCAGCCAGGCGGACATGTCGGTCAGCCAGCGCTCGAACAGGTCGGGCGCCTCGTCCGGGCGGCAGAAGTATTCGATCTCCATCTGCTCGAACTCGAGCTGGCGAAAGATGAAGTTGCCCGGCGTGATCTCGTTGCGGAATGCCTTGCCGATCTGGCCGCAGCCGAACGGCAGTTTGACGCGCTGCGTGGCGACCAGGTTCTTGTACTGGACGAAGATGGACTGGGCCGTCTCCGGGCGCAGGTACACCTTCGTGCCCGATTCCTCGACTGGACCGATGGTCGTCTGGAACATCATGTTGAACTGGCGGGCGTCGGTCAGTGTCCGGTTGCCGCAGTTCGGGCAGGCGAGGTTGGCCTCGCGGAGGATCGCGCTCAGCTCGTCGGGCGACTTGCCGTCGACGTGCTGGCCGAGCTTGTCCTCGATCAAGTGGTCCGCCCGGAAGCGGGAGCGGCACGTCTTGCAGTCGACCAGCGGGTCATTGAAGTTGCCGACGTGGCCGCTCGCCTCCCAGACACGGGGGTTCATGATGATCCCGCCGTCGAGACCGACCATGTCCGCCCGGCGCTGGACGAACGTCCGCCACCAGAGCTGCTTGACGTTGTTCTTCATCTCGGCGCCAAGCGGGCCGTAGTCCCAGGTGTTGGCGAGGCCACCGTAAATCTCGGAGCCGGGGAAGACGAAGCCGCGTCGCTTGGCGAGCGCGACGATCTTGTCCATCGTCGCCGGTCGGGGCCGGGACGGGTCCTGCGTGGTTGTCATGGGAAGGTGTCCGATCTGTCTGGGGCTGGACGTCTGGAGGACCACTGGGCGGAGAAGGCTACTTGGCGACGCGGGCGGCTCCGACCGTGACCACCCGCGCCCCCGGTCCGTTCCCCTTGGCAGAGGACCAGCGCACCGGCGTCGGCACCGCCTCGGAGATTTCCGCCGCCACCATCTGGCCGGACCCGGGCACGACGCCATTGATGACGACTTCAACCCGGGAGGGGTCATGGGCCAGTTGCTGGTAGATCTGGGTAGTGGAGATGCTCACATGGCCCAGGCGCTCCTGAACATCCCGGAGTGTCGCGCCGCCAGTGAGGGCGTGCGTGGCGAACGAGTGCCGTAGCGTGTGCGGGGTGACGTCCTCGATCCCCGCCTGCTCCGCGTAGGTCTTGAGGATCAGCCAGAAGCCCTGCCGGGTGAGGCGTTGGCCGCGGTGATTGAGGAACAGCGCGTCAGCGGTCATGGATGTCGCCATCCGCGGCCGGGCCTCCCGGAGGTAGCGGGCCATCGCCTCCGCGGCGTTTGCGGTGAGTGGCAGGGCGCGCTGGCGATCGGACCGGCTCAGGCAGGTCAGGCAGCGGGTGCTCTCGTCGAAGTGGCAGAGCTCCAGGGCGACCAGCTCGCTGACCCGCATGCCGGTGGCGTAGAGGACCTCCAGCATCGCCCAGTCGCGGACGACCTCGGGCCGGCATGATTCACCTATCGCGACGGCGGCTTCCCGCGGGCCGGCGACCAGCCGGTCGACGTCCTCCGGGCTGATGGCCTTCGGCACGTAGCGGTCGACCCGGGGAGCGGCCATCTTGAGGGAGCGGTCCTCACCATGCAGACCCTCACTCACCAGGAATGCGGCGAAGGACTTGATCGCCGCCGTCTTGCGGGCGACGGTCGACGGCGCATAGGACCGGCTGGTCATGTGGTCGAGATAGGCGACGAAATGATGCTCGGCAGCGTCCTCCCAGCAGGCCACAGCCACTGCCCCGCCCGTGGCGGGATGCGCGGCCAGCCATCTGGCGAACTGGGACAGGTCGTTCCGGTAGGCGGAGATGGTATTGGCCGAGCAGCCACGCTCGGACGCCATGATCTCGAGGAACCGGTCGACACGCTGTTGCATCGTGATGAACTCCAGTGGGATCAGGTCGAGGCCGAGGAGCGGGATATGGTTCAGGCCCCGAGGACGGTTGCGAGCGGGACGAACGGCCGGCCAAAGGCGCTGGCGACGGCGGGATGCGTGATCTGCCCGTCGTAGACGTTCACCCCGGCCGCGATTGCCGGATCGTTGCGAGCCGCCTGCTCGATCCCCTGATCGGCGATAGCCAACCCGTACGGGAGGGTCACGTTGCTCAGGGCCAGGGTGCTGGTCCGTGGGACGGCGCCAGGGATATTGGTAACGCAGTAGTGGAGGACGCCACCGACCTCATAGGTCGGGTCACTGTGCGAGGTCGGGTGCGCTGTCTCGATACAGCCACCCTGGTCGATCGCGACGTCGACGATGACGGAGCCGGCCGGCATCTGCCGGACCATCGCTTCGGTTACGAGACGCGGAGCCCGGGAGCCGGCGACGAGGACCGCGCCGATAAGCAGGTCGGCTTCGCGAACGGCGCCGGCGATCACGGCCGAGTTCGAGGCAAGCAGGCGGAGCCGGCCCGTCAGCATGTGCTCCAGCTGGCGCAGGCGCTCGACGTTCCGGTCGAGGATCGTGACTTCGGCGCCCATGCCGAGCGCGATCGCGGCGGCATTCGTCCCCACGACTCCGCCGCCGACGATGACCACGCGACCAGGGGCGACGCCCGGTACGCCACCGAGCAGCGTCCCCCGGCCACCGTTGGGCCGCTCGAGGTAATGAGCCCCGATCTGTACAGCCATGCGACCGGCGACCTCACTCATCGGCGTGAGGAGCGGAAGCGTGATCTGGCCACCTACCCCGACCTGGACGGTCTCGTAGGCGACGGCGCGGACGCCCCGCTCGACGAGGGCATCGGTCAGAGGCTCATCGGCTGCCAGGTGAAGATACGTGAAGAGAATCTGGCTGGGCCGGAGCAGATCGTACTCGGACGCGATCGGCTCCTTGACCTTGATGATCATGTCGGAGCGGCCGAAGATCTCGGCGTGGTCGTCGACGATGGAGGCGCCATAGGCGACGTATTCCGCGTCATCGAAGCCGCCGCCGAATCCGGCGCCGCGCTCGACGAGGACCTCGTGGCCGTGCCTGACGTATTCCCCCACCCCGCCCGGCGTCGCGGCGACGCGAGCTTCGCGGTCCTTGATCTCCCTGGCCACGCCGACGATCATCCGGCACCTTCCTTCGTAGGATCCGGCCCACCCGAGAGGCCGGATGGGTCGGTCGCAGGCTTCCGAACCGGACACTGCCAACCCGACCCCGGACGGCTTCGGGGAGCCGTGTTGGGCGCCTCAGGATAGCGAAACGCATGCGTTGGTTCAGCGGCCGATACTAACATAACGCGGGGGTGATGGCGGTTTCCGTCGATCCGATTTTCCGGCGGAGGCGGTAGTCCATGGCCTGCTTAGGTCCCGGATGCCCGGGGGTCGTTGCGCCGGTCCCGGTCGGCCCATACCATTCCCGGCGACCTGAAGCGTCGTAAACCGAGCCGGTCGAGCACCTGTCGACCGTCGGCTCGTCCTGCCTTGGGGCCGAAACGCTCTCCATAGACATCGAGGACCATTTGGACGGTTTGCTGATCATCCCCATCCTCGCGTTCCTCATCCTCGTCCACGAGCTGGGCCACTACTGGGCCGCGCGGTCGTGCGGGGTCAAGGTCGAGGAATTCGGCATCGGCATCCCGCCCCGGGCAAAGGGCTGGGAGCGCAACGGTGTGATCTGGTCGCTGAACTGGATCCCCTTCGGCGGGTTCGTCCGCGTCAAGGGCGAGGACGCCGGTGACATGAGCCCGGACTCGATGAACGCCAAGCCGCCCCTGCAGCGGGCGTTCTTCCTGCTGGCTGGCTCGATGATGAACATCATCACGGCGCTGGTCCTGATCATCGTCCTGGTCGGGTTCGTCGGAGAGACCCAGGACCGGGTCTACGTCAACACGGTCGTCCCGAACGCCCCGGCGGCGCAGGCGGGCATCCTGCCCGACGACCGGATCGTGCGCGCCAACGGGACGGTGATCGACGACTCGGCGACGCTCACGTCGATCATCAATGACAACCGCGGCGAGAACGTTACGCTGGACCTTGCGCGTGGGACCCAGGAGCTGAGCGTCAACGTCGTCCCCCGCGAGGACCCTCCGGCTGGCGAGGGCGCGACGGGTGTCGGGTTGACCCCCATCACCGAGGCGTCCATCGACATCGGATCACTGACCGCCGGCGGCGTGCTGAGTGCCGCCGGGTTCCAGGACGGGGACCGGGTCACGGCCGTGAACGGCGTCCCGATGACCGACTCCGTCATCTTTTCCCGGACGGTTCTCCTGTCCCAGGGGCAGACGATGACCGTCACGGTCGACCGTGATGGTGAGACGATCGATCTGCCGGTTGCCATCCCGCTGTCCGGCATCAATGTGACGCAGGCAACGATCGAGGGACCGGCGTACGCGGCCGGCATCCGTCCCGGCGACCGGCTGCTGTCCCTGAACGGGCAGCCCCTTGTGGACGCGGAGTCGTTCGGGCAGGCACTCCTGGCCGCCCGGGGGACTGACGCCGCCGTGACGATCGCGCGTCCCGACGCCAGCGGCACCGTCGCCGAGCAGCAGTTGACGCTGGCTATACCCCAGTTCGATGACCGTGCCGACTACCTGTCGACCATCGGCATCGAGGCGTCGGAACCATCCGTCGAGAACCTGCTGGGCGCCACGATTGACCTGGAGCCGATCTACCGGGACATCCCGGCGCTCGAGGTCATCCCCACCGGACTGGCCAACGCGTGGGACCAGACGGTCCAGATGGTCGACGGGCTGCGCCAGCTGTTCACCGGGCAGATCCCGCTGGACACCATCACCGGGCCGGTCGGGATGGGCCAGGCGACCAGCGAGTTGCTCGACCTCACCGCGGAACCGGCGTGGGTCGCCGTGACACGCCTGATGATCCTGATCTCGCTGAACCTCGCGATCCTGAACCTGCTCCCCCTGCCGGCCCTGGATGGTGGGCGTCTCCTGTTTGTCATCATCGAGATGGTCCGCGGCGGCCGGAAGATTGCCCCGGAGAAGGAAGGCGTCGTCCACTTCGCCGGGTTGGTGGTGCTCCTGCTCGTGATGTTCGCCGTGGCCTTCAACGACATCCGCCGGATCGTTGAGGGAACGCCGATCTTCTGACCTGCGCTCCGCCTTCGTTGACGGGGTGGCCGGAGGATCGGCCACCCCGTCGTCATGCCCGTCGCCGGGCACCGGAATCGACCAATGCGCCAACCCGTCCCTTGGCTCATCACCGGTATGGCCTTCATCGCCTTCATCAGCCTCGGGCTCCCGGATGCCATCCTCGGTGTGGCGTTCCCGTCGATCCGGGCCGAATTCGATCTCCCGGCGGCGGCGATCGGCGTGATCCTGTTCTCGTCATCCGTGGGTTACTTCCTGTCCAGCACCTTCGCCGGCACCATCATGCGGGTGCTGTCGCTGGGCTGGCTACTGGCGATCAGCACCGGGTTGGTGGCTGTCGGGCTGACTGGGTACTCGCTGGCTCCGTTCTTCCCCTGGTTCATGCTGCTCGCCTTCGGGATCGGAGCGGGGTCCGGGGCAGTCGATACCGGCCTGAACGCGTACGCGGCCGAGCGCTGGACGGCCGCCCGGATGAACTGGCTGCACGGCTTCTTCGGGATCGGCGCGATGATCGGTCCGCTGGTCATGACTGCCGTCCTCACCTCCGGGGCCGACTGGCAGATCGGGTACCGACTCGTCGGCGTCGTGATCGTCGTGATGGCCGTGGCGTTCGTGCTGACCCGTGGGCTGTGGGCTGATCCCGCCTCGACGCCCGGCGACGTCCCACCGGCCGCGGTTTCGCTCGGGCACGTTCTCAGCCACCGGGCGGTGCTGGTCCAGGCGGCGGTCTTCGTCACCTACTGCGCCGTCGAGGTTTCCGCCGGCCAGTGGGCGTACACCATCCTGCGGGAGCGGTTCGAGGCGTCTGAAGGGATGGCCGGCGTCTGGGTCGGACTCTACTGGGGGGCGCTGGCCGCCGGGCGGCTGCTATTCGGCAGTTTCGCCGAGCGGTTGGGCCCGGCGCGTCTGGTCCGCTGGTCGCTCGTCGCGACGCTGGCCGGCACGGTGGCATTCCTGGTCCCCGCCTATGGGGTGGCGGTCGCTGGCCTGCTGGTCACGGGACTGGGCCTGGCGGCGGTCTTCCCGACCCTGATCACCCTGACGTCGCGCCGGCTGCCTGCGCCGTTCGTCACCCACGCGATCGGGATCTCGATCGGCGCGGCCGTGCTGGGCGGCGCCTCGTTCCCGACGATCGGCGGGGCGCTGGAGGGCGTCGCCGGCCCGACCGCGATCGCGGTCCTGATCGCCGTCACCGCGGGCGGCTGTCTCGTCCTCAATGAACTGCTGGACCGCATGCTCGGCGGCGGGACGCTCGGTCGAACCGGGCAGGCTCCCGCCGCCGCGGCAGTCGCCGACTGACGCCGGCGACCGGTCACGGGGCGAACCTGCCGGAACGGTCAGTCCGTACGGCGTTTATGCCGGGGCAACCTCCTGCCTAATCCGCTATCGTCCCCGGAGGACACGCCGCCCGCTGATTGGTAGGGTCGGGGCGCCCTGAGGAGGACCGACGCGCGATGAGCACCCCGGCTTCGACCCGAACCCCTGCTCCCCCCATGAACGTTGACGTCGTGGACGATGGCCGGACGCTATCCGCGACGCTGGGGAACGGCCTCCGCGTGCTGATCCGGGAAGCGCATGACGCCCCGATCGCGTCGTTCTGGACCTGCTATGGCGTGGGGAGCCGGGACGAGATCCCCGGCCGGACCGGGCTGTCGCACTGGGTCGAGCACATGCAGTTCAAGGGGACGCCATCGCTCGGCAAAGGGCAGGTGTTCCGTGACGTCTCGCGCGTCGGCGGGGTCCTGAACGCCTTCACCTCCCAGGACTGGACGGCCTACTACCAGACCGTTCCGGTCGATCGGATCGATATCCCGCTCGGGATCGAGCCCGACCGGATGGCGAACTCGCTGTTCGACCCGGCCGAGGTCGAGTCCGAGCGAACCGTGATCCTGAACGAGCGGCAGGGTGCCGAGAACCGGCCGACCTACCTGCTGATCGAGGAGGTCTACGGCGCCGCGTTCCGCTCCCACCCCTACCGCCACATGGTCCTCGGATACGAGAACGACCTGCGCGCGATCAGCCGCGACGACCTCTACCAGCACTACCGGCGGACCTACGTGCCAGACAACGCTGTGGTGGTGGTGGTCGGCGGCGTCGATCGGCATGAGATGCTGGCCCGGATCGCGGAAGCCTTCGGCGGGATCCCGGCAGGCGGCGAGGCGAGCCGGTTCGTCGCGCGGGAGCCGGCCCAGCTTGGGGAGCGGCGGGTCACGCTGCGTCGACCTGCTCCGACGGACTACCTCTGGCTGGCCTATCACGTCCCCGAGGCCAGCCATCCCGACACAGTGCCCCTGCTGGTCCTGGACGCGGTGCTCTCCGGCGCCAAGGGACTTGGAGTCGGCGGCGGCGGTGGCGGGATGGGCCGCAGCAGCCGGCTGTACCGCGCCCTGGTCGCGAGCGGGCTGGCTCGCGGCGCCGGATCGCACTCCGGACTGTCACGGGACCCCGGACTCCTCCTGTTCGGCGTGACCGGCCTGCCCGGCGGTGACACCGTCCGCCTGGAGCGGACACTGGACGAGGTAATCGACCGGATCCGGACCCAGGTCGTTCCGGACGACGAGTTCGCCCGCGTGCAGAAGCAGCTCAAAGCGCAGTTCGTCTACTCCGCAGCCGGAGCGAGCAGCCAGGCGTGGTGGCTGGGGCAGATGGCGCTGCTCGGGGACCATCGCCGGGCCGACACCCTGGTCGACGAGATCGGCGCTGTCACACCAGACGATGTCCTCCGGGTCGCCGCCCGCTACCTGCTTCCCGAGCAACGGACGATCGGCTGGCTGCATCCCGTTGATTCCACGGCGTCAGGCTCTGCGGCAGCGCCAGACACGGTGCCCTCGGCTCCACCAGCGGCATGGAGTGATGGTTCACCGGATCTGCATCCCGGTGTCACGTCCCGGACAGCGGTGCAGGACCATCTCACCGGTCCCGGTCTACGGCCCCTGGAGCGGGTAGCGCTCCCCTCCGGGATCGTTGTCCTCGGGCAGGTCCGGCCGGACGACCCGGTCGTCGTCGCCCAGTTCCGCCTTCAGGCCGGAGCACTCGCCGAACCGGACGACAAGCCGGGACTGGCGAACTTCGTGGCCCGGATGCTCGTTCGGGGCCAGGCCGGACGGAGCTTTGAAGCGTTCAACGAGTTGACGGACGGGTTGGGCGCGTCGCTTGGCGTCGACGGGAGCCGGCTGTTTGTCGACGTCGGTATCCGCTGTTTGCGCGAGGACTTCCCCCGACTCCTCGACCTCGCCGCCGATGTCCTCCGGCAGCCCGACTTCCCCGAGGACGAGATCGAGCGGGTCCGGCAGGAGATCCTGGCCGGTATCCGCGAGAGCGAGCAGAGCACGGCGGCGGTGGCCGACCTGGCGATGCGCCAGGCCCTGTATCCGGCCGGACACGCCTATGCCCGGCGTGTGACCGGCGAGGCGGAGTCGGTCGCCGCGATCACCCGCGACCACCTGGTGCGCTTCCACGGGCAGACCTACGGTCGGGCGACGCTGGTCGCGGCCGTCGTGGGCGGCGTCTCGTCGCTCGACGAGGTCGCGGCGGAGATCGATCGCCGCTTCGGTGACTGGCAGCCCGGGACCAGCTCCCTGGATCTTCCGGCACCCGCTCCAACGCCGACCGGGACGGTGCGCGTGGACCGGGTCGTAGAGGGCAAGAGCCAGACCGACCTGGTCATCGGTGCGCCGGCAATCGAGCGCGGTCACCCGGCCTACTATGCGCTTGAGACGGCCAACACCATCCTCGGCCGAATCGGACTCAGTGGGCGACTGGGCGCCGAGGTGCGGGAGAAGCGGGGCCTGGCCTACAGCGTGTCGTCCGGGATCAGCGCCGGCAAGGAGGCGGGCACGTTCTCCGCCCGGGGCGGCGTCTCGCCTACCGATGCGGAGCAGGCGATCTCGGCCATGCGAGCCGAGATCGCCTGCTCCGCGAGGAGCCGGTCGATCCGGAGGAGCTGGCCGACGCCCAGAGTTACATGACCGGCGTCCTGCCGATCGCCCTGGAGAGCAGCGCCGGAGTGGCGGCGACCCTGCTGACGATCGAGTACCACGGCCTCGGCCTCGACTACATCGAGCGCTACCCGGAGATCATCCGGGCGTTGACGGTCGAGGATCTGCAGTCGGCCGCGCGGGCATATCTTGACCCCGATCGCGTGGTGATCGCGACCGCCGGACCGCCGATCCGCCCGACGGAGGACAACGCATGACCGATACGACGCCCGATCACGACCTTGCTGACCTCCGCCAGGACTACAAGCGCGGCGCCCTCGATGAGGAGAGCGTCCGCCCGGATCCGGTCGATCAGTTCGCGGTCTGGTTCTACGAGGCCCGGTCCGCGAACCTGACCGAGCCAAACGCGATGATCGTCGCGACCGTCTCCGCCGCCGGGCTGCCATCGGCCCGTACGGTACTTCTCAAGGGGTTCGGCGCGGACGGGTTCCGGTTCTACACCAACTACGAGAGCCAGAAGGGCCGCGACATCGCCGCCAACGGGCGGATCGCATTGCTGTTCTACTGGGCCGAACTGGAACGGCAGGTCCGGATCGACGGGACCGTCGAGCGGCTGGATCGCGAGACGACCCGTGCCTACTTCAACTCCCGTCCCCGGGGCAGCCAGTTGAGCGCGCTGGCGTCGCCGCAGAGCCGGCCGATCGACAGCCGGGACGCGCTGGACGCCATGTTCGAGCACGCCGAGGCTGAGCATGACAGTGGTGAGGTGCCGCTTCCCGATTACTGGGGCGGCTACCTCGTCGTACCAGCCCGCTTCGAGTTCTGGCAGGGCCGACCGAGCCGCCGGCACGACCGGATCACCTATGAGCACACTCCAGGTACGGCTGGCTGGTCCATCGGGCGACTGGCTCCCTGAACGGGCCGGTCATCGGGCGAACCAGTGTTCCCCGTAGCGGAGGACGATTCCATCGCGGACGGTCAGGTCGGCCGTGAAGGTCACGGCGCCCTGCTCGTCCAGCGACGAGAAGCGATACGTCTCGTCGTCCAGTCGCTCGTAACACTGTCGGTCCAGCGTCAGTTGCCATCCGTCCCGTGGGTCCTCGATCGAGACCAGCAAGGCGCTGATCCTGACGCTGTCACCGATCGCAAGGTCCAGCCGCCGGATCGGGATGGAATTGGTCGCTGGCGTCAGGAAGAGATCGATGTCGTTCGCCCGGGCCAGTCGCTTGATCCCTGATTCGCCTTGGCACCAGCCTGCGGATGAGTCGCATGAGAGCTCCAGGGGTCCGAGTTCCGGCAGGGCGTCCGAGTCGATGCTGACCGCGAAGTGGGTGGTCGACCAGTCGGCTGAAAGCCTCAGGTGGTACCGGGCGGTGAACGCGGGCTGGAACCAGTCCGTCCCTCCGGAGCTGGAGATCGTCCCGGCGATCGTCAGTCCGTCCCGCTCCTCGAGGAAGCGAGCCTGCTCGGTCCAGTCGGCATCGGTTCGACGCCAGGTGACCTGATATTCGTGGTCCATGCTCCACTCCCCTTCGAGCGCGGCCGGAGTCATGGCTTCGCTCCGCATCGACCACGATGCCTTGACACGCGGCTGTCCCGTAAGTATCCTTCTCGCCGGTCAACACGGCGCATTCGTCTAGCGGCCTAGGACACCGCCCTCTCAAGGCGGAGATCAGGGGTTCGAATCCCCTATGCGCTACCACCTGTCGGCCCCGGCGATGAGCCGGGGCTGACGCTTTTCAGGGGCTCACGCACTGGTGGCAGGGCGTCGAAAAGCACAAAGCCACCGCAGGAATTCCTGCAGTGGCCTGGCAATGAATCCTGGTCGTAGAGCTTCGGTCAGCGAAGAGGCTGGCCGGTGCGCGGGTCAGTCGTCGGCCGGATGATGACTCGCGCGGGAACCAGTGCCGGACATCCCAACGCTCGGGCGATCAGTTCGGTGACGCGCCGCATCAGCCTGCTACTGGTTGGTTCCATGGGAGCTCCGGATCTACTGGGGATACTTGCCGAATACGACTGCGGCTCGACTGAGTATACGGTCGGCCGAGGGATTCGGTTGCATGCCCGGCATGCAATCACCGTACCAGCGCACAATCCCCGACCAGAGCCCGGTTGAGTCGCTGGCCCTGGATATGACGAGGCCCGGCTGTCAGATCGGCAGCCGGGCCTCGCGTGTGGTGCAGGTTGGAGAACTAGGCGGTCGCGGCGGCGTAGCGCTTGTTGACTGCGTCCCAGTTGATGGCGTTCCACCAGGCACCGAGGTACTCCGGGCGGCGGTTCTGGTACTTCAGGTAGTACGCGTGCTCCCAGACATCGACGCCGAGGACCGGGTACTGCCCCTCCATGTACGGGCTGTCCTGGTTCGCGGTGCTGGTGACGGTGAGCTTGCCGTCGGGCCCGGCGACGACCCACGCCCAGCCGGATCCGAAGCGGGCGGCACCGGCCTTGGCAACCGCATCCTTCATCGCATCGAAGGAGCCGAAGTCCCGGGTCACGGCCTCAGCGAACGCGCCGGTCGGCTGACCGCCGCCGTTCGGGCCGAGGATCTCCCAGAACATCGTGTGGTTGACGTGGCCACCGCCGTTGTTGCGGACGGCGGTCTGCTTGTCAGCCGGCACCTTGTCGAGGTTCCGGATCAACTCGACCGGGTCCATCGCCAGCAGTTCGTCGTTGCCCTCAAGTGCGGCGTTGAGGTTGGTGACGTAGGTCGCGTGGTGCTTGTCGTGGTGGATCTCCATCGTCTGGGCGTCGATGGTCGGCTCCAGCGCGTCGAAAGCGTACTGCAGTGGCGGAAGGGTGAAAGCCATTTGGCATCTCCTCGTACTCGATCGGCCCTTGTGGGCCTTCCCGCTGTGTCGTCGGCAACTACTGTGCCCATGGTGGGACTCAAGGGTGCCGACGATCCCTGTCTGCTACTTTAGCAAGCGATCCCTGTGTTTACCATCCCACCCTGCTCCCCTACGGAGGGTCCCGCGACTCAGGGGGTTGACATCCGTGTTGCTGATCCGTACGGTAGCGTCATGAATGATGTAACTGGCCACACCATCGCGACCTCGTATGCGTCCGCGGCGACCGCCGACCGGGCCATCACCGCGTGGAGCTGGTATTACGTCTACTTTACCGAGGCGCGCCTGGCTAGCGGGGAGGTGGTTCTCCACTGACCCCAACGTGGACACACACGAGCCAGACGCGCCGGACCCGAGGCAAACGCCCCGGGTCTTTTGCTTGTCTGAAATTCCTCATCGTCTGCAACCGCTGACAACCACCCAACGTACGCCGCCACACCAACAGGAGAGCCCGAATGATCATCGTCCTCGAATCAGATGTTCCGGTCGGTAGCTCAGTAGCCCTTCTCGACGCTGCCCGCGCCGCCGGGCGAGCGGCTCGCTCGATGCCCGACGGCCACGGTGGGCTGGTCGTCACGGTGGACGGGAATCTCCCCGACGACGTCCTGGCGGTGCCGGGGATCCGGACCGTTGAGCGGTCCCACAAGCCCTACCCCCTCGCGTCCGCGGAACACCGCGCCCAGACCGTCGTGACGGTCGGCGACGTTGAAATCGGTGGCGGCCGCCCGGTCGTCATGGCCGGTCCATGTTCGATCGAGGGCCGGGACTCGCTGCTCCGGGCAGCCCACGCCGTTCGCGCGGCGGGCGCCGATATTCTCCGGGGTGGTGCCTTCAAGCCGCGGACGTCGCCGTACAGCTTCCAGGGGTTGGGTGAGGAGGGGCTGCGCTATCTCGCCGAGGCCCGGGAACAGACCGGAATGCCGGTGATCACCGAGGTCATGGAACCGGAGCAGGTTGACCTGGTCTGCGAGTACGCCGACATCCTGCAGATCGGCACCCGCAACATGTCCAATTTCCCGCTTCTGCGGCGGGTTGGCGAGGCGCGCAAGCCAGTCCTGCTGAAGCGCGGCATGTCCGCCCGGGTCGATGAGTGGCTGATGAGCGCCGAGTACGTGATGGCCGGCGGCAATCACCAGGTCATCCTCTGCGAGCGGGGCATCCGCGGATTCGACCCGGCGACCCGGTTCACTCTGGACCTGACCGTCGTCCCGCTGCTCCGGCAGCTCACCCATCTCCCGATCATCATCGACCCCAGCCACGGGACGGGAATCCGCTCCCTCGTCGGGCCGATGGCCTTGGCCGGCGTGGTTGCGGGGGCAGACGGCATTTTCATCGAGGCCGAGCCTAATCCCGAGCGCGCCACGTCGGATGCTGCCCAGACCATTGACCCGGAGACCCTCCGGGACATCGTCGCCCGGACACGGATGCTGTCCCAGGCGATGTCGGCTCCCCTCGTCCCGGTCGTTGCGGCGGTGCCGGCTCCGGAGTGGGAGCTGTCGCTGGCGGCCGCTGACTGACCGCTTCCCTCTCCGGTAGCCCCATCGCTTCAAATAGACACAGTGGTGGGGCGGGGTA
>DASZAY010000008.1:0-323934 GCA_035944555.1 Thermomicrobiales bacterium
CTCCGCGCCTTTCCGGAGCTCAGAGAGTGTAGCCGGTCCGCTCTGCCGTGTCAAGGAGTCTCGCGACTCATCTTTCCGGTCGAGCGGGCCTCAGCGACCCTCTCAGCGCGCCCAGCGGCAGGTTTCCGCCCGCTGGTCCCCAGCCCGTTTCTGGTCCGCTCGGCCCCCCGCGTTTCAGGAGCTCACGGATGATAGTGCGACTTGAGTTGCGCGTCAAGGCGATTTCGGGTCGAGTCTTGAAACTGGTTGTGATTGGCTCGAGGGCGGCCATCGCGCCGGGTTGGCGCGCGCTTCAGGGAACGAGAGAGGCGACCGACTAGATGTCGGTCGCCTCTGCATGAGCTGACAGGTTGTCCGTCCTTGGTTGCTCTAGCTCCCGGTGCCGCGGAGGACCAGGTTCCGGGAGGGCGCGTACTCGCTGGAAATAGAGTCGGAGAGGATCTCGTTACCCTCTCGGTCCCGGACGGTCCGGTCTATCCGGACGGTGAAGCCGTCATTGGCGGTCTCCACCTGGAGCTCTTCTCCCACCGGAAGTTCTCCGGAGTCGACATACTCGATCTCCGTCCCTGCCGTGACCCGTGCGGTCTCGATCGGTTCACTCACCTCGACGGTCCATCCCGGGTCGGTGCCCATCAATGAAACGGTCAGTGCGCTCCCGTCCGCGACGATCACGAAGGCGATCCAGTTACCGGTCGTATTCCGGAGCTTGAGATCGAGTGACCAGTCCTCTTCGATGTTCACCATCGCGTCGAGCCCGGTTCGACCAAGGGGAGCTGCGCCGTACCCGGTCAGCCAGTACGGATGCTGGTATCGCTCAACGACCTCGAGCCCAGACCACCACGCCGCCTGGAAGATGGTCGTCGACACCTGGCAGATCCCGCCGCCCATCACCGGAGCGGTCGTAACACCACCGCGCTCCTCGTCAGCGACGATGCCAAACCCGGTCTCAAAGCCGTTGGCCTCGTCGATGTCCCCCACCAGTTCGTTGTAGCTGAAGATTCCATCGGGGGGGATCAGCCAGCCGTCCTCCAGCGTCGCGGCCCGCTCGACGTTCTGCCGTCGCGGTGCGCTGGACTCGGTGTAGTAGGTCACACCCTGGGCGAGCAGATCCGGCAGCTGGATGTCGTCACCCATCTCGTTGGTGACGGTGGGCTCCTGCTCGATGATGGTGGCGGCCACCTCGTCCTCACGCGCATAGATGGCATCGACCATCGCCTGCACGGTCGTGGGTCGATCGACGACACGGCCGGACGTGGATCGCTCTCGCTGCGTGACCTCGCCATTCACCAGGCGGAAGCGGGCATCGACGGCGGGGTCGTCCAGCCGGTCGAAGCTCGGGGTAGCGAGCTGCGCGAGGACATCCGCATCGAACTGGAACAGGAAGGGATCGCCGCCCGTATCCTGGATGACGAGTGCGCTCAGGAGGTCCGTCCGGTCCAGCTCCTGTCGACCGCCATCCCAGGTCAGCGTCAGGCCTTCATCCAGATAGCTGTTCGCCTCCGCAATTCCGGCGGCGGCCATCTCGTCGGTGATCTCCGGGTTCGTCCGGACCACGCTGACCGGCACGGAACCCGTCCCGGCCTGAATGGCTGTGATTGCGGCGTCGGTCGTGGCGGCGATATCGACGGCCCGGGCCTCCTGCCCGGACACGAGCTCCAGCGTCCCATCCGGTTTGCGTTCGATCCCCGCATTCGCGGCCGGCTGATCGAGCTCCGCCGCGATGCTCGTTACCACCCGCTCAACCGCGGGCCGGTCGACCTTGAGCGTTGCGGCGGACGCATCGACGGTCACGATCCCGGCAAGGTCTGACGCCGGGATGGACCAGGAGCCCTCTGGGGAAACAAGGAGGAGCGGCGTCCCCGCGGCGGCGGCGGCCTGCGGGACGATCCCTTGCAGCGCCTCAGCGGTGATCGCCGGTGGCCTCACCGTTGTGACCAGCGCGACCGGTCCCGAACCGAGATTCCGGAGAACGTCCCCCATCCGGACCGTACTGGCTCCCGCTTCGAGATCCCGCCCTGCAACATCGGGCTGCAGTGTCGGACCATCCACGCCGATGGTGACGGATGCATCAGTCGGCACGATGGCGACCGCCGTCTGGACCCCGTCGATGAAAGTCGCCATGGCGCTCTGATCGATCTGGACAACAGGCGCTGTCTCGTGTCCATGGAGGACCGAGCGCATCCAGTCCTGCGATCGGTCCCAGAGCGAGCCGTCCCGGCCGTAGGCGAATGCCATCTCTACGGTCGAAGCGCCGTCAAGGTCGAACCCGACATCCTGCGGCAGGACTTCGAACGTCTCCGAATCGGCGGTGACGGTCAGCGGGACGGTGCCATACGCTCGTCCAGCCGCCTCCATCTGCTCTGCCGCCTCCGACCGCGAGAGCCCGCCCAGATCCACCCCGGCGACACTGACGCCGGAATAGACCTGGTCACGGTGCGTGAACCCGTAGATGGTCAGTCCGATGATCAGTGCGCCGAGCACCACGGCAACCACGGTCGCCGCGACCCAGAGAGCTCGCTCCAGCCCCCGGACGATCGGCGTGGACGCTGAGCGGTACGAAGCGATCGTCGGCGGGAAGGTGATCAACAAGGACCTCCATGAGGTCGGATGGGGCGGCGAGGCGACAGTCTGCCAGTCCATCCCCAGGGAATGATCCCAGGGTAGCGGTCCGGGCGCAGGCAAACTGATAGGATGCCGGACGGAACCGACGCGCCGATTTGGCAGGTTACGTTCGGATAGTATCGCATGGCCGATCGTGGCCCTCGGGCCGATCAATCCCTCCGGCAGGCAACCACGCCCGGCCGGTTCTCGCGGTTGATCAACCTTTGTCTGTCGATCAGCCTCCCTATTTAGAAGGAGCATCACGATGACGAGCGGTTCCGGCAAGCTGACGGTCGTTCAAACGGATGGCGCTCCGGCCGCAATCGGTCCGTATGCCCAGGCGATCATCGCCGGCGGATTGGTCTATACCTCCGGCCAGATCCCGCTGGACCCTGAAACGATGGACGTCGTCCCGGGAGGGATCACCGAGCAGTCCGAGCGCGTGATGACCAGTCTCGCGGCGGTTCTGGAAGCGGCGGGGGCGTCATTGGATGCGGTCATCAAGACCACCTGCTTCGTGACGGATCTTGCCGACTTCGCCGCGTTCAATGAGGTCTATGGTCGCCACTTCGGGGATCACCGGCCCGCCCGCAGTACCGTGCAGGTCGCGGCATTGCCCCGGGGTGTCAAGGTCGAAGTCGAGGCGATCGCGGCAGTGGGCGGCTGATCGGTCCGGTGGTGCGGCAGGCGCCATCGGTGGCACCTGCCGCACCACCTTGCTATACTCCGGCCCACTCCGAAAGGAATCCCGCGTGCTTCACGCGGGCGCATAGCTCAGTTGGTTAGAGCGCACGGTTCACATCCGTGAGGTCATAGGTTCGAGTCCTATTGCGCCCACCGCGAGAACGGCCCCGCTCAATGGCGAGCGGGGCCGTTCTCGCTTTTTCGGGGTTCCGACGCTCCGCTGGCCCGGGGCCGGATACACTCGCTCTCCGACAGCCAGCCGGGCCACTCGGCCGGGCACACTCATGACCGGGGGTACTGGATGGACGAGCGAGCGGTGGAACAAGGCGAACGAACCCTGCATGGATATATCGCAGAGGTCGCGTCGTCGGCCCCTGCCCCGGGCGGCGGCAGCGTGGCCGGCGTGGTCGGCGCGCTCGCCGCCAGTCTCGGATCGATGGTGGCGAACATGACGATCGCGCGGAAGAAGGACCCGTCCACGATCCCGCCCGAGCTGCCGGCCGCAGTCGCGAATCTCTCCGATGCGATGACCCGGCTCCTGGATCTCTCCCGGCAGGATGAACTGGCCTACAGCGGGTACATCAGCGCCACCCGGCTGCCCAAGGAGACCGAGGCCGACCGGTCGATCCGCCACGCCGCACAGCAGGACGCGCTCAGGGTTGCGGCTGACGTCCCGCTCGCGACCGCCGAGATCTGCCGGACCGTCCTGATCGAGTTGACGCCGGTCGCCCAGCTCGGCACCAGGCACGCGCTGGCCGATTGCTCGGTCGGGGCATGGCTCGCGACGGCGGCTGCTCATGCCGCGCTGATCAACGTCCGGACCAACGCGACGATCATGGATGACCCCGCCAGGGCCGCGGCATATACGGAACGCGCCGCGACGATCGAGGGCGCACTCGATGCCCTTCGCCAGGAAGTCCTGCGCACCGTCGATAGCCGAAACAGCTCCGCCGTCTAAGGTCCTGCCCCCGCCGGGAGGGTCCGGACGTTAGAAGGTCAGGGTCCTCCCGGCAGATCAGGTCCGCTCGACGGTTGTGATCCGTGCCTCTCCCTCGGCGAGCTCGACACCCGTCACCTCCAGCCCGTTGGCTGCGAAGTACGAGTTGAGCCCGTCCTCCAGTCCACCAGCCACCCAGTCGTCCGGGATGACGTTGCCGAGGAAGCCGGCATCGGTCTGCGGGTCAGTCAGGCGGATCTCGCCGTTCTCGGCGACGACTCCACTCCGGACCCCGACGGTCTCGGCTCCGAGGTCCACCGTGATTACGATCCCGTCTGGCTGGATCGTGACCTCCGCCCCCTGGACATTGGCCGACTCGCCGGCCAGCTGAGTGGACAGGGCAGCAGTGAGATCCTGCGCGCTGATTACATAGGTACCGGCTTCGGCGGGACCAACAGCATTCAATTGCCGGGCGACCTCGGTCGACGTCAGGTTGCTGACACCGTCGCGGATGCCGGGGCCGATTTGCGTATAGGCATAGACGACGGTCCCGGCACAGATCAGTAGGCAGAGCCCGACAACCGAGAGAATGACCGTCAGTGCGACTCGCCGGCCACGCCGCCTGGATCGCCGCGGAAGCTCTTTCGGAGCTCCTTGCTGATGCGGATCCATGCCGTACGGGTTGCCCGGCTGCTGGTAAGGCCCGGCTCCCTGCGGGCCGTACCCGCCCTGTCCTTGGTTGGGTCCGGTCATCTGGAACGGCGCTCCCCTCGTCTAATCCGTTGAATCCAAGAGCCAGGAGCCGGCTCCGTCAGGCCTGGGCCTGCCGTGGCCGGTACTGCAGGGACTCGGCAACGTGCGCCGGCGTGATCGCCCCGCCACCGTCGAGGTCAGCGATGGTCCGGGCCAGCTTCAGCACCCGATGATAGCCCCGTGCCGACAGACCAAGCTGCCGGACGGCCGACCGCATCAGCCGTTCGCCCGCGTCGTCCAGGACCGCGAAACGCTCCAGCTGGCGTGGCCCCATGTCGGCATTCGTCAGGATGGGCTCGCCCGCGAATCGCTCGGCCTGCAGGCTCCGGGCCCGCTCCACCCGGGCGCGGACGTCCGCCGATCGTTCCCCCGCCCGGCGCTCGATCAGCTTCTCGTATTCGACACGCGGCACCTCGAGGTGGATATCGATTCGGTCCAAGAGCGGACCGCTGATCTTCTTCTGATAGCGCTGGACCGCCTGGGGCGCACATCGGCAGGCGTGCGTCGGGTCGCCGAGGTGCCCGCATGGACACGGGTTCATCGCCGCGACGAGGGTGAACGCGGCGGGGAAGGTCACCGTTCCGGCAGCCCGGGCGAGCGTGACCCGGCGATCCTCGATCGGCTGGCGCAGCATCTCGAGCGTGCGTGTGTCGAACTCAGGCAGCTCGTCAAGGAACAGCACGCCCCGGTGGGCCAGGCTGATCTCGCCCGGCCGTGGCCACGACCCTCCCCCGACCAGCCCGACACTGGACGTCGTGTGATGGGGCGAGCGAAACGGGCGCTCGCGAAGCAGCGGTGTGTCCGACGGGAGCAGTCCCCGGACGCTATAGATCCGGGTGACATCGAGTGCTTCGTCAGTCGTCATCGCCGGCATGATGCCCGGCAGCGCGCGGGCCACCATCGTCTTGCCGGAGCCGGGAGGACCAGACATGATCACGTTGTGGGCGCCAGCCGCCGCAACCTCGAGGCCCCGCTTGACATGCTCCTGTCCGCGGATCTCGCTGAAATCGACGGCGGTCTCGGTTGGCAGTCCAGCGGCGGTCTCGCCCGGGCGTTGTGCCGTGATCGGCATCTCACCGGTCAGATGATTGACCAGGTCGCCGAGCGTCGCAACGGGATAGACCTCGATCCCCTCAACCAGGGTCGCCTCGGCGGCATCCGCTGCAGGTATGAACGCCCGCCGCAGCCCCTTCTCCTGGGCCAGCGACATCATGGACAGGATGCCAGGGGTGTGCCGGGTTGCACCGTCGAGCGCGAGTTCGCCCACGACCAGCGCATCGGAAACGTCCGAGTCGATTCTACCGCCTGCCAGCAGGATGCCAATCGCGATGGGCAGATCGTAGATTGGGCCGTTCTTCCTTAGATCAGCCGGCGCGAGATTGATCGTCACCTTGCCGCGCGGGAAGAAGCCGCCCGAGTTGCGGATCGCCGCTCGGACTCGCTCCTTGCTTTCCTGGACCGCAGCATCCGGGAGCCCTACCAGGATCACGCCCGGCGTCCCGCTCCCGACGTCGACTTCCACCTCGACCAGGACGCCGTTCAGACCGACCACCGCGCAACTCAGGACCTTGGCGAGCACAGCGAGCCTCTCGACGACTATTCCCGGCAGGCCGGTGGACGGATCAACGAACGGGGCGCGATCATACCCCACCACTCATGGACTCGAACGCGGGTCGGGCGCCAGCCGGCAGCGAACGGCAATCCATCCGGATGGTCCCGGCTGGTGGCCATCGGGTACACTAGCCCTGTTCTGCCGTGGCGCATCGCCACGCGCCCCAGACATCCACGTCCGAACCGTTGGCATCAATGCAGCCAGCGACGTATCAAAAGGAATGGTGGCGAGCACCCATGAAGGTAGAAATCCGCGACTCCGAGAGCTTTGATCAGCTGCTCAAGCGCTTCACCAAGACCATCGAGCGCTCCGGCGTCATCCGCGAGCATCGCCGTGGTCTGCGCTTCATCAGCGTCCAGGAAGAGAACCGCGCCAAGCGCCGCAAGGCCGAGCGCCGCCGCCGCCGCAACGCGGCCTGATCGCGGGCGTCTCCTGATACAGACACGGAAACGGGCCGGGGAGTAAATCCCCGGCCCGTTTCCGTGTCTGTCTGGTCGGGTCAGGCCGGAACCTGGGCGACCGGACGGCACCGGTTGATCTCGTCGCGGAGCGCTTCAGCGGCCCGGGCCGCCGCAAGCCCGGCGTCCGCCCCTTCGCCAGCGAAGGCGATCGAGCGGCCCGCGTGGACGATCAGCCCACCACCGTGGGCATCACACCCGGCCCGGACGGAGCCTTCGACGTCCCCGCCCTGGGCTCCTACTCCGGGCAGCAGGATCGGCGCCTCGGGAGCGAGTGTCCGTAGCCGCGCGACCTGTTCCGGCCACGTCGCTCCGACCACCATCCCGATCGTCGCCGGATAGACGTCGCCCCACGCGGCGACCCTGGTCGCGACCCGGTCACTCAGCGTTTCTCCGCCGGGACCAACCACGAGCTCCTGGAAGTCAGCACTGCCGCTGTTGCTCGTCCTGGCCAGCACAAACAGGCCCTTGCCCGTGCGCTCGAAGAACGGGCGCATCCCCTCCTCGCCCATGAAGGGATTGATCGTCACCGCGTCGAACCCCCAGGTTCCCAGGAACGCCTCGGCGTAATGCTGAGCGGTGTTCCCGAGATCATTGGCTTTGGCATCGAGGATCACCGGGACGTCGGCCGGGATCAGTTCGCGGGTTTCAATCAGCGCTCGGACCCCATCTGCTCCAAGCGGCAGGTAGAACGCGAGATTCGGCTTGTAGGCTGCCGCGAATGGGAGTGTCGCCTCGACGATTGTCCGATTGAACGCGACCATCGCATCGCCGATCTGGCGCGTGCTCGATGCCCCGGTGATTCCCGGTAGTCGTCCGATCACCGGATCAAGTCCGACACTTATCAGGCTGTTGCTACGCGCGACACTCGCGCCAAGTAGCTCCCGGAAGCTCACGGCCAATCAGCCCTCCCTCTTTCCTTTACCGCAAAGCCTTGGATGCATGTCCTTCGCAGTCTAGCGCGGCAATGTCGGGATGGTAGACTCCATGGCAATCCGCCCTCCGGGGCGCCCGCATTCCGCCTCCCGCATGGCGTCAACGCAGATCGTTCCGGTCCGGCGCTGGCAGCTGCCCTACGGAACGGACGTCGGCCGGGCGGCAGTACCGCCCATGACGGAGGTCCTTGGAATGTCGGGACGCGGTCCCCTGTCCTCAGCTCCTGCTCTCAACCTGACTGGCTGGACAGCGGCCCAGCGGAAACCTCCATGCCTCGATTCGTCAAACCAACCGCGGGGCCGATGTTCGTCATTGGGATACGTTCCGTACATACCCATCAATCTCCAGTCCGGAACCAGGGAGGCTAAGCCGTGGTGAACCTGATGGCACGGCTCGGTGGTCGCGGCCGCCACAACGGCGCCAACGCGATCGTCCACCTCGCCCGGGAAGTCGTCGGGCGACGCCGGACGCTGCAGAACGCCAACCAGGAAGTTCGCAACGCGGTCATCCTCGACGCCCTGGCGGACGAGGATTTCCGCGCGCTCGACACGACGATCTCGGAACGAACGACCAGCGACCGTGAATTCGCCCAGACGCTCGCTCGGCTGACGTATACGGCGGCCCGGGCCAAGGGCTTCGACCGGTGCGTCGTTGATGCCGCCCTGCGGCTCGATAGTCTGATCCCGGTTGATGATCCGGCACACGAGCGTGACAAGCTGCTTCGTGACGCCTACTCATCGGCCCAGAAGGCG
This sequence comes from Thermomicrobiales bacterium, assembly GCA_035944555.1. Classification (GTDB taxonomy): domain Bacteria; phylum Chloroflexota; class Chloroflexia; order Thermomicrobiales; family UBA6265; genus CADCWK01. The sequence goes on from DASZAY010000008.1 coordinate 8,734, forward strand.
TCGTACATCCGTGGCGGTCGTCTCGCGCTCGGCCGTCTCGGTCGCCGAGCGGTCGAGTCGAACGACCTGGAGCGTGCGCGGGTCCTGCTTCACCAGCAGCTCGACCTCGGCCCGGAGAAGGACGACACCCCGGCGGAGGTCGACTCTGCCCTTGTCCTCGGCGACATCCTGCGCCGGGAGGGTGAACACGATCAGGCTCAGATCTACTATCGGCGCGCCGCCGATGCCGCCGACCGGCTGGACTACCGGCAGGGCGTAGCCGAGGCACTGGTCCGCCAGATCGACTCCACGCCGTCCTCGAGTCTGGAGACGGTCGCCGCTCTCCAGCACCAGGCATTGGACGCCGCCCGGCGGACCGGCGACCGGACACTGGAAGCGCGGATCCTCGTCGGACTTGCCGACACGATGCTCGAATCCAACCGGACCCAGGATGCCACCGGCTATTTCCGGGAAGCGCTGACCATCGCGGAAGAGACCGGCGATCTCGCGCTGGAAGCGCGCTGCGTGACCGCTCTCGCGACTGCGTACCGGGAGCTCGGCCAGACGCTGGACGCCATCGAGGCGGAACGCTCCGCGCTTCAGATCGAAGAGCGCCTGGGTAACCGGCCGGCTGCCGCCAAGTGGGCGGTCGCCCTTGGGATGAGCGAACTCGATCTGCGCGACCCCGAAGCGGCAGTGGACGCGTTTGAGCGCGCCCGGTTGCTCGGTGGGCAGATCGGGGATATCGGTATCCAGCAGCAGGCCGAGGGTGGCCTGGGTGTCGCCTATACCCTGCTCCGCCAGGGTCCCGAGACGATCGATCACCTCAGCCGGGCGATCGACCTCGCCCGCCGCGCTCATGATGTGGCGCACGAGGCCAAGTGGATCTCCAGCCTCGGCCAGGCGTACTGGATCTTCGGCCAGGCCGAGGACGCCACCCGGACAACCGCTGAGGCGATCGACCTCGCCGAGCGGACCAACGACCTGCCGCTCCAGGCTGAACTCTTCACCCTTCTTGGGCAGATCTACGCATCCCAGCGCGAAACGATCCGCGCGCGCGAGTGCTACACCCGCGCGCTCCAACTCAACCGCGACCTGCACCAGACCGCCGAGCAGGTCACGACGCTGACTGCACTTGCCTCGCTCGCTGCTGACACCGGCCAGTACACGCAGGCGTCACAGCAGTTCGATCAGGCGCTTGGACTTGCCATGTCGGTGGATGACCGGCCGGCGGCTGTCACCATTCACGGGAGGATCGGAAGTCTCGCCCGGCGCCGGAACGATGTCCGGTCCGCGCTGCACCACTTCGAGCAGGCGGCCGAGATTGCGGAAGCCCTGGGCGACGATCGGCTGGCCAACCGCGCCCTTCAGCACCTCGCAACCGCCCAGGATGTCGCCGGTGATTCTGCCGCCATGTCGTCCTACGAGCGCGCCGTCAATGCGGCCGATGCGGCAGGCGACGTTCGCGGTGGCATCAGCATGCGGCTGAACATGGGGCTCTTCCTCTCCCGGATGAACGAGCCTGGTGCGATCGACGACGCCATCGGCTGGTTGAGCGACGCGGCCAGTTACGCGATGGACGCGGGCGACGAGTACGCCGAACTGCGGTCGCAAGCGGAAGAAGCAATCCGGCCGCTGAGTGGATCCACGTACCCGGCAGGGAACGAGTGGGCCGCAGAACCTGCCCTCGACTACCCGGACGACCGGTATGCGCCGGACTATCGCGCTGACCGGGATGACACCGATCGCGGAAGAGCTGGCGCCTACGGCGATGACCGGGAGGATCCGTCCGGGGTCGACAACCGTTACGCGAGACCATACGACGACGGCGGGGATGACGATTACGACGAGGCGGACGGGCACCCTGACGACCACGACGATCGCCCCTGGACCGCAAGCTACCGGGAAGCGACTACCCGATCGAATGGCGCCGGAACGACCCAGGATCGGTACGCTCCCGACACACGGTATGCCGATGGTGCCAGTGACTACGACGATGGAGAGTACGCGGACGATCGTTGGTACGCCGAAGGCCCCGGCCGGGAGCCGCAGCGATCTGATCGAAGCTTCGACAGCGATCCCGGTCCACTCCCGTACCGCGACGATCCCGGGAACAACGGTTTCGACTACGACGACCACCGACTCGCCTATCCCGACACGGCCGACCGGTACCGAATGGATCGGTACGACGGCGGCGACCTTGGGGCGACCGAAGACACGGACTGGGACCGCCAGCCGGAACGCCAGGCTTCCGAGCGTCCGGCGCGACGCTCGAGTGGCCGTCGCGGATCATCCTCCCGATCTCTGGACGACGATCCGTCGGAACCGGATGGGAATCATCAGGTAGCAGGACGCTCCGAGTCCGGGCCGCGCTGGTCGCTTCGCGACCGCCTGGCGTGGCAGCGGCCCCGCCCCGAGACGACCTACCAGACTGATTCGTTCGATGTTGATCGGGATGGATACTCCGGCTAGCAACACCCCACCGAACTCCAGAGCGCTCCTGGTGGCTGAAACCGCCGGGAGCGCTCGTTTTCTGCTTCGAAGCTGACGATCCCATCTGTCAGGAACGCATATCGGGCGAATCTCGGAACCGAACGCGCGCGGTCATAGTGTCAGATTGGCACATCCCGTGCTATATCTAAGGTGTACGGACAGTCGAGTTGATTATTGGATCAAGACATCATGGGTTCGCACGGCCAGACGAGATAACCGCCCGGTTCGTCGGGAGCAACACCGTTGACGCAGACTCCGTTCACATCCATCCAGAGCTTCCGACGCGATGCCGGTGAGCCGGCCGACGAGATGACAATCATCCATTCAGCCGCCGTCTCTCCCGGTCTGCCTTCGATGCCTGGCACCGGCGGACGTTGGCTCGTCGCGACGGTAGAGCCCACCTCCCAGACCGAGTATGCCTGGGAGATTGCTCACCGGGCCCTGGATGCGCTTCGCCAGGGCTTCGCCTCACAATCCGATGCGTCAGCTACCGAGGCGCTGGCGCGGGGCTTTGCGGCGGCTAACGCCTGTGTACGCGCCGCCAATCGTGGCGAGTCCGGCCGACGTCGGTCGGAGCGGGTCGTCGTCGGAGCATCCGCCATCGCGATCGATGGCGACTACCTCGTCCTCGCGCACGTACCGCCCAGCCAAATCCTGTTCAGCCAGGACCGGATGGTCTACGCCATCCCGTCGCTACACTCCTGGGAGCCTCACTACGCTGGCTCCGACCGATCACAGGCTCAGCCGCTTGGCTCCTCTGACCAAGTCCATCCCGACATCTTCCGGACGGCGATCGAGCCGCAGGACACCTTTGTCCTGTGCTCCACGAATCTCGGTCGCGCCATGACCGGGCTGTCCGCCATCGAGGATCGGCTCCGTCCGCCGACCGATCCGTCTGGCAGGCCAATGTCGTCGCTGCCCGTCGGCCCGGCCGAGCATCCGATTTCAATGTTTGACATTGGCGCCATCCGGCCGGCCGGGCCGGACGGCGCACGCGCATGGGTGGACTGGCTGGACCACGTCTCCACCGAGCGGCAGGTACCGTCCTGCCATGCGATTGCGGTGACGGTCGGCAAGGCGGCAACCCGCGGTGGATCTCCGGCGATCCGGCGCCCACGCACCCGTGAGCGAAGTCGCCCTGCCAGCGGCGACGCTGACCCTGGTCCGGTTGCCCGGAAGCCGAGCACTTCCAGGCACCAAGAGGCGATGCTGGACCGTAGCGACCGCCCGCAGCTGCTGCACGCTCCCGTTGCCTCCATGGTGACCAGCCCCGGCCTGAACCTGCGGCAGCTCCCGGGAGCACATGGGGTGTCGCGACACGCCGATGCACCGAGCCATGGCGCCAGTCTCTGGCGAAACATGTCCCCGCGCATCGGCTTCGACCGCCGGCCAGGGGCGATCCACTTTCCACGCTGGCTGACGCTCTCCCTCGTAGGACTTCTCGTGCTGACACTTGGCCTCGGCGCGGCCCGCATGCGACAAGCTTCGACCGCCGAGACGCTGGCCCTTGCCCTCAATCGGATCGACGAGCGGATCGACGCCGCCGATATCGGGAACGACGCGTCCGAGCTGGGCACGATTCGGGGCCAGCTCCAGACGCTGTCCATGCGCCACGGCCCGTCGGCAGCCATCGACAGCAGCAGCCTCCGGCTGACCGCGGTCGAGGACCGGCTGCTGGGGCGCTCACGCCTGGAACCTGCGACTTCTCTGGGCACTCTGCCCGCCGCTGTACTGCCGGTCGATCGGAGTGTCCGGCTGGTCCAGAGCAACAGCGGGATCTACGTTGTCGGCGCGGCCTTGTATGTCCTTGATCCCGCCGATAACCAGTTGGTCGAACTTCTCCGGGCCGGCACCGTCATCGACAAACTCACCGTCGGCACAATCCTGGATGCAGTCGCGACCCGGTCCGGTGTAGCGGTCACGGATGGTCGATCGTTGTTCAGCAGGGGCTCCTCCGGGCAGTGGTCGGCCGAAGCCATCGCGGCGGAGCTCCCGATAGGCGACCAGGGCAGCGCTGCCATGGCGATCGTGGACGGCCAGATCGTCGCGATCGACCGGGCAACCGGTACGCTCGTCAGCCAGGCACTGGAAGGAACGGCCGTCGGAGGGACGCCGGCGTTGGCACCGGAGCTGGTAGCCACGCTCCCGCAACTCCGGGATATGGACCACGACGGTGAGCTCTACCTGCTCGGTGACGACGACCGGCTCGTCATCTGGGATCCACGCAACGAGCCGTCAGCGATCGACGTGCCGGTCAGCCCGCCCCTCAGGGACGCCCGTGCGCTCGACATCGCAGGATCCGGGATATGGATTCTCGACGCCGGTCACGGGGACGGACGATTGAGTCATCTCATCCCTGACGAGGAACGAGTCCGGTCCTTCGCGCTTCCGGTCAGCGGCCCGGGATTCAATGGCCCACTCTTCAACGCTACTGATTTCGCCATCGACCTCGCCACGAGTCAGATCGTCTTCGTCGCCGAAGGCGCGCTCTGGTCAGTCCCGATTCCGACCGAGGGCTGACCAGGCGACCAGCCGAGGACCCTGCAAGTCGCGTCTGCCGCTGGAGGCCGCCTCGGAACCATAGCTCCTGGGCGCCGACCGGAACGTCGAACGTTCCGGGTCCGCGAGCCGCCGGTCAGGGTGTCGTCTGTCCGGGGTCGTTGAAGTAGGCGTCAAGGTATGCACGCTTCCGGAGACTGTCGACGTCGCCCCGGACGAGATCGACGACGTCGAGCTGGCGCAGGGCGGCGACCCGGACGACCGCAGCGATCGTCGTCCTGACGAGGAGCGGCGTCGCATCGGAGCCGATCGCTGCCCAGCGGCAGGCCAGCGCCCGGAGGAGTTCCCCCTCCCCCTCCAACCCGTCGATCGTGCTGGAGCCAGCGCTGGAGAGGACCTCCACCAGCCGCAGGTCCTCCAGCGACCATCCCTCGCGTACGGCAAGGACGGCCAGCCAGTACAGGACCTGCCCGCCCTCCAGCGCGATGTCCTCATCCAGCCCCTGATGCCGGTGGCTGCCTTCGATCACGCCGGCCAGTTCACCGAGCTCGTCCACGATGCGGTCAGCCAGGCCATCGTCCCCACGGAGACGGCGCGACGTGGACGACTGGTCGGAGAGATCGTGGTCCCGCAGGTACTCGTAGGCCGCGTACCAGGTCGAGAGGACGGCCGAGGGACTCGCCCTCCGCTCGCCTGCAGGACCATAGACGTCCGCCGGATCGAACGCACGCGGCTCGACGATCGTCAGCCCGTCGTCCGGTTGGAGCGTTCGGTAGTAGCAGGTGGGATAGCCGTCGTGGCAGATGGCGCCGACCTGCTCGACGAGGATCAGCAGGCTGTTCTGCTCACAGTTGATCCGGATCTCCCGCACGCGCGAGACGTTGCCCGAGGTCTCGCCCTTCTGCCAGAGCTTCTGACGGCTGCGACTCCAGAAGTGGACCAGTCCTGTCCGCCGGGTCTCCGCCAGCGCGGTTGCGTCCATGAAGCCGACCATCAGCGCCCGGCGACTAACCGCATCCTGCAGCGTCGCGGGGATCAGCCCGTCGGCGCCGAAGCGGACGAGATCTCCGTGGGTGCCGGTCGTCATCACGTCGGTCACAGCCGCACCGGTAGTCCGGCTGCGGCCATGTGTCGCTTGGCCTCGCCGATGGTGTAGGTGCCGAAGTGGAAGATGCTGGCAGCCAGGACGGCATCGGCCCGACCTGGCTCCAGGCCCTCGACGAGGTGGTCCAGCGTGCCCGCACCACCGGAGGCGATGACCGGGATATTCGTCGCACCGCCGACGGCCTCGAGCAGCTCGAGGTCATAGCCGGCGCCGGTGCCGTCACGGTCCATGCTCGTCAGGAGGATCTCGCCAGCACCCAAGCGCTCGGCCTCGACGGCCCACTCGATCGCGTCCCGCCCGGTCGTCATCCGGCCACCGTGCGTATAGACCTCCCACCCGTCCCCGTCGGTCCGGCGCCGGGCATCGACCGCGACGACGATGCACTGCCGGCCGAAGACATCCGCACCGCGCGTGATCAACTCCGGCTCCCGCAGGGCAGCCGTGTTGACGAAGACCTTGTCGGCACCGACTTCCAGCAGTCGCCGCATGTCAGCGACGGAGCGAACCCCACCGCCGACCGTCAGCGGGATGAACACCTGATCGGCCGTGCGGGCGACCACGTCGACGATCGTGTCGCGGCCCTCGTTCGAGGCCGTGATATCCAGAAAGACGATTTCATCCGCTCCCTCGGCATCGTAGCGAGCGGCCAGCTCGACGGGATCGCCCGCATCCCGAAGCTGGACGAAGTTGACGCCCTTCACGACTCGGCCGCCCTTGACGTCGAGCGCCGGGATGACCCGCCGGGTCAGCATGTTGGTTCCCACCGCTGCCGAAGAGCCGCTCACCTGCCTGCCTCCGTTTCCGCCGCGACCGCGAGCGCTTCGGCGAGATCGACCCGCCCGTCGTAGAGCGCCCGCCCGATAATGATCCCGGTCGCGCCGGTCTGTCTGACCGCATCGACATCGCCGATCCCGGCGACGCCGCCCGACGCAATCAGATGCGTCTCCGGGGCGTCTCCGGAGGCGAGAGCCTCGGCCATTCCGGCCAACTGCTCGAGGTTGGGGCCGCTCAGCGTCCCGTCCCGCGCGATATCGGTGAAGATGAACGTCCGGACCCCGGCGTCGCGCATCGTGGCGGCCAGATCGGTCGCCCGAACCGACGTCTGCTCCACCCAGCCATTCGCGGCGAGCATGCCGTCCCGGGCATCGAGCCCGACCGCAATCCGATCCCCCCACCGGTCAACCGCGGTGGCGACAAGCGCCGGATCGGTGATCGCGATCGAACCAAGGACCGCCCGGTCCGCGCCAGCCGCGAACGCCCGGTCCAGGTGCTCCATCGTCCGGAGCCCGCCGCCGAGCTGAAGGCGAACATCTGGTCCGACGATCTCCCGCATCCGGCCCACCATCTCGAGGTTGACCGGCTCCTTCCTGAGCGAGCCGTCGAGGTCGACGATGTGAACCCACGCCGTTCCCGCCGCTGCCCAGCGCCCCGCGACCCGGACCGGATCGTCGTCGTAGACGGTCTCGCGGGCGAAGTCGCCTTCGACCAGGCGTACGCACCGGCCATCGCGGATATCGATACTTGGGTAGACGATCATGCGCCCACCCTGTTAGCCACTGGCATATCGTCACGCCCGGCGTTGACCGCGACAACGAACCGTTCGATCAACGCCAACCCGTCGTCACCACTCTTTTCCGGGTGGAACTGCGTTCCCCAGATGTTGTCGCGAACGACCACACTCGGAAAATGCTCACCATAGCTGGAGGCCGCCGCGATGGCCGCCGGATCCTCCGGCTCGACGATGTAAGAGTGGACGAAGTAGTAGAAGCACTCCTCCCCTGCGTCGCCGAGGGGGCCGGGATTGATGACGGCCGACTGGTTCCAGCCCATGTGGGGCACCTTGACCTCACTCGCCGGCAGCGACCGGACCCGCCCCGGGATCAGCCCAAGTCCCTCGGCGTCGCCTTCCTCCTGGTGGCCGAACAGGAGCTGCATCCCGAGACAGATACCGAGGAACGGCCGCCCGGATGTGGCAACATCCCGGATGGTCTCGGTCAGGCCGAGCTCGTGGAGCCGGTCCATCGCATGGGCCGCCGCCCCGACTCCCGGCAAAACGACACCGTCTGCCGCGGCGATGTCCGCCGGGCGATTGGTGACGATCACTTCGGCGCCTGCTCGTTCGAGGGCGCGACGGATCGACCGAAGGTTACCGGCTCCATAGTCGATGACTGCGATCATTGGGGGAGGTCCTAGCGCGGAGACGGGTGTGTCAAAGCGAAGCGGCAAGCGGCGAAGCGGATAACTCAGGCCAGGACTCCCTTGGTCGAAGGGATCGTCCCCGGGTCCCGGGTCACCCGCGTGGCGTGGTGCAGCGCCAGTGCCCCGGCCTTGAAGATGGCCTCCGCCGCGTGATGGGCGTTCCGGGACCGGATCAGATCGATATGAATGGTTAGCCCGGCGTTGACGGCGAGAGATCGCCAGAACTCCTCGATCAGCGATGCACCGAAGTCGGCGCCGATCATCGGCTCAGGCATCGCGGCCTCGAAGTGGACGAATGGCCGACCCGAGACATCGATCACCGTGCGAGCCAGCGCTTCGTCGAGAGGCGCATAGGCATGGGCGTACCGGGCGATTCCCCGCCGGTCCCCGAGCGCCTGCCGGATGGCGACACCCAGCGCGATCCCGACATCCTCAACGGTGTGATGGGGGTCCATCGCAGCATCGCCCGTGGCCCGGACGGTCAGGTCAAGCTGGCCATGCCGTGCCAGGGCGTCAAGCATGTGATCGAGGAACAGGACGCCGGTCCCGATCTCGGTCCGACCGAAACCATCCAGGTCGACGGTCAGCTGGATCTGCGTCTCGCCGGTCTCACGCGAAACCGTGCCGCTTCGCCTTGGCGGGATGTCGCTCACGCCGCCACCTCGGAAAGGATGCCCTGGAGCTCGTTTGCGAAGAGCGCGTTCTCCTCGGCAGTACCGATCGACACCCGCAGGCAGTCGCGCATGTGGTGGTCTGGGTTGCCGAAGAAGCGCACATGGATGCCGCGCGCGCCGAGCTCCTTGAAGACCGGCTCCGCGTCCGCGATGGGCAACCTGAACAGGAGGAAGTTGGTGGCCGAAGGGAAGACCTCAATGCCGTCCATCGCATTGAGCCGTGACGCCAGGGCGTCCCGGTCGGCAATCATTCTCGTGACGACGTCGCGGAGGTAGTCGCTATCCTCGAACGCGGCGATTGCCGCTTCTTCGGCTGCGGTGGAGATGTTGCAGAAGGCCGGCACGACAGCCCAGACCGGCGCAAGCATCCACTCCGGGAAGACGCCGTAGCCGACGCGCATCCCGGCCAGTCCGGCCCACTTACTCATGGTCCGGAGGATACAGACGTTGTCGTAGCGCTCCATCAGGTCCAGCTGGGACTGGCTGGAGAACTCGGCGTATGCCTCATCGATGGCGACGACGCAGGGAGCCTCACGGGCGATCCGCTCGATCGCCTCGTCGGGCAGCAGATTGCCCGTGGGATTGTTCGGGTTGCAGACCATGATGATCCTGGTCCGGTCCGTTACGGCGGCAAGGATGGCGTCGACATCGGGCGCGAAGTCTGGCCGCTGCCCGAGCGGCACGTCGATGACGCGCCCACCCTGTACCGCGATCGCGTGGCGGTAGACCCCGAAGGTCGGGTCCGAAATGATCACCTCGTCGCCGTCGTCAACGAACGCCCGGTAGAGGTTCGTCAGGACGTCATCCATCCCGGCGGCCGGGATGATCCGCCGGGCCTCGACGCCGACGTACCGCCCGATTGCGTCCCGCAGGCGGTCCTGCGTGATGCTCGGGTAGCGATTGGTGAGGTGAAAGGAGGCCAGTGCGCGGGCGACCTTCGGAGAGGGCCCGTACGGCGACTCGTTCATGTCCAGCTTGATCGCCCGTCCGGGCTGGTCGCCTGACTGGGCGCTGGTCGCCGGGATATACGGGTGGGCGTCGCGCAGCGCCGGCCGGATCAAGCGGGTCAGATCGGTCGCGGGACGGGCGGCGGTGTCGGCCATGAACGAATCCCTCAGCTGTTCGAACGGGAACCGGAGCGCGACTAGAGCAGCAGCTTCTCCAGCGACGAGACGAGGATCTCCGTGGCGCCGGCTTCCTTGAGTCGCTCGACCGATTCCCAGAAGATGTCCTCGCGGATCGCGGCGTGGACGGCCACAAACCCGTCCCGATCCAGCGGGATGATCGTCGGCGCCTTGAGTCCCGGTAGCACGCGCCGGATCTCCGGCAGCGCTTCCGTCGGGGCATTCATCATGACGTACTTGTACCGCCGTGCCGCCTGGACCGCCCGGATCCGGAGCAACAGCCGGTCGATGTGTTCCCGCCGGCCGGATTCTTCTAGCGCGTCCGGGTTGGCCACCAGGACCGCCTCGGACTTCAGGATGGTGGCGATCGGCCGCAGGTCGTTGAGGATCAACGACGAGCCGGTCGCGCTCAGGTCGGCGATCGCGTCCGCGGTTCCGAGCGCCGGCGCCATCTCAACCGAGCCCTTGAGCCGGAAGATCTCCGGTTCGCCCCCCAGGTCGCGGAAGTACTTGCGCACCGTCGCCGGGTAACTCGTCGCGATCCGGGCGTGAGCCAGCTCGGTCGGGTCCTGGTAGGGCGATTCGCGCTGCACCGCGACGACCAGCGAGCACTGGCCGAAGCCGAGCGGCAGCAACTCCTCGACGCGGTGGTCCTCCTCATGGAGCAGGTTTCGCCCGACGATGCCGAGGTCGACGGTCCCCCGGGCAACCAGCTCAGGGATGTCGTCATCCCGGCTGTAGAGGATCGAGAGCGGGAAGTTCTCGCAATGCGAGATCAGCCGCGACCCGTAGCTCTCAAAGTCCAGTCCGATGTTGCGGAGCAGCGATAGTGTCGAGTCCGTCAGACGACCAGACTTCTGGATGGCAAGGCGCAACCGGCCCGCCTCGTGGAGGCTGGCGAGACCACGGATCGTTCGGGAGGCCGGCGGGGCGATCATGGGAGGCTGTCCTCGTTGGGCGTCGGTTGCCGACTCATTCGGTTTGCACAGGTTCCGACGCGCTGATGGGTGGATATGTACCATGCTGCCCGCGTTCCGGGAAACAGCCACGCCGCGCGACCGTCCCAGGCTCAGGCCTCGGCTGGACTACTCGCCGAGGCGATGATCCGATCCCGGCCAGGCCCCTTCACGTACGAGACGAAGAGGTCGAACGCCCGCGTCAGCGAGTCGGCGGGCTCGTTCACCCCGGTCCGGAGCGCCTGCGTCGCGACCGACTCGATCGCATGACCGGCCGCCCGGACGGCACTGATCAGCGCCCGGTTCTCCGGCGGGCATCCCCGGACGATCGCCTCAGTTTCCCGGTGCAGGGCTGCCGAGACCGCCGAGGTGAGGTCATCGTCGCCGGCGGCCCTGGCCCCCTCGACTGCCGAGAGGGCAACACGCCGCGCGTTGTCCGTCATCATCGTCACGACGTCGAGCATCAGCTCGCCCTCAATCGTCACAGGCTGCTCGTCCGCCATGGTCGTCCCCTCCCCCGTGTGCGATCAGCGGATCCTGACCGCTCGCAGTGCGACGAACAGCGGGATCTCCTGGTTGGACGTATTGATCGCATTGGCCTTCGGGCCGGCCGGCGCGACCTTCCAGGTCGGGATCTCATTCATCCGGTCGACGGCCAGTCCGACCGCTCCTAGGCCATTGACGTAGTCCTGCAATGGGCGGTGATAGGAGCGCGACACGCCTCCTCGCTCACCGTATGACTTGAGCGGGACCGGGAGCGGCGTCAGGTACCGGTCGATCCGCCGGTACTGGAGCTTGCGCCCGTCATCCCAGCCCCACCCGCTCTGCCGCGGGATACGGAAGGCCGGGTGAGTCATCAGCAGGACCAGCCGCCCGCCGACCTTGAGCATCCGGGCGGCGCTCTCCAGGACCGGCCCGACCGGGTCCATATCCTGGATGCTGAGCAGGAACACCCCGGCGTCGAACGAGCCCGGCCTGAGCTCCTTCGCAGCGGCGAGGTTGCCGGCATCACCGACGAGGAAGCGACCATCGCGGCTGTGGTGTGAGCGCGCGAAGTCGATCAGCCGCGGTGACGCATCGACGCCGGTGTAGCGCCCGCCGGCCTTGGCAACGTAGCCCGACAGCACCCCGTGACCGCACCCGATGTCAAGAACGGACTGGTTGCCGACGTCGCCCAGCGCGTCCATCACCGCCGGGATCGCTAGCAGCCGATGGTGCTTCGACCCGTCCTCACCGACCCAGCCGATGTACCACTCGGCCAACGGGTCCCACGAGGTCGACGCGGCCGGACGGCGCCCGGGCTGACCATCGCCCGGTGTACCACGCCGGGGCCCGGACGGGGCCTTCCGGGAGGCCCCCATGCGCTGCCGGTCATTGGGCGAGCGTTGAGCCGGCTTGCGGCGGTCATCGCCGTCCTGCTCATTCGACCCGTCTCGGGCCGGGCGACGCCCGCGGGTTGGGTTCCTGGGCTCTTGGCCCCCGTTGCGGTCACTCATGACCCAAGGATAGACGACGCCTGCATACCTCCGGGGCAGCGCCCGTGCGAGGCGACTATCAACATGACCCCGCCCGGTCGAGGCGGAGGTCCGCTCCCGGCAAATGAGGACACCATGCCTAACAGACTTGCCAACGAGACGTCCCCCTACCTGCTGCAGCACAAGGACAATCCGGTCGACTGGTACCCGTGGGGCGAGGAAGCACTGGCCCGGGCCCGTGACCTCGACCGGCCCATCATGGTCAGCATCGGCTACTCGTCGTGCCACTGGTGCCATGTCATGGAGCACGAGTCGTTCTCCGATCCCGTTACAGCGGAGGCGCTCAACGAGTGGTTCGTCTGCATCAAGGTCGACCGGGAGGAGCGGCCGGACATCGACCAGCTCTACATCACAGCCGTCCAGGTGATGGGGGGCCGGGGCGGCTGGCCGCTGAACGTTTTCCTGCTCCCGGACACCACCCCCTTCTTTGGCGGAACGTACTGGCCGCCGGTCGGACGCCATGGCTTGGCTTCGTTCCGGCAGGTACTGACTGCCGTCTCCGATGCCTATCGAAACCGGCGTGTCGATCTCGAGAACACCGCTGCCCAGCTCAGGGAGTTCCTGGTGCGCGCCAGCCAGGCGGCCCCGGACCCGACCGACCTCGACCGCTCCATCCTCGCGGACTTCGCCGGAGACCTCGTCTCGCGGGCCGACCTCGAGCGCGGCGGCTTCGGTCCGGCACCGAAGTTCCCCCAGCCGATGGTGCTCGATGTCGCGCTGCGCCAGCTGGCCACCAACCCCGACGGACCGCTTCAGGCGGTCGTGCGGACGACCCTGACCCGGATGGCCGACGGGGGCATGTACGACCAGATCGGCGGGGGCTTCCACCGGTACAGCGTTGACGCAGAATGGCTGGTCCCCCACTTCGAGAAGATGCTCTACGACAACGCCCAGCTGCTTTCGACCTATCTCGATGGCTGGCTCCTGCTTGGCGAGGAGCGCTATCGCGAGGTCGCCGACCAGACGGCCACGTACGTCCTGCGCGAGATGACTGACCCGTCGGGAGCCTTCTACTCGGCTCAGGATGCAGATACCGAGGGTGTCGAGGGCAAGACGTTCGTCTGGACGCCGGAGGAGATTCGCTCCCTGCTCCTGCCCGGTGACGCCGCCATCGTGATTGCAGCCTTCGGCGTAACTGACGCCGGGAACTTCGAGGGGGAGAACATCCTCAACCGCCCACGCCCGCTGGCCGACGTAGCCGCCGAGCTCGGCACGACGGCCGAAGAGGTCGACGTGGTCCTCCGCCGGGCATCACGCAAGCTGCTCGCGGCACGCCAGCAACGCCCCCAGCCGTTCCGAGACGAGAAGGCCATCGCGTCCTGGAACGGAATGATGCTGCACGCCATGTCACGGACCGCCCGCATTCTCGACCGGGCCGACGCACTCCAGGCCGCCAAAGCCAGTGGTGCCTTCCTGACCGGCGCCATGCGTTCCGACGCGACGCTCCACCGGTCCTGGAAGGACGGTACCGCCCGCGGCGACGGCTTCCTCGAGGACTACGCATCGGTGGCCTACGGGCTTATCTCGCTCTACGAAGCTACCTTCGAACGTCGATGGGTCGAGGCGGCAATCGATCTGACCGATGAAGCGCTCCGACGCTTTGCGGACCCGGACTCTGGCCTGTTCTTCGACACCTCCCCGGATCACGACCGATTGCTGGTCCGCCCGCGCGAGTTGCAGGACAGCGCCACGCCCACCGGGAACAGCCTCCTCGCCGATACCCTGCTCCGGCTTCACCGCCTGACGGGCCGGGATGGATACCGGCAGCACGCCACCGGCATCCTGCGCTCGATGGCCGAGCCACTCCGCCAGTCACCGCTCGGCTTCGGCCGGATGCTGGGTGTCGCCAGCGATTACCTGTCGCCGGCCCGCGAGATCGTCCTCGCCGGCGACCGGGCTGACGACGCCTTCGCTGCCCTGCATGCCGTGTCCTTCGGCACATACCTCCCGGCGACGGTTCGTGCCTGGGCTGCCCCTGCAGACCCGGCCGTGGAACACCTCATCCCGCTGACAGCCGACCGCCCGGCGAAGGACGGACGACCAACGGCGTACGTCTGCGTCGACCAGACGTGCTCGCTGCCCGTCGTGACACCGGAGGAGTTGACCAGCCTGCTTCGATGACAGCGCCCGTCAGGCGCCCTATCCCTAAAGCCCCCGTCCTTGCAACCCGACCGATGGGCGAGGCCGGTCGCCTACTGGTCGAGCAGTTCCCATAAAGACGTTGATCGCGTCCTGGTCCGGTGTGCTGACGGACCAGACGCTCCTCGTCACGCTGCAGGCGACGAACGTATGAGTCGCGTTCAGGTTGACCGGCCCCAAGAAGGTACGAACGATCGCGAACGCCGCGTCTGCGTCCCCGGGCAGATCCCTGACCAGCACCTCGGATCGGGCCGCTGAGCCGCGGAGTCCACGAATGACTACACCGTGGCCCGGTCGACTGGATCGGATTCCAGTGGCTGCCAGTTCGCAGCAGCGACTGTGTAGGAACCGGCGTCGACGTAAACGTAGCCATCGTCTCCCGCCAGGTTGGCATCCAGGTGGAGGATGGCGGCCTACTCGCCGGAGTAATGCTCCAGCAGCCAGGTGGCTCGCATCCGGGCTTTCGAGGTCATTTGCACTCCGCACGAGCCAGTCGTATCGCCTACCCAATGGTGCGCGTCTGCTCATCTACCCTTCTCACAAGCTCAAGCTCACTTCGCGCACCGGTTACCGGTTCCGGGGCACCTGTACGCGGTTCACCGAGAACTGACGAGGGGGGCACTCCCGGAGCGCGACAGGGCACACGAACGGCGGGCACTGATGCGCCCGCCGTCTCTCTTCGGCCGTGACGTGGCAACGACCGCGACCCTGCCTAGGCGACCGTGTTGCGGAGGATCCCGATACCGGTCACCTCGCACTCGATGACGTCGCCGGACGACAGCCCGCCGACGTTCTCGGGCGTACCGGTCAGGATCACGTCACCGGGGTTGAGCGTCATGACATGGCTGATCCGGCTGATCAGGTCGTAGACGTCAAAGATCATGTCGGTGGTGACGCCGTTCTGGCGCAGCTGCCCATTGAGCCGTGACTGCACACGCAGTCCCTCGCCCGCGGTCGGGTCCAGGTCGGTGACGATCACCGGTCCGAGCGGACAGTAGGTGTCGTAGCCCTTGGCCCGGACCCACTGGCCGTCCTTCTTCTGGAGGACACGATCAGACACGTCATTGCCGACCGTGAATCCGAGGATCACCCCGCGCGCCTCCTCGACCGACACCTTGGACGCGGTGCGACCGATCACGATCGCGAGCTCGGCCTCGTAGTCGGTCTGGTTTCCGGGGTTGGCAATCGTGATCGCCGCGCCCTGCGGGATCAGTGCCGACTGTGGCTTCATGAAGATCACGGGCTCGTCGGGCACCGTCCGGGACGGATCGTTCTCGGTGACGTGCGCGGCGTAGTTCAGGCCGACACAGACGATCTTCCCTGGATCGACCGGCGTCAGGAGAGTTGCCTCCTCCAGCGGACCGACCGCGGCTCCCCTGGTCAGTGAGCCGTCGAACGGGCTCCCCGTCGCAGCATGGAGCGTCTCGCCCTCGACGATGCCCCAGGCAGCCGACCCGCCGTCGTCATAGCGTGCGATCTTCATCGGAGTGCTTCCTCTCACTTCGGATCCGGTCGGGCCAGCCTGCAATGCCGCCTTCCGGCTCCCGCCAACGCGCCGTTGCGCGAACCTGTCCGGCATCCTACCCGACACGCTGGTTGGAAGGGGCAGCGTGCCCGCGGGAACGGGTAGACTTCCCGCCCGGCGACGATGGGGTCTCCGGCCAACCTTCTGCACTGTCTCGGCGACGCACCCGAGAGGACCCGTCCGTGCCCGACCTCCTGCTCCGACTGACTGACGAGGCAAACGACGAGCCCCACACCCCTGTGCCTCCCCTGGCAACGGCCGACGCTCTCGCCCTGCTGACCAACGGCGAGATTACCGCCGCCCAGCTGGTCCCATGGGGGTCGAACTACACGTTTGGCGTGGCGCTGACGACCGCATCCGGACGCGAACACCTGGGTATCTACAAGCCCCGCGACGGGGAAGCTCCGCTCTGGGACTTTCCATCCGGGACCTTGTTCAAGCGGGAACACGCCGCCTTCCTGCTGAGCGAGCGGCTGGGTTGGTCCGTCGTGCCGCCAACCGTGGTCCGCGATGGACCGCATGGAGTCGGATCCGTCCAGCTCTATATCGAACCAGGCACCGAGCTGATCGGCGACCCCGCCGAGTTCTGGTTCCGCTGCGACCCGGCGATCGAACGAATTGTTCTCTTCGACCATATCGCCAACAACGCTGACCGCAAGATCGGCCATTGCATGGTCGACGTGACCGGCAAGGTCTGGGGAATCGACCACGGGTTGACGTTCAACCGGGAACCCAAGCTCCGTACGGTCCTCTGGCAGTACATCGGGATGCCGGTGGCGGACGAACTCCTCGCCGACCTCGTTCGATTGGCCGAGGCAGAAACGGAGGTTCGCGCCGAGCTGGGCCACTGGCTGAAGCGAGCGGAACTCGACGCGCTGTACCGCCGGATCCAGCAATTCATCGAGACCCCGGTCTACCCCGGGATGCCGGACCACCGAAGCGTCCCCTATGGCTGGTACTAGGCGCCTTCCCAGGCGCCGGACCAGACGGGAACTGCAGGGTTGCGGTCAGACCGCCAACACAGGAGAATGGCGTCCGGCGTTGCGGCGCCCCGTGAGGTGCAGCGGACGGCAACCCGGTGTGCAGTGCTGCCCGGCAAACATTGCCGCCCTAAAAACGATTGTGATACTTTTCACATCGACAGGATGAGGCAGGTTTACGGTGGCTCAAGACACTGCCGGTAGCGAGGGGAACCCCACGCTTCGCCTGCTGGGCCTCACATCCGGGCTCGGTTGTTCGATTGCCTTCATTCTGCTCGCCCTGATCGGCGTCGGGATCTGGCTGGACCGCCGCTTCGATTCAGAACCCCTATGGACACTCGTGGGGGTAGTGATCGGAGTGCTGGCAGTTGCCACCGAGTTGACTATGCTGGTCCGGATTTCTCGCAGTCGTCTCAACCAGCGCCCGTGGCCGAAGTCATCCCGGCCACCGGAGCCGGACGAGGACGACGACCGGAATTGACGAACGCGGCCCCAACGATCGCCGTCGGCTCCGGCCACCGATGATCGACGACAGAGACGACGACGTTGACCCGCCGCCGTAGGTTCGCCGAGGCGGAGGCAGGAAGAGGAGCGATCGGTGTTCGACGATTTCCACGTATCCGTCGCGGCCGAAGAACTCTTCAAGATCGGGCCGCTTCCGATCACCAACTCATTCATCACGATGCTCGTGGTCATGGCGATCCTGATCATCGGTGGCAACATCGTTGCCCGCCGGATGAAGGAGATCCCGACCCGGGGTCAATCGTTCTTCGAGTTCATCGTCGAATATCTGCTCAACCTCTCCCAGATTGCCGGCGGGCGGAAGCTCGGTCGACAGGTCTTCCCCCTGATGGCCGGCATCTTCATCTTCATCTTCACGGCCCACCTCGCCGGCCTGTTGCCAGGCGTCGGCACGATCGGGGTCTACCACCACGAAGAAGCCGAAGTCTCCACCGAGACGGGTCACGCCGATGACTCTGTCGGTACCGACGCAGTCAACGAAGGCACCAGCATCACGTCCGGGCAGAATCAGGAAGCTGCTCCCATCGACGAGGAGAGCGAAGGCCACGACGTCCTGGTCCCCTATGTCCGTGCACCGAACGCCGACCTCAACATGACGCTGGCCATGGCACTGGTGTCCTTCACCATGTTCCAGGTGCTCGGACTCAAGAACAGCGGCGGCATCGGTAACCGGCTGCGCCACATGGCGCCGGGCCCCAAGGCACTTGCCCCGATCCTGTTCCCGATCGAGGTCATCACCGAGCTCTCGCGGCTCGTCTCTCTTACCGCCCGACTCTTCGGCAACGTCTTCGCCGGCGAAGTTCTCCTGCTGCTGATGTACACGGTCGCCGGTGGGCTGCGGTTCTTCATCGTGCCCTTCCTGTTCCCGATTGCTTTCATCGCGCTGGAGCTCCTGCTCGGATTCATCCAGGCGACGGTGTTCGCCCTGCTGACGGTCATCTACATCAGCCTCGCCGGCGGCGGGCATGACGACGAGGCGCATGGCAGCCACGACGATCTGCCCGTGCGCAACGACGAGACACCGTATCCTGATGCCGGTATGCGCCCGGCTGCACAGGTCGGGGACTAGCCGGTCGGGCGACTGGCGCCCATCGGATGGTGAGGTGTGGCGGGATTCCCGCTCCGGCTCGCTGCCCGATGGGCGCCAGGCCAAGCCCGGTCGCAGCGAAGTCCATCGAAGTCACCACGCGACGACGTGGTCACGCACCCTCAGGGCAGCCGTTGCCCGGAGGACGCATGACGCGGCCGGGCACGCCGGCACGCAGAGGAGGAATCGTCAATGGACGTCGAGGGCGCTCGTCTTATCGGTGCAGGTCTCGCGATTGGTCTTGGAGCCATCGGCCCAGGTGTGGGCGTCGGTCTGATCGTCAAGGGCACGGTCGAGACCATCGGTCGCAACCCGGACGCCGCCGGCCAGCTGCAGACGCTGATGTACATCGGCGTCGGTCTGACCGAAGCCATCGCGATCTACGCACTCGTCATCACGATCCTGATCCTCTTCGCGGTCTGATCGCGAGAGGCCGGCTCTCGGCGGGACCGGGCGGGGCGCTCCCAGGGGAGTACCTGCCTGGAGTCTCCGCCGCGGGGCCGGCGGTGGACCATGATGACGTCGTGGTCCGGCGGCCGGCCCGCTGGCTAGAGGATGGGTAATTGCAATGCAGCTGTTCGAGAATATCGGCATCAACGGCTGGAACCTGTTCGCCCAGCTCGTCGCCTTCATCATCTTCATCCTGCTGTTCTGGCGCTTCGCCCTCAAGCCGATCGTCAATGCGCTCGACAAGCGCACCGAGCGGATCCGGGAGAGCTACGCCGCGGCTGACGAGATGCGCAAGGAACTCGCGGCGACCGAGGCCCGGAATGAGCAGTTGCTCGTCCAGGCCCGCCAGGAGGCCCAGCAGATCGTCGCCAACGCGCGACAGTCCAGCGAAGCAACCATCGCCCGGGCTCGTGAAGAAGCGGCAAGGCAGGCTGAGGAGTATCTCGGCCGGGCTCAGGAGTCGCTTCGACAGGAGACCAACCAGGCCCGTCAGCAACTCCGGCAGGAGGTCGCTGATCTGGCCGTGACCGCAGCAACCCGGATCGTCCGTCGCGAGATTGACCCGGCCGCGCAGTCGCAGCTCATCCAGGACACGCTTAACGAGGCAGACCGCCCGACGGCTGCCCGGAACTAGACGTCCCGGACCGGGCCACGGCACGCCGATCCGCCCGGAAGACGCACCGACGACTGGCGCCTGGCCGTTCCGGGGAGCAAGCCATATGGCTTGTTGCCGGGTTGGTCGAGGCGCCGGTCCGGTTCATCGGGCAGAAACGTTCGTGGCTCGCGGGGTGTCTGCCCAAGAGCCGAAGACAAGGATCTAGGCATGGCACGCAACGCGGCCAGGCGATACGCCGAGGCGATCGTCGCGCTGGCCAGGGAAACCGGCTCGTTCGAGCTCTGGGACCGTGACCTTCGACGGTTGGCCGATTCGCTACGCGACGAACAGACTGCTCGGTTCCTGGTCAACCCCGGCATGCCTGTCGCCGAGAAGCGCAAGGCGTTGGAGCTGATCCTTGGTGACGGGCAACTCGAGGCGCACAACCTCGTCCGGATCCTGATGGAGAACCGTCGTCTCCCGCTCCTGCCGGACATCTACGACGTGTTCAGCGAGGCGTGGCTTGCAGAGCAGGGAATCGTGGTCGCCCACGTCACCACCGCCGAGCCCGTCTCAGCAGACGACGAGCGGCTGATCCGCCAGCGTCTGACCGACATGACCGGACGGAAGATCGAATTGCGACTCCGGGTAGACCCGGAGCTGATCGGTGGTCTTGTCGCCCGGATCGGGGACACCGTCCTCGACGGCAGCGTCCAGAGCAAACTCCGCGCACTTCGCCAGCGTCTCAACGTCGCCTCGGCCTGACGCGACCAACAGCAACGGCACCTGGTCCGGTCCGGCCACTCCGGAACCGGTCCCATCATTGAGGAGACCCACACATGGTCGTACGAGCAAGTGAGATCGGCGACATCCTGAAGCGGGAAATCGCCGGATTCGACCAGCCGATGACGGTTGCCAACGTCGGAACGGTCGTCGACGTCGGTGACGGCATCGCGCAGGTCTACGGACTCAGCCAGGTCGGCGCCAACGAGCTGGTCGAGTTCACCAAGGACGGCACGATCGGCCTCGCCTTCAACCTGGCCGAGGAGTCCGTCGGCATCATCGTCCTCGGCGAGTACCGCCAGATCGAGGAAGGCGACGAGGTCCGGACCACCGGCCAGATCGCGTCCGTCCCGGTCGGCGATGCGATGCTCGGCCGCGTGGTTGACGCCCTCGGTCGTCCGATCGACGGCAAGGGCCCGATCGTCACTGAACTCAGCCGCCCGATTGAGCGGATCGCTCCCGGCGTCATTCAGCGCCAGGACGTCGACACCCCGCTCCAGACCGGCATCACGTCCATCGACGCGATGATCCCGATCGGCCGTGGCCAGCGCGAGCTGATCATCGGCGACCGCCAGGTTGGCAAGTCGGCCGTCGCTATCGACGCCATCATCAACCAGCGCGACAGCGGCGTGCTCTGCATCTACGTCGCCATCGGCCAGAAGCGCGCCCAGGTCGCGCAGGTCGTCCGGACGCTTGAGCAGTTCGGCGCGATGAAGAACACCATCGTCGTCATGGCGTCCGCCTCCGAGCCGGCCGGTATGCAATGGATCGCACCGTACGCCGGCACGGCCATGGGCGAGGAGTTCATGGAGACCGGGCGCGACGCGCTCATCGTCTACGACGACCTCTCCAAGCACGCCGCGGCGTACCGCGAGGTTTCGCTCCTCAATCGCCGCCCGCCGGGCCGCGAGGCATACCCGGGCGACGTCTTCTACCTGCACTCCCGCCTGCTCGAACGCTCCGCCCGCCTGTCCGACGCCAACGGTGGTGGCTCGCTCACCTCGCTCCCGTTGATCGAGACCCAGGCCGGCGACGTGTCGACCTACATTCCGACCAACGTGATCTCGATCACCGACGGCCAGATCTTCCTCGAGACCGATCTGTTCTTCGCGGGTATCCGCCCGGCCATCAACCCGGGTATCTCGGTCTCCCGCGTCGGTTCGGCCGCGCAGATCCGGGCGATGCGCAAGGTTGCCGGTAGCCTCCGGCTCGACCTCGCCGCCTATCGCTCGCTGCAGGCCTTCGCTCAGTTCGGTACCAGCGACCTCGACGCCGGGACCCGCCGCCAGCTCGAGCAGGGCCAGCGGATGACCGAGCTTCTCAAGCAGGCCCAGTACAAGCCGCTCAAGGTCGAAGAGCAGGTCGCGATGCTCTGGATGGGGTCCAACGGCTACCTCAACGATATCCAGGTCGAGGACGTCGTCGCCTTCCGCGATCAGTTCCTCGATTACATGCGGGATTCTGCCGGCGACGTGCTCGAGCTGATCCGCGAGAAGCGCGATCTGACCGATGACGTGGTCGAGGCGCTGCGCCGGGCGTCCGACGCCTTCAAGAGTGGCTCGTCGTTTACGCGGATTGGCCAGTAGGTCCGATTTGACGGGAGCCCACCGTTGCTGACGGCGGGCTCCCAGCGACCGGTCTACCGGTCCGGGAGGGGCGATGGCCTCGACACGAGAGATCCGCCGGCGTATTCGCAGCGTCGCCAACATCGCCAAGATCACCCGGGCGATGGAGACGGTCGCGGCGTCGCGCATGCGCAAGGCCCAGAACCAGGTGATGGCCAGCCGCCCCTACTCCGAGGGGCTGCGCGCCATGATTGGCGACCTGGCCTCCGGGGTGAGCCAGGACCAGGCCCTCCGCGAATTCCCACTGCTTGCCGAGCGACCGAACATCCGGGCCCGCGCCGTCGTGCTCGTCACGCCGGACAAGGGGCTCGTCGGTCCGCTGAACTCCAACATCTTCCGCCGTGTCGGCCGCTTCCTCCGGGAAGACGCCGCTGGCCACGATGTCGAGTTCATCACGATCGGCAAGAAGGGGCGCGACTTCATGCGCCGCACCCGCCGGGAAATCGCCGCCGAAGCGATCAACCTTGGGTCTAACCCATCCCCGGCCAGCATCAGCGGCGCGGTGAAGGTCGCGATCGACGACTTCACGACCGGCAAGGTGGATTCGGTCCATCTGGTCTTCCCGCGCTTCGTCAACACGCTGTCGCAGGTTCCGGACGTCGTCCAGCTGCTCCCGGTTCCCCGGCCGGAGTCGACGGGCAAGTACCGTGACTTCATCTTCGAGCCCGACCAGCAGACCGTCCTCAACGAACTCTTGCCGCGCTATGTCGAGGGCGTCGTCTACCAGGCGCTGCTTGACACGATCGCCTCCGAGTTCTCCGCCCGCATGGTCGCTATGCGGTCCGCATCCGACAACGCCAAGGAACTCGGTCGTGACCTGTCGCTGACCTACAACAAGGTCCGCCAGGCATCCATCACTGCCGAGGTTGCCGAGATTTCGGCGGGCGCCAACGCCAGCCGGTAACCCGGCTCCCATCGTCACTACCCGTCCGGCCCCCTGCCCACTCGCCGGGGCGCCGATCGAAAGGAACCAGCATGGTCGCCACCGCACCATCCAGCGCCTCCTCGACTGCGACCGCCACCGGCCAGATCCTGCAGGTTACGGGCGCCGTCGTCGACGTCGAGTTCCCCGCGGAGCAGTTGCCCGAGATCTACAACGCCCTGGAAGTCACCACCCCGGACGGTGGCACCCTCGTCCTTGAGGTTCAGACGCACCTCGGGAACGACGCGATCCGCGCCGTCGCCATGAGCACGACGGACGGCCTCGTCCGCGGACAGGACGTCCGTGACACCGGCCAGGCGATCGCCGTGCCGGTCGGCGAGGAGACCCTCGGCCGGATCTTCAACGTTACCGGTGACCCGATCGACCAGAAGCCGGCCCCGAAGACTGCTGCCAGCTGGCCGATCCATCGTCAGGCCCCCTCGTTCGAGGAGCAGGCATCGGCGCTCGAGATCTTCGAGACCGGCATCAAGGTCATTGACCTGATCGCCCCATTCACCAAGGGCGGAAAGACGGGCATCTTCGGAGGCGCCGGCGTCGGCAAGACGGTCACGATCACCGAGCTGATCCGCAACATCGCTGCGGAGCACGGCGGCTACTCCGTCTTCGTGGGCGTGGGCGAGCGGACCCGTGAGGGGACGGCGCTCTACGCCGAAATGGCTGCCTCCGGCGTTCTGGACAAGACCGTCATGGTCTTCGGCCAGATGAACGAGCCGCCGGGTGCCCGCCTCCGCGTTGGCCTCTCGGGCATGACCATGGCCGAGTACTTCCGCGATGAGGGCCGGGACGTTCTCCTCTTCATCGACAACATCTTCCGCTTCGTCCAGGCCGGCTCCGAGGTGTCCGCACTCCTCGGCCGTATGCCGTCCGCCGTGGGGTACCAGCCGACGCTCGCCACCGAGATGGGGCAGCTGCAGGAGCGGATCACGTCCACGCGGACCGGCTCGGTGACCTCGGTCCAGGCCGTTTACGTTCCGGCCGACGATTACACCGACCCCGCACCGGCCACGACCTTCGCTCACCTCGACGCGACCGTCTCCCTGGAGCGGTCCATCGCCGAACGCGGCATTTACCCGGCCGTCGATCCGCTCGGCTCGACCAGCCGGATCCTGGATCCGCTGATCGTCGGTGACGAGCACTACCGGGTCGCCCGTGGCGTCCAGTCCGTCCTCCAGCGCTACCGCGACCTGCAGGACATCATCGCGATCCTCGGCGTCGAGGAGCTGTCTGACGAGGACAAGCAGATCGTCGCGCGCGCGCGGCGCATCGAGCGCATGTTCTCCCAGCCGTTCTTCACTGCCGAGGTCTTCACCGGCAATCCGGGCGTCTATGTGACCCGTGAGGAGACGGTCCGCTCGTTCGGGGCCATCCTCTCCGGCGAGTACGACAGCCTGCCCGAGGGCGCGTTCATGTACGCCGGCGACATCGACTCGGTCGTTGCCAAGGCTGAGAAGATGAACCAGTCCTAGCCTCCGGCTGGGGACTGACACGCGGTACCTGGCGGGAGTGAATCGCTCCCGCCGGGTCCACCGGAGACGACATGGCAAAGCTCACGGTCGAGATCATTACGGGCGAGCGCCGGATCTTCAACGAGACCGACATCGATATGGTGATCGCCAAGGGCATCGATGGCATGCTGGGTATCCTGCCGCGCCATACCCCGCTCATCACCCCGCTCGCTCCCGGCGAGCTACGCATCAAGCGGGGCGGCCGTGAGGACTCGCTCGTCATCTTCGGCGGCATCCTCGAGGTCAATGAGGGCAAGATCATCATCCTTGCCGACTCCGCTGAGAACTCGGACGAGATCGACATCGCCCAGGCCGAGGAAGCCCGCCGCAAGGCCCAGGAGTCCCTCGCCAATCGCGGCTCCGCCGAGGACGCTAAGGCGGCTGAGGCCGATCTTGCCCGCGCGGAGATGCGACTTCGACTCGGTGGTCGCCGGCGCTCCACCGGCACCAGCGGCTGACTCATATCGTCGCGCCATTCCCGGTCGAGAATCCGAGAGGCGAGCCCGACTGTGGGCTCGCCTCTCGACTTTTCGTTGCGCCGGGATGGTCCCGTCCATCATCATGGCAACTCGCGAGCAGACGATCAGAGGAGCACCACGCGATGAGCGAGACGGCAACTGCCCCGGCGTCCACTACCGCAGAGGGGTCCCGTCGACCCGATGCCCCGACCCCCGGCGACGCCATCCGAATCCGGGGCGGCAATCCGCTCGACGGCGAGATCCGTGTTGGTGGATCCAAGAACCTTGGGCTGCCGGTACTCGCCGCGGCGCTCCTGACCGACGAGCCGTGCGTCTTCGAGAATGTCCCTGCGATCGAAGATACGCGGATCATGCTCCGACTGATCAGCGAACTGGGCGCGACCGTCTCACCCGATCCGCTGTCGCCGACCTTCTTCGACGACATGACGCCCCGTCGTCGCGTCAAGATCCACGCCGCCTCGATCCGGACCGGCGACATCTCCCGTCACCTGGGCAAGGAGCTCCGCGCCTCCATCCTGCTGGTTGGTCCTCTCCTGGCCCGGCATGGACAGGTCATGACCGTCCGCGCCGGCGGTGATGACATCGGCGCCCGACCGGTCGATGTGATGCTACGCGGGTTCGTCTCGCTGGGGGCGATCCTAGCGGCTGGCGAGGATGACCGCAACCTGATCACGACCGATGGGCTGATCGGCAAGACGGTGTTCCTCGACTACCCCACCCACACGGGGACCGAGAACCTGCTCATGGCAGCCGTCCTCGCGACCGGCAAGACGACGATCGTCAACGCCTGCTGCGAGCCGGAAGTCGTGGCGTTCGGCGAAATGCTCCAGAAGATGGGAGCGGATATCACGGGGCTCGGCACCCCGTACATCACCATCCACGGTGTGCGACGCCTGCATGGTGTCCACTGGCTGATCAAGCCGGACCGCCTGGTCGCGGGCACCTATGCCATTGCCGCTGTGCTGACGGGTGGCAACGTACTGATCCGGGGCGTGAACCGGGGCGACATGCTGCCAGTCGTCCATAAGCTGCGTGAAGCTGGCGCGACGGTCACGGTCGACGACGACGATGGTGGCTTCCTGGTCGTCCAGTCGCGCGCCGGGCACACTCGGTCCGACCTCCGGCCAATCGACATCCAGGCGCTCCCCTTCCCCGGGTTCCCGACGGACCAGCAGGCGGTGATCGCCGTCCTCCTGACACAGTGCAACGGCATCTCCAAGCTCCGCGACCGGGTCTACGAGGACCGGCTCCGCTACCTGGAAGACCTGCGCCGGATGGGAGCAAAGGCAGACATCAGCCCGAGCAACGGCGAAGTGTCGTTCACCGGCCCGGCGAAGCTCACTGGCGCCGTCGTTCCCGCCCGGGATATCCGGGCCGGGGCCGCCATGGTCCTGGCCGGGATGATCGCTGAGGGTGAGACCACGATCACCGAGGCCTATCACCTCGACCGGGGCTACGAGAACCTGGTCTCGACACTGCGCGGTGTCGGGGCCAACATCTCTCGGGTCCCGGCCCCGGCCAGCTAGCCATTAAGCACAGTGCCCTCACCAAGCAGGGCATGGTGAGGGCCGACGGCAATCTCCTGGTCGAACCGCAACGTCGCCGTGAGTCCTGAATAGGCTGCAATCGTCTCAGGGAAGACGCGAGTGGCGTTGACAAGCTCTGCGTCCGGGTCGGTATTGCCTGATCCGAAATGCGTCAGCCAGAGACGGTGTGCCCCGGAATCCCGGGCCAATTCGGCGGCCTCGCGGTACGACATATGGCCCCAGGCATGGGCCTTGTCCAGCTTGTCGTCGTTGGAGTACGTTCCCTCGCAGATCAGCAGGTCGACATCCCGCGCCAGGTCGGGGAACACCGCGACCGGCCGGGTATCCGTCACGAAGGCCAGCGACACCCCGCGCCGGGGTGGACCGAGGACTTCATCCGGGCCGAACTCGCGACCGTCGACGACGATCGTCTCGCCATGCTGGAGGGCGCTCCACAGTGCCTGTGGGACGCCGCTGGCTTCGGCCAGCCGGGCATCGAAGCGGCGAGCTCGCGGCAGGTCGACCCGGTAGGCCATGCTCTGCATCGTATGCTGCCCGAATCGGACTCGGCCCCGGAGACCGGCTGGTAGCTCGAACGACTCGTCGTCCTGCAGTTCCCGGATCACGACATCGAAAGGTAGCTCCGGCGCGATGACGCGGAGCCCGGCGACGATCCGTTCCGTCTCCGGCGGGCCAAAGATAGTCAGCGGCTCGGTCCGGCCAGCGTTGGCCACGGTGTGGAGGACCCCCGGCAGCCCAGCAACGTGGTCAGCGTGATGATGCGTCAGACAAATCGCGTCCAACCGCCGGAAGCCCCAGTGAAACCGCTTCCATGGCACCTGGGTCCCCTCACCGCAGTCGAACAGGATCAGCGAACCCTGGGACCGGACGAGGAAGCTCGACAACCAACGATTCGGGAGCGGCTGCATCCCACCATTCCCGAGCATCAACAGATCAATCAATCGACCAACTCCAGCGTATCGCTCCTCACGCAGACAAAGCGTTGGCTCACCAGATGCCAGAACGTTGCCACATGATGGGCTCGTTCTCCGCATGACCGGGCACGGTCCCTGCGCCATGGCAGGCGGTGCGATGCTCGATCAGGAGGACCTTCCAGTGACTGACCGTGAACATCTGTCAGCGGGCGTTGAGGCGACGGCTGAGGGCCGCTCCGCCGCAGGCGAGAACCAGGGGCTGAACGCGACGTTCAGCGCGGATCAGATTGCGTCCGCATTCGAGGTCGCGATCGATCGCGTCCACAACGCGATGCAGGGCGAATTTAATCTTGGTCCGGACGGGCAGGTAGACAGCAAGCAGGCGCAGCAGCTTTCCGAGGTCCTGCTGGGTGACCAGCCGCAGGCCGTCCAGATGGCCGCCACCATGAAATTGGGCGGCTACACCCCGCGGCCGGACGACGCATGGGGCTTCGGCGACACGGTGCCGGGTGAGGAGAGTGATCGGCTGTCGGATGAGACCGGTGCCGAGGACGGTGATAGTGTCTCTCCACGCTCCTCCTATGCCCCGAGCACGAACCCCGCCTGATCCGGTTCAGCCGCCGGCGTACAGGAGGTGGAGGCTCCTGTGACGACAATTCCGGTCCTGCCAAGCCCCAACGGACGAGGAAATCGGCCGGTATCGCGCCGGGCCCGCGGTGACTGGTCCGGCTTCCACTTCGTCCGAACCGGCGATTCGCAAACGACGCCGCCTATCCTCCGGGAGATAGTCGCGGACCCGCGCCGGGAGGCCGCTGGCGAAGCCTGAGCGATCGATGTCGCCGGCCTCCTGGCGTGGGAGTCACCGGTGCGTCGCTGCCTGCCATTGTCGGTAGACAACCTTGGTCCGAGCGACTGGCCATCGGACAGTAGGACGTCAATTGAACGGGACGTCTCCCAGCGTCGCGATCTGATCGTCACCGTACCCCGCCGCTCGCAGCGGCTCGACGATGTCACGGGGGAACGACGGGACGAAGCAGGCCAGGACGACCGCCTTGCCATCCGGCACGAGCGTGAAGCCGGGCATCGCCGCCGGGATGACGCATGACTCCGCCGTATCGAGCAGCTCGACGCCGCCATCCCACGTAATGGCGACCGGCTCGCCGAGGTTCGTCAGGGTCAGGCAGCGGTCCGGCCGAGCGGGCACGTCGTACGGGACGGCCAGGTTCCATCGCTCCAGGGCGAAGTGTGGCCCAGCACAACCGGCAACGATCCGGACGTCGCCCTCGTACCGGGTGAGCCCGTGGACCGGTCGGGGCTGCGGGGCGAGGTCGATGTCACGCATCAGCTCGGCGAGGTCAGCCTCGCGCTCCTCCGCCGGTTTTGGTTGCCCGAAGATGTCCTCCTTCATCGCAGTCACGCCGAGATCGGACGTCTGCTGGATCTCGAACACCACCGCGTCGGGCCCGAAGGTATGCAGGGTGCCGCCGGGAACGTAGATGGTCTCTCCCGGTGCGATCGGGTAGCGATGGAGGACGTCGCCCCACCGCTCCTCCCGCAGCGCCTGCTCGATGTCATCCCGGCTCAGCTCTGGTCGGACTCCGACGAGCACTGTCGCGTCGTCGGCGCAATCGAGAATATGCCACGCCTCGGTCTTGCCATTCGGCTCGCCGAACTGGTCACGAGCCACGGCATCGCCGGCGTGAAGATGAACCGGCAGCATGTGTGTCGCGTCGAGGAACTTGGCCAGCAGCGGGAAGCGCTCGCCACGCCAGCCCTGACCGACGAGTTCGTCCGGGAAGGCCTCGGTCAGGTCCTGCAGCGTCCGGCCCCGGTGCCGGCCATTGGTGACGACGCCCATCGCCCCGTGGTAGCCGCTTACTTCCCACGTCTCGGCGATCCGGCCGGATGTCGGCAGGCCCCGCTTGTGGAGCCGATCAACAATCATTCGTTCCCCGAACGCGTAATCCCGGGTAGGCGTGGTCAGCCGGATCGGATACCAGTCGCTCGTCGCCATCCCACGCTCCATCGTTCGGCCATTCGGTTCACCGTTCGCCCGGCCCCGAAAGCGGGGTCAGCGGCAGGCTCGTATGATGAGCGCCACTGATCAGGCTGGCAATGCGGTACGCCGTCATCGCGCCGGTCGCCGACACCGTAGCAGGAGCAGCAATGACCCCGGTCGTCCTCGGTATCGACTCCGGTACCCAGTCCGTCAAGGCCCTCGTCGTCGACCTGGGGAGCGGGGTGACCATTTCCGACGGCCGGGCGGACCACCACGGCGTCACCACTCAGGATCCGTCGATGTGGTGGGACGCACTGGTCATCGCGGTCCGGCAGGCAATCGCGGCGGCTCCCGACGACGTCGAGGTCCGAGGTATCTCGGTCGACGCGCAGCAGCACGGGCTGGTGGCGCTGGACGCCGATGGCCGGCCCGTCATGCCAGCGCCTCTCTGGAACAACACTGACTCCGCGCCAGACGCCGAGCGGCTCAACGGGCTGGCCGACTTCGCCGCCGAAACCGGGACCCGCCTCGTCCCCTCGATTACCATAACCAAGCTGGCCCAGCTGGCACGTACCCGGCCGGACCTGCTTGACCGGACCGACGCGATCTGCCTTCCCCACGATTACCTCAACCTCCGGCTCACCGGCCGGCTGGTGACCGACCGTGGTGAAGCATCCGGCAGTGGATGGTGGTCCTCGGTGTCCGAGACACAGCGCCGGGATCTGCTCGCCCTGGCCACCGGGCAGCATCACGCCGAGCGCCTCAGCCTCCCCGACGTCGCGGGGCCGGACGAGATCGTTGGCGAACTGTCCCCGGACGCAGCGGAGGCCCTGGGTCTCCGGCCCGGTATCCCGGTCGGACCGGGCTCGGGAGACAACTCCGCCGCGGCCGCCGGCATCGGTGCGGCGCCGGGGGAGCTGGTCATCAGCCTGGGAACGAGCGGTGTCGCCTTCACCGTCGCGTCAAAGACCACCACGGATTCGTCCGGTGAGGTCTGTGGCTTTGCCGACGCCACTGGCCGCTACCTGCCTCTGGCCTGCATGCTCAACTGCACCCGTGTCTTCGACGTCACGGCTCGTACGGTCGGTCTCGATCGCAATGACGCGTTGCGCCTGGCATCAGGGATGTCCCCCGGCGCCGATGGCCTGACGCTTGTCCCCTACTTCGGCGGCGAGCGAACACCGAACATCCCTCAGGCGACCGGTCAGATCGTTGGTCTGACTGACGCGAACGCCACGCCGGCTCACTTCGCTCGAGCCGCCCTGGATGGCGTAGCAGCGGGAATCGCCTACTGTGTCGATGCGTTGGGGCGGGACGGGTTCCGGGCCGACGGCGCCACCCTCGTCGGCGGCGGTGCCGCATCGCCGGTCTGGCAACAGGCGGTTGCTGACGCGCTGGGTCTGCCTGTCGCCGTACGATCCGGTTCGGAACACGCCGCCCGTGGGATGGCCGCGCAGGCCGCCGCGATCGCCACTGGCGGCTCGACGTTCGACCGGACCCAGGCATGGCGACCACCTGTCGTCGCGACAGCCGAACCCCATGCCGACCGGGCCGCATTCCGGCTGGACGAGCGGCGGCAGATGATCGCTGCGTTGAAGGGGTAACTCGCCTACAGCTCGTCGCTATCCAGCCAGATGGTGACCGGACCGTCATTGGTCAGGGCGACGGCCATGTCGGCGCCAAATCGTCCCGTCGCAACCGGCAGCCCGAAGCCCCGGAGCACCTCGACGAACCGGTCGACCAATGGGGATGCCTGCTCCGGCCGGGCAGCGCCCACAAAGCTCGGTCTGCGGCCCTTGCGTGCGTCGGCATAAAGGGTGAACTGGGACACGACCAGCATGGCGACCGGCTCATCTCGCAGGAAACCGCCCTCCGTGGACCGTGTTCCCGGCGGCACCAGGTCCAGCGCCGCCCGGTTCATCGCCCCCGCCTCATCGGCGAAGACGCGCAGGTTGGCGACCTTGCCGGCCAGCTTCTCGACGATCGCCGCGTCGTCTGACGCCGTAATCCCGACGAGCAGCACAAACCCGCGCCCGATGGCGCCAACGGCCTCTCCATCGATCGTCACGCTCGCGTCCGAGACGCGCTGCAGAAGGACCCGCATCAGCCCGTCACCTCGTCGTCCCGAACCATCGTCGCCACGGCCAGTGCCGCGATTCCCTCACTCCGGCCGATCGCGCCGAGCAATTCGTTCGTCGTTGCCTTCAGGCTGACCGAGTCGACATCAATATCCAGTGCATCGGCGAGCCGTGCCCGCATCTCGTCGGCGCGTGGGTTCACCTTCGGCGCTTCAGCAATCACGGTCGCGTCGACGTTGCCAACTTCCCACCCGCGCTCCCGCGCCAGCGAGACAGCTGCCCGGAGCAGCTCGATGCTGTCAGCCCCGGCCCACTGCGGGTCACCGGGTGGAAAGTGATGGCCAATGTCGCCGAGCGCGAGCGCGCCGAGGACCGCATCGGCGATGGCATGGCACAGAACATCGGCATCACTGTGGCCATCCAGCCCCACCGGGGAATCGAACCGGACTCCACCCAGGATCAGATCGCGGCCGGAGACCAGGCGGTGAACGTCGTACCCGATCCCCGTCCTGAACGGGAGCGTCCGTCGACTCATGCCTCTTCCTCATGTAAGACCAGCCCGGCGAGTGCCTCGATCATGAGCAGGTCGCCGGGGTGGGTTAGCTTCGGATTGGGTCGGGTGCTGGGAACAATCGTGACCGGCAGCCCCAACTCCTCGAACAGTCCTGCCTCGTCGGTGTACTCCCGCACGGCGAAGGACGGATCGTCGATCGCCAACTGCAGCGCAGCACGATCGAAGACCTGAGGTGTCTGGGCCGCCCAGAGTCCGGCCCGCGACACCGTCTCGACGACCTGCAGATCAGCGTCGACGCGCTTGAGCGTGTCTGCTACGGGCGCCGCGACCACCGCCGCACCATTCGCCGGGACGGCGGCAATGGCTTGCACGATCAGGTCCGGCGAGAGTAGGGGCCGGGCCCCATCGTGGATAACTACGGGGCCACTCGACGCGTGCAGCGCGGCCACTCCGGCCGCGACCGAGTCCTGTCGCCGGGCTCCACCCGCCACCACCCTGCAGCGGTTCCCGAGGCCGGCCGCATCGAGGATCGTCGCGATCGGGCTCAGGGTGTGGTCGCCGGCTACGACGACGATCTGCCCCACCCCGGCGTTGGCGAAGGCGTCCAGTGACCAGGCCAGCAGCGGACGACCAAGAAGTGGCAGCAGGACCTTGTCGACGGCCCCATAGCGGGTTCCCCGGCCAGCCGCGACGATCACGGCGTCGGCGCGATGCGACGGCGTCATCATGCGTCAGAGCGTCCCTCCGCGCGCTCGGCCATCCGGTCAATCACTGCGACAGGAACGGTGACATCGCCGAGGGCCCGACCGGGACGCCCGAAGTCGGCATGGAAGTCCGTTCCGCCTGTCTGGATGAGCCCGTAGCGTTCGGCCAGCGCGCCCAACCGTGCCCGGGTGGCATCGTTGTGGTCGGGATAATGGACCTCCATCCCGTCCAGGCCGCTCTCGACAAGGGCGGGCAGGAAGTCGCGGTAGGTTGGCGAGTACAGCGGATGTGCCAGCACCGCCACGCCAGCGGCCCGATGGAGCGCAGCGATCGCCCGCTCTGGCGTCAGGACCGGCCGCTCCACATAGGCAGGGCGTCCGTTCGCGAGGTAGCGGGCGAAGGCATCGCCGACGGTACTGACATGTCCGGCCTCTACCAGGGCCCGCGCGATATGCGGGCGACCAACCGTTCCGCTCCCGGCGATGGCCCGGACCCGCTCCATGGAGACCGGAACTCCAAGTGATTGCAGGCGCTCGACGATCTCGGCCGCCCGGTCAAGTCGCTGTCCGGACCGCTGACCGAGGAGCGCCACGAGTTCCGTATCTAGCGGGTCGAACCCATAGCCAAGAATGTGGACGTCGACGCCATCGACGGCGCAACTCAGCTCGACGCCGGGCACCAGGCGGAGCCGCAGGTCGGAAAGTTCCCGCGCCTGGAGATACCCGTCCACCGTGTCATGGTCGGTGATGGCGATGGCGCCAAGACCGCGTTGCGCGGCGAGGGCCACCAGCTGAGCGGGTGCCAGCAAGCCGTCGGACGCGCTGGTATGGGTATGAAGGTCCGCCCGATCCGCAGTTGCCCCCGGGCGGTTCGGCTCCATCAGCGCGGCTCAATCACGAGACGGATGGCCGTGCGGTCCTCGTTCTCGATTGTCACGTCGATGAAGCCTGGCAGGCAGATGACCTCGATACCGGTCTCGTGCAGGTAGTCGCGGGCGATGGCGACCGCCTTGACGGCCTGGTTGGTCGCGCCAGCCCCGATCGCCTGGACCTCTGCCCGCCCCGCCTCACGAACCACACCCGCGATCGCCCCGGCGACCGCGCTGGGCCGAGAGCGGGCGGAGACGCGGAGAACGTCATCCGATTCGTCGACGCGGAGTTCCGCCCCATCGTTCCGGGCCACCGGAAGGGAATTGTCGTCGGCGACGGGCTCATCGGCGGCCGGAACCGCCCAGGCCGGGGTATAGCTCACCCTCTGCCGCTCACCGGCGTCATCACCCGGACGACCATGTGCCAGCGAGGCGCCGTCCGGCGATCCTTCCGGCTCATCGGCTGTCGTCTCGACGTCCTCGGCGTCCGGTGGGAACCGGGAAGCCTGGGGGTCGATCCGGATGTCCCGGAGATCGAGCTTACTGAAGAAGCGGTTCATCGAGAGATTCCTCGTCTGGTCCATTCGGGCGGATAGTGTGCGTCGGACCGGTCGTACCGGACCCGACCGGTCATGGAGCCCCACCCTCCCTGGCAGGTGTCGACGGCATTACCGCGCGTAGTCCACCGAGCGGGTCTCGCGGATGACGGTCACCTTGATCTGCCCCGGATACTCGAGGCTTTCCTCGATCTTCCGGGCGACCTCGCGGGCCAGCCGGGTCGCGCCGAGATCGTCGATCCCGTTGGGCTGGACGAGGATGCGCACCTCGCGCCCAGCCTGGATGGCGAACGACTTCTCGACCCCATCGAACGAGTTGGCAACGCCTTCGAGCGCTTCCAGCCGCTTGATGTACGACTCGACCATCTCGCGACGGGCACCTGGCCGGGCTCCACTGATCGCGTCAGCGGCCTGGACGATGAATGCCTCGACCGTCTGCGGCTCCTCGTCGGAGTGGTGTGCCGCGATGGCGTGGACGATCTTGGGCGATCGCCCCAGCCGGCGTGCGATGTCGGCGCCGATCAGCGCGTGCGGGCCTTCGACCTCGTGATCGACGGCCTTGCCGATGTCGTGCAGCAGCCCGGCGGTCTTGGACACGTTGACGTCCGCACCGATCTCCGCGGCGAGCGCCGTCGCGATCATGGACGCCTCAAGCGAATGCGCGAGAACGTTCTGTCCGTACGAGGTTCGGAACTTCAGCCGCCCCAGCAACCGGATCAGATCCGGGTGAAGGCCCGGAACGTTCGCCTCGTAGGCGACACGCTCCCCTTCCTCGCGCATGACCTGCTCGAGTTCGACCTGGGTCTTGGCGACGATCTCCTCGATGCGGGCCGGGTGGATCCGTCCATCCTGCATCAGCTTGGCGAGCGCACGGCGCGCGATCTCGCGCCGGACCGGATCGAAGCCGGACACCATGATCGCCTCAGGCGTATCGTCGATGATCAGATCGACGCCCGTGGCCTGCTCGAGTGCGCGGATGTTGCGCCCCTCGCGCCCGATGATGCGGCCCTTCATATCGTCCGACGGCAGGGGGACGACCGAGACGGTGGTCTCCGCGACATAGTCGGAGGCGATTCGCTGGATGGTCGTCGCCAGCACCTTGCGCGATCGACGCTCGGCCTCAACGAGCATCTCCTGCTCGATCTCGTGCATCCTCCGGGCACCCATGGAGCGCGCCTCGTCCTCGATCGACGCGACAAGCTCGGACCGGGCCTCCTCGGCCGTCAGGCCGGAAACACGCTCGAGTTCCCTGCGCTGCTCGGCCCGGGAGGCTTCGATCTCACGCTCGGTCCCGGCCAGCCGGTCGGCGATGACCTGCTCCTGGCGCTGCCGCTCGATCCGCCAGGCCGCCTTTTCCTGCTCGGACTCGACCTCCTGGCGTCGGATCTGCACCTCGCGCCCGTCCAGTGTGTCGGACTTCCGATCGAGAACCGCTTCCTTCTGTTCGATCCGTAGTTCGATCCGCTCGATATCCTTGCGGCGCTGACCCAGCTCACGATCGAGCTCGGACCGCAACCGAAGGGCTTCGTCCTGCGCATGGAGCGCTGCCTCGCGCCGCTTGGTCTCCGCCTCTTCGATCAGCTGTTCGGCCTCGTCCCGGGCCCGTCGCATTCGTGATTGCGAGCCGCGTTCGAGAATGAAGAAGGTGAGAAGGGCGGCAACCGCGGCGGCAAGGAGCGCGACGAGCACGATGAGAAAGTCCATCACGTCGCTCCTGGCTTGATTTCCCTCCACGCATGCGGAGGCATTATGGGTTCAGTTTGGTTCCGGTTATGACAACCCCCGGCCGGCCGGAGCACGGCATCCCGTGTCCCGGCGACCCTTTGGCAGGTCACTTGGGAAGGCGTCTGAATAATCCATCTTACGGGCCTGCGCGCGAGAGCGTCAAGCGAAGACACTCGCTGCCGGGCCGATTTTTGGCGTCACAACGGGCTATCTGGCGCGACCTCATCACCGGCAACATGTCCGGCATCCAGCCCAGCTCCTGGACCGCGACCGCTGCCGTCTTGTCATTCAACTGACCGGCGGCTCATGGTCCTCGTGGGGACTACGTATCATCAGGAACCCACCTCGCCTCTTTCCGTGTATTGACCCCCTCGTGCCGGGTCACTGGGGTACCATCGCCACTTCAGGAGTACCGACGCCCATCGCGGCGGCCGGAGGGAGCACAGAGCATGAAAGTCACGGTCATCGGAACCGGGTACGTCGGACTGGTCACGGGCGCCTGCTTCGCCGAGGTCGGCAACGACGTCCTCTGCGTCGATATCGACCGGGAGCGCGTAGCACGGCTCGCCCGGGGTGAGGTGCCCATCTTCGAGCCGGGACTCGAGGAGATGATCGCCAGCAACGTCCGGGCAGGGCGGATCCGCTTCACACATGACCTTGCCGGCGCCGTCGACCATGCCGTCCTGCAGGTGATCGCGGTTGGCACCCCTCCAAACCCGGATGGCTCGACAAACCTGAACGCCATCCAGAGCGCGGCACGCACCATCGCCGACGAGATGACGGCGGAGAAGGTCATCGTCGTCAAGTCCACCGTTCCGGTTGGCACGGGCGACATGATCCGCGCGCTCGTCCAGCAGCGCCTCGACGCGCGCGGCGCCGACCTTCCCTTCGACGTCGTGTCCAACCCGGAATTCCTCAAGGAAGGCGCGGCGATCGCCGACTTCATGCGCCCGGACCGGATCATCGTCGGGATCAACCGAGGGCGCAGCCTGGACCTGCTCCAGGAGCTCTACGCCCCCTTCAACCGGCACCACAACCGCCTGATGACGATGGACGTCCGCTCGGCTGAATTGACCAAGTACGCCGCCAACGCGATGCTGGCGACCAAGATTTCGTTCATGAACGAGATCGCCAATATCGCCGAGCGGGTCGGCGCCAACGTCGAGAACGTCCGGGCCGGGATCGGATCCGACCCGCGGATCGGCTACGACTTCATCTATGCGGGTGCCGGCTTCGGCGGGTCGTGTTTCCCCAAGGATCTGGGGTCGCTTGAGCACGTCGCGGCGTCAGCGGGGTACGACCCGCAGCTGATCCGTGCGGTCCGGGACGTCAATGTCCGGCAGAAGCACGTCCTCTTCCAGAAGATTGACCGGTACTTCGAATCCGAGGGCGGGCTCGCCGGACGAACCATCGCGATCTGGGGGCTGGCGTTCAAGCCGAACACCGACGACATGCGCGAGGCACCAAGCGTGGTCCTGATCGAGGCGCTCCTGGCGGCGGGCGCCAAGGTCCGCGCCTTCGACCCGGAGGCGATGGGCGAAGCAGAGCGGCAGCTGGGCGAACAGCCGGAGCTGACGTTCCACCCGACCAAGGAAGCGGCGACCGAGGGCGCGGATTGCCTGGTGATCGTGACCGAGTGGCGCGCCTTCCGCTCACCGGACTTCCAGGCGCTGCGATCGGCCCTCACCCGACCCCTGATCTTCGACGGACGCAACGTCTACGACGAGCGCCGGGTTGCAAACGAAGGATTCCAGTACTTTGGCATCGGCACCGGCGACCGGCTGCCAGTCGTCGTCCCGGAGTCCGCCGTCCCAACGTCCACTGCGGCCGACTAGACGCCCGTGCGAGTCGCGTTGGTCCACGACTACCTCACTCAGTACGGGGGCGCCGAGCGGGTCCTGGAGCAGTTCCACGAATTGTGGCCCGACGCGCCGATCTTCACCGCGCTGTACGACCCGGCGGCATTGCCCCCGCACTGGCAGGATTGGGATATCCGTGAGAGCTGGTTGGGACGCATCCCGGGCGCCCGCCGGAATCACCGGCGCCTGGTCCCGCTCTACCCACTCGCCTTCCGCTCGTTCGGCCGTGCCCTCGGCGACTACGACGTCATCCTCTCTGACACCAGTGCGTGGGCTCACCAGGCATCAGCCAGAGGCGGCTCGCTCCACATCGCCTACTGCCATTCGCCGGCCCGTTTCCTCTGGCGTGACGATGCCTATCTCGAACCCGCTGCCCTTCCCGGACCGGTTCGGGCGCTGGCCGACGGCGTCTTCGCCGTACTGCGCGGGCTGGACCGACGCTCGGCCCAGAGGCTCGACACCATCATCGCCAACTCAGCCACCGTCGCCAAACGTATCCGCGCCGCGTGGGGACGTGACTCGACGGTCATCTACCCGCCGGTAACGGGTGACCGCTTCGTTCCGCCCGTCAGCGAACCGGACGATTTCTACCTGGTCGTCTCGCGGCTGGTGCCGCACAAGCGGATTGACCTCGCAGTCGCCGCTTTCACCACCAGCGGACGCCCGCTCCGCATCGTCGGCACGGGGCCGGAATCGGACCGGCTGCGGTTAATGGCGGGCCCCTGCGTCTCGATGCTTGGCGCGTTGCCCGACTCCGAGACCATCGCGCTGATGCGGCGCTGCCGGGCATTGATCCTCCCGGGCCGCGAGGACTTCGGGATCACCGCCGTCGAAGCCCAGGCCGCCGGCCGGCCGGTGATCGCCTTTGGCGAGGGCGGCGCGACCGAGTCCATCATCGATGGCAGGACGGGCGTCCTGTTCCGTGAGCAGACCGTGGCAGCGGTCAACACCGCCGTCGTGACTGCCGAAGGGATGACGTGGTCGTCAGAAGCCTGCGTCGCCAACGCCCACCGCTTCCACGCCACCTCGTTCCGGGCGAAGATCGAGACGACGATCCGGGCAAGCTATGACCGTCACGTCGCTACCCAGGCGGGTTCTACCAGTAACTGAGTACACAACGCGAAACGGGGCGGGCCAGATGGCCCGCCCCGCTGTCATTGTCCTGTCTGATCCGTTTTGTTACGGGACGGCCAGCATCCGGTCCAGTGCGACCGACGCCTCGCGGGCGACCTGCGGATCGACGACGATCTGATTGACGACCTCGCCCTCAACCAGGTGCTCCAGCGTCCAGAGGATGTAGGCCGGGTGGACCCGGTACATCGTCGAGCATGGGCAGATCACCGGATCCAGGCAGAAGACGTGCTTGTCGGGCAGCTCATCGTTCAGCCGGTTCACGAGATTGATCTCGGTCCCGACAGCCCACGTCGTGCCGGCCGGCGCGGCGCGGATGGTGTCGATGATGAACTCGGTCGACCCGGCGCAGTCCGCGGCCTGGACGACTTCAAGGCGGCTCTCCGGGTGGACGATCACGTTGACGTCCGGGAACTCGGCGCGCGCCTGGGCGATCTGCTCGACCGTGAACCGGGCGTGGACGGAGCAGTACCCCTTCCAGAGGATGACCGTCGCGTCGCGGAGTTGCTCGGCCGTCAGCCCGCCCTGCGGCTTGAACGGATCCCACACGACCATCCGGTCCTCGGGGATACCCTTCGCGACACCGGTGTTGCGGCCAAGATGCTCGTCCGGGAAGAACATGATCTTTTCGCCGCGCTCGAACGCCCAGTCGTAGACCCGACTGGCGTTGGACGAGGTGCAGACGATGCCGTTGTTCCGCCCGCAGAAGGCCTTGAGTTCGGCTGTGGAGTTCATGTAGGTGATGGGGACGACCCGGTTCAGGTCGACGCCCGCCTCACCGATTGCCCGCCATGCGGCTTCGACGTCAGGACCCTTGGCCATGTCAGCCATCGAGCAGCCGGCTTCGAGGTTGGGCAGGATCACCTTCTGGTCGCCGCTCGTCAGGATATCGGCACTTTCGGCCATGAAGTGGACGCCACAGAACAGGACGAACTCGGCATCCCGTTGATCGGCGGCAAGCTGTGAGAGCTTGTAGGAATCGCCGCGGAAGTCGGCAAACTGGATGACCTCGTCCCGCTGGTAGTGGTGCCCGAGTACGACCAACCGGTCACCCAGCTGGGCGCGGAGCGCCCGGATGCGGGAGTCACGCTCGATCGCATCCATCTTGAAATAGGCACGGGGGATCCGCTGCTGCCGCAGTGGTTGAACACCATAGGCGCGCAGGGTGTCGTAGGCGCCGGTGCCCTCTTCCGGGACGCACGCCGCCGCGTCAAGCTGGGTGTCGACCAACCACGGGGTGAGAACCTGCGCGTCAGTGGCGCGCTCGGTGGCAGGGTTCGACGAGACGACTGGCATCGCCATCATTCGCATCCTCTTCGGGCGGCGCCGACTCTGGACGCGGCACCCGGCTGGTTGTGGAGCGGTAGATCGGGTCCGAGTCCCGCACGGCGAGGATGCCACGCGTCAGATCCGACAGGTTCCTGCCCGGCGGGAGGTCCATCTGGCCTCCGGGGATGTCGTACGGGCAGGTTCCTCGTGATGCACTCAGGATAGGCTAATGGGAAGTAATTGTCAACATGACACTAAGTCCATCCGGCCACCCCGGAGGAACAAGCGGAACAGACGCCGGTGTCGGTCCCGTCGTCGGATCAGCTTTCGGCCCGGCGTAGCTCGACCACC
The DNA here is from genome assembly GCA_035944555.1 of Thermomicrobiales bacterium. Taxonomy (GTDB): domain Bacteria; phylum Chloroflexota; class Chloroflexia; order Thermomicrobiales; family UBA6265; genus CADCWK01. The sequence continues at coordinate 49,448 of DASZAY010000008.1, forward strand.
GGGATCACCCGGCTGGTCTTTGCCTGGTAACCGCCAAAGCCCGGCATCCGCTGGACCTGCTCGGCGTAGAGCCGGTCCCGCTCATCGCCCGTGATCACCGTGGCCCGGGCCGGGAACGTCTCGGTACCCACCTCGACGGTCACCTCAGGGTTGGCGACGAGGTTGTGATACCAGTCCGGGTGCCTGTCTGCTCCCGCCGCGGACGCGTAGATGAGCCAGCGGTCCGCCTCCGGCGTCGAGACCAGCGGGGTCACGAGCGACCGGCCCGACCGGGCACCGGTCGTCGTCAGGATCAGCATCGGCGCGCCCTCGAACGGCCCACCGACCTTGCCTCCGTTGGCCCGAAACTCTTCGATGATCCGCTCGTTGAACGACTTGCCTTCTGCCATGTCCTGGTTCCTCCCGGATAGTAGCCAAGGATGTTCGCCGTATTGGCGCTCCTTCAGTCCGGTCCACAGCCTACCCGCCGTGGTCTGATCGATGAAGCTACCGGATTGGTCAGGGCGGTCCGGCGATGCCATCGAGAATCCGCTCGAGATCCTGGATCCGACTGATCAGCGCGGTCGGCTCTGTAGGGATGCGAAGCCAACCTGGAGGTTCGCCGGGCGGAAGTTCGCGTGACCCGTAGTCCGCGGCGACACGCAGGGTGTCGCGCTGGTCCTCGATCGTTGTCGTGTCCTCGCCGATCAGTCGACGCGCCATGATCGAGCGGTGGTGCCGCTGCCAGACCCACCATGGCGCGGATGCCATTCGCTCAGCGACGTCGGAATCGGCCAGGTCTGTCACCTCGTGGAGCCGACCCATCAGCTGCGACTCGCCCCGCAGGACGGCTTCGCGGGCGAATCGGGTGCCGACGCGGCCGAGTGAGTTGTCCCGCATCCCCCACCCCTCCAGGGATGCAATCATCACCAGATGAGCGGCACGGCGAACGGTCCGGGTGGCGGCAATCAGGTTCCCGTCGGCGACCGCCACACGCCCTTGATTGAGCACGTCACGGGCTTCGGTAAAATTCACGGCGCGCCGGACCGCCAAGATGGAGGGGTCGAAGCGATTGGCGGTCCACCAGACCGCCAGTCGCTCCGCCCGGCCGCTATCGTCATCGAACAGTGCCCGTCCGCCATAGCCTTTGTCGATGGCGTGGAACCACCGCCGGTCGCTCTGGATGAGTGACCCGGGATCGTCCGCCGCCAGCGCGGCATCCACCTCCTCCATCGTGAAGCGCAACCAGCCCAGGTCCAGCCCGGTCCACCAGCCCTCGGCCAGCCCGCCGGGGAGCGACGCGGTGCGGATTGCCTCGACACGATGGTCGAGATCAGTCGCAGCACCGGGCTCAAGGACCGGAATCACGTCGATGTCGGACAGGGGCCAGGGATCACGGCGTCCGACGCTACCGGCCAGTACGCAGCAGGCGATACCGGGGATTGCCAGCAGCGCGTCCCGGTACGCGGTCACCCGCCGGTCAAGGTGTCCGCGCCAGTCGGCCAGATAGCGATCGAACGCGGCGGCGTCCGTCGGTCCGCCGATCACGTCTTCCATCCAGACCTCCAGCCGGCCGCCCGGCATCCAATCCGGTGTTCTCGATCAGGATCATGCACAATTGAGACATCGCGTCGCGGCACGCGCCGTGCCGGACCCCTTGCAGACCTACCCGAATGTCAGGCCGAGCGACGACCCCGGCACGCACCACAGGAGCCGAACGATGGCTGAACGAGATACCACCCAGGACAATCGCGGCTACGCCCACCCCGAGATGCTCGTCTCCACCCAGTGGGTGGCCGACCACCTCGATGACCCCAAGGTCCGGCTGGTCGAGAGCGACGAGGATGTCCTCCTCTACGAGGTCGGCCACATCCCGGGCGCCGTCAAGGTCGACTGGCACACCGACCTTCAGGATGAGGTCGACCGCGACTTCATCGATAAGGCGGCGTTCGAGCAGCTGATGTCCCGCGTCGGGATCAGCAACGACACGACCGTCGTGTTCTACGGCGACCGCAACAACTGGTACGCCACCTACGCGCTCTGGCTGTTCCGGTATTACGGCCACGAGGATACCCGCGTCATGGACGGCGGCCGGGCGAAGTGGCAGGAGGAGGGTCGCGGCTGGACCCGGGAGGTCCCGCAGCACCCCACCACGACCTACACCGCCAAGGACGCCGACCCGACGATCCGGGCCTTCCGGGAAGACGTCCAGGCGCTGATCGACGCCGGCGACCCTGCCCTGGTCGATGTTCGCTCGCCGCAGGAGTACACCGGCGAGCTGCTCCACGCCGTCGGCTACCCGCAGGAAGGCGCCCAGCGCGCCGGCCATATTCGCGGTGCCCGCAACATCCCGTGGGGCAAGGCGGCGAACGCCGATGGCACGTTCCGTCCGGTCGAGGAACTCCGCGACCTCTACATCGGTGAGGGCATCACCCCGGACAAGGACGTGATTGCCTACTGCCGGATCGGAGAGCGCAGCTCCCACACGTGGTTCGTTCTGAAGTACCTGCTCGGGTACGATAATGTCCGGAACTACGACGGCTCGTGGACGGAATGGGGTAGCCTCGTTCGCTCCCCCATCGCCAGGGGCCCGAACCCCGAGTAACCACCCCATACCTCCACCCCGCACCAGGCAGGCTTCACCATGGACCGCCAGCAGTACATCGAGTACATCCTCGACCACCACGACAACCCGCGGAACAAGGGACGCCTCGACCCGGCTGACATCCAGCTGGGTGGAGGCAACCCGGGCTGCGGAGACCTGATCACCATGTATCTCCGCTTCGATGAGAACGACCGGATCACTGATATCCGGTACGAGGGCGAAGGCTGCACCATCAGCCAGGCCGGTGGGTCGATCATCGCCGAGCTGGCCGAAGGGTTGACCGCCGCCGAGGTCGCCGAGCTGGGGACCCACACCATGAATGAGGAGATGGGCGCGGAGGTGGTCAAGAGCCGGGTCCGCTGCGCCACCCTCGCACTGGGCACGCTCCAGGCCGCCGCCAAGCTGTACATGACGAACAAGGAGCGGGTGGCGCAGGGTCTGCCGCCGGTCGATGTCCCGTCCGGGCAGTTCGCCGTCGAGGTCTGATCTGCTGTCCGTCGTATCATCTCCACTATCCAGCCGGTGCCACCGAGCGACCCGCTCGGTGGCACCGGCGCTTTTCCGTCGTCCCCGTCATCGCCGTTCGCCCCAACCGGGCGCAGCCGAAAGGTCCACCCGCCCGTGACCACGCCCACCGCCGACGCCGCTCGTCCCACCACTCCCGGCCGCTTTGTCGCTCAACTCAATGACCAGCACATCTCCGTCCGGAGCCGACCCGGCTTCTCCGACTGGGACGTCGTGACGCCCGCGATGCAGCTCATCGCCGAGCGGGTGTCGATCCCTGCCGAGGGGCAGGCGGTGTTCTGGGGTGCCGGACACGGCGCGCTGGTCGCGGCGCTCCTCCTCGCCGAGCCGACCGCCCGGGCGACCGTGGTCCAGATGAACCTCGTGGCCCGCGATGCCGCCGAAGGGACGCTCCACGCCAACGGCGTGGCCGACCGCGCCACGGTGGTCAACTACCCTCGGGATCTTCCCGCCCCGGGCACCGCAGACCTCGTCGTCGTGCTGCCCGTCCAGAGCCGTGACCTCAATCGCCGGTTGCTGCTGGAGTCGCTGGCGGCGCTGAAGCAGGGCGGCCGACTGGCGATAGCCGGCCCCAATGGCGGCGGCATCCGGACGACGATCGGCGACGCCACCGCCCTCCTCGGTACCCCGCGCGACGAGACCAGCCGCATGAAGCAGCGGCTGGCCGTGTACCTCGTCGACGGCCCCAGGGACGAGCGCCCGGCATGGGCGGACGAGCCGGGGATCGCCCCCGGAACATGGGCGCCTCTCTCTGTAACGATCGACGGTGAGGCGCTGGCACTCGCGACGCTCCCGGGGGTGTTCTCCGCCGACGGACTGGACGCCGGCACGGCGATGCTGCTGGACAACCTGCCCGATCTCAGCGGCAAACGCGTCCTGGATCTTGGTTGCGGCGCCGGCGTGATCGGGATTGCCGCCGCCCGCGCGGGCGCCGCCGACGTAACCATGATCGATGTCGACCTGATGGCCGTGGCTGCCGCCCGGGAGAACGTCGACCGGATGGGAGTGCCGGGCACGACGGCGGTCGCGTCCGATCTCTACGGCTCCATCCATGACCGTGAGTTCGACGTCATCCTGTCCAACCCACCATTCCATGCCGGCCAGCGGATTGACCACGACATCTCCGAGACGATCGTCCGTGGAGCGCCGGCCGTCATGGCGACCGGTGGGGAGCTGGTTCTCGTCGCCAATCGCTTCCTCGCCTACGACCGTGCCATCCGGGAAACATTCGGGGGAGTGGCCCGCCTCGCCGACAATGAGAAGTACCACGTCCTGCGTGGGATCAAGGCTGTCGAGGTCGAGGTCCCTGACGCCATGCCTGACGAGATGGGCGCGGCGGATCCCTACGCCGTCACGGATGAGCTCCGTCGCCGCTTCCCGATCATCGACGGGGGCGCCGCGGCCGATGACTCACGCCCGGCCAGGCCCTTCACCCGTCGCCGTTCCACCCGCTCCATCCGCCGGGGTCCCGGCCGCAACAAGAAGTAGGTTCCGCGTTCAGTAGCCACCACCTACTGGCTCAGGAGGCGCCGCTTCCCTTCAGCCCGCTCCAATCCGGGTCGCGTGAAGCGGCGTCGAGCCGCCCGCGAATGGGCTCGGCGAGCTCGGTCCCGATGAACACGGCAATGAAGTCGATCGTCTCGTCGACGAGGCCGATCATCATCTCAGCTGCACCGATGGGCGGCAGCGAGAAGCAGGCTGCCAATCGCTCCGCAGCCCGGCCCGGTGTACCGGTCAGGGTGCCGGCGTAACGGATGGCCCACTTGCCATCTGTCGTGGCGACGTACCGCTCGCTGAGCGCGAACCAGCTGATCAAAAGCGTCCGGCCGATGCGCACGAGGACGTCGTTCAGCGGCAGCGGGTCCTCACGCTCGGCCAGCATCCGCAGCCATGCATGCGGCCCAAGACGAAGCGTGCCGGACACCGTTCGGCGGGCCAGGCCGTCGGGGTAGTCCGCGACGACCTCCCGCCACTGTCCCACGTCCTGGTCGCCATAAAGGGCGATCCCGGTCAGCAGCGAGGCGGCCAGACGCTGGGCATCCAGGTCGGGCCCGGAGCTGACCGACTCGACCAGCCGGCTCAGCGAATCGTGAAGATCGTGAGCGGTGACGTGCTCCAGGTCACATTTCAGCCCCTCGATCAGGCCGTCATCCTCGGATCGGCCAGGAACGGTCCCGTCGTAAGCACGTATTTCCGCGACGAGCCCCTGAAGTGCTGCATGGCGCTGCTCGGGAGCGGGAGTCGCATCCCAGACGACAAGCAGCTCGACGTCCGACCAGCGATCAGCCCAGTCCCTGGCAATCGACCCGGTGACGAGGCAGGCACGAGCCCCGGCCAGCCGGAGCCGGTTCGCCACAGGCCGCGCCGTGCTGATCCGCGCTTCGCTCGCAGAGGAACGCCCACCCTGCCCGCCAGACTCAGTCGTCGACATCTTCGTCCTCGTCAGATTCCAAGTCTGTCCAGAGGCGCCGGATCGCGGCTGACCGCCCAGTCCGCGTCAGCAGATCGACGTTGTCACTGAGCTGGTCGATCCCCCCGACCCAGCCTGCGCGCGCGATCACCGCCCGGACGGACGGATCGGTGATCGCGGCGTCGAGTGCTATCCGCACGTTCTCGGCGCCGATGACGGTATAGGGCCGGTCATAGAACCCGTGGGGTGTCCCGTCGACCGGCGCGGCCAACCCCAGGTCATTGGTCGCGACGACCAGCCGGGAGCAAGCTGCGGCGACCGCGACTTCCCGGTCGGGCCAGTCGGAAGCGGCCAGCGCCGCGTCAAGCATCGGACCCATCTCCGCGGCAAGCGTGAGTCGATCGAAGGCGCTGCCGAACCACTTGGGGTACGGCGCATAGCGGCGCTCGATCAGGAACGCCAGGGACATCAGATCCCGGACGAGCGACGCGGCGATCAGGCGGCTGCCGCGGTCGTCCCCGACGTCGCCGGTTCTCCCGGTAAACGGCTCCAGTTGGGCTATGCGCTGCCACTGGCTGGCGAGGAGGTAGCGCCAGACGTCATCGGGATACCAGGCCAGGAAGGCGCGAGCCCCGGAGAGCTCGCCCACGTCGTCGTGAAAGACGGCGCCGCCCATGAACCCGGCCAGTCGCTGCAGCGGGGTAGCGAGCCAGTCCACTGGTGTCCAGGGGCTGGACAGGTCGCGCCCGAACCAATCCGTCATCCAGGTCCGCAGCGTCGTGACCTCCACCCTGTGGCGGACAGGCGCTGGCCGTGGTACCGCGCCACCATCGTCGCCCGCCCCGGGATCGCTGGACCCGATCCAGACCGGGTAGCCGCCGAAGGTATCTGGCAACGCCTCGTCCAGAGCGGCCCTCAGGGCGGCCGCAGGTTGAGTCGCGGCATCGTCCGGAAGGAGCAGCTGAACGCGGGGCGCCCAGTCATGATCCGTCGACGTCGCATCATCGAACCCCAGGACCTCCGACCCCGCGCCGATCAGAGCGGCAGCGTACGGCGTACCCGGAAGAGTTCGCGCGACCAGTGGCGCAACCACCTCGCGATGGAAGTCACCGCAGAGGGCCAGCCCTCCTCCACCTGTCAAGCGCATCCTCCCTGGACGCGAGAGGGCCGTGACCGCATCGCCACGGCCCCCCGGATCTGCGGTCAGTCCCTGTTAGCCCTGGAGGGTGACCGGCTGCTCCCACCGGCCCGAGGCCGACGAGCGCTCAACGGCGTCGAGAACCGCCTGGACCTTGAACCCATCCTCGAACGACGGCGACGGGTTCTGCCCAGTCCGGATCCCGTCCATCAGATCCTTGAAGGCGGCGATGAACGAGTGCTCGTACCCGATGATGTGTCCCGACGGCCAGAAGTTGGCAGTGTACGGGTGGACTTCTTCGGTGACATTGATCGTCCGGAAGCCCTGCAGGCCGGCCGGATCGTCCTCGAAGTAGACCTGGAGCTCGTTCATCCGCTCGAGGTTGAAGACGATCGAGCCGAGCGAGCCGTTGATCTCGAAGGCGTTGTAGTTCCGCCGGCCCGGAGCGAGCCGCGTCGCCTCGAACGTCCCGGTCGCGCCGGAGGCGAACTTCGCGAGGAAGGTCGTCGAGTCGTCGACGGTGACCGGGCCCTTCTCCTTACCGGCCGCCGCGCTCAGGCCGGCGCCGCCGGTGGACGCCTCCTCAACGTAGCGTTCCTTGATGAACGTGCTGAGCGTGCCGACGACGTCGGTCACCTCGCCGACCAGGTACTGCGCCAGGTCCAGGCTGTGGGCGGCGATATCGCCCAGCGCGCCGGAACCGGCCAGCTCCTTCTTCATGCGCCAGACCAGCGGGAACTCGGGGTCGAGTACCCAGTCCTGGAGGTAGGTCCCGCGCCAGTGCCGGATCTCCCCCAGCTTGCCGCTCTCGATCAGCTGCTTGGCGAAGCTGATGGCCGGCACGCGGCGGTAATTGAAGTTCACCATCGCGATCAGGCCGGGGTTCTTCGCCTGCGCGGCCTGCGCGGCGCGGACCATCTCGGCCGCCTCGTCGAGGGTGTTCGCCAGCGGCTTCTCGCAAAGGACGTGCTTGCCGGCTTCCAGCGCCGCGATCGCGATCTCCCGGTGCGTGTTGCCGGTCGTCGCTACGTCGACCAGGTCGATGTCGTCGCGAGCGATCAGTGTACGGTAGTCGGTCTCGTAGCCCTCGTAGCCGAGCTTCTCCGCCGCGTCCTTTACGCCAGCCTCATCGCGGCCACAGACGGCGACAAGCCGCGGAGCCGGGTCGATGTCGAAGAAGCGCGGCAACTGCCGGTACGCGTTGGAGTGCGCCCGGCCCATGAATTTGTACCCAACCAGCCCGACGCCAACCGTGGCCATCGTGTCGTCTCCCTGTGTCGCGGCAGCGGCCGGGCCGATCTGCCCGGCCGCTACCCTGGATCATGCAAGCCGTCAGACAAGCGGGACTAGGCCCACCAGACTCCGCCCGGCTTCTCGGTGAGCACGCTCGCCTTGAGGAACTCCACGGCGCGGAGGAAGCCCTGGTTGACGCTGAGGATGCTGTCCTCGTGCTCGATCGAGATCGCGCCGTCGTAGCCCGCCAACCGCAGCTCACTCAGCATCGCCCGCCAGAACTCGGTGTCGTGGCCGTAGCCAACAGTCCGGAAGATCCACGAGCGGTTCTTCTCATCGAGGTAGTTCTTGGTGTCGAGCACGCCGTTGCGGCGGATGTTCGGCATGTCCAGCCAGGTGTCCTTGGCGTGGACATGGAAGATCGTCTCGCCCAGCTCGCGAATGCAGACCAGCGGGTCCATCTGCTGCCAGAACAGGTGGGACGGGTCGAAATTCACGCCGATCGCGTCGCCTCCAATCTCACGGAGCCGCCAGAAGCTCTCGGTGTGATAGGCGAGGAAGCCGGGATGCAGCTCGATGGCCACCCGAACGCCATTGTCCTTGGCGAACTTGCCGGCCTCGCTCCAGTACGGCGTGGCGACCTCGCTCCACTGCCAGTCGAGGACCTTGAGGTAGTCGTCCGGCCACGGGCAGGTCACCCAGTTCGGATACTTCGCGCCTTCATGGTCGCCCGGGCAACCGGAGAACGTGATGACGTTCTGGACCCCGAGCTTCGCCGCCAGCTGGACGGTGTCGCGGAACTTGGCGTCATCGTCGCGGGCCCGAGCCTTGTCCGGGTGCAGCGGGTTGCCGTGGCAGGACAGCGCGCTGATCTCGATGCCGCGGCTGTCGACCGCCTGCTTGAAGGCAGCCAGCTTCTTCTCGTCGGCCAGGAGCTCGGACGGGACGCAGTGGGCGCTACCGGGGTAGCCACCACAGCCGATCTCGACGGCCTCGCAACCGGCGTCCTTGATGTAATCGAGCGCTTCCTCGAACGGCCGCTCAGCGAAGAGGACGGCGAAAACTCCGACTTTCACAGGGGTTCCCTCCTGGACAGGACGGGACGGGCATCACCTCAAAGGTATCCCGGCCACATTGCCTTGGTCTGGGTCCGGGCGCGTCCACCACGCCGCAGATTGATCCGCTCACGATGATAGCAAGCCCGACGCCGCTGTCCGGGGAGCACCGAAATGGCGGCGAGGCAGGGCTACGAACCGGCGTATGGGGGCCCCCTGATCCCAAGCCAGGATCGATGCGCCGCCATCCGGAAAACCCCGCAACGGCGGGCTTTTTGTTGACTGTGTAGAACGGATGATCTATACTTTACGTCACGCGAAACCCGCCGCGCATTGCACCTGGAGCGTCCCGCATGGAAACCATCATCCCCACTCGGCGCGACCGCAACGATCCGACGATCACGCCAATCACCGTCCCGAACCGCACCGGCGCGGCACGATCCGGCATGACGTCGGCCGTCGACGCTGCCCGGATGCTCCGCACCATCGCGTCGCTGATCGAGCAGACCGGTGGCAACCAGTACCGCGCGGCCGCCTACCGCCGCGCCGCCACGCTGCTGGCCGAGAGCGACCGTGACCTGCACAGCCTGTTGATCCTTGGGCCGCAGGGGTACGAGCTGTCGCTGCCCGGTCTGGGTGACCGGCTGCGCCGCAAGCTGGGCGAATTGCTCACGACCGGCCGGATGGATTTCTCCATCGAGCTCCAGCCGACACTGCCGCCCGCCGTGCGCAACCTGCTCGCGATCCGATCCGTCGGGCCGCGTACCGCGCAGCGACTCAGCGCCGATCTCGGCGTGACGACCGTTGAGGAGGTTGTTGAAGCGGCCCGTCGTGGGCACATCCGTCGCCTGCCGGGCTTCGGCAAGCGGCGCGAGAAGCAGATCCTGACTGGTGCCGAGGCATGGCTCGCCCAGCGGACGATCGCCGACATGGTCGCTGCCAGCGATCAGCCGCCGACGCCGGCCGCTCCTGCCCCGGCGCCGACCCCGATCCGCCGTCTGCCGGCCCGACCGGACCAGTTGCGGCTCCCGGCTGCTGCCTAGTTCGCCCTAGCCCGGGTCCGGCCGTCCGGTCCGGTCGGGGTGTCGGGTAATACGTCTCGCATCCAGTCCGGCCAGTTGATCGTCGCCCCATCCACATCGCTTGCGAAGAGCCGGGCCACGTCGGCCCGGCTCTTCACGCCATGAGCTCGCACCTCGAGCCCTGCTCGCTTGGCGGCACGGACACGATCGGCAGTCAGCATGGGCGCTGGCGGGCAGATCTGGTCAAGCCCGGCCGCGACACATCGACCGATCGTTGCGTCGTCGAACCCGCGAGCCAGGAATCCGAACCGTCCGCCGGGCACCATGGCACGCGCGGCGACGATCGACTCCCAGTCGAACGACGTGACTTCCCAGCGGGCCGCGGTCGCGCGAAGCCTGGCCATCGCAGGCTCGACCGCTGGCATCTCCTTGATCTCGATGACCAGCGGGATCCGCTGGCCGTAGCCCGCCAGTAGCTGATCGAGCGTCACGACCCGCTCCCCGGCCCACCCGTGTCCGAACCGCGAGCCGAAATCGAGTCGGTCCAGCTGGGCGAGTGTCAGGGACGACACCGGACCCATCCCGTCAGAGGTCCGGTCGACCGTCGCGTCGTGGACCAGCACCGGAACGCCGTCTGCGGACAACCGGACATCAGTCTCGATCGCGTCAGCCCCCATCGCGACCGCCAGATCGAACGCCGACCGGGTGTTCTCGGGCGCGTACCCGGAGGCACCCCGGTGAGCGATGACGCGCGGTCGCGATAGCAGCGGCCGGTTCCCTGGATCCGGCCCGGTTGTCGCCACGATCGTCCGGCTCTCGTCAGCGACGCGCACCTCGATTGGGTGACCGTCCCCGATCAGCACGTCACCCGTGTCCAAGGTCACCGCCACAGGAGGATCCTGATCGAGATAACGTGCCGCGGCGGTCCCAGTGACGACGTGGAGCAGCTCCGGCACCCCGGCGTCCGGTTCCCGTCCGAGGAACATCCGCCCGGTACTTACCCGGACCGACGTGGCCGGATGGTGCAGGCGGGCAAGGACGTTGAACACCCGTACCGGTCCCTCGACGTCACACACCCGGGTCGTCGCGTTGCCAGCGAAGCTGAAGACGCCGGAATCCGGGGAGAGGGCCGTCGAGACGCCATCGACGACGATCGTGAACCGGCCCTCAAGCACCAAGAGCTGGCGTTCGACGCCGGGATACGAGCTGAACGGGACGTCGCGGTCGAACCAGGCGATGTTGGCTCGCCACCGGAAATCGTCCCAACCGGCACCCTCCGGCACCACATGGAGATCGATCGCCGACCCGGCGCCGTTCTTCCACGGGATAACCGTCAGTTCATTACGCCGCACGACTCTCATCCGTTGCCTCCCAAGGACCGCTGAACATCCCGGCGACATCGTACCGGTGAGGGCCGCAGGCTGGGAGGACTGGAACGATTGTCCCCGGCGAAGGGATCCGTCATACCCGTTTGGTACATTTGGGGTTCGCATCCGCGCAGCTGTGCGCGACGACGTTGCCCGGCCCGGCCCGGCGCATGGCCGGTGAGAGCAGGGAGCATGTCGAGGTGAGCGCCGGACGACCCGTCGAACCGGATAACCCCGGACAGGTCGAAGAGCCAGAGACGGCCGAGACCACGACGGACACGTTGGTCATCGCCGGCCGCTACGAGATCGACATGCGTGAGCCGCTTGGCTCTGGTGGCATGGCCGTCGTCTACCGCGGCCGTGATCTTCGTACCCGCCGCCCGGTTGCCGTGCGCACGCTTCGGACGGCTTACCGTGGCGATCCCGGCGCCCGCGCCACCTTCCGGCAGGAAACGCGTTACCAGGCACTCGCCAACCATGGCAACATCGCCCGCATCTACGATCTTCACGAGGAGCAGGACGCTCCCTGGGCCGTGATGGAGCTCGTCCCCGGCCAGACGCTGCGGGACTTGCTCACCACCCATGGCCCCTACCCCCCCGCTGATGCCGCTGATCTCCTCGACCAGGTAGCCTCCGCGCTCGCCCACCTCCATCTCCGGAAGATCGTTCACCTGGACGTCAAGCCGGAGAACCTCATCATTGCCCCGGACGGGACGGTCAAGCTGATCGACTTCGGCCTGGCCCAGCCCAGCGACCAGCCGGCCAACCTGATCAGCGGGAACGCGTTCGGGACCGCCGCCTACCTGTCACCCGAGCAGATCATGGGCGGACCCGTCGGTCCGGCGACCGATATCTACGCGCTGGCGTGCGTAGCTTACGAGGTGATTACCGGCAGCCCGCCCTTCGGTGGCGTGCCGGCCGACGCACCCAACCCGGCCGAGGCGCGCAACACCGTCCTCCGCGCTCACCTCGACACGGTCGCGGCACCACCGAGCCTGGTCCGGCCGGACCTCCAGATCCCCGCGGCGCTCGACGATATCGTGCTCTGGGCGCTCGCCAAGCGCCCCAATGAGCGCTACTCCGATGTGACCGCCTTCGCCCGGCAGTTCCGCGGCGCCTTGGAGCCGCTCGGCACTGAGGCGATGACGACGCCGATCGCGTGGGACGCCCCTCCGCCGTCCGCTCCCGATCACCGCCAGGCGCCGGACCGATCGCCATCCCCGCCCGTCGATCACATGCCGTACATGCCGCCACGGAGCGCCAGCGAGGCCCGTCTTCGCTGGTCCGACGCGCCATCGGTCGCCACCGTCCGGGCCCCGGCGGCACCTGCGCAAGCTGGCACGGTGCTCGGATCGGCTGGTTCCTTCACGGGCCCGCAACCTCAGCAGGCACCCGCGCCGCCGGCGCAAACCTGGTCTGCTGAGCCACAGCCCCGGGCCGCCAGTCGCCCGTTTCGCCGCGTACGCCGGCTGCTCGTTCGCCTGCTCATCGTCGCGACGCTCGCCAACCTCCTCCTGTTCGCCGTGCTGGTCGTCACCCGGGGGGCGGCGGAAGTCTTCCCGTTCCAGCCGTCGATCTCGCGCGATGCCGAAGTGACGATCACCGGCGGACGGACCAACGTCCGGTCTGATGCCAGCGACGAAGCCACAATCCTTGACACGGTCGCGGATGAAACGGTGATGACAGTGACCGGCAATGCCGAGCGGGACGGTGAGGGGTTCCTCTGGTGGCCGGTCACCGGAGCGGGTGTGGAGGGTTGGGTGCGGGAGGATCGCCTCGTGGCCGAACCCGATACCTGGCTGGAACGGACGTCGACGACGGTCAGCGACGCGATCGACGACACGCTGGACCCCATCCGCGACAGCTTCCCTGACATCCCGAGCTTACCAGGCTTCTAAATATGCCGGTCCGGCGGCGCCCCGCCGCAGGAACGACCGGGCCAGGTCTTCCAGGCGTTGCTCCCAGCCAGGCTCGGTCACGTCCAGTCGCTCGATGCCCTCAGCCCGGCGGAGCCATGTCTCCTGGTGGCGAACGTAGCGGTGGGTGTCCACCTCGATCCGACGGATGCAATCGTCCAGCGACGCCTCCCCACGCAGGTACGGCAGCAGTTGCCGATAGCCGATGCTGCCCATGGCCGCCGCGCTCTCCGGCACCCCGCTCGCGAGTAACCCGCGCACCTCGTCGATCAACCCCCGCTCGACCAGTGTCGCGACGCGCTCATCCAGACGGCGGTGGAGCGGTTCGCGTGGCATGGTCAGCGCGAAGATCCGGGACCGGAATGGTGGGGCTCCGCGGCTCTCGAGCTCCGACATAGGCACGCCGGTCGCCCGGTAGATCTCCAGCGCTCGGATCACACGGCGGGTGTTACGCCCGCTCCGCTCCGCCACCACCGGGTCAATCGACGCCAGTTCGGCCCGCAGTGACTCCCCGCCGTCCAGAGCCGCCCGCGCCTCGGCTTCCGCCCGGAAGGCAAGGTCGGGTGGAACCTGCGGGATATGCCACCCCTCGACGACGGCGTTGACGTAGAGGACCGTCCCACCGACAAGCAGTGGCACCCGGCCCCGGCCGAGGATGTCCCGGATCGTGTCCGTCGCCAGCCTTTGATAAATGCTGAGTGACATTTCGCCGTCGGGTGGGAGGATATCGATCAGGTGATGGACGATCTGTCCGCGCTCGCCGATGGAAGGCTTGGCGACGCCGATATCAAACCCACGGTAGAGGTACCGGGAATCGGCGTTGACGATTTCCCCGCCCAGCGACTCCGCCAACCGGATCGCGGCGGCCGTCTTGCCGACGCCAGTCGGACCAGTCACGACGATCAATTGCCCGCCGGGATCTTCTGCCGTCAACCTTTTTCTCCAGCCCGCGCGTGCCAGTCAGCCCTACCCGTCCCGACACGTCATCGGAAGGTAGTGGTCGGGTATGGTATGCCTGCATTGACTACCCGCGCCCGCGCCAGCTCTTGCACCCGACCGGGTGTCCGCAACGGAGCACCCCTCGCCCGGGCCGCCGGATCCCGACCAAACCCAGAAGGTGAACCCAGGTGCTGCGTCTTACCGTTCAGTCGCTCAAGATCATCTCGATCATCACCGTCGCCGTCCTGATCGTGGCCGGCGCCCGGGTCGGGTTCGACTACGCCGTTGGCCGGACCACCGATGATCGGACCGGCGAGGAAGTCAGCTTCACCGTCTCCGCTGACGACAACGACGAGACGATCGCCGAGCGCCTCACGGACCAGGAACTGATCCGGTACGGGTTCCTGTTCACCAACCAGATGCGGCTCGCAGGCGCGGAGCTGCAGCCCGGCGAGTACACGCTGACCTACGGGATGAGCAACACCGAGATCATCGATGAGATCACCGTCCCCGAGGAGGAATCGGAAGGCGGCGCGGACGACACGACCGACGAAGCAGATGCGACCGCCGACGAGGACGTCACCACCAGCCAGGTCACGGTGATCGAGAACATGCGGCTGGAGCAGATCGCCCAGCTCTGGGCCGATGCCGGACTGGAAGGTGGAGCGGAGGCGTTCATCGCCGCAACGCAGGAGGACTTCTCCGACAGCTTCCCGTTCCTCGCCGAACGACCGGAGGGCGCTTCCCTCGAGGGCTACCTGTTCCCGGAGACGTACACGCTCAGCAGTGACATGACGCCGGAGGACGCCGTCTTTCAGATGCTCACCGTGTTCGACGAGCGGTTCAACGAGGAGCTGCGATCCCGCGCCGACCAGATGGGGATGACGATGCACCAGGTCCTTACCGTGGCGTCAATCGTCGAGCGGGAGGCGGCGGTGGCCGAGGAGCGTCCGACCATCGCTGCCGTCTACCTCAACCGGGTCGAGGCCGACATGACGCTGGACGCGGACCCGACCGTCCAGTACGTCCTCGGCACCCCCGACGAGTGGTGGCCGACGATCGAACCGAACCAGCAACGCTCCGAACAGGCGCAGAGCCCGTACAACACTTACGAGAATCCCGGGCTTCCACCAGGACCGATCTGCAACCCCTCGTATGACTCCATCTTCGCCGTCCTGGAGCCAGACCCGGTGGACTATCTGTTCTTCGTCGCGCGCAACGATGGGTCCGGTACCCACGTCTTCGCGTCGACCTTCGAGGAGCACCAGGTCAACATCGACACCTACCTGAACAGCGGCACCGGAGCCCAGCCGACCGTGGAGCCGGAGGGATGACGACGGTCGTCGACCTAGATGCGATCCCGTTCGCCTTCCCCGGTGAACCGCCGGCCACGGGTTGGCGGCTCGGTCTCATCGGCGACCCGGTCGACCACTCCCTCTCGCCGGCGCTCCAGGGGGCCGGCCTACGGGAACTCGGTCTGCACGGGACCTACGAGCGATGGCAGACGGCCGCTGGCGCGATCCCGGACCGGGTCACATCGATCCGGCTGCCGGGCTTCCTCGGTGCCAACGTCACGGTCCCGCACAAGGAGGCCGTGATCGCTCACCTGGATGGAATCACCCCGCTGGCCGCGCGCGTCGGTGCGGTCAATACAATCGTTCGTCGGGACGAACGTCTGATCGGCGACAACTCCGATGTCGCCGGGTTCACCGGGGCGCTGGCGCAGCACACCGGACCCCTGGACGGGCGGACAGCGGTCGTGCTCGGAGCGGGAGGCGCGTCGCGGGCAGTCCTCGTCGGACTTGAGCGACTCGGAGCCGAGCGTATCCTCGTCGCGAACCGGACCGTCGCCCGGGCGGACGAGCTGATCCGGGACCTCGAGTGCCGCTCCGCCACGTCGATCCCGCTGACCCAGGCGGCACTCGTCGATGTCCTGCCGCGGACAACGGTCCTCGTCAACGCCACGGCCATCGGGTGGCATGCCGGCGAACTGCCGCTCGACGCGGAACTGCTGGATACGCTGCCGGCGGACGCGCACGTCACCGACCTGACCTACCGCGACACCGACCTGCTGCTCGCCGCCCGGGGCCGCGGGCTGGCAACGTCGGATGGTCTGGAAATGCTCGTCCTGCAGGGCTCCGAGGCGCTGCGACGGTGGTCCGGCCAGGAGCCGCCCGTCGACGCGATGCGTGCCGCGGCTATTGCCGCACGGGGCTAGAGCCTCCCCTACCCGACCGGGTCCCGGAAGAACGCTGCAAACCGATCCGCGTCCGGATTGCCTGACCGCTCGACCGCGGTCGCGACTGCCTCCAGGTCATAGGCGGTCGTGCGCATTCTGACCCCGTCCGGACCGATCGTTGCCCATTGCGCGTCCGGCTGACCATAGTGCAGACCGACGCTGCCAGGATTGACGACACGATGTCGACCGATGACGAGGTCGAATCGCACATGACTGTGACCGCAGATCACGACCGGCTGAATGACCCCTGCCAGAATTGGTTCCGCTGAATCCGGCTCGATGTCTGGCCGCAATCTCCCGGTGTCGGAGTCCGGCGTGCCGTGGCAGATCAGTACCTCACCCAGCCCGCCAACCTCTAAGACCGCCGTCAACGGGAGCGCGCGAAGCCATTCCCGCTGCGCATGAGTCAGCCGTGCCGAGCACCACTCAGTCGATGCGACGAGGTCCGGGACATCGAGCGTCTCGGGGTCAGCGACCTCCCGGTCAGCATTCCCGCGGACGACGATGGCGCGGTCACCGAGGGCCACGATCTTTTCGACCACTGCCCGGGTATCCGGTCCCCAGGCGAGGTCGCCGGGCAGGATGAAGCGATCGATCCCCTCCGCGGCGCACTCGTCCAAGATCGCGTCCAGCGCGACCACGTTCCCGTGGAGGTCAGCAAGGATCGCCCACGTTGCCTCGGCGTTAGTCATCACGTCTCTCCCGCGTCGATTGGGGGTGCGCTAGTCTTGCGGACGACGCACCGGCGTCATCGCCTGCCTTCGAAGTCCAGATGAGGATCGCACGCATGTTGACCGTTGGGAGTGAAGCCCCGGACTTCGTCCTCGAGAGCCACCGGGGCGGGACCGTTCGCCTGCAGAACCTGCGCGGCAGCAAGCGCGCGCTGCTGGTCTTCTACCCCAAGGACGATACCCCGGGCTGCACCGCCCAGCTCTGCGCGATCCGCGATGACTTCTCGGTCCTGGCGGAGGCCGATGTCGTCCCGTTCGGCATCAACGCCGACGGTGTTGCCGAGCATCGGGCCTTCGCGTCCAGCCAGAACTACCAGTTCGACCTGCTGGTCGATGCCGACGGCGAGACCAGCCGAGCGTACGGTGCCGACCGTCCCGACAATCCCATGCCTCAGCGGACGGTCTACATCGTCGGCCGCGACGGGACCATCCTGTTCGCCGAGCGAGGCGCCCCTTCTCCGGCCACGATGCTGGCCGCCATCCGGGAGGCGAACGATTCGGCGGACGGGTCAGTTGGCTGACTCGTCTTCCGGAGCTGCCAGCCAGTAAGGCCGGACGCCGAAGTAGGCCAGAACGCCGAGTTCCTCCCGCCGGCTGAACGCACCGGACCGGTCGTAGCGCGGCGCCTCCCGGATTACGGCGGCGTCCACCAGTGACCGGGCGGTGCCATCCTCATCGAAGCTGAGTTGCTCCATCGGGATCGCCGTGTAGTGGCGACCGATCCGTAGCGTGTTGCCGTAGCCAAGGCCGCCGTGGCCCACGACGGCGTAGCGCTCGACTTCCCGGCCGGACCGGTCGTTGACGAAGGGGTCGGACAGGATATCGACCAGGGTGCCAATCTCGACCCCGTCGGTATCGGTGATCGTCGCCCCGCAGCGGGGGTGGGCGGCCTGCGGCGGCAGGCGATGGCACATGCGACGCAGCGGGATGACCGCATCGGCCACAACGACGTCCCCGCTCAGCCGCGCAATGGTCATGTCATTGATCCGCTGGCGCGTCAGCCGGACGATATCCCCCGACGTAAGGACCACGCGCAGGAAGACCGCTCCTTGGGAGTCGAACTCGTTGCGCGCCAGCGCGGTGATGCGCCGGCTACTCGTCGTGACGGCCACCAGTGATGTCCCGGCGACCAATCGCCGCTCCAGGTACGACGCGTCATCCTCATTGAGCCCGAACAGCAACAGGTTCTGGTAAAGCGCGTCCGACTCCTCGTGCTCGATGCCGAGGAGATCAGCAAGGTCCTCGTCCTGCCCCTCGTCCGGGGGGTCGGACGACCGCTGATCGTTGAGACAGAGGGTTGCGAGTGACGCGCCCATCGGCCCGGCGACCAGGTACGTCCCGCGCTCCGCCACGACCAGTGACGCGAGGCCACGTAACCAGGGACCCAGTGGCCCCATTGCTGAAGCGACCAGCGCTCGGGCGACGTCGCCCAGCGGGGATGCGCTGCGATCGCTGGCACTCGCGCGGTCCCGGATGATCAACGAGACCGTCTCGGCCGAAACCTGCTGCCGCTGAACGGCGGCGAGACTCTTCTCGGCGTCCAGGGACTGGTCGAACAGCGCGATCGCCGTGAAGAACTCGACCGGCTTGCGCACGGGTTGGCGCCTCGTCGGCGGCGTTGGTTCCGGCATCGTGGGGACCTCATCATGCTGACCGGACGTCGATGACTGGTTGAGGGACCGCGCAGGACGAGCAGGGCGGGAGTCGCGGAGAACCTAATCCGCCGGGCTGCCCTGCGCCGGACTGGTCACACCATTCCGGCTCTCCTGCTGGCCGGACCGGCGGATCACCCGCCGGTGCGCGATCCTCGGCCGGGGAACCCCGGCAACGCCGGCACTGGATGGCAGCCTGTCCGGATCGGGACTAGCGTCATTGGGCGACTGCTGGAGCGCAAGCAACTGGAGATTCGGACGCGGACGTGTAACACCGAAATCGAGCGTCTCCCGGCGCCCGGCCAGCAGGTCCTGGACGACCACCTGCACGGCGGCGGCGATTGGGATGGCGAGGATGGCGCCTACCGGCCCGCCCAGTGCTCCGCCCACCTGGACCGCGATCACCACTGTCAACGGCGTCAGACCGACCGCGTTCTTCATGACCTTGGGGACTAGCCACGCCCCCTCGACCTGTTGCAGCACGATGACGAAGACGACGACCAGGATGGCGATTTCGAACGACTGGGTGAGCGCCACGACCGCGGCGACTGACCCACCGAGCCATGGGCCGATGAATGGGATGAGTTCGGTGATCCCGGCCCAGATCGCGAGCGCCAGCCAGAACGGCAGATCGAGGACCAGCGGCGAGTAGGCGACCGCTGACGCGAGCCCGATCGCGAGGCAGAGGATCGCCTGGCCTCGGGTCCAGCCACCGAGCTTGGCCTCCACGTTGTCCCAGATGCCATGGACCCGGTCGCGGAAGCGCGGCGCCAGCAGACCAATCAGCAGGCGCTTGATGATTGCCTTCTCGGTCATCCAGTAGAAGGCGACGATCAGCGTGGCGATGATAGTGAACAGCAATCCGAAGGTGGAACTGACCAGCTGGACCGCGGTCGCTCCCTCGATCGGTGGGGATTCGTTGAAGTCGCGGTAGAAGATCTGCAGACGGCGAACGATTGCCGTTCCGGTCTCACGGATGAAGTTGTTGTCGGATGCCTCGGTCTGGTCCCGCAGGTTGATCAGGATGGCTGGGATGTTGTCGATGAGCGCCCCACCCTGCCGGAATACGGACGGAAGGATGAGATAGACGCTGACGCCGATGCCGACAAGGAGCGCGGCGTAGACGGTCAGGATCGCCTGGCCACGGCCGAGACCATGGCGCCGGAGCCGATAGACGATAGGTTCGATCGCCGCCGCGAGGATGATCCCGAGGATCACGATGACCAGTACCGACCTGACCTGCAGGAAGAGGTAGGCGAGGGCAAGCACGACGAGAACGGCGGCCGCATAGAGCATCAGCCGGAACGGGGACATCCGCGCGGTCACGGGCACCTCACCTCGGTGGACATCCGGCGAAGCAGACGATCCAGGCCATCGTGACCGGCAGTACGGCCCCGACGATTCGCCAAGTATGGGCGGTCCACGGAGATTCGCCTACCGGTGAGCCAGCCCGATTGGCTGGCTCACCGGCAATCAATGACGGATCAGATCAGGCCGCGCCGCCGGGCCGGTAGACATAGGCATCGGCACCCGCGACGGTCTGGGTGAGCTCGGTGTTGAGCTCCTCGTACCCGGAGCGTCCCATCAGGGCATAGGTCGCGTTCTTGCCTGCTTCGACGCCCGGCTGACCGAACGGGTTGACACCATAGAGGGCGCCGGCCATGACGGTCTGAAGCTGGTGCAGGTAGAAGAACTCGCCCAGTGCGAAGGCGTCGATCTGCGGGATGGTGATGGTCAGATTGGGCCGCTTCGCCTCGCGCAATGCCCACGCCGTCGCGAGGCGCTCACGATCCAGCAACTGCCCCAGCTCGCCTCCAACGAGATAGGCCAGGTCAGGCGTGACCGCCGGGGGATCCGGGATGGCGACCGTGTCGCGGTAGCGATCAACCGAGACCAGGGCAATCAGCTTGTCGTTCGGCCCCTCGGTGTAGAGCTGGATCTGGGAGTGCTGGTCGATCGCGCCGAGCGCGTTGATCGGCGTCTGACCCGCGAAGACCTCGCGCCCGTCGGTCGAGAGGCGCTTGCCCAGGCTCTCCGCCCAGAGCTGCCGGAACCAGTCGGCCAGCCCGTAGAGGGCGTCGGCGTAGGGCATGGTGACGAGCATGGACTTGCCGTGCTTTGTGTCCGACAGGTAGGAGATCGCGGCCAGCAGGTAGGCCGGATTGGAGCGCAGGTCGCTGCCCTGCGTGGCGGCCCGCATCGCGGCGGCACCCAGCAGCATCTGGCGGATGTCGATCCCGGCCAGCGCCGCCGGGAGCAACCCGACCGCGCTCAGCACCGTCTGGCGCCCATCGACGCCGTCCGGGACCTGGAAGGTGCGATACCCCGCCGAGTCAGCCAGCACCCGGAGCAGTCCGGACGTGCTGTCGGTCGTCGCCACGATCTGCTTGACGGCCTGCTCCTCACCGACGGCCGCCACGAGAGCCTCCCGGGCGACGAGGAAGTTAGCCATCGTCTCGGCGGTCTGGCCCGACTTGGTCACGACGTTGATCAGCGTGTTTGGAAGGTCAACCGTGTCGAGGACCGCCCGGACCTTCTCCGGATCAGGGTTATCGAGCAGGAACAACCGGGGACCGACCCGGGTGCCGTCCGGCTGCATGTTGCGCAACGGATGCGCCAGCGCCTGAACGGTCGCGAGAGCGCCGAGTGACGAGCCGCCGATCCCGACGAGGATGAAATCGGTGTACCGCTCACGCGCCTCGGCGGCGAACGACTCGATCTGATCGACGAGCGCCATGTCGTCCGGAAGGTCCATCCAGCGCTGATCGCCCCTCGCATGCTCAGCCTGGATGCGCTCATGCTCCGCGACGATCCTGCTGCTGACTTCGTCGAGCTCGGCATCCGTGACGCCCTCAGCTCCGACGGCCGAAGCGGTCGCGTTGTAGTAGTCGATCCTCAGCCGGGAGCCGGTTGTTGCGGTCGAGGTCATTCAGGTCACTCCTCTGGGAAGGGCTAAGTGCAGCCCGATCGCCGTCCGGTCTGCCCGGGCTGGATCGGGCCGGTATCAGTCGCGAATGGTCGCATGACTGGTGCCCATTGTGCGCCGGTCGCCTGGACGGGGAGTCCACGTCGGCCCATCCTGATCCTGTGCCCCGAGCGCAGCAGTCATCGAAGGAGTCTTTTTGGCTTCTGTCCGTCCGATAAGCTCAGATACCGACAATGGATTAAAACTTCAATTTTCGGCGGGCGAACGGTTCTGCCAGTTTCTTCGATTGCCTGACGATTGCGCAGCCTGTATGTGTTTTGACTGTTTTGTTATCATAGTATTGGTCAAGACTCTCCGTCCTGATGTCTTCTCCCTGGCCTTTCGCCCGGACCGGACCTGGCAGCGAGCCCGCCCGAGGTCGCCGGAGTAGCGGGTCGTAAGGCGATTTGCTCCCGTCAGGACGCGTCACGCCCTTCATACCACCCAGGGTCTGGTCGACCAAAAGGAATGGAACCAGCGATGACGACTGAACGGTCCCGCTCCGCCAGCGAACCAATCCAGTACCTGTCGGCCCGGGAAGCGGCGGAGATCCTGGGCGTCAACCGGGCGACAGTGATCAACTGGGCGCGCCAGGGCAAGTTCGGCGGTTACCAGTACGGTGCCCGCGGAATCTACCGGTTCGATCGTGCCGAAATCGAAGCCTTCATCGAGCAATCGCGTCTGCCGGGCCCGATCAACCAGGTCGACGAGATCTCCCAGCCCTGATCCACCTTCCCGGTGGTGGTGCGGTCGGGATCAGGCGCATAGGTTCACAGGAAGAGGCGGGCGATCTGATGGGATCGCCCGCCTCTTCCCTGTCTGGCTATACTGCGGCCACATGATCCGTCAACACGCGGTGGTCAGCGTCGGTTCCGGCGCGACCCCGGCAGGTCGTACCTCCGGTTGCGCCGGGGGAAGGAGTCGCCGAAGATGGTCGATCTGAAATCCCCTCCCGTCGGAACTGACCCCGTCACGATGGACGTCCAGCAGGAAGCGCTGGATCACGTCTGGATTCACTCCCAGCCTTGGGCCGAACTGGCCGAGCGCCAGGGGCTCCGGGTCTTCGAACGTGGCGAAGGCACGCGACTCTGGGACAGCACCGGCCGTGAGTATTTCGACGGCATCTCCGGTCTGTGGGTGGTCAACGCGGGCCACGGCCGGACCGAGATCGGTGAAGCCATGGGACGGCAGGCCGGCAAGCTGGCCTACGTGTCAGCCGCGTCGGTGACCAACGGCCCGGCGGTCGAGCTGGCCCACACGATCGCGTCGCTGACCCCGGGCGACCTGAACCGCGTCTTCTTCTCCTCTGGCGGGTCCGAGGCGGTCGAGACGGCGCTCAAGATCGCCAAGCAGATCCAGGCCATGCGCGGCTTTCCCCGGCGCTACAAGGTCATCGCCCGCCGCGGGTCCTACCACGGCATGACCCACGGTGCGATGAGCCTGACCGCCCAGCGCAACGAGACCTATTTCGGCCCGTTCATGTACGGCGTCTCCCATGTCCCCCACCCCAACCAGTACCGGTCGGACTTTGGGCTGGAGGGTGAGGCAGCGGACATCATGGCCGCTCGCTACGTCGAGCAGGAGATCGAGAACCAGGGGCCGGAGACGGTGGCCTGCGTCATCGGCGAGCCGATCTCGTCGGCTGCCGGCCTGCACGTTCCCTCGAAGGCCTACTGGCAGATGCTGCGGGAGATCTGCGATCGCCACGGTGTGCTGCTGATCTGCGACGAGGTCATCAACGGCTTCGGCCGCACGGGGACGATGTTCGCCATCGAGAAGTACGGCATCGTGCCGGACATCATCACGATGGCCAAGGCGCTGTCGTCTGGCTACGCCCCCATCGCCGCCACGGTCGTCCGCGACAGTGTCTACGACATCTTCAAGGACCAGAAGGACGTCTCGATGGGACACCTGCTGACCTTCGGAGGCCACGCGGTGGCATCGGTCGCGGCGCTCAAGAACCTCGAGATCTACGAGCGGGAGGGGCTGGTCCAGCGCAGCGCCGAACTGGGCGACTACCTGCTGGAGAAGCTCAACGGCCTGCGTCATCATCGGTCCGTCGGTGACGTCCGCGGCGTCGGCCTGTTCGCCGTCCTCGATCTCGTTTCCAGCAAGGAGACCCGCAAGTCGATGGCGAAGGACTCTGCCTTCACCCAGCGACTGAACGTCGAGATCGAGAAGCGAGGTTTGCTGACCCGGGCCTGGCAGGTGATGCACTTTGCCCCGCCGCTGGTCGTCACCCGTGAGGAGATCGATCACATCGTCGGCATCGCCGACGAGAGCCTCACCATCGCTGAGCGCGAGCACCCGGAGTCGTTCGACGACTAGGGCTTTGCCAACCCGTCCCGGAGCGAAACAGAAGGACCGGCAGCCAGACGGCTGCCGGTCCTTCTGTTTCGCTCTGGCTTTGACTCCGCTCAGCGTCCCTGACGGGCGTTGTAGCAATCACGGCAGAATACTGGACGCCCCCGTCGCGGTCGGAACGGCACTTCTGTGGCCTTGCCACACTCGGCGCAGACCGCCTGGAACAGTTCGGTCTCGCCCCGGCCGGGAGCAGCCCGACGACGCTGGGGACCGGCAGGACCAGCGCTCCCATCACGATCAGGATCGGCATGGGCGGCGCGCATCGCCTCGTTCCTCGCCGCGCGCCGGGTGGCGCGGCAGGAAGGGCAGTCGGTAGGTGGCTGAGCCGTCCGCTCGGCGTAGTAGGCCCGCTCGGCGGCCGACCGGCTGAAGGCGGATCCACAATCCGTGCAGATCAGGGTCACGTCACCAATTGGACGCAGTGTGGTTGGGGCTTCAATCGTCATGCCTTCATTTTACGTTATGTCGGCCTCTGCCGTCCCGCGATACCCCTACGCTGCCGGGTCGGCCGCGCCCCGCTCGTAGATACCCCGAATGATCTCCTCGATCTCCGGCTCCTCCAGCGCAAGGTCGCGAACCGACCGGTGCGTCACCACGCGACCGATGACGGCGGCGGCCGTCAGCAGTCGGCTATCGAACCGGATCGCCACCCGCGGCCCATCGCTCCGAATCACCTCGGCACCGTCAGGCAGGAACGCCCGCCACTCATCGGCGTCGGCATCGACCGGCGATTCGGCCAGGTCAACCACGACCGTCCGGAACGATCCGAACCGACGGCGGATCTCGGCCAGCGACCCGTCGAAGATCATCCGGCCGCCGTCGATGATGATCAGCCGCGAGCAGAGCTGTTCGACGTCGGCGAGGTCGTGCGTCGTCAGCATGACCGTCACCTGCCGCTCCCGGTTCAGCCCGGCGAGGAACTCCCGGACCCGTGCCTTGGCTACGACATCCAGTCCGATTGTCGGCTCGTCAAGGTAGAGGATGTCCGGCTCGTGGAGCATCGCGGCAGCCAGGTCACCGCGCATCCGCTGCCCGAGCGAGAGTTGCCGGACCGGGGTGTCCAGGAACGCGTCCAGTTCCAGCACCTCGCGCATCTCGGCGAGCATGCGGGCGTGCCGGTCGGCCGGCACGCGATAGACGTGACGCAACAGCTCGAACGAATCGATCAGCGGCAGGTCCCACCAGAGCTGCGTCCGTTGCCCGAAGACGACCCCGATCCGACGAGCCAAGTCACGCCGCCGCTCCCATGGGACCAGCCCACCGACCCGGGCCGTGCCGGTGCTCGGGACGAGGATGCCGGTCAGCATCTTGATCGTCGTCGATTTGCCCGCGCCGTTCGGTCCGAGGTACCCGACGACCTCCCCCGACCCGATCTCGAATGAGACATCGGAGACGGCCCGGACCTCGGTCCCGCCGCGATCGGCTAGTCCCCGCAGCGAGCCCAGCATCCCGGCGCGACGTCTGCCGACGGTGAAGGTCCGTCCAAGCCCGCTCGCTGTGATCACCGGTGATCCCTCTGTCATCGACCTGACCCCTTCCATGAGCAGACGATCAACTGCCCGCGCTCCGATACCGGCGGACGCCAACGCCCCAGAGTGCTCCGATCGCGATCCCGAAGAGCGCGATCACCGGGACCGAGAAGCCGGCCACCCACCCGGGCAGACCAAGTGGTGTGGGTTTGCCCAGCAGCCACGCCATCGGGATGTGGACGGCGAACGCCAGCGGGACGATGAACAAGAAGAAGCCCTTGAGCCAGTCCGCGAAGACATCGATGGGGTACGTTCCGACGGTGTTCCCGCCATACGTCGCGATGTTGACCGCCTCGATACCCTGCGTGGTCCAGAAGCTGAGCGTCGCCTCCAGCGCGAACAGCGAGATGTAGAGCGCGGTGATCAGCAGGATGATCGCCGGCAGGGCGATGGCTCGGGCTGGGTCCCAAGGCACGTCAACCAGGCTGAAGCCGATGACCAGCGCGACGATCCCCTGGACGACATGCCCCAGTCGCCGGATCTGGATATCGGACCCCACCACCTGCAGGAACGGCGACACCGGGCGGGTGAGCATCTGGTCGAAGGTCCCCTCGACCATCATCTGGGAGAACCCGGACAGGCCCGAGGCGATCAGGTGGCCGAAGCCGAAGCCGATGGTGGCGATCCCGTAGAGGATGGCGATCTCGCCGAGCCGCCACCCGCCAAGCTCGTCGATATGGAGGAAGAAGAACAGGATCGATCCCAGCTCCGCCAGCCCGATGGCGGCATTGCCGAGGATCTGGGACACGAACGAGCCCCGGTACTGCATCTGGCCACGCAGTCGCGCCATCAGCAACCGCCACGTCACGGCAAGGTCCGGGATGAGCGCGGCCAGCCGGCCGCCACCACGCACGTCAGCCACCTTGGACCACCACCTTCCGGACCGCCCGGGCGAACAGCCACTGGGCGAACGCGACACCGACGACGATCCAGGCGACCTGCACGAGGATCAGCACCCATGTGTTCCCGTTCCCGAGCCAGACGTCGACCGGCGTCTGGATGATCCCCCGGAACGGCAGGACGTCGATCACCCGCTGCAGCCAGACCGGGTAGAAATCGATCGGCATCAGGAAGCCGGACAGAAATCCGACGATCGCCAGCTGGGCACTCCGCAGCCCGGTCATATCGTTCCACCAGAAGGCCACCAGCTGGATGCAGAACCGGACGACGAAGCTGATGGTGACGGCTCCGATCACGCTGAGCACGAAGGCCAGCCAGCGCCACCAGTCACCGGGCACGACGATCGGATAGAAGGTGAACCCGACGACCAGCGTCGGGACGAACCGCATCAACACCCCGGCCATCGCCCGCCCGGCGTCGCGGGCCAGCCAGTGTCCAAAGAAGGCGTACGGCTTGAGCAGCTCCGCGACGATGGCGCCGGTCCGGATGCTGGTCGCGATCTCCCATGAGCCCCAGACAAGCGTTGGGACGATCAGGGCCTGGGCAAGCCAGACATAGGTCAGCGCTCCGTCCCGGCTCAGTCCGCCGACCGCCGCGTCGCCCCGGGCGGCATAGACCGCGCCGTAGACGCTGGCCAGGAACGCCCCGAACACCGCGTTGGTGACCAGCCCCCCGATCGCCGCCGTCCGGTAGGCGAGCTGTTGCCGGAAGGCGGTCCGGATGACGGCCACCGTCATCGACACCGCTGCCAGCAGGTCGCCGGACACACTGCTGCGCCCCATGATCACCTCCCGGTGTGGGCTCCGATCCCTGCTCATTGCGAGAGGGCCGGACATCTTACACAGCACCCATGTCACACGCAAGCGGTCGCCCCGATGACGTATCGTTTCGGCAGACATGCCGCCCGCGGCGGGACCATGGCCGGCTCCGCCGCCTTACCGGAAAGACCGCACGAATGACCGTAACCGCCCCCAGCGGCGACATCCTGACCCGCGACCAGATCGCCATCGAGGACATGTGGGATCTGTCCGACATGTTCACCAGCGACGCCGACTGGGACGCCGCCGCGGCCCGCCTGGAAGGACAGATCCAGGTGGCCGCCAGCCATCGCGGCTTCGTCGGCGATTCCCCGATGGCCCTGTCCAAGGCACTCGATGACCTGCTCTCCGCCCGGCTGACGCTGGAGCGCCTGCGCGTCTACGCGTCGCTGCGCCACGATGAGAACCAGACTGACGATGCCGCCCAGGCCCGCTACGAGCGGTCGACCCGCCTGGCGATCCGGGCCGGCGAGGCGTTCTCGTGGTTCGAGCCGGAACTGCTGGCCCTGCCGGATGAGCGACTCGAGGCCCTCGTCGAGGACCCGATCCTTCGCCGGTACCGCCACCTGCTCGCCGACCTCCGACGGCGTCGCCCGCATGTCCGCTCGGCCGAGATCGAGGAGTTGCTGGCCCAGTCCGGCGATGTTGGCCGGGCGGCCTACGAGGCGTTCGGTGCCTTGGACAACGCCGACCTGACCTTCGGCAGCGTGATCGACGAGGACGGCTCCGAGGTCCAGCTGACCAAGGGCCGCCTGGCGCTGATGATGGAGCGCAAGGATCGTTCGGTCCGCAAGGCCGCGTCCGAGACGTTCATCAAGTCCTACCAGGATCACCAGCACACGCTGGCGTCGCTCTACGGGTCGTCGGTCCGCACCGACGTCTTCTACGCGCGCGTCCATAACCACGAGTCGGCCCGGGCGGCGGCGCTGTTCGACGACAACATCCCGGAGACCGTCTACGACAGCCTGATCACCGCCGTCCGTGACGCCCAGCCGATCCTCGCCCGCGGGCTGGAGCTGCGGCGCCGGGTGCTGGACGTCGATCAGCTTGCGACCTACGACCTCCGCGTCCCGCTGGCGCCGACGACCCCGAAGTCGTACCCCTACCGCGAGGCCGTCGACCTCGTGCTGGACGGTCTCGGGGCGCTTGGCCCCAATTACGTCAGCGACCTCAGCGCCGGATTCGACTCGCGCTGGGTCGATGTCCACGAGAGCCGCGGCAAGCGTTCGGGCGCGTACTCGCACGGAGCGTACGGGTGCCACCCGGTCATCCTCATGAACTGGAACGGCACGCTGTCCGACGTCTTCACGCTGGCCCACGAGGCCGGCCACGCGATGCACAGCTACTACGCCGACCGGGCGCAGGCCTACCACGACGCCGGCTATCCGATCTTCCTGGCCGAGATCGCGTCGACGGTCAACGAGACGCTGCTGACCTGGGACCTGCTCTCGAAGCTGCCGGAGGACGACGTCCTCGGCCGGTTCGAACTCCTGAACCGGATGGCTGATGACATCTCCGGCACCCTGATCAACCAGACCATGTACGCGGAATTCGAGCACCGGGCCCACACGCTCGCCGAAGCGGGCGAGCCTCTGACGCTGGACACCCTCAACAACGTCTGGGAGGACGTCTCGACCGTCTACCTGCCGGGTGTCGCGGTCGACAACCAGAGCCGGATCCGCTGGGCGCGCATTCCCCACTTCTACCGCGCGTTCTACGTCTACAAATATGCGACGGGCATCTCGGCCGCGATCGCGTTCGCGACGCGGATCCGGGATGAGGGCGAGCCGGCCCGCGAGCAGTACCTCCAGCTGCTCCGCGACGGTGGCAGCGACTACCCGCTGGAGTTGGTTCGCAAGGCCGGGCTCGACATGACGTCGCCGGAGCCGGTTCGCGCCGCCCTCGCCGAGTACGACCGTGTGATCGGCGAGATGGAGCAGCTGATCGATAGTGGTCGACTGACCGCCTAGCGTTTCGATTCAGCCCCGAAATGACGAAACGCCTCCCCTTGATTGAGGAGGCGTTTCGTCATTTCGGAAGTGGTCGGCTGTCTGGCAACACTACCAGCCGGAATCATCCAATACCGGGGTTCAGGACGATTGCGGATGGAACTAGGCTGCAGACCTCAAAGGCGCCGCTGTGCGGAGCAGGACTTCTCTCAGGCGCGTGACGGCTCGCCCTGCGCCTTGACGTCGAGCGCGTCCTCGTCGCCATGCTCCTGCCGCTGGCGCAGGCTGTATCGCGGCAGCCAGAAGGCGGCAATCCCGGCAATGGCCGTCCCCATGGCGAGGTAGAGGAACGCGTACCGGAAGCCCTGCGCCCCCGCCTCCAGCGCGTCGACCCCCTCGGGCGTCTGGACGATCAGGTGGGCATGGGAGTCGACGTAGCCGAGGAACAGCGTCGACGTGACGGCAATGCCGATCGAACTGAATACCTGCGCGGTCGCGTTGAACAGCGACGTCGCCTTGGGCAGGGCCGACCCGGTGATCTCGGCGAGGGCGGTGGTCTGGAGCGGCATGTTGCTCCAGCCGAACCCGATCCCGCGCAGGATCAGGATCGGGATGAACGCCCAGTAGGCGACGGTGGCGTCGACCAGGACCAGCCAGAGCGTGCTCGCCGTCAGCGCGGCGAACCCGCCGACCACGATGTAGCGTGGGCCCACCCGGTCGAACAGCCGGGCGGCGACCTGCACGCCGATGACCGCCCCGATACCCTGCGCCCCGAGGATCAGACCGGTCTCGACCGCAGACAACCCACGATACTGCTGGAGGAAGAGGGGCAGCAGGAAGAAGCTGCCGAAGACAATCCCCCTGGTCGCCCACGTCAGTACGGATGCGATGCGGAACGTTCGCCCGCCATAAAGCCGCAGGTTCAGGACGGGATCGGCCGCGCGGCGCAACTCGTACCAGGTGAAGAAGCCGAGGATGAACAGGCCAAGGACCAGCAGCCCCCAGAACGGGCCGTAGAGCCAGCCGTTGACCTCGCCCAGCGGTGATTCCGCCGTGATTGAACCGTCGCGAGTCTCGCCGACGAGGCTGAAGGCATAGACGACCACGACGACCCCGGCCATGCACGACAGCAGGCCGGTCCAGTCGAAGTGCCGCGTCGCGACCGGGTCCGCCGCTGCCTGCGAATCGGCCGCCCTGGCGGCGTCCGGCCGCAGCACCCGGGCGACCAGGGCGATCCCGAGCAATCCGACCGGGACGTTCAGCAGAAAGATCCACGGCCAGCCGAGGGGGCTGTCGACGACGATGCCGCCGATCGCCGGACCCAGCGTCGGGGCGATCAGGACCGGGATGGAGATGAACGCCGACGCCGACGCCCGGTCCTCGGGCCGGAACGACGCGAAGGTGATACTCGTGGCAAGCGGAAACAGCGCCCCGCCACCGATGCCCTGCAGTACGCGGGCGGCGACCAGAGCCGGAAACGACAGGGATTCGGGCAACAGCGTCGAGGCGGCGCAGGCAATGCTCCCTACGACGAAGATCCCGAGGAAGACCAGGTAGGTCAGCTTCGACCCGAACCACAGCCCGAGATACCCCGCCACCGGGATCACCGCCGCCTGGACGAGGAAGTAGCTGGTGATGATCCATTGCGCCTGACTCAGGCCAATCCCGAAGGACTCCTGCATCGGCACGAGCGCGACATTGACAACCGTGTTGTTCAGGACGGCCATGAACAGGCCGATCGCCGTGACGAGGGCGACGGCATAGCGGTACGGGATCGTCGGCATCGAAGCACCCTGCTCTGGGACGACATCTGGATCAGAACCGCCCGGGGACCGTCGCGAGCTACCGGGGCCGAGGCACATCGCGCGCCGCCGTCCCGGGCCACCCGGGCCGAAAACGCACGAGAGCGGCTACCCGTTATCCGGGTAGCCGCACTCGTTGTCGCTGGTCAGCACATTCGCGTCCGGCTGGGGGACGACTACGCCTTGGTCTCGGCGGCGATGTGCGGGCTCACGCGAGCCATGATGGACTGCTTCGGCATGGCGCCGACGATCTTGTCGACCGGCTGACCATTCTTGAAGACGACCATCGTCGGGATGCTCGTTACGCCAAGGCGCGCGGCATACTGCTGGTTCTCGTCAATATTGACCTTGGCGATCTTGAGGCCTGCGGCCTGCTCGGACGCGATCTCGTTCAGGATCGGCGCGACGGCCTTGCACGGGCCACACCAGCTGGCCCAGAAATCGACGAGCACCGGGCGGTCGGATTCCAGCACTTCCTGATTGAACGTGGAGTCGGTAACATCAACCGGCATGGACATGATTGTTGGGCCTCCTGAGGATTGGGTCTGGGTCAATACTTCCCTAATGATAGCACGGGGGTCAAGGTGCGAGTCGCGCTCGACACGGGGTTTCTGACACTGCCACCATCGGGAACCGGATTGTACGTCAGCGAGCTGCGGGCCGCGCTGCCAGCCGCCGCTGACCGGATCGGGGTCGCCCTGGACCTCGTCTCTCTCGCACCCGGCGGGCCATTGGCTACCCGGAGGCGACGCCTCACGTGGGAAACGGCGGGAGTCGCCCGGGCGTTGCGCAGGTCCATGCCCCGCCCCGACGTCGTCCACATCCCCCACCAGATGCCGCCGGCAATTCGTGCCCCTCGGGGCCTGGCCGAGGTCGTGACGGTCCATGACGTCATTCCCTGGCTGTTGCCGGAGTACCGCCGGACCCGCGTGGTTCAGACGCGACTGATCCTCAGCCGGTTCTGGTTGCATCGTGCCGCCCGGGTGATCGTCCCATCCCGCGCGACGGCGGATGACGCGGCCCGGCTTCTCGGGATCCCGCGCCACCGGCTGGCACTGATCCCCCTCGCGCCCTCGGCGGGCTTCACGCCGCCATCGACACCGGACGACTTTGCCGGGATTCGCCGCGTGCGACAGCGCTACGGGATCGACGGTCCGTACGTGTTCAACGTCGGCGGATTCGACGCCCGCAAGAACCTGGTAACCCTGGTGGAAGGTTTCGGCAGGGCGCTCTCGACCGCCGACCCGGACAGCCAGCCGACACTGGTTATCGGTGGAGCACCTCACTCCGACAACGAGACCGTCTTCCCACCGCTCGAGCCGGTGATTGCCCGACTGGGCCTTCAGCGCCGGGTGATCCTGACCGGGAAGCTGCCGGCGGACGACCTGCTGTCGCTGCACCGGGGAGCCGCGGTCTACTGCACGCCGTCGATCTATGAGGGATTCGGGCTCACTCCGCTCGACGCCATGGCCTGCGGGGTGCCGGTAGTCGTCGCCAATCGGACCAGCCTCCCCGAGGTCACCGGAGACGCCGGGCTCCTCGTGGAACCAACCCCCGCGGCCGTGGGCGAAGCGCTGGGCCGGGTGCTCCGCGACGACGTCCTCGCGCGCCGACTCCACAACCGGGGACTGGAACGCGCCGCAACCTTCACCTGGGCAGCGACTGCCGAGGCGACCATCCACGCGTATCTAGCCGCCACGCGGCAGGTAACCTCGGGCCGGAAGTGACGACGGCGGGGGTAAGCCTCAGGCGGCCCACCCCCTCTCTCGCGTCTCGTAGGTGCTGGTTGTCCGCTAGTTGTCCAGCAACGCACAGCCCTCATAGACGAGGAACTGGATGATCACCTGCCCCTCCGGGTCGTTGAGGTTCGCGGAGAAGTAGTCAAAGACCTCCGGGCCAGCGATCTCGGGGAACTCCTCGGCGATCAGGTCGCGGACGGTTTCGGAGAGCGCCGTGCCCTCGGTGATGGACCCACCCTGTCCGGAGTATCCCTCCATGATCAGCAGACCGATGGGACAGGTCGCTTCCTCGTAGGGCTCCAGCGCCGTCCGGATTGTCTCCCGAGCTTCCTGGATGGCTTGGACGTCACCCGCCGCCAGTCCCGCGCGGTCGAATAGCAGGGTGAGCTCCCGGACCTCATTGCTGACCCCACCGGCGGTCCCCAGCGACGCCTCATTGGTCTGCTGCGCGGTCGCGGCTTCCGTCTCGGCAATCGCCAGCGTTTGATCCTGCAGGATGATCCGCGCCTCGGCAGTCTGGAGAGCGGCCGCGTTCTGGGTTGCCTGGGCGTTTGCCGCCGCGGCGTTGGCTTCAGCTGTCTGCAGGGCGACGGCGTCCGTCTCGCTGGCAGCCTGCAGCGTACCGAGCGCGTCGATGGTCGCCTGTGCCGCCGTTGCCTGGGCCGCGGTCGTAGCCTGCTGCGCGGTGAGCTCCTCGACGCTGCTGTTCTGCCCGGCCTGCTGCGTCGCGAAGGCGGAGAGGGTCGCTTCGTTGGCGATCGCGTCCTGCGTCGCCTGCGCGTCCTGTGTGGCCCGATCGCTCTCAGACAGCGCCTGCCGGGTCTGCTCAGCCTCGGCACTGGCCGTCGCCTGCTGGTTGACGAGCGCTTCGGCGGTGGAATTGGCAACCGCCGTCTGCCGCTGGGAGACGGCCTGTGCAGTGGCGGTCTGTTCGGCGGCATCGGCCACGGCGGTTGCGGTCTTGGCATTCGCCTGGACCGCGCCCTCGAGCTGAGCGACCTCGGATTGCGATGTCGCCAGCAGGTTGGCGGTCGCGGTTGGCGTCGGTGTGGCTGGTGGGTCACCGGTGCCACTGACCATGAAGATCAGGGTGAGGGCGAGCAGCAGGTCGGCGAATACCCACCCACCGATTTCGTACATGGATCGCGTTCGGCGCTTGGGTCTCATGGGCCTCCAGAAGTGCGGCGGGACGCGAGCGTCAGCGGGGCTCGTTCTCCACCGGTATCAGAAGTTCAGACGAGGGGGCCGGACAAGCGTCACGTCAGGATCCGGGACGCCGGCTGGGATCGCGCCAGCCACCCCGGTCGTCGGCCTGGGGTCGCCCCTGCCCCATCGGCTCGGGACGACGCTGCTGTGGTGGGAACTGGCCCCCCGCCTGTGGTGGGGCCGGGCGCGGCACCTGCCCATTGAGCTCCTGGCGGAGCGCCGTGGCGAAGGCATGCTGCATCGCCTCGGTCGTCGGCATCTGGTGAGCGAACCGATCCAGCGTCTGGACAACCGTCCCGAGTTGCTGCATCAGGTGGCCCAGTTCCGCCTTGAGCTCCCGCTCCCGCTGACCAACAGCCAACCCGGCTGCGCCAAGATCGCGCGAGACCTGCGCGAGCTGCCCGGCCACACCGGTCTCGGTCTCCAGCATCGCGGCGAGACGTGACGTCTGCTCGGCCTGGCGACCGGACAGCTGGGCGAACTCGTCACGGAGCTCAGCGAGGATATGGGTAATGTCATTGAGCTGACTGGACGATCCGGAGATTCCCGCCAGGGAACCGCGCAGCGTCTCGGCCAGCCGACTGGTCGTGTCGGCCTCGCGGGCGACCGCCCCTTCGGTCCGGCTCTGGCTCTCGGCCAGCATGGCGGCGATCTCGGCGATGCCGCGGACCGCCTCGCCAGCCATCCGGCCCGCCTGCGCCGCCTGCTCGGAACCGGAGAGTGCCCGGTCGGCAGCATCGGCCAGGTTGTTCGCGGCCTCGCTCAGTTGCCGGGTGACCGTCTGGTCGCTCTGGATCCCGGACGCGACCAGCCGCTCGAGGTTGCCGACGGCCTGGAGCAACGTTCGCTGCTGATCACCGCTCACCCCGACCTCGCTGGTCATGTCCTCCAGCGCGTTCTGCAGGCTGATGGACACCTGGCGCAGGTCGATCAACAGGCGGTGCGTCTCCTCGGCGCCGGAGCGCATTCCGGAGGCGAACACGGCGAAGTCCGAGAACTCCTGCTCGCGCCGGCCAGCGACCAGCTCCAGCCGGTCGTGCTCGACCTGGAGCCGGTTGAGCAGCTCCTGGCTGTTGCGGTCGAAGCGCAGCGCCAGGCGCTCCACGTTCTGGGCGAGGACGGCCGTGCGGTTGGCCCGGTCCGGCGCAAGGACGACCGTCGCGGATCCGAGCACGTTGTCCAGATCGGTCTGGAAGCGGTTGGCGGACATCGCGATCTGGTCGTCCCGCTTGTCGCGGCGCCCTTCCGAGATGAAGGTCAGGACGATGATGAGGCCGATGATGCAGGCGTCGATCAGTGCGACCTGGGAGAACCGGCTCCACCACGGCAGCTCGCCACCGAAGCCGCGCTGCCAGAGAACGAGGAGCGGCTGTCCCGCTTCCTCCGGGTTGGCGGCAAGGTAGCGATCGTAGGCCCGGGATGCCTCGTAGAAGGCGAACCATGTCACCAGCAGTGGCAGCAGGACCAGGACGTTGCGGACCCGGGCGACGGTCTCGATCGCGGCGGAGGCGTATCCACCCTCCTTCTTCACCGCCCAGGCATGAGCGATTCGCTCGGTGTTGAAAGCCCGGCGCAGGTCGACGTCGGCCCACCGGGTCCGGGACTCCTCCGACCCCAGCGACGACGACAGGTCGGAGAGGCGCTCGGCGGCCCGGGCATCGACCTCACGGATCGACCCGGCCAGCCCCTCGATCTCGTTGGTCAGCGCCTCGAACTCCCGGCCGGGTGTGCGGTAGAGACGCATCTCCGGCTCGAGCTGGGGAAGGGCGGTGGTCTCACTGTTGGATCGGCCCTTGCCGCCGTCGGCGGCGGGGACGCGAGCGGTGGGCTGGTCGATGGACGTGGTGTTGCTCGCCATGGTCATGCTGCCAATCGTGCGATGCCGGAGTGCCCCGCGACCGGGCGGCCAGCGATCATCAGCTCGTGACCGGCCCGGCGGCCAGTCGAGTAGCGGAGGTGCGAGAGGGGGTACCGGGACACCGGTGGGTACTGGCGACCGAACGATGGGCACCGGCGAAAACATGCGTCCCGCAGCGGGTACGGGTCGGGTAGAACGACGCCCGGGGTGGTCTACAATCGAAGCTGTTCCCCGCCAATGTACCACTCCGTTCGTTGGCGCTCTATCTCACCGGCGGCTGTCCGTACAGTTCGCCCCGTTTCAGCCCAGGGAGCCCATGCCGACCCTCGACGCACTCGACGCCGCGATGCTGACCGCCGACCGCTCGTTCCTCGCTCTGCCCCGGATCGGGGGTGGCCAGGTGACGGTGACTGGTGGCCAGCCGGTCCGACAGGTCGGCTCCGACGCGGCCGTCTACCAGGTGCGACAGGCGAACGGACGCACCCTTGCCGTGCGGGTTCCCTTCACGGATACGCTCAACCCCACGATTGCGGATGCCTGGCAGCAGATCGGTACCGACCGAAGTCTTGCCTCGCTCCGGGACGGTGACCATCCGCTGGTCCTCGCCGACAGCCGGTTTCTGCCCGACGCACTGGTCGTCCCCGGGCAGGACAGCCGGCTCAAGCGCTACCCCGTGATGGTGATGGGATGGATCGGCGCGCCGACCCTGCTGACCGTCGTGATCCGGGCGGCGTCGGCCAGCGACGGCGCGTACATCGGCCAACTGGCCCGGGCATGGCCGGCGATGGTCGAGCGCATGGTGTCGGCCGGGTTCGCCCATGGGGACCTGACCGGCGACAACGTCCTCGTCCGTCCCGGGATCGACCTGGCACTGGTCGACTACGACACCGCCACCTGGCCCGAACGATCGTCCGGACCACTGACGCGGTCGATGTCGGCCTACACGCATCCCCGGGCCAACGCGTCGACCGGCTCGGCCGAGCGGGACCGGTTTGCCTCGCTGCTGATCCACACCTCACTCCGCGTCCTCGCCGAGCAGCCCGGTCTGCGCGCCAACCACGGCGAGGACGGCCGCCGGCCCAACGGCGCGCTGTTGTTCTCCGCCTGGGACCTGCTCAACCCGGAACGCTCGGAACTGTTCGGCCGCCTGCCGCAGACCATTCGCGACCGGACGACCCTCGGGATGATCGAGGAATTGCGGGCGGCCTGCGGCGCGGCGCCCGGTGCCGCGCCGGCACGACCAGAACCGGCTCGAGCCCCTCGGATCGACGCACGCAGCGGATTGGAGGGCGCCATTGACCGCCCCTCTCTGTCGCGACCAGCCGTCCCGGCGGTCGGCGCAGCTACCGAACGAACCACGCCACACCTCTCGACGTCCTTCCAGGGCGCTCCGTCCGGACCAGTGACCACCCATGAACGGGAGCGACGGACGGCCCGCCGAGCGACGCCTCCGCCATCAACCGTGCCGACGGCTATCGTCGCGTCCGCCGATGGCGAGCAGCTCGCCTCCCTGTTGCGACGGGGTGAGAGGGCCGGAGCGCTGGCCCATTGGCGGTCGCACGGCCTGGGTCGCGTCCCCGCGCTGGTCGACCGGTTCGGCGAGCAGATGCACCAGCTGGAGCGGGAGGAAGCGGTCGGCCACGCCCAGCGTGCCGCGCAGACCAACGACACGCGCCGCTTCCTCATGCTGTGGCAGCGCTACGATCTCGCCAACCTGCCCGCCGCCGAGACGCTCCGCCCCATCGCCGAGGTCGCCCGCCGCCGGGCCGACGCCGCCGAGCGGGTCCGCAGTGCCATCGCGACGCGAGATCTGGGAACGGTTGCCCGCTACTGGTCGTCGCTCCGCGGCGACACGCTGGTGGCCGACCTGGCTATCCCCGCCGGCGAGGCGTTGCAAAGGTTCTTCGGTGACCGGATCGGCGCCGCCCTCGTGCATGGCGACGACTGCGGGTTGATCGAGGCCGTCCAGCAGGCCCAGTCACAGCGCATCGTGATCCCTCCGGAAACCCGGCAGGCCGTTCGCGCCGCCCGGACCCGGATGACGACACGAACCCAGCTTGAGGATGCGCTGCGTCAGCACGACCAGGTCGCGCTGGCCGACCTGCTGATCTCCGGACGGCTTGCGGCCCTCGGCGACGTGCCGGCCTCGGTGCATCGCCGGGCACTCCAGGCGCTGGCCTTGCCCCACTTGATGCGAGCGATCGACCTGGACCGCGACGACGCAATCATCGGGGCGTACGACCCGGCGGTGTTCGACCCTCGCGAGGGTGAGCCGGACATCCTCTCGACCCGCGAGCGTGCCCGGATCGGCCTGGCCGGACGCCGGATCGCCTGGCTGGAGGCGGTCCGCACCGCCCTGCGCGAGCGCGACACGCGCGCGCTCGGCAAGGCGTTCGCCGCCGTTCCGGAGAACGCGATGAGTCGGCTCAGCGCCGTCGAGCGGCGCCGGATCGAGCGCCTGGCTTCCCGGGAGGAGGCGGCGTCGGATCTGGCGTCGGCGATCGCCAGTGGCGACGACATCGCGATCGTCTCGGCACTGACCCAGGTCGCGTCGATCGGTGGCAGCCTCCCGGACGAGCTGGACTGGGCGGCGGTCCGCGGGGTGGTCGACCGGGTGACGCTGGCCGAGGCGATCCGCGAAGCGATGACCGCCGACCCGCCCGATGCCGACCGGCTGGCCCGCCTGCTCCCGGTCGCCCGCGCGGCCGCGGCGGCCGATCCCGACCGCAACGACATCGACTTCGCCGAGCTGGAGCGCGAGGTGCTCCGCGCGGCGCACATCAACCGGCTGCGACAGGCGATCGTGACCGACGATGACGACGAGATCGCGACGGCGGCCACCCCGGACCCGTTCAACGCAATCGACCGCCTGCCGCCCGGGCAGAAGGAGCGGGTGGAGCGTGCCCTGGCCGCCCGTGCCAGGGCGACCGGACAGGCGCCGAAGAACCGCTTCATCCCCACGATCTACGGTTCCGGCACGGGTAACACCCAATCGCCCGCCTGATCCACCGGCACGAGTCCTGTTCTTAGTCCCATACCGCCGGCACGCTCCAATGGAGTATCGGGATGCTCAGGCTATCGGCGTCGCCGTGGCGGGCGCGTCCTGAACGACCACATCGACGGTGAATCTGCGCTCACCGGCCCGGCTGAACGTGAACGGAATGGCGAACCCGTCCGGGTCACTCCTCACCGCCTCCGACGATACCTCGAATGGGTCGATGACCAGCATCGAGGAGGGCGCGATCTGGCCGAGATCCTGGTCTCCGACCTGGAGCGATACCGGGCGATCGGCGGAGTTGTACAGCGCGATGACGACCGGCATGCCAGCGTAGAGCCCCGTCGCATTGATCAACGTGGGGAATGCGTCGACATCACTCGCCAATTGCCAGAGCGGAGCGGAGGTCTCTGCTTCGGGCGTCGCACCAGCGGGAAAGCCGAAGGACGGGACGAACTCGTCCAGCCGCCAGACTCCCTCCTCGTAGACCAGCAGGGACACATCCGGCAGGGCATTCGTCGCGAAAGCCCGGTGCAGCACCAGCAGACGCGGGCTCCCTCGCTCGTCGGATTCCCAGCGCCACACGCCCACGACTTCGTCCGGGTACGGCTGTGCCCATGGCCCGCGGACCTGATTCCAGCTCAGCTGCCGGACGCGCGACTCGGCCGACCGCTCATCGCCTTGCGGCAATACCCGGGCGATATGGCTCGCGGACAGGAGCGACCAATCCGGGCCGGTGTGCCGGTCCTCCAGCGCCTGATCGGCTGCGGATACCTGCCGCGAACACGCCGACCATTGCCGAAGGAAGGTCTGCGCGGCGATCAGGTCGTCCGACGTCCCCGGCTTCAGCCCAGACGTCATCCGCAGGACTTCGGCTTCCGGCAGGTATTCCGGGAGCTCGGCGACGGGCCCGGTCGGATTGACCTCGGCGATCCGGAGGACCGCTCCACTCGCCCTCCGGGGCGTGACGCAGTCCGCAGGCGGCGCTGGCGCGATCCCGCCGAACCGGGGATCGTGAGGCGTCTCCGCCCAGGGTTGGTCAAGCGTGACGACACGAGATTCCCCGGACGCCATCTCGGCGTTGGCGGCAGCCCCCAAGGGAGTCGCGGCCGGAACTGGAGTTGACACACTCGTCGGCTGAGCCGCCGGTGTGGCGTTGGTACCGGTCCAAACTTCACCGGAGCGGTAAACCGTGATGCTGTAGGAGCGGCCATTCGACTCTCCGTCGAGCGTCTGTGTCTCGATCGTGAACCGGAGGCGCCCATCAGCGGCTTCGACCGCAGCCGGATCAACGATGAACGGCTGGAAGGTGACCGACTGACCAGGTTCAAGCAGGACCAGTTCATTCACCGCGACTGACACCTGTCGGGGACTGTCGGTCGTGTTGGCGACGGTCAAGGAGATGGGGCGGTCGGGTTCGAGGCGGCTCGTGAAGCCGTTGAACGGGAATGCCTCACCGGTGGCTGGGTCGAGACGGACGTCGGCGATCTGCGTTCTCGGATCGTTGAATCGGTTGGAATCGGTATCCATCGATCCAGTGAAACGCCAGCCTCCCCCTTCCTCGACCAACAGGACCGTTTGAATCTCGTCCGTATCGTCCTGTCCGAGCGTCCGGACGAGCATCCTTTCCATTCCACCTGCACCGGACGGCAGCATCCGGGCATCCACGACTTCAGCGGGATACGACCAGAAGAACGGCAGATCCAGGAGCTGGAGTGCGAGGTCAGCGGTCTGCTCCTCGGGAGACGCTTCCTGTCCACCTCCGCTCGTCCATGCGACCACCCAGCTCGCGAGGAACTCCGTCGAGTAGAGAGCGTGATAGGGAGTTGCGAACGGAATGAGCGTCCCGCCATCGCGCGCGACGCTCTGGAATCGGCAAGCGCTCAACTGCTGGAATAGAACCGTGGCGGCGGTACGATCGTCTTCGGTTGCTGACGGTAACGCATCGAAGTCTGACGCTTCCGCGGGCACCATGAGACTGACGTCACCATCATCGGGACCAAGCTCCGCTACAGCTGCCTCGACGCTCCCCGCGTCCCGTGCCGGCGTCACGCATCCAGCGGCACTGACCGGGTGGGTGGAAGCGACCATGCCATCCGGTAACGGCTGCGCCCACGGGACGTCGAGGACCGGCAAGGTGTAGGCGGCTGTCGGCGTGCCGGTCGGAGTGGACGGTCCGGCGATCCCGTTGATAGCGGGAGGCGTCGGGGCAGCGGCACGGTCGCCCCAGACCCACCAGCCGCCCGAAACGACGAGCGCCAGGACGGCCGCGACGGCGAGCAGATCCACGACGCCGCGGCCACGAGGGCGACTCTGTGCACGCCGTTGGGATACAGGCCGATGGCATGGCTCCGCCGCCAGGGGTGACAGGATGGTCGGTGGCTGAGTGTGCATCAGGCGCTTCTCCAGGTCATCGAGGAAGCCGGGCCGGGGGGTTGAGAGGTCATCGGTGCGGGCATCGGTCGCCAACCGGTCAAGGATGGGGACGCCCGGCGACGCGGCGACCGTCCGTCCGTCCCCGGCGAGCCAGCACGTGGGCGTCGAGCCGCGCTCCCAGGGCATCGGCGGCGGCCTCGTCATGTTCGGGCGACTGATCGCGTCCGAAATCCGACCGGTCAGGCATCTCAGGCATGGGACCGCTTCCGGGAGCCGTCACGGGCGTCCCCCTCCAGCTCGCGCAGCTCATCCCGGAGGCGGCGAATGGCGCGGTAGTGCAGCATCTTGACGGCGTCGGTCGTCCGACCGGTTACCTGGGCGATCTCGACCGTGGTCAGGTCGGCGAGTCGCAGGTCGATCACCTGACGCTGCTCCGGGGTCAGTACCGCCAGCGCGGCGTACAGCTGACGAGATGACTCGCTCGCCAGCGCCAGCGTTTCCGGCCCGGGGCCGGGGTCGACGACGGCCAGCTCGTCAGGCAACGAGCCGGTCAGACGGTGAGACGGACGACGAACGGTCGGGGCGACGACGTTGTGGGCGATCGTGAACAGCCAGGCGGGAAAGGACCCTCCGCGGAAGCCGGCGATGCCATCGAGTGCCCGGATCATGGTCTGGCTGGTCGCGTCCTCGGCGGCCTCTCGGGTGCCGAGGCGCCGATAGCAATAGCGGTAGACCGCCTCCGCCCAGCGCCGGTACAGCTGCGCGAAGGCGCGCCGGTCGGTCGCGGCAATCCTGGCCAGCGTCGTGTCGTCATCGTCGTCGTTTCCCGGCGGCGGCCGTCCTCGCCCGTCGTCGTCCATGGATCCCATCGTCTGGTCACGAGGACGGACACCGATCGGTCCGTCCGTGAAGGCGCTTACCTTACAGACTCGGCATCGGTCGGGAGGTAACGCCGATCGGCAGCCGATCGT
Organism: Thermomicrobiales bacterium; assembly: GCA_035944555.1. Lineage (GTDB taxonomy): Bacteria > Chloroflexota > Chloroflexia > Thermomicrobiales > UBA6265 > CADCWK01. The sequence continues at coordinate 91,731 of DASZAY010000008.1, forward strand.
GATTCGCGTGTCGGAACCCCGGCGACGACCCGGAACAGTCCCGTAGCGGCTGGGTTCGCGACCGTCGCGGATTCGCTATCCTCCGCTAACAGCACGTCCGTTCCGTCGCCGTTCATGCGTCCCGCCGGTCCGGTCCCGGCGGGCGCCCGAGGCCGAGCCGATGGCATCCACCGCCTCCGACGCGTCCCCCACCGCCCCGAAAGAGATCGCCCTCTCCGCCGCGTGGAACGCCCAGGCCTTTCGCGGTCCGATCCGGACACGCGAGGGCCGCTCCGTCGACATCATCGCCCGGGGCACCTGGACCCACGGGTTCGGGCCGGACTTCCGGGACGCCATGATCGCGCTGGACGGACGCGAGCTCAGGACCGGCTCGGTCGAGATCCACCTCACGACCCGGGGCTGGCGGGAGCACGGTCACGATCGTGACCCGCGGTACGACGATGTGGTGCTCCACATCGTGCTGGATGACGACGGTAGTGAGACGCGCCGGTCGGACGGGATGGTCGTGCCCGTCGCGGCTATCGGCCATCTCCTGACCGAACCGCTCGACGCTGACGCCACGGCGACGTCCGACTGGTCCCGGTTCGGAGGGGAAGCCTGTGCCCCGGACCTGGTCCGGGATCATCCCGCGATCGCCCGGCAGGTCCTGTACCGTCTCGGGGACACGCGCCTCGCGGCACGAGCCGCCCGGCTGGAGGCGCGGCTGACCGAGGACGCGCCGGGTCACGTCCTGTACGCGACCCTGCTCGACGGGCTGGGCTATGGCCAGAACCGTGTCCCGATGGCCGACCTTGCCGCCACGTTGCCGCTGGCCGACCTGGAGGCGGCCCTCCTTGCGACGGCCCCGTCCGACCGTCTCGCGACCGCCCGGGCCCTGCTCCTCGGGACGGCGGGTTTCCTACCGCTCGCCCCGACCGATGCCGCCCTCGCTCACCTTACGCCGGCAGCCGTGGCTGAGGTCGAGGCCCACTGGCAGCGGGCCGGCGCTCCCTGGCGCCACACCGCGCTTGCGCCGACTGCCTGGCAGCGCGCCCGGGTCCGACCGGCCAACCACCCCGCCGCGCGGCTCGTCGCCGGAGCCGCGCTTGTTACCGCCGCGCTCGATCGGGGTGGACTCGTCGCGGCGCTCCTGGAACCCCTGCGCGGCCGGGCACTCGCCGTCGCCGATGAGCCGGGTCGCCTGCCGGACCTCGTTGAGCATCTCCGCGTGCTGTCGACGTCGACCGATGCACCGGGCATCGGGACGGACCGCGCCGCCGCGATCGTCGCGTCCGGCCTGCTTCCTTTCGCCCTGGCGCTTGCCGCCCAGAACGACGACTACGGGTTGATGGATGGCGCGGCGCTGGTCTGGGAGCGGTTGCCCTGGGCCGACAGCAACGAGGTGACCCGCCGTGCGCTGGGGCAGGTTGCCGGCAGCGCGCGCCTCACCGGTCTGGGAACCCGCGGGCAGCAGGGCCTGATCCACCTCGATCAGACGCTGTGCGGCCCGCGCCGCTGTCGGGAATGTCCCATCGCGCACGCCAGCGTGGCCACCGCCTCCGCTGAGTAACCCATTACGAATCACCGTTATCCGCGTGCTCGCGACTGGCACAGTGGCTGCGTCCTGCCCTCTCCAGAAGGGCGACATCCGGTCGTCACGCAGGGATACCGGGGGAACTCGTGGCGAAGTCGGACTCCAAGTCGTCGGGGAAGAAGTCGTCCAACCGGAGCGAGAAGGACAAGCAATACACCAAGCCCGAGTTGCGCCAGAAACTCAAGGAAAAGATCCAGCAGGGTGACAAGGGCGGGCGCCCCGGCCAGTGGTCGGCACGCAAGTCGCAACTGCTCGTCAACGAATACGAGAAGGCCGGCGGCGGCTACACGAGCAGCAAGCGGACGAAGAAGCAGAAGGACCTCGAGGACTGGGGCGACGAGGAGTGGACGACCAAGGATGGCAAGAAGGCCATCCAGGGCGACAAGACCCACCGCTACCTGCCCAAGAAGGCGTGGGACAAGCTCTCCGAGGAGGAGAAAGAGGCGACCGACGCCAAGAAGGTCAAGGACGACGACGGCAAGACCCAGTATGTCCAGAACACCGCCAAGGCGAAGAAGGCCCGCAGTGAGGCCAGGAAGAGCGGCGGCAAGAAGAAATCGGGTGGCAAGAAGTCCGGCGACAGGAAGAAGTCGGGTGGCAAGTCCTTGAAGGGCAAGAAGTCGAGCGGCAAGAAGAAGGGCTGAAAATCCTAGCGACAGCTCAGTTCTAGGCTAGTGACCGGCGCCGCGGTGCGGTGGGACGAGGCGTGCGCCGGGAACCTGTTGGGTGCGTGACCGCGGTCCGGACCGGGCGGCGAAGCTGCTCGATCTCGCGGTGCAGTTCGTCGATATCGGCGAACGAGCGATAGACCGACGCGAACCGGATGTAGGCGACGTCATCCAGCTCGCGGAGTTCCCGCAGCACGAGGTCGCCGATGATCGTCGACGGGACTTCCGGCAGGCCCTTGGCCAGCAGCTCGCCCTCGATGCGCTGGATCGCGGCATCGACCAGTGCTTCGGGCACCGCGCGTTTGGTCAGCGCCACCCGCATCTTTTGCCGCAGCTTCTGGTGACTGAATTCCTCGCGCCGGCCGTCCTTCTTGACGACCATCAGCCCACCGCCCTCGATCCGCTCGTGGGTGGTGTAGCGGCGCCCGCACGACAGGCACTCGCGCCGGCGCCGGATGGCGTCGCCGTTGCCCTGCTCGCGGCTATCGAGGACGCGGGAATCCCGGCCCTGGCAGAAGGGACATCGCATGATCTGTCCTTTCCGCTACCGGGCCCGAAAGGAAAATGGCCTAGCGGTCGCGCAGGAAGCGGATGATCGAGTTATCGTTGCCCCAGTCGTCGTCCGGCTCCACCGGCTGAGCGCGCTGGGGTGCTCGCTGCTGAGGCGGACGCTGGGGAGCGCGCTCCTCGCGCTGGCCACCGCGAGGAGGCGCATACGGGTCGTCCCGGTACCCCCCGGAGGGCTGGCCTCCGTAGGGGTCGTCACGGTAGACCGGCTCCTGGCGCGGGCGGCGGTACGGGTCCTCCCGCTGGGACTGCGGCTGGCGCTGGCCGCTCCCACCGCCACCACGACCCGCGTACGGGCTGCGTGCGGGCTGGGTGAACGAGACGCTGTCGTCGAAGCCGGTCGCGATCAGCGTGATCGTCACCGCGTCGCCCAGCGACTCGTCGATGCTGGTCCCGTAGATGATCTCGGCGTCCTCGTCGGCCGCCGCCCGGATCACCTCAGCCGCGTCGCTGGTCTCGATCAGGGTGAGATCGGAGCCGCCGGTGATGTTGTAGAGCACACCGGTCGCGCCCTGGATGTTCATCTCCAGCAGCGGGCTCTCGATCGCCTCACGGGCGGCGTCGATGCAGCGGTTCTCGCCGCGCCCGTGGCCGATCGCCATCAGGGCCGAACCGGCATCCTGCATGATCGTCTTCACGTCGGCGAAGTCGAGGTTGATGATGCCCGGCTTGGTGATCAAGTCGGAGATGCCGGCGATACCCTGGCGCAGCACGTCGTCGGCGATCCGAAACGCCTCAGTGATCGGCGTCTTGGGGTCGACCATCTGCAGCAGCCGCTGGTTCGGAATGGTGATCAGCGCGTCGACGGTGTCCTTGAGGGCGTTGATACCCTCGTCGGCCGAGCGGCGACGACGGGTTCCCTCGAACTCGAACGGCTTGGTCACCACCGCGACGGTCAGCGCGCCGGCCGCCTTGGCGATCTTGGCCAGGACGGGAGAAGCGCCGGTCCCGGTGCCACCGCCCATACCGGCGGTGATGAAGACCATGTCCGATCCGCGCAGGATCTCGTCAAGGCTCTCGGTGCTCTCCTCGGCGGCGCGGTGCCCGATCTCCGGGCGTCCGCCCGCGCCGAGGCCCTTGGTCAGCTTGTCGCCGATTCGGACGGCGATCGGCGCCTGGCTGTTGAGCAGCGCCTGCGCGTCGGTGTTGACCGCGACGAACTCCACGCCATCCACCCCGGACAGGACCATCCGGTTGACGGCGTTGCCACCGGCGCCGCCGACACCGACTACCTTGATCCGGGCGAATGCGTCGAGCATGGAGTCGTAGTCGCTGAAGGGCGAGTCCCCCGGCTCATCGATGTCGTCGAACGTGCTCGGCGGCGGGGCCGGCTGCGACTCCCGGCGCGGCGCACCGCCCGAGGCGGACGCGCCGTGGACCCGGATGCCCTGGCCCCGGCCGGGGGTCTGCCCACGTGACTGCATCGCTCTCGCTACCTTCCCTGACCAACGTTGCCCAGCCGGGACCCGGCGGACGACTTCGTATCTGGATACCGGGACGCCAACGGCGGCGTGCCATGCGTCCCGGGTCGACGACCTGTCGTGAAAATCCCGTCCGGCCGCAGCGCAGTCGCGCGGCCGGCACCATAGCCCCGGCCCCGCTCATCGGTCGACGAACGCACCAGGTGGGATCATGGAATGCCGCGGGAGTATAGCAGTTATCCCCATCCGGACCATTCTGTCCGGACGCCGCCCACCGTTCGCCCGGGCTAGGCCGTCGGCCCGACTCGGCCGCTGGCATGCCGATCGAGCGCCAGCTCGACCAGCGCATCAACCAGCTTCGGCAGCGGAACGCCGGTCGCTTCCCAGAGCAGTGGGTACATGCTCGTCGCCGTGAAGCCCGGGATGGTGTTGACCTCGTTCAGCCAGACCTCGCCGGTAGTACGCTCGACGAAGAAGTCCACCCGCGCCAGTCCCGCAAGGTCCAGCACCCGGAACGCCTCGACGGCGACCCGCTGGATCTCGGCGACGGTCTCCGCGGGGAGGTCGGCCGGGATCACCAGTTCGCTCCCGGCGTCGATGTACTTGGCCTCGTAGTCGTAGAACTCGTTGGCCGGGACGATCTCCCCCACCACGCTGGCAACCGGATCCTCGTTGCCGAGGACGGACACCTCGAGTTCACGCACATCGACGCCCCACTCGACCATGATGCGACGGTCATGGTGCGCCGCCGCCGTCATCGCGCTGTCCAGCTCGTCCAGCCCGTGGACCTTGCTGACGCCGACGCTCGACCCCATGTTGGCCGGTTTGACGAAGCACGGGAAGCCGATCTCCTCCGCGATCCGGGCCCGCACGCCGTCCGGGTCGCCCTGCCAGTCACGCCGCTGGACCAGCAGCCAGGGGACCTGCGGCAGGCCGGCCTGGGCGAAGACGGTCTTGGACATCGCCTTGTCCATCCCGACCGAAGAACCGAGCACGCCGGACCCGACATATGGCACGCCGGCCAGCTCGAGCAGTCCCTGGACGGTGCCGTCCTCGCCCCGGGGTCCGTGCAACACCGGAAAGACGACATCGACGTCCCGGGCGAGGATCTCGCTCACGCCAGTCGTCATCGATCGCGCTTCCGGCAGCGGCGCCGGGGCGTGGCCAATGTAGATGCCGCCGAAGTCTTCCGCGGTGTCCGGGATGGTCTCGGCGATGGGATGGAACAGGGGCGAGGTGGCGGTGAGGGCGGCCATCGGCTCACTGGTCAACCAGCGTCCGTCCCGCGTGATCCCGACCGGCACGACCTCATACCGCTCCGGGTCAAGCGCACCGATGACCGTCTGGGCTGATCGCAACGAGACGTCATGCTCGTCGGACTGCCCCCCGAAGATGACCGCCACGCGCACCCTGCGTCCGTCCCCATTCGCCATCGTCCCGTTCCCTCACTGTCGCGGATAAGGTGAACGGACACTATAGCTTGCCACCTGCACGAACGCATTGGAGGGATTGGCTCGTGAGACGTTCCACCACGACATTAGTGCTGATTTCATGCTGTTACCCACTGGGCCTGACGAGCCGCTGCTCTCTAAGTCGTAACGTAGAAAGCCCGGTGCCTGAGGCAGATCGGCCGTTGCTAGTAACCATGCTTATACACCAAGAGATTTGAGCGAACGGAGGCCAGTGGCAGTAGACTATTGAGTTGAGAGAAGTATCAGGACCATGGGATGATCTGAGCGATGGCACCCGGGGAGCGCAAGCATCAGCCCTATCTAACAGTTATGAAAGGCACGAAGATGTCGACCGATACAATGACAGGCCTGCTAATCGAACTCGATAGTTCGGGGTGGGTATTTCAATCACTCACTCACCGACACAAAAGGCGTCAATGGGTTGCAGTCGCCATGCAACTTGGCACGGGACGGATATGTAGTGCTTTCGGGCCGGACCACATTTCCGCACTTTCCCACCTTCAGCTCTCCGTTCAGTCTAGGAATCAGCATGCAGCATCATTAGACCGTCCCAATACTAACTCACTGGCTAACACAGAAATCCAAATCCATCGGTCCACTCAAAATCCTACAGTCTGCAAACCCAACGACTCAACGCATAAATCGATTTCGAATATCCATGCACTTGATGCGGAAAACCTAAAGCGAAACGCCGATCTAACGCCTAAGCCGTTATCCAAATCTGCCAAGAAGGCTCAGGCTCGCGCGATCGTGAAGCGGGATTACTGGCGGGTTCCAGATCGACCGGTCGGACGATCGAAGAGTGATCTTGCCATACAGCTTGGTGTTACTCGCCGCAAGGTTGACGAGGTCGCTAGACGCCTAGGATTCGACGAAGAACTCTTGTCTGACAGTGAGGCACGCCACATCATTGTCGAACTCCAGTAGCTGTCCATCGGTCCGCTAGTTCATTTCCAGGGCGACCCGTCAGGCGTGAACCGCTCCACCTCGACCCGCAGCTCAATTCCGTCGCGCTCGGAGATGACCGCCTGGGCATGCCGGATCAGCGCGTCGACGTCGGCGGCGGTCGCGCTGTCCGTGTTCACGATCCAGTTGGCGTGCTTCGGCGAGAACACCGCGCCACCGATCCGGTACCCCTTGAGCCCGGCGGCCTCCAGCAGACGGCCCGCGTAGTCGCCCGGCGGGTTGGCGAAGACGGAACCGGCGCAGGCACCCGTGGGCTGGGTCTCCCGGCGGAACCGGGCGTGCTCATCGGCCAGACCGACCAACTGATCGCGGTCTCCCTTCGGCAGGACGAACGTCGAAGCGAGGACGATTTCGGTTTTCGGCCGCGGCGCGGCCTTGATGCGGGTATGACGGTAGGCCGCCTCCATCCAGTTCGCCGGCTCCTCCCGGACCTGCCCATCGGCGCCGAGGATCGTCACGGCGTCGAGATAATCCTTGAGCTCGGTGCCGTGGGCCCCGGCGTTGTTGACCGTCGCGCCACCGATCGTTCCGGGCAACCCGACACCCCAGTCCAGCCCGGCCCAGCCTCGCTCGGCGGCATAGCGACCCGTCCAGGAGAGCGGCGCCTGAGCGGCGACCCGCAACCGGACCCGGTCGCCCAGGTCCTCGACGGTTACGAGCCCCTCGGCCCGCTCACCCGGTGTCCGAGACAGGACGACCAGTCCGCGGATGCCCTCATCCGGGATCAGCATGTTGCTACCGCCGCCGATCACCGTGACCGGCATTCCCTGCTCACGACCCCACCCGATCGCGGCGGCGAGATGATCCGGGTTGCTCGCCCGGATCAGCACATCGGCCGGACCACCAATCCGCCAGGTGGTGTACAGGCTCAGCGGTGCGTCGCGCTGGATGCGTAGCCCCTCGAAACCGGGAACCGTCTCGCCACCACCGCGCGGCGCCCGGGTCGCCCGTGGCGGGCGGTCCGCCGACGTCCCTGCCTCCGCACCACCTCGGGCATTGAGCCGATCCAGCACTGCTGGTCCGAGCGCCGTAACGGTTCCGGCGCCGAATGTGACCAGCACGTCGCCATCCCTGAGGATGTCGGCCAGCCGGTCGGCGGTCTGCTCGACCGTGCCCGTCGCCTCGGCCCCGGGCACTAGGGCGGCCAATTGACCGGCATCGACGCCGAGGGTGTCCGTCTCCCGGGCGGCGTAGATATCGAGGACGTGGACGACGTCCGCCGGCCTGAGGGCATCGGCGAAGTCATTGAGGAGGGCGTGGGTGCGGCTGTAGGTATGGGGCTGGAAGGCAGCGACGAGGCGGCGACCGGGGAAACGCTCCCGGGCGGCGGCGATGTTGGCGGCCAGTTCGCTCGGGTGATGGGCGTAATCGTCGATCACCGTGACGCCCGCCACCTCGCCCTTGAGCTCGAAGCGGCGACCGATCCCGGAGTACGTGCCCAGTGCGGCGGCGGCGGCGGCCGGGTCGTGACCCAGCGTTACCAGCACGGCCAGCGCCCCGAGCGCGTTCCGGACGTTGTGCTCGCCCGGGACCTGGAGCGCGAGAGGGTAGCGCTCGCCGTCCGGCGCCTGGGCCAGCCAGCCGGCGTCTCCGGCGACCATCTGCCAGTCACACGACGGGCTGGCGCCGAACGTGATGCGGTCGAATCGGCTGTCGCCGAGCAGACCGGTCACCCGGACAGCTCCCGGATCGTCCCCGGAGATGATCAGCGTCCCGCCGGGACGGATCCGCCGGATGAAATCAACGAACGCCTGGTCGTAGACGCCCTGGTCGGCGAACAGGTCCGGGTGGTCGTACTCGACGTTGTTGACCAGCGCGATATCCGGGTTGAGCTGGAGGAACGAGTAGTCGTACTCGTCGGCCTCGACGATCATCTCGGCCCCGGACCCGGCGGACGCGTTCGTACCGGTCCGTCCAACGACGGCACCGACGGCATAGGACGGGTCGGCTCCGAGTGCTGTCAACGCGACGACCAGCATTCCACTCGTGCTCGACTTGCCGTGGGAGCCGGCGACCGCCACGCCACGACGCGCGTCCGCCAGCATCCCTAGCAGCCGGGCCCGCTTGACGATCGGAACACCGGCCGCGGTCGCCGCCTCGACCTCGGCGTTGTGCCCACGGACCGCCGCCGTGACGACGACCAGCGCCGCCGCCCCGGCGGATGCGACGTCGGCGTGCCCGATGTCGACCGGGATGCCCTCGGCCCGGAGCGCGTCGGTGATGTCGCTCGCCGACGAATCGGAGCCCGTGACACGGTATCCCCAGCGCTGGAGCAGCCGGGCGAGCCCGCTCATGCCGATGCCGCCGATCCCGACGAAATGGACGCCACTCCCCGCGGGAGGAAGTCCCAGGGCACCATGCGAGTCGGTCGGGATCATGGGTACGGTCACGTGGGCCTCCGATGAGTACGGGTTGACGGTTCAGGTGGACCTAGAGAAAGGGGTCGGGCTCGGCACCGGAACAGATCGCGTCGATCCGGGCGACCGCGGCGCGGAACTGCTCACCCCGGTCGAACTCGTCCCGGAACAGGCCGAAGGACGCACATCCCGGCGACAGCAGCACGACGTCGCCGGGCATCGTGTCACGATGGGCAGTCAACGCCGCTTCGAGCATGGACCCGTAGGGGCCACGCACGCGTCCACCGGCCGCCACGATCGCCCCGGACAGCTGGGGCGTTGCGCTCCCGTCGAGCAGGTGAATCGAGACGGGACGAGTCGCCGCGACCCGCGCCAGCTCATCGATCCCGAGGCCCTTGTCGAAGCCGCCGCCGATCCAGTGGACCCGTCGACCGCCCATAGCCGACAGCGCGGCGATGGCGGCGGCGGGGGCGGTCGCGGTGGTGTCGTTGATGTATTCGACGCCGCCGACCTCCCCCACCCGCTCCATCCGGTGCGGCACGCCGGGGAAATGTTCGATCCCCGCCGCGATCGCCCGGTCACGGGCATCGAAGGTGCGGGCGACGGCCATCGCCGCCAGCGCGTTGCGGACCCCGTGGTCGCCGGCCAGCGCCAGCCCGGCGGGCCGCGGGATGCGTACCTCACCCCGCTCGTCCCGGACGACCAGCTCGTCGCCCTCGCGCCAGGCGCCGATGCCATCCGCAGGGCTATCCAGTCCGAACGAGACGACCCGACCCGCAGACTGTCCCGCCGCCCGCCAGACCTCCGGGTCGTCCCGGTTCAGCACGGCGACGTCATTCGTGACCTGCGCCCGGAAGAGCCCGCGCTTGGTATCAGCGTAATCGTCGAACCCGTCGTAGGTGTTGAGGTGGTCCTCACTGATATTGGTCAGTACGGCAACGTGAGGTGAGAGCTGGTGCTCGATTAGGGACTCGATCTGCCACGACGACAATTCGACCACGACCGGCGTGTCCGGCCGCATGCGGTCCAGCTGCATCAGCGCCGAGATGCCCATATTGCCCGCCAGGATGGTGTCCGCGTACTCGTTCCGGAGGACATGGGCGATCAGCGTCGAGGTCGTCGTCTTGCCCTTCGTGCCCGTCACCCCGACGACCGGCGCTGGACACGCCCGGATGAACAGGCTCATCTCCATCTCGACCGGGACGCCCTCACGCCGCGCCAGTTCCAGCAGCGGCGCCCGGCGCGGGATCGCGGGATTGCGCACCACGACATCCGCCCCGGCCGCGCTAAAGTCGCGCTCGTCGTGCCCGCCAAGGGCAAGGCGCACCGGTAGCCCGGCAAGCTCGGTCATCGTGGCGCCGAGGTCCTCCGCCGTTCGCCGGTCGGTCGCCGTGACATCGGCGCCCTGCCCGACGAGCCATTGGATGACGCCCAGCCCGCCACCACGGGTGCCGATTCCCATGACGGTGACCCGCTTGCCGGCAAGGGGCAGCGGCGTTGCGCGATTGACGTAGGGCGTGGAGAGCGTCATGGGCGGGACCTCGGGGTCATCCGGATCAGAGCAGGGCCAGGGCGACGCCGAGCAACCCGGAGATCATCCCGATCATCCAGAAGCGCATCGAAACCTGGGTTTCGGACCAGCCGATCACCTCGAAGTGGTGATGCAGTGGCGTCATCTTGAACAGGCGCTTGCCCTTGGTCAGCTTGAAATAGCTGACCTGCAGCATGACCGACGCGGCCTCGCAGACGAAGACGAAGCCCACGATGGGCAGCAGGAGCCACTGCCCCGTCATGAACGCGGCCGTCGCCAGGGCCGCGCCGAGCGCCAGCGAGCCGACATCGCCCATGAAGACCTGGGCCGGATGGGCGTTGAACCAGAGGAAGCCCATCAGGGCGCCCACGATCGTGAAGCAGAACGCCACGACGCCGACCTGCCCCTGCACGAACGCGATGATGCCGTAGGCACAGAAGGCAACCGCCGCGGTCCCGCCGGCCAGCGTGTCCAGCCCGTCCGTCAGATTGACGGCGTTGGCGAACCCGATGATCGCGATCGCCGCGACCGGGACGTAGACCCACCCGATGCCGTACTGGCCGACGAACGGGATGTAGATGTGGTGCAAGCCGAGCCCATACGGGTCCGGCAGGTGGAGGACCAGCGCCGCGACCACGCCGAAGAGCAGCAGCCAGACCATCTTGATCCGGGCGGTCATCCCACCCCGGCCGGAGCCGACGAAGCTTTTCTGGTCGTCCATCGCGCCGAGGATCGCCGCCGCGATCAGGACGATGACCGGCAGCAGCATCGACAGCCGCCCGACGAGGTTGAACCCGACTGTCAGGATCACGATCGGGATGAGGAAGATCACTCCTCCCATCGTCGGTGTGCCGGTCTTGACCAGGTGAGTGGTCGGCCCGTCGGCGCGGACCTGCTTCCCGAAACGCTTCTGGCGCAGGAAGTTCAGGATCGGGCGGCCAAGCAGCAGCGTCAGGACGAACGCAATCCCTGATATCCCGAGCGATGCGGCCATGTTGTCGTAGCCGTCGCGCGGCAGGATGCTCGCCGCGCCAGCCACGATGTGGGCGCTGAACCAGTCGGACATGATCGTCGGGTCGCCGGACCTCATGCGAGCGGCGCTCCATCCAGGTCCTGACCCGGGGTCGGGAGGGTGATCGCCTGGACGATCTGCTCCATCTTCAGCCCCCGTGACCCCTTCAGGAGAACGACATCACCCTCCCGCAGTTCGGCGGACAGGTACGCGATCAGGTCGTCGCGCTCGTGCTCGCCATAGGCACGCACCGCTGGCACATCCTCACCGTTCAGGCTCATCCCATGGATCTCGTCCGCGATGATCCGACCCAGCTCGCCGTAGGTGACGACCAGGTCGGCAACCTCAGCCGCCCGCCGCGCGACGATCCGGTGCTCCTCGTCCTCGTCGGCCCCGAGCTCACGCATGTCGCCGAGGACAGCGATCGACCGCCGGGCGTGGAGTTCCTCCAGCAGACCGAGCGCGGACAGGACCGACGGCGGGGAGGCGTTGTAGGTGTCGTCGATGATCTGGGATCCGTTCGGCCCCACCATGATCAGCAGCCGGACCTGGACGTCCTGGTTGTCGAACCCGGGCAGCATCTCCGAGATATGCATGCCCATGCCATGACCAACGGCGAAGGCGGAGAGGGCGAGCTGGACCGCGTGCCCCCCGATCAGGGGGACCTTGATCTGATACCGCTCGCGACCGATGAACAGCCGGAAGCGCGTCCCCTGCAGGCCCTCCGACACCACATCCTCGCCGCGGATGTCGTTGTCGGCCCCGAGCCCATAGGTGATCACCCGGGCCTCGGTCAGGTCGGCCATCGCCCGGACCCGGTGATCGTCCCCGTTGAGGATGACGACCCCGTTGGCCGGGATGGCCCGGACCAGCTCCGACTTCGTTTCCGCGATCGCCTCGATCGACCCCATGCGCTCGATATGGACCGGGTAGACGTTGGTCACGACCGCGACGCTCGGGCGGGCGATCTCCGCCAGCAGCGCCAGCTCGCCGAACGCGTAGGCTCCGCCCATCTCCAGGACGGCGACCTCCTCGCGCGGACCTACGTCGAGCAGGGACAAGGGGAGCCCGATCTCGTTGTTGAGGTTGCCAGGGCTGCGGTAGGTGCGGAACCGCCCGCTGAGGACGGCCGCGACGACTTCCTTCGTCGAGGTCTTGCCGATGCTCCCAGTGATACCGACGACGCGGAGGTCGCGACCTCGCCGGACGGTCGCAGCCAGCCGCTGGAGCGCCGCGACGGTGTCGTCGACGACGAGCAGTGGAAAGGCCAACCGGCCCGGCTGCCTGTCCGCCCAGTCACGGGCGACGATCGCGGCGACGGCTCCGGCCGCCTGGGCCTGTCCGACGAACTCGTGGCCGTCGTGCGCCTCACCGCGGATGGCGATGAAGACGTCACCGGCCTGGACCCGGCGACTGTCCCGCTCGATCGACGTGACGCGTCGATTGGGCAGCAGCTCACCCCGGAGTTCTGCTCCGAGCCCCGCGACCAGGGCACTGACCATCATCGGATTCATCGGCTTCTTCCCTGCCCCGTCCTGTCCGGCCCACCAGGGGTGGACGCCTCACCATCCGCCAGCCGCTCGGCGACCCGCAGCGTGGCACTGCGACTCCGGGGGTTGGACGCCGTCTCGGCGGCACCGGCCCGGATCGACCCCCCAACCTTCTTCAGCCGGGGGACTGTACCGCACGTACACACCGGTTGATGAGGTGGGCAGACACACGAGGTACTGGCATCGGCGATGAAACGCTTGACGATGCGGTCTTCCAGAGAGTGGAAGCTGATCACCGCCAGCCTCCTTCCCGGCCGGAGCAACCCGACCGCGGCGTCGAGCGCGAGCGGGATCGCGTCGAGCTCGCCATTGACCGCGATCCGGAGCGCCTGGAAGGTCCGGGTCGCGGGATGGGTCTCTCCCTTGCCCCGCCGCCCACCGGCCGCCCGGGCCACCACAGCCGCGAGATCGGCCGTCGAGTCGAAGGGACGCTCTTCCCGGCGGGCCACGATCGTCGCCGCGATCCGACGAGACCGGTGCTCCTCGCCGTACTGGTAGATCACATCGGCCAAGGCCTCGGCCGGCAGCTCGTTGACCAGGTCGGCGGCGGACGTTCCCGTCGTCGGATCGAAGCGCATGTCGAGCGGACCATCGAAACGGAACGCGAATCCGCGCTGGGGCGTGTCGAGCTGAAATGACGAGAGGCCGAGGTCGAACATGATGCCGTCGATCGCGGTCACTCCGACCTCCCGGACGAGACGCCCGAGATCGCGGAAGTTCCCATGGAGCATCGTCAACCGGTCCGGATCGGAGGAGCTCGACCGCAACTCCTCCCGGAGTCGCTCACCCCGGGCAATCGCGGCCGGGTCGGCATCGATCGCGAGGACGCGGCCGTGCGGCCCGACCCGGTCCAGCAGCATCCGGGTATGACCACCACCGCCGAACGTCGCGTCGACCATCGTGCCGCCGGTGATCGGACCAAGCCCGGCGATGGTCTCCGCGAGGAGAACCGGGACGTGGCCTCCCTCGGCCAGGTGGACGGGACGCTGCCGGGAAGGAACCAGGGAGCCGTTTACGGCATCGGGGATTGAAGGCTCAGGCATCCTCCAAGCATAGCGGAAGCACAACACTGATTGCGGAAAATACCGCACATCAATCAGTTCTCCGCCTTGACTCGCTGGCACGGAAGATGAATGTACGTACATCACTGGGCGGACGGCCCCGACCGCCCTCTTGCCAACGGACGCATGCGAACGTACGATCTATTTACCCCTAAAACCGCTTGCATGCGAACGAATGTTCTGGTACCATCTGGTCATCGCGAAAGAGCGGTGCCAAGAGGCACTGGAAGTAGCGGGACCGCCCAGGTGGCCCCGAGCAGAGATCAGGGAGACGCCCATGTTCCTCGGCTGGTATGACGCGGACAAGAAGTACCCGATCGCCCGCAAGGTCACCGATGCCGTCGGCCGCTATCAGGACAAGTTCGGGAATACCCCGCACACCTGCCTTGCCTCCGTCGAGGATGCCGCAATCCTTGCTGAAGACCTTTCGGTCCGGAAGCTCAACATCACGATCGTCGGCGCTTCCTACGTCCCCCGCAACACGTTCTACGTCGGCGACGAGGACATCGTGCTTGACGAGACCGTCACCGAGCCGGCCGCCGTGCCGGCAGCAGCCTGACCCCCTTAGGCATCCCGCGGTCGGGCCGACCCGCAGCGGCTCCGACACCAATCCCGGCTCCGTTCAACACGGGCGACGCGTCTGGCCTCGGCGTCACCCCTGCTCCGCTGCCCGCACACTGATCAGCGGTGTCCCCACCCGTACGGCATCTCCGACCGCTACGTGGATCGCGTCGATGCGACCCGAAGTCGTCAGGCTCAGTTCGTTCTCCATCTTCATGGCCGAGACCACAATGCCGACCTGCCCGGCCTCCACATCCTGACCGACCTCGACCGGTATCCGGACGACGGTTCCCTGGATGGTGCTGACCAGCTCTGGTCCACCGCCGGATGCCTTCCGGCCACGCGATACGGATGGCGCAGCGTGTCGCCCTACCGCTCCTCCGCTGGCAGGCACTGACGCCGACAGGCCGTGGACCACGACCTCCATCCGCCGCCCATTGACTTCGACCAGCACGTGCTCCGGAGTTGCGGGATCGTCCCTAGCCTCTGAGGGTGTCTGGACGACCGACTCGTCACCGGCCAGGATCGCCGGGTGCTCCGGCAAATACGCAGTTGTCGCGGTCCCGCCGCGGAAGTCGACCTCCGCCATGATCCGGCGATGCAGCCCGATCGTCGTGGGAACGCCTCCGACTTCGAACTCGGACAGTGCTGCCGCCATCCGGTCGACCGCCTCCGTCCGGTCGCGCCCCCACGTAATCAGCTTGGCGATCATGGAGTCGTAGTCCGGCAGGATCTCCAGCCCCGGCTCGGCCGCGGCATCAACCCGGACTCCGAACCCGCCCGGCTCACGATAGGTCGTCACAGTCCCCGGCGCCGGCGCGAAATCACGGGCCGGATCCTCAGCGTTGATCCGGCACTCGATCGCGTGGCCGTGCGGGACGATGGATTCGCCGGCGAAGGATAACGGCTCCCCCGCCGCGACGAGCAACTGCTCGCGAACGAGGTCGATTCCGGTTACCCACTCCGTGACGGGATGCTCGACCTGGATACGCGTATTCATCTCGAGGAACGAGAAGCGTCCCTGCGCGTCGAGCAGGAACTCGACCGTCCCGGCACCGACGTAGCCAACCTCGCGGGCCAGCCGGACGGATGCCTCACCCATCTCCCGCCTCAGAGCATCCCCGACGGCTGGCGAGGGCGACTCCTCGATGAGCTTCTGGTGGCGGCGCTGGACCGAGCAATCCCGCTCGCCAAGGCTGACGACGTTGCCGTGCCGGTCGGCGAACACTTGGATCTCGACGTGCCGCGGCTGATCAACGTAGCGCTCCAGATAGACGGCCGGGTTGGCGAAGAACCGGGCTGCCTCGCCCGAGCTCTCGGTGAACGCACGCTCCAGTTCCCCGGCGGCTCGCGCTACCCGGAAGCCCCGTCCACCGCCACCACCGGCCGCCTTGACGGCCACCGGATAGCCGGTCGCGTCGGCCCAGGTCCGGGCCTCGTCCAGTGACGCGACCGGATCGGGCGTCCCGGGCACGACCGGGACGCCGGCGGCGACGGCCACGCGGCGTGCCTCGACCTTGTCACCCATCGCGGCGATGGCATCCGCAGGCGGGCCGACGAAGATCAGCCCGGCTGCCTCGCAGGCCCGGGCGAAGTCGGCATTCTCGGACAGGAACCCGTAGCCCGGATGAACCGCGTCAGCCCCGGCCTGGCGAGCGATCGCGATCAACCCCTCGATGTCGAGGTAGGGCACCACCGGACCGCCCGATCGCACCGGAGGCAACCGGTAGGCATCGGTAGCCGACCGGACGTGGACAGCCTGCTCCTCACCCGCACCGTAGACGGCAATGGATGCGATCCCGAGTTGCCGGGCGGCCCGCATCACCCGGACGGCAATCTCGCCGCGGTTCGCCACCAGTAGCCGCGTGATCGCTCCGTTCGCCATGGGATGGTGCTCCTCTCGCCGTCGGACAACGGATTCCACCGGGGTCGCTCCCGTGCCTGTGCGCCCCGCCGATTGCTACGGGTATCATGGCGCCGTTCTCGACGTCTCCGGCGCACGCTGCCGGGCATTGTATGGCGAATACCACCGGGTCCCTGTCGCGACGGATGATCGCGCGGGTGGCCGGGCGCCCGGCCCGCACGCCGGAATCGCTTCCCGACCCTCCCGAATCCCGCCCAACCTCGACAGGACAGTGATCCCGGATGAGCACTCCCCATCGGCACGTCCGCGCCCGTCGCGGCGCCCCCGCTCCCCGCCCGCGCTATCTTCCCCGGCGCCGGTCGAGTGTCCCCTCCCGTGGCAGCACAAGCCTGAGCCATACCGGCACGCCATTCCTGTCCACCGCCGGGTCGGGCGCGGTCACGGTCGGTGCCCGGCCGGTACTGGCCGAGACCGGCACCGGCCCGGCCAGTCCTACCGCATGGCGCCGGGTTGTCGGGCTCGTCGAGCGGCACTGGCCGTTCCTGCTCGTCCTGTGTGCCTTCATCGCGTCATGGGCGATCGTCCCGATCTTCACCGCCACACCGGTCGGGGACGACTGGGTCTACTCGCTCTCCGTGGAATACCTGCTCGACGAGGGCCGGCTGGAGATCCTGGACCTGTCCGTCACCACGCTGGTCTTCCAGGTGCTCTGGGGATCACTGTTCGGGTTCATCTTCGGCAACGGCTTCGGCACCCAGCGCCTCTCGACGGTCGTCCTGTTCGCCCTGAGCGGGATTGCGTTCTATTCGCTGCTCCGCACCCTCGGAATCTCCTACGGCCGCAGCGCGCTTGGCGTGGCCGTCTACCTCTTCAACCCGCTCTCCTTCGTGCTCGCCTTCTCGTTCATGACGGACCCGCACTACGTCGCGACCATGGTGATCTCGATCGCCTTCTACGCGGCCGGATTGCGCATGGACCGTCCTTCCCGGAAGCTGATCCTGGCCGGGGCATTCTTCGCCGGCTGCGCGTTCCTCGTTCGTCAGCAAGGGGCGCTGATCCCGCTGGCCATCGGAGGATGGCTGCTCCTGACCGGCCAGCTCTGGTTCAACCGGCGCAGTCTGGTCCGGCTGCTCGAGGTCGCCGCCATCCCGGCGGTGATGCTCGCCCTGTACTACCTCTGGCTGTGGTTCATCCACGGCGTGCCGGAGCAGCAGGACCAGTTCCTCAACCAGATCCAGTCGGCGGGAATCGGCGGGACCTGGCTGCTGCTTCGCCGGGTGACCTACTTCGAGACGGTGATCGTCGGGCTGTTCGTCCTGCCAATCACGCTCGCGGCCATCGCCGGCCTCGGCTCGATCGTCCGCGACCTGATCGGTCGCTGGCGCGGCCGGGGACAGGGACGGGGACGGGCCAGGAAACAGGCCATCGGGTCCGGCATCCGGTGGGCAGCGATGGCTGGCTGGCTGGTCATCGTCATCCTCGGTGCGATCGTCACGGTCAATGACGACTACCTGATGCCGTACATCTCCCAGTACGTCGGGACGTCCGGCCTGGGTCCGAACGACCTGTTCGGCGGTCGGCCACCGCTGTTCCCCGAGCCGGAGATGACCAACGCCCGGCTCTGGCTAACCTGGGTCTGCGTCGGCTCGGCGATCGTGTTCGGCGCCACCACGATCGCGAAGGTCGGGTCGATCGCCACGCCGGAGCGAGCCATCGCCGCCATGCTCCTGTTCGTCGGGCTGGGCCAGGTGGCCGGCGTGATGCCGCCGTCCTTCCACTTCCGCGACTGGGCCATCTCGCTCGATCGCTACCTGCTGCCGCTGCTGCCGTTCACCGTTGCCCTGCTGCTCTGGTCGCTCCGTGGTCGCAGGATGATGCTGCCGGTCGGCTGGATCGCCGTCGGCCTGTTCGCCGCCGTGTCGATCGCCGGTACCCGCGACTTCCTGACCTTCCAGAAGGCGACCTGGGACTACGCCCGGTACGCCAATTACGACCTCGGGATCCCGCTGACCCAGCTCAACGGCGGCTCGTCGTGGGACGGGTACTTCCTGCACGAATACGGCGAGCAGTACGACATCCCGCAGCAGTCGGTCGGTGGGCCGTGGTGGAGCAACCTTTTCGCGACGGCGACGGATTCGACCTACGCGATCTCCGGCTCCCCGACCGCACCGGACGACGGGACCTACGTCGTGATCGGCCAGCGCGAGTACTCCTCGTGGCTGCAGTCCGAGCCCGTCTACCTGTACCTCATGCAGCGGCAGCGGTTGCCCGCGGGGGCGGCGCCACCTCCCTCCGCCCCGGAAGGCACTCCGCCGCCGCCGATCTTCGCTCACCCGGTGTCGTGATACCCGGCCAACTCGCCAGGACCGGTCAGCCAGTCCGGGTGACAGCGTGTACCATTGGCCGGGCTTGAACAGGATCGCCGCGCGGACGGCCCGTACTCGCCGCGACGGAACGGGAGCACTGCCTCGATGTGGAACGGCAAAACCGTCTCGGTCATCCTGATGACCTATCAGGAGAAGGACTCGATCCGCGCCGTGATCGAGGGCTTCGAGGCGACCGGTGTCGTCGACGAGATCCTGGTGATCAATAACAACGCCGAACCCGGCACCTGGGAGGAAGTCGCGCAGACGTCCGCCCGGCAGGTGCTGGAGGAGCGCCAGGGCTATGGCTGGGCCACCCGCCGCGGCCTCCAGGAAGCGACCGGTGATCTGATGGTCCTGGTCGAGCCGGACGGCACCTTCCTGCCCCGCGACGTCGTCAAGCTCCTCGTCTACAGCGAGGATTGCGATGCCGTCTTCGGGACCCGGACGACGCGGGAGCTGATCTGGCGCGGCGCCAACATGGGGTTCGCGCTGAAGTGGGGCAACTGGGGCGTCGCCAAGCTGGTCGAGGTGCTCTTCAACACCTCGCACCTGTCCGACGTCGGCTGCACCTACCGACTGATTACCCGCGAGACGCTCAACCAGATCCAGGACCGGTTCACCGTCGGCGGCTCCCACTTCGGACCGGAACTGATGCTGCTGACGATCTCATCGGGCGCCCGAGTGATCGAGGTCCCGATCAACTATTTGCCCCGCGTCGGGGTATCGGCAGTGACCGGTGACATGCGCAAGGCCATCCGGCTCGGACTCGAGATGACCGTGTTCATCCTGAAGTTCCGGTTCCGCAACCTCGGATCCCGCCCGAAGCGCAACTTCCACCGCCCCCTGCCAGACGGACCGGTGCACCGACCGAGCTACGCGGTCAACTCGCGGCAGCACGTCGCGAATCCGAATACCACCACCCCGGCGAGGGAGGCGGCTACCGCCGTTGCGAGCAGCCAGCTCGCCGGCAAGGGGGACCCTGCGTGACGACCACTGAGCAGCCAACCGATACCCAGTCTGCCGGGTCATCACACCGGTCCACCATGTTCGAACACCAGACGGACTTCGATCAGGTCGCGGCCGAGTACGACGAGAGCCTCCCCGCTCACGTGGTCGAGCACTACCTCAGGAAGCGGGTCGCGTTCATCCGGGCTCACACTACGCCGGGCAAGACGCTGGATGTGGGATGCGGGACCGGCCAACTGGCTGAGCGGGTCCGCGACGCCGGCTACGACGTCCATGGGCTCGATTACTCCCAGGGCATGCTGGACGTCATGGCGCGGATCCGGCCCGGCATCCCGGGGGTCGCAGCCTCCAGCACCGATATGCCATTCGAGGACGACACCTTCGATCTGACGTACACGGTCGCGGTGCTGCACCACGTCGCCGACAAGGACGCCGTCCACGCGACCCTCAAGGAGATGGTCCGCGTGACGAAGCCGGGCGGCCGGATCCTGGTCTGGGACCACAATCCGCGCAACCCTTACTGGCCGATCCTGATGAAGCGCGTTCCGCAGGACACCGGTGCCGAGCGGCTGATCCCGGAGCACGAGGTCCTCGACGGCCTGACGGACGGTGGCGCCCGGATCGTCCAGTCCCGTCCCCTCGGGTTCATCCCGGACTTCCTGCCGCAGCCGCTGCTGCCGCTGGGTCGGGTCGCGGAGGGCGTCGTCGAGTCGGTCCCCGGCCTGAATTTCCTCTGCGCACACAATGTCGTGCTGGCGGTCAAGAACTGACGCTTATCAGAGGTTTCAAAGAGAAGGGGGGCACGCCGACTGGCGTGCCCCCCTTCTCTTTGTGATCCGGTCAGACGCCCGCTGGAACAGATGATCTCAGCTGCCTATCCGGCCAGCGAGTCCGTCTCCCCGTAAAGCGGCAACCGGTCTTGCGGGACATCGGCCAGCAGCGGCGCGACCCGGTCCTTGTCCGACAGCGACGGATCGGCGACGGGCCAGTCGATCCCGATCGCCGGGTCGTCCCAGCGCACGCTGCCCTCGGCGGACTTGTTGTAGACGTCGGTGCACTTGTAGGTGAACAGCGCCGTCTCGCTGACGACCTGGAAACCGTGGGCGAACTCCGGCGGAATGTACAGGCGGCGAGCGTTTTCAGCCGAGAGCGACACCCCAACCCAGCGGCCAAACGTCGGCGAGCCGCGTCGGATGTCGACTGCGACGTCGAACACCTCTCCCTGGACGCAGGAGACCAGCTTGCCCTGCCCGCTCGGCAGCTGGTAGTGGAGACCACGCAGGACGCCGCGCGACGACGACGACAAGTTGTCCTGGACGAACGTCAGGTCCAGTCCGGCCTCGCGGTACGTGTCGCGATTCCAGGTCTCCATGAAGTAGCCGCGGTCGTCACCGAACTTCCGTGGCTCGATGATCACGACGCCGGGCAGTTCTGTCTGGATCACGTTCACGGTCACGCCTCCCCTACTTCCCGGCCGTCCCGTTGCCGTTCCCGCCGTACATCCCGGTCGCGCTCAGACCGGCGACGAGGGGGTCCGACGTCACGGAGGTGTTCATGGTCAGTGACGCGTCCCGGACGATGGTCCGGAGGTACGTGCCGTAATCATTCTTCAGGGTGTCGGCACAGCGCTCGACGTCCTCGGACGAGATGTAGCCCATCCGCCAGGCGATCTCCTCAGGGCAGGACACCTTGAGTCCCTGCCGCTGCTCGAGGATCTGGATGAAGGTACTGGCCTGCTGAAGCGCCTCGTGGGTCCCGGTGTCCAGCCAGGCGATGCCGCGGCCGAGGACCTCGACGTTCAGCTGGTCACGCTGGAGGTAGGCGATGTTGACATCGGTAATCTCGTATTCGCCCCGGGCCGACGGCTCCAGGTCGCGGGCGATATCGAGCACGGCGTTGTCGTAGAGGTACAGCCCGGTCACGGCGTACTGGCTCCGTGGTCGCGCCGGCTTCTCCTCGATCCCGACTGCCCGGCCAGTCGCGTCGAATTCGACGACCCCGTAGCGCTCCGGATCGCGGACGTAGTAACCGAACACCCGCGCCCCGCCGCCCGACTGGACCCCGGCGACGCCGGCCTGAAGCGTCTCCACCAGCCCGTGCCCGTAGAAGATGTTGTCGCCGAGGACCAGCGCGACCGGCGAGTCACCGACGAACTCGCGGCCGATCACGAACGCCTGGGCCAGCCCGTTGGGCTCGGCCTGCTCGGCGTACTGGAGGTTCAGTCCCCACTTGCTCCCGTCACCAAGCAGCGACTCGAAGCGGGGCAGGTCGGTCGGGGTGGAGATGAGGAGGATGTCGCGAATCCCGGCCAGCATCAGCGTGCCGAGCGGGTAATAGATCATCGGCTTGTCATAGACCGGCAGCAGCTGCTTGCTCATCGCGAGCGTCAGCGGGTGAAGCCGGGTGCCGGAACCGCCGGCCAGGATGATGCCCTTCATCGTTGCGCTCAATCTCCTGTAGGGACGGCGGTCCCGTTGCGCTCCAGCCCGAGCCGCTGGACAGGGTCATCGCCCCACCATTCGGGATGATCGAGATACCACTGCACCGTCCGGCGCATGCCCGTCTCGAACGTCTCGTCCGGTGTCCAGCCCAGTTCGCGGCTGATCCGACCGGCGTCGATCGCGTAGCGGCGGTCGTGCCCGGGTCGGTCGGTCACGAAGGTCAGGAGGGTCGAGCGGTCCGGGAGCCCCGGGTCGGGCGACAGCTCGTCGAGGAGCGCGCAGACGGCCTGGACGGTCTCGACCGTCGTTCGCTCGTTGTGCCCGCCGATGACGTAGGTCTCGCCCGGCGTACCCTGCTCGACGACCCGCCAGAGCGCGCGGACATGATCATCGACGAACAACCAGTCCCGGATGGCCTGGCCATCGCCGTAGACCGGGATCGGCCGGCCCATCAGCGCCGACCGGATGATCGTCGGGATGAGCTTCTCAGCGTTCTGGAAGGGACCGTAGTTGTTGGAGCAGTTGGTGATGATCGCCGGCAACCCGTAGGTATGGTGCCAGGCCATGACGAGGTGATCGGAACCGGCCTTGGTCGCGCTGTAGGGTGACCGGGGCGCGTACGGCGTCTTCTCATCGAAGAACCCGGTCGGCCCGAGCTCGCCATAGACCTCGTCGGTCGAGACGTGGAGGAAGCGGAAGCGTTCTGCCTCGGGACCGGGGAGCGAGCGGAAGTAGGCCAGCGCCTCCTCCAGCAGCGTGAACGTGCCGACGACATTGGTCCGGACGAAGGCCGCCGGACCGTCAATCGAGCGGTCGACATGGCTCTCGGCCGCCAGATGCATCACGGCCGTCGGCCGGAACTCGCTGAAGGCCCGGCGGATCTGCTCGGTGTCGGTGATGTCGGCCTGGAGAAAGCCGTAGCGACCGGCGATCTCCCCCTCACCACTGACCTCGGCGACGGTGTCGAGGTCGCCGGCGTAGGTCAGGGCATCGACGTTGAGGACCGACGCTTCGGTCTCCCTGAGCAGAAAGCGGACGAGGGCCGAGCCGATGAACCCCGCACCGCCGGTGACGAGAATGCGCGGGGACGTTGCCGAGATCGTCATGCCGTTGCGTCCTCCACACCATCTTCAGCCGCGCCGATACCGAGATCCGCCGCCAGCCCCGGGACGAACTCCGCAACCGTGGCGGGCCATGGCCGCAGGATCACACCCAGCCCAGCGGCCCGCGTGTTGGCGAGAGCGGAGTCGGCGGGGCGGCGAGCGGGCAGCGGGTACTTCGCCAGGAACTCGGCGCTGGTCACGGGCTGAACCAGATCCGGATCGAAGCCGGCCTGCGCGGCGACCGCCCGGGCAAGATCGAAGCGGCTGGTCGGCCCCTCATTGGTGAGATGGAAGATCCCGGTGCCTCGCCGGGCGGCGAGTTCGGCCAGCCCGGCGGCGAGATCGTGGGCGTGGGTCGGATTGCCGCGCTCGTCGGTAACGACGGTCATCCCGCCACGGTCGCGCAGGACGGTCAGCACGGTTCGGGGGAAGTGCTTGCCCGCCCCGCCCCATACCCAGGCCGTCCGGGCCACAGCGAATGTGTCAGACGCAGCAAGGACAGCCCGCTCACCGGTGAGTTTGGACGCGCCATAGTGGGAGATGGGGTCTGGCGCGGCGTCTTCGGCGTAGGGGGCTCCGCCGGCGCCACTGAAGACGAAATCTGTTCCGACGGCGAGGCAATAGGCACCGGCTTCCCGGGCCGCCACCGCGACGTTGGCCGCGCCCTCTCCGTTGACTCGCTCGGCCCGCTCCGGGTCCCGCTCGCAGCCGTCGACATCCGTCCAGGCGGCGCCATGGATGATGACATCCGGCCGGGACTCGTCGACGGCCTGGCGGACGGCGTCGGCATCAGTGATGTCAGCGGCGATGTCCACACCCTGACCGGGCCGGGACCCGAGGCCGACGACCCGGGCTCCCCGGGCCCGAAGCAGGGCCATCAGCTCCGTGCCGAGCTGACCGGCCGCGCCTGTGACCAGGACGGACTGGCCGTCCCAGCGGGAAGGATCAGGAACGTGCGCATCCGAACGATTCTCAGACATCCCCAAAGCCCTATACGTTTCTCCCCAAATGGGGATTCTTCACGGCGGGGACCATAGCACACGCGGGTTGCGTCGCCGTTAACGGCGGCGACCGGCGACCGGGATCCATCCCCGTCGCCGGTCGCCTTGCCCTGTCGATGATCGCTAGTCGCCGACGGCGGCAGTCAGCGGCATCTCGACCGGATCGGTCACTCGGTGAGCCGACGCGGGCAGGTACAGCTCGCGGACGTAATCCCGGAGCATTCGCCGCATGCTGAACTGTGGCGAGACGGTCCGCATGGCCGACAGGCAGACATCCACCCAGCCGTGCGGGATCCCGTCGGCGCCGCGCTGATAGTAGAGCGGGACGACCTGCTCCTCCAGCGTCCGGTAGATCGCCTCGGCCTCGATGGCATCCTGCTCGTCCGAGCTCGTTGCCGGGTCGATCCCCCAGCCGTTGCGCGGCTCGTCCTGGTAGCCCTCTATCCACCAGCCGTCGAGGATGCTGACGTTCGGCACACCGTTGGCCGCCGCCTTCATGCCGGACGTGCCGGACGCCTCGAGCGGGAAGATCGGGTTGTTCAGCCAGATGTCGACGCCGGCGACCAGCCGCGTCGTCAGCCGCATGTCGTAGTCCTCGGCGAAGGCCAGCCGCCCGCCGAACTTCGGGTTCTGGGCGTGGTGGAAGATCTCCTGGATCAGCCGCTTGCCGCCGTCGTCGGCCGGGTGGGCCTTGCCGGCGAAGATGATCTGGACCGGCCGCTCGAGGTCGGTCAGGATCCGGGCCAGCCGGTCCGGATCACGGAAGATCAGGGTGGCGCGCTTGTAAGTGGCGAACCGGCGGGCGAAGCCGATCGTCAGGGCATCGCGCTCGAGGAACGGCGCCGACGCGACGACCTGGTTTGGCTCGAAGTTGCCGCCGAGCCAGCGCGCGCGCATCCGCCGGTCGAGCAGGTCGATCAAGTCCTGCTTGGACTGGAGGTGGGTCTGCCAGAACTCATCGTGCGGGATGTCCGAGACGGGCTCCCAGGTCAGGGCCTCCTCGGTCCGCTTGCGCCAGTTGGCGTGCAGATGCCGGTCGAGGAGATCCTCCGTCCGCGGCGACAGCCAGGTGGAAAGGTGGACACCGTTGGTGATCGAGGAGATCGGCGTCTGCTCGACGGGGAGGCCCGGCCAGATGTCGTGCCACATCTCGCGGGTGACTTCGCCGTGCTTGACGCTCACGCCATTCCGGTGGCCGGACAGGCGCATGGACAGGGCGGTGAAGTTGAAGCCGTCCTCGTGGCCGTGCTGGCCCAGCGCCCAGAACTCCTCGCGGTCCAGTCCGAGCTGCGGCCAGTAGCCGTGGAAGTACCGGTCGATGTACTCGCGGGAGAAGATGTCGTGGCCGGCCGGGACCGGCGTATGGCTGGTGAACACCGTCGAGTTGCGAACGATGTCCGCCGCCGCCTCGAAGGACTTGCCCTCGGCGACGAACTCCCGGGCCCGCTCGACCATGTGGAGGGCAGCATGACCCTCATTGGCGTGCCAGTAGTCGGGCTGCAGACCGAGGGCGCGCAGGACGCGCACACCGGCGATGCCAAGGATGATCTCCTGCCGCAGCCGGTGCTCCCGGTCGCCACCGTAGAGGCGGGACGAGATTGTCCGGGTCCACTCCGGGTTGCCCTCGAGGTCAGAGTCGAGCAGGTAGAGGTGGACACGGCCCACCAGCACCCGCCAGACCTGTACGCGGAGCGAACCGCCACCGGACGCGAAGTCGATCTCCACCTCCAGAGGGGTGCCGTCGGAGCGGCGGACCAGCGTCGTCGGCTCGTCGGCCGGGCCGAACGGCGCCGTGACATCCTGCTGCCAGCCACTGGCGTCCAGCCGCTGGCGGAGATAGCCCTGCCGGTAGAGCAGGGAGACGGCGACCGTCGGCAGGCCGATGTCACTGGCCTCCTTCATGTGGTCGCCGGACAGCACGCCGAGGCCGCCGGAATAGATCGGCAGGGTCGGGTGCAGACCGAACTCGGCCGAGAAGTAGGCCAGCGTCTTGGTGGTCAGCTGCGGCGCGTGCTTGGCGATCCAGGTGTCCTTGCCATAGATCGCGGCGTCGAAGTCCTCGATCGCGGCGTCGTAGGCAGACAGGAAGTCGTTGTCCGCGGCGGCGGCCGTAAGGACGGCCGGGTCCAGCCGGCGCAGGAACCGGATGGGGTTGCGGCCCGAGGCATGCCAGACCGGCGGGCTCAGGCGCTGGAACAGGTCATGGGCGGGCTGATTCCAGCTCCACCAGAGGTTGTAGGCGAGGGCGTTCAGCCGGTCGATCCGGGCCGGAACCTCGATCGGCTTCGGCAGCTCGGCTTCGGCGTAGCTCAGTGTCATGGTGGGATATCCCCCTGAAAGGTTATGCGTTGGTGCGCGGACATGCTGCCCGCATGGCTTCCGCAGGTGATTCCCGTCATGCGGCAACCATCCCTGTCGGACAGCCGAAAAGGGCCGTTCCTGGTGTTATCCGAAATTGGCCACTCGGCCGGGAATACTACTCTACGGCGCCCGCACCGACGACTGGCGCTTACCCGCGTCGGACGTGAGCGCGAAGGCGATAATCGCCGCTTAATACACGCGGTTGAGCCGGGACAGGCAGATCACGTCTGGCACGCTAAAGCTGGCCATCGGGATGGCACCGCGACGGGCTAGGCGAGGACGCGGGCCGAGGCGACGGTGATGAATCGCTGTCCCTCGAGCCGGGCGAAGCGGACCGGCATCGCGTCCCGGTCCCCGTCGGCGTTGACGGAGATCGGCCCGGTCAGCCCGGGGAGGTCCCGGGTCGCCCGGATCGCGTCGAGGATTGCCCGCCGATCGGTGCTGCCGGCGGCATCGATCGCCTGGACCAGCGCGATCGCCCCCTCGAATGCCGGGATCGCACCAGGATCAGGATCGCGGTCCTCGCCGATCCGCTCCTGCATCGCCGCCCGCCATGCCATGCCGGCGTCCCCTTCGAGGTCGGCTGGCAGGACGGGGCTGGTGATGATGATCCCGCCATCGTCCCCGGACGGGACTTCGACGATCAGATTGAGATTGTCCAGCCCGTCGGGGCCATAAATCCTGAGAGAATCGGCCGGGTACCGCCGCCGGACATCGCCAAGGAAGCGGCCCAGTGCCGGCGTGGCGATGGCGCCCAGATAGATACAGTCCGCCCCTGACGCCGCGATCAGGCCGACGAGTTCCTCGTACGTGACCGGGTCGGGCGAAACATAGGTCAACTCGCTGCTCGTCCCGCCGCCGGCCGAGAAGGCCTCGGCGAACGACGCGGCGGTCGTCCGGCCGTACCGCCCGCCGTCGTGGAAGACCACCGCGGACCGGCGGCCATCCGCCTCAATCGCCCATTGCGCCGCGGCCCGCCCCTGCGCGTCATCGGTCGTCGTCATGCGAACCAGGTTGCGTGTGCCGGTCGGGTAATGGCGCGCAGGCTCCGGGACGACCACATCGATCCCCGGAACGGGGCGGGTCAGCCCAGGCCAGGTCGCCGAGGCGGCGAGACAGAGCAGTGGCGGATCGACCTGGCTGAGATCCGCGATGCTGGACTCGATCGCGCCGGCGGCCGCTCCCCCGATGTAGGCAACCACTGCCGGATCGACGAGCGCCTGGCTCGCGATCCGGGCCTCGCTCTCCGAGTCCCAGACGTTGGGATAGGTCTCGGTGTTGTTCTCGTAGTGATCGAAGCGAATGGCGTAGCCGCCGGCGGCACCGCCCGCCAGCTCGAAGGCGAGCCGGATCGCTTCGAGCCGATCTGAACCCGCTTCGGCGGCGGAGTCGGACACCGGCCATGAGGCTACGACCCGTACCGACCCGGCGCTGGTTTCCGTGCGGTGAGGGATCGCCGGCGACGCGACGTCCTCGAAGCGGAGGGCGGCTGTTCCTCGCTGCCGGGTCAGGGTCCGTGCGGTCGTCGTGTCGGTCATCGTCGGGTCACCCATCGCGGTTCGGTCAGCCCCTGCTCGCCGACGGCCTCAGGACTCCTGGACGTAGTAGGAGCAGGTCGCCATCTCGCAGCCCCAGCAGTTGCCGTTGTCACCGGTGAAGCATTCCGTACAGAGGAACGTCCAGCGCATGTACGGGCAGCGCCACCAGTACAGGTAACCGGTGCACTCGGCCTGGCACGTCTCCGAGTGCGGACGGCAGAGCGAACAGCAGTAGTACTGGAAGCCGGTTTCCGGCAGTGGGCGGGCGGCCCGAAACAGCCCGGCCGAGATCGAGAGAACACCCGTGCCGAGTCCGACCAGCGCCCGGCGCCGGTCGAGCCGGGCCGCGAGGAGCGTCCCCATCCGTTCGAGCACCATGCCGTTCCCCTCCCCTTCACTGTCCTAGAACCCGGCGATGATGACGATACAGGCCGCGACCCCGATGGTGCTGGCGAGCACCTGCACGGTCCGGAACAGGCCAATCTGGTTGACCACCTGGCGAGAGAAGGCGGGGCCGACCCGGGCGCTCGGCAGCAGGTAGGCGGCAAGCCAGAGCCAGGCTGCGCGCGCCAGCCAGTGTGCGACGAACAATGCCACGCCCACGAGAGGCTCGCCGACCGCGACCGCAAGGGCGAGCAGGAACCACGGTCCGGCAAACGACAGCCAGGTCGAGAACACCAGCCCTAGGTCGAACCCCCAGATGGCCGCCGCGACCGGCGCCGAATGGCGGACCCTGAGATCCTCCGGCGTCTGGCGGCGGAGCTGGGGCAACGGCCACGCCCGTCCGACCGACTCGCGGATACCTACCACGACGCCAACGAGGGCTGCCGCACCAAGGAGCCAGGCCGGGGGGACGATGATGGACAACCTCGAACCAATCCAGCCGGCGCATGCCCCCACCAGCCCTGCGGCGGCAATCCCACCGAGGGTGTAGGCGGAAACGCTCCGCAGCCAGATCCGTCGCAAGCCGTCCACCTTCACGGGTGGCCCCAACGCTCCGATGAGCGACTGTCCTCAATACCCAGCGAGCTGCGTCGAGCCGAGCGCGATGGCAACGCCGAGGAGCGCGAAACCGGGCGCGACGAACAGCGCCGCCAGCGCAGCCAGGAGCGCCAGCCCGGCGACGCTGATCGCGACGATCCGGATTCGCCGGGAAACGAGCGCCGCTTCATCGACGAGCGGGATCGGCGCTGTCATGGTCGCCTCGGGGGCGCGTCACCGATGCCGGCCGCGACGACCAGTTCTGGTTCGCTGTCCGGCCCCGGAGGCTCGTCGCCTATGATCGAGCCGACCGAGCGAATCTGTCCTTCTTCGTCGACGACCACGGTCATTGGCGATGACGTCACGCCGAACGCCTTGCCAACGGCTCCTCCCTCGTCCAGCCCGAAGCGGACTGTCGGGTCAACCAGAGCCGCGAGGTCGCGGGACCGGTCGGTGTCTCCGTTGCAGAGGATGACGATGTTGTCGCCCACCCGCTTGCGGACCGGCCCGAGGCGGGTCACGGCCTGGCGGCACGACGCGCAGTCGGGTGTGACGAAGATCAGGGCATATGGGGACTTGTTGATCTGGCGGGT
Organism: Thermomicrobiales bacterium; assembly: GCA_035944555.1. GTDB lineage: Bacteria > Chloroflexota > Chloroflexia > Thermomicrobiales > UBA6265 > CADCWK01. The sequence continues at coordinate 121,684 of DASZAY010000008.1, forward strand.
GTCGATCTCACCGCCGTCCAGCGTCGGCGCCCGGAAATGCGGCGCCCGGCGCGGCTCGCCGATCGCGACGGCGACCTGCCGGCGGAGGTCGTAGACCGACCGGACCAGTCCCACCACGATCAGGAACAGGATGATGACGACCACCCAGAGGACGGCCAACGATATGGTGAAGGCGGCGGTCACGCTTCCTCTCCCGCCGGACGAGCGTCCTGCCCCATGGCAGCAAGGACATCCGGCACGAGGAGGACCAGGCGACCCGCGATGAGCAGTCCGGTCGCGGCTGTGGCCACCCAGACCAGGTCCATCCCGTCGACCCAGCGGTCGGCGACGCCCGGACCAAGCAGGACGGCGAGGAGAGCCGTCCCCCCGAGAAGTCCGACGCGAACGAGCGCTCGCCGGGACACCGTCTCGTCACCGCCGAAGCAGCCGCAGGGAATGGCCAGACCGCGAGCCAGCGCCGATCCGACCGCCGCGGCGAAGACAAGGGTCAGCACCAGCGCGACGATGGGTCCCGCTGGATGCCCGACGACGAGCAGCGCCGCCGCGACAACCTCCGCGATGATGACGATCCCCGCCGCCGGAACGACCACCGGACCCGGCAGCAGGCGATAGCGACCAACATCCCGGACGAACCGGCTGGGACCGCGCAGCTTCGATACTGCCGACGCAGCGAGTACGACTGCCAGGGCCAGTCGCAGCGCGATCAGGAGAGCAATGGTCACCGGTCGATCACCGGAAATAACAGGCTCCAGAAGGATGGGACGCGGGCGAAGATCTGCATGGGTCGAGGATAGCATCCGGGTCCGCCCCCGGACCCGTGCGAGGTGGGACCGAACGCCCCCATCCGCCCGGGATAAGACCTCGGCTACACTGCCGCTGAAGCTGATTTCCATCCCACGTCTGCGGTATCTCGTCCCGCACACTTCCGCCCTTCCCGCATCGTACGCCCGGATCGGAGTTCTCTGGTGGTGGGACGAGGCAGGTTCAACCAGGCAGGTTCCGACCGCTGGAGCGAAGCCCGGCGTGACGCGCCGCTGCCGAAGACCGCCGAGGTCGTGGTCGTCGGCGGCGGAATCCTTGGCGCGGCCACGGCCTTCGCGCTGCGCCGGGCAGGGATCCACCCGGTCATCGTCGAGCTGGGCGATTCGCTGGCCAACCTGACCACCGCCAACGCCTCCGCCAACGTCCGCCTGGCCTACGGGTCCGCTGCCGAGCGCCAGCTCGTCGAGGACGGACTGGCGTTCTACGCCGACTTCGCCAATCGCACTGGTCTGCCTGCGGAGGATGCGGCGATCGGCTACGTCGGCCAGGGGGGTCTGTTCGCGACCCTGGCCCGGGACGGGCTGAACCATCTCGGCCGTGTCGCGGAGCAGCAGGCCGCGCTCGGGGTGCGCGACATCTCCGTGGTCGCCGGCGACGATCTCCGGAAGGACGCTCCCTGGCTGGCTGAAGGTGTGGTGGCCGGTCTCCTCCGCCCGCGTGACGGCTGGGTCAATGGTGTCCTGGCGACGCTTGGTCTGGTCCGGGCGTCCGGCGCGACTGTCTGCCTGGACACGGGTGTCCTGGGGTTCACGATCGAGAATGAGCAACTCGTCGCGGTGCGGACCAATCGTGGCGATATCTCCACCCGGCGGGCGATCATCGCGACCGGCCCGTTCGCGTCGCGTACGGCTGGTGTCCTGCTGCCGGTGACCCTCGTGCGTCGTCATCGCCTGACCGTCCCCGCGCACCCGCTGATCCCCCGGGATGCCCCGGTGACCATCGATGTCGACCGGGGCTCGTACTGGCGCCCAACCAGCGACGGCGCGCTGATCGGCTGGCCCCGGGAGCGGACCGGTGGGCCGGCCCTCTCACCTGTCCCGCCGGACCCGAGCTTCCCGGAGGTCGTCCTGCGCGATCCCGACGGCGTGCAACGCGTCAGCCCGTTCTGGCGAACCGTCGCGGCGGATCAGGGTCGTGGCGCCGGCACGCTCGTCGCGGGGCAATACGACCTGACCCCGGACGGCGCCCCGTTGATCGGTGAGCTCGCTGACCGGCGCGGCATCTGGATCAACGCCGGCTATAGCGGCCAGGGCGTTCTCGGGGCTCCCGTCGGCTCACAGCTGCTGGTCGATCTGCTGCTCGGCCGGCGCGACGCCAACGACAACCCGTTCCGGCTGGACCGCTTCGACGAGGCCGGGAACCAGCCGGTTGCGGAACCCACCGTTCTGCCAGGGCGACGCTGAGGCGCTCGTCCCCGGGGCTCACTCCGTGCGACAGTTTCCATCCACGCTCGCCGGACACCGGTCCCCGATCGACGCCAGGTCCGGCGCGTGGCCCTCTGCCGAACCCCCGAGAACCGACCCGGGAGCAGAATGCCCCGGGAGGAGCCCCGATGACCGATCGATCTGACGGCGACAGCAGTCGCCCTCCCTCCCGCCGCCCCTCGCCCTTCGATGCCGGCTTCGTCACGCTCTGGCAGAACGACGACCCTGACGCCTCCCGCGCGTCCGGACCCCGTGACGAGATTCCCAAGGAAGACGAAGTCGTCGGCGAGCGCAGCTACCTGCTCCCCGGCGAGTTCACCGGTGGGGTCGACCCGCGCCGGACTTCGATCGAGCCGGACATCGAGCCAGTCGACATCGCGGCCGAAGCCCTCCGCGATGAAGAGGCCGTCGCCGAGCGCGCCGCGGCCCGGTCGGCGCTGAAGCCCGTGCTCCGCTCGCTGGAATCGGCCGGGCTGTACGCCTACATCACCCTGGATGACGAGAACCGGTGGTCGGTCGCGTCAGATGATGAGCGAGGTCGTGTCGATGTCCGGCTGGACGACGGCGACTTCGAGGTGATCATGTCGGCGACCTCCCCCGGGATGTATGCCGACGAGGACCATGCCTACCGGCGCAAGTCGCTGGAGCGGCTGGCGCGGATGCTGATTCCCCGGGTCGCCCGTGGCCAGCTGGCCGAGCACCAGTCGGCGTCATGGGACGAGGTCGAAGCCGGAGTCGCCGTCCGCGTGCGCTACGTCCTCCCGCGGGAATCGCCGGAAGCTATCGGCCCATTCGTCCTAGAGCACTTCGAGGAACTGGACGAACTCCTCGGCTTCATCGAGACCGAGATCAGCCGCTAGCCGTTCCCGCCGCCCACCGATTAACCTGGAGCCCTGATGACTGAGGTGACACCCGGATTGCCCGCCGCCGACCTCGCCGCCTGGAGACGCCGGATCGCCGCCGCCCTCCGGGAGGAACCGGCCGACCTGGTCATCCGCGGTGGGACCGTCGTCGACGTGCTGTCCGGCGAGCTCCGGGTGGCGGACGTGGCGATCGCCGGGGGCCGGATCGCCGCGGTCGGCGATGGGTACGCGGGCACGGAATCTATCGACGCGACGGGGAGGTTCATCGCGCCGTCCTTCATCGACGGTCACGTCCACGTCGAGAGCTCTCTGGTCTGGATCAGCGAGTTCGCCCGCGCCGTCGTCCCGCGGGGCACGGGCGCCGTCGTCACCGACCCGCACGAGATCGCCAATGTCGCCGGGCTGCCGGGGATGCGAGCGCTGCTGGATGGCGCCGCCGATCTGCCGATTCGGGTGGCGTTCACGGTTCCGAGCTGCGTCCCTGCTTCCCCCAACGAGAGTCCCGGCACGGTCCTCGGGCCGGACGCCGTCGCCGAGGCGCTGTCCTGGCCGGGCGTCGTTGGGCTGGGCGAGATGATGAACTTCCCCGGCCTGCTGGCGGGCGATGCCGAGATTGGCCGGAAGCTGGCGTCCGCCGGCCACCTCCGGCGTGACGGCCACGCGCCAGGGTTGCATGGCGACGCCTTGCACGCCTACGCAGCCGCTGGTCCGACCAGCGACCATGAATCGACCGAGCTCGCCGAGGCCCGGGACAAGCTCCGGGCCGGCCTGATGGTGATGATCCGGGAAGGGTCGAGCGAGCGGAACCTGCTCGACCTGCTGCCGCTCGTCACCGATGCCACCTACCCACGCTGCTGCTTCGCGTCGGACGACCGCGACTGCCACACACTCGTCCACCGCGGCCACGTCGACGACATCCTCCGGCAGGCTATCGCGGCCGGGCTGGACCCGGTGCGCGCCATCCGGATGGCGACCTGGAACACCGCTGACTACTGGCGACTGGAGGGCCTCGGTGCCGTCGCGCCGGGATACCACGCCAACCTGGTCCTGCTCCGTGACCTCGCGACGGTCGACGTCGCCATGACGATCTACGGTGGTGCCGTTGTCGCGCGCGACGGGCGGCTCACCGCCGAGCTGCCGTCGGCCGCGGACGCCGCTCCCTCGCTCCGACACACGGTGCATGTCGCGCCCGTGCTGTCCAACCAGTTCCGGCTGGCGCCGGACGATGCGACGACGGCGGTGGAGGTGATCCCCGGACAGATCGTCACCCGCGCCGTCGCGGTCGAGCCGACAGTCCGGGACGGCTGGGCCGTCGCCGATCCGGACCGCGACCTGCTCAAGTTGGTCTCGGTCGAGCGCTACCACGCGACCGGACGGGTCGGCGTCGGACTGGTGCGCGGGTTCGGGCTGAAGCGCGGTGCCCTCGCCAGCACGATCGCCCACGACGCCCACAACATCGTCGCCGTCGGGACGAGCGATGCCGACATCCTGGGTGCCATCGCGATCGTCGCGGAGAGCCAGGGCGGGCTGGCCGTCGTCGCCGACGGGCAGGTCATTGGTCACCTGCCCTTGCCGATCGCGGGCCTGCTCTCCGATCAGCCCATCGAGACCGTGGCCGCCGAGTACGCCACGCTGGAGGAAGCCGCCCGTGCCCTCGGGTCACCGCTGGACGCCCCCTTCGGGCTGCTCGCCTTCATGTCCCTCAGCGTGATCCCCGAAGCACGGGTCACGGACCGGGGACTGCTCGTCCTCTGAGCGGAACCTGTGGGAGCGGGATTACCGGGTTTCGGGAACGACCCTGGGATGGGCGAGGTCGGGACGGTTGACCTCTTCCCAGGCGGTGTTCTCCGGCCGGTCGACCATGAGATCGATCGCCACCCAGATCGCCGAGGCGAACGGGTAGCCGAGGATCGGCAGGCCGATCGCAACCACGACCCCGAGGATCTGCGTCTGGAGCACGCTCAGGTCGGTGAAGATCAGCGCCACAATCACGATCGCGATCCCGAGGATCAGCGCCGCGACCAGGTTCACGGCATAGGTCCCAACGAAGTAGCCCTCCTCCCGCTCGAACGGGATGCCGCAGGTCGAGCACTCCTCCTTGTACGTGAACCAGTTCCGGTAGACGTGCTTTCCGCCACAGTACGGGCAGCGCCGGGTCAACGCCCTGCCGAGGAGCGTTCGCAGGCGGGGGAAGCTGGCCTTCGGCAAGTTCCACCGGTCGGGCTGGGCGGCGCGAAACCAGCGGGCACGACTGCGGTCGTAGCCACCCTTGCGCTTCGGAGCGGTGGTCGGGGTCGTCACGGGTAATCCATTCGTCTTTCGAGCACGTGAGCTCAGAGGATCGGATCGTTCTGTATCCCGATTGTACGAGGGAGCGTCGTCCCGAAGCCGAATTTCCCCCTCGCACCTCGTCGGCCGTATCCGGCCCAGCGGCATGCCTGCCGCAACTTTCCGGCTAGGGATCCCGGTTGACCGGACCGCGCAGGTCACCGTGGTAGGCTGCGTCCGTTTGCCATCCAGGCCTCATGCTCTCCGCCGACCTAGCGACCGGATTTCCTTCACCATGCCAGACTGGCTGATCGCCATCGTTCTCGGGATCATCGAGGGCCTGACCGAGTTCGTCCCGGTCTCCTCCACGGGACATCTCATCGTCGTCGGCGATCTCCTGAACTCGTCGTTGCCGGACTCGTTCGAGATCGTGATTCAGCTCGGCGCGATCCTCGCGATCTCGGTCGTCTACCGCGAGCGGTTCCGATCCTTCCTGAGGGTCGACGGTTACGTGGGACGTCCAGCGGACGGGCGCCCACGGATCGGCGAAGGCGCCGGATTCCGCGGCCTGAACGGGCTCGTGCTCCTGGCCTGCGCGACTCTGCCCGCGGGGGTCCTCGGGTTCCTCTTCTACGACTTCATCCGGGATGTCCTTTCCGGTTCGTTCACGGTCGCCATCGCCTGGATCGTCGGCGGCGTCGCACTCCTGCTCGTCGAGCGCTTTCTACCCAACCGCGATCCGGCACAGGCCGCCGCGACCACAACCAAGCCGGATGGTGATCCCGCTTCGATGCCCATCCGGGAGAACGTGGAGGGCGAGCGGGTCGCGCTTGCCCGGTCCCGCTACGAGTCGCTCGATGACATCACCTGGCGAGCGGCGCTGCTGGTCGGCTGTTGCCAGTGCTTCGCTCTCTGGCCGGGCTTCTCCCGCTCCGCCTCCACGATCGTCGGCGGGATGTTCGTCGGCATCAGCCGGAAGGCCGCGGCCGAGTTCTCGTTCTTCGCCGCGATGCCCGTCATGCTCGGTGCCTCGACCCTGGAGCTCTGGTCCACCCGCGACGAGATCGTCCGCGAGGACCTGGTCATCCTCGCGATTGGTCTGATCTTCTCGTTCCTGGCGGGCCTGCTCGCCGTCCGCTGGTTCGTCGCGTTCGTCAGCACCCGGACGATGGTGCCCTTCGGCTGGTACCGGATCATCGTCGGCACCCTGTTCCTCGGCTGGCTGGCGATCTCCTGACGTCCCTTCCCCTACTTCATCGGCAATCCGGATGATCTGCTCTCCCGACGGCGAATCACCCGGATTGCCTTCCCCCCTTAGCGTCCGCTATTCCTGCGCTCCAATCGTGACTAGACCGATCCGGGCGGTGTAGGCTCTGGCTTCGGTCTGGCGCTGCCGACCGACCCGGCACCCGGAGCCGCGTCTCCAGCGAATCGAGCCCTGTCCACGATGTCCACCGGCGCTATCTCCCCATCACTGCACCACTCCGGGACGAGCAGCCAGACCATCCGCCTCCGGGCCGGTGGGCTGGCCGTCCTCGCGGCCGTTGTGACGATCTCGCTGAAGTTCCTGGCGTACTGGTTGACGGGCTCGGCCGGACTGCTCTCGGACGCCGTGGAATCGCTGGCCAACCTCGTCACCGCGCTCGCGGTCCTGCTCAGCGTCTGGTACGCCAGTCGCCCGGTCGACCGCTCCCACAACTACGGCCATGACAAGGTCGAGTTCTTCGCCTCAGGCATCGAGGGCATCGTCATCATCGGCGCTGCCATCGGCATTGCCTGGATCGGCGTCGTCCGGCTGCTCGACCCGCACCCGCTGGAGTCGCTGGGACTCGGCACCGCCATCGCCCTCGTCGCCACCGGGGTGAATCTCCTCGTGGGGCGGTATCTGATCCGGGTCGGGAGCACCCATCGATCCCCCGCCCTGACCGCCGACGGGCGCCACGTCCTGACCGACGTGCTGACGACCGGCGGGGTGCTGGCCGGCCTCGGGCTGGTCATCCTGACGGGCTGGCTCTGGCTGGACGCGCTGATCGCGATCGCCGTCGCCCTGAACATCGCCTGGACCGGCTGGCGACTGCTCCGGATCGGGTTCGACGGGCTGATGGACCGGGCGCTCCCCATCGAGGACGAGCTCCAGGTCCGCCGCGCGATCGAGACCGGGCTGAGCGGCATCCCGCCGACCTACCACGCCCTGCGCACCCGGGAAGCCGGCAGCCGCCGCTTCGTCGACTTCCACCTGCTCGTCCCGTCCTCGACGAGCGTCGCCGAGGCGCACACCCTCGCCACCCGGCTGGAATCCGCCATCGACGACGTCTTCCCGGGCGTCGAGACGACCGTCCACATCGAGCCTCTGGAGGACGACGCGTCCTGGACGGACAGCGCCATCCTGCCGTTTGAGAAGCGCGCCGACGGCCGTACCCCGGCCAGCGTCGCCCGCTGACCTCTCCCTTCGGCGTCACGACTGGATGGGCCGGGAACCCTCCCGGCTCACCCGGCGTCTCCCTCACGACCCCGGACGAGGACGCTCCAGACCGGTTGACCACGAGGGATGACGAACCATGCGCGGAGCCGCAATCGCGAACCGGCCGACGAACTGGAGCTGGCCCCTGTGGGGCGTCGGGGCTGGAGTTCTCGGCGCGATTGGACACCTGTTCACGCTGGAGACGCCCAGCACCGAGGAAACGGTTGCCGGGTCAGCGTTCATCGCCGAGCTCAACCACACGGTCTATCACGTCGGGATCGTCGCTGGGATGTTCGCCGTGTTCTTCGTCCTCGCTTTCGCGGCCGGGTGGCGACGCTGGGCGGCCGGGACGGGCCGCGAGAGCCTGATGACCGAACTGGTCGGGCTGGCGGTCGTCGCCTCGGCGGGGGCGATGTTCCTCGGCTACGGCTTCAAGGGGTCGCTCGCCGTCTACCTTCCCGGCGGCTCGGACTATCCCTACGTCACCAATGACGCCCTGATGTCCGTCTACATGTTCAACGACTTCGCGCCGTTCATCGCGTGGTGGGGCGTCCAGATGGCGACGGTCGCCATCGCCTGGGTCGCCCTGCGCGAGCGCGTCCTGCCCCGATGGGTGGGCGCCCTCGCCGCGGTGTTCGCCGTCCTGCCGATGATCCTGCTGTTCGCCGTCGGGCTGCCCGGCTTCCCCGGCGTCACTCACCCGCTCTGGATGATCGTCAACGGGGTCGCGATGGCGCTCGTCCTCCGGCGCGCAGTCCGGACCGCCCTGGCCGGCACGCCGTCCATCAGCGACACGCCCGTGGCGGCCACCGCCTGATCCGGACACACGGACCATCGGAAACGGAACGGGGCGATGCCGGACTGGCATCGCCCCGTTCCGTTTCAGCGCCCTCGACCGCCTAGTTCCCGGCGCGAGCCGATCGCAGTGCCGGGACGAGCCCGGTCGTCCCGTCGAAGACTTGGCCCCCGGCCACGCCCGTGATCGCGATCACCTGCTCGTCCGTCGAATCGCCAGCCAGGACGGCGTGGACAGCCACGACGTCACCGATCGGCGAATCGTCCCAGGCCCGCTCCACCTGCTCGATCTCGCCCTCGTTGGACTGGCCATCGGTGAGGAGCAGCACCGAGGCGAGACGATCGCCCAATCCCTCTTCCTCCAGCGCCCACAGTCCCCGCCGCGCGACGTCATGGAGATTGGTCCCGCCGCCGGACCGCTGACTTTCGACCTCTCCGAACAACCAGCGGAAGCTGCCCACGTCGGTGCCATGGACGGTCAGCGCCCGACCGTGCTCCTCGGCGAAGGGGATCACGATCACGACGTCCTCGGGGGTCGGCTGCTGCCAGGCCGTCGCGGCCTCCAGTGGGTAGAGCAGCGCTTCGAGGGCCGGGAGGATCGCTTCGGCGCCGTCGTCGGCCATGCTGCCCGAGCGGTCGACCGCCAGCACCGTCGCCGAGGGCCGGCGCCATGCCGACTGGTAGCGCGTCGCCGCTTCACGCCAGGTGAGCCTGTCCGGTCCTCCGACGACCCGCTCCTGCCAGCCGTCGACGATCCCCCAGGCCGGGTCGTAGATCGCCGGGTCGCGGCGGACGGCTACGTCCGCGATCGGGTACCAACCCACGTCGCTGATCGCCTGGGCTGCCGTCGTCGCGGCGAGCGCACCTTGAAGCGCGAGTGCCCGGTCGCGACGCTGCGGGTCGTCTCCCTCGATGACGACGTACGGCGCATCCAGGACGCCCTGCGCGTCCGCCGGGTAGACCGGGACGAGCGGCTCCTGCCCGGCCTGGATCAGCGCCCGGTTGGCCGCGACCATCTCCGTCTCGCCATTGATCATCAACTCGTACTGATCGTAGCGACTGGCGACGACATTGGTCAGTCCGCGCGCCGTTGGCGCCGAGCGCCGCACCCGCCGCAGGACCGGGACGAGCAGCTCCTCGACGTGCGGCCCGCCGAGCGCCGCCTGCGTGACCGCCCCACCGGCGCCCGCCCCGAGCATCCCGGCCAGTGCCGCCGCTCCGGGTCCGACGTGGACGCCATGGGCCATGGCGAAGCGCCACGGCTCCTCGTCATCCGAGAGCACGGTGAGCAGATCGGCCAACGCGACGTCGCGTCCGGCCCAGCCGAACCGCTCGGCGACCGACGCCTTCGTGGCCCAGACGACGGGTGACCGCCCGACCGTGACCGGGTCACCCAGCGGCCGTCCCGGAGCGGCAAGGTGCAGGGCCAGCGATGATGCCGGCCAGACGACGTCATACGGGTGATCCGGGTCGTCGAGCGCGGCGAGCAGTTCGGGCTGAGCCCGGAAGTCGACGGCCAGGGTGTAGCCGGCCCCCGCAGCAAGATCCCGAGCCACCCGGATCAGCCCGCTGGTCTCCGGCGAGGCCAGAACCCGCAGGCCCGCGGCCGGGACATCATTCCCGTCAGTGGGCAGGCAGGCCGACAGGGCGGCGATGGCGGGCAGGCCGACCGCCGCACCAAGCAATGCCCGGCGGCTGATTCGCCGTCCACTCTCCCCTTGTCGTCGTGTTGCCACCATCGTCTGCCGGACCTTACGCTGGCTGGATAGCCTCGTCATGTGCCCGCGCAGGATACGGCAGGGAGGTGACACTGGTCCGACCAGTGGCACGAGTGACGGAACCTCCCATCCCTCCCGGATGGGCCGACCAGGTGCGTCAAGAACCCCTTGCTGAGCCTCTGGCGTCCTGATCGACTGCCTGCATCGGGTCTCGTGGAGCTGATCGCCGCCGGCGCCGCGTCATCCGCCGCCAGCACCGTCACCGTGTGACATACGGTCACAATTCCATTCCGGCGATACACATAAACTTTCCAGTCATCCTGGCCTCTCGTTGGAAAGCATCGCCGCGATGGCACGGCACATCCCGCACTTGCCATACTAGAACATATGTTCTACTCTGCTGGTCAGTCACCCGGAGCCGCTTCCCGCGCGGTGCTCGGATGCTGGTACCGCCCGCTGGTACCGGCTCACGACGGATCGGCCACACCTATGGCACGCGCAACCGCTCCAACCTTTCCCGGCATGATTGCCAGTGACGCCTTCCCGGGTCGTCGTCCGGTCATCGCCTGCGTCCTCGTCCCCCACTTCCCGCTCCGGGTTGCCCTGCTGGGGCAGGCCGAGCTGGATGGATTGCCGCTCGTCCTTGGACCACTCCCCGGCGGCCGGCCGGTCGTCGCCGACGCCTCGCCGGAAGCCGTCGCCCGCGGCATCCGGACCGGCATGACGCTGCGCGAGGCGATGGCGATGGTCCCTGAGGTCGTCGTCGCCGATCCCAATCCAGCCCGGGAGCGTGACGTCGCCGAGGCGATCCTCGGGTCACTCTCCGAGCTCAGCCCGCTCGTCGAGGCCGACCGCCCCGGCCGCTGGTACGTGGACCTGACCGGCTCGGCCCGCCTGCTCGGTTCTCCGCCCCGCGCAGCCGAGCGATTGCTGGCGGCGATCCCGGCTTCGCTGCGACCGCGGGCCGGGGTGGCGCCCGGCCGGTTCGCCGCATGGGTCGCCGCCCGGAAATCACCACCCGGCCGATCCCGCGTGGTCTTCCCGGACGACGTCGCCAGCTTTCTCGCCCCGGAGCCGAGCACGGCGCTGCCCGTCCCGGCCGACATGGCCGACCTGATGATCCGGCTGGGGCTGAAGACACTGGGCCAGCTGGCCGACCTCGCGCCCGGCGCCGTCACGGCCCGACTGGGTACGGCCGGCGGGCGGGCCTGGCTGCTGGCCACTGGCCGGAGCGACGCCGCCGACACGACGGTCCGTCCACGCCCGGAGATCCTGACGATTACCGAGCGGGTTGACCTGCCGGCGCCGTCGACCGGCCGCGAGATGTTCTTCCTCGGCGTCGACGAGGGAATTACCCGCGCCTTCGGCCGGCCGGACATGCGTGACCGCCACGTCCGCCAGGTCAGCATCAGCGCCGCGATCGAGGACGGCCGCTCATGGGACCGGCTGCTGACGCTGCGCGAGCCGACGGGATACGAGCGGATGGGCGAGGTCCTCCGCCAGCGCCTCGGCGACCTGGCGCTGCCTGGTCCGGCCGAGCAGGTGACGCTCTCACTGACCGGGATCATCACCGCCCCGGCCCGTCAGGAGATCCTGCCCGGCGTTCGCCGGCGCCGTCCCCGGCCGCTGGTCGAGGCCGTCCAGCAACTCAAGCAGCGCTACGGCACCTCGCCGGTCTACCGGATCGCCGAGGTCGAGCCGTGGTCGCGGATCCCGGAGCGGCGTCATGCCCTGGTCAGCTACGAGCCATGACGCGTGCCCAAAGCGTCACACGACGAGAACTACGCGACGAGGGGAGGACGAGCGATGGCCCTGAGACGGATCGACGATCCCGCCTGGGGAACTCCGGCAGCGGACGATGTCACGACGACCCGGCAACTGCGCTCACTGAACGTCCCACGCGGGATTCAGGTCGCGGGCCGGCGACCGGACGGCCACCCGGCAGCGATCATCGAGGGCCGGACCGCCCGCCGGATCACCGCCGTCACGGACGAGTGGTGGGTGGAGGATGAGTGGTGGCGCGCCCCGATCTCCCGGCACTATCTGGAGGTCCAGCTGGTCGACGGCACTATCCGCACGATCTACCACGACACCGTCGCGGACACGTGGCACAAGCAGGCGTATTGACGGATACGGCGTTCGTCCCGCACGGGCGATCCCGGGCACTCACCCGGCCGGGTGGCGCTGAAGGGCTATGACCAACGGGCTGGTCCGATGCAGACAGGGCCGCCCGGAAGCAGACCCCTCCCCGGCTCCGGTCGCTCACTCCCGGCAAGCCCTGCGTTCGTCTTCCGGCCCGGAGAGGGGCTTCGACATGTCGCGCTGGAGCGCTTCCCGAGTTGTTCCAGGTCGTCATGCAGGACGTGGCGGCACCCCTCTCCGGGCCGGGGGGCTGAAGCCTTGTGCGCCATCAACGCGACAACCCGGAGCCGGGAAGGGGCCGGGGGTGGGGTCTGTTTTGGGGCATCCCGGCAGGCAGCAATCAGCCCGGGGATCATCTTCTCCTCAGCCAGGCAGACTGAACCATGTGGCCACCACGACCAGTCAACCTGGAACCACGACAGCAGGACGCCACCCGGCGTGATACCGGGCCTGGCAGTCCGCGGTACCCTGGCGACGCCACGCCGCCGACCTACGCCGAGCTCCACCTGCACACCGCGTTCTCTTTCCTCGACGGCGCCTCCCACCCGGAGGAGATCGTCGCGCGGGCCGCGGAGCTGGGCTACGAGTACCTCGCCATCACCGACCACGACGGGCTGCATGGCGCGCTGGAGTTCTCTCGCGCCTGCGTCGAGCGCGGAATCCAGCCCATCGTCGGCGCCGAGCTGACCCTGACCGACGGCTCCCACCTGACGCTGCTCGTCGAGAGCCGGACCGGCTACGCCAACCTCTGCCGGCTGATCACCGCCGCCCACTACCAGAGCGCGACCCTGCCGACCATCACCAACCCGCCGACCCCGATCGATGCGCCCCGGCCAGCCAACCTGACGCTGGAGGAGCGCCGCCCAACCCTCGACCCGGCCCTGCTCCGGGACCACGCCGACGGGCTGATCCTGCTGACCGGCTGCCGCGAGGGGATGCTCAGCCGGCTGGTCGACGCCGGTCGCTACGGCGAAGCCCGCGACCTGCTCCACCGCTACGTCGACTGGTTCGGCCCGGACAGCGTCGTCGTCGAACTCCAGCACAACCTCACCCATGGCGATACCCGCCGCGTCCGCGAGCTGGTCCGGCTGGCGACGATGGCCGGGCTGCCGTACGTGGCGACCGGCAACGTCCACTACCACCGCCAGGATCGCCACCGGCTGCAGGATGTCCTGGTGGCGATCCGCAACCGTGGCTCTCTGGACGCCACCCACCGGGAACGCCGCGCCAACAGTCACTTCTACCTGCGCGACGCCGAGGAGATGGCGGAGCGATTCGCGCTCTATCCCGAGGCCATCGCCCAGTCGATAACGCTCGCCCGGCGCTGCGCCGCCTTCGACCTGACCCGCAACCTGGACTACGAGTTCCCCGACTACCCGACCGAGGACGGCCAGTCACCGGACAGCTACCTGGCCACGATGTGCCACGGGATGTTCGAGGAGCGCTACCCGTTGGGTCACCCGTCACGGGACAAGGCGCGGGAGAAACTCGATACCGAGCTGGCGCTCATCAAGCACCACGGGCTGGCCGGCTTCTTCCTGCTCCACCACGACCTGCTGGAACTGGCCCGGCAGGTCGCCGCCGAACTCCGCCACGCCAATGGCAACCCGTCGGCCATCTCGCTGCCGCCGGGCCGGGGACGGGGCTCGTCCGTCTCCTCGATCGTCTGCTACCTGATCGGGTTGTCGCCGGTCGATCCGGTCCAGCACAACCTGTCGCTGGGTCGCTTCCTGAACGAGGAACTGCGCTCCGTCCCGGACATCGACCTGGACTTCCCCCGGGAGATCCGGGAGAAGCTGATCGCCCGGATCTACGAGGTCTACCCCGACCGCGCCGGCCTGATCTGCACCTTCTCGACCTACCGCCTCCGGTCGGCCGTTCGCGACGTCGGCAAGGCGCTCGGGTTGCCGATCGCCGACCTCGACCGGATCAGCCGGCTGAGCGAGCCGACGAGCGCCCGCCACCTCGCCGAACAGCTGGCGCACATCCCCGAGTACGCCGCCCGGATCGAGACGACTCCCTGGAGCCTGCTGGTCGAGCTGACCGGGCAACTGGCCGGGATGCCGCGCCACGTCGGCCAGCATTCCGGCGGGATGGTGATCTCATCGCAGCCGCTGGTCGGGCTGGCTCCGATGCAGCCATCGTCCATGGCCGATCGCCACCTGATCCAGTGGGACAAGGATTCCTGCGACGACGCCCGCTTCGTCAAGATCGACTTCCTCGCCCTCGGCATGATGTCGCTGGTCGAGGAGTGCCTGGACCTGGTCCACGTCGCCTGGCCGGACGCGCCGATGGTCGATCTCAGCCGGATCAGCTACGAGGACCCGGACGTGTTCGCGATGATCCAGCGGGGCGACACGATCGGGACATTCCAGATCGAGAGCCGAGCCCAGATCCAGACGCTGCTCAAGGTCCGGCCCGAGACGCTCGCCGATCTCGTCGTCCAGGTCGCGATCATCCGCCCCGGTCCGATCATCGGCGGGGCCGTCTCACCGTACATGCAGCGCCGGACCAACCCCGACTTCCAGCCGACCTACGACCACCCCAGCATGAAAGAGTCGCTGGAGGACACACTCGGCGTGATCCTCTACCAGGACCAGGTGATCGAGGTCGCGATGGCCGTCGCCGGGTTCACCGCCGGGCAGGCCGACGGGCTGCGCCGCTCGATCACCCGCAAGCGGAGCAAGGAGGCGATGGCCGCGTGGTGGGAGCAGTTCCGCGACGGCGCCGCGAAGAACGAGCTCGAACCCGTCGACGAGCCGACCGCCCGGGAGATCTTCCGCAAGCTGCTCGGATTCGCCGAGTACGGCTTCCCCCGCGCCCACGCCGTCTCCTTCGCCGTGCTGGCCTACCAGTCGTGCTGGCTGAAGTACCACTTCCCGGCGCCGTTCACCTGCGCGCTGTTCAACAACCAGCCGATGGGGTTCTACCCACCCCACGTCATCGTCAATGACGCGAAGCGGGCCGGCGTCCGGGTCTGGCCGCCGGACATCAACGTCAGTGAGGTCCGCTGCACGGTCGAGCGGCGGACGACGGTCCGGATCGGCCTGCAGTACATCTCCCGGCTGGGCGAGGAGACGGCGGAGCGGATCGT
Source organism: Thermomicrobiales bacterium (assembly GCA_035944555.1). Lineage (GTDB taxonomy): Bacteria > Chloroflexota > Chloroflexia > Thermomicrobiales > UBA6265 > CADCWK01. The sequence goes on from DASZAY010000008.1 coordinate 137,271, forward strand.
CGCCGACCGGCGCGCCCACGGCCCGTTCCGATCCCTGGCCGACCTGATCCGCCGGGTCCCGATGAAGCGGGAGGCGGCCGAGGCGCTGGCCGCCGTCGGCGCCTTCGATGTCTTCGGGCTGAGCCGGCGCGAGGCGATGTGGCAGATCGGGTTGTTCATCGCTCCCGTCGCCCACACCGACCGCTCCGAGGGGACGACCAACGTGAAGGGGCGCCGCGCCGGCAAGCATCGGCGGATCGTCACCCAGCAGGCGCTGGCGCTCCCGGTCGCGCAGGACATGGTCGAGCTGCCCACGATGCCAGCCTGGGACCGGATGGCGGCCGACTACGGCGGGACGGGCGTCTCGCCCAACTGGCACCCGCTCGGCCTGCTCCGCACCCAGCTCCCTGCGGGCGTGGTCTCGACGACCGATCTGTTCCACCTGCCCCACGGGATCACCCTGACCATCGCCGGGATGGTCGTCTGCCGGCAGCGGCCGGGGACGGCCAAGGGGATCACGTTCCTGCTGATGGAGGACGAGGTCGGGCTGGCCAACATCATCGTCCGGCCCCACCTCTACGAGTCGCACCGGTTGCTGGTCCGGGGTGAACCGTTCCTGATGATTACCGGCCTGCTCCAGAAGCAGAACGGCACGATCAACATCGTCGCCGAGGAGATCCGCCCGTTGACCCAGGCCCGCCAGCGGCTGCCGCAGGTCGAGACCACGCCGGCCCCCGCCGAGCCGGCCGAGATGCGCACCCTCCGCCCGGTCCTGATCGTCGCCTCACACAACGGCTACGACGAGCCCGGCGAGGTGATCGACGTCGAGGCCCGCCTCAGCCGCATCCGCCCGGAGTCCCACAACTACCGGTAACATCGCTGGATGGGACGTCGTCGTTCGTCCTACTTGGGCCGGACCGGTGGCACGCCTCGCGATACATCACCCCAGTCTGATCAGCCACTACTATGGGAGACGATCACCAATGCCCCGCCCGAAACCGAATGACACCAGCGACCTGCTCCGTGGCCTGCGCCAGCGCCGCCGCTACACCGACCTGCCCATCCCGGACGACATCCTGACCGACCTGCTGGAAGTCGCCCGCTGGACCGGCTCATCCAAGAACAGCCAGCCGTGGGACTTCGTCGTCGTCCGCAACCGGGGCGACCTGGAGACACTGTCACAGTCCGGCGATTTCGCCGGCTTTCTCGCCGGTGTCGACACCGCAATCGTGCTGGCGATGCACCCCAACCACACGCCCTACGACGAGGGGCGTGTGAGTGAGCGGGTCATGCTGCTCGCCGACACCTACGGGCTTGGCTCCGGGACCGGTTGGTTCAGCGCCGCCGGGTCAAAAGAGGTCAAGCGCCTGCTCGGGATTCCGGACGAGATGATCGTCCGCTCGGCCATCGGACTGGGCTTCCCCGATCGCTCCGTGCCGGACCGGCCGCCCGTCAATGGCGGACGTCGCCCGTTCGAGGAGGTCGTCCATTACGGCCGCTTCGGTGAGCGCGCCGCCGAGCGACAGGGCTGATCGTCAGGCGGGCCGGGATCGACGAAGGTCCCGGACCGCCAGCACGGCCGAGAGCAGACAGGCAGCGATCATCACCGGGGCGAAGATCTCGACCGCCCGGTGCAGATCCAGCCGGGTCGCGAGCAGCCCGACGACTACCGCTGTCAACCCCTGGCCGACGTAGGCAGCGAGATAGACCGCCGACAGCGTCTGGCCCCGGCGGTGTCCCGGCGCGTGGATGTTGATGAGCGCCAGTCCGCCGAGCACGAGCAGTCCCTGACCAAATCCGCCAAGCCCGAGCGCCCCGAAAAACGACCAGAGCGACCCCGTCGCAGCGGTGAGGATCAACCCGGCCAGCCCGATCGAGGCCAGGATCCCGCCGACCAGCATCGCGGTATCCGACCGCAGCCGTCGCCCGAACAGCGCGACGGTCCCGATCCCGATCGGGTTGAGCGCCAGCAGCGCCCCGATGACGAGTGCCTGGCTCGTTTCGACGAGTTCACGCGCCATCTGCGCTCCGAGCGACAGGATCAACGCTCCGGCGGCGTACGATGCCGTGACCGCAAGTGCCGCGACGGCATAGACCGGAAGCAGGTCCCGCGGGACCGATATGGTCTGCGGTCGCCAGCGATCCTGCGCGACGGCTGGTGATGCCGATGGTCCGCCCGCGTCCCGGACCGCGACCAGCAGGGCCAGTGATCCCGCCAGCAGCACCAGCAACAGCGAGAGCGGCAGGTGGAGTGGCCACGGGGCGTATTCGACGAGGGAGCCGGTCACGATCGGCCCACTGAGCAGGCCGACCGCCGACGCGACCGAGATCATCGCCGAGGCGCGGACGGTATCGCCGTCCGGCTCGTTCTCGATCATCGAGGCGTTGGACGCGCCGAGCGCCAGTCCCGTTCCCAATCCCTGCAGGACGCGCCCGAGGACCAGGGCCCAGAGTCCGGGGGCAAATGCGAGGAGGACGACGCCTGCCGCGATCGTGGCCATGCCAAACAGCATCGTCCGGCGCCGCCCGATCCGGTCCGATATCCCGCCACCGACCAGCAGCACGACGATCAGGGCGAACGGATAGCAGCTGTAGACCGCCGTCTGGACCAGCGAGGAAAACTCGAACCGTGCCGCCCAGAGCGGATAGAGCACCGACGGCGCGCTGCTCGCCCAGAGCAGGAGCAGCACGACCAACGTGGAGGTCCAGAACCGGATGGAGAGTCCACGCCGATCCGGGGTGAAACTATCTGCCGGATGGATCGAGGTTGACGCTGCAGGGACGGACGCTCCGGGAACACGTGACGCCATGGGGACCTCTGGGACAGGACGAGCGGACCGGTGCCGGGCGATCCCAGACGGCGGGCGAGCACGTGACTACGGCGGCGCGACGGCGATGGTAACAGGGACCGGTCGCCCGGCCCGGCTTTGGGCAACACGATGATGCCAACCGGGAGGCTCCCGGTTGGCATCTTCATACACCGCAGGCGATCAGTACCGAGTCACTCAGTGATCGTGATCTCGCCTTCCATCCCCTGTGCCCGGTGGTTACCGACGCTGCAGTAGAAGACGTAGGTCCCGGCCGGCATGTCATCCGGTACGGTCCACTCAGCGGTGCTGCCGTCCTGCGGGAAGACGACGGCCTGATCCTCGAATCCCTCGATCACGAAGTCGTGCGGAGCCTGGCCACTGCTGAACAAGCCGATCGTGTCACCTGGTGCCGCCTCGATCGTCACCGGATCGAAACCGAACTCGAATGCCTCGACGGTCGTCCCGGATGCGTCGTCGTCCGATGCCGCACCGGCCTCGTCATCGTCACCCGCCGCGGCGACGATGGTGATCTCGCCCTCCATCCCCTGGGCGCGGTGATTGCCGATGCTGCAGTAGAACGTGTAGGTGCCAGGTTCCAGGTCATCCGGAACGGTCCACTCGATACTGCTGCCATCCTGAGGGAAATCGACCGCCTCGTCCTCATACCCTTCAATCACGAAGTTGTGGGGCGCATCACCGGTGCTGAACAGCTCCAGCGTCTCACCGACTTCGACTTCCAGCGTGGTGGGCTCGAAGCCGAAATCAAAGGCCTCGACGGTCTGCAGCGCTTCCGGAGTCCCGCCAGGGGTCGCTTCCGGCGAGGCTGCCGGAGTCGACTCCCCTCGTCCCGGGGCGCCGTAGGCCACCGCGACGACGGCGGGCGTCATGACGATCGCGGCGGCAGCTCCAATCACCTGCCGCCGTCCGAGAACTCCACCGGATGCCGATCGCTGGGTCTGCTCGTCCATGTCCGTCGCTCCCGTTCTTTAAGGGTCGGCACCACGACGCCGGACGCCGCGTGACGTCCCGGACAAATCACCTGAAGATGTGGCACCGATTCCCTATACGCTCGACTCACGGGATCGGATTCACTTACCGATCGTTACCTGCCAGACGGCAGCTTTGAAGCGTGATGAGGACGATTCACGAGTGGCTCGAGGCTGTCGTACGATGCCGCTCTTCGTCGTGGCGCGCCGATGCGCCGAATCCCGTCTCGCCGATGAGGACCAGACCATGCCCCGAGCTCTTCGCGCGATCCGGCCCCGCACCCCTGTCATCGAGCACTACGACGATCCGACTCTCGGTCCGACCGATATCCGGATCCGGACCGACTTCGCCTCACCCAAGCATGGAACCGAGCTGGTCGGCTACCGGAACGAGCCGTCGGCCAACCGGCCGTACGACCCGGTCTACGGCGCGGTGCGGCCCCGACCGGTCGACGGAGAGCCACGTGGGTTCCCCCGCGGGCTGGGCAACATGGCGACCGGAACGGTGTCGGAGGTCGGTAGCGACGTCTCCCGGTTCTCCGTCGGTGACCGGGTCTTCGGTCACTTCCCGATCCGGGAAACCCAGACGGTGGATCAGGCCAGCGCCGACGCGATGCCGGCGGGCCTGACCGACGAGGCGGCTGTCTGCCTCGATCCTGCGGTGATGGCCTTCGCGATCCGCGACGGCGGGATCAAGCTCGGCGATACCGTCGCCGTCTTCGGACTGGGTGCGATCGGGTTGATGACAATCCAGCTGGCGAAGCTGGCCGGAGCGTCGCGCGTGATCGCCCTCGACCCCATCGCGCCACGACGGGACGTCGCCCAGGCGCTGGGTGCCGATGTGGTCCTGGACCCGACAGCGGGGGACGGCGACGCCGGGATGGCGGTCCGCCAGCTCGACCTGCCCGATTCGCTGGTCGACTCAGCTCCACGGACGAGGCTGATCGGCGGGTACAGCGAACAGATCAGCCAGTACAACAACCTCGGGGTAGATGTGGCGATCGAGACGTCCGGCAACACGCTGGCGCTCAACTCGGCCATCCGTGCCACCCGCTTCGGTGGCACGGTCTGCATGGTCTCGTTCTACGGGCGGGACGCCACCGGCGTGTACCTCGGCGACGAGTTCCACGTCAATCGGCTGCAGATGGTCTCGGTGCGAGCCGAAAGCCTGCCGATGCGTGACGCTCCCGGGTGGAACCTGGACCGGATGGTCCGGACCAGCCTCGACTGGCTGGCCACCGGACGCATCCGGACCGACGGCATCATCACGCCCATCGTGTCCTTCGAGGACAGCGCCGAGGCCTACCGGGAGATCGATGAGCACCCGGAACGCTCGATCAAACTGGGGATCCGGTTCGACTGACGTTAGTCACCGGACAGCGGCCGCGGGATGGTCTTCGCGTGACCGCTCACCTGAAGCCTCGGGGACCCAACCCTCACGAGGCTCCGGCCATCGCGCGCAGGCGCTCCGCCAGCAGCTCGGCGATGTGGACCACACGAAGGGAACGACCGGAGGCATCGGCACCGCCCCGGATGTGCATGATGCAACCCTGGTTGTCGGTCACGAGAACGCGGGCACCAGTCCCGTCGGCGTCCTCCAGCTTGTGCCGCAGGAGCCGCTCGGCGACGCGCGGGTGCTCGAAGCTGAACGACCCGCCGAACCCGCAGCAGAGGGTGTTCTCCGTCAGCTCGGCGATCCGGTAGCCCAGCACGTCGGCGATCAGGCGACGGGGCTTGGCAGACAGTCCGAGCGCGTTCAGTCCCTGGCAGGAGTCGTGGTACGTCACGGTCCCATCCGGGACGAGCGTCGACGAGGCGCCGGTGGCGAGACTTCCGGCGGGAAGGGCGGCGACCGTCGCGAGGAACGTCGTGAAGTCCATCACCCGCCGGGCGACCCCCTCCGCCCGGGCCAGCCAGACCTGATCATCCCGAAACAGGTGCGCGTAGTCCTGCGCGATCATCGCGACGCACGAGGCGCTGCCCGAGACGATGTAGTGCGCCCGGGTCCGCTCCAGCGCCCGGATCGTCTGCCGGGCCATCCGGAGCGCTCCCGCTTCGTCGCCCGAATTGCTCGACGGGAGACCGCAGCAGCCGAGTCCGGCCGGGTAGACGACCCGGGCACCGAGGTGACGCAGGGTGTCCGTGACGGCCTGGCCCTGCTCCGGGTAGAGCCGGTCGGTGATGCAACCGGGGAAGAGTGCGACCGTCCTGCCCTCTGCTCCGTTGGGGACGACGGCCGGGAGCGCCGGCAGGAACTCCCCGACCCGGACGCGATCCCGGAGCGGCCGGCGCGCCAGTGCCGGCATGCTACGCCACCGGGTCTGCCGGTTCAGGACGGGCGCCTTGGTCCGGATGAACGGCCCGCCCCGGGTGACCGGCAACTGCGCGACCGACCCGACCCGGGTCGCCGCATCGAAGACCCTGCGCCGCGACAGCACCGCGAACGCCGCCCGTTTGGCCGGGTGCAGCCCCTTCTTCCGCACGACCATGCGCCGGACATCAAGGATCTGGCGCGGCAGGGGGATCCCGACCGGGCAGACCGTCTCGCAAGCGTTGCAGCTCACGCACAGGCTCTGCGGGCCGGCGATAGCGTCCAGCCCGTTCGGGCCACCCAGGAACGGCGTGACCACCAGTCCGATGGCGCCGGTGTAGATGTGGCCGAAGACGTGGCCACCGACTTCCCTGTAGGGCGGGCAGACGTTGGAGCAGGCACCGCAGCGGATGCAGTGCAGCGCCTCACTGAACTCCGGCAATTCCGCCATCCGGCGGCGCCCGTTGTCGACCAGGACGATGTGCATTTCGTGGCCCGGCGTCGGCCCGGTGATGAACGTCGTGTACGAGGTCAGCGCCTGTGCCGTCGCGCTCCGACCCAGCAGGCGAAGCTGGGTGACGGCGTCGTCGAAGGTCGGGACCAGCTTCTCGATTCCGGCCAGCACGACGTGGACGGGCGGCACCGACGACGTCAGGCGCCCGTTGCCCTCGTTGGTACACATCATGACCGTGCCGCTCTCGGCGATCAGCGCGTTGGCGCCGGTGATCCCCATCCCGGCCGTGAAGAACACCTCGCGGATCTCGTCCCGGATCACGCGGACCTGCTCGCCGATGTCCTCCCGCGAGACCTCGCGCCCCAACCGATCGGTAAGGACTTCGCCGATCTGCTGTCGGCCGAGGTGGATGGCGGGCATGACGAGGTGGCTCGGTCGCTGTCCCATCACCTGGACGATCCACTCACCGAGGTCGGTCTCGATGACGTCGATACCGTGACCGCGGAAGTCGTGGTTGAGCTCGATCTCCTCGGTCACCATCGACTTGGATTTGGCGATCAGGTCGACACCGTGCAACTGCGCCAGCTCCCGGACGATCCGGTTGGCGTCGGCAGCCGTCACGGCGTGGTGGACGCGAGCGCCGGCTGCCTCCGCGGCGGCCTGGAAGCGGGCGATCTGCCCATCCAGATCGGCAATCGTCGCCGCCTTGCGTTCCCGCAGCCGGTCCCGCAGATCGGCGAACTCGACCGAGGCGATGGCGTCGGTCCGATTGCCGCGCCACGCCTGCTGGAACCGGGTCAGGTTGCCCGACAGTCGCCCGTCGCCCAGTGCCTCGTCGTAGCGGGTACCGAAGGGCCGTTCCGGCGCACCGTGCTCGGTGCCGCCGTGATCGGGAGAGATGCCATCGACGGTCGGCTTGGCGCCACGGATCACATCGTGGGGAGAGGCGGTCATCAGGGAAGCTCCGAGCTGGATTGGGAACGATGGGACGATCAGTCGACACGATTAGTCGAAACGATCGATGAAGACGACCACGACGCGACCGGGTCCCTGGACGCCGACCGTCAGCACGCGCTCGATATCGGCGGTCCGGGAAGGCCCGGTCATGATGGTGGCATAGGCGGCGCCGGGGGCTGTTGCCAGCCGCCGCAGCATCGCCGCCGCGTCATCCAATCCAGGCAGCAGGTCAGCGGTTCGGATCAGCACGACCAGCGTCCGGCTCAGCATCCCCGCCGAGCGATCGGCCAGGTCCGGCTCGGCGAGCAGCACCGATCCGGTTTCGGCGAACGCCGCACGAGCCAGCGTCACCGCCAGCGGTGCGTCCCGGACAGCGGCGGGACTCGTGGCGGTCCGGACGGTGACATCGCGGCCAAGTATGTCGGAAAGGGCTGGAATGGTGCGGACCAGCTCACCGGTCAGCACGACGTCCCCCGCATCCTGCAACCGCTCCGAATGGATGACCGTCGCGGCCGCCGCCACGTCGGGGACCCGCTCGACCCGGACGCCGAGAGCGCCAGCCCGCTCCGCGAACGCGACCAGCGACGCATCCGTCCGGTGATCAGTCATGTCGTCCCTTCACAGCTCGAACCATGCTCATGGCGACGATGTCGTCGGTCAGCCAGCGTAGCCGTTCCCGGTAAGCACGCCCAGCGACGGTCGCCTCGGTCAGCGTGACCGCCTGGAACCGGACCAGCGTGTCGGGGCGCAGCTGGGCGCAGAGATCGAGGTCAGCGTCGATCACCCCGGCCACCTTGGCGTAGCCTCCGACCGTCCCACGTCCGGCAAGCAGGATGATCGGCTGCCCGTCGGCCGGGATCTGGAGGGTCCCGGTCATGATGCCCTCGGAGACGAGATCACCGGCCCCGGCCACGGTCAGCCCCGGTCCGGAGAGCCGGACACCCATGTGGCTGGACTGCGATGTCACCCGATACGGCTCTCCAAGCAGCCGCTCGAGGTCGCCCGGTGCGATCAGGTCATCGTTGGGGCCAACGACGATCCGGAGGGTCACCACCGCGCCATACTCCCGCGGCCGAGGACCGACCACCCCGTAGGTCCGGCTCCGATGCCCTGCCGGCCCGACCCGCAGGACGTCCCCCGCCCGGAGTGGGCGGCCGTCGACCCCGCCGAACCCGGCGGTCAAATCCGTACCTCGTCCACCAAGCATCACCGGCACGTCGATGCCACCCGCGACGGCGAGGTAAGCGCGCATCGCGGAGCGGGTCGCGAGAGCTGGATCGAACGCCAGCGTTTCGCCGGGACGGAGCCGGACCGCCGACCACGGCGAGACGTGTCGTCCGGCGACGGTAGCGCCCAGATCCGCTCCGGCGACCGCGACGTCAACCGGCCGGAGCGCCCGTAGCGTCGGCCCTGTCACGCCGATCTCCAGGAGTGCCGCGTCCGGACCATTGCCGACCAGCCGGTTGGCCGCCGCGGCCGCAGAGCGGTCCAGTGCGCCTCCCGGCGAAACGCCCTCCGCCCCACGACCCGGTCGTCCCCGATCCTGTACCGTCGTGATCAGGCCGGGAGCGACAACCTCCAGCGCCGCCAGCCCCCGGCCGGTACTTGTCGCGAGCCGATTGGTGGCGATACGTACCGGTGCGCCGGTGGCGTCCACGGTCTCCGGGGCATACGTCCCGGCCCGGACCCGCGCGGCGATATCGTGGAACGTTCGTCGGTCGATCGGACGGAAGGCAACCCGGTCACCTGGACCGAGGAGCGCACCCGGCGAGCAGGCCGGATCGAACATTGCCACTGGGGTTTGCCCCACGATCCGCCAGCCGCCGGGTGTCGCCTGCGGGTAGATGCCCGTCTGCGCGCCACCGATGGCGACGGACCCGGCCGGGACCCGCGCCCGCGGCGTGCCGAGGCGAGGGGTGGCAAGCTCTGGCGGTAGCCCCTGCAGGTAGGCGTAACCTGGAGAGAAGCCGAGAAAGGCGACCCGGTAGTCACCGCCCGCATGACGAGCGATGACTTCCCCGATGGGCAGGCCGGCGTGGGCGGCCACGTCTTCGAGATCCGGACCGGCTTCCCCGCCATACAGGACCGGGATGGTTACCGTCCGCCCGGCGTCGTCACTGCCAGGTGAACCACTGATGTCCTCGCCCTGGATGGCGTCGCGAACGAGATCGAAGGTGGTGAGGTCCGGGTCGTACTCGATCAGCACCGAGCGATAGGCGGGGACAATGTCGACCGCCGCCGAACCCAGCTGCACACGTGCATATTGCGCGAACGCCAGGGTCCGGCGCGTCGCCTCCGGGCCGGGCATCGCGAGCCGGGCACCGTCACCATCGTCGACCAGCAGCTCGGCGATGAGCGCGCGGTCGCCCAGCGGGCGCACCCGGAGCGACCAGCTCGCGTTTCCGGTCACGCGCCGAAACGGGCGATGGTCACGCCATCGGCTTCCAGCGCCTGCCGGACAGCACCCATGATCTTGACGGCGCCCGGCGTATCCGAGTGCACGCAAATCGACCGGGCCTCGACCTCCAGGTCGTCACCGTCCACGGTCGGGAGCGTGCCGGACCGGACCATCGCCAGCATCCGGGCCGCCGCGGCCTCAGGATCGGTGATCAGGGCGTCCGGACGGGTCCGGGATGTCAGCCGGCCGTCGGCGTGGTAGGTCCGGTCGGCGAAGGCCTCGACGACGAACGGCTGCCCGGCCGCGTCCGCCGCTCGTTGGAGCGCGCCGGGATTGGCCAGGATCGGCAACTCCGGGTCGAACTGGCGGACGCCGGCGACGAACGCCGTCGCGACCGCCTCGTCGTGAGCGGCGACCAGGGATAGTGCCCCATGGGCCTTGACGTGCTGCAGCGGCACGCCGTGAGCTCGGCAGATCCCGGCGACGGCAGCCACCTGGTAGAGCGTGTCGGTCCGGATTTCCTCCGGTGAGCAGACGACGACACGCCGCCCGAACCCCACCCGGTCCGGGTACCCGGGGTGCGCCCCGGCGCCTACGCCGAGTTCGCCCGCCCGCCGGATCGCCCGCTCGATGCTGCGTGGGTCACCACCATGGAACCCGCAGGCGATGTTGGCCGACGTGATAACGGTGAACAGGTCCTCATCGGCACCGATCGTGTAGGCGCCGAAACTCTCTCCGAGGTCACTGTTCAGGTCGATGTCCATGTCGTGTCCCTACTCTCTCCCGGCCGGCCGATCGCAGGGAGCGATGGTACGGCATGGGCGGGCGATGCGGGACCGGCCGGACTCAACCCTGGCCGTCGCCGGTCGACGACCCGAACTCGTGCGCCGGGTCGCGGATGACCTCGTCCTCGGGCGGGGCGTCCCGGAACGCGCGGTACAGCAACCAGCCAAGCCCGAACGCGGCGAGGGCGATGCTCAGGTTCTTCATGGTGCCTGTCCTTTCATGGCATGCCAACGGGGCCGGGAGCGACGGGAACACGTCCCCATCGTCCCCGGCCCCGTCGGTCAGTCAACCCTACTTGCCCTTGCCGACAAGCTTGGTGTAGACGCCAAACAGCAGGAAGGTCGGCGGCCACTGGCCAACGAACAGCGCCCAGTGGGCGTTGCCCTTGAGCCGGAGGAACGCGGACACGCCGATCGAGGCCAGCGCCGCCCAGTACCAGGTGCTCTCGGGGATGCTGTCAGTGATGCGCAGTGCCTGCTCGCTCGTTTCGGTCTTGCGGCCCATGGTTGTTCTCCCTGTCGATGCGGTGTGGTCAGTCCGGGTCGCGGCACGTCGTGCCAATGATCGCCCGGTATGGCCGAAGGCGATGCATAGGGTGTGCCCCGACCACGGGAGACCGGCGCGAGTGCCGTGCTACTATGTCTAGTAACTTTCCCCGACGCGCATCCCCAGGACATTCCCATGACGTCACCCGATATCGTCACCGACGCGGCGGACACCACCCCCGCGGAACCTGTCACGCCCATCGACGCACCGGTCGCACCGGTGCGCCGCCGTGCCGCGCCGCCTTCACAGCGACGGACCGGCCTCTACGATCTCTCGCTCGCTGGCCTCACCGCGAAGCTCGAGGAGATGGGTCAGCCGGGCTACCGGGCGAAGCAGATCTTCACCGGCGCCTACAGTCACCTCGCGTCCGACTGGGACGGCGTGCCTGGCCTGCCGAAGGCCCTCCGTGAGGAGCTGTCCGGGTCGCTGCCAATGGGCGTCCTCCATCCGGTTACGGTTTACGAGGCTGACGGCGGAGACACGGTCAAGGCGCTTTTCCGGACCGACGACGGCCAGTTCGTCGAGACGGTGCTCATGCTCTACCCGGATCGGGCGACCGTCTGCATCTCCTGCCAGGTGGGCTGCGCGGTGGGCTGCGCCTTCTGCGCGACGGGCATCGGCGGGCTCGTGCGCAACCTGACGGCCGGCGAGATGGTCGAGCAGACGGTCTGGGCTGCCCGGGCCGCCCGCGACCGCGGGCGCAAGCTCACCAACCTCGTGATGATGGGGATGGGCGAGCCGCTCCAGAACTATCGCCCGACGATGGCGTTCATCGGGATCATCAACGACCCGGCCGGGCTGGGCTTCGGCGCCCGCCGGATCACGATCTCCACCTCCGGGATCCTGCCCCGGATCCGGGCGCTGGCCGACGAGCCGTACCAGGTCAACCTGGCCGTCTCGCTCCACGCCCCGAACGACGAGATGCGCGATCGCCTGGTGCCGCACAACACGCGGTACCCCGTCGCCGACCTGATGGCGACCTGCCGCGAGTACACGGACCGGACCGGACGGCGGATCTCGTTCGAGTACGCGTTGATGTCGGGAATCAACGATAGCGACGAGGTCGCCATCGAGCTGGCCGAACTGCTCCGGGACAGCGGCGTGCTCTGCCACGTCAACGTGATCCCGTTCAACCCGGTCGAGATCCTGAAGTTCGAGCGCCCGACCCATGCCGGGATCGAGCGCTTCGCCAGCATCCTGACCGCCCACGGGATCGGGACCACCGTCCGCTACTCCCGCGGGCTGGACATCAAGGCCGCCTGCGGCCAGCTCCGCGCCGAGCATGAGGGGATCATCCCCTTGACGTCGATTGGCACCCCGGCCGGTGTGACGGCGTAGGACGAGCGATCGTCCGTTGAGCTTCAGGCTAGGTTCCGGCAGTCCCCAATCTATTGCGACGGCAAGGAATCCGGTACCCGGACCGGACGCTCAATCCACGCTCGTGGCTACAACCGATGCCCTAGGGTCCGTTTCAACGGACCCTAGGGCATTTCGCTACTGTTCGCAGCGGATTGTCAGCCCGTCATACGCCAGCCCCACACCCTCCGGCAGACGGGCATCCACCCCGGCGTGGCTGATCTCGTGGCTGATGTGCGTCAGCCACGTCTCGCGCGGCCCGATCTGCTCAACGACCTCCAGCGCCTCGGCCAGGCTGAGGTGCGTCGGATGCGGACGCTCGCGCAGCGCGTTGATGACCAGGACCTCCGTGCCCTCCAGCAACGCCATCGTCTCCGCCGGGATGGCCTTGGCGTCGGTCAGGTAGGCTAGGTCGCCGATCCGGAACCCGACCACCGGCAGTCGCCCGTGCTGGAACGGCAGCGGCGTGATCGTGGTCCCGAAGGGGCGGAACGGGCCGTCGATCACGGTCATGTCGAGATCCGGCTTGCCGCCCCAGAACCCCAGCCACTCGGCGAAGGCGTAGGCGAATCGCTCCACGATCATCCCGGCCGCAACAGAGTTCGCGAACGCCGGGAGCCGGCCCTGCTGCATCTCATTGAACCGGCGCAGGTCGTCCAGGCCCGCCGTGTGGTCAGCGTGGGCGTGGGTGTAGAGGACGGCGTCGACATGGTTGAGGTCGGCGGCCAGCGCCTGGATCCGCAATTCGGGTCCCGTGTCGACGAGGTAGGTCCGGTCATCCCCGGTGTCGCGGATCACGACGGAGGACCGGGTCCGCTGGTCCCGTGGGTCGTTTGACCGGCAGACATCGCACCGGCAGCCGATCATCGGCACGCCGTTGGACGTCCCCGTCCCGAGAAAGGTCAGCTCGAAAGGCCCCATCGTCACCCGCCCGGCCGCGCGACGCGGGACGGCTCCCGGCGAGCCGCCCGTCGCGGACAGTCCGGCGAGTATACCGACGCCGGGCTAACCACTGGTCAGCTGGAGCCCGATCACGCCGGTGACGATCGCGGCGATCGCCAGCAACCTGGCCGGGTTCCGCGTTTCCCCGAGGAAGAGCATCCCGACGATCGCCGTCCCGGCGGCGCCCACGCCTGTCCAGACCGCGTAGGCTGACCCGATCGGGAGTGTCCGGCTCGCGACCGAGAGCAATCCCAGGCTGAGCGCCGAGCAGACGATGAAGGTCACCGTTGGCCACAGGCGGCGAAACCCGTTGCTCGCCTTGAGTGCCGTCGCGAACACGATCTCGAACAGGCCCGCGATGATCACCAGAGTCCAGGCCATCTCAGATCTCCCGCATGATCTCGCCGGTCGGCCGTGCCGCGTGGGGCTGGACCTCGGCGACGCCCTTGCCACGGTCATGACCACCGCCGCTGAGCTGCAACCCGACGACACCCGACAGGATCAGCGCGATCGAGACAAGCCGGATGACCTCGACCGGCTCGCCGAGGAAGAGCATCCCGACGATCGCCGTCCCCGCCCCGCCAATCCCGGTCCAGGCGGCGTAGGCGGAGCCGATCGGCAGCCAGCGCAGCGCGCGTGACAGGACGAGGAAGCTGGCCGTCCCGAGGACGACGAACACCAGGGTTGGCAGCGGCTCGGTCAGGCCGTCGCTCTGCTTGAGTGCCGCTGCGAACCCGATCTCGAGCAGACCGGCGATAAAGACCAGGACCCAGGGCAGCATGTCAGTCCTCCTGCGTAAGGGGCTGTCCGGCCTGGTCGGCCAGTCGCAGTAACCGGGTGGAGATTGCCTCCCGGTCCCCCTCGTCATGCAACCCGTAGCCGAAGCAGGCCGAGAGCCAGACACCATCTGCCGCCAGGCAGATCGTCCGGGCGAGGACCTGGTCCGGGACGCCCTCCCGGGCCCGGGCATGCCATCCAGTGAACCGATTGCGGACCAACTGCCCGAGTTCTGGTCGCCAGGCCAGCGCGGCGATCAACCCGGCGGTCAGGTGCGGGACCGGGTCGGGCATCGTCGAGGCGCGCACGTACCCCCGAAGCGCGGCAAGGCTTCCACTTCCCTGCTCTTCCACCGTCATCCGGGCGAAGTCGGCCTCGAACGCCTCTGCGACTCCGTCCACGAAAGCGGCGATCAGCGCGTCCTTGGTCCGGAAGTGATAGAGCACGCCACCCTTGCTGACACCAGATTCCGCCGCGACGGCGTCGATGGTCAGCCGCGTTACGCCATCACGCTGGACGATCCGCCCGGCGGCGCCAAGTAACGCCTTCCGGGTCACGTCTCGGTCACCTCGTTGTTGCTGGCCATTGAAATCGCTCACGGAGTAACTAAACCGTCTGGACGGTACATACACCATCTAGCGACGAAACGTGGTGGCGACAGCGGACGTCCCACTGGTAGGGTCCACCGGGGCTCCGGCTACCTCCGCCGCTATTCGCCCTCCTGACCGTCAATCAAACGGAGACCGCCGTTGCCGCCCGAGACTCCCCCGATACTCTCCGCCCAGTCCACCGGTGTCGATCCGTCTAGGGTCTACCGGGACCGGCATGACCGCTGGGCCGGTGAAGTCAGGGCCCTGACCGGGCGCTGGAACATCGTCGCCAACGGCCGCCTCGTCGCGTTCATTGTGGCCCTGCTCGTTCTGATCTGGGGAATCCTCGACCGGTCATGGCTGATGATCGGCATCGGTGCGGTCCTGCTAGTCGTGTTCACCGTCCTCGTCACCCAGCACCGGGCGCTCGGCCGGGTGCGTGACCGGGCGCTGATCCTGGCGGCCATCAATGCCGAGGGGGAAGCTCGCGTCCGGCGCGACTGGGACGCCCTGCCGCTCCGCGACGACACCCTGCCCGACGCTGCTCACCGCTACGACGCCGACCTCGACATTACCGGACCGGCCTCGCTGCTCCACTTGCTCGACACCACGACCAGCACGCTGGGCCGCACGATCTTGCGTTCCTGGCTGCTCGACCCCGCCCCGCTCACCGTCGTCCGGGCGCGGCAGGCGGCGGTTGCCGAGCTGGCCCCGCGGCTGGACGACCGGCAGGAGCTGGCGCGGCGCGGGCGGCAGCGCCGGGCCGCCGGGTCGCCGGACGCCTTCCTGGCGTGGGCAGAGGGCGACCGCTGGCTGCCCAGCCGACCCTGGCTGCCGTGGTTCGCCCGGATCTCCGCCGCGCTGTTCCTGCTTGGCGTGGTCGCCAACCTGATCGGTCTGACGCCCCTGCCGCTCTGGTTGCCGGTGATCATCGCCAACCTGGCCGTCTCGTCCCTGTTCGCCGGGCAGGCGGCGAATGTCATCAGCCGGGTGATCAGCCAGCAGGGCGCCCTGCAGCGCTACGGCGCGCAGCTGGAGGTCATCGCGGGATGGTCCGTCACCGCGCCGGCCCTGCGCGACATCCAGCAAAGGATCACGGCCAGCGGCGTCGAAGCCGCCCAGGCCCTGCGCCAACTCGACCGGATCCTGTCATGGTCGATCCCCCGCGGATCGCTCCCCTACGTCCCGGCGCAGGCGACCGTCCTCTGGGACGTTCACCAACTCGCAGCCCTCGAGCGCTGGCAGGCGACCAACGGCGCCCATGTCCAGGAGTGGCTGGTCGCGCTGGCCGAGACCGAAGCTCTCTGCGCCCTTGCCGGACTCGCCGGGGACAACCCGGACTGGGTGTTGCCCGGCATCGACCCGGCCGAGACCGCGATCAGGAGCACCGCCCTGGGGCACCCGCTGATCGCCGCCGATGCCAGAGTTCCGAACGATGTGACCGTCGGCCCCTCTAGCTCGTTCCTGCTGGTGACCGGCTCGAACATGTCCGGCAAGAGCACGCTGCTCCGCTCCATCGGCGTCAACGCCGTGCTGGCGAATGCCGGGGGGCCGGTCTGCGCGACGGCGCTGACCATGCCGCCGGTCGATCTCTGGACCAGTGTCCGCGTGACGGACTCGCTGGCGGCCGGCGTCTCGTTCTTCATGGCCGAGCTGCTCCGGTTGAAGTCGGTAACCGACGCGGCGACCAGCCACGCCGTCGCGCCGGGCGAGCGCCGCTTCCTCTACCTGCTCGACGAAATCCTGCAGGGAACCAACTCCCGCGAGCGCCGCATCGCCGCCCGGCGAATCGTCGGTCATCTGGTGGCAACGGGAGCGATCGGCGCGGTCACGACCCACGACCTCGACCTCGCAGAGACGCCATCCCTCGCCCGGTCAGCCGTCCCGGTCCACTTCCGGGAGCATGTCTCGGATGGGCCGGACGGTGCCGTGATGTCGTTCGACCACCTGATGCGGCCCGGCATCGCCACCTCGACCAACGCACTCCGGCTGATGGACGCAATCGGGTTCGGCCTGCCGGACCCCGACCCCAGCGATTTGCCAGACGGCGTCGCGCCGACGTAGCGATGGAGGGGGGGATGATTCTGACCCGATCATCCCCCTCCTTGTTCATCGGACGACATGGTTGAGATCAGACCTCGAGTTCGGGCCGGAGTCCCTCGAGCAGTCCGGCGACCCACTTCAGGGCGTCGGCGTCGTTGCGACCCGCGAAGGACCGCATCGTATCGAGGTAGACGATCGCGCGGTAGGTAGCTACGCGGCGGGCATAGTCAGCCGCATTCTCGCCGTAGTGCCCGAACGCCGCGTCCAGCGCCGGACGCGGGTCGATCGGCATCGGGAACGCCGACAGCCACGCCACATCGTAGAGCGGGTCGCCCCACCGGGCGATGCTCCAGTCGATCACGGCGCTGACACGCCCCTCGTGAACCAGCAGGTTGTTGTATCCGTAGTCGCCGTGGACCAGTGCGCGCGTCTCGGGACACCGTGCCAGCAGGTCCGGCAGGCGACCGTGCCATTCGTCGAACGTCGCCCAGTCCATCGGGGAGTCGGCCAATCGCCGGCGCCAGTCGTGCCAGTAGCCGGGCCTCGCCGGGTCGAACTGGTCAAGGTGTGACTGGCGCCAGCTCGCGGACTGGCCGTTACCATCGGCGCCGAGAATCCCGTACCCGGTGGTCGAACCGGGATCGACCTGGTGGATCGCTGCCAGGATCGAAAGCATCTCCGGGAAGACCTCACCAAGCGCCGCCGCGTCCAAAGCGTCGGCCGGGGTTCCCGGCGCAAATCGGGTGACCGTCCAGCCGGCGCCGTCCGTGACACCCGCGCCCAGCAGGTCCGGCACGGGGATGGCGCTCCCCGCGAGAAGCGGCATCACTCCCCAGTCGGCGTCGAAGGCGCCCGGTAGACCAGGCTGGACGCGAACGACGACGGCATCGGCGCCAGCATGTACCCGAAAGCCCCGGGCGACCATCCCGCCCGCCAGCGGCCGGACGGCGGTCACTGCCCGACCGAGGACCTCGGTGGCAATGCGGCTGGCCAGCGTGGTCGCGTCATCGCCTCCCGCCACGGTAGACGCCAGTGTCATCCCTCCGACCCGGCGGAGAGATCCGGCCGGGCCAGGTTGATGAGTTCGCCCGGCAGGACGGGGCGGAACAGGAGCACCCACTCCTGGTCGTTGTCCAGCCAGGTCGACTCCTGGTTGGCGGTCTCGGCCTGCGCCCGGACGGCTTCCCGGTCGGCACCGGACAACGTCGCGACCCGGGCACCGGGGAAGAGGCCGTCGTAGTTCTCGCCACCGTTGGCCTCGACCAGCGGCATCCCGAGGTCGGTGATCGGGGTCTCGAGCGGCCATTCGTACGGCTGCTGCGGCTCGCTGCCCTGGACGGCGTCCGGCTCGGGTGGCGGCAGGATCGCTTCCGCCGGTACCATCACCACCTGGAGCTGCTCCTCGATGTACGCCGACTCCGGCACGGCGACCTCGGCCGGGGATCGCATGCTCGGCGGGTTCTGGAGCGCCGCGAGGAACGCCTGAATCCGGTCGCGGGCGTCCGCCAGCTCGCCGGTCGTACCGGGTTCCAGCATGTCGAGACCATACGCCTCGGTGACTGCCGTCACGCCATCGGCCACCACGGTAATCCGGGTGGTCGGCTGGTCGGCGACCTGGTCGTTGCGGTACTGCTGATCCTGCCCGACCAGTCCGGCAGCGGCGGCCGCGTCGAGGATGGTTTGGGTGCCCGAGTCGGTGAGCGTCGCGACCTGGAAGTTGGGCAGGGCCGGCGGAGGATAGATCAGGATCTGCGGTCCCTGCGTGATCTCGCGGCCATCGTTCGTGAGCTGGTAGATCGGGGCGTTGACCAGGTTGGCGGCCGGCGTGACGAACCCGCCGCCGATCTCGACCCGGACCAGGATGCTCGTCGCGTCGTCGGCGGCCGGTGTCCCGGCGGCCGGAGTTGCGCCCGGGGTCCCACCGGTAGTCGACGTGCCTGCCTCAGGCGTCGCGTCGGTGCCGGCTCGCGTGGATTCCCGGAACCCGGCGGCGGCGAGCAGGGCGGCTCCGGCAGCGGAACCGACCGAGATCGCTCGCCTTCTTGTCATCGGGGCGTTCGCCAGATGGCTGGTCATCGCGTACCTCCAGGGTCGTTGCCGGCGTGACCGGGTTCATTCCCGCCACGTCCGGGAAGAGTCGTCCTGTTCTGGAACGGTCCGGCCCTCCGGAACGTTTCGGCAACTCGCGCAATGCCGTGGCCACGTCGCCCGGCGGAGTCCATCGACGGGGTAAACATCAGACGGCCCGGCTGGAGTGGCGTAAGGCCACCCGCAGCCGGGCCGTCGTGATTTCTGTTCGATTGGTCTACGGAGGACCCGGGCTAGACCGGCGGCCGCCACCAGTCGCTCTGCCAGAAGCCGCCGATCGACAACACGAGCAGGATGATCAGGACGAGCATCAGGAGCCCGGACCCGATGGTCCAGACCCAGACGGCCGTCCCGAACCGCTGCTGGATGTCCTCGGGCTGGTCGGGATCGGCGCGATGCCGCCGGGGAGTGTCTGCCATCCTGGTGATCCTCGTTGGCCCCACGGGCCCGTGAGCGGCACCCATCCTGTCGACCTGCCAGGGATGCCTATTGCAGTGTCCATGCTACGGGAGCGAGGAAGTCACCGTCCACCGCCCGAATCCGCGAGTCGCGCCAGGCTGCCGTACCGGGCCGTATGCGTGGATCAGACCGAACTGGCGAGGATCTGGGTGATGACCTGGATCAGGAGCAGCGCCACGATCGGGGTGATGTCGATCATGCCCAGCGACGGGATGATCTGGCGCAGCGGGCCGATCACCGGTTCCGTCGCGTTGTAGAGGAAGCGACCCACCGGCGACGACATCTGGGGATCGAACCACGACGTCAGGGCCCGGCCGATGATGAGCAGACTGAAGCCGTTCAGGAGCAGGATGATCACATTGACGATCTCGACGGGCATCCGGGAGTTCCCTTCGGAGGGTGGGCGGTGGGCGTAAGCGACACGGTTGCCGGGCAACGATCCCGGTTGGAGAGGGCGACGTCCCGGGAACCGGTCCACGTTGGACCATGTATCCGGAAAGTTGACCCGAGTATAGCCAAACGGCCGCACGGCTGGCCGTAACGGGCTACAGCTTCGCGCGACGACCGGCAGTGGTTCCGGATACGCACTACAATCAGGAGCGATTCGCAGGGTATCCCCGAAACGGACACCGCCCGTCGTGCCCCTGGCGCGGATCGGGCCCGGGACGTGGGTACCCGTCAGATGCACGACTGTACTCACGGGGACGACGCATGGCTGAGCAGGACGATCCGATCTACCGGCGCGATGGCGGCACACACGACCTCCGGGCCAACAGCCGGACCCTGTTCGAGGGTCCAACCCGCGCCGCGGCGCGGTCCTACCTCAAGAACATCGGGTTCTCGACCGAGGACCTGCAGAAGCCCATCATCGGCATCGCCAACACCTGGATCGAGACGATGCCATGCAACTTCGGGTTGCGGCGGCTGGCCAAGCACGTCAAGGACGGCGTGCGGGCGGCCGGTGGCACCCCGATGGAGTTCAACACGGTCGCCATCTCGGACGGCATCACGATGGGCACCGAGGGCATGAAGACGTCCCTCGTCTCACGCGAAGTGATCGCCGACTCGGTCGAGCTGGTCGGGCGTGGGCACATGTTCGACGCGATCATCGGGCTGGGCGCCTGCGACAAGACTTTGCCCGGCCTCGCAATGGGCGTCGCCCGGCTGAACGTGCCGAGCATCCTGATCTACGGCGGCACGATCATGCCCGGGCACTACCAGGGCCGAGAGCTGACCGTCCAGTCGGTGTTCGAGGCAATCGGCGCCCACTCGGCCGGCAAGATTGACGACGCCGAACTCCTGGCGATCGAGAATGCGGCCTGCCCGGGTGAGGGCGCCTGCGGTGGCCAGTTCACGGCCAATACGATGGCGCTGGTCATGGAGTTCATGGGGATGTCCCCACTCGGATCCGCCTCGACCCCGGCCGTCGACCCGGCCAAGAACGAGATCGGCCGTAAGGCCGGCGAGCTGATCATGGACCTGCTCGCCCGCAACGTCCGCCCGCTCGACATCCTGACCCGAGGTGCCTTCGAGAACGCGATCGCCGGCGTCGCCGCGACCGGTGGCTCGACCAACGCCGTGCTCCACCTGATCGCGCTAGCCCGTGAGATCGGCGTGCCGCTGGAGATCGACGACTTCGACGTGGTCTCCCAGCGCACCCCGCTGATCACCGACCTCAAGCCGGGCGGCCAGTACGCCGCGGCCGACCTGCACGAAGCGGGCGGTGTCGAGCTGGTCGCTCAGCGCCTGGTCGCCGCCGGCCTGATGGATGGCTCGCTGCCGACTCCGACCGGTCGATCGCTGGCCGTCGAGTCGGCTACGGCCGTCGAGACGCCGGGTCAGAAGGTGGTCTACGACGTCGCCACGCCGATCAAGGCGGTCGGCGGCCTCCACATCCTGCGCGGCAACGTCGCTCCGAATGGGGCCGTGACCAAGCTGTTCGGCTACGAAAAGCGCTACTTCCGTGGCCCGGCCCGGGTGTTCGAGGGCGAGCACGCCTGCATGGAAGCCGTCACCCACCGCCAGATCGTCCCCGGCGACGTCGTGGTGATCCGCTACGAGGGACCGAAGGGCGGTCCGGGCATGCAGGAGATGCTTGGCGTGACGTCCGCCCTGGTCGGCCAGGGACTTGGCAACGACGTCGCGCTGATCACCGACGGGCGGTTCTCCGGCGCGACCCGGGGCCTGATGATCGGTCACGTCGCCCCGGAAGCGCAGGTCGGCGGCCCGATCGCCGCCATCCGCGAGGGCGACATGATCGTCCTCGACATCGACAACGGCTCCCTGTCCGTCGAGTTGTCGGACGAGGAGATCGCGTCGCGACTGGCCGAGTGGAGCGCCCCGCTCCCCCGCTACACCACCGGCGTGCTCGGCAAGTACGCCGCGATGGTGTCGCAGGCCGACGAAGGTGCCATCACCCGCCCGACGTTCTAGCCAGGTTTCAGCGGCAGAAGAACCAGAAGCCCCACCCCTGACCTAGGGGTGGGGCTTCTGTCTTGGTAGTTCGCGGAGAGCCCAATAGCGGCAGCCAGGGCTAGACGCGGTGCAGCCCCCTCCCCCGGCCCCTCTCCGGGCCGGGTGAGTCGCAGTGAGGCTTCAGCCGAACGGAGCGATGCCGGAGCCGGAGAGGGGTTTGGGGAGAGGTCTGATCTCCAGGTCGGCGGCCCGACAGGAACCCGGTCGGGCCGCTCCATGCAGTATTCAGCGAGGCAGGCAGGCGACGTGCGGGTCATTGGGGCAGTGACCTATCCGCGGGCGCCGGGCCATCCCGCCGCCCCACTCCCGGAGACACCATGCAGCGCAGTACCGACCGCATCCTGACGACTCATGCCGGCTCGCTCCCCCGTCCCAAGGAGCTGGTGCGCGTCCTCGTCCAGCGCGACCAGAAGCGCGACTACGACCCGGCCGAACTCGCCCGCCTCTCGGCCCAGGGCGTCCACGAAGCCGTCACCAACCAGCTCGACGCCGGGCTTGACATCATCAATGACGGTGAGGCGCCGCGGGTCGGGTTCTCGACCTATGTCTCGGAGCGGATGACCGGCTTCGGCGGTGCCGGCAAGCGCAAGCCGACGCTCGACACGATCCGATATCCCGAGTACGCGGCCCAGGCCGCCAAACAGATCGCGATCGGCGAAGAGTACGCGCGCGTCTGGGATCCGCCGATGGCGCAGACCGCGCTCCATTACGACGAGTCACTATCCGGCATCACCGCCGACCTCGACCTGTTCGCCGCCGAGCTGGACCAGCAGGAGCGCAAACCAGCCGGGACCTTCTTCACGGCCGCCTCACCTGGCATCGTCACGACGACGCTGCTCCGCGATCCGGAGAATCCCGACTATCGCAGCGACCGGGACTACGTCTTCGGCGTGGCGGAGGAACTCCGCAAGGAGTACGAGGCGATCGTCGCCGCGGGCCACACCCTCCAGCTCGACGCACCGGACCTCGCCATGGAGCGGGTGATCCTCTACGGCGACGAGCCGACCAGCGTCTTCCTCGACGCACTCCAGATGCATATCGAGGCGATGAACCACGCCCTGCAGAACATCCCGCCGGAGAAGGTCCGACTTCACGTCTGCTGGGGCAACTGGCAGGGACCGCACGAGGACGACATCCCGGCCGCCGAGATCCTGCCCTACATCTACGAGGCGAAGGTCGGGGCTCTCAGCATCCCGTTCGCCAACCCGCAGCACCAGCATGAGGTCGACGTCTTTCGGACGCTGCCGCTGCCGGAGCACATGGTCCTCATCCCCGGCGTGATCGACGTCACGACCAACTACCTGGAGCACCCGGAGGTGGTCGCCCGGCGGCTCGTCGAAGTCGCCGAGAGCGTCGGCGACCCGACCCGGATCATCGCTGGCTGCGACTGCGGGCTGGAGACTTTCGCGAGCTACGAGTTCGTTGCCCGCGATGTCGTCTGGGCCAAGCTCCGGTCGCTGTCCCAAGGTGCCGAGATCGCGTCCCGGCGCCTGTTCGCCTGATCATCCAGCGAGATCGATCGCCGGGCCGGGGACGCAACTCCGGCCCGGCTTCGCGTCCGGAGGTTCCCATGCAGATCGGCTTCAAGCTGTTCGCCGAGGCCAACTCCCCGTCGGAACTCGTCCGGCAAGCGGTCCGGGCCGAGGAAGCCGGCTTCGACTTCCTCGAGATCAGCGACCACTTCCACCCGTGGCTACCCGAGCACGGTCACGCCCCGGCCGCGTGGTCAGTGCTGCCAGCGATCGCGATGCGCACCGAGCGTATCCGGCTCGGCACCGGCGTTACCTGCCCCTTTATCCGCTATCACCCGGCCATCATCGCGCAGGCCGCCGCGACGACCGCCTGCCTGGCGCCCGGCCGGGTCTTCGTCGGGCTGGGCACCGGCGAGAACCTCAACGAGCACATCGTCGGCCAGGGCTGGCCCGCGATCGACGTCCGCCGCGAGATGCTCGACGAGTCGATCGAGATCATCCGGCGGCTGTGGCAGGGTGGTTACCGGACGTGGCGGGGCCAGCATCTCCGGATCGAGTCGGCCCAGGTCTTCGACATCCCCGACCCCCTGCCCGAGCTGATCGTCGCGGCGGGCGGACCAAAAGCCGCCCGGTTGGCGGCGGAACGGGGCGACGGCCTGTTCGCCGTCGCGGCCGACCGGGTCCTCACTGACACCTATGCCCGGTTCGGCGGGACCGGACCGAAGTACGTCGAGGTCCCGCTGGCGTGGGCGCCGGACGAAGACACGGCGGCCCGTTCGGCCCACCGGCTGTTCCGCTTCGGCGACGGCGGCTGGCCCGTCACGGTCGAACTTCCCAACCCGTACAACTTCGACGCGGCGACCCGACAGGTCACCGTCGACTCGATGCGGGAGGGGTTCGCCTGTGGTCCAGACGCGGCGAAGCACCTGGCCAAGGTCCAGGAGTTCGTTGACGCGGGGTTCGACCACCTGGCGCTGATCAACGCCGGGCCGGATATCGACGGATTCTTCGACTTCTACGCGCGTGAGCTCGCCGGGCCGATCCGGGAGATCACCGGTCCGGCCTGAGCCTGCATCATCGCAGCGCGGTCAGGTCGAGCGAGGGTGGAGCGAGATCGTCCGAGGCGACACACAGCGCGCCGGCGGTCACTCCCCAACGCAGACAGGTCGCCAGGTCCTCGCCGGCCAGATGCCCCGCGAGGACGCCAGCGAAGAAGGCATCACTGGCGCCGTTGGTGTCCGCCACTCGCTCGACCGGGACCGGTGGGCACTCGACGATCCCGTCCCGGGTACCGGCGATCGCCCCGGCAGCGCCCCGGGTGCAGACGACCATACGAGTGCCGCGCGCGACCTGGTCCCGGATCAACGGGACCGGATCGTCGAGCAGTGCGTCACTGAAGAAGATGACGGCGGCCGCTTCGACGAACGGGCGCCGGTACTGGTCGTCGCCATCCCAGTCGTGCAGGTCCGTCCAGATCGGCACCCCGGACTGGCGGACCGCCGGAAGACTGGCCCGGGAGTGGTCTGATAGATCCATGACCGCGACGCGGGCCGACGAGAGGGCGGTCCGGGCCACCGGCGGCATGGGATCGGATACCGATCCAGAGACGGAGAGGTAGACGGAGACCCGTCCGCCGTCATCGCTCATGAGGTTGACGTGGCGCTCGGTCGGCGTACCTCGGTCCGCCACGTCAATGACATTGATGCCCGGATGGGAGATCGCCGCGCGGATCCGGTCCGCGTCGACGTCGCTGCCAACGCAGGTCTTCAGCGTGACCCGGAGACCGAGACGGGCCAGGTTCAGCGCCTTGGCCGCGGATGTCCCGCCCAGGCCATTCCGGTAGCCCCTGGCGAAGATCGTCTGGGAGTGCCCCGCTGGCAGAGCTGGCACGGCGACGAGCGTGTTCCAGGACGCGGGGCCGCAGATGAAAACGTCCGGGCTGCCGTGACCGGCAGCCATCAGCGGGCGGCGAACGCGAACGCCAGGCAGATCAGCAACA
Organism: Thermomicrobiales bacterium; assembly: GCA_035944555.1. GTDB lineage: Bacteria > Chloroflexota > Chloroflexia > Thermomicrobiales > UBA6265 > CADCWK01. The sequence goes on from DASZAY010000008.1 coordinate 162,699, forward strand.
GGACGAGGACGCCGACCAGCATCGCGATCGCGACCCGGTCCGGACCACTCGCCCCGTCGATCCGTGACGCGAGCGATTCGGGGGTGGCCGGGCTGGTGCCTACTGCGCTGGTATCGACCGTCGAGGGCGCACCGTCCGTGTCGGAGTCAACGACACGAGTGCCGACGATGGGATCACCATCGGTTGCGGCGTGCCCGGTGGGCGGGCTGGATTCAGGGCTATTGGCCGGGGCGTCGCTCTCCCGGTCGTCTCGCGGGTCATTCATGCCGGAAGCGTAGCAGAGCGCCGCCGGAGCTGACCGATTCGCCGATCGTTCCAGATTCGGCCGATCGCGATGGCAAGCAGGACGAGCAGGACGCCGACGATCGGGTCCAGCAGGTAGTGGTTGCCGGTCACGACGACGGTCCACGTCATCGTCGCGACGTACATCGCGCCCCCCAGCGTGACCCACCATCGCCCCGGCAACACCGCCCGCATGATCAGGGCAGCCAGCAACGACCAGCCGACATGCATGCTCGGCATCGCCCCGTAGACGTTGATCGCGCCGGATGTATCACCGACCGTCCCGTAGTAGGTTGGACCGAAGGTCATCAACGTGTCGATCATGCCGTACGGTTCGTAGATGCGCGGCGGAGCAAGCGGCCAGGCGAACTGAACGATCGCCGTCGCCAAGGCCGTCAGGGTCAGGACGATCCGCCATCGCTCGAGCACGACCGGCGCCCGGATGAACGCGAAGATCGCGACCGCAAGCAGCACCGGGGCCCAGCCGAGGATGTAGAACCAGTTGGCGAAGGTGATCAGCCAGGAATGACCGAGCGCTGCCACTTGCCAGCCGCGATCGATGTCCAGCCCGGTTGCGGCCTGGAACGCCACCAGGTCGGCGGCGTTGCGCATGGCTGCCTCCGGCGCGTAATCCGGCTGCCAGCGGCGGAACAGGCCGTAGAGGGCGTAGAGCCCGATAGCGGGCAATAGGTCGCGCATCACCCGGCGGAGCCAGAACCACCACCGCGCGTCGATCCGGGGGCGGGCAGTCACCGGCATCGCGACCAGCCCCTCGGTCAGCGCCATCCCCCGTCGTTCGATTTCGCTGACCATCCCTGACTCTGCCCCATGCCCCGCTCTGGTCCGGTCCGCGCCGGTTCGTCGCCGCGCCAGTGCAGGACCGGCACCACTGGACGGGCAGGCTACACGAAGTGACGGGAACCGGTACCGTACCGGCGTTCCGGCCCGACCGGTATCCATCCCCGAGCAAGGAGCTGTGCGGTCCCATGACCACCCGGAAGATCGTCTTCAACGCCCCTCGCCAGGCCGAACTGGTGTCCATCGCGGATCCGGCTACGGACCTCGGACCGGACGAGGTCCTCGTCCGCACATTGGTATCGCTGGTCAGCCCCGGTACGGAGGGAGCGGCATTCCAGGGCCTGCGGATGCCCGGTGGCGCCGACCGGACCTACCCTGACCATCCCGGCTACGCCAATGTCGGCGAGGTCATCGCGGCAGGTGAGGGAAGCGGCTTCGCGGTCGGCCAGCGGGTCTTCACGATGGCGCAGCACGTGTCGCACTTCCGGTTGAACACCCGCACCCAGCTCTGCGTCGCCGTGCCGGACGGAGTCGCTCCACGCCACGCCGCCTTCGTGCGGCTCGCGATGGTATCGATGGCGACGCTGCGGACGACGACGGCCCGCCTCGGCGATCGGGCAGCGGTCGTCGGGCTCGGCCTTGTCGGAAACCTCGCCGCCCAGCTCTGCCAGATCGGCGGGATGTCGACGCTGGCAATCGACCTGATCGGCTGGCGCTGTGACCTCGCCCGCCAGTGCGGCATCCAGGGCGTGGTCCAGTCCCCCGGCGACGACGTGCTGACCCGCGACTACCAGCTGGTGATCGAGGCGACCGGGACGGTCGGCGGCGCAATGACCGGGACGAAGCTGGTGCAGCGGCACGGCGAGCTCTCGCTCGTCGGGGCACAGTGGGGCGAGGGAACGCAGACGGTCGACACGCTCCGGTTGCTCGGCACGATCTTCGAGCAGTACATCCACATCCGCAGCGGCTGGGAATGGCAGCTCCCGACGCTGGACACGCCGTTCGGCCCGTCGTCGGTTGCCCACAATGCCCGCGCTATCCTCGAGTGGATCGCGGACAACCGCCTGGTCCTCGACCCGCTGATCTCTATGGACGCTGACCCGCGGGACGCGCAGGCGACCTACGAGCGGATCGTCACCGACCGCGAGTCCGTCCTCGGTGTGCTCTGGGACTGGACCCGGCTGGAGGGGTAGCGGGACGCTCCCCGCCCTCAACTCGCCGAAAACGGCCCTACAGCACCCCGCCCAGCAGCGGCACCAGCAGGCGCTCCCAGTGCTCGCGCAGGGCCGCCCGGTACGGCTCGGCGCAGACGATCCGGATCAGGCGGCGATGCTCCTCATACCGCTTGAAGTCCTCGTCACTCATCCCGGCGACGTCGCGCCACGGCATCACCGGGGCGAACCCGACAGGTGGCCGGTCGAACGTCACCCAGACGCCCGTCCGCCACTTCTCCGGCTTGGGGATGTCGATCAGGATGGCGTCCGACGGGACGGGCTGCCCCGTCGCCCGCGAAAGGCCGTCGGCGAGCAGGATCTCGACCTGCCGCCGGGCGGCGGGATCGAAGAACAGGTTGCCGAGCCGCCCGTATACCTCCCACGCCAGCCTGCTGACTTCGACCGCCCGCTTGTGGACCCGGCGCTCGACCAGCGCCGCCGTCAGCCGCCGGGTCTCCTCCGGCATCTCCGGGCGAGCCAGCCAGACCAGCAGCGACGCGTCATCGTGTCCCGGCAGGTCGTCGGCGGACACGGCGCCCGCGACGACCGCCTCCTGGATCGCCCGGAGCAGCATCGCCATGCAGGCGCGGTTGGTGTGGTGCCAGTAGACGTTGTCGAACATCGCCTGCCGGGCATTGATCAGCGAGTGCAGCGCGCTGACGCCCTTGCTCCCGACGACGATCCGCTCGCCCGCGGGTTGGGTCGCGCCGTGCCGCACCACCGGCTGGGGCACCGGTGCGATGCCAAGCGCGTCGATTAGCCGGGCCGTGTCGACCCCGCCGTAGGGGACATTGCACCCGTGGGCATCGCGCGGGAGATAGTCGAGCTTGTCCATGTCCAGCGGCCCGGATAGTAGGCCCGACAGCAGCCCATCGGCCGGGGACAGCTCCTCCCGGCCGGCGAACACGATCGCCGCCACCCGCTCCGGCCGGACGCCCCACTGCTCCCGCAGGATCGTCGCGATCTCCCCGGAGACGATCCGGCCGGCGCCGACCTCCTCGTGCGTCCGTATCGGCGGGCCGAGTTCCTCGATCGCGTGCGAGAACGGGTAGTGCCCGATGTCGTGGAGCAGCGCCGCCGCCGCGATGGTCCGGGCGTCCTCCTCGCCGATCGCTGCCGCGCCACGCGGCGTCCGGCGGAGATGTTCGAGGGCCAGACGGGTGAGGTGGAGGACGCCGATCGAATGCTCGAACCGGGTGTGCTTCGCGCCCGGCCAGACGCGGGAGACGAACCCAAGCTGCTGGATCCGATCCAGCCGGAGGAACGCCGGCGTCGCCATGATCGCCAGCTCCGGTGCGGACAGCGGGATGCGGTCGTAGATCGCATCCCGGACCGTCGTCTCCACCGGCAGGTTCAGGCCCGGGACCGTCGCGGCAATCCCGCTCGACTCGGATTGGGACTCGCGCGGGACTGCCGGAGCAGCCGCGGGCAGCGGGTTGTCGAACGGGAGGGGCAAGGTCACCTGGTGTACTCCGGTCGACTGATGGGGTGTGTCGGGGTCGGCCCCTTGCCAGGACCGGCAGGAACCATGCGTCCAGACAGTAGGATAGCCCGACGTCCTTCTGCCCCCCTGACCCAGGAGCCTCGCTGATGACCCCGGCTGCTACCCCGACCGACCCCATTACCACCCCCACGCCGTTCGGCCGGTTCGTCGTCCCGACCGATATCCGCTTTGGCCCGGGCGTTGTCACCGAACTGGCCGGCGCCATCGCGCCTTACGGCGACCGCGTGCTCATCGTGACGGACGCCGGGGTCCGTACCACCGGCCTGGTCGACCGGATCCTCGCGCCGGTGACCGAGGCCGGGGCGAGCATCACCATCTTCGACGGGGTTTCCCCCAATCCTCGGGACAACGAGTGCCAGGCGGCCGCGGCGCTGGCCCGGGACGAGGGCATCACGGTCATCGTCGCCATCGGCGGTGGCTCCCCGATCGACGCCGCCAAGTGCGCCGCGGCCTTGGCGACCAACGGCGGCACCGCTCGCGACTGGGCCGTACCTCGCCGCCTGGCCCATGACCCGCTTCCGCTGATCGCCATCCCGACGACAGCCGGCACTGGCTCCGAGGTGACCCGTGGCGCCGTGATCACCGACGAGGAGCACCGGACCAAGCTCACCGTCAAGGACGACCGGATGGCCCCACGGCTGGCGCTCGTCGACCCGGAGCTCACCCATTCCGTGCCACCCCATGTCTCCGCCGCAACCGGGATCGACGTGCTGACCCACGCCATCGAGGCCTACACCGGCCGCCGGTCGAACGCGATCAGCGACGGGCTCGCCCTCCAGGCCATGCGGCTGGTCGGCGCTCACCTCGTAGACGCCGTCCACGACGGCAGCAACGCCGCCGCCCGGGAAGGGATGATGATGGCCTCCCTGCTCGCGGGGATGGCGTTCGGCAATGCCGATGTCGCAGCGGTCCACTGCCTGGCCGAAGCGCTCGGCGGCCGGTACGACACCCCGCACGGGGTCGCCAACGCGGTCATGCTTCCCGTCGTCATGCGCTACAACGCCGGAGCCGACCCCCAGCGCCACGCCAACGTCGCCGACACGCTGGGTGTCGATATCAGGGAGTACGGGCCGGAGGAAGCCGCCCGGCTCGCCGTCACGGCCGTCGCTGACCTCGTCCGGACGGTGGGCATCCCGGCCCTCCGCGACCTGTCAGGCATTGATCCACTGGATTTCCCCGCCCTCGCCCTGACCGCGGCCGCCAACTCGTCCACACCGAGCAATGCCCGGGAGATCGACGTGGCGGGGTACGAGACACTGCTCCTGGAGGCGTGGTCGGACTCGCCAGCTGGCGCGACCGGGTGATCAGCCCGGGCGAAAGGGCACTATTCCTGCTAGCATCCCTTCCCTTAGGTTAGCTACGTACGCCTTCGAAGGAGAGTCGATGACCGTCGTGACCCCGGCCGCGAAGTCCGATCCCGCCGAGACCGCCCCTCACCTGTTCCGGCCTATCCAGCTTCGCGAGCTCACGGTACGCAACCGGGTCTGGATGGCGCCGATGTGTATGTACTCGGCGGCGTCAAAGGGTCCCGATACCGGCACACCGAACGACTGGCACATGGTTCACCTTGGCGCCCGTGCGGTCGGGGGCGTCGGGATGGTGATCACCGAAGCGACGGCCGTCTCGCCAGAGGGCCGGATCTCACCGCAGGACCTCGGGATCTGGAACGACCGCCAGCGTGACGCCTTCCGCCCCATCACCCGGTTCATCCGCGACCAGGGCGCCGTGGCGGCGATCCAGCTCGCCCACGCCGGGCGGAAGGCCTCGACGTATACCTCGTGGATCGGCAAGGGTGGCGTGCCGGAGGAGGACGGCGGCTGGGAGCCGATCGCCCCGTCCGCCGACGCCTTCCCTGGCCTGAAGCAGCCTCGCGAGATGGCGGTCGCCGACATCAAACGGGTGGTCAGCGACTTCGCGGACGCCGCCCGTCGAGCGCTGGATGCCGGCTTCCAGTCGGTCGAGATCCACGGCGCCCACGGCTACCTGCTTCACGAGTTCCTCTCACCCATCTCCAACGACCGTACCGACCAGTACGGTGGGTCGTTCGAGAACCGGATCCGCCTCGCGATCGAGGTCACCGACGCGGTCCGGGCGGTCTGGCCCGCCGAGCTGCCGGTCCTGTTCAGGGTCTCGGCGACGGACTGGGTGCAGGAGGATGGCGACGACCGCCCAAGCTGGACCATCGACCAGTCCGTCCGGTTGGCGGCCGAACTTGCCCGGCACGGCGTCGACCTGATCGACGTATCGACCGGCGGCAACATCGCCAACGCGTCGATCCCCGTCGGGCCGGGGTATCAGGTCCCGTTCGCCGCCCGGATCCGGGAAGAGGCCGGTGTCCCGACCGGCGCGGTGGGACTGATCACCGAACCGGCGCAGGCGGAGGAGATCCTTTCGAGCGGCTCGTCCGACGTCGTCCTGCTCGCTCGCGAGCTGCTCCGGGATCCGTCCTTCGTTCGCCGCGCCGCCCGAGAACTGGGCTTCGACTGGGCGGACGGCCCGGTGCAGTACGGCCGGGCCTGACGCCCACCGCCTCGGCAATCAGTCCATGCGGTCGCCAACATGATGACGACCATCCGGGATCAATCAGATTCGGGTGGTCGTTCCGCTATACGGCCGGCCATCCGTGGTGATACGATTCCGGCACCTTCACCCCTCGTTCCGTTAGTCCTGGTTACCCGCCAGCACTCTGGCCGGTGCCGGGCTTGCCATGCCCGCCATCCGGGCCATTCACTGAGGCTGTCGTGGCCGCAACCCCCGTCCAGACTCCGGCTCCGGCCGTCGGGTCCGATTACCCTGCCGCTCCACCCACCCCCTCACCGAAGCGCCGTCGTCTCCGGCCCACCTCGGCCATTCTCGGGTTCCCGGCGGCACTGATCATCCTCGGTATCACGTTCAGCTCGGTCGACATCGTCACGCCGGTCCTCCCGACCGTCCGCGACGCGCTCGGGATGAACGGGACCAGCGCCGGGCTGATCATCTCGCTGTTCTTCCTCGGCCGGCTGATCATGAGCGTGCCGGCCGGGATCCTCGTTGACCGCTTCGGCGCTCCGCTCGTCGCCGCTGCGGGCGGGCTCGTCATGGCGATCGGGTCCGGTATCTCCGCCCTGGCCAGCACCGACATCCTCCTGCTCGCCTCCCGCGTGGTCCAGGGCGCGGCGCTGGCAATGCTGATCTCGGCCTTCATGCTCTCGATCGTCCGGGCCCGTCCCGGTCGCGGTGCGGCCCTCGCCATCATCAATGTCGGCGCCGGTCTCGGGACCGTCGCCGGCCTGGTCGCGTCTGGCGTGTTGACCGGGTTGTTCAGCTGGAACGCCGTCTTCGTCGCCGTCGCCCTCCTGTCGCTGGTCATCGTCGTCGTGGCCCTGGTCACTCCGCGCCGGAGGGGGCTCGCGACCCACCCCGCCAACGAGCTCGACCCGGAGATCATCGAGCGGGTCACCGTGCCGACGCGCGATCTCGTCACGCCGATGGGGCTGAACCTGATCATTCAGGGCGGGTACGGCGTGTTCCAGGTCGCGTTCCCGCTCTACGCCGCCTGGCGGTTCGACGCCTCGACTGGGCTGATCGGCTCATTGCTCCTCGTCTCGACCGCGACGCACATCGCATGCGCGGTGCTCACCGGCCGACTGATCAACCGCCACGGCGCCTCGATCGTGATCCCCTTTGGAATGCTGCTCGGCGGGATAGGACTGATCGGCATGCTGATGATGCCGTCGGCGGTCTGGCTGATCCCGTGGCTGTTCCCCTATGCGGGCGGGATGGTCGCCTGTAACATCGCCGCCCAGGACCATCTGCTTGGCGTTGCCGGACGCGGTCCCCGGGCCGTCACCCTGGCCCGCTTCTCGACCGACCTGGCCCAGGTCCTCGGTCCGTTCCTCGTCGGCGTCCTGGTTGACCTCTCCGGGTACCGGACGCCCTTCGTCGTCATGGCGGCGCTCCTGGCGGCGGGCATGGTCGTCGCGGCCCGGGTCGCCCTGCGTGACCGCTCCGTCGTCCTGACGGCCCAGCCCGCCGACTGACGCGCCAGGAGTTCCGCGTCGACGGCCCGAATCGATAGCAGCACGGACGGGGAGGCCAGGGACATGGCATTGCACTGCCAGCGCTGCGGGAACCTGACGGTCTCCCGGTTCGTCGATGGTCGAACCCGGCCGGTCTGCTCCGGGTGCGGGGCGGTGACCTACCAGGACCCGCGACTCGCCGTGACGGTCGTCATCCTGCGTGACGTGGACGGCAGGCGATCGGTGCTGCTCGGCCGGCGGGCGGCGCACACCCGCAATCCCGGCGGCTGGTCGTTTCCGGCCGGCTTCGTCGACCGGGGCGAGCAGGTCGAAACGGCCGCCCGCCGGGAGGTCCGCGAGGAGACCGGACTCGAGACCAGACTCGGCCCGCTTCTCGGCGTCTGGTCGCAGGACGGCGAGGCGACCGTCCTGCTCGCCTGGGTCTGCACGGAGGCGACCGGCGTGCCGATCGCCCAGGACGATCTGACGAGCCTTGCCTGGCACCCCGTCGACGACCTGCCGTCGCTCGCGTTCCCGCACGACCCCGCGATCCTGGCGGCGGCGCTGGAGGCCGTCCCGGGTCTGCCCTGACCGTCGCCACTGTCCGGCGGGAATGGGTCGCAGTCGCAACGCCGCGGCGGTCATTCCCGTAAACTATGGCGAGGATCGGATCCGACGGGTCCCGGCGGCTCCGGGCCACGGCCCATCGACGAGGAAATGCCCATGGAGCTCTCCGGCGAGCACACTTTTCACGCCCCCCGCGAGGTGGTCTGGCGCACCATGCTGGACCCGCAGGTCCTGCGCGAATGCCTGCCCGGCTGCCAGCGGCTGGAGCAGGTCGGCGACGACGAGTACGAAGCGACCCTCAAGGCCGGGATCGCCGCCATCCGCGGCACCTTCACCGGTAACGTGAAGATCACCGACAAGGTCGAGCCCGAGTCCTACACGATGCACATCAGCGGCAAGGGGCCGCAGGGACAGGTCAAGGGCGAGGCAAAGATCCGGCTCGTCGAACAGGGCGACGACACCGTCGTCCAGTACGACGGCACGGGAAACGTGACCGGTATGCTGGCTCGCGTCGGCGCCCGGCTGATCCAGCCGGCGGCGCAGATGGTCGCCGGCCAGTTCTTCAAGGACCTCGAGAAGAAGACCGAACAGGCGAAGGCGACGGGCTGATCGCCCTCCTCCGCCACGACCGGCCCTGATACCCGCTTCCAATGGGAGACCACCACGAGATGACCGACACCCAGGCACCGGCCACCACGCCTGTGACGCTGACCGTCAACGGCAAGGAGCAGACTGCGACCACCGAGGATCGCACACTGCTGGTGAACTTCCTCCGCAACGAGCTCGGCCTGACCGGCACCCACGTCGGCTGCCAGACCGGGCAGTGCGGCGCCTGCACCGTCGTCCTCGACGGCGAGGCCGTCAAGAGCTGCATGGTCCTCGCGACCCAGGCCGCGGGCCACGAGGTGATGACGGTCGAAGGGCTCGGCAAGGGCTCCGAGCTGCATCCGATCCAGGAGGCCTTCTGGGAAGAGCACGGCCTCCAGTGCGGCTACTGCACGCCGGGCATGCTGCTCTCAACGTACACCCTGCTGCAGGACACCCCGGACCCGGATGACGCCGCGATCCGCCACGGCATCGAGGGCAACATCTGCCGGTGCACCGGCTATCACAACATCGTCAAGTCGGTCCGCGAGGCCGCCCGCCGCACCAGTGGCACGGGCACCAGCACCCCGGAGGTCGCTGAATGAATCCGGCTCCATTCACCTATCACCGACCGGGGACGATCGCCGAGGCGATCACGCTGCTGACCCAGCACGAGGACGAGGCCAAGCTGATCGCCGGTGGGCACAGCCTGCTGCCCGTGATGAAGCTGCGCCTGGCCGAGCCCGCTCACCTGATCGATCTGACCGGCGCCAGCGACGAGGGGCTCCGCTCCGTGACGCTCGATGGCGACACGCTGACGATCGGTGCCCTGGTTACGCATCGGACGCTGGAGCGCGACGCCACCATCCGGCAGGCGGCTCCCCTGCTGGCCGAGACGGCCACCCACGTCGGCGACCGGCAGGTCCGTGCCCGCGGCACGCTCGGCGGCACGCTCGCCCACGCCGACCCGGCGGCCGACTACCCGGCGGCCGTGCTGGCGATGGGCGGGACGATCGTCGCGCAGGGGCCGGATGGCACCCGCGAGATCCCCGTCGAGGAGTTCTTCCTCGGACTGCTGACCACGGCGCTGTCGCCGGACGAGATCGTCATCGCCTACCGGATCCCGGCGGCTCCGGCTGGCACCGGTGTGTCCTACCAGAAGGTCGCCAACCAGGCGTCCGGCTACGCCATCATCGGCGTCGCCGCGCAGGTCTCGGGCGGGACCGTCCGGGTCGGCGTCACCGGAGCGACCGGCACCGCGTTCCGCGCCACCGCCGTCGAGGAGGCCCTGTCCGGCGGCTCGATCGACGCGGCCGCGATCGATGCCGCGACGGCGGGCATCACCGACGGGATGGACCTGCTCGACGATATCGCCGCCTCTTCTGCCTACCGGGCCCGCCTGGTTCCCGGCCTGATCAAGCGCGCCGTCCTCGAAGCCGCTGGCCGCGCAAGCTGACGACAGAACGCAACGCCCAACGGGACACCTGACGATGGGGGCAGCCGACCGGCTGCTCCCATCATCTTTATGGTGCGGCGTTCCCCGGTCCACCGGGAAGTCCCGGCTCCGGCTATCCTCCCGGAAGACCAATTCCGACGCGACGCCCCCGGCCAGACCGGCGGGACGACTGGAGGCACCGTGCCACTCTGCCTGTACCGAACCGAAGCGAACGGCCCCCGTCAGCTGGGCCTGATCGACGGCGACCGCGTGATCGATATCGAGGCGACCGGCGGTCCCGGAACGCTCGCCGGCGCGCTGGCGATGCCGCTTGCCGATCTCAAGGCAGCCTGTGAGGCAGCGGCCGGCGGAGAGTCAGTCGCGCTGGCGAGTGTCTCGCTCGCCGCGCCTGTGGACTACCAGGAAGTCTGGGCGGCCGGAGTCACCTATCTCCGGAGCCGCGACGCCCGGATGGAGGAGTCTACTCAGCAGGACGTCTACGCCCAGGTGTACGACGCCGAGCGGCCGGAGGTGTTCCTCAAGGCCACCCCCGACCGGGTCTCCAATCCGGGGGAGCCGGTCGCCATCCGGGCCGACTCGACCTGGGACGTGCCCGAGCCGGAAGTCGCGCTGCTGATCAACGCCGACGGCGAGATCGCCGGCTACACGATCGGCAACGACGTCTCGTCACGCAGCATCGAGGGCGAGAACCCGATTTACCTGCCCCAGGCCAAGATCTATCGCGCCTGCGCCGGGCTTGGTCCCGTCGTGGCGTTGCCATGGGAAATCGACGACCCGCGCGCGCTGTCGATCCGCCTGGAGATCCACCGCGACGGCGAGCTGTTCTTCGCCGGCGAGTCCTCCACGGGCCAGATGCGGCGTGAGTTCGGTGAGCTGGTCAGCTGGTTGCGCCGCTGCCAGGCCGAGCTGTTCGGCTACGGCGTGATCCTGATGACCGGGACCGGCATCATCCCGCCGTCCGAGTTCACCCTCCAGGCGGGCGACGAGGTGCGGATCACGGTCGACGGCATCGGGACCCTCGTCAATCCGGTGATCGAGCTCCCGGTCTGACCGCCTTCACTCCACCTAACGAGGTACTGGCACCGTTCCTGTTCAGGGGACTCCGCTCCCGGGAATGGTGCCTGCCGTTCTCCTGTGCGGATCAAGGAGACCCGGTGACCGATACGGATATGCCCACATTCCTCGCCCTCGAAAGCGAGCGATTCGTCGCCCTGACCACGTTCCGCAGGGACGGGACACCGGTGACGACGCCGGTCTGGATCGCCAGAGATGGTGACGACCTGCTCGTGACGACGCCAAGCGATAGCGGCAAGGTCAAGCGCCTGCGCCGCGACGATTCCGTCCGCCTTCAGCCGTGCAGCCGGGTGGGCCGGATCAAGCCCGGGACGGTGATTCAGACCGGTCGGGCCGCTATCCAGTCGGAAGCTGATGAGCAGCGGCAGGCAGGGCGGTTCCGGGAGAAATACGGGCTGGAGTACCGCCTCTTCCTGGTCGTCGAGCGGATCATGAAGCGTGGCAACGCGCCACGGCTCCTGCTCCGGATCCGCCCCGATTAACGGCCCGTGACGCCTCTGGCACGGTTCCTGTACCTGTGACTACAGAGTGACGAGCGGCATACGTAGTCAGGGAGAATGACCATGGGACTGATCAAGGGACTTTTCAAGGGATTTATCGTCGGCAAGGTTCTCCAGTTCGTCTCCAGGAAGGTCGGCGGCGGATCGAGCAGCGGCAAGCGGCGATAGTCGTCAAGTGCCAACCGGCCCCGGGAGCGGCCCACCACGAAATCGTGGTGGGCCGCTCCGTGTTACCGATCATCGTGGTCAGACCCGGAGAACCGGCCACCAGCCCGCGTGGGTAGCGACCGCCTCGGCGATCATCTCTTCGGCCGCCGCGTTAACCACGGTCGCCGTCCGGGTACGGTGGAAGCCGCGGGCGGCAATCGGATCCTGGATCAGATCCGGCTCGCCGGCGAGGGTGGCGACGATCGCGAAGGTGCACCAGGGCGCGTAGCTCTCGCTGTAGCCGCCCTCCTGGGCGATGACAAGCCGACCACCGGCGGTCGCGTCGGACATCGCGATCACCGCCTCCGTCAGCCAGCGGTACGACCCCACGGTCAGGTACATCCTCCCGTTGGCGTCGCGTACCGATGCGTCCTGCCCGGCCGAGACGATGACCAGCTGCGGCGCGTACTCCGCGACGATCGGCTGGATCACCCGCTCGAAGGCCGCCCGGTAGGTCGCTTCGCCCGAGCCGGCGGGCAGCGGGACGTTGACCGTGAAGCCCTGCCCCTCCCCAGTTCCCACCTGCCCGGCGGCTCCCCATCCGGCCGGGTAGTGGTCGTCCTGATGAATCGAGACGAACAGCACGCCGGGGTCGCCGTAGAAGGCGTCCTGGGTGCCGTTGCCGTGGTGAACATCCCAGTCAAGGACCAGCACCCGCTCGAGGCCGTGGACCGCCCGGGCGTGGTGCGCAGCCAGCGCGACGTTACCAAGGATGCAGAAGCCCATCCCCCGGTCGGCCATCGCGTGGTGGCCCGGCGGCCGCACGTTGGCGAACACGCGTCGGACCGGTCCAGCCACGACGGCGTCGACCGCGGCAAGGACGCCACCGGCCGCCAGTCGGGCGATCGCCAGTGACCCGGGCCCCATCAGTGCGCCGTCTCCGGCCTCGCCACCGCCTGCCGCTTCCAGTTCCTCCAGGCGCCTCAGGTACGGCTCGGTGTGATAGGTCAGGATCTCGGCGTCGGTGACCGGACGAGGCGAGATCTCGGTCAGCCGCTCCCCCAGCCCCGTGAGGCCAAGCAACTGCTGGGTCCGCATCACCAGCCGGTGGTTCGAGGGGTGAGTGTCAGCATCGACCCAAGGTCCGACCGGACTGTTGGGCGCCGGGATCTGCATGAAGGCCGGGTTGTGGTCCAGGTAGCGGTGATGGAAGACCTGTCCCGCAACAGGACCGGACGGCGAGATCGTCACCAGGTTCTCCTCGTTTGGCCAGCGGATATCAGACGTCGGCAGCGTAGCGCAGTGCCACGCCCGTCGCGCCCTACCTCACCCCTCGCCTTGTCCCGGTACAGAAACCTCCTGCTCCGCGCCTACCGGATCCATCTCAGAGAAAATCTTGTCCGGGACCCGGAATGAGATGTGCATCGAATACTTCGGATCATGGCTACGAACGGCTCGTTGCCCTGTCCGGCGCCACTACATGAGAGGACCCACCATGCGCCCATACCAGGAGATCGACCGGTACCGCGAGCTGACCCAGATGCAGCAGTACCTCGTCCACGAGTTCATCGACGACTACCACGACGGCGTGATGTCCCGGCGGGACATGATGCGCCGGATCATGCACATCACCGGCGGCGTCGCGGCAACGGCGACGATACTGACGACGATGGGTGTCCCCGTCGCATCGGCCCAGGACGGGACACCGGCCCCGCCGCCCACCCCAATCGCGCCGCAGAGTCCGCTATCGATCGCCGAGGACGACCTATCCGTTAGCGCGACCATGACGGCTTTCCCGGGCGCCGACGGCGCCGAGATCATGGCCTACGAGGTTCGTCCCGCCACGGGCACCGGGACTCCCGCCGCTACACCGGGAGCCGAGACCCTTCCCCTCGTCCTGATCTGTCACGAGAACCGCGGACTCACGCCCCACATCCGGGACGTCACCCGGCGCTGGGCGAGCAACGGCTACGTGGCCGTCGCGCTGGACTTGCTCAGCCGGGAAGGCGGCACGGAGGGAGTGGCCGACCCGGCCCAGATCCCGAGCATCCTCAGCGACGGCGACCCGAACCGCCATGTCGGCGACTTCCAGGCCGCCATCGCCTACTACTCCGGTCAGCCGGGGGTCGACCCGGACCGGATCGGGATGAACGGCTTCTGCTTCGGAGGCGGCATCACCTGGCGGACCGTCTGCGCCGCGCCGGAAATCCGCGTCGCAGCGCCCTACTACGGTCCGCCGCCGCCGCTGGAGGGCGTGCCCAATATCCAGGCTGCCGTGCTCGGCGTCTACGCCGAGGACCCGGAGGACTTCGCCAACAACGGCCGGGATGAGTTGGAGGCGGCGTTGAACGATGCCGGGACGACGTTCGAGATCCGGGTCTACCCCGGTACCGAGCACGCGTTCCACAACGACACCGGGCCACGCTACAACGCCGAGCAGGCCGCGACCGCCTGGCAGGACACGCTGGACTGGTTCGCCAGCCACCTCGCCTGACCATTGATTCGCCAATGACGACGAAGCGCCCGGGCAGTCGTTGCCCGGGCGCTTCGTCCTCCCTCAGGTTTGCCGATCGGCTACGGGAGCGGGACGACCTCGACGTCGTCCTCGATCGGGCCGCAGGGCCAGTTCGAGCGCGGCTCCCCGAAGCGGTCCGACAGGAAGGCTTCCAGGTCACAGCGGTCGCCGAGGGAGCCCTCACTACCGATCCCGATCGACGCGAGGTTGTAGGTGTGGCCGGTCGTCGTGGGAACCGGAGCCGTCCCGGCGACCGGCGTGGCAGCGTAGTAGGCGGTCGAGTCGAGCGACCCGCCCGGCCGGACTGGCGCTTCACTGCCATCCGGGTAGCGGTACGACCCGATCCCGTAGCCCGGCGAAGGTGACGGGCTCAACAGGCAGGCGACCCCGTTGGCATCGAAGGTCACCAGGCGCCGGTTGCCGTCGGTCCGCAGGTCATCGATGTCCTGGCCGCCTTCGCAATCCCAGGCGACCACCAGCCAGCCGCTGTACGAGGCCGGTACGACGTAGTCGATGATGACCAACCGGGCCTCGAGGATCGGCCGGACGGCGATGACGAAGATCAGGACCACCAGCAGTGTGATGCCGGAGTAGACCAGCAGCTTCCGGGTGAACGAAGGCGGCTCGGGTGGAGGACGCCGCCGCCCGGGGGAATCCGAGCCCTCGGCGGGGGACTGGGCAGGGGCAAGTTCCGGCTCGGGAGCCGGGGACCGATCGGTCGGCGCGGACATCGACTATCCCTGGGGCGGGTGGCCACCGGAGCGGCCACGAAGAAGATCCGGTGAAGGATAGCCGGTGCCATGGCACCCAACCGTGCGCCGGCGCCCGATCGGACCTAGAGCGTGGCCCCAAGGATCCACGGGTTGTACTCCTCCTCGCCCAGCCCCTGCGCCTCGCTCTTGCTCTGCTTGCCCGACGCTACGGCAAGGATCTCCTCGAAGATCTCCGCGCCGACCGCTTCCAGCGACACCCCGTCCAGCACCCGGCCGGCGTTGATGTCCATGTCCGGCTCCTGCTTGCGGAACAGCTCGGAGTTGGTCGCGACCTTGATGCTCGGCGACGGCTTGAACCCGAACGCTGACCCGCGACCGGTCGTGAAGACGACCACCTGGCAGCCCCCCGCGACCTGTCCCGTGGCGGAGACCGGGTCGAAGCCGGGGGTGTCCATATGGACGAACCCCTTCTCCGTGACGCGCTCGGCGTACTTCACGACCTGCGTCATCGGCGTCGAACCGGCCTTGGCGATGGCGCCCAGCGACTTCTCATAGATTGTCGTCAGGCCGCCCAGCTTGTTGCCGGGTGAGGGATTGTTGTCGATGCTCGCGCCGTGCATCGCGGTGTAGCGCTCCCACCAGTGGATGCAGTCGATCAGCTTCTCACCGACCTCCGGGCTGACGGCCCGGCGGGTGAGCAGGTGCTCGCCGCCGTAGACCTCGCTGGTCTCGCCGAGGACGACCGTCCCGCCCTGCCGGACGATCATGTCGCAGGCGACACCGAGTGCCGGGTTGGCCGTCACGCCCGACCAGCTATCCGACCCGCCGCACTGGAGCGCGACCATCAGGTCGCTGACCGGGGACGGCTGGCGCTCGACCTGGTTGGCGATCGGCAACAGGTCCTCGACGGCGCGGATGCCCGCCTCGACCGTCTTCTCGAACCCGCCGTCCTCCTGGATCGTCAGGACCAGCGGTCGCGACCCGTCCGCGCTGGCCTCGGCCAACCCCGTCGCGTCGATCATCTCCTCGGGCTGGTTGGTCTCGCAGCCCAGCGACAGGATCACGTAGCCACCGACGTTCGGGTGGTTGACCATGCCGGCCTGCGTTCGCTGGAGCGTGAACAGGGCCTCGGAGCCGTGGTGGGCGCCGCAACCGCCCTTGGTGGGGAAGCCGATCACTCCGTCGACGTTCGGGTAGGCATCGAGCTTGCCCGGCTGGCGGAAGTGGTCCACGACCCGCCGCGTCGCCGTCGACGAGCAGTTCACCGAGGCCAGCACGGCGACGAAGTTCCGGGTGCCGACCCGGCCGTCGTGACGCCGGAAGCCCATGAAGGTGCGCCGCTCGGCCTCGGGGACGTACTCGACCGGAGTGACTTCTGACCCGATGGCGTACATCTCCGACCGGTCGAAGTCCCGGACCGCCAGGTTCTGCGTGTGGACGTGCTGCCCGCGGGCGATCGGCTGGGTGGCGAAGCCGATGATCTGTCCGTACCGGCGGATCGGCTCGCCCTCGGGGATGTCGACGAGGGCGAACTTGTGGCCCGGCGGGATCACGCCGTGGGTCTCGACGTCGTCCCGGCCGTAGGGCAGGGCGGTCAGCGCCGTCCGCGGGACGAGCGGCTGCTTGGCGATCCCGATGTTGTCGGCCGGGTTGAGCACGACCGCGACGTCGTTGAACGTGATGGGGGCGCGGGAGCGCGCCTGGACCTGGAGACCGCCGACCGTTCTCGCCATGATGGTGCTCCCCTTCGGGTAGGTGTGACGCTGTGTTCCGGATGACGTCCAGTATGGGCGAGACGGGGCGCAGGTTCGAGGGGTGTCAGCGAGCGGTCCACCCGCCGTCGAGGACCATCTGCGCGCCGGTGACGTAGCCGGCCTCGTCGGAGGCGAGGTAGAGCGCCATCGGAGCGATGTCGTCTGGCCGCCCCATCCGCCCGATCGGCTGGCGGGCATGGAGGGTGGCGCGGGTCGCCTCCTCCTCACCGGCGTGGTACCGCTTGAGATATCCGTCGACGAATGGCGTCTCGACCGTGCCGGGACAGATGCAGTTGCAGCGCACTCCCCGGTCGACGTAGTCCATCGCGACGGACTGGGTCATCGAGATCACTGCTCCCTTGGTCGCGCCGTAGGCAAACCGACGCGGCACGGCGATCTGCCCGGCGACAGAGGCCATGTTGACGATCGCGCCGCCCTGGGGCTCCTGCGCGACCATCTGCTCCACGGCCGCCTTGGATCCGTTGTAGACGCCGTCGACATTGACCCGGATCAACCGGGCGAAGTCGTCCGGCTCGGTCTCGGTGACGCTCCCGACCAGCCCGATCCCGGCGTTGTTGACCATCACGTCCAGCCGCCCGTGCCCGGCGACGACCGCGGCCACGCCCTCCCGGACCGACGCAAGGTCAGTGACGTCCATCCGGACGAACGAGGCGGTCCCACCGGCGTCGGCGATCTCCGCGGCAACGGCTTCACCCGCCTCCTGGTTGAGGTCACCGACCCAGACGGCGGCGCCATGCTCGGCGTAGAGCAACGCGATCGCCCGCCCGATACCCGACCCGGCCCCCGTGACCAGCGCCGACTTGCCTGAAAGATCGAACAGCATCACGTCTCTCCTCTAGCCAAGCGCCCGGCGACGGTCAAATCACCGCGACCGGCCGAATCCACGACCCCGTCGCGCCCCGGATCTTCAGCGGGAGCGCGCAGAACAGGAACTCACTCGTCCCGGCATCGCGCAGCCCTTCCAGGTCCAGCCACTCCAGCAGGTGGACGCCGCGCCGGTAGAGCAGTTCGCCGTGGAGGTGCCGCCCCCAATCGCGGGTGGGATTCGGCTCCACGCTGGGGTTGTCCGCCCCAAGCACGGCCACCCCCTGCTCGTACAGCCAGATGCCGGCGTCGACCCCGAGGCCCGGGTTGGCGCCGGCCCATTTCGATGGGTCGTCATAGTCGCGCATCTTGCCGGTGCGAATCAGCACGGCATCGCCGGAATGAATGGCCAACCGGCGGCGGTCCAGTGCTAATTGGACCTCATCCAGCCCGATCTCGGTCTCGCCGGGCAACTGATCGACGCCCCGGTCGCTGGCGATATCGAGCAGGACGCCCCGCGTCATCACCGGCCCGACCGTCTCCATCCCGGCGTGGGTCCAGCCGAAGTCGCGCTCATGCTCGGCCGCCGTTCCGCCGCCGTAGACCCGCCCGTCAAGCTGGACATGGCAGAAGGCATCGAAGTGCGACCCGACGTGCGGCGTTCCCTGGATGAGTTCGGTCGAGAAGGTCGTCTCACCCATGCCGCCGTCGCGGGCCAGGTCGGTTGTCGTCCGGTGGCGGAGCACCTGGAACGGGGCGAAGGTGTCGTCCTGCCCCCGGCCCTTGGGCATGTCCCGGCTAAGGACGGAGCCGAGGTCGATCGTCTGGCCCCGCTTCGGGATGGTGAGGGCGGCGAGTGTGACCTCCGGAGTGATGCGGTGGAGGGCGCCCAGCGGCTGCGTCTCGACCTGGTCGGGATGGGGTTCTGGCATGGGTGGTAGTGCCTCAGGGTCGGTGGTCGGTGGTCGGTGGTCGGTGGTCGGTGGTCACCTTGCCACGGCGCCTTCCCGGGGATGAATCCCCGGGCAAAGGGACAGACGGTTGGCCGTAAACGGCCATTGGGTCAGGGGTCCTACCCTGGAACCGAGACGTAGAGTCCTTTTGCGCGATACGAAGCACTACACCCGGCACGGGCGAATCTACGTTCCTCAGCCCGGGGATTCATCCCCGGGCCACCTGGGTCTGCGCGTCTTATACCGCCCATGTCCTACCCGGCCGTCGTGTCCTCCGGCTGCGGACTGATCCGGATACTGTGCGCCGCCGATTCCGCCAGGCCTTCCGGCACGACGATCGTCATTGCCGACCCCTCCTGCCGCCACTCGACCGGCTGGCCGGTCGCGAGCAATGTCACCTCGGCACCGTCCGCCGCGGTCAGACCGTCGATCCGGTGTGAACCGGGGTTGGGCTGGCCGAGGAACGTCGCGTAGAGCGCGTCCGGCTTCTGCGTGAAGCGGATATCGCCACCGGCATCCGTCTTCGCCTCGGCCCGTACCCATGGGCGCGTCCCGTGGATCGCCTCGCCGTTGGCGTCAAGCCAGGCACCGGTCGCCAGCAACCGGTCGACCTGCTCGGGCTGGAGGCGGGCATCGCCCATTGGCCCGGTGTTCAGGAGCAGGTTGCCGTTCTTGCTGACCACGTCGACGAGCAGCTTGATGATCGCGTCGGCGGAGAGGAACGAGCGGGCATCCTCCATCCGGTTGTAGCCGAACGAGAACCCGATCCCACGGCAGGTCTCCCACTTGGTCGGCCGGATCTCCGCAAAGCTCGTGTACTCCGGCGTCTCGATGTCGTAAGGCGGATCGGTGCGCTTGCCACCATCGACACTCTTCTGCGTGAAGCGATCGTTGATCAGCCCGTCCGGGACGGCGGCGTAGTAGTCCCCGAACAGCCGGTCGAGGTCGGCGCCGGCCGGGTAGGAGATGTCGTTCCACATCAGCGCCGGCTGGTAACGCTCGGTCAACTCCCGCCAGTGGGCGTCGGCGTAGGCGATGTACTCCGGCGACTCCGGATTGGACCCCTGGACGTCGTGCTGCGTCCTGACGACCTGGGGCTTGAAGGTCCAGTCGATCCCCCCCGAGTAGTACGTCCCGAAACGCAACCCGGCGGCGTTGGTGGCGTCGTTCAGCTCGCCGACCAGGTCGCGCCGCGGGTGATAGTCGCCGTGGAGTGGGTTCGGGACGGCGGACGGCCAGAGCCGGTAGCCATCGTGGTGCTTGGTCGTCGGGATGACGTAGCGGGCACCGGCGCGGCGGAACACATCCACCCACTCGGCCGGGTCCCACGTCGCCAGCCCCGCCTCGAAGGGCTCTCGGAAGTCCTCGTACCGCACATTGGCGCCGTAGTGCTCGGCGTGCCAGCGGGCGGTGCTGGAGCCGGGGATCTGCATGGTGTTCCAATACCACTCGGCGTAGGCGTTCTCGGCGAACCAGACATCCCAGTCACCAGCGGCACTGACGTCATGGAGGGTCCGGCTGGCGGGCGCGAAGCCGGGAACCGAGTACAGGCCCCAGTGGATGAAGATGCCGAACTTGGCATCGGTGTACCACTGCGGCGTGGGTCGGCCCGACGTGTTGGGCTGGTCGTGCTCGACGATGACCAAGGCGATCCGTCCTCCCTGTCAGCGGAAATCGGGTCACCCTGCGGCGCCCGGGGCTGCCCGGCACGGTATCGCCTGCGGCCGGTGGGCGCAACCGACTCCCCTCGCCCGTCCCCGGGCATGTCAGCCCAACACGGCAAGCGGCCCCGGAGCATGTTGCCCCGGGGCTGGTCGATCACCTGGTCCTGTTGCCTGGCTCAGCCGCCGGCGATGGCGCCGATCACCCAGAACGGCTCGGTGCCTTGCTGGACCGCGTCGGGCAGCGGGTCGTCCATCGGCTCGTGGGACAGGTCCTGCTCCAGGGCGAAGAAGCGGACCATCGGCCGGCGGGCGTAGGTTCGCTGGTCACGCAGGGTGCCGCGCAGCATCGGATAGGCGGCCTCAACGGCGTCCAACACCGACCGCTGGGTGACGGGACCGTCGACTGGGACTGCGAACTCCCGGCCGACCCCGGCAAGCGCACGCAGGTGGGCCGGCAGCTTCACGCGGATCATGCTCGCCGGGGCGATGGGCTCCGCGCTCATGGCAGCGTCTGCACTTCCACCGACAGCACCCGCGGCAGGTCGTGAACGATCGTCTGCCAGGTGTCGCCGGAATCTGGGGAGACATAGACCTGCCCGCCCGTGGTCCCGAAGTAGACCCCGCACGACGGCAGCCGGTCGATCGCCATCGCGTCCCGCAGGATGTTGACGTAGCAGTTCTCCTGCGGCAGCCCGTCGGTCAGCGCCTCCCAGTCGTTCCCACCGCCGCGTGACCGGTAGACGCGCAGCTTGCCTTCCGGCGGGAAGTGGTGCTCGTCGCTGGTGATCGGCACGACATAGACCGTCTCTGGCTCGTGGGCATGGACGCCGATCGGAAAGCCGAAATCGCTCGGCAGGTTGCCACTGACCTCGTGCCATTGCCCGCCGGCGTCGTCCGACCGCATCACGTCCCAGTGCTTCTGCATGAACAGCGTGTCCGGGCGGGACGGATGCATGGCCAGGTTGTGGACGCAGTGACCGACCTCCGCGTCCTCATCGGGGATGTAGCTGGAGCGCAGTCCCTTGTTGATCGGCAGCCAGGTCTCGCCGCCGTCGTCCGAGCGGAAGGCGCCGGCGGCCGAGATGGCGACGACGATCCGGTTCGGGTCGGTCGGGTGGAGCAGGATCGTGTGCAGGCAGAGTCCGCCCGCACCCGGCTGCCAGCTGTTGCCTGTCGTGTGGGTCCGTAGTCCCGAAAGCTCCTGCCACGTCTGCCCGCCATCGGTCGACCGGAACAGGGCCGCATCCTCGACACCGGCGTAGACCGTGTCAACGTCGTGCGGTGACGGTTCCAGGTGCCAGACGCGACGGAAGTCCCACGGGTGTGGCGTTCCGTCGTACCACTGGTGGGTGCCCGGCACGCCGTCGTAGGCGAACGCATTGCCGACCGTCTGCCAGGTCTGCCCGCCATCGTCGGACCGGTGCATGATCTGGCCGAACCAGTCACTGGACTGCCCGGCGTAGATCCGGTTGGGATCGACCGGTGAGGCCTTGATGTGGAAGACCTCCATACCGGGGAAGATCGGTGGGGAGACCGCCCACTCCTGCCGCGCCTCATCGGAGGTCAGAACGAACCCACCCTTGGTCGTGCCGACCAGTACTCGCACGCCACTCATGACTTTCCCTCCCGGACCTGAGCTGCTCGATACGCACGTCAGTGTACGTACAGAACATATGTCCAGCAGGCGATCGGGTCAACGGGGCGACTTCTTCGATCTTGCGCGATCCCGTGATCCACCTCCCGGATGCTCCATTGAGCGTCCCGGTGGGGTCTCAGACGGGACGGGGACGCCACGGCTCGCGTTCGTGCGCGAGCCAGACCAGCTTCGGATCGAGTGCGAGCACCTTCAACTGACCTTCACTCTGCGGCTCGTCGAGTTCGCCGAACCAGACCGCGACGTCGCCGCCAATGATGAACGGCCGCCCGCCGGTCTCGATCACGACCACCTGCATGCCGTCGGAGTGACCCGGAGCCGGCACGAGACGGATCCCGGGAAGCAGGTCGAACTCCCCGTCGATCGGGATGTACCGGACGCCGGGCGCCTCGACCCAATCGCGGATGGTGTAGTCGTCCTGGCCCAGCGCATCGTCCAGCTCGCGGCGCTGGACGTAGACCGGTTTCCCGGCGAAGAGATGGTTGCCGCCGCAGTGGTCGGCATGCAGGTGCGTGTTGACGACGATGTCGATGCTGGCGAGATCAAGATCGTGCCCGGTCAGTGGCTGCAGCACCGGAGCCATGTCGTCCAGCAACGGGTGCAGTTCCGTCATCCCGGTGTCGACCAGCACGCGCGCATCGGGATGATCGATGACGTGGACGTAGACCGGCATCACCTCGCCCTCGACATGCAGGTCAGCAACGTGGAAAGGGGTGATAGCGACCGCGGCAGGGGCGCTCATCGTGGACCGACCGTGGGCGCGGACGACGAGATTGTCATGGTTGGCTCCCGAACTGGTCACTGACAGGAATACGGTCGACCGCACGACTGCATGCGCTCGCCGCGTCCTCTCCCAGTGGTTGGCTGCTGGATCAATGGATTTGCGACGGTCCCCGCGCGGGTCGATCCGGCCGCCTGGTGGGAGCGGAAGATCCCGCTCCAGGCGACCGGACCGGCTTCACGGGGTCACACCACAGAACCTATGTCCGGCGAAGGGAGTGGTCAAGCGGTCCGGTTCTCCGATCTTGCGCGTCCTGCGTCGGCACGCGACGGGACGGCTTCTAATTACCAGGGGAGGGGGCACGCGGGCAGATTTCCCTTGGCAGCGACTCGGCAACGCCCCAGCCGGATCCCTAGTCGGCGGCGATCCCTTCTTCGCGCCACTGGGTCCGGACCAGCTCGGCGTAGTGGCCGCCCTGGGCGACCAGCTCGTCGTGGGTTCCACGCTCGATGATCCGGCCATGCTCGAGGACGATCACCTCGTCGGCATCGCGGATGGTCGTCAGGCGGTGAGCGACGACGACGCTGGTGCGCCCGGCCAGCAGGCGGCGCTGGGCCTTCTGCAGCTCGTACTCGGTCGTCGTGTCGATGTTGCTGGTCGCCTCGTCCAGCACCAGGATCTTCGGATCGGCCAACAGGGCGCGGGCGAACGACAGCAACTGGCGCTGACCGGCGGAGAGCCGACCACCTCGCTCCTGCAGCTCGGTGTGATAGCCCTCCGGCAGATGCGTGATGAAGTCGTGCGCGCCGACGGCTCGCGCCGCATCCTCGACCTCGGCGTCCGTGGCGTCCGGCCGGCCGAACCGGAGGTTCTCGTAGACGCTGCCGGGGAACAGGAACGCGTCCTGAAGCACGACGCCGCACTGGCTCCGGAGTGAGCCCTGCGTCACGTCCCGGACATCATGGCCATCGACCGTCACCCGGCCATCCCAGACATCGGCGAAGCGGAGCATCAGCGAGATGATGGTTGACTTGCCGGCGCCCGTCTCGCCGACGAGCGCGAGCATGTGGCCAGGTGGTACGTCGAACGACACCTTGTGGAGAATCTGCGTCCCGCTCCGGTCGTAGCCGAAGTCGACGTCCTCGAAGCGAACATGCCCCTGAATGGCGGGCAGGTCCTTCGCGTCCGGCTTGTCCTCCACTTCGGGTTCGGCGTCGAGCAAGTCGAAGATCCGCTCGCCGGCGGCCATACCGGCCTGCAAAAGGGTGTACTGCTGGGCGAGATCGCGGATCGGCTGGAAGAATCGGTCGACCAGCAGGATGAAGGTCGTGACCTCTCCAGCCGACAGCGTCAAATCGAGCCATGCCCCACCACCAACGTAGATGACCACGGCGGTCGCTGCGGCTCCCAGTGTGATGGCGACAGGCAATAGGACGGCGCCCAGCTTGTTGGCGTGGATCGTCGCGTCGAGGTTGGCCCGGTTGAGTTCGTCGAAGTGCTCGTGCTTGGCCCGCTCCTGCCCGAACCCCTGGACGACCCGGACCCCGTCGATGCTCTCGGCCAGGTCACCATTGACGGCGCCGATGGTCCGCCGCGTCGCGCGGTAAGCGTCGACGGAGAAGCGGCGCCAGACCGAGACGACGCCGATCATGATCGGCAGAACGATGAAAGTCAGCAGGGCCAGCTGCCAGTTGATCACCAGCATGATGACGATGATTGCCAGCAGGACCAGCAGGTTCGCCACGAGCCCGACGACGCCGTCGTTGAACAGCTCGTTGATGACCGAGACGTCGTTCTGGATTCGGGTCATCACGGCGCCGACGCCGCGCCGGTCAGTGTAGGAGACGCTCAACTTCTGGAGATGACGGAACATCGCGTCCCGCAGGTCGTAGACGACCCGGTTGCCCAGCCACGACGTCAGGTAGATCTCGGCCCAGTTGCTGAAGAACCGGATCACGAGGACGGCGACGGCCGTGATCCCGATCAGGTTGACCAGGCCGGTCCGCCCCTCGAGCGTGTCCAGGTCATCGACGTTGACCGCATCGACCACCCACCCGATCAGCAGCGGCAGGGCGAGATCGGTCAGGATGCTGACGATGACCGCAACCGCCACCAACCACAGACGGCGACGGTAAGGCAACAGGAACTCGAGCAGGCGCCGGACGATGCGCCCATCGTAGGCCTTGCCGAGCAGGTCGTCCGGGTTGACATTGGTGTTGACCATCTGGGAAGCGGCTCCCGGCACGTGCGATTGGCGGACGGATCGGCGGACCGTGGCGGACAGACGGGTCAGTCGCTCGCCCCGCCGAGGGACGCGGCCGGGACCGGGCGCGCCGCGCCGCCAACGACGGGGCGGACGCGCGGCGACGGGGCGTCCATCCCGCCGCGCTGCTGGCTCTGGAGCGTGTAGAGGCGGCGATAGAAGCCATCAACGGCGAGCAGCTCGTCGTGGGTACCGCGCTGGGTGATCCGACCGTCCTCCATGACGAGGATCTCGTCGGCGTCCCGGACCGAATCCAGCCGCTGGGCGATGACGATGGTCGCCCGACCCTCACGCAGCCGCGCCAGGGCTTCCTGGATCGTCGCTTCCGTCCGCGAATCGACACTGGCCGTCGCGTCGTCGAGGATCAGGACATGGGGCCGGGTGAGCAGGGCCCGGGCGATCGCCACCCGCTGCCGCTGGCCGCCGGACAGGGACACACCCCGCTCGCCGGTGATGGTGTCGTACCCCTCCGGGAACCGCGAGATGAAGCTGTGGGCGCCGGCCGACTTGGCCGCCTCGACGATCTCCTCCAGCGTCGCATCGGGACGCCCGAAGGCGATGTTGTCCCGGATCGGCAGCCCGAAGACGAACGTCTCCTGCGAGACGGTGGACACCTCGCGGCGGAGTGAGGCGAGGGTCAGGTCACGAATATCGTGGCCGTCGATGCTGACGACGCCCGCGTCAACGTCGCGGAACCGGGGCAGCAGCTGGGCGACGGTCGACTTACCCGAGCCAGTCGGACCGACCAGCGCGACTGTCTGGCCCGGCCGGACCGTGAACGAGATGTCGTGGATCGCGTTATCGGTTGAGGAAGGGTACCGGTATGTGACCCCCTCGAACCGGACCTCTCCCCGGACGGTTGCCGGGTCCAGCGCGACGGCGCCGGGCCGATCAGCGATGGTCGGCGGCTGGTCGAGGATCTCGAAGATCCGGTTGCCGCTCGCGATGGCCCGGGCGATCCGGTTGACGAGAAAGCCGAGCCATCGGACCGGTTCCGCGGCGATCACCAGGTAGCGGCTAAACGCGACCAGCACGCCAACCGTGATGGCCCCCTCGATGACCAGCAACCCTCCGACCCAGATCACGGCCACCGTGCCGAGGCTGGAGAGCAGGATGATCAGCGAGAACGAGAACGACCAGCGCCGGGACGCGATCACGTTGCGGCGGAACAGCAGGTCCAGCTCGGTCTGGAACCGGTCGATCTCCTGCCGCTCCTGAGCGAACGCCCGGACGACGCGGGTGCCGGCGACGTTCTCCTGGAGTTGCGCGGTCATCGCGCCAAACTGGTTCTGGACATTGGCAAACAGCGGGCGCATCGATACGCCGAACCGGTACGTCAGCCACAGCAGCGGCGGAAAGGTAATCATCGACAGGGTCGCGAGCTGCCAGTTCTCCCGGTACAGGATCACGGCGACCACGATCAGCGTGCCAGCCAGGAGCGGGATCGTCCGGAGCCCGAACATCAGCATGCCGCGGACGTTGTTGATGTCGTCCGTCGCCCGGCTCATGAGCTGGCCGGTCGAAGTCGTGTCGTAGAAGCTGAACGGCAACCGCTGGAGATGCGTGTACAGGTCATCACGGATCTTGTACCCGGCCCGCTCCGCCACGATCTGCAGCAGGTAGACCCGGGCAAACGTGAAGATGCCCTGGAGCACGGATACACCCAGATAGACGAGGGCCATCTGCCAGAGGAAGGTGCGGTCACCTTCACCGATACCACGGTCGATCGCCTCGGCCAAGACCAGGGGCAACACGAGCTGGAAGGCGAGCGCGGCAAACAGGCAGATATACCCGAGGATGAGGGTGGACCGGTAGACGAGGACGTACCGCAGGATGCGGAGCAGGGTCGGCACGACGATCCCTCCCGGGGAGATCGGGTCGCCGGCGACCAGCGGGCGACCGTGCGTGGATGGGGCGCGACCGGATCTCGGCACGCGCGGCGGGGAATGGGTGATGGAGAGCCGGGTGACCTCGCCTGGCCGAAGGGCCACTCGGCTTGCGGGAGGCGACTCAATCGTGTCCGGGTCGGGTCAGCGAAGCTCCGCCAGGTCCGGACAGATTCGGACCCCGAAAAATCAACCGGGCATTGGTGCCCGGACAGCGCCCGTTATCCTACCGACCCGCCGCGGGAATGTCCATAGCGCGAATGAGATCGATTGCGATGACGGATCCCGCCATTAGTCGGCCCGTTCGCTACCAGCCCATCGATCCCGGACCGCCCTTGAACGGTCCGACGACGTCCGCCGTCACCCACCCACCGTAGAACCCGCCGGGCTGCGGAAGCACCGGCTCCCCGTCGATGGTGATCTCGTCGAAGGGCGCGGCGTAGAAGGCCAGGTAATCGCGGATGGGCTCGAACCCGGCCGACGGCGTCGGGTAGTCCCAGCCGACCTTCTCCAGCACATCGCCACCCACGACGACATCCCAGTAGCGAGCGGCACCCTTCCACTCACAGAACGAGGAGCCTTCAGCCCGACGCAGCGCCCCTCGCGGATATCAGCCAGCGGCAGGTACCACGACGGCGGGTGCGACGTCTCCAGCACCCGGTAGGCCGAGCGGGTATCGACGATCGTCTCGCCACGATGCCGGATGACGACGTGGCGATCGGACCGCTCCAGCCGGGGCGGTCGCGGGTAGTCCCACGCGGATTCCTGTCCGGGACCTGGTGCGATCGGGACGGGGCGACGCATGGTCACTGCACCTTCCATGTGTGACGATGGGACTCTCGGGGTCGTGGCCGCGAGCGGGCCACGGACGGTGGTGCATCGGGCGGGCCACCGAATCCAGCGTACGACGACCAGGGACGGCGGGACAGGGATGCGGGTCGGGATCAACGCGCGGCTGATCGGCACGGATGCCAGCTTCCGGCGAGCCGGGGTCAGCCGCTACATCGAGAACCTGGTCCGTCACCTGCCCGGCCAGCTCGGCTCGGACGACGAGCTGATGGTGGCGGGCGGGCCGAGGTCCACTCCTGCCGGGATCGCCGACAGGTGGGTAGGTCATCCGGTCGGCCGAATCGCCTGGGAGCAGACGGCCCTGCCGATCCGGGCCCGGCGCGACGGCTGGGACCTGCTGCACAGCCCGGTCAACGTCACGTCCCTGCTCCGAACAGTGCCGGCCGTCGTGACGGTCCACGATCTCGCGTTCATGTCGGCGGGCGCGACGATGCCCGCCGCTCGCCGCCGATACCTTGCCGCGATGACGCACCGCTCGGTCCGAACGGCCGCGCGGGTGATCGCGGTCTCGGAGAGCACCCGCGACGAGCTCGCTCGCTGGTTCGATGTCCTGCCCGACCGGGTCGCCGTGACTCCCCTCGCGCCGGAACCCCACTTCCATCCCGCCGGGTCGGACGAGTTGGCCGACTTCCGGATACGGTCAGGGATCGACCGGCCGTTCATCCTCAGCGTGGGGACACGGGAGCCGCGGAAGAACGGCCCGGCGCTGGTCCGGGCGTGGGCGTCGATCGCCGCCTCTATCCCGCATGACCTCGTGCTGGTCGGACCCGCTGGCTGGCTGGGTGGTGAACTGGACCAGGCGCTGGCCGATCTCACGGATGGGCTCCGGGAACGGGTCCGGCTGACGGGGTTCGTCGATGATGCCGACCTGCCGCGCTGGTACGCCGCCGCCGCAGCCTTCGCCTACCCCGCGCTCTACGAAGGATTCGGGTTACCCGTCATCGAGGCGATGGCCTGCGGTGTGCCCGTGCTGACATCGACGACGTCGTCGTTGCCTGAGGTCGCCGGTGACGCGGCGCTGCTGGTCCCACCCGGTGAAGTCGACGCGATCGCAGCCGGGCTTCAGCGGCTAGTCACCGATTCCGCGCTGGCTGGCGACCTCCGGTCGCGTGGGCTGGTACGCGCCGCAACGTTCTCGTGGGAACGGACGGCTCGCCAGACGGTGGCCGCCTACCGCGCCGCACTCGAATGTGGTCCTGGAGAGACATGAGGCAGATGACGCAGACGGTCCGGGACGTTGGCGAGTTCGGTCTGATCGAGCGGCTCCGGGATGCCCTCCCGGAGGCCGCCCGGTCCGCCCCGGGGATCGGCCTCGGGATCGGGGACGACGCCGCGACATGGCGCCCGCCCGACGGCGCGTCGGTGGTCGTGTCCTCGGACAGCCTGGTCGAGGGGATTCACTTCCGGCTCGATGCCGGCTGGTCGACCTGGGCGGACCTCGGCCACAAGGCGCTGGCGGTCAATCTCTCGGATTTGGCGGCGATGGGCGCTGTCTCAGCGCTGGCGACCGTCTCGCTGGGACTCAGGGGGGACGAGGCGGTAGCCGATGTCGAGGCCGCCTACCGGTCCATGGGCGCGCTCGCCGCCCGCCACGGCTGCGTGATCGCCGGCGGTGACATCGTCCAGTCGCCGCGCGGCGTGCTCTGGCACGTCACGGCGCTGGGCGCGGCGGCCCGGGGCAAAGTGATAGTCCGTTCTGGTGCCCGCCCCGGCGACGTGATCGTCGTCAGCGGCACCGTCGGCGCATCGGCGGCCGGACTGGAACTGCTCCGGCTTCCCACTGACGACCCACGCCGCCGGGCGACGACGGCCGACCTGCTCCTGGCGGCCCACCTCCGGCCCGAGCCGCGGATCGCGCTCGGCCAGGTGCTCCTGCGCGAGGGCGCGACGGCCGCGATGGACCTGTCGGACGGGCTGCTCGGCGACCTGCCCAAGATCCTCACTGCGTCCGGCGTCGCCGCCGAACTCGACCTGCCATCGATTCCCGTCGCGGCCGCCGTCCGGGCCTTGTTCCCCGACCGGTGGGAATCGCTAGCGTTGGCGGGCGGCGAGGATTACGAGCTGTTGGCGACGCTGCCACCCGACCGGGCCGACCGGATCATCACCGCCGCAGCAGCCCTTGGGTCGCCCCTGAAGGCCATCGGCACCGTCCTGCCTCACGATGCCGGCGCACCAGCGCTTCGCCTGCGTGACGTACAGGGACACGTCCGCAAGGTGGCCCCCGGCGCCTGGGATCACTTCCGCCGCGCCTAGGCGGTCGCGGAAAACGGGCGAGGGGGCCGGTCATACGCCCGGCCCCTTCACTTGCTGCTCGTTCGTCAGACTGGATTACCAGCCCCGCGGCTGCTAGCCGACGATCGGAGCGGTCGGGTCATCACTGCGGGTTACGACCACGACGGTCGGGCGCGGGACGATGCCGCTCTCATTGTTCGGCCAGGTGTTGACCTGCTCGCCCCAGTAGCCACCCTCGCCCGGGTGCTGGACGGCGATGAACAGCGCGCTGTTGTCCGGCGTGAAGCACGGACCGGAGCACTCGGCTCCGTCCGGAACGGTGAAGAAGCGGCGGGCGAAGCCACGCTCATCACCCTCGGTCGGGACCGCGAACAGCCCGTCGTTGGCATCCTCGACCCGGTTGCCGTCGGTCGAGATCCAGATGTTGCCCAGGTTGTCGAACGTGACGTTGTCCGGGGCCGAGAAGGCGCTGACCAGGCTCTTGTCGAAGCCGGCGTAGTCGGTGGTCTGGTCATCAGCCGGACCGGCGGTGATGAACAGGTTCCACTCGAACGTCGTGCTGGCGTGATCGTTGCCGGCCTCGGTGATTTCGATCACGTGGCCCCAGATGTTCTCGGCCCGCGGGTTGGCAGCATCGACGCCGTAATTGTCCTCGACGCCACGGTTGCCATTGTTGGTGCAGGCCAGGTAGACCTTGCCGGTGACCGGGTTGGTCTCGAAGTCCTCTGGCCGGTCCATCTTGGTCGCACCCATCAGGTCGGCGGCGAGGCGGGTGTTGACGAGGACGTCGGCCTGCGTCGCGAACCCGTTCTCCTCGGTCAGTTCACCCTCGCCCTGGATCAGTGGTAGCCACTCGCCCGTGCCATCCTCGGCGAAGACGGCGACGTAGAGCGTTCCCTCGTCCAGCAGGTCGAGGTTGGCTGCCCGGTCAGAGGCGTTGTAGTTGCCAGCCGTGACGAACTTGTAGGCGTAGTCGAATACCTGGTCGTCGCCGGAGTAGATCACGACCGGGCGACCGTCGACGGCGACCGAGGTGTGGCCCTCGTGCTTGTTGCGGCCCAGCGCGGTGCGCTTCTTCGGGGTGCTGGTCGGATCGGTCGGATCGATCTCGACGGCCCAGCCGAACCGGAACGGCTCGTTCGGCTCCTTGGTCAGGTCGAAGCGATCGTAGAACTTCTCCCAGCCACGATCGGACGCCTCTTCGTTGAGTCCGTAGCGGGCAGCTGACAGCGCCTGGACGCTCTCCGGGTCGAGCTGGGCGGCGTTGGCGAAGTACTGGTTGAAGTTCTCCTCGCCGGAGATCACGGTGCCCCACGGCGTGACGCCACCGGCGCAGTTGTTCAGCGTGCCGATGACGGTGCGGCCCTCGGTGTCGGCGTTGGTGCGGACGAGGTCGCTCCCCGCCACCGGACCGGTCAGCTCCATCTCGGTCGTCGCGGTGATGCGGCGGTTGTACTCGCCGTCTCGGACGATGCTCCAGGCGCCAGCCTCATCGCGGATGATCTCGACGACGGTCATGCCGTGCGCCTCGAGTTCGATGTCGACGATCTCCTGCGTCGGGTTCAGGACGATCGTCGGCTCCTCCTCACCCTCGGCCGGCGGCTCGATCGTGACATAGTCCGGGAACATCAGCTCGCCATTGGTGTACTCGTTGTTGAACACGAGCAGACCGTGGTCGCTGGCATCGGAGCCGAGTGGAAGTGAGATGAACCCGACGAAGTCGCAGTTGTAGCCGACCTGCTGGGCCTGGGCCGCGGCGGTCTGGTTCTCCGGATCGAACTCCGGGGCGTCGGCGGTGATCGGCTCACCCCACGAGGCGAGCGGCTGAACCTGGAAGCCCTCGGCGACCTGGACCTCGTTGCCGGTGGCGGCGGCGATTGCCTGGAAGGTTAGACCGTTGCCGGTCGTGCCAGGAGTGGCGCCTGGGGTGGCGTTCTGGGCGCTGGTGGACGCGCCGAGACCCGTACCGGCCAGCGTGATCGCGGACGCGGCGGCGATGCCTTTGACCCCGTCGCGCCGGTTCAGGCGGGCGGCAAGGATGTCTCCGAACGTCCGGCCGCGGCCGGTGGTGGAATAGACCTTGTCGTCCTCGGCATGCTCGATCCGGACCGGACGTCCGTTCACAACAGTGGTCATCTCGTCCCTCTTCGTATGTCGCTCACGCGGTCTCGCAGGCACTAAGACCCGATGGCGGCACCCAGACGTCCGCGTCGCCCAGAAAGGACGGGACGGATGTCGGGCGTCGCGGACTCCTCGAGACTGTGCCGTGTTGCCTGATCGTAGGTGGAACTCATTCGCGTTTGGTAAATCGGGTGTCAAAACAATGTCAGAGGACTATTAAGGTGGGAGATGCCTGGACCATTCGGTGACCGCCATTCGCCGGTTGACAGGCCGAGTCGTGAATGGCTACGATAAATCCGACCGTTTTGCTCAGAATCCAGCGGACAGGCACGTCAGGCCGGGACGGGACCACCGTCCGATCGGCCCCCGCCATGAAAGGTTTCCCGTCGTGACCGCCAGCAATCTCACCGTGACCCGTATCTCGCCCGAGGCCATGCTCGACCATATCCGGTCGCGTCGCAGTCGCGGCCGCGTCCTGCAGGAACCCGTTCCCGACACCGTGATTGAGCGGATCCTGGAAGCGGGAACGTGGGCTCCCAACCATCACCAGACGCAGCCCTGGCGGTTCTGGGTCGTCACCGGCGATGCCCGCACCCGGTTCGGTGAGGCACTGGCGGCCGGTGACCTCGCCCGCCACGCCGATGCCACGCCGGACAAGCGGGAGACCATGCGCCAATCCGCGATCACCAAGGCGATGCGGGCGCCGGCGATCATCGTGGTGGCCGCGGCGATCACCGAGAACGGCCGCAACCCGGACCAGGAAGAGATCGCCGCAGCTTCCGCCGCCATCCAGAACATGCTGCTCCAGGCTGAGGCAGAGGGACTCGCGTCCATCTGGCGAACCGGCCGCTCGGCCTATGAGCCCGAGATGGCCGCCTTCCTTGGACTCGGCGAGCGCGACAGCATCCTCGGCTTCGTCTACCTCGGCTACCCGGATCCCGACGCCCCGGTCAAGCAGGCGGAGCGCGTGCCGGTCGCGGGTGTGACCACGCGACTGGCCTGACCCCTCCGCCTCCGCGCTCCGTCATGGCGGGGTCCGGTTCCGACAGGACGATGGGATGACCGCGCACGGACACGGGTTCGCCGGCGACCGGGCCTTCGGCGATCAGGCCGCAACCTACGACCGGTACCGGCCAGGTTACCCGCCGGCCCTCTACGACCTGATCCGTGAGACCTGTGGCGCCGGACCTGGGACGACCGCGTTCGAGATCGGGCCGGGCACCGGCCAGGCCACCATCGACCTGCTCCGGCTGGGAATTGACGCGATCCATCTCTTCGAGCCGGACGAGCGCCTGGCCGCCATCCTCAGAGATCGCATGTTGCCATGGGCCGATGACCGGGAGATCACGATCGACCCGCGGCAGTTCGATGACGGCGATGGCGACAGGGCATCGTTCGACTTCGGAGCAGCGGCGACCGTCCTGCACTGGCTCAACCAGCGGACGACGCTTGAGCGAGCCGGCGCGCTCCTCCGGCCCGGTGGGTGGTTCGCGTCCTGGTGGAACGTCTACGGCGACCCGGCCGCGCCGGACCCCTTCCATGAGGCCACCCGGCACATCCTCGAACCTGGTACTGCCACGGTCGACCCGACGTTGGTCCAGCGCATGCACTTCGCACTCGATGTCGCCGCCCGGACCAACGACCTCCGCTCGTCCGGGTTGTTCGAGCCCGCCATCCATCACCTGTTCCGCTGGGATCTCGAGATGGATGCCGACGCGGCCGCCGGGCTCTACCTCACCTTCCCGAACGTCAACCGCCGTCCTCCGGACGAGCGTGACCGGGTGCTCGACGGTCTGCGGAAGGTCATCGAGGACGAGTTCGGCGGGCGGATTCGTCGCCCGATCCTCATGCCGGTCTATCTTGCCCGGCGCCGTGGCTGAGCTGGGCCGGCGGGCATGCAGGAATCGACACTGCGAAGATTGACGCGGTTCGTCCGCCCGTATTCCCCGGAGTCCCCCTTGCCATGGATACCGCCCAACCGATCGCCCCGGCGCCATCCGCCCGCGGTGAGCGCATCGCCTTCCTCGTCGACGTCGACAACACCCTGATCGACAACGACGCCGCCAAGCTGGCCATCGACCAGCGCATGCGCGCCGCCGTCGGAGCAGACGAGACCGAGCGGTTCTGGCTCGCCTACGAGAGCGTCCGGCGTGAGGAGGGTCGCGTCTCGGTCCCCCTCGCGCTGGTCGAATATCTCGACACGCTTCCGCCGAGGACCGACGACCGGGCGGCCCGCGACCAGCATGTCGCGCTGGCTGAGGCCCTGATGGGCGTGCCCTACCGGGACTTCGTCTACCCCGGCGCCGAGGACGCGCTGGCGACCCTCCGGCAGATCGGCCGGGTCGCGATCCTGACCGAGGGCGACCCGGCCTTCCAGGCGACCAAGGTGTCGCGGTCGGGGCTGGGTGAGCATGTCGAGGGCTACGTCTTCGTCTGCCCCGACAAGAGCGCCTATCTCCGCGAGGTCGGCGCGATGTTCCCGGCCGACCGGCTCGTCCTCGTCGAGGACAAGCTCCGCAACATCACCCGGGCGCGGGAAATCTTCGGCAGGCTCGGCGTCGCCTTCTCCGGCATCTACGTCCGGCAGGGCCACTACGCCACCGCGACCCAGGAAGAGGAAGCGACGGTCGAGCTCACGATCGACCGGATTGGCGCGCTGGCGGCCATGGCCCCGGACGAGATCGTCGACGCCATTACCACCCCGGCCGGACCATCCCGGTGAACGAGCGGGTGATCAGCACGGATTCGGCAGAAGCGACCGCTAGGCTCGGCCGTCGTCTGGCTGCGTTACTGGCGGCCGGGGACACGCTGCTGCTCCACGGCGACCTCGGCGCGGGCAAGACGACGCTGGCCCAGGGCATCCTCGCGGCCCTCCGCCCCGGCACCCCCGCCACGTCCCCCACTTTCACGCTCATCAACGAGTACGCCGCCGGGAACGCGGACCAGCCTCCGGTGCATCACCTCGACCTGTACCGTCTCGATGGGCCGGACGACCTCGACTCGATCGGCTTCGACGACCTTGTCGGGGCCGGCACCGGGATCCTCCTCGTCGAGTGGCCCGAGCGGCTGGGCGACGACCTGCCGGACGACTACCTGCTTGTCAGCATCGAGGCAGAGGGAGCGGATCAGCGCCGGGTGACCGTCCGCGCCATGCCGGGCGACGGACGCCACGCCCGGATCGTCAGCGCCCTCGACTGACCCGTCAGCCGGGAGCGGCGATCAGCTCGACGCGGGACACCGTCACCGCGTGACCACCGATCAGCGTCCGGTTCCCGCGCATCTCCACCCACAACTCGCCGCCCCGCGCTGAGAGCTGGCGAGCGGCGAACGATGTTCGACCGGTTCGTTCTGCCCAGTACGGTGCGAGCAGGCAGTGCGTCGAGCCGGTGACCGGGTCCTCATCGATCCCGAAGGCCGGCGCGAAGTAGCGCGACGCGAAGTCGACCCCACCGCCCGCGGCAGTTACGACTACTCCGCCCCAAGGCAACCGTCCGACGGCCCCAAAGTCCGGCGTCAGCGCCTCGACCTCCCCGGCATCGGCCAGTTCGACCAGCAGATTCGGGATCGACCCGGAAACGCCACCGCTCGAGGCCAGCCCCAACGGCGCTCCAGCCAATCCGAGCGCCGCCCGGAGCCCATCCGGCTCCCTGGCGGGAACCGGGTTCACCGTCGGGAAGTCCAGCCACGTCCGGCCATCCCGGACCTCCGCGCGGAGCTCCCCGGCCAGCGTCCGGAAGCGCAGCTCCGCGGAGTCGTCATGCCCGCCCTCGCGCAGCACATGGGCGGACGCGAGCGTGGCGTGGCCACAGAGCGGCACCTCGCGGACCGGCGTGAACCAGCGGAGATCCCAGTGCCCGCGGTCGATGCGGCGCAGGAACGCCGTCTCGGACAGGTTCATCTCGGCCGCGACAGCCTGGAGCCAGGCGTCGTCCCGCTCTCCCTCAAGGATGGTGACAGCGGCTGGATTTCCCCGGAATGGCTGGTCGGTGAAGGCATCGACGACGACGAGGTGCTGACCGGGCATGGGACAACTCCAGCGGAATCGGGGTAGCAGACAACCGCGAACGTACGCGAGACTCCGGCGCGCGAACGGTGCGCCCCCCTGGGAGATCGTGCTATAGTATGGGAGGCCGTGGGAAACGGCAGCACCGCGCGATCCTCCCCATGCCCCACACGACCACCGTCCCGGTGGTTCCCCTGCCGATCCGAGTCTGGATCGGCGCTTTGTGTTGTGCGGCAGATTGGCTTTTCGCCCGACACGGGGATCCGCCGGTCAGCACCGAGGAGTGACGAGTTCCGATGGCCGAGATCCGCTGGTACGGACACAACTGCTTCCGCATCCGGGCCCGGGAGGCGACGATCGTCACCGACCCCGTTGGCCGCAACACCGGCTACACCATGCCGAAGGTCACGGCCGACCTCGTTTCCATTTCCCACCATCACCCGGGGCACAAGAACCTCGCCGCGATCCGGCCCGATCCGCCCTTTCGCGTCATCGACGGGCCGGGCGAGTACGAGATCCACGATGTCCTGACGACCGGTGTCCGCACCTACCATGACACCAGCAAGGGCGCCGACCGGGGGTACAACACCATCTTCCTCTTCACCGTCGAGGGCATCACCTTCTGCCATCTCGGTGACCTCGGTCATCCCCTTTCTCAGGCCCAGGCCGAGAGCCTCAGTGGCTCGGACGTCGTCTTCGTCCCGGCTGGCGGCGACAACACGAGCATCATCGACCCGACCCGGGCCGCCGAGATCATCGGCCAGCTCGAACCCAAACTCGTCATTCCCATGCAGTACGCCGCCGGATCAGGTGATTCCGGTCTTGGGGACCTGACCGCCTTCTGCAAGGCGCTCGGGGTCGAGACACCGGAGCCGGAAGACAAGCTGACGATCCGCCAGTCCGACCTCGCGGAGTCGATGCGGGTGGTTGCCCTTACTCCGGAAAGCTGATCCCGCCTTCGCTCCAGACCGGCCGCCGGGCGGCTGGTCCATCCATTGATCGTTGCCGTCACGTCGTCGCAGCAGCAGCCCGGCCGGAAACCATCGCCGACCGGGGAGGAGAAACGGGCAGCATGCCGAAATACATCTTCGTGACGGGTGGCGTCGTCTCGTCGGTCGGCAAGGGAATCACGACCGCGGCGCTCGGGCGACTCCTCAAGGCCCGCGGCGCCAGCGTCTCCGTAATGAAGCTGGACCCGTATCTCAACGTCGACCCCGGAACGATGTCGCCGTACCAGCACGGTGAGGTCTTCGTCACCGACGACGGCGCCGAGACGGACCTCGACCTGGGCCACTACGAGCGGTTCATCGACGAGAACCTCAGCCGGGCCAGCAACGTCACCACGGGACAGGTCTATTCCGCCGTGATCGCCAAGGAGCGCCGCGGCGACTATCTCGGCGGTACGGTCCAGGTCATCCCCCACATCACTAACGAGATCAAGCACCGGATCATGCTCGCCTCCCGCCAGCATGAGAGCGACGTCGTGATCGTCGAGGTGGGCGGCACGGTCGGCGACATCGAGGGACAGGCGTTCCTCGAGGGCATCCGGCAGATGCGCCGTGAGGTCGGGCGTCGTAACGTGCTCTACATCCATGTCACCCTCCTGCCGGAGGTCAGCGGCGGCGAGCTCAAGACCAAGCCGACCCAGCAGAGTGTCCGTGAGCTGCGCGCCGTCGGCATCCAGCCGGACGTGATCATCGCCCGCGCCGACCGGGACATCCCGCAGGACCTCAAGGAGAAGATTGCCCTCTTCTGCGACGTGGACCCGGAAGCCGTGATCCCGATGCCCACGGCGGCGACCATCTACGAGGTCCCGCTGATCCAGGAAGCATCCGGGCTCGGCTCGTACATCGCCCGCCACTTCGAACTGCAGGAGCATGCCGACCTGCGCGAGTGGAGCAACATGGTCACACGGATCAAGACCGAGCGCGGCTCCGTTCGTGTGGCCCTGATCGGCAAGTACACCGACCTTCACGATGCCTACATGAGCGTGACCGAGTCGCTCACCCACGCCGGTCTGCACCACGACATCAATGTCGAGGTCGTCTGGGTGAACAGCGAGACGGTCACGACCGCCGAGCTGGAGCGCACGCTCCGCCGCGTGCAGGGCATCCTCGTCCCGGGTGGCTTCGGTCCGCGTGGCGTCGAAGGCAAGATCCAGGCGGCGAAGTACGCCCGTGAGCACGGCATTCCCTATCTCGGGCTCTGCTACGGCCTGCACATGGCGGTCATCGAGGCCTCGCGCCACCTGCTCGGCCTTGAGGGTGCGAGTTCAACCGAGATCGATCCGGAGACGACGGAGCCCGTCATCGACCTGATGCCGGACCAGAAGGACGTCGAGATGGGCGGGACGATGCGGCTGGGCCTCTGGCCGTGCCAGCTGGCGCCAGACACGCGTGCGCGGGCGGCATACGGCGAGCCGACCGTCTACGAGCGCCATCGCCACCGGTTCGAGGTCAACAATGCCTACCGTGACCGGTTGGCGGAGGTGGGACTGATCGTCTCCGGTGCCTCGCCGGATGGCCGCCTGGCCGAGATTATGGAGCTCAGGGATCACCCGTTCTACGTCGGCGTGCAGTTCCACCCGGAATTCCGCAGCCGACCGACCCGGCCCCATCCGCTCTTCCGCGATTTCATCGGCGCGGTCAAGCAGACGTTCGCCGACGGCGCCCAGCGGTCGTTGCCTCTGGACGAGTCCGTCTCCGTTCCCCGCCAGCCGGTTCGTCAATTTGCCGCCAGCTACGGGACCGAGGACTGAGTCAGGGCATACCTGGTCCCGGACGGGGTGTCTATCCGGTTTCCGCCGGTGGGGCCCCCTGCCATCCGGCCGACGGAGCCCGGACCAACGTACTGGTCCAGGAGAACCTCGGGAAACCTGGCAAATCGTATTTTGTCAGAAGGTGGGGCCCTGCTACACTGACGGCACGAGAGGTGGTCCCCGAACTGACCCCGTCGTGCCGGTATCCCGCCCCGGCACGGCATTTCGCGTGATCCTGCCCTGCACCCGTCGCCCTGGTTGGCGACGGGTTCTTTGTTGTTCGGATCACCGTACTGGGGGACGAAACTGCTATTATCGCCCGGCCGCGGCCGGATCCCCCGGCACCAGCCCAAGGGGGTCACGTCGTCGTGAAGATAGCGCTCGTCTCACCGTACAGCTTCAAGGTCCCGGGCGGTGTCCCGGAGCACCTGATGCATCTCCAGGCCGAGTTCAACCGGCTGGGGCACCAGGCGACGATCATCGCGCCCCGGGCGTCCGGTGGTGGCGTGGTCCGGCGACCGGGGTTTATCGAGATCGGCCGGGCCATCTCCATCCCGGCAGGTGGTTCCCGTGCCCGCCTGACGTTCGATGTCAGCCTCTACTGGCAGGTCAAGCGGCTGATGCGGCGCGAGCAGTACGACGTCGTCCACTTCCACGAGCCTCTCATGCCCGTGCTGCCCTACATGGTGCTGCTCAACTCCGACGCAACCCATGTCGCCACCTTCCATGCCTACCGCTCGATCAATCACTGGTACACCCTGTTCAAGCCCTACATGCAGTTCACCCTCTCCCGTCTGGACGCGCGAATCGTCGTCTCGGAGCCTGCCCGCGAATTCGTCAGTCAGTATTTCCCCGGCGAGTACGATGTCGTCCCGAACGGAATAGACGTCGACCACTACGGCGCGGGCGTGCAGCCGTTCGATTGGGCCAGCGACGGCATCCAGCGGGTCCTGTTCGTCGGCCGCTTCGAGGAGGAACGCAAGGGATTCCGCTACCTGCTCCGGGCCATGGCTCGTGTCCAGCGCCGACTCCCGGACGCACGCCTGCTGGTCGTCGGGAACGGTGAGCCGGAGCGGTTCGCGGCCGAGATCAACCGTCTCGGGGTCCGGAACGTCGAGTTCATCGGCTACGTCTCTCACGATGACAAGGCGCGGTACCTGGCCAGCTGCGACGTGATTTGCTTCCCGTCGACCCGGAACGAGAGCTTCGGGCTCGTCCTGACCGAGGCTATGGCGTCGGCCAAACCGGTCGTCGCGTCGGCGATCCCCGGGTACGCCAGCGTGCTTACCCATGAGCGGGAAGGGTTGCTCGTGCCGCCCCAGGACGATGTCGTGCTGGCTGATGGGATCATCCGCCTGCTGGGCGACCCGGCGCTTGGTCGCGCTCTCGGGGAGCGCGGGCGCGAGACGGCGGGTCAGTACGCCTGGCCGACGGTTGCCAGTCGCCTGCTCGAGATCTATAAGCGCGCCAGCGAGAAGGGCCGCGACGCGGCCTGGCGCCGGCGCTCCAGTGAGAGCCGGGGCTCGTCCGGTAACGGGCCGGGATGACGTCCTGAAATACTCCGGCGGCATGGCCTACACTGGCGCGGATATCTGCAGCGGCATTGGCCGGGGCGGCGGGCAACCGTCCCCTCTCCGGGTACGGAGATGGACCCTCTTGATCTCTGAGCACATCGGCACCTGGGTACGGGGATACATGCTGCAGGTCGGACGCTGGGTCGCCCGGACCGGCCTGAGTCCCAACCAGCTGACGCTGATCGGTCTTGGCCTGAATGTCCTCGTCGCGCTCGTGATCGCCACCGGGGAATACCGGCTCGGAGGGGTGCTGCTGCTCGTCGCCTCGGCGTTCGACATGCTTGACGGCGCAGTCGCCCGCGCGACCGGACTGACCAGCAAGCTCGGTGGCTTTCTCGACAGCACGCTCGATCGCTACTCGGAGATCGTGGTCTACATCGGTGTCCTGGTCTTCCTGCTAAACACCGAGGACGCCCGCACCGCCGCGATCCTGGTCGCCGTCGCATCGTCCGGTGCCCTAATGATCTCCTACGCCCGCGCCCGTGCCGAAGCCATCGGCTACACCGCGGCCGTCGGGATCGCCGCCCGGCCGGAACGCGTGGTCCTGCTGGCCTTCTGCCTGATCCTCGGATGGACGATCTGGGCGCTCTGGGTGCTGGCGATCGTCACCCATGTCACCGCGATCACCCGGATCGTCCATGTCTGGCGCGCCGCGAGCGCAGACGAGTCACCAAAGCTCCGAAATTGACGTTATCCGTTCCTGTCCAAATGGGCAGGCGATAAGTGCCCAAAGTGTTTGACGTCCGGCCGGGCCAGTGCTAATCTTTGCGAAGCGTTGAGAGACAACGCCTCCAGTTCACACGGACTCCGGTCCGAATACCGCGCAGGGAAGAGGAGGTGATGCCCAACATGGATAGTCACGGTAGTACGGGCATCGCGTCCCGGGTCGAGCTCAACTAAGAGTCCGATCAGGGCGTGATGCCCGGGAGCGGGGCCGGTTCTTGCGAACCGGCCCCGCTCCATTTTTCCGACGCTTGGATGCTGGTCGACAGTCGCTCCAGGGTGATCCGGTCGTAGCGCCCATCGTCGACTCCCGACGGTCACTTCCGGCACCCTTCAGGCAGCACCGGCTCTCGGGAATGACGCCCGCTGGCAAGCGCCTGCGGAATGACGAACGGCCCCGACCAATGTTGGTCGGGGCCGTTCGCGTGAAATCCTGGATGAACCGGCTGGTCCCTAGGACTCGTTGCCTTCGGAGGTCGACTCACCGTCGCCGGCAGCCTCACCCTCAGCAGACTCCTCGCCCTCAGCGGACTCCTCGGCTGCGGCGGCAGCGTCAGCGGCCTCGTCCTCGGCGGTCGGTGCGGCCTCGGCGGCACGGATGGCGATGATCTCGTCGTCCGGCAGACCGACCGTGATGCCTTCCGGCAGCACCAGGTCCGAAACACGAACGGCGTCATGGATAGCGACGAGATTGCTCACGTCGACATCGATTGCCGCCGGGATCGCGTTCGGCAGACCAGTCACCGTGACCTCGGTATTGACCGTGGACAGGATGCCCTCGGCCGCGGGGTTCTCGTCGCTGAAGGTCAGTGGCACTACCGACGTGACGTCCTTGCGCAGGTTCGGCGCGAAGAAGTCAACGTGCACCGGCGTGTGCCTGACCGGGTCCAGCTGGACCTCGCGGATGAAGACCTGCTCGCGGCCACCCTCCCAGATGAGGGTGAACAGCGTGGAGCCGCCAAAGGTCTGGTAGAACCGGCTGAGCTCGCGCGTCTCAACCGTCACGGCATACGTAGTGCCCAGCAGCGGGCCATAGACCACGCCCGGGAGACGACCGGCCCGCCGCAGCTGCTTGACCTTCTTGCCCAGCAACGTGCGTGGTTCGGCCCTCAGAACAAGTTCCGCCATCAGCGAACCCTTCCTACTTCCTAATAGTGCGGACCGGGGCACAAGCAGTCGCGCCTGCTACCCGGGTGTGACCCCATATCACACGACCGGGGAGAATAGCACATTGAGCGGCGACCCCCGGAATGCCCCGGTCTGCACAACCGGTTGGGCGATCCGCCCAACACCATCCCGTTTCGCCGCTCCCGTAACGGAATTCAGCGGGTTCAGTCGCTTGACACCGTGCAATGAGCAGCCATAGCATTCGGCGCACGTTCGCCACCCATCAGGACCTACCGCGCATCATGCTGCCATTCGCACCATGGCTGCCCGGTACGTGCCTCAACAGGGATCAGGCCGGGTAACCAACACCGGACGATCATCATCGATTGTCCAGACCGAGGAGCCGCATCGTGGGACTGTTCCTGATCCGCCGAACCCTGATCTCGCTGATGACCATCGTCATCATCAGCATGGTGGTCTTCGGTATCGTCAAGAGCGCGCCGGGTGACCCGTACGGCGAGCTGGCAACCAATCCGAGCATCTCGCCCGAGCGCATCGCGGAACTGCGGGACGCGCTCGGCCTCAACGACCCGATCCCCCAGCAGTACGTCAAGTGGGCCGGCCAGTACATCCAGGGCGACTGGGGCGACTGCTTCAGCACCTGCGACCGCGTCGCGCCCTACATCTTCGGCCGGATCCCGGTCACCCTCGCAGTCATCGGCTCGTCATTCATCCTGAGCCTGCTGATCGCCATCCCGATCGGCGTGATATCAGCGTTCAGGCAATACTCACTGTTCGACCAGTTCGCGACGACGTTCGCGTTCCTCGGATTCAGTCTCCCGACGTTCTTCACCGGAACGCTCCTGATCTACATCTTCGGTATCCGGCTCAACGACACACCACTGGAACTCCCGTTCATCTTCGACAGGACCGTTGAGGGGGTCTGGGCCAATATCCGGCAGGCGATCATGCCGATCCTTGTGCTCGGCCTGGCGTCATCGGCGGCGCTGACCCGCTTCGTTCGCTCCTCCATGCTGGAGGTCCTCGGACAGGACTACATCCGGACCGCCCGGGCCAAGGGTCTCAAGGAGCAGTCCGTCGTCATCCTCCACGGCATGCGCAACGGCATGATCCCGGTGGTGACCGTCATCGCCCTCCAGATCCCGGAAGTCTTCGGCGGCGCGATCATCACCGAGCAGATCTTCAGCGTCCCCGGCATCGGCAACGCGCTGGTCTCCTCGATCCGCGCGTCCGACAACCCCGTCGCGATCAGCATCACGCTGATGATCGCGATCCTGGTGGTCATCTTCAACGTCGTCGCCGACATCCTGTACGCGCTCCTGGATCCGCGGATCAAGCTGAGCTGATCCGGGTCACGCTGACCCCTTCCCCTCGCCGCCTACACTGATCAACAGGCACCGGTCATACGACCCCACAGGAGCCGACACGCATGTCGCAGGAAGCCAAGCTCACCCCAGGCCAGATCAGTCAACCAGCCCCTGCATCGAATCGCACGCCACGACTCAGCGACGCGAACTCCCGCGATGAGCTGATGAAGGCCCGGAAGCAGCGAACCCTCTGGGGCGACGCCTGGATGCGGTTCCGCAAGCACAAGCTGGCGATGCTGGGACTGATCCTCTTCGTCGGGATGATCCTGATCACCTTCATCGGCAATGCCCTCTATGGCCGTCCCTATGACTCTGTGTTCGAATACGACAGCAGCGTGGGTCCCAATCCCGATAACCTGCTCGGAACCAATTCCCTTGGGCAGGACCTGCTCGCCCAGATCCTCTGGGGAGGCCGGATCTCGCTGGCGGTCGGTATCCTCGCTGCCACGATCGCGATCCTTCTTGGGACGGCTATCGGCGCCATCGCCGGCTTCTTCGGCGGGCTCACCGATACGATCCTGATGCGCATCACCGACATCTTCCTCAGTCTGCCGCAGCTCCCGCTCCTGCTCCTGATCACCTACCTGTTCAGCCCGTCGCTCCAGCAGTGGTCCAGCGAGCGATTCGGCTCGGTCAACGTCGGCGTCTTCCTGCTGATCATCATCGTCATCTCGGCGTTCAACTGGATGACGACCGCCCGCCTGGTCCGGGCCTCGTTCCTGGCGACCAAGGAGCGGGATTTCGTCGAGGCCGCCCACAGCATCGGCGCCAAGCGGTCCTCGCTGATGCTCAAGCACATCATGCCCAACGTCCTCAGCCCGATCATCGTCGCCGCGACGCTGGCCATCGGCACCGCGATCATCACCGAGTCGTCGCTGTCCTTCCTCGGCCTCGGCTTCCCGCCGGGCATCCCAACGTGGGGCTCGATGCTCTTCAACGCCCGCCAGTACCTGCAGACTTCGCCACATGAGTCCCTGATCCCCGGCTTCTTCATCTTCCTGACCGTGCTGTCGATCAACTACGTCGGTGACGGCCTCCGGGACGCCCTTGACCCGCGCCGGACCAAGTAGTCCGGCACGAGGATGGCAATGGAAAC
The DNA here is from genome assembly GCA_035944555.1 of Thermomicrobiales bacterium. GTDB lineage: Bacteria > Chloroflexota > Chloroflexia > Thermomicrobiales > UBA6265 > CADCWK01. Next base: position 207,623 of record DASZAY010000008.1, read on the forward strand.
GGCCCCGTCCGGAATGGACGGGGCCGTTTCCATTGCCTGAGCAACCGGTGACCTAGCTGCCGCGGTAGATCCGCAGGGCCTCCGCCAATCGGTCCAGTCCGGTCATCGTCGGCGGGAAGTACATGCACTGGAGGTGCGTGACGCCGGCGGCCTCGTAGTCGCGGAAGATCTGCGCCATCTCATCCGGCTCGGCGATGATCACGTTGTCCGGGTTGACGTTGCTGTTGTCCGAGGCGTATTTGCCGTAGACCTCCGCCTCCAGGTCCGGGAAGCGAATGTTCAACCCGACGGTGACCTCGACGGCATCATGCGGCTTGCCGACCTCGTCGAGCGCCTTCTCGAGGATCTGGCGCTTGGCAGGCAGCGCGGTCGACCGGCCGATCCAGGCGGCATTCCACGAGTCGGCGTAGGTCCCGGCGGCGCGAGCCATTCGCGGCTTGTTGCCCGAGATCATGATCTCGATGCCGCCGTCCTTGTAGGCCTTGCCCGTCCGCGGGCCGTGCGGCTTCAGGACGGCGTCCCTGGTCTGGTAGTACTGGCCGTCATGCGTCGACTCACCGGTCCGGAGCAGCGAGGTGATGATCTCGGCCTGATCCTCGAACCGGCTGGCCAGATGGTCGAACGGTAGCCCGAACGCGTCGAACTCCGGCTTGTGCCAGCCCGCGCCGATCCCGAGGATCACCCGGCCGCCACTCATCTCGTCCAGCGTGTCGGCCTGCTTGGCGAGCACGGCCGGGTTGCGGAACGGCCCGCAGAGGACGATGTTGCCCAGCTCGACCCGCTCGGTGATCGTCGCGAGGCCGGTCAGGATCGTCCAGGCCTCCCAGATGCCGCGTGTGTGGCCATCGTCGGTCTGGCGGTACAGGAGATGGTCGTTGACCCAGATCGAGTCGAAGCCATGCCCTTCGGTCGCGACTGCCAGCTCCCGGATCTCGGCGAAGCTCGAGGTCTGGAGATGCTTCTGCTCATCGATGGGCATCAGAATGCCGATCTTCATTGCTGCTCCTCGTCCTGTCACGGATCATCGTCCCGGCACTACGGTGCGCCACGCCCGACAGTATCCCCGAGAGTGCCGGACCGTGCCGCCGTGGCCCGTTTACACTGACCGCAGCAGAGCGGACGCTGAACGCAACGGACGCCGGAGCCTGATGGCAACTGATACCGGCGGCCCAGGTGGAGTGAACGATGGTCTCGTTGTTCAAGCGATCAAAGCGAGGTGCCGCCGAGCAGGTCCGGGCGCCGGACGCCAACACGGTCGGCTCTGGCTACACCTTCTCGCTCAAGGGGTCTCCTCGCCACTACGACGATGTCACCCGGATCATCATGGCGGGGGGCGGGACCGTCTACTTCGGCGAGGCGCTGACCTACGAGCGGGGTGCCGGCGTCGCGCTGTGGCGGATCCGGACCGAGGACCTGGGCTGGCTGGACCAGCTGTACGACTGGTGGGCGGAAGCGGAGCGGGTCGAACCGGTCCAGTCAACCTTCCACCTGTACCTGCCCGGCAACACCAAGTACGCCGACCTGGACCTGCGTGCCCACACCCCGGCGGAGGTCGCGGAGTTCATCCGTGCCAACGCCCCTCGGGAGAACGTCTAGCCTCCCCTGTCACGCACCATCAGCGATGCCAACGGCCCCGGTTCCAGGAACCGGGGCCGTTGGCACTGGATATCGTTGACACGGAGTGTGATCGGGTGTCGTCAGTGATCGGCTGCGACCTCGTCCCTCTCCACATGGAGCGGAACGTTCAGAGGCCCGGATTCGCGCGAGCGCTTCTCCGGTCTGACCGGCCGCGGTTGCGGACCGGGACGGCGGACCGGCAGACCGGCCGGGACCACCACCTCATGGCCGTTGCCTGGCTCAGTAATGGTCTCCTGACCATTCTGGCCGGCGGCCGCGCGACGCTTGGCGGACCGTGACGCGGTAAATGCCGCCTCGTGGAGCGCCCCGTGATCCTCCTGGGCCTTCCAGCACTTCGTGCACGACTCGGTCGCGACGCAGCGTGCGAGCTCATGCTCGCCCCGGATGGCCCAGCCCAGGGAACACCGGACCAGTGGCCGGGTCCCGCGAGCGACGCTGGCGTGACCACGGACCAGCATCGGACACCCGAGCCCACCGGACTCCGCCTCATCCCCGATCGGGGAATCCACGCGCCCATCATGGCTCATTGTGTCTTCCTCTCTCCCCTGTACCCGGTCTGTGCCAGCGGGGCGGCAGATCAACTGCCAAACCGATCGACACGGGCCGACGCCAGGAGAGTGTTCCGGCCCGGACCGCCTGCCGTTCATCTACGATCGGCGACCCGGAACGTTCCCAAGTATAAACGAAGTGCTACGGTTCGGTGAAAGCTGACAAACCGAAGCGATCCGCCATACCTGGGGTCAGGAACAGAGGGGTCGAATCATCGGACGCGACGTCAGGTGTCAGCTCGTCGGGCGCTCCCGGTTGCCGAACAGGTTTCGTGCTCGCCGGATTCCGTCCGACGCGATGCGGCGTCCCGCCCCCGCGCCCTCTTTGGCCGCCTGAACTCCGGACGTCGCGGCTCGCGTTCCGGCGTTGAAGCCCTTCTTCACCAGCCAGACGGTCGTCTCCTCCATCGACTTGATGTCGGATTCGACGTTGGCCATCGTCAGGTCTACAGCGTGGAGGTGCCGGGCGGAGACGTCGGGCGGGGCGCTGTGCAGAGCCTGGCGGAGCGCCCGGAGCAGCACGTACAGATCGTCGAGCTGTCCGGCGACGGGGATCACCCCGGGGACCAGGTCGACGGGCGAGACCGCGTACAGCCCGCCGACCCCGAGGGCAACCTTGCTCCGCTTCGGTACAGCCGGGTCAGCGACCAGGGCCGCGGCGACCCGGGCGTAGCGCGGCAACCGCTTCATCGCATCCCAGAACCGGGGCAGCGGCGACCCTGGCTCCTCTGCGGCGGCCTTTGCCTCAGCTGTGAGCTCGAGGGGCGGCGCCTCTGGTGGGACCGCCCCAGCAGTCCCACTCGAATCGGCCTTCGCCGGGTTGCCCGGATTGATCGGGTCGATCTTCGGATCGGCGGTCGGTCCGGTATCGGGCTTCTCCTCAGCGTTGTCGTCCTGGTGCATCGTGACGTCCTCTCCGTGTCATCGTCCCAAGGGAAATCCGGCGCGTGTCCGGGAATCAGTACTCGCGTCCGGTCCTGCAGGACGTCCCATCCTGCTCTTCCCGGACCAGTGTGCAGCCTGAATGCTGCGATATTGACGCGACCACGCGACGAAACGGATACTGAACCTCGTCCGGCCGCGCCGAATCCGAACTGAACGGTAGTGCGGCGGCGCGGAACGGGCCGTTTACGCCCTTCCGGCGGGCCGTCCCACATTGATCCACTGGCTCCCGACTCCGAGGACGTGGTCTTGACGCATCGCTCGCCATTCGCAACCGACGAGCAGTCCCCGGACGTGCCAATGGAGCCCGTGATCGACTTCGGCGATGCGGGCACGGTCGGGGAATCGGATTCCATCCCGGACATCGTGATCCGGCGCCTGCCGGTCTACGTGCGGACCCTTCGCGGGTTGCGGGACGACGGAATCGCGTCGGTATCGTCGGATGAACTGGCCGAGCACATCGGCGTGACCGCGGCCCAGATCCGACGTGACCTCTCCTACTTCGGCCGGTTCGGCAAGCAGGGCAAGGGCTACGACACCGCCTTCCTCGCTGACCGCATTGCCGAGATCCTAGGAGTCAACGCCCACTGGGATGTCGCGTTGGCCGGGGTAGGAAACCTCGGGCAGGCCGTGCTTCGCTATCGTGGATTCACCAATCCCGCGTCGTCATTCAGGATCGTCGCCGTATTCGATCGGGGCCATCACGGACCCAGCGACCGTATCGACGGTATCCCCATCCTGTCGACCGACCGGATGACCGATGTGATCCGCGAGCGGGGCATCAAGGTCGGGATCATCGCCGTCCCCGCCGTGGCCGCCCAGAGCATCGCCGACCAGATGGTCAGCGGTGGGGTCAAGGCGATCCTCAATTACGCCCCGGTCGTCCTCAAGACCCCGCACGACGTCACCGTCCGCGAGATCGACCCGGTCAGCGCCCTCCAGTCGATGACGTACTACCTGCGGGATCGCTGACCAGAGACGCACGGTCCAACACGAACGACGAGGGGGGAGCACCTCACGGCGCTCCCCCCTCGTTCATCGGCTGAGACCGGAACCTACGGTCATCATGCCGTCCCGAATGCCTCTCGCAGTCGCCCGGCGGCTTCCTCGACGTCTTCGATCGCCTTGTCCACCACGAGCCCCGTACCGAAGAACTCATGTGTGACGCCTTCGTAGGTCGTCAGCGTCGTGTCGACGCCCGCATCACTCAGCTGCTGGGCGTAGATCTCACCCTGGTCGTGCAGTGGGTCGATCTCGGCCAGGATCACCGTCGCGGGCGGCAGGCCGGTCAGATCGGCGATCGCCGGGGAGACGTATGGGTCACTCTCGGCGAGGGCCTGATCGGGCAGATAGTACGAGCCGAACCACTCCAGCATCGCCGAGTTGAGCGGAGACGCATCAGCGAACTGATCGATCGACTGCGTCTGGTCGCCGGATGGGGCGAAGGTCGCGACCGGATAGACCAGGACCTGGTGGATCGGCGCGGACCCACCGAGATCGCGCGCGAGCAGGCAGACGACGGTAGCAAGATTGCCCCCGGCGCTCTCGCCGACGACCGCGACCCGGGCAGGGTCGCCGTTGATCTGCCCTGCGTTCTCGATGATCCACTGGGTAGCGGCATAGGCGTCGTTAGCCGCGGCCGGATACGGGTTCTCCGGCGCCTGACGATAGGCAACCGAAACGACGAGCGCCCCGGAGGCGTTGGCCAGTGCCCAGCATGAGGCGTCATAGGTGTCGAGATCGGCGATGACGAAGCCACCGCCGTGGAAGTAGACCGCGACGGGGAGCGGCCCCTCGGGCGCGTGGAGAGGCGTGTAGACCCGCGCAACGATATCGCTGTCGCCACCGGGAACGAGGATGTGGGAGATGCCACCAATCGCTTCCTGGCCGGCCCCACCACGGGCGGCAGTCACAGCCAGCACCGCGGACGCAATCGATGGCAGGTTGCGGGCGATCTGCGGGGTGACCTCTTCGATCGATGGCGCCTCAGTGGCCGCCAGCGCGTCGAGAAGCTCCTGCATCTGCGGGTCGACCTCGACCCCGCCGAACAATTCCGGTGTCGCCCCAGTGCCCGGGGTTGCGTCCCCTGTCTGGGCAACGCTGCCCGGCGCGAACCGGGACGCGAGTGCTCCACCGGCCACAGCGATGCCGGTCCCGGTGATGACCAAGCGCCGGTTCATGTGGCGACTGGTCGATTCGTGGTTAGACATCGTTCGTTGACTCCCATTCGTGATCGTCAAGGCAGAACTGCGTAACCCCGGGACGATGCACCGGATGGGCCACCAGCCCGTCGTCCTGTAGTCCCCCTTACTTCGACCAATCCCTTAACAGCGGGCAGCCGCGGACACCGCGAGACTGCTACGCTTCGTCGGTCATGGCGGCACCGGCCGCCGGCCCTCCCCACTCCCAGGACACCCCTCGCATGAGCTCCCAGCCCCCGGTCCGGCCCTACGATGTCATCGTGATCGGCGCCGGCGTCGCGGGGCTCGCCTTCACGCTCCGCCTGCCGGCCAACCTCCGCGTTGCCCTGCTCACCAAGGGCGTGCTCGGCGAGAGCAACACCCGCTACGCGCAGGGTGGCCTGGCGGCCGCGGTGGGCGCCGACGATTCTCCCGCCCTCCATTTCGAGGACACGATCATCGCTGGAGCCGGGTTGTGCGACGAGACGGCGGTCCGTGCGCTGGTCGAGGGCGCGCCGGAAGCCGTCCGGTGGCTGATCGAGGCCGGCACGGACTTCGACCGGGAAGGCGGCGGTTACGCGCTGGGTCGCGAGGGCGCCCACAGCCGGCGTCGTGTCCTCCACGCGGGTGGCGACGCGACCGGCGCCGAGATCGAACGGGCCCTTGTCGCGCGGGCCCGGGCCGACCTGCGGATCGACATCTTCGAGCATGCCTTCGCCTTCGATCTGCTCACTGGCGACAGTCGATGCCACGGCGTCGTCGCTGACTTGGGGGACGGCATCTCGACGGCACTGACCGCCCCGGTGACCGTCCTGGCCGCTGGTGGCGCCGGACAACTCTGGGCGACAACGAGCAACCCGGCCAGCGCGACCGCCGACGGCCTGGCGATGGCCATCCGGGCCGGCGCGACCATCGCCGATCTCGAGTTCATGCAGTTCCACCCGACCGTGCTGGCCCTGCCCGGGTCGGCGCCATTCCTCGTCTCGGAGGCGGTCCGCGGCGAGGGCGCTTACCTCCGCGGTGCTGACGGCGAGCGGTTCATGGTCGACCAGCATCCCCAGGCCGAGCTCGCCCCGCGCGATGTCGTCGCCCGCGGAATCCAGCGCCAGATGCAAGCTGACGGGACCGGGAGTGTCTGGCTGGACCTGCGGCATCTCGATCCGGCCATCGTCGGCCGGCGCTTCCCGACGATCGGCGCCGAGCTACATGCCCGCGGGCTGAACCTCGCCAGCGACCTGATCCCGATCGCTCCGGCCGCCCACTACTTCATGGGCGGCATCGTCGCCGGGACCGACGGCATGACCAGCCTGCCCGGACTGCTGGCGATCGGCGAGGCGGCCTGCACCGGCGTGCATGGCGCCAATCGCCTCGCCAGCAACTCGCTCCTCGAAGGACTCGTCTTCGGCCTCGCCGCCGCTGACCGGATCGCGGCGAGCCCCGGCGCACCGCCGTCCGACGGTTCGCTGCCCGACCTCGACGCCGGACCGGTCGAGGAGATCCCCGTCTTCGCGGCGGAAGACCTGGCCGACATGCGGCGCGTCCTGCAGGCGGCGATGAGCCGCGATGTCTCGGTGCTGCGGGATGCTACGGGGCTCGCCCACGCCTCGACCGACCTCGGCGAGATCCGGGCCGCGCTCGGGCCCTCCGGCCTGTTCGCCCCGCGCATGGACGAGCCCCTGGCCCGCCAACTTGCCGAGCTGCGCAACCTCCTCGACGCGGCCGAAGCCGTCACGTTCGCCGCCACCCGCCGGACCGAGAGCCGGGGCGCCCATGCCCGCGCCGACTACCCGGAGCGGGAGGCAGAGTGGGATGGCGCCCACGGGATGCGGCGGCGCGACCGCGTCGGGATGGACCACTGGTCGAGCGGCGCGCTGGGAAGCGCCCTCGGACAGCACCAGCCGGTTGCGGGGGCTGGTATCATATAGTCAGTGATTGACTATCGGCGCCGCTCACCATCTGGCGCCTCCCCGCGAGGTCAGGCAACCATGACAACTGGACAGGTCGAAGGGATCTTCGTCTCGCCGGCGTCGGGGCAACCGATGCAGGGCCGCGACGCCGTGCGGGCGTTCGCCGGTGAGGGACTGGAAGGCGACCGCTTTCGCGACACCGTCACTGCCAGCGCGGTCGATCAGGGCCCGGGTGACGGTCGGCAGATTACGCTGGTCGCCCGCGAGTCTCTGACCGAGATCGAATCCGAAACAGGGCTGGTCATCCCGGCCGACAAGAGCCGCCGCAACATCATCACGGCGGGTGTCCGGCTCAACGAGCTGGTTGGCCAGCGCTTCCGGGTCGGCGACGTCGAGCTCGAAGGTGCTGAACTCTGCCAGCCGTGCGCCAAGATGGGCGACGTGCTGAACGCCGACAAGGCGACCGTCGTCCGGGCGCTGGTCCATCGTTCCGGATTGCGCGCCCGCATCATCTCCGGCGGCACGATCCACACCGGCGACCCGATCATCGCCGAGCCCCCGTCAGCAACCGCCGCCGGCTGATCCGGTCGTCATACTGAGCAACGGGAAAGGGGCGGCCCGGACGATTGTCCGGGCCGCCCCTTTCCCGTATCACCAGGAGTCCTAGCCGAGCAGCCGGCGGACCGTCTCGACGTAGACGCCAGCCTGCGTGACCAGGTCGTCGACGTAGACGCACTCGTCGGCACCGTGAGCGCGCTCCCCGCCCGGCCCGAACCCGACGGTGTCGATCCCGGCCTGGCGGTAGAACCGGCCGTCCGTGGCGCCGGCCCACGAGACGAAGTACGGCGGCTCCTGTCCCGTGACCGTCGTCGCGGCGGCCTTGATCGCCTGGACGAGCGGCGAGCTCTCCTCCGTGATGTTGGCCGCGATCCAGTCGTCATGCGGGTCGACCGTCAGCTCGTAGCGGAACTCCGGGTCCTCCGCGGCGACGGCGTCCAGCGAGGCGACGATCTCGGCCCCCGCGCTGTCCTTGTCCTCCCCGGGGATCAGCCGCCGGTCGACGGTGATCGTGCACTCGCCCGGGACGACGTTGTGGGCGACGCCGGCGGTGATCGTGTTGACGCTGATCACCGGCTTGCCGATCGCCGGGTGGAACTTGTCCAGGTCCTTCTCCAGCGCCAGCACTCCCTTGGCCGCCTTGGCGATCGCGTTGATGCCGGTGGCCCGCGCGGCGGCCGTGTGGCTGGCCCGCCCGATGAAGCGGATCTCTAGGCCAAGGATGCCTCGCTCGGCGTTGCGGACCTTGAGGTCGCTCTTCTCGCCGATCAGGCAGTAATCCGGCTTCGGCAGCCGCCCGGCCGCGATCTCCTCGAGCAGGAAGATCGATCCCCAGCGCGCGCTGGTCTCCTCGTCGGAAACCACGTGGGCCTGTAGGCAGCCCTTGAGCGGAGCGTCGCGGAACAGCGACATCACGTAGAGCATCACGCCGACGCTGCTCTTCATGTCGCTGGCGCCCCGACCGAACAGCCGCTTGCCGTCGTCGCTGAGGGTCGGCTCGAACGGGCCATTCGTCCACGCATCAGGATCGGAGACCGGGACGGTATCCAGGTGGCCGTTCATGGCCAGCGTGGGACCGGTCGCCGGGTCACCGACCGAGATCACCACGTTGGGCCGGGCCGGGTCCTTGGCGACGACCTGGTAGTTCAGGCCAAGCTCGTCGCACCAGGCAGTAACGGACGCCATCACGGCGGCTTCCTCGCCGCTGGGCGACGGAACCGAGATCAGGCGGCTGGCGATACGGACGATCTCGTCGCGATCGATCGTGGGGCTGGGAATTGTCGTAGCCTCGGACAACAGGAACCTCCCTGGGAGATAAGTGGAAAACGGCAAGGCCGGTCGCCAAACGGGACCGGCCGGCCGACGCTCTCGGGATGGTACAGGTGCGGGACCCGCGCTGCCTGCTGGGCCGCCGGGAAGCGCCCCTTACAGTCGCTCGAAACGCGAAACGTTGGCGACGAACACGACCGCCCCGCCAACTTCGACCTCGAAGTTCTCCGGCATGTACAGCAGGCCCGGCTCGAGCGCGGGGGAATACGGTACGGCGATCTGGGTGCGGCGCCGGCAGATCCGGCGGAGGATCGCCATCACGGCGGGGACGATATGGTCCTCGACGCCGATCATCAGGCTGGTGTTGCCGGTGCGGAGGAACGACCCCGTGGTGTTCACCTTGGTGAACCGGTGCCCGGCGCTGACAAGCGCCTGGGTGAGGGTATCGGTGTCCTCGTCCTGAACGATAGCGATGATCATCTTCATCGGCGCCCTCCTCGCCATCGTCGGCTCTACGAATCGGCAGTCTACCGACCGCGCGACCGCTCGTCCACTCCCCCGGCACCATGTCGCATCAACGGGTCATCCGGTGCCGGTTTCGGCCTCCCCATCAGGTTGGCTGCGATCAGCCCGGTCAGCATCCAGCCGGAGTCCGGTCCCGCCTGCCAGGCCCCCGGGACCACCCTTCGGCAGTCTGACGATGAACGCCGTTCCCTGGTCCTTCGTCCGCTCGGCCGAGACGTTGCCACCATGGCTGACCACGATCTCGCGGACGATGCTTAACGCCAGGCCAAGCTCGGCCGCGCCTGTCGTACTGTCGCCCTCGGGGCGCTGAAATGGTTCGAAGGCGCGCGCCCGCTGTTCGTCCGAGAGCCGGTGATCCAGGTCCGTCACACGGATCTCGGTCGATTCCCCGAGATCGCGAACCCGAACAGTGACCGGCTGTTCAGCGCGGGCGGTCGGTGCCGTCTGCTCGAGCAGATTGTCAATCACCTGCCGCAGCCGGACCCGGTCCCCCTCGACGACGATCCGACCGTCGGCTTCGAGCGTGAGGCCGGCCGGGTCGGCGACGGTGAAGCGGGCGGCGTCAACAGCCTCACGGGCCAGCTCGACCAGGTCGACTGGTCCAAGTTCCAGCCGGGTGTCGCCGCGCCCCAGGCCCGAGAGGAGGACGAGGTCATCGATCAGGCGGCCGAGCTGCCGGCTCTGGTGAACGATGACATCGACCATCCGCGTCTCGGCCGTCGCGGGGTCGTCGGCTCCGGTCGGGCCACGCCTGGCCATGCGCCGGGCAAGGAGCTGACCGTAGCCGGAGATCGTCGTAATTGGGGTCCGGAGCTCATGGCTGACAACCGAGAGAAAGTCCTGCCGGGCAAGATCGGACGCCCGCTCGGTGGCAATTACCTCCGCATTGCGGATCGCCAGAGCGGCTTGCCCGGCAATCCGCTCCAGGAGGCCGACCCGGGCCGGAGTGAACACGCCCGGACGGTGCGCCTTGACGGCGATCACGCCGATCTGCTCGCCACCCGCTCTCATCGGGACAGCGACGGCGCTATGGAAATAGCGCACGCCCGACCGGTCGATCGGCAGGATCGTTCCGTCCGGACGGACGAGCGGGTACGTCTCGACATCCGACCCCGCGACCGTTCCTCCGGCCCAGATGCTTCGGAAGACGATTCCCGGTTCCGGGTTCTTCTCCAGATCTTCCGGACCCGATGGTTCGGGTGGTACCTGCTCGAACCGCTCCGGTTGCCGGACGCCGGCGTGGGCGGCAAACAGGAACCGGAGTCTCCCGCGGATCGGGTCCAGCCGTGCGATCTCGACCACGTCGGCATCGAGCACTCGCCGAACCTGCCCGCCGATCTCCTCGACCAGAGCCCCTGCCTCATACGTCGCCGTGAGAGCCCGGCTGACGTCATTGAGCGCCCGCAGCTCGGCCAGTGCGCGGGCCAGGTCGTCGTTGCGCTCCCGCAGCAGCGTGTTGCGGTCCAACGTCACATGCAGCGCGATGATGATGACCAGGGCGAGCAGACAGCTGACCCAGTAGTCCAGCCGCAGGCTGACGGAGTCGATGATCAGCGCGGTGGCCGTCGCGCCGATCACGGCGACTGCTTCCCAGATCACCACCTGGGCTAGCTGGGGGATCCCAAGCCGAGAGAGGCGACCATCGCGCCGGCCCACCCACTCCGGCAGCCCGGCGAGCTGCACCCCGCCGATGGCAATTAGCTGGAACACCAGGTAGCCCACACTGAACGGAATGAGTCCGGTGAGGTCAGAGTCGCCTCGAGACGAGATCGACGTGCCGACGGTGATCCAGGCGGCCAGTCCTCCCGCCAGCACTCCCAGAACCATCCGTCCTGCGAGAAACGCGTAGGCGACGAGTGGACCACCATCGTGGCGGATTCGATCGATTGCGTAGCGGGCCAGCGGGTATACCAGGACGATGATCGCCCCGTGGATGGCACTGAACCCGAGGACGACCGCGACGGCAAAGGCGAGGGCGCCAGCGCTGCTCCAGGCCCATTGGTGCGGGATGCGTACCGAGACGACCAGAACCGCGATGACGACGACCGCCAGCGCGAAGGGCACGATGTTCCAGGCCCATACCGGCACATCCGGCACGAGAAGGAACATGGTCACGACCGCGAGGACAGCGAGAACCCAGGCCCAGCAATCGGCCCAGGGGGCCATGCCGAACCTGGTCGCCCGGATTCGCTTCTCGGAGTTGGGTCGTGTCACATCTGTCAGCTAATCCTGAGGTGGCCGGACCGGAAGGGACACGGAACGTCCGCGTACCGCCATTGACGCAAGCTCACTGCCCGGCCGCTTGCACCCGGGCATCCCTACGCTATCGTGCCGACCGCCTCGGCTATCGCCTGCCGCAGCGACACATGGAGCGCCGGCCCAGCGGCGATGACCTCGATCCCGTAGAGATCGAACGGGTCGCCGGCGTAATTGGTCACCACCCCACCCGCTTCGGCGACGATCAGGCCACCGGCGGCCATGTCCCACGGCTTGAGGTGGCGCTCGTAGAACCCGTCCAGGCGCCCGGCCGCCGTCCAGCACAGGTTCAGCGCGGCCGCGCCATCGCGCCGCACCCCCTGGCAGGCGTCCATCAGGCGGTTCCAGATGGCCAGTGCCTCATGGCGCGACGACGGGTCGTACGGGAAACCGGTCGCCAGCAAGCTTCGGAGCAACTCGTCTCCGGTCGTGACCTGGATTGGCGCACCGTTCATCTCGGCCCCACGGCCCCGCTCGGCCACGAACAACTCGTCCCGCATCGGGTCGTAGACGACGCCGAGGACGGCCTGCCCCGCATGCTCCAGCGCAATGGAGACCGCGAAATGGGGATAGGCGTGAGCGTAGTTGGTCGTGCCGTCCAGCGGATCGACCACCCAGGAGTAATCCGCTCCTTCAGCGCCTCGCGTGCCTTCCTCCCCAAGAAAGCCATGATCCGGGAAGGCCGTCCGGATGCGGCCGGAGATCAGCTCCTCCGACGCCCGGTCCGCATCCGTCACGAGGTCAATGACCCCCTTGTATGCGACCTGCCGATCTTCGTTCAGCCGGCCGCGGAGGATTGCCCCGGCATCCAGCGCCGCCCGGATCGCGACCTCGCGCGCTCCCGCCGGGAGCGCCGAGTCACCCGCCATCCCGCTCACCCCATCGCTCATCGCGCTGATCCCTCTCCTGTCATCAGGCCACGTCCTGTTCCGCTTGTTCCGGGCATCGGGGCCAGCTCGGCCAGCTCGGCCAGCGGCCAGCGCGGCCGTATCTCGCCGGACCAGCCGGCAGTAGCCTCACCGAGTCGCCACGACCCCGCCTCCGCGATCATCGCCGCGTTATCCGTGCAGAGCCAGAGCGCAGGGTACCGGATCTCCGGTCCCCCACCCCGGGGCCAGCGCCGCTCCACCGCCTGGACCAGCCGCTCCCGGAGCGCCGCGTTGGCCGCGACGCCGCCCGCCAGCACCAGGGAGCGGGCACCAGTCGTGGCGGCCGCCTCCACGGTCTTGGTCGCCAGGACGTCCGTCACCGCTGCCTGGAAGCCAGCCGCCAGATCGGCGACTGGCAGGTCGTCACGGAGCCGGACAGGGCGGTGGGCCGGGAACGGCGAGTCATCGACCGGCCGTGGCGCGTCGTCCTGGATGCGATACGGGTCGACCGCCCGGAGGAGCGCCGTCTTCAGGCCAGAGAAGCTGAAGTCGTTGCTTCCCGGCAACCAGGCCCGGGGAAGGTCGAACCGGTCAGGATCTCCTCCGGACGCGGCTGCCTGGATGGCCGGCCCGCCGGGATAACCCAGTCCGAGCAGACGGGCGCCCTTGTCGAACGCCTCCCCGGCCGCGTCGTCCCGGGTCCGGCCCAGGTGGCGATACCGGCCAGGCGCCTCGACGAGGATCAGTTCGGAATGTCCACCGGAAACCAGCAGGCAGATCGCCGGCAGCGGTGGTGGTCCGGGATCGGTAATACCCGACTCGCTGCCGGCCGGGACGACTGCCGGCACCAGCCAGTTGGCGGCGATGTGCCCTTCGAGATGGTTGACCCCGATCAGCCGCAACCCGGTCGCGAACGCCATCCCCTTGGCCGTGTTGGCACCAACCAGTAGTGCCCCGGCCAGTCCCGGCCCGGTCGTTACGGCGATCGCGCCCACATCGGCCAGCGTCAGGCCGGCCTCATCCAGCGCGGTCCGGACGACCGGCATGATCGCCGTCACGTGTCCCCGGGCCGCCAGCTCCGGCACTACCCCGCCGTAGGTCCGGTGCAGCGCGATCTGCGACGCGACGACGTTGCTCCGGATCCAGCGGCCGTCCTCGACGATCGCCGCTGCGGTCTCGTCGCAGGACGTCTCGATTCCGAGGATCCTCATTCAGTCCCCGCCGGGAAGCCGGCGCTGGGCTCCGCTGAGCCCGTCGTCCCGGAACCGGGTCGGTCACGGTCGCTTACACCAGCGTCATTGCCCTGAGCGACGGCCGCCCGCACGCCCGGATGGCGGCGATCCAGCCGGGTCCGGTTGCGCTCGATCATCTCTCGCGTCTCCGGCAGGGTCAGGTCCGGCGACCACATGATGTGGGCGTCCTCGTTGTTGTCGCTGTAGTACCGCTTCCGCGTGCCCTGGACCGTGAACCCGTATTTGCCATAGAGCGCCTGCGCCGGCGAGTTCGAGACCCGCACCTCCAACGTCATCCAGTGAGCGCCGCGTGCCACCGCCTGGTCGATGAGCGACAACAGCAGCAACTCGCCCAGCCCCCGGCCACGGTAGCCGTTGTCGATCCCGATGGTCGTGACGTGCGCTTCCTCGAACATGTGCCACATGCCAGCGAACCCGATGACTCGGCCATCGCCCTCGAAGTGGCGAACGAGCTGGCGGAACGGCCCGAGCGGCAGCCGGCGGACCGGCTCGCCGTCCGGTCGCGGGTCGGCGTCACGATATTCGCGGATCACGACGTAGACGTTATGTTCAGGATCAGAAAGTTCGCGCCTGTAGGCAGCCATCGGCCACGGGTTGGCGAAGCAGCGCCGCTCGACGCGACCGACCTCGGGGATGTCCTCCTCGCGCATGGGTTCGATACGGAATGGCAACGGGCTGTTCCTCGGTTCTGCGATGGATGCTGACCAGTGGGCGAGGCGGGGTCGTCCCGCTCAACGCTCGCAAGTATCGGCCGATACTGGGTCGGAACCCAACCGACCCCCGATACCCTCACCCCGGCGCGTGGGCCGGACGGGCAGCGCTGTGCAGATAGACGGCGTCCAGGGTCGCCGGGTCGTCGATATCGCCACGCACCCAGCGCGCCCGGGCAACGGCGGCAACGCTGGCGGGTCGACGGTCGCGCGGCCCGGCCGGCGGCAGCCAGAGATCGAGACCCGCAAGGGCGTCCTCATAGGGACGCAACTGGTCGTCGGACACCTCCCCGATCAGGGTGAGAGGACCGGCGATGGACCCGAGATGGGCGACCAGATCCTCGACGCTCCCGTTGGCAGCTTCCCCGACCGCGACCGGGTATCCGGGCGTCTCGTCTGGATCGGGCGCCCGGAACGCGCGTCGAACCACACGCCCTCTCCCGGCTGCGACGACGCCGACCGCCGTTCGCCCCGGAGCGAGCACGGGCAGGACCGTCGCGGCCAGCGTGTCGACGCCAATCAATGGCAGGTTGGCCCCAAGCGCCAGGCCCTTGGCCGTCCCGAGTCCGGCACGCAGTCCGTTGAACGGTCCCGGGCCAACGGCGACGGCCACGGCGGCGAGCTCAGCGACCGCGATTCCGACCCGCTTGAGCAGAACCTCGACCGCGTCGAGCAGGACCGCTGACTGCTGCCGTCCCGCCTGCCAGGCAATCTCTGCCGTCCGCTCACCATCGGACAATGCAACGCCAAGCCGCTCCGACGAGGTGTCGAGCGCGAGGATCCATAGGCCCGGAGTATGGACAGGGGCGTTAACAGTTGGCATCATTGATCCTGAACCAGCGAGATACGGGACCGGTCAGGGGTGACCGGTAGCGCTCCACAAGCGCGACGAGCGCGACGTTCGAGCTGCCTCGCCGAGGACCACGTCAGTTTAACGCCCGATTTACATCGCCTCGGCAGCCATGCGTCATGCTCCCGTCGCACATCCGGCGGACGACCGATTGCCCCACGCGAAGCTCAGGGAGTGTCATGCTTCAAGAGAACGATCCGACCGTGTCCCGGTCCGCCACCGGAACCGGCAAGGCCGGTGGCCAACCAGGCGGTGCTGACGCCGCCTCGGCCCGGCCCAGCGGGCCTCTGACCGGAGCGGAAGCGGGCGGCACTACCGCCGCGACCGCCGTCACCGGCCGTCAGTCCCGTTTTCAGAAGCTGTTCCGGAGTGAGCAGACACTGTTCCTGCTCTTTATCCTGCCGAACCTCGTCCTGTTCACGACCTTTTCGTTCTGGCCGCTGTTCTTCAACGTCTACCTCAGCCTTACTTCGTGGAACTTCCTCACTCCGACCCGGGATTTCATCGGACTGGACAACTATCGCTACCTGTTCGGAAACAACGAGTTCTGGACGGTGATGCGTACTACGCTGATTTACACCATTGGTGCAGTTGGCGGCGCCGTCAGTCTCGGGTTGCTCTCGGCGCTGCTCCTGAATCAGAAGCTGAAGTTCCGCACGCCCGTCCGGGCAATGATCTTCGCCCCGACCCTGCTCTCCGGCGTCGCGATCTCGATCGTCTGGTTCTACATCTTCGACCCACGCGTCGGCCTGCTCCGCGAAATGCTGGGCTGGATCGGCGTCGGTTCGCCGCCCTGGCTGCGCGACCCGCAGTGGGCCCTGGTCTCGGTGATCATCGTCTACGTCTGGAAGAACCTCGGCTTCGCCGCCGTGATCTACCTCGCTGGTCTGCAGGGCATCCCCAAGGATCTGTACGAAGCTGCCAAGGTTGACGGGGCCAACGCCTTCCAGCGCTTCTTTGCCGTGACGTGGCCCCAGCTCGGGTCGATCCACTTCTTCGTCATGGTGACCTCCATCCTCGGGACGCTCCAGTCGTTCGACATCATCCGGACGCTGACTGCGGGCGGACCCGTGAACGCGACGACCAACCTGATCTACTACACGTACCAGCAGTCGTTCATCAACAACAACGCCGGGCGCGGCGCGTCCGCCGCCATGGTCCTGTTCGCGGTCATGCTGGCCGTGACCGTCATCCAGTACCGCATCTCCGAGCGGAGGACTCACTATGCCTAGCCGAAACCCGCTCGCCGCCGCCCGAACCGGTTACCGCGCCTGGGCCGACCGCCAGCGTCACCTCGGGATCGCCGCCAGCGCCCCGACCGGACCGTCCGCCTCGCCCGCGGGCGACGACATCTCGCATCCAAAGCCCAGCCTGCTGTCGCGCCTCCCGTTCGACCGTCTCCTTGGCTACGCCCTGATGCTGATCCTGACGGCGGTGATGATCGTTCCGCTGTACTGGATGGTTTCCGGCGCCTTCAAGGAGTACGCCGAAATCCGCGCCATCCCGCCGGTCTGGATTCCGCAGGCTTGGCAGAACCCGTTCGGTCCGGATGCACTCGGCTTCGGGAATTTCGTCGAGGCATGGAACGCCGCGCCGTTCGGTCGCTTCTACATCAACACGATCATCATTACCCTCGCCGGAACCTCTGGTGAGCTGATCAACGGCTGCCTCTGCGCCTACGCGTTCGCCTTTCTCCGGTTCCCGTTCAAGACTGTAATCTTCGTCATCATCCTGATGGCGCTGATGATCCCCGGCGAGGTCACCACACTCCCGAACTACATCTCGATCGGATCCACGCTGCGCAGCATCACGAGCAATTTGCTTGGCGTCGAGGTCAGCGGAATCAACACGTACTGGGGCATCTTCCTGCCAGCTGTTTCAACCGCCTACGGCACCTTCCTGATCCGCCAGGCGTTCCTCGGGTTGCCGCGGGAAGTGCTCGAAGCGGCCCGGCTGGAGGGCGCCGGCCACCTCCGCCTGCTCTGGGACATGGTCATCCCGATGGCTCGCCCGGTCCTGATCACCTACGCCCTGATCTCGGCCGTTGCCCACTGGAACGCCTACCTGTGGCCGCTCGTCGTGACCCGGACCCAGGAGATGCGGCCGCTCACCGTCGGCATCTCCTACCTGTTCGATACCGAGGGCAACACCAACTACGGTGTCGTCATGGCGGCGACCTGCTTCGTCGTGCTGCCGCTGATCCTCGTCTTCATCTGGGCCCAGAAGTTCATCATCGACGGCATCGCCTCCGGCGCGACCAAGGGCTAGCGTGATATTGCCGGTGGAGAACGACGCTGACCGGGACCACTTTATGGTTCCGGCCGGTGTCCTTTCGGCCGAACGGTCCTGATTGAACATATTCATCACCTCCGCCCGTACCCAAGACGGGCCAAAGACGTTAACCTTCCGGCACGCGCGACGCCGCGTGGATCACACTCAACCCAAGAGGAGTAACGACCATGTCCATGATGTCTCGCCGCCGCCTCGTCCAGACTGGCGCCGGTGCCGCCGCCGCTGGAGCGGTCGCCCTCCATCCGAAGGCCAGCCGGGTCTTCGCTGCTCCCAACCAGATCAACCGCCAGAGCGCCACCGAGATCAACTTCTGGTACGGATTCACGGGCGTCCTCGGCGACCGGATGCAGGACCTGATCGCCCGATTCAACGAGACCAACGGCCAGGGCATCACGGTCACCGGCCTCCAGCAGGGCAACTACGAGGAGACGGCCCAGAACCTGACCCTCGCGCTGCAGGACGGGACCAACCCGGACATCGCCCTGATCTCCGACGTCTGGTGGTTCCGCTTCTACCTCGCCCAGGCGCTGCTGCCGCTCAATGACCTGATCGCGGCCCGCGGCTTCCCGATTGACGACATCGTGGATTCGTTCCGCTACGAGGGAGTCCGTAAGGGCGAGCAGTACTGGATGCCGCTGGCTCGCTCCACGCCGCTCGTCTACTGGAACACCGACATGTGGGGCGCCGCCGGTGTCACTGAGTTCCCGGGTACCTGGTCCGAGGTCGAGGCGATCGCCCCGCAGCTCAACGATGAGAGCCAGCAGGTCGTCGCCTTCTCGCTGCCGCCCGCGACCGACTACCTCGCCTGGCCGTTCCAGGGCGTCGTCTGGGCCCACGGCGGCGCCTACAGCGACCCGGACTTCACCATCCGCATCGACGAGGAGGGCGCCATCAACGCCGGCAACCTCTACCTGCGCGGCGTCCAGGACGGCTGGATGTACAACGCCGACAACCAGGTCAACGACTTCTCCAGCGGCTTCTCCGCCATGATGATCGGCTCGACCGGCACCCTGGCCGAGATGCGCAACCTGACTGCCGAATCCGGGATCAAATGGTCGACCGCGTTCCTGCCCCAGCAGAACGAGGGAATCGAGCAGGTCTGCTCCACGGGCGGCTCTGGCCTCGGCATCATGGCCAGCATCCCGCCCGAGCGCCAGGAGGCGGCTTTCGCCTTCGTCGAGTTCATCTCCTCCTACGACGAGGCCGTCGCCTGGTCGCAGGGCACCGGCTACATGCCGATCCTGAAGTCGGCCATCTCCGGCCCGGAGATGGAGCAGTTCTTCCAGGAGAACCCGACCAGCCGGACTGCCGTGGATCAGCTCCAGTTCACGAAGGCGCAGGACAGCGCTCGCGCCTTCATCCCCGGAGGCGACCAGATCATCTCGGGCGGCATCTCCGAGATCTTGGTCAATGGCACCGATCCGGCCCAGGCGTTCGCCGCAGTCGCCGAGGAGCTCCGGACCGAGGCCGCCCCGGTAATCGAGCAGGTCATCGCGCTCGAAGGGGACCTGACGAGCGGCGCCGCGACGCCGGCCGCCACCCCGACCGCCTGACGACGTGCGTGGTCGCATCCACGCATCGTGACCGCTGGCTGGTGTCTCTCCTCTCCGGAGGGGCACCAGCCAATTGCTTTTCCCGGACCGTTAACGGTTCGTTGCCCTGCCTGCCGGGGAATTAACGACTGCCTAACATAGCCGGAACGTCCATTCGGTCATGATCTCAGGCGGCTCACCCAAACCTGTGCAGTTCGACCGTCCCGGTGTGCATCAGGGCAACCGCCCGTAGCAGGAGATCCAGGCATGGCCATCTCGCGTCGTACGATCCTCAAGGGTGCCGCTGGCACCGCTGCCGCTGGCGCCCTCGCTATCTCACCGAAGGCCAGCAGGACCTTCGCAGCCCCGGCCGTCATCAGCCGCCAAGGCTCCAACACCGAGATCAACTTCTGGTACGGCTTCACCGGCAACCTCGGCGAGCAGGTCCAGGCCCTGATCGACGCGTTCAACGCCCAGAACAACGGTGTCCAGGTCATCGGCACGGCGCAGGCTTCCTACGAGGAGACCGCCCAGCAGGCCACGATCGCCGTCCAGGACGGCTCCAACCCCGACCTCGCGATCCTGTCCGATGTCTGGTGGTTCCGCTTCTACCTCGCCCAGCTCCTGCTGCCGATGGACGACCTGATCTCGTCGACCAGCTTCCAGATCGACGACGTCGTGGACTCGTTCCGCTACGAAGGCGTTCGCCAGGGCGTCCAGTACTGGCTGCCGTTCGCCCGCTCCACGCCGGTGGTCTACTGGAACACGGACATCTTCGGCGCCGCCGGTGTCACCGAGTTTCCGACCACCTGGTCGGAGTTCGAGGCGATCGCGCCATCCCTGGTCGATGAGAGCCAGCAGATCGGTGCCCTCGCCCTCGGCCCCGCAGCCGACTACCTCGCCTGGCCGTTCCAGGGCATCGCCTGGGCCTATGGTGGCGCCTACAGCGACCCGGACTTCACCATCCGCATCGACGAGGAGGGGGCCGTCAACGCCGGTAACCTGTTCCTCCGCGGCGTCCAGGAAGGCTGGGCCTACACCGCCGAGGTCGTCAACGACGAGATCGCCAACGGCTACGCGGCCATGGTCCTCTCCTCGACCGGCTCGCTCCGCGGCATCACCACCGCCGCCGAGGCCAACGGTGTCAACTTCCGCACGGCGTTCCTGCCGGGCGAGCTCCCCGGCGCTGAGCCCCACTGCTCGACCGGCGGCTCCGGCTTCGGCATCATGTCGAACATCCCGGTCGAGCGGCAGCAGGCGGCGTTCGAGTTTGTCCGCTTCTGCTCCGCCTACGAGCAGGCGATCAGCTGGTCGCAGAACACCGGCTACATGCCGATCCTGAAGTCCGGCATCGCCGGCCCGGAGATGGCCGAGTTCTTCGCGGCCAACCCGAACTTCAAGACGGCCGTCGACCAACTGCCGTTCACCAAGGCCCAGGACGCTGCCCGCGCGTTCATCCCGGGCGGCGACCAGATCATCGGCCAGGGCATTGCCGAGATCGTTGTCAACCAGACCGACCCGGCCGAGGCGTTCGCTGCCGTCGCCGAGCGCCTGACCGCCGAGGCCCAGCCGGTCATCGAGCAAGTCATGGCCCTGGAGGGCGACCTCACCTCCGGAGCCGCCACCCCGTCGGCTGGTACTCCGTCGGCTGGTACTCCGTCGGCTGGCACCCCGGCTGCGACCCCGGCGTCCTAGGCACCACTCCCGTGCAGGTCGTCCCGCCTCCGAGGCGGGGCGGCCTGTTCCGCTTTTCCGCCTCACCCCATTCCGAGGAGTTTCTGATGACCCCCTGCCCATCGCTTTCCCGCCGCATGGTCCTGCGTGGCTCGTTTGCCACTGCCGGAGCCCTCGCACTCGCCAGCCAGCCGGGTCTCCTGACCCCGGCCCGGGCTCGCCAGTCGGATTCCGCCACCGAGGTCACCTTCTGGCACGGCTTCACCGGCGCCCGCGGCGAGACGCTCCAGGCGCTGGTCGACCGGTACAACGCCCTCGGGACCGGAGTGACAGTCAATGCCCTCCCCTTCGGCTCCTATGAGGAAGTCGCCGAAAATCTGGTCCGGGCACTGCAGGACGGCTCGGCGCCGGACCTCGTCGCGATGTCCGAGGCGCTCTGGTTCCGGTTCTATCTCGCCGGAGCGATCCAGCCCCTGGACGACCTGATCAGCCAGACCGGGTTTGACCTCGACGACCTGATCCCGGCCTTCCGGGTGGAGGGGCAGCGGGCCGGCTCGACGTGGTGGCTACCGTTCTCCCGCTCCACGCCGCTGGTTTACTACAATCAGAACATGCTGGCCGATGCCGGCCTGGACGTCTTCCCCGGCTCGTGGGCCGAGTTCGCCGAAATCGCCCCGTCGCTCAACGACGAGGACCAGCAGATCGTCGCGCTGGCCCAGTCGACCATCGCCAACCTCGTGGCGTGGGCGTTCCAGGGAGTCTGCTGGTCGTTCGGCGGCGCCTACAGCGACGCGCAACTGAACATCCTGATCGACGAGCCCGGCGCCATCGCGGCCGGCAACTTCTACCGCCGCTCCATCGATGAGGGCTGGGGCTACGCCTCGCCGCAGGGCAACCAGGACCTCGGCAACGGGTTCGCCGCCGCGACGATCGCCAGCACCGGCGTGCTCAACGACACGGCAACCCTGGCTAAGGCGACCGGTTTCACGCTGGGGACCGCCCCGCTCCCGGCCGCGGAGCCGGGCGGCCCGGTCGCATGTCCGACCGGTGGTTCCGGCCTGTTCGTCGTCGCTGGTCGTCCGGCTGAGCAGCAGGCCGCCGCCTTCGATTTCCTCGCATGGTGCCTGGAGCCGGACAACACGGCGGCGTGGGCGCAGGACACCGGGTACATGCCGGTCCGGACCAGCGCGATCGAGGGCGAAGCGATGCAGGCGTTCTTCGCTGAGAATCCGAACTTCCGGACCGTCGTGGATCAGCTCCCGGTCGCCCGCCCGTCGGACACGGCGCGGACGTGGGTGCCTGGCGGTGACGCCATGATCGCCGACGCCATCACCCGGATCATCATCGAATCTACAGATAGTGAGTCAGCTTTCACTACCGTGGCAGCCGAATTGCTCGAAGCATCCCAGCCAGTCCGGGAACAGATCATCGCCCTCGAGGGCGATCTGGGAACCCCAGCGGCGACGCCGGTTGTTGGTCGAGTCACCCGATAGGTCATTGCACAATCGCCGGCGTGCCTGAAGGACCCACATCGTGTCCAGGTCCTCCGGTTCCGGGAAACCCCACCTGGGCTGTTGCCAACGGCAGCGGCTCGTGCCGGGCACCCTGGAATGATTTACATGCGACGACTCTATTCGAGTTACCAGGCTGACGGCATCGGAACGAGCACCTCGCCTGTAGCTGGTGCAACCAAAGGAGCAGGATCAGGTATGGGCATGACATCCAGTCGTCGCACCGTCCTCAAGGGCGGAGTCGCCGCGGCCGCAGCCGGGGGTGCGATCCTCGGGAGCAAGCAGAGCCGTGCATTCGCGGTCCCGAACATCATCAGCCAGACCGGCTCAACGGTGGAAATCAACTTCTGGTACGGACTCGGGGGCGCCATCGGCGAGCGCATCAACGAGCTCATCGAAGAGTTCAACGGTCTCAATAATGGCGTGCGCGTCACCGGACTGCAGCAGACCAGCTATGACGAGACCGGCCAGAATCTGACGCTTGCCCTGCAGGACGGCACCTTCCCGGATGTGGTACTGCTGTCCGAGGTGTGGTGGTTCCGCTTCTATCTCGCCAACAAGCTGCTGCCGATGGACGACCTGATCGCCTCCACCGGCTACGACATCAACGACGTGGTCGATTCCCTCCGGGTGGAGGGCTACCGTGCGGGGCAGCACTGGTGGCTCCCCGTCGCCCGTAGCACTCCGCTGATGTACTACAACAAGACGATGTACGAGGAGGCCGGGATCACGGCGCCGGCGGCGACCTGGAGCGAACTGCGCGAGATCGGTCCGGCCCTCTCGGACCCCGACGCGCAAATCTACGGTCTCGGGTTCTATCAGACGCTGGGCGACATCTCGTGGCACTTCCACGGCGCCACGTGGGCCTTCGGCGGGAACTACAGCACGCCGGACTTCAAGCCGACGATCACCGAACAGGGAGCCGTGGACGCCGGTGAACTCTGGCGAACGGCGGTTGCCGACGGCTGGGCTGCCGTCAGCGCCGACCAGGAGAGCGACTTCGTCAACAGCTTCATCGCGACCGGGTTCTTCTCGACCGGAATGCTGACCAGCCTGACCGCGCAGGCCGAAGAGGCCGGCTTCGAGCTCGGGACCGCATTCCTGCCGGGCGAGCTTCCCGGCATCACCGCCACCTGCCCGACCGGCGGCTCCGGTCTGGCCCTGCTGGCCAGCGACAGCCCGGAGCGGCAGGCCGCGGCGTTCTCGTTCTTCGCCCACTGGTCGTCCCCGGAGCGCACGGCTGCCTGGTCCGAGGCGACGGGCTACATGCCGGTCCGCAAGTCCGCGATCGCCGGGCCGGCGGTTCAGCAGCTGTTCGCCGAAAAGCCGAACTACAAGGTCGCCGTCGACCAGCTGCAGACCCGCACGCAGCCACAGGACGTGATTCGACGCCTCGTCGCGCCGGGCGCCGTCATCATCGGCGAGGCCATCACCGCGTCGCTGATCAACCAGATTCCCGCGGCCGAAGCGTTTGCGACGGCGGCCCAGCAGTTGAGCGACGAGGCGGCCCCGGTCGTCGCGGAGATCATTGCCAAGGAAGGTGACCTGACGAGCGGCGCTGCCACTCCCCCGGGGATCCCGGCCACGCCAGCGAGCTAGTCTGCGAACATCGTTCACATCGAAGGGCGCGGCACCCCTGTCTGGGGTGCCGCGCTCTGCTTGTTCGCACCTTCCAGCTCCCGGAGCGCCCAGACGGCCTGACAGGACATCGATGTCCTTGTTCCGGTTCCCGTCTGTCACCCCTGTGCGGTGGAAACCGGGCCGATGCCAACGCGTACCCATCTGGCCAGTCAGCGTCCATAACCAGCTTCTCCGGGCTTCCTCGTTTCCCAACCCACCTCACTTCAACGGTCCCCAACCAGGGACCGCCCCCCCGACGATGACGTCGTTGCCCTTGCTGCCCGGTCACGAACCGACCTGGAGTTGTCTGTCTGGCGGCCGTTAACCCGCGCTAACCACACCACAATCATCTCCTAGCAACTCGCGGACGATGCCGGTTCACACTCCTTGGGTCACGCCAACCGACGAGCTGCCCGCCAACGTCCTCCGGACGCAAGGAGCCTCAGACCATGCCTGTCAACCTCTCTCGCCGTGGTGTCATCAAGGCTGCTGCCGGCGCGTCCGCCGCCGGTGCAATCGCCCTCGGCAGCAAGCGCAGCACGACCATCGCCGCCCCGAACATCATCAGCCGCCAGGGCTCCAGCACGGAGATCACCCTCTGGTACGGCCTGGGCGGCAACGTCGGTGAGCGCATCCAGGACGTGATCGCCGACTTCAATGCCCAGAACAACGGCGTGGTCGTCACTGGGCTGCAGCAGGCCAACTACGACGAGACCGGCCAGAACCTGACCCTCGCGCTGCAGGACGGCACCTACCCGGACATCGCCCTGATGTCTGAGATCTGGTGGTTCCGCTTCTATCTTGTCAATGCCCTGCTCCCCCTCGACGACCTGATGTCGTCCACGGGCTATGACGCCGATGACGTGGTGGATTCCCTGCGCAACGAGGGCTTCCGCGCCGGCCAGCAGTGGTGGCTGCCGGTCGCCCGCAGCACCCCGCTGATGTACTACAACCGCGCGATGTACGAGGCCGCCGGCCTGCCTGGCCCGGCGACCACGTACACGGAACTTGCCGAGTACGCCGCCGCGATCGCCGACCCCGGCCAGCAGATCTACGGGATCGGCTTCCCGGGCACCGGTTCCTATTCGTGGCAGTTCCAGGGCCATGTCTGGGCCGAGGACGGCGCCTACAGCACCGACGATTTCCAGGTCACGATGAACCAGGGCGGCGCGGTCAAGGCCGGTGAGTGGTGGCAGACGGCCGTGGCCGAGGGGTATGCCGGCGTCTCGCAGGACCTCGCCAACGACTTCGCCCAGGGGTACGTCGCCACCGCCTCGTTCTCGACGGGCTCGCTGGCCAACATCACGGCGCTCGCCGCCGAGACCGGACTGGACTTCGGCACCGCGTTCCTCCCCGGTGAGATTGACGGCATCGAGCTGACCTGCCCGACCGGTGGGTCCGGCCTCGGCATCATGGCCAACACCTCCCCGGAGCGGCAGGCGGCCGCGTTCGAGTTCCTCGCCTACTGGTCGTCGCCGGAGCGCACCACCTGGTGGTCGCAAAATACGGGCTACATGCCGATCCGCAAGTCCGCCGTCGCCTCCCCGGAGATGCAGGCCTACTTCGAGACGAACCCCAACTACCGGGTCGCCGTCGAGCAGCTGGCCGCCCGGACCCAGGCGCAGGACGTCGCCCGGCGCCTGGTGCCGCCGGGTGAGCAGATCATCGGCGCGGCCCTCTCCGAAGTCGTCCTGACCGGCGCCCCGGCCCAGCAGGTCTTTGACGCCGCCGCCCCGGCGCTCCAGGCCGAGTGCGACGCCGTTGCCCAGCAGATCATCGCCCTCGAAGGTGATCTGACCTCCGGTGGTGGCACCCCGGCTCCAGCAGCAGCCACGCCCGTCGGCACCCCGGCTGGTACCCCGGCCGCGACTCCCGCCGCCCGCTAGAGCAGACCACTTCCCTGTCGGCCGGATCGCCCTTCCCGGAGGGTGGTCCGGCCGACACCGGGTTTTCGGCCAACTTGTCCTTCCACCCGTTGATCACTCGATCCCCATGTCCAGGAGCCACACCGGATGACTAATCTCCTCTTTCGTCCAATGACCCGCCGATCCGTCGTTGCCGGCGCCTCGCTTGCCGTTGGGGGTGCGGGATACTTGGCGGGTAGCCTGTCCGCCCGCTCCGCGCCGGCGGTCATCAGCCGCCAGGGTAGCGATGTCGAGATCAGCTTCTGGTATGGCTTCGGCGGAGCCAATGGCGAGCGGATCCAGGCGTTGGTCGATGGATTCAACGCGCTTGGCACGGGCATCCGCGTCAACGCGCTTCAGCAGTCCACCTACGAGGAGACGGCCCAGAACCTCACCATCGCGCTCCAGGATGGATCCGCGCCCGATGTCGCCGTCCTATCGGACGTCTGGTGGTTCCGGTTCTACCTGGCGAGCGCACTGCTCCCGCTTGACGACCTGATCGCCGCCAACCCGGCCTTCGCGTTCGAGGATCTGCTCCCGTCGATCCGCGACGAGGGGCGCCGGGCCGGCCGGCTGTACTGGCTGCCGTTCGCCCGCTCCACCCCGATCGTCTACTACGATCGCCAGCGCCTCGCCGATGCCGGCCTCGATGCCTTCCCCGTGACCTGGAGCGAGTTCGAGGCAGTCGCCCCGTCCCTGGCCGACGAGAGCCAGCAGGTCGCCGCACTGGCGCTGCCGTTCGCCCCGACCGTCTACGGCTACACAGCGCAGGGCATCGTCTGGGCGTTCGGTGGCGCCTACAGTGACGCCGACCTCACCATCCGGCTGAACGAGCCGAGCGCCGTCTCGGCGGGCGCGATGCTCCGCCGCGGCATCGAAGCCGGCTGGGCCGCCGCGTCCGAGACCTATGCCGACGATGTCGTGGCCGGGTTCGCCGCGGCGAGCATCGCCTCGACCGGTGGGCTAGCCAATCTGTCCGCGACGGCGGAAGCCTCCGGGATCAATCTCGGCACGGCGTTCCTCCCCGGCGAGACGGAGGGGGTCGACATCCACTGCCCGTCCGGTGGCTCCGGCCTGAGCATCATGGCCAGCAGCTCGATCGAGCGGCAGCAGGCGGCCTTCGCGTTCATCCAGTACCTCTCGGCCTACGAGCAGACGGTGCCGTGGGCGCTGCAGACGGGGTACCTTCCGATTCGGGCCAGCGCTATCGAAGGACCGGAAGTGGCCGAAGCCATGGCCGCCAACACGAACTACGCCGTCGCCGTCCAGCAATTCCCGATGACCCGCCCGCAGGACGCCGCCCGGACCTTCATCCCCAACGGCGACCAGATCATCGGCACGGGCTTCGGCGAGATCGTCGTCAATGGCACCGATCCCCAGGCAGCCTTCGACGCGGCCGCCGGTCAGCTCGCGACCGAGGCACAACCGGTCATCGAGCAAATCCGGGCGCTGGAGGGCGAGAGTACGCCGGTGGCGTGAACGGGACAGGGTCGCCCAGCTGGCGACCCTGTGCGAGCCGGGCGGCAGGGACCCGACCGGGACGGATAAGCCGTTGACGCATCCGGCGTCCGGGAATCATCGTATGCTTGGTAGGAGGCGGGAAGGTGTCCCTTGCCAGGTCATGCCCGGAGGGTGCGCCTCACGCCATCGTCCCGCGACGGGACGCTTCGCCGTCCGGTCAGCGACACCAAACGGGTCGCTCCGGCGTCTTAATGACGAGACGGCTCGCGCACAGGGCATGGCAACCAAGCCGCCCATTCCCGCGCGGCGACCGGCGTAGATAATTCAACGACCAAGGAGACCCCGGCACATGACTGACATCACTGATCCCCGGGACCGGACCGAGAGCGTCCTGGGCCGGTCCGTGTCCCGCCGCGCGGTGGCCGGTGCCGCCGCCCTGACTCCTCTCGCCGCGCTCGGCCTCAGCCGTGGCGTGATGGCGCAGGACGAAGAGGATCCCACGATCACGTCGTCCGGCGGAGGCGATGTTCCGACCACCGGCGGGATGCGTCCTGGCCCCGGCGGAGAGCGCCCGGTGCCGGTTTCCAGTAGTGGCGTCGCACCGATCGCGTTCGCGATGGAACGCTTCGGGCTCGACTACGAGATCTACGCCGGTGAGGTCATCGACGGGATCATGCAGGACCCGACTGGTCCCTTCGTGATTGCCTGGTACCCGTCGCTGGGCTCGCTGGGCCGCAACGGCAACGTCGTGGTCGCGGGTCACGTCGACTACTGGAACGTCGGCCCGGCCGTGTTCTACGGCTTCAAGGACCCCGGTGCTGAGCCAGGCGACCAGATCACGATCGTCGGCGAGGACGGCTCGCGTCACATCTACGAGGTCCAGACGTCGCGGATCTACGAGAACGGGACGCTGACGCCGGAGATCATCGACCGCGAGATCGCCGGTGAGACGCGCCTGCCGACGCTGTCAATCATCACCTGCGGTGGCGTCTTCGACACCGTTTCCGGCGAGTACCTCTCCCGGATCGTCGTCCGGGCCACCCGGGTCGCGGTCGAGACGGGCGAGTAGGTTCCCTCAAGCACCAGCCTGACGAACTTCGGGGCTGCTGGCGAACCGCTGGCGGCCCCGGTCGTTTTCCAGGCCGGCAGCGCCGTGGTGCGGCGCGGGGCCGGTGGTATCCTGCGCCTGCACCCTGACCCGACGTCCGCACACGACGAGGAGCGCCTGCATGACGGCGGTCGACGGCATGGCACGACCAACCAGCACCCGACGTCTCTCCGGCCAGCTCACCGCGACCGGCACTCCGGCGACCATCGACCGGTCCACGCTGGCCGGGCTGACCGTACGATGCATGGACTGCGGGACGGTCTCGCCGGGCGATCAGCCGATCAGCCACTGTCCGGCGTGCGGTGGACTGCTCGACGCCGTGATCGACGCCGGTCCGGTCTCCCCCGCCGACCTGGGACAGGGCATCACCCCGGCGCTGGCGCACTCCGGTGTCTGGCGCTACCGGCCGCTGCTGCCTGCGATCCCCGAGGCGGCGATTGTCTCCCGTGGAGAGGGCAATACGCCGCTCTACGTCGACGACCGGCTGGCTCACTACGCCGGCCTCGGGGCCGGCCAGTTCGGCGTCAAGCACGAGGGCGCCAATCCGACCGGCTCGTTCAAGGACCGCGGCATGACGGTCGGCGTCTCTCATGCCGTCGCGGTCGGGGCGAAGGTCGTCGCCTGCGCCAGCACCGGCAACACATCGGCGTCGCTGGCGAGTTACGCCGCGGCGGCCGGACTGCCCGCGATGGTGCTGGTCCCTGAGGGAAAGATCTCAGCGGGCAAGCTGGCCCAGACGATCGCCTACGGCGCGAAGGTCGTCCAGATCGAGGGCGACTTCGACATCGCCCTCCGGCTGCTACGGGAGCTGACGGCGTCGTATGACGTCTACCTGACCAACTCGGTCAATCCCTTCCGGCCCGAGGGGCAGAAGACGATCATGTTCGAGCTGTTCGAGCAGCTCGGCTGGGACGTCCCGGACGTGATTACCGTCCCCGGAGGCAACCTCGGCAACACGGCCGCGTTCGGCAAGGCGATCGAGGAAGCGTTCGCCGCCGGGCTGATCGCGCGCAAGCCGCGCCTGATGACCATCCAGGCGGAGGGAGCCTCCCCCTTCTATCGCTACTTCGCGTCCGGCTGGCAGCGGTTCGAGCCGATGCACGCTGAGACGGTCGCGACCGCCATCAAGATCGGCGACCCCGTTTCCACCCCGCGCGCACGCCGGACGATCGAGGCGACCAACGGCTACGTAACGATGGTGACCGACGCTGAGATCCTCGACGCGAAAGCGATGATCGACGCGGCCGGTATCGGATGCGAGCCGGCGAGCGCCGCGTCCCTGGCCGGGGCCCGGAAGCTGATCGCCGAGGGGATCATCGGGCCGGACGATACGGTCGTCGGCATCCTTACCGGCAACGTCCTCAAGGACACGGAGGCGATCACCCGCTATCACCTCGACGGGGACGCCAGCGGCCAGCCACACGCCAACGCCAACCGGCCAATCCGGATCGAGGCGACGATCGACGCGCTGGCCCGGCTGCTGGACGACGTGATCATCACCGGCCCGACCGTCTCGGGCGACGACCCGGCAAGCACGCTATGAGCGGCACACCGTCCGGCCGCCCCAGTGGTCCGAAGTCGGCCGGGGTCTGGAACAATCGGGGGATCCGCCCGGTCCATGGCCAGCGCGAGGGGTTGACGACGCCGTTCACCGTCCGGGCACCGGCGTCGTCAGCCAACCTCGGGCCGGGCTTCGACGCGCTCGGCCTGGCGCTGGACCTCTGGAACGAGATCGACGTCGATCCGACCGTCGATCAGGACCGGATCGAGATCCGCGGCCGGGATGCCGATCTGCTCCGGGGCGAGGGCTCTGCTCCCCACGAGAACCTCGTCCTCCGCGCGATGCGGCAACTGGCGGAGGCTCACGGCTGGGACCTCCCGCCGGTCGGATTGACGTTCCGGAACGGCGTGCCCGTCTCGCGCGGGCTGGGTTCCTCGGCGGCGGCGCTGGCGGCCGGGCTGCTCGCCGCGGACGCGCTGCTCGGACTGGGACTGTCCAGGGCCGACATCTACGGCCACGCCTGGCGGATGGAAGGCCATGGCGACAACGTCGGCGCGGCCATCTACGGCGGCGCGATCCTGTCCGTGCCCGGTGTCCCGGAAGCCGTCCAACTGATCCCGCCCGGCAGCGCGCTCTCCGGGCTCACCGCGGTGGTTTACATCCCTGGCGTGACGGGCGCGACCTGGGCGGCGCGGGCGGCGCTCCCGGCCACCGTTCCACTCCCCGATGCGGCGTTCAACCTGGCCACGACGGCCGGGATCGTGGCCGGTTTCCTCAGCGGCGACCGGGCCGTGCTCGGAGCGAGCATGGACGATCGGCTTCACCAGCCGTACCGGGCACGTCTGTTCCCCCACCTGGACCCCGTCACCCGGGCGGCGCGCTCGGCCGGGGCGTTCGGCGCGGCGCTCAGCGGCGCCGGCCCGACCATCCTCGCCCTCACTGACACTGAGATGGCCACGTTCGTCCGTGACGCGATGGCCGACGCAGGGCAGCGTGCCGGCGTCCCAGGAGAATCGGTCACGCTGGCCGTCACCCTTGAGGGCGCCGGGATCGTCCATCAGGACAAAACCGAAGTCACCCCATCCCGTCGGGGATAACTCTCGGGATCGACCGGCGCTCACCTGGCCCGGGTCCATGAACACGACGACGCCCCGGCAGCATTGCCGGGGCGTCGTCGTGTTCATCCATCGAATGGCCCGCATCAAATGACCAGGTGCTACTCCGGATCGATATCCGGAGCGGGCTCATCGCCCGTGGCGTCGAACCGGTCACGGCACTCCTGGATCACCCTGGCGACGTGGTCGACGTCATGCCAGCCCCGGACCTCGGAGATCTTGCCCTCGAGGTGCTTGTACGAGGCGAAGAAGGTCTCGATCTCCTTGGCCCAGTGCTCGCCCGCGCCATCCATGTCATGGATATGCGAGTAGCGTGGATCGACGGCGGGAACGGCGATGACCTTGAAGTCACTCCCCTTCTCGTCATACATGTCCAGCCCGCCGATCGGCCGGGCCGGGATGATGCAGCCGGGGAACGTCGGCTCCTGGACGATCACGAGGATGTCGAGCGGGTCGCCATCCTCCCCAAGGGTGTCGGGGATATACCCGTAGTCCGATGGGTAATGGACGCTGGAATAGAGAACCCGGTCGAGACGGAACATCCCCAGCTTCTTGTCGTACTCATACTTGTTTCGACTGCCACGGGGGATCTCGATAAACGCGTCGACCAACTCGACCTCTGACACCGACGGTTCCTCCTGGACGCGACGTCGCGTGACCCACGTCGCTCGCGCGGCCTCGCGTGACTACGACAAGGGATAATAGCCCACCGGCGCCACTGGTGCGCCGGAATCGGGACAAACCGGGGCACCAATGGTCCTGCCCCGAAAGAATGCACGCCAACAGCGTGCCGCGCGTCGCGTCAGCGCTGGAGCGTTCCGGCTTCGACGCCCGCCGCGACCGCCTCAATCTCGGCCCGCGTTGCGCAGAGGAAATCGCCAGGGATCGTGTGCTTGAGTGCGGATGCGGCCGTGCCAAGCGCACAGGCACGATTGAGGTCCGCGCTACCGATCGGCGCATCCGGGGCCGGCCGCGTCTCGAGCAGCCCGGCGAGGAACCCGGCCGCGAAGGCATCGCCACCGCCCAGCCGGTCGACGATCTCCGTCTCGACCCACGGCGCCCGGGCGATCTCTCCCTCTCCCAGAGCCCACGACGACAACCGGATCCCGCGGCTCCCGATGTTCCGCTTCCGCGGCAACGCGATCACCCCGACGCCCAGCTCGGCGCGGGTGCGACGTAGCACATCTTCGGTCTGACCGTCGATGTGGAAGAAGGTCCGCAGCGCGCCCTTGCCGGCGAACAGGATGTCAACGCCCGGGACGAGCTGGAGGAAGCACTCGGCGGCCTCAGCTTCGCTCCAGAGCTTGGAACGGTAGTTGAGGTCGAACGCGACCGGGACGCCCAGCTCCTTTGCGGTCCGGACGGCCTCCAGCGTCTCCGCGCGGCAGCCAGCCCCGAGTGCCGGCGTGATCCCGGAGACGTGGAACACGGCTGCGCCCTGGAGGATGGCTGGCCAGTCGAACCGGCCCGGCTCGATCCGCGCCATGGCCGAGTCGGCCCGGTCGTAGGTTACGGCGGACGGGCGTGGATCCACGCCTTCTTCGAGGTAGTAGACCCCCAGGCGCCCGAGCGATTCCGGCTGGACCTCGATCCCGGCCACATCGACGCCATGGGCCCGAGCCGACCGGACCAGCCAGCGGCCGAGGCCGTTGTCTGGCACGACCGAGATGAACGTGCTCGGCAGCCCCAGACAGGCCGTCCCGATCGCCGTATTCAACTCGGCACCACCGCCGGAGATATCCAGGCTCAGCGTTCGCTCCAACCGCTCATTCCGCGGCGGCGTGTAGCGCAGCATCGCTTCCCCGAGCGTGACGACGTGCCCGGCGAACCGTCCCGCCGTGATCGACTCCTGTCCCGCCGCGCTTCCGTCAGTTCCCGCCAACGTCTCAGCCCCATCTCTGCTCGACGGAGGTGGGCACGACGCCTCTGCCCTGCCCGGTCCCCGTCACGGAATGGCTCCTATGGTACGCAATCACGGCACGCGGCGGGCGGACCGAGGATCTCGGACCGATCTGTCTCGTTCACGACGGTGACCGTACCGGGATACGAAGGCACGTGGCTGTACCACGGCCAGACGCTGCACCGGCGGCGAGAGGCGTAGGCGTAGGCGTAGGCGGAAACATGCAGGTTGACACGCCCCTGTCCCGCGGCGACACTGCGCGCACGATGACCATCATCGGAATGGCATCAACGGCGGTCGACCCGATGGGCGTCTCGGGCGGCCCCAGACTCGTCGCGCAACGATGTGGTGCGCACGAAGGCGAGGTGGATGGCGCCCCTCCGCGACGGCGCCGGCGAGCCCGCGGCAGGAATCAGCCGGGAGGTCCAGTCCCATGGCCCGCGTGATCTTCGACGGCGTCTACAAGCGCTACGGCAACAGCGACCAGGCCGCCGTCACCGACCTGAACATGGAAATCAACGACCGCGAGTTCCTCGTGCTCGTTGGCCCCTCCGGCTGCGGCAAGTCCACCGCGATGCGTATGATCGCCGGCCTGGAGGAAGTGTCCGACGGGCGGATCATCATCGGTGACCGGGTCGTCAATGACCTGCCGCCGAAGGACCGCAACGTCGCGATGGTGTTCCAGAGCTACGCGCTCTACCCGCACATGACCGTGCGCGACAACCTCGCCTACCCGCTCAAGCTCCGCAAGGTCAACAAGACCGAG
This sequence comes from Thermomicrobiales bacterium, assembly GCA_035944555.1. Classification (GTDB taxonomy): domain Bacteria; phylum Chloroflexota; class Chloroflexia; order Thermomicrobiales; family UBA6265; genus CADCWK01. Next base: position 241,512 of record DASZAY010000008.1, read on the forward strand.
CGCGAGCGCCGGGTTCTTGAGGCGGCCCGGATGCTCGAGATCGAGCAGTTTCTCGATCGCAAGCCCAAGGCCCTCTCCGGTGGCCAGCGCCAGCGCGTCGCCCTCGGCCGCGCCGTCGTCCGCGACGCCGACCTGTTCCTGATGGACGAGCCGCTGTCGAACCTCGACGCCAAGCTCCGGGTCCAGACGCGCGCCGAGCTGATCAAGCTCCACGATCGCGTCCAGACTACGACCATCTACGTCACCCACGACCAGGTCGAGGCCATGACGATGGGCGACCGGATCGCCGTCATGAGCCTGGGCGTCCTGCAGCAGCTGGATACCCCGCAGAACCTGTACGACAAGCCCGCCAACAAGTTCGTCGCCGGCTTCATCGGCTCGCCGTCGATGAACTTCGTCGACGTCCAGATCGAGGCCACCGACGGCCGGCTCTACGCGACCAATCCGGGCGGTTTCCGCATGCGGATCCCCGACGCCAAGGGCGACTCCCTGGCCCGGTTCCGCGGTGAGACGGTCACCCTGGGCGTTCGGCCGGAGCACCTCATCGAGCGGTCGCACTTCGGTGGCAACCCGGAGACGGTCCTCCCGGTCACCGTCGACGTGATCGAGCTCCTGGGCAACGAGAGCTTCATCTACCTGAACAGCGGCAACACGACCCTTACCGCCCGGATGTCTCCGGAGGTCAAGGTCGAGCGTGGTCAGAAGATCGAGGTCACGGCCGAGCCGGAGCGCTTCTACTTCTTCGACCCGAAGACCGACGCCGCCGTCGCCTAGGCGACCTTGGTCGTCCCGTCCCGCTGAACAACGGACACGAACGGCCCCGGGCGTCCTGCCCGGGGCCGTTCGCATTCTCACGCCACAATCCCGGGAGATCGGTGACCCTGCGAAACCCGGAAAATGGGACGAGAACAGCCGCCCCGGGATCCGGGGGCGGCTGTTCTCTTTATACGGGTCGTGCTGGACGCCCTTGCGGACTTCGCCCTAGCGCTGGGCGACGGGCTCCCCAATCGCGGAGTGCTTGCCGCTGCCGTTGCGCTCCGCGCGCTCCTCCTCCGGCAGGGCCAGTGGCGTCTCCGGCTCGATCCGGGCCTCGGAGCGGCGGACGGTGATCTGCCGCGGGCGGACCTGCGTCGCCTTCGGAAGGTGCAGATGCAGGATGCCGTTGTCAAAGGTCGCATCAGCGGCATCCGGGTCGATCTCGACCGGGAGCTTCAGGCTACGCTGGAAGGACCCGTATGGGAGTTCGTGGATGTACCAGGTCGCCTCACGCGCCTCGGCCGACTGGGCAACATTGGGGAGTTGGCCGCTCAGCGTGACCGTGTTGTCGTGCACGGAGACATTGATGTCATCCGGACCAAGTCCCGGGACCGCCGCGATGATCACGACCTCGTCCTCGGTTTCGTAAACGTCGAGGGCGATGCCGGAGCGGCTGGACGGACCGTTGCCACCGTCGAACCCGCTGCCCCAGACGGAGCGGAATGGCGAGTTGAAGAAATTCTCGTTGAAGAGCCGGTCCATCGCGTCCCGGACGTCGATCCGAGCGAGAGGAGCACGCTGCATCTGAGTGAAGTTCCGGTTGCTCATCTGATTCCTGCCTTGCCGTAAACGCTACCCGTCAGCCGCCAGCACCGGTCTCGTCCCGGCGACTGTTGACGCCTCTGATTCTACAACTATATCTCCGACAGTGCAATAGGTCTTACATGAACTGTATCATGGTTTGCCGTGCTTCGAGACGGCGACGGGATCACGGGCAAGCCAGTCGCGAACAACCCGGGCGAGTTCGTCCAGGCTCCCGGTGTAGTGATGACCGGTGAGCCCCAGGTCGATTGCCGCCTGGACGTTGGCGGCGGAGTCGTCGATGAAGATGGCCCCGTCCGGCTCGACCCCGACCCGCTCCAGGGCGACCCGGAAGATCCGGGCCGCCGGCTTGGCATGTCCGACCTCGGACGAGTTGATCGTCACATCGAACAACCCGGAGATGCCCAGCGCCTCCTGGTCGGCGGAAAGGCGCGACGTCGCGTTGGTCACGGCGACGACCGGGACGATCCGCCGCCAGCCAAGGATCAGATCGCGAACGCGGGCATCGATTACGGGGAGGCTGGCCGACCAGGCCGCGACCGCATCCGCCGCATGATCGGGCCGGTCAACGAGCAGGCGTCGCTCGATCTCGACTCGCCAGGCGGGATCATCGATCCGGCCGGTGATCACCTGGTGCAGCAGGTCCGGACCGAAGGCGATGGAGCGAAGCAAATGGTCCACCGAATCCTTCTCGGTTCCGGGTTCCAGCCAGGGCGAACCGGGCCAGATCCGGACCACACCGTCGAGGTCGATCAGGATGGCCCGGCGGGGACGAGACTCCTCGGTCAGCGGTTCGGTCATGCAGTGGTTTCACCCTGTCGGTAACGCCGCTCCAGGCCCGGCCGAGGACCTGCCCGTTAAACACCACCGCCCGACGCCGGGAAGCGTCGGGCGGTAGCTGGGAAGGGATAGGGTAACGGCTGGGGGACGATGGGCGTCCCACCGGGGGGAAGTCCGTCACTCTACACCGGTAAACGTCAGGGATGGCAAATCGGTTTTCTCGAGGACGCGACTCGCTTCGATTCACCCAGATTCCCCGTAATGCCCCTGATCCCGGCCCAGGTCCTGACGGCCCGTCGACAGGCCGTTCCGTCATGATCGGTCCCCGGGAAACGGCGCCTGGAGCCGATCGTCACTGACCAGCCGCTGCGGCTCACGTCGTGGCTCGGATTGCACGACCGGTGGGGTCTCAACCGGAGCGACACCATGGTGGCGAACATCGTCGGGCCGGGGGACCGCCGACATCCTCAGGGGAACAACGGATTGCCGTCGCCGCGGTGAACTGACTGCAGGTGCTCCAGCGCCTGCCGGACGGTATCCCGCATGTAGAGATCGACCGCATCTCGCACAATCGCGCTCTGGCTGGTATTCCGCTGGCTCGCGAGCTTGCGAAGCTGCTCCACCTGCTCGGGTCGCAAGGCAAAGCTCGCGGTTGGGAGCGGACGGTTCCCATTAGGGAGACGGCTGTATTCACTCATGGCGGATAGCTCCTCGGTTCTCGACTATGCCGCGCGGACTTCTCCTGCCGGCGCTACTGCCAATAACGAACGAGGCCCAGGGCTGGATCATCAGCAACCGTTGACGCGGGTAGCCACATCGGGCTGGCCCATTGGGTTAGCCCGATGTTGTGACAGTCCGTTCGGGCGCGCGTGGCACAATGCGTGGCGATAGGCCATGTGCCACCCGCTGGTGACACGGGCAGCATGTCCAGGAGGCGGTATGTTTCGACGGCAGCGAGAGCGGGAACAGGCTGACCGGGTCGTGGTGATCGGACTGGGCCGATTTGGTACCAGCACCGCCCAGACGCTGATGTCGCTCGGCTATGAAGTCCTCGCCATCGATATCCACGAGCGCCCGGTCGCTGAGGCGTCCGACTTCGTCACCCTGGCCGCTCAGGGTGATGGGACGGATGAGGAGCTGCTGCGGTCGTTGCACGTCGACGAATCAGATGTCGGGATCGTGGCGCAGGGGGAGAACCTCGAGGCCAGCGTCCTTACCACGATGCTGCTCAAGCAGATGGGCATCCCCTGGGTGATCTCCAAGGCGACGAGCAAACTCCACGGTGCAGTACTCAGCCGGATCGGCGCTGACCAGGTGATCTTCCCGGAGATCGACGCCGGGGTCCGCCTGGGCCATTCGCTCGCCGTACGAACCATCAACGACTACATCACCCTTACCCCGACCGCCGGCCTGGCCAAGATGGCAGCGCCGCAGCACTTCATCGGGCGCTCGCTGGCCGAGCTCTACAAATCACCGGACCTCGCCCTGAGCGTGCTGCTGATCCAGCGTGGGGACCGGCTGATCACCGCGCCTCCCTACACCGAGCGGATCGAAGCGCTCGATCAGATCGTCGTCGCGGGCACGGACGCGGCGATCAACCGGTTCAGCGCTGTCGCTGACAAACCCGCCTCCTCGTGACGCCACGGGACGATCGGCCAGACGACGACCAGCAGGGCGTGCCGACGGCCTCCGAGCCGGACCGCCCTGCCCGCCCGGCGACACGTGCGGTTCGCCGGCACGGACGGGATGTGGTGCGCCGGCAACCACGCGAGACCAAGGTCATCCAGACCCCGCAGCCGGAGACGCGGCGCCCCACCAGCAACCCGCTGGTCCATGCCCGCCTGTTCGCGTTCGGCCTAATCATCGCGATCGGTATCGGGACATGCCTGCTCCTGTCACCATGGGCGACCGAGCCGGGCCAGCACACCGATATCTACGACGCCCTGTTCGTGTCCATGTCGGCCGCGACGATCACCGGCCTGGCGACCGTCGACACCGCAACGCACTGGACCTTCTTCGGCGAGGCCGTGATTCTCACGCTGGCCCAGCTCGGTGGCCTCGGGTTCACCGTCGGAGCGAGCCTCGTACTCCTGCTGCTCCGGCGCGAGGGCAGCCTCCGCGACGCGCTGCTGATGCGCGATGGGTCACCCACCCTGACGCTCCGGGAGGCGCTGGAGTTCTCCGGACGGATCATCCGCTTCACCTTCATCGTCGAGGCGATCGGCTCGATCCTGCTGACCGGTCATTTCTACTTCGTCGCCGACATGCCCTTTCCGAAGGCACTGTGGTACGGCGTGTTCCACGCGGTCTGCTCGTTCTGCAACGCCGGTTTTGACCTCAGCACCAACTTCGCCTCGTTCCTTCCGTATCACGACGACATCCTGCTCAACGTCACCGTGATGCTGATGATCCAGGCCGGCGCGCTGTCGTACATCGTCTTCCATGACATATGGGTACAGCGCTCGTGGCGCCGGCTTGGATTGGATACCAAGCTGATCCTCACCGTAAATGCCGGCGCACTACTCGGCGGCGCGGCCGTTTTCCTGGCGGCAGAGTGGGACAACTCACTGTCCGGCACGGCACCGTGGGCCCGGCCGATGAGCGCGATGTTTCAGAGCGTCGCGGCCCGGACCGGTGGCTATGCCACGGTGAACTTCGCCGAAGTCACGACGGTAACCCTGCTGGTCTGGGTCGGAGTGATGGCGATCGGCGGCGCGTCGGGCTCGACGGCGGGCGGGATCAAGCTCTCGACGATCGGCGTCATCGCCGTCGCTGTCCTTTCGGCCCTCCGGGGCCAGAGCGAGACGCAGATCTTCGGCCGGCGACTGGCTTCGGCGCTGGTCTTCCGGGCGATGGCCGTTACGACAGTTTTCATCGTCATCTACTTTGCCGTGGTGGTCTCGCTGTCCGTGACGGAATCGCACCTGATCCACGACCGCTACACCACAGAGCAACTGCTGTTTGAAGCGATGAGCGCGCTGGCAACAACAGGCCTCTCGACCGGGTTGACGGCCGAACTCTCGGACATGGGCAAAGTGATCATCGTCCTCGCTATGTTTGCCGGACGACTCGGTCCACTGTCGCTCGCCTACGCGCTCCAGGGCCGCCAGAGCCCCTCCCGCTACCGCTTCCCGGAGGAGCCCGTCCGGATCGGGTAGTGCCCCCGGTTCCGGGCGGAGCAGCCCCGTCCGGACAGCCCATTTCGGGGCGGGATCAGGACCCATTCGTGATAAACTACACAATGTCCGTGTCGCGTCCCGGCGACGCCAGCGACCGGTCGTCCCGGCCCTTTCCGGACCCGTGACCCGACCGGCGCCGAACACGCAGGCAGGAAGGGTCCTCCCGTGAACACACAGCTCTACGGTTCGGACTGGGCCGTCATCGGCATCCTGCTGCTGGCCGCCGGTGCAACCGGATTCGCGCTGCTCACCCTCAACCAGATCATCGCGCCGTCGCGGCCGAACCCGGTCAAGGCGATGCCGTATGAGAGTGGCGTCCCGCAGGTCACCGCGACCCGTCCCCGGTTCACGCCCCGGTTCTACGTCGTGGCGATGCTGTTCGTCGTGTTCGACATCGAGGCGATCTTCATCTTCCCGTGGGCGGTCGTCTTCGATGACCTCGGCGTCTATGGCTTTGTCGCGATGCTGGCCTTCATGTTCCTCCTCTTCGATGGTCTCATCTACGCCTGGAAGAAAGGCGCGCTCGAATGGGCTTGATCGACGATCGCTACAACAAGAACGTCTTCATCACCTCGCTCGATTTCCTCTTCAACTGGGGACGGCGCTCGTCGCTGTGGTGGCTGCAGTTCGGCCTGGCCTGCTGCGCCATCGAGATGATCGCCGCGTCGATGTCCCGCTGGGACCTTGCGGAGCGGTTCGGGATGCTGTTCCGCGCCTCGCCCCGGCAGGCTGACCTGATGATCGTCGCCGGAACGGTGACGAAGAAGATGGCACCGGTCGTCCGGACGCTGTACGACCAGATGCCCGAGCCCAAGTGGGTAATCTCGATGGGCTCCTGCGCCAACGTCGGTGGCCCCTACGACACCTACGCTGTCGTCCAGGGCGTCGACCAGATCGTGCCGGTGGATGTCTACATCCCGGGCTGCCCGCCGACCCCGGAGTCGCTCTACTACGGGATCCTGGAGCTGCAGAACAAGGTGATCAAGTACGAGACCATGGCCAGGAAGCAGGGGCCTGACGCCGCCGAACAGCAGCGCCAGATGGACCGCGCCGAGGCCATGGCCGCGCAGCGTGGGTAGCGCTGCCCAGTTCCGTCCCGTTTCCCATGGCACCATGGAGTCCGTCCGATGACCGACCGCGACCCCGGGGCGGACCGCAGCCCCAAGACTGATGAGAAGGCGGACCCGCAGGTGGACGCCGGATCGCGGGCGACCGACCTGCCCGGCGGCGAGCCGAGCGACCAGCCCTCATCCGGGGGCCAGCAGACCGCGGCGCCGGAAGGCAGCGAGCCCCGTACGCCCCGCGCCAACCCCAAGTACATCGAGGACGCGACCCCGTCGCCGGCCACGGCCGATCCCGTGGAGGCCGCGGCGGCTGTCACCGAACCGACTGACCCGGCCGGCGAGTTCCTCTCGACCGAGCCCGGGACCGCCGGAGAGATCGTTGACCCGGACACCGGCGAGACCCGGCCCGACGGGGGCGACCCGGACTCGGCGCTGACGAGCGCGGCGGACGACAGCTGGACTCGCGACGATTGGTACGACGATGACGTGGAGCGTCACCCGGCGCTCCGTGTCCTGCGCCAGCGCCTGCCCGAGGCCATCCTCGCCGCCGTCCGCTTTCGCAATGAGACGACGCTGCACGTCGAGCCGACGATGCTGCGCGAGGTCTGCGAGGTGCTGCGACGCGACCCGCACACGTCGCTGGTCTTCCTCAGCGACCTCACCGCCGTCGACATGCTCCGACTGCGCGAGGCGCCGCGCTTCGACGTCGTTGTCCAGCTCTACTCACTTCGCTACCGCACCCGCGTCCGGCTCAAGGCCGGCATCGACGACGGGCAACGCGTCCCGTCGCTGGTCCCGCTGTGGAACGGCGCCAACTGGCTGGAGCGCGAGGCCTATGACATGTTCGGGATCCAGTTCGAGGGGCACCCGAACCTCAAGCGTATCCTGCTCGCCGAAGACTGGTCCGAGGGGCACCCGCTCCGCAAGGACTATCCGCTCCGGGGCTGGAGCGAATTCCCCGTCTACAACACCGAGCGGACCGTTCCCCGCATCCGCACCCGCTGGACCGGCCGGCCCGGCTCGGCCTAGGCGTCCGTCACGTCACCCGGCCGCCGACCGCCGGCCCACCCCGCATCAGACGCCGCGCACACAGGACAGGCACCATGACGACCACCCACGACTCCACTCCATCCGCGCTGGCGCCTTCTGACGACCTCGGTGAAGGTTTCGTCGAGTCCGCGTGGGACTTCACCGAGGACCCCACCCGGACGGGGACTCTCGAGATCGCCGACGAAGAAGAGCGCGCAGACGGCTCCCGCCTGATGACGCTCAATATGGGGCCGCAGCACCCGAGCACGCACGGCGTGCTCCGGATCGTGCTCCAGCTCGACGGCGAGATCATCACCGACTGCGATCCGGTCATCGGCTACCTGCACCGCGGGACCGAGAAGCTCGGTGAGAACCATCGCTACATGCAGGTCGTTCCCTGGACCGACCGGACCGACTACGTCTCCGCCCCGCAGAACAACCTCGGCTGCGTGCTCGCCTTCGAGAAGCTCTGCGGCGTCGAGGCGCCCGAGCGCGCCCAGTACTGGCGCGTGATCATGGCGGAGCTCAGCCGGATCGCGTCCCACCTGGTCTGGCTTGGCACCCACGCGCTGGACATCGGCGCCCTGTCGATGTCGCTGTACTGCTTCCGCGAGCGCGAGATCATCCTCGATATCTTCGAGGCGTTCTGTGGCGCCCGCCTGACGACCAACATGATGGAGATGGGTGGATTCAGCCGACCGATCCCCAACGGGCTCGTCCAGCAGATCCGCGACTTCGTGAAGATCTTCCCCGAGCGGCAGAAGGAGTACCAGACGCTGCTCGAGGCCAACCCGATCTGGATGGCACGGACCAAGGGCAACGGCATCATCACCCCTGAGGCAGCAATCTCGTATTCGCTGACCGGCGCCTGCCTCCGCGGGTCGGGCGTCAACTACGACATCCGCAAGGCCGAGCCGTACCTGGTCTACGACCAGCTGGACTTCGAGGTTCCCCTCGGACAGGCCGGCGATACCTACGACCGGTACCTCGTCCGGATGGAGGAGATGCGGCAGGCTCTCAGCCTGGTTCGCCAGTGCCTCGACCGGGTCGAGCACGATGACCGCCCGCTGATGGCCTACGAATCCGCGTACGTCATCCCCCCGCACAAGGGCACGATGACGACCGCTGAGGACATGCAGCGCCACTTCATCTGGGTGATCAAGGGCTTCAGCCCACCCAAGGGCGAGGTCTACCAGGCAATCGAGCACAGCAAGGGCGAGCTGGGCTACTACGTCGTGTCGGACGGGACGTCGATGCCGTACCGGTTCCGGATCCGGTCGGCGGATTTCGTCAATCTCAGTTCGCTACCCCACATGGCGACCGGCGCGATGCTGGCCGACATCGTCGCGATGATCGGTACCATCGACATCATCCTTGGATCGGTGGACCGCTGATCTTGCCCGACCTGACGCCTCCCCTCCCCGACCGCATTGCCTGCGTCGTGCTCGGCGCGGGCCATGCGGGTCTTGCCGTTTCGTACGAACTGACCCGGCGGTCCGTGCCGCACGTCGTGCTCGAGCGCGGCCGGATCGGTGAGACATGGCGGAGCAAGCGCTGGGACGCGTTCACGATGATCATGCCTAACTGGGGCATGGACCTCCCGGGGTTCCCCTACGAGGGGAACCGTGACGCGTTCAGCACCCGCGACGAGGGCGTGGCCTGGTTCGAGGCCTACGCCCGCTCGTTCGGCGCGCCGGTCCGGACCGGCGTCACCGTCCAGGCCATCGAACCCGCGCCGGACGACGACGCGACCTGGCCGTTCCTTGTCCGCACCGACCAAGGCGATATCCGGGCAACGACGACGATCGTCGCGACCGGGATCTACCAGGTCCCGCGGAGCCCGTGGTTCGCCGCCCTGCTCCCGCCGGACATCGTGCAACTCGACCCGGACCACTACCGCAACCCGGAATCCCTGCCTGATGGCGCGACGCTGGTCGTGGGGTCCGGCGCGTCGGGGACACAGATCGCCGAGGACCTGCTTCTCGCCGGTCGCCGGGTCTACCTGGCGGTCGGCCGGGCCGGACGGCAACCCCGCCGGTATCGCGGCATCGACTCCTCGCGATGGAACCGGTACCCCGGCGTGTCGGGGGTGAACGCCGGAGACAGCGACTCCGGCGGCGGAGGCGCGGCCCGTTCCGGTCGGGGTGACGGCGACACCGACACCAACCTCCACCGGTTTGCCCGCGACGGAATGACGCTGGTCGGTCATGTCACCGGCCAGGGCGCCACCCCGGGGACGCTCAGTGTTGCCCCGGATCTTCACGAGACGCTGCGCTGGATCGACGCCTTCGATTACGCGTGGCGTGAGCGGGTCGACGCGCTGGTCGAATCGAAGCGGGCCGAGATTGAAGCCGAGACTGGCAAGACGATCACCCCGCCGCACGGCCGGCCGGACGACGCACTGCGCGACGGATACAACCTTCCCGAACGGACCGAGCTGGACCTCGAGGCCGAGGGCATCACCTCGATCGTCTGGGCGATCGGATATGACACCGACTACTCCGTCGTCCGCTTTCCGGTCATCGGCGCCGACGGGCACCCCGTTCACGACGGCGGTATCACGCCGGTCCCGGGCCTCTACTTCGTCGGGATGACCTTCCGCGGAAACCGGCCGAAGTCATCCTTCATCGGCATCGTTGGCCCAGAGGCCGCCGCCGTCGCTGACGACGTCTGCCACCGCGTCCGGGAAGTCGGCGCCGTGCCACGGATCGACTGCGCCGCCGACTGACCCTGTCGCGTCCCTACCGCCGCTCCTCCGCGGCATCATTGCCCATTCCCATGAACGAGCCGATCAGCATCCCGACAGCCCCACCGACCAGCGTCCAGGCGAGCACGATAGCGACGGCCCCGGCGGCGCTGTCCAGCAGGGGCATCATCAGAAGGCCCAGTCCGAACCCCAACGGGAGCCCGATGACCATCCCGCGGGCCGTACCGCGATTGGCTCCGTTCGCATGGGACCGGTCATGGTCACTGGAATCGATCCACTCCTCCACGCGGGAGCCGTAGAAGCCGCCGAGCACAAAGCCGTAGACGAGGTGAGCGACCAGCGAGCCAAGGACCGGTAGCGGTCCAGCTTCCGCATCGACTCCGAGCAGCCCGATCCCGAGCATCGGGAAAACGATAAGGACCGAGACGACGAACGGCACGAGCGAGAACAGCATGCCCTTGCGCCAGCCTGATCCACCGAGACGGGGCTCGACAAAGGCGGCGTAGACCAGCGCCAGGATCAGACCGACCGCGAGATTCAGCGCGACGGCGAGGAACAGGGCGTCCGTGGTGCGGTTGGCCGTCGGATTGTCGGCCAGGCCGTACAGCCAGCGCTGGAGAAACCAGCCCTCTTCGCGACCGACGGTGGAGGCGAACAGGTAGGCACCGCTGACGATGACGGACAGGCAGAACGTCGCGATGAACCCACTGACGAGCGCGGACAGCGCCCAACCCTCGCGGGTCTGAGCCGCTTCGGACGGGACGTGCGTCGTGTCGATGGCCGGCTGCATGGGCCGCTCCTTGCTGACGGCCACCACCAGGAGATGGCAGCCCGGATCAGACAGCGCGGCTCCGGGAGGAGGACAGCCGGGGCATCGTCGCACCAGCACGGCAGCCACGTTTCAGCAGCTTACGCCAAAAATCGCAAACAGTCACCCCGATCCGGTTGCCGACATGGACCTGAACGAACGATTGCGCTGCTTTTACCGACTACCGGATATCCGTTGTTCCCGCCGCGATGGGCCTTACCCAGCGACCGGGCCGAGGAGCCGGTCGATCCGGGCCAGAGACTCGTCGATCCGCACCTCGTCCAGCGTTCCGTCAATGATCCGGTCGACGAGGTGATCGGCGATAGCTTCGACCGGCGCGCGCTGGACGACGATGAGGATCAGGTCAACCCCGGCGTCGACGGCCCGGTCGATGATCTCGAAGGGGTCCCAGGCGTCGAGGGCGCCCATCCCGAGATCGTCGGTGATGATCACGCCGTCATACCCCAGGTCGTCGCGGAGCGCGTCGTAGGCGACCGGGTTGATCGTCGCCGGCAGGTCGCCCCAGTCAGGCCAGTTGGGGTACATCAGGTGCCCGAGCATGACCATCGGCACGTCGGCCGCGATCGCCCGCTGGAAGGGGATGGCCTCCCCCTCCAGCCACTGATCCCGGGTGAGCTCGACCGTCGGGAGCGCCTCGTGGGAATCGACCGACGTCGCGCCGTGCCCGGGGAAGTGCTTGGCGGCCCCGATCACTCCCGCCGCCGACATCGCGGTCACCGTCGCCTCGACCCGGTCGGCGACCGCCTCCGGGTCGGCGCCGAAGCTGCGCCCCGCCATGAAGCTGTCGGGGGCGAAGGCAACGTCGGCGACCGGCGCGCAGTTCACGTCGAACCCGTAGTCGAGCACGATCGCGCTGCGGTCGGCCGCGACCTCGGCGACCTCGGCGATCGGGAGGTTCGCCATCGCCGGCTGGTCGGGCAGGTCATCGGTCTTGATCCGGCGGACGACACCGCCCTCCTGGTCGACGTAGAGCAGTGGCGGACGCTCCGGAACGGCCTCGCGGATCGCGTCGGTGAACGGCCGGATACCGTCCGGCGTCTCGATGTTGTCCCCAACGAGGATCACCCCACCGGGCCGCAGCGCGTTCAGGCGGTCAGCCTCTTCCGCTGACAGCGACGTACCTGTCACCGGTGAGACGATCATCCGCGCGACCTTGTCCCGCAGCATGGCCCGGCGTTCCATCATTGCTCCATCTGGTGTGGCGGGAGGCGTCCCCGGTGTTGCCTCCTGGGCAGCGGCGCGGGACCGGGTTCCAGCAGCCAACGCGCCGGCCGCCGCGGCCCCCAAAACGAGCTCGCGTCGGCCCAGTGTTCGATCCGTTCGATCGGTCATGACGGGCTCCTACCAGACGACGGCTGATCACCATGAGAGTCGGAGTCCGCACTGGCGGTGCCCCCGGAGTGGCTTGCCGTGGCAGGCGTACCGTCCTCCGGTTCGGTCGTGAGGCCGGCGAGATCGACGCCCAACTCGTCTGCCAGGTGGCCATCCAGGTCGACGGTCGTCGAGGTGGTCCGCTTGTGGTCGACATTGCCGGGGTCGCCGATCAGCTGCCGGGCTTCCTCGCGAGCGATCTCGTCGGTCCGCTCGGACGCATCCTGCTCTGCCTCCCCAGCCATCCGCGCGACGACCGCGTTGCGCTGCTTCTGCGTCAGCGCGTTCAGGATCTGGCCAGACCGGACCCGCGGGTGCCGGCTCCAGTAGAGATAGAACCCTACGGACGCGGCTACCGCCGAGATGATCAGGGCGGCGAAGGTCCAGTCGTACCCGAACTGAACGATCACCCATCCGCCCACGATGCTCGATCCGGCCCAGCACAGGTTCCATGACGCCGTCCGGAAGCCGATCGCGGATGCCTGCAGCCGTTGCGGCAGGATATCGGCGACGAACGTGGAATCCAGCGGCCCGCCCATGTTCAACGACACCGCCCGAGCGAAGTGGGCAAAGATCACCACACCCGTCGTCGGGAACAGCAGCAACAGCAGATAGACCGGCGCGAGCATGAACCGGATGCTGAAGTTCACCCGCAGGTTGCCGTAGCGCTGGACGAGCACGGGGCCGAGCAGGCTGAACCCCGCTCCGAGCAGATTCCCCATGGCGTAGATGATCCCGACCGACCCAGGGGAAACCCCATTGAGGGTCAGGAAGACGGGATAGAACGGAATCACGGTTCCCAGGCCGAGCGCGAGGACACCACCCAGCACGACATAGACGGAGACGTCCTTGCGGGTCTGGCGCCGCTCGGCGACCGGGACGTCCGGGGCGGCGGCCCGGTTCTTCCCTTGCCCCCGCCCCTGCCGCGCCTCGCGCATCCGCAGTAACGGGATCAGGGCGAATACCCCGACGACCGAGCCGGTCAGCAGCGCGACGCGGTAGCCGGTCACGCTGGCGCTCTCACCACCCGTCACGGCTGCCGTGAGTTCCGGCACATACCCACCCAGCAACGAACCCACCGTCGCGGCGACGGCATTCAGCGCGAAGGCGATCGACGCCGTCTGCGCCCGCGCCCCGGGGCGGCTCCATTCGATGATGAACGGCATCGTCACGGTCGTGAGGTAGGCGAGGGCCAGCCCGTACAGTGCCGCGAGGACGAGCAGGAGGATCTCCTGTTCGGCGAGCGCCAGCGCGACCTGGAGGACCAGCACCCCGGCGCCTCCGAAGAGCAGCGCCTGCCAGGTGGTGATCCGGCGGAGGGCGAAGCCGATCGAGATCGCCCCGGCCGCGATCGCGATGGTGTTGACCGCGGAGAAGATCCCGATGAAGTCCTCGCGCAGCCCGAGCTGGACGAGGTAGAGGTTCATGACCAGGCCGAACACGCCGAACCCAGTCGTGACCAGCAGACTGAACAGGAAGAACAGGCGTATGTCGCGGTTGAACGAGCGGATGCGCCGGATATAGCTACGCATCGAGGTCCCGTAGCCGTGGGAGCGCCCACGGCGATGGTCCGTGACGCGAGGGAGATACCTGCTGGCAAGCTGGCCGGCATCATCCTCGTGGGGACCGGCGGCGAGAGGCGCGGCCGGTCCGACGGACAGATTGCAGAACGGGAAGCGTCGCAAGCGCCGCCGGGATCGTCAAGGGACGGATGATCCCCGGCACCGTTCCCGGACGGGTAGTGTCCGGTCGGGGACAATGGCGCCGACGATGGGGAGACACGCCATCACGCCGCGGGGCCGGGACGCCCAGGGCCAACACGACGGGGAGCTGATGATGGGATCACTGGAAGGTCGGGTCGCGCTGGTCACCGGAGGCGGGGTGGGCATTGGCCTCGGGATCGCCCGGGCGCTGGCCGCCGAGGGGGCGCGGGTCGCCGTCCACTACGCCAGTAGCGCCGCCGGCGCGGAGCAGTTCGTCGCGGAGCCGCGAGCGGGCGGCGGCGCGGCGTTCGCGGTCCAGGGCGATCTCCGCCACGTCGCCGACTGCGACCGCGTCGTGGCGGCGGTTGCAGATCATTTCGGTGGCCTGGACCTGCTGGTCAACAACGCCGGGATCACTCGTACGGGTAGCCTGGAGGACTTCAGCGAGCAGGACTTCGACGACGTCTTCGACCTCAACATCCGGTCGTACTTCTTCTGCGCCCGGGCCGCCCTGCCCCACCTGCGTCGCCGCCCCGGCACGATCCTGAACATCACCTCGGTCCATGGGACGGGCGGATACGCGGGACATACCGCCTACGCCGCGACCAAGGGCGCGATCATCGCCTTCACCCGGACGCTCGCGATAGACCTCGCGCCAGATGGCATCCGGGTCAACGCGCTGGCCCCTGGCTTCATCGAGGTCCCACGCTACTTCGACGATCCGTCCTACTCCACCGACTACGGCAATCGCCTCGTCCCGCTCGGGCGGGTGGGGACCCCGGAAGACGTTGGCCCGGTGGCCGCGTTCCTGCTGTCCGACGCAGCGGGATTCATCACCGGGACGACGCTCCACGTCGACGGCGGGACCAACGCCAAGATGGCCCTTGCCCCCAGCGATGACGGTCCGACGATGACCTCCGGACGAACCTGACGACCCACGGAGACCCGCGCCTATGACCCGTAGTACGCCAGAACTCACCGTCAGCCTCGTCCTCGATCTGCCGCTACAGCTTGGCGAGGGCGCCATCTGGCATGAGGGCGAGTGCAAGCTGTACTTCGTGGACATCCAGGGCAAGACGCTGCACCGGTTCGACCCGCGAACCGGCGAGCACGCGGTCGTCCTCGAAGGGCAGACCATCTCCGGCATGACCGTCCAGGAGACTGACGAGTTGCTGCTGTTCCAGGACGGCGGGCGGATCAGCCGGTTCGTCGATGGCAACGTCATCCCGCTGCGGGAGCCCATTCCCGAGGACGCTGGCACCCGCTTCAACGACGTGATCGCCGACCCGCGCGGCCGGGTCTTCTGCGGCACGATGCCCAGTTCAGATCGTCCGGGACACCTCTACCGCCTCGACCCCGACGGCTCGCTCCGGACGGTGATCCACGACGCCGGCGTTTCGAACGGGATGGACTTCTCCACAGACGGCCGCTGGTTCTATCACACGAACACCACCCGCGAGACGATCACCCGTTACCCGTATGACCTGGAAACGGGCGACTTCCCCGAGCATGGCGGCGAGGTGATCATCGGCCCCCCGACAGACCGGGAAGGGAAGCCAGACGGGATGACTTTCGACGCGACCGGCGGCATCTGGTCCTGCCACTGGGGCGGAAGCGCCGTCCACCACTTCTCGCCCCAAGGTGACCATCTGCAAACGGTCACGATCCCGGCAAAGAACGTCACCAGCATCGCCTTCGTCGGCGACGACTACCGGAGGGCCTACATCACGTCGGCTGGCGGGGATGACCGGGACGCCAACGGCGAGTTCGCCGGGTCGGTGTTCGTCCTCGATTGCCCGACCGCTGGCCGGCCACCGTTCTGCTCGCGGATCCTGCTGGATGGTTAGGTCCTTCCGTCAGTCCTCAGGTGGTTGCTGCGTCGCATCAAACTCCTCGCGGGTCAGCCCGTAGAGCAACAGGTCGTGGAACCGCCCGCCGGTGTACGTCATCCGGCGCTGGCGTCCTTCGAGCTGAAATCCCAGCCGCTCATGCAAACGGATTGAGACGTCGTTGAAGGCGTAGATGCCGGCGTTTGCCTTCTGGTAGCGCCGCTCGTGGAACAGGTAGCGAAGCACGAGCGTCAGCGCCTCGCTCGCGTAGCCCCGGCCACGAACATCCGGCCGGATGGAGACACCCCACGAGAACGTCCCTGTCCGCGGGTCGGCGTCATGGACTGTGACATCGCCGACCGCGACATCGTCAGCGTCGGCGATGACCAGCCGGATGTTGTCGCCGGCTGGCTCACGCCCGGCCTCGGACGCGGCCCATCGCGCGACCGCCGCGGCATCCGATGGCCAGGGAACCTGGTCCAGGTTACGGGTCTGCTCGTCGTCCGCGTTCCAGAGGTGGTAGACGGCGGCGTCCTCGACCCGGAACCGGCGGAGATGCACACGCGGTCCCGTCCATGATGGTGAGACTGGCGCGGAGATGGCACCGGCCGGACGTGCCCTGGCTGGCTCGATACGATCTGCCGTCGTCCCTGATCCGTTCGGTTGCCTGGTACCGGGCCCGGATAGAAGTCCCCCTCGCCTACGAGCAGAGGCGATCACAGGAGCCGTCCGGCCCGTCGTAGGGACGATCGTCCCGCTCCTCGGTCCCAGCTGTCTCAGGGCTCCGACCGCGCCGGATGAGGGGAACGATCACGCCGTCTGGCTTGGCATGGCCGAGGAAGATCGACCCCCTGGTCGCCGGTATCGTCTCCCCAAGCCCGGCCTGAAAGAGTTCCAGCGCCCGTTGTCCACGGGCGATCACGCGCTGCTTCCCACTGGCGGACTGCCAGCACAGGACGACCGGCGTTGCGCGCCGACGTGAGATGAACGCCTCTCCAGCGGCTGTCCCGAACCATTCGCCCACGTTTCGCTCCGCTCATCATCGTCGCGGTAGTCCAGAGCACGCCGGACGCCCCTTCGCGCACCGCCATCCTGATCAAGTATCGGCGCTGCAAACCACGTGCCGGTGCGGTCCCTATTGCTGGTCCGGCTCCGGCGCGATGATGTCGTCGGCCCCGCCATTGCGAGCAGACGGGACCGGGCCGCCCGTCCCGGTCGCGCGCTCGATCAGCATGGCCAGCGTGACGGGCGTCTCCGCAACCGGCGTCGAGCGGACCACCAGGCCAGCCTCTGCCGCCCCGGACTCGCTCCTCGTCGACACGGAGAACCCATCGGCGATCTGGCGGTCGAGGTCCCTGAAATCCGACCGTTCGGGAAGGATCATGCCGAACCCCGTCAGCCCGACCTGCCCGATCACCGCGTCAGTCCCGCCGACTTCGCGCAGGACCTGGACGAGCGAAAGGCAAAGGCGCTCCCCCGCGAGAGGCCCATCACTTTGCTCGCGACCGCCAATACCGGTGAGCTGGATGTAGACGAATCCCAGCTCCTCGCTCAGCCCCCCGGCGCCGCGCTGGTCAGGCCAGATCGCTGTGACGTGCGCCTGGAATGAGCGCTGATTGAGCACTCCGGTCAGGTCGTCCCGGGTACCGGCCTCCCGCGACTGGTCGATCAGGCGCCCCCGCTCGACGACGACCGCCGCGAGCGTTGCCACATCCTCGAAGGCCTCGCGGATCGGCGCGGGCCAGGGTTCGGGAGATGCCCCGCCGACGACCATCACGCCAAGTCGACGGCCCCCGGCGATCAGGGGACAACTGGTCAGCCGGGCAACCCGCGCACCGTCCGCCAGCCGGCGCTCGGCGGGCGACAACCCGGTATCGGTGGTCGTCACATCCGTGGGTCCGGTTCCAGCCAGCGCGTTCCGGATCGTCGGGATCGTCGAGAACGCGGACCGCTCCCCGGAGATGAACAGGCCGGAGTGGCCGGCCCGGCTCCCGGTCGCGGCGACCTCGTACTCGTCCCCGATGGGCGACCAGATCAGGATCGCGGCCTGGTTGGCTGGCGTGGATCGGACGACATGGTCGGCGATGCGCGTCAGCATGGCTCGCTCATCTCCGTCATCCCCGAGGATGCCGGCGAGCATGCCTGCTCCACCGGACATGGGGCGTGACGCCGGGCTGTGGTCACTTCCCGCCAATACCAGCCCGGCCGAGGCGACCCCGGCCAGTGCAGCGGGATCGATCACCGCGAGAGCTGTTTCGCCATCGGCGACAGCGTCCCAGCCAGCCGTGAGTATCAGGATCCTGCCTGACGGGAGCCTGAGCCTGACGGCCAGCAGGACGGCTGGCCCAAGGTGAGCCTGATCCCCCGCTGCTTTGGCCCCGGAATCAGTCCGGCGGATGATCGCGCTCCCGTCCTGGACGACGGCCGCCCGGTCGTGATCACTCAGGGCGGGAACCGGCAGATCCGAGGGACTGGCGGCAACCATTCGGAGCGCCTCCGCCTCGGCGTCCCAGGCTTCGATGCAAAGCCATTGCGCGGCCAGCACGCCACGCAGCCCTTCGACGAGCTCACCCGGCGTCGGCGTGGCGCCTGATGCGACACCGGACTGCCAATCCAGGAGACGCTCCGATTGAGCCAGCCGCTGAGCAAGGGCGCCTTCCCGGCGGGCCTGTCCCCACGCCGCCGCAATCTGCGGCGAGATCGACTCGACGAGCGATGCCGTATCCGCGCCGTGGCCGGTCAGATCGGGCTCCAGCCAGATCCGGGCAATCCCCGTCTGCCCACCTTCGAGCGGGAGGTCTGCCTGGAGATCAGGGGAAGCGCCGTCCCGGTCCATCACCGGCGGAGCGACGCCCCCTGCGTCGTTGGACGGGGGTCCCACAAGGCGCACGGCACGGGCACCCAGGACTCGGGTAATCCCGGCTTCCAGACGACCGATCGGGTCGCTGGTGTCATCGCCGACCGAGGCCGAGTGCTGGAGAAGATCCCCAGCCAGAAGACGCCCGGCATCGCTGATCTGCACCTCCCGGAGCAGGAGCTCGGTGTGGGCGGCGGAGACGATGAGCCTGGCCAGGATTGAGATGACTGCGACTGTGCCGACAACAACCGCGATGCCGGTCAGCGAACCCTGCAGCGTCGCGACGATCAGGACGACCCCGAGGGAGGCGGCCATGGCGAACGACGTGCCCGCACGGACGACTGGCATGGAGCCGAACGCCGGGAGCACCGGCCGCTCACCCGAAGCCCGCGCCTCGCCGGCTACCCATCGGTGGCGTGCTCCGATCACCGCCGATGATGCGATCAGGGCGAACCCGACCGACCAGCTCGACGTGACGAGGTAGCCAAGGGCAACCGGCTCGCTCCTCTGGGCGTCGGCGTAGATGACCTGCCCCACTCCGAGCAGCAGGAAGCCGCCGGCCAGCGG
Source organism: Thermomicrobiales bacterium (assembly GCA_035944555.1). Taxonomy (GTDB): domain Bacteria; phylum Chloroflexota; class Chloroflexia; order Thermomicrobiales; family UBA6265; genus CADCWK01. The sequence goes on from DASZAY010000008.1 coordinate 261,005, forward strand.
CCAGGCCCATGGGCGATCCCGACGCCGGGCGGCCACCGTGAGCGCGAAGGCTGGCAACAGGGTGACCACGGCACTGAGGAACCAGAGCGAGATGAGGAGGCGATCCGACGTGGCCAACGCCGCGCCATCCAGGATCACCCCACCGGAGACCGGCGCGCTGACGATCAGCAACGCCAGTAGCAGGACGATGACGAGGTCGAGGAGCATTCCGAACCGCGCCAGTCGTCCCCCGGGGCGGCGGAACATGGGCAGGAAAGCCCAGAGCGCGGCCGGGGCAAAGAACAGCAGCGGGACGTCGATCACGGTCGGGACGGAGATCGGCCGGTCGAGGTAGTGCTGGAGAACCAGGCGGCCGATCTCGCCGACCAGCCATGCATGACAGGCGATCGTGAGACCGAGCCACGGCTGGACGCCGGTCCCGCGTAACCAGCCACGCAGGGCAGCGACGAGCGTCAGGATCGACGCAACCAGCGTCGAGAGCGTCACGAACACGTTGCTCGTGATCGAGATCGCTTCCTCAGCGCGGCTACTCACGATCGCCCACGTCGACACACTGACGATCAGGGTGAGCAGCAGCCCGAGCAGGACCAGGTCGGCGAGCGAGAGCGACGGACCCGTTGGTTCCTGCTCCGTTCTCGCCGTACCCGGTCCACCCGGTAACCGGGAGGGTCCCGCCGCCTCGCTGGTCATCGCCCGTCCCTCTTCCAACTGCTGGGTGGAACTTTCTTGCGTCCCCGCGGTGACCGCGACTACCGCGTCGCGAGATCAGACGAAGCCGTCGACCCGGAATCCGGGAGCGGGGTCCCACCCGACTGGCGCGGAGCGAGCGCAAACCGCTCGGCGACCTCATAGGTCGGCCCGCCGGCTCTGAGCAAACTCCGGTAGAGGACCACTTCGTCCACGGGAACGGGGATCGGCGCGCGCATGCTGCCCAGTCCCTCAGCCATCAATTCCTCGTATCGTCCCCGGACCGCGTCGGGGATTCGGCTGATCTTGATCCCCGGCTCGCTCCGGACCCGACCCAGCGTGATATGCGGCTGCAAGGGACCGGTCTCGTGCGGGACCTCCATCTCGGCCAGCGCGGTCGTGATGTCCTGGTGAATGGCATTCAGCCGGTGGACGGGGCCATGCAGGCCCAGCCAGAGGACCCTGGGCCGCCGGATATTCGGGAACGTGCCGAGGTCCGCCGTCCGCAGCTGGAATACCTGGTGGGCGCGGACAACCTGGGGCAGCGCCAAGCGGATCAGTTCCGCGCGCTCGCGCGGCACCTCTCCGATGAACTGGACCGTGACATGCGCCCGCGCCGGATCGACCCAGCGCGCCGGGATGTTCTCGTCAGCCGCCAGCCGGGTGATCAGCGTCGTCGCCAGCTCGCGGACGGGGTCCGGGAGGGGCAGCGCAAGGAAGAGGCGCCAAGGCGTCTCAGGACTCTGCGGATCCGGTGGCCGCTCGCGGGTGAATCGCTTGTCCCGGCGGGACCCCTGTCTTGGCATGGCAACGAGTATAGCGGGCTACGGCGCCGGACCGTCTGTCCCCCGAACGTCATGGATCACTCCGTGCGGACATCGCCCTCTAGGGGTCCATCCAGGCGCCCGTCCTTCAGATTCGCCACCACTCGTTCGATTCCTTCCCGGGATTGGCTGACTGACGGACCGCTTGAACCGGCGTCGCGGGGTACACTATCCTGTAATGTCTTTCGGTCAACGGTCGCGACGGACCGGATCGGCACCCGCGCCATTCCGGGGTCCATGTGAATGGGCTGGACACGTACCGCAGACCGATAACTGGCCGGTTCACGGTGGAACGGCGGTCGCGGGCTCTCCAGGAGGAAACCCTCCTCGCACCGAAACCCGTCCGGTGAACGGCCCGGCAGGCGAAAGCCTCCGGGGCAGTCCTGTCCTGACGACGAGCACCAAGGTGTCTCGACCAGGGTGGCACCGGGTCGGTGAAGGGGACACAAGCAGGATGCGTAGCTTCTTCAACCGGCAAAACAAGTTCCAGCCCCGGACGGAAGACGCCGCGGTCTCGGCGGACCAGCAGGTCCCCGACGACATGTGGGTGAAGTGTCCGTCGTGCGGCGATCTGCTCTACTCCCGGGAACTCCGCCAGAATGCCCGCGTCTGTCCGAAGTGCTCGCATCACTTCCGGCTCCGGGCCCGGGAGCGTATCTTCCTGCTCGCCGACGACGGCACCTTCCGCGAGTGGGACGCCGAGTTGCGACCCGAAGACCCTTTGAACTTCGTCGATGGCTCCGGGCCGTACACCCGCAAGGTCGCCTCTTCATCGAAGAAGTCCCGCGAGCCGGAAGCCCTGATCACCGGGCGTGTCTCGCTCGGTGGCAACGAAGTCGGTCTCGCCGTCTGCGACTTCGACTTCATGGGTGCCAGCATGGGCTCGGTCTTCGGCGAGAAGTTCGTCCGCGCCACGGAACGCTGTCTGGCTCTCCGGATCCCGCTGGTCACGATCTCGGCGTCCGGTGGCGCCCGGATGCACGAGGGCATGTTCTCGCTTATGCAGATGGCCAAGACCGTCGCGGCCCTGGGCCGGATGCGGCGCGCCGGCCTGCCCCACGTCGCGCTGCTGACTGATCCCTGCTATGGCGGCGTGACGGCCTCGTACGCGACGGTCGCGGACATCATCCTGGCCGAGCCCGGCGCGATGATCGGCTTCGCCGGACCGCGGGTCATCGAGCAGATCACCAAGCAGAAGCTGCCGGAGGGGTTCCAGACGGCCGAGTTCTTCCTCGATCACGGTATGGTCGACGGCATCGTGCCCCGGCCGGAGCTACGCGGCACGATCGTGACCCTGCTCAACCACTATGCCCGTGCGGCCAAGCGTATCAACCCGACCACCACGCGCCCCGGGGATGACATCGTCGTCCCGGCGCTCGACAAGCTCGCGACCTTGACAGACAGCCCGATTGGCGATGATGTCCTGATCGGTACCGAGGCGGCCGCTGCGCCGTCAGGGGAGCGCACCACATGACGTCGTCGCCGACGTCGGCAACCAACGGCACCAGCGCGAACGCTGCCGGCGGACACTCCGCCATTTCCGCCTGGGAGCGGGTCAAGCTTGCTCGGCTCCCGGAGCGGCCACGCGCGCTGGATTACATCGACGGGATCATCGGCGACTTCGTCGAATTACATGGTGACCGGACCTTCGGCGACGACCGGGCCCTGATCGGCGGGATCGGTCGACTGGGGGCACGAACCGTCTTGGTCCTCGCCCAGCAGCGCGGGTTCGACACCAAGGAGAACATCGCCCGGAACTTCGGCATGTCCCGTCCAGAAGGCTATCGCAAGGCCCGGCGGTTACTGGATCACGCCGGAACGTTCGGTATCCCGGTCGTGTCCCTGATCGATACCCCGGCCGCCGATCCCGGTCTCGGCTCGGAGGAGCGCGGCCAGGCGACCGCCATCGCCGAGAGCCTCCTGGCGATGGCCAGTGCCCCAGTCCCCATCGTCGCCTGCGTGATCGGCCAGGGCGGCTCCGGCGGCGCGCTCGCGATTGGTGTCGCTGACCGCATCCTGATGCTGGAGAACGCGATCTACGCCGTCGCTCCGCCGGAGGCCTGCGCCTCGATCCTCTGGAAGGATTCCAGCAAGGCTCCGGAAGCCGCCGAGACGATGCGGATCACGGCGCCGGAACTGCACCGGTTCGGCATCATCGACACGGTCGTCGCCGAGCCGACCCCGGCGCACGAAGCACCAGACCAGTCGATCCGGAGCGTCGGCCGGGCGATCGAGGCAGCCCTCGACGAGCTGGACGATCAGTACCCTCCTGGCGATGCCGACACCGGCGAGCGCCTGCTTGCGGACCGCTACGCCAAGTTCCGCCGGATCGGCGCCTGGCGCGAGTCCTCCCAGCGCGAGTGGCAGCTCCCGACCGACTGAGCCGCGGCGGGGTGACCCCTTGCCTCGCTCAACCGCATCATGACGGCCCCTCGCCGAGCCGGCGACGCTGCCGGGTACGATCCACCATGTCGTGAGGAGCATTCCGATATGGTCGAGTCGGAGCCGGTCAGAAGCTTCCCGCCGAATCCACGCGGTATCCCCGAGACGGCCGATCGACGGGCGGCGGTCGCCCTTCGTCGGCTCAGGCCGAAGCTGGAGACACAGGTCAAGGCGGTCGGCACCGAGGCCGTCGCCGCATGGCCGGCTTTCGCACGTCGCCTGGACCCCTACTTCCCGACCCTCTACCGGCACCTCGCCGCGCTGTATGGCGGACGTGACGATCTCTCCTGGCATCTCGAACGACTGTTGCTCGTCGCGCTGGATGCGTGGCTAGCCCGGTCTCCAGCCCTGCGCGCCCGGGACGATGTCCGTGAGGGCGGCGCCTGGTTCACCGACCACCGCCTTGTCGCGGGGGTCTGCTACGTCGACCGCTTCTCGCCGACCGGCGACATCCGGGGGCTGATCGACGCCATCCCCTACATCGAGGACCGCGGCATCGGCCTACTCCACCTGATGCCCCTCTTTGCCGTCCCGCCGGGCAACAGCGACGGGGGATACGCCGTCTCCGACTACCGCCGCGTCCGGCCCGACCTCGGGACCGTGGACGACCTGCGCGAGCTGGCCGACAGGCTCCACGAGGCAGGGATCGCCCTGGCGCTGGACTTCGTGTTCAACCACACGGCGTCCGACCATCCGTGGGCAGAAGCGCTCCGGGCTGACCCGTCCGCGATCGATGACGAGGACCGCAACCCCTACCTGATGTTCCCGGACCGGACGATTCCGGATCAGTACGACACGGTGCTGCGTGAGATCTTCCCGGAGAACCGGCCAGGATCGTTCAGCTACGACGCCGGGCTGAACCGATGGGTCTGGACGACCTTCAACGACTTCCAGTGGGACCTCGACTACACCACTCCCGGCACATTCACCCGCATGGCGGGTGAGATGCTGGCGCTCGCCAACCTCGGCGCCGATGTTCTGCGGCTGGACGCGGTCGCGTTCGCCTGGAAGCGGCCCGGGACTGTCTCCGAGAGCCTGCCCCAGGTCCATGACCTGGTCCGGGCGTACAACGCCCTGGCCCGGATCGCCGCTCCGTCGCTGGCGTTCCTGTCCGAGGCGATCGTCCACCCAGACGAGGTCGTGTCCTACATTCACCCGGATGAGGCGGCCCTAAGTTACAACCCGCTCCAGATGGCGCTGGGCTGGGAGGCGCTGGCGACGCGGCAAACCCGCCTCCTGCGGCAATCACTCTCGCACCGCCTGGCGCTCCCGGCCGGGACGGCCTGGCTGAATTACGTCCGGAGCCATGACGATATCGGCTGGACGTTCGACGACGGTGACGCGGGCATCGTTGGGATCAATGGGTTCGACCATCGTCAGTTCCTGAACCGCTTCTACACCGGCCGCTTCCCTGGCTCGTTCGCCCGCGGGTTGCCGTTCCAGGAGAATCCCCGAACTGGGGATGCCCGTGTGACGGGCACGACCGCGGCCCTGGCCGGGCTGGAGAAGGCGCTGACCGAGGAGGGGCCGGCGGAGGTCCAGCTGGCAGTCGGCCGGATCCTTGCGCTCTACGGTCTCGCCTTCGCCCTGCCAGGCATGCCGCTCATCTACCTTGGCGACGAGATCGCCATGCCCAACGACCACGGCTACCGTGACGACCCCAGCCGGGCGATGGACAGCCGCTGGGCCAACCGGCCGGTGATGGACTGGCAGCGGGCCGCGATCGCGACCTCTAACCCCGGGACGATCGAGGGACTGGTGCTGGAGGGGATCGCCCGTCTGACCCTGATGCGGCAGCACCCCGGGTTTGCCGACCCGGCGACGGCGGTCCTCTGGCCCGAGGACGAGACCGTCTTCGCCTTCACCCGGGGAACAGGCCCGGACGCGATCGTCGTCCTCGCCTCCCTCAGTGAGCGGCCGGCCGCGATCCCTTCCGGCCTGGTCCGCGACCGGCTCGGCGACGGACCGCTAATCGATCTGCTGGACGCCTCAGGTGATCAACCAGGCGGCGATGTCATCCACCTAGCGCCGTACCAGCAGCGGTGGCTGACCAGAGCGCCGGTCGCGCCCCGCACCCCTGAACGGTCGAGTGAGACCGGGACCGACGAACCTGTCCGCTAGCCAAACGGCTCCCGGCCGGTCTAGGCCTGCATCGGTCCTGAGGGACGGACAGGACTGCCTGCGTGGACCCGGACGACCGAAGTCGGATCGTCGTCGTCGCCCGGGATGACTTCCAGCCGGATGGACGGCCCGGCTCCGGCCGGTCCGGCGGCAGTCCATGGCAGGGTTACCGCGATCCGCTCGGCGAGGGCCATCCGCAGCCGCCGGGCGACCGACCGCTTGGAGCCGTCCCAGTCGTCGGCCGCTTCGTACTGGGCGACCAGCGCCACGAGATCGGTTCCGGCCCGGACGGCCTCCGCTCCAAGACCGAACCGGTCCCGGAAGGCCGCATTGGCGACGACCAGCCGGCCGCTATCGGCGACGATGGCGACCTCCGGCCCCAGGTCGGCAAGCCGCTCAAGCCGGGTGACATGCTCGCGATCCCGTTCCTGTCGCCACCAGGCAAGCAGGGCGAACGACGCCGCTCCGGCGAGGAGGTCGGCCGTGGACCCGGCGGGCGGCGCGGAGATCGTCGCGACGGCGATCCCAATGGTGATCAGCCCGACGATCCGGCCCTCGTCGCGGACGGTCGCGCCAAGGATGAAGCCGGACTGACACGACGGGTCCGCCGGCGCCGAGCCGGGCACGGCGAGCGGCTGCAACCGTGACCCGACTCCGACCAGGTCGATGCCCATCTGCCGTAGCACGAGCGTCGGCGCGACTGGCCGCCCCATCCACGCGACCGGGATCAGTCGCTCACCGGCCGCATCGAGCACCCGCAGCGTGACCGGGACTCCCGGAAAGGCCGCAGACAGTCGCTCGACGAGTGTCGTCATCAGGGCTTCGGACACAGGCATCCGCAGGACGGTCGCCAGCTCGGCCAGCGTATCGTCGGCAGTGGGCGGCGCAACTGGTGCCGCCTCGGCCGCCGCTGGATTCCCTGCCCGGCCGGGCGACCACTGCCGGACGTCATCGGGCGCGATCAATGTCACCCGCCCAACCCGTGTCGCCGGCAACCGGCCGGAACGGACCGCCCGCAGGACCGTGGAGTAGGACACGCCGGCCAGGCGCGCCGCATCGCGCGGCGAGAGCAACCCGGCGACGCCGGCATCATCGTCCGTGGTTCGGGGTGTCGCCCTGCGGGTCTGCTGTTCCGACACGGTCTGCCTCCGGGAATACCAGTGCGCTGGACCACCTGATCCCCGGACATGGGGACCCCCTGACCGAACCCGCGCACGGTCCGTGTGAGAACGAACGGTCAGGATACCCGTCATCGTTTCCGGCTGCACGACCCTTCGTCGGGGTGCTCATCGCGGGACGGGAGACAGGTCAGCGTGGGCCGCCGACCTCGCGGTCCTTCTGCCGGACCTTGTCGGCCAGCGCGGCCTGGAACGCTTCCATCCGCTCCCGGATCTCCGCGTCGGCCGCACCGAGGATCCGGACGGCGAGCAGCCCGGCGTTGCGCCCGCCGCCGATCGCCATCGTCGCGACCGGGATGCCCGCCGGCATCTGGGCGATCGAGAGCAGCGCGTCGATCCCGTTGAGCGTCATCGCCCGGGTATCGACCGGTACCCCGATCACCGGCAACGGCGTCGCCGAGGCCAGCATCCCCGGCAGGTGAGCAGCTCCGCCTGCCCCGGCGATGATCACCCGTACCCCGCGACCGGCCGCCGTGCGGGCGTAGTGCAGCATCTCGTCCGGCGTGCGGTGGGCTGACAGGATGCGCACCTCGCATGGGACATCGAACTCCGCCAGCGCGTCGATCGCGGCCTGCATCGTCCCGAGGTCGGAATCGCTGCCCATCGTCACGCCGACCAGCGGCTGCCGTGTGTCAGTCACCGCTGACTCCCAGTCCCTCACCACTCAGGATCGCCGCCGCCCGGTAGGCCCGGTCCGAGAGGTCGGTCAGGTCCTCGCCCGTCAGGGTGACATGGCCAATCTTCCGACCCGGACGGCTCGTCTTGCCGTACAGGTGGACGCGGACGGCACCATCTTCGACGGCGACCGGCACGCGGCTGACAGGGTCGCCGGACCAGTCGGCCGCGCCCAGCACGTTGACCGAGGCCACCGCCGGGCTGACGGCCGTGGTTTCACCTAGTGGCCAGTCCACGACCGCGCGGAGGTGCTGGGCGAACTGGCTGGTAACACTTCCCTCGATCGTCCAGTGGGCGGAGTTGTGGGGCCGGGCCGCCAGCTCGTTCACGATCAGCCGCTCGGTCCCGTCCGCGGTGCGCTCGACGAACAGCTCCACGGCCAGCAGACCAACGAGCCCGATCGCCGTCGCGATCCGGTGGGCGAGTGACTCGGCCTCGGCGGCGATCGCATCGGAGATCGACGCGGGGAGACGGAGCTCCCGGCAGATTCCTTCGACCTGAACCGTCTCGATCACCGGGTAGACGGCTGTTTCGCCGCCTGGCCGCCGCGCGACCTGGACCGCGACTTCCCGGACCAGATTCACCCGCCGCTCGACCAGCAGGTGCGCGCCCGGCCCAAGCTCCCGGACGAGTTGGCGAGCGGAGTCGGCATCCCGGACGGTCCAGACGCCGCGCCCGTCGTAGCCGCCCCGAACGGCCTTGACGATCGTCGGCCAGCCGTAGCGGTCACCGAACGAGACGATGTCATCGGCCGTGCCGACCGCCAGCCATTCCGGCACCGGGCAGCCGAGATCGCCGAGCGTCTGCCGCTGGGCGAGCTTGTCCTGGACCAGCGCCATGACCGACGAACCGGGACGGACCAGGACGCCGTCCTGCTCCAGGTCGGCGAGGATGCCGACATCGACCAGCTCGTGATCGAAGGTGATCACGTCGACGGCATCAGCCAGCCGGCGCATCGCTTCGCGGTCGTCCGGGCGCCCCGGCAGGACCGAGGGGCAGACGAGCGCGGCGCCGTCATCCGGGCGCTCGGCCAGCAGTGTGACCCCGATCCCCAGCGGGATGGCCGCCTCGATCATCATTCGGGCAAGCTGCCCGGCGCCGACGATCCCGACGACCGGAGCGCGGTCGCGAGCGTCAGCCAACGGTCGGGGCATCCGGCACGAGGACGGCAGCCGCGCGGCGTGCCTCTCCCTCGCGGCCAATCTCGCGGACCTGCTCCGCGCGGCGCTCCGTCAGTTCGCGCTCGTAATCGGCGAGCGCGTTCTGGTCGCCCATCTTCGCCCGGTAGCGGGCGATGACCGCAGCCTCGGTCTCGGCCTGCGCTTCGATCCCGGCAAGCTTCGCAAGCTGGATCCGCTCATGGACCTGGGCACGGAGCGTCTCTCCGCTCCGTGGGGCGAACAGGATCGCGAGAGCGGTGCCGACGCCCGCCCCGAACAGTCCGCCGCTGGCAAACTTGATGAACCGCCCGGCCGCCATGGTGCTCTTCTCCGTTTGATCGTCGTGCGAGTGCCTCGTCTCGAGATCATCTTCGCACGGATCGGGCCGTATCCCCGATCCTGCGCACTGTCCCCTCCGGGATGTCCCGCCGGGGACCGCCTATCCGCGTCGCCCGAGGACGCTCAGCCCGATAGCCAGCGCCACGCCGACGCCTGCCCCGAAAGCCGCCGCAGTCCTGGTCGAGACGGCCGGCGCGGCCTGCGAGTTCAGCGGGCCGAGATGAACGAGGATCCGGCTGTTCGACCCGAGTTCAACCTGCGGGGAGATCACGAACCCGACCCGGCTGCGTACGAACCGGGCCTGCTGGGCGATCACTCCAAGCACCCGCGAGTTCTCCGCGACCAGCCGGTCCGTCTCGATCCGGACGGCGGTCGAGTTCTCCAGCTGGGCGAGCTTTGTCTCGACCCGCTGAGCGCTCGACTGGTTGAGGTCCGTTCGCTGGCTCGTGAGCGACTCGACCCGCGACTGCGAGATCGTCGCGCTCGTCGCGTGCAGCCCCGTGACCTGCGATCCACCGATCGTGACCGGTCCGGGCTCCACAGCGGTCGTCGTCTCCGGGGGCGGGGCGGACGGCGTCGCGGTCGAACCGCTCGGCGGTGCGTCCGCAGCCGCCACCGCGTCGCTGGATCCGGTTTCCGCTCGCTGGTCCCGCTCGTCGTTTCCGCCGGTCACGTCGTCCTCCATCGCAGTTCCCACAAGGCGCCGTCGCGCCGGGATGACGTGGAGCACTATGCCACAATGCTTCCCCTTGACCGCACCGCATCGGCTCATTACGGACTCATCCGCCCCTATCCGCCACACCAGGAGCCACCGTCAATGACTACCTCCCCGGAGCGACGCACGGTCGGGATCCTGATCTTCGAAGGCGTGGAAGTCCTGGACTTCTGTGGGCCGTTCGAGGTGTTCTCAGTCACGCGGCGTCACGACGCTGACGGCCAACCGGCGAAGCTCTTCGATGTCCTGACCATCGCCGAAACCAGCGACGTGGTGGTCTGCACGGGCGGTCTGAAGGTCGTCCCGGACGCGACCATCGACGATCACCCTCCGCTCGACATCGTCGTTGTGCCGGGCGGGATGGGCACCCGGCGGGAGATGACCAACCGCCGGCTGCTCGACTGGGTCGCCGCCCGGAACGGTGAGGCCGAACTGATGACGAGTGTCTGCACCGGCGCCTTCCTGCTGGCGAACAGTGCCCTCCTGGAGGGACTTCCGGCGACGACGCACTGGGCCAGCATCGACCACCTCCGCGAGCTGGCGACGGACACCATGGTCCGGGACGACCAGCGTGTCGTCGATACGGGCCGGATCATCACGTCGGCCGGCATCTCGGCCGGGATCGACTTGGCGCTCCACGTCGTCGCCCGTCTCCACGGCGATCAGGTCGCGCTGGGAACTGCGCGGACGATGGAGTACCTCGGGGACTGGCAGCACGCGGCCGGAAATCCGGTGTAGCGATTTCGACCTGACCGGACGAAGACGTCATGGAGATTCGCTGAGCTGTTCGGATTGATGAGGAATGAGTTGCGGGCGGGTCCGGACGCAGATTCCCCGCAGGCTTCCCTCGTTACCGATCCCTCCCTCCTCAACCTCCGTGAACCTTCATTGCCATCACCGTGCGGCGGCGGACGGGCGACAACCAGGGATCGCCCCTGTGAATGGACGGCGACCGCGCCACCCACTCCCGTCACACCACCCAGAACCCGGCGGCGAACAGCCCCATCAGCGCCGCCATCAGGACCGCCGAGGCGACCAGCGTCAGGTCACGGAGCGGAGTCGACGTCCGGGGCAGCCGGGCCGAAGCGAGCAGGACATCGGGGCGGTCGCGGGGACGGGCACCCTCCAGCAGGGCGGCGAGCACGATCGCACAGCCGACCGCCGGCAGCAGGTAGCGCCCAAGCGACACCCACGTATTCGCGAACTGGACCACGACCAGCAGCGTCGTGAGCATCGCCGTCGCGCCGTCCAGCCAGCGCCAGACCAGCGGCAGCAGCGCCAGCGCACCCAGTCCCAGCAGGAGATTCAGCAGGATAACCAGCCGGCGCGGGTCGCCTGACACGTAGCCGACCGGGTCGCGGGCGAGGAACTCGGCGTAGTACCAGACGTAATCGCGCCAGTCGCCCCAGTTGGACTGGGCCGCGAAGTAGGCCAGCGGGTTGCCCGTCGTCGCCCAGAGGTAGCCGAAGTACGCCACCACACCCCAGACCGAGATGGCCGCGGTGATGATCAATTCCCGGAGGGGTTCACCGCGCCGCCAGGCGAGATAGACGAGGGCCGGAGCCAGCGCTAGTGCGACGAGGCGGGATACGGTCGCCAGACCGGCAACGGCTGCCGCCAGACGCCATCTACCCGCCAGGCTCAATCGGAGCGACGCAATGGCCAGCAGCAGGAAGAGTGATTCCGAATAGGCGGCGGTGAAGAAGAAGGCGAACGGCGATACGCAGAGCAGCAGCGTCGCGGTCCGCGCGATCCGCTCGCCCAGTTGATCGGCGACCAGACCGGCGAACAGCGGCACGGCCACGAGAAAGCAGAAGAAGCTGATTGCCAGCGCGGCCAGTGCCAGGTTCGGCCCGGTCGGCTCTGCCCCAACCAGCTGGACCGCCGCCCGCATCAGCATCGGGTAGAGCGGAAAGAACCCGACCCCACCATCGTGGCTGGGACTTTCCGGGTCGCCATAGCCGAGCCGCGCTACCGCGACGTAGTGGGACACGTCCCACCGCGCCCAGCCATCGAGCAGGGGGTAGCCCGCGAGAAAGCGGTCGTAGAGCTGCTCCGGGTACGGGGCGACCCGGGGCAGCGCCCGCACCACCATCATCGCGACCAGCAGCAGCGCCAGCCGGGTCACCAGGACCGTGCCGATCGCGTACCACGTCAGACCGGACAGCCCGAGGCGCCGCCCGGACCGCCCGACCGCGTCCCGTTCCGATCGCTTTCGCCCGCCGCCGCGTCCGAGATTGACCACCTATGCCTGTCGCAGCTCTTGCAGCCGCTGCTCGGCGGCCTCGAGATCCGCTTCGGTGTAGTCGTCGGCGGCATCGGCCGACTCGAACCAGTGGTCCCGGATCGGGGACAGGTCCTCGCCCGAGGCATCCTCCCAGGCGGCGAACAGGTCGTCCGGCGTCGCGACCGCGAACCGGTGGTTCCCGACATAGGCGCTCAGCCCTTCGAAGAACGCCTCCTCCCCGATCTCGTCCAGGATGACCCGCATCCCGATGGCGCCCTTGTAATAGGCCGCGATCACGTAGTCGTTGGCGGTTTCGAAATCGTCCGACGGCGTGTCGACGACCACATCGTTGACCCCGAACAGGTACCGCATGAACGGGATTTCGATGTCACCGAGATAGGCAGCCTCGTAGGTCTCCGGGCCGTACTCCAGCTCATAGAAGTAGGCCATCAGGAAGTTGGCCAGCGACTCGTCCTGCCAGGCGTGGTCGTAGTGATTGTTGCCGACGATCCCGTAGAACCACTGGTGGAGCACCTCATGGACGACGAGGCTCTCTAGGAACGAGACCCGGTTGCCCTCCGTCGGCGGATCATCGTAGTAGGCGCCGCCGATGAACATCAGTTGGGGGAACTCGATCCCCGCCGCGCCGTTGCCGACCGAGACCTGGACGAGGTCCATCTCGCCGTAGGGGTAATCACCGAGCAGTGGCTCGAAGTGCTCCAGTGTGGCGACGCCGGCGTCGAGGACCTCCTGGCCCCCGTCCTCGTCCTCCGGCTCGAACCAAGACACCACGACCGTACCGCCGATCTCCTGCTCGATCTGCTCGAACGTCTCGTCGGCGACGATCGTGAAGTCCCGCGACGGGCCGGTGACGTACTGCCGGGTCGTCAGGTCGCCGTCCTCGTCGCTCGCCACCTCGACGCCACTGGCCGCCACCTGCCAGCTCCCCGGCATGGACAGCGAGACGTCGTAGAGGGCGCTGGTCGTGTAGACCGGGTCGCTGTTGACACTGACGGGCTCGGTGTTCCAGCCGCCGTCGGGAGTCAGTCCGGCCAGCATGGGGTACCAGTGGGCCAGGGCAAGGGTGCCGGAGTCGGGACTGAAGGTGTACATCCCGTAGGAGCCGGCCGGCTCGTTGTCGACCACGCCCGCGAAGGCATAGGTGATCGTCACCGCGTCGCCCGGCTCCAGCTCGTCGGGCAACGCGACCGTCGCCACTGTGTCCTCCTCCGACAGGTCCACACCGGCGGCCTCACCATCGACCTCGACGTCGTCGACCTCCATCGTCCCTGCGCCGTAGCGGACGTCGTTGGAATAGAGCCGGAAGACCACCTCGTCCAGCGGGTCCTCCAGCGGATTGACGAACAGCAGGTCGACGGTGCCCTCGATGGATGTCAACTCGTCCTCGGAGGTAGGCGGGGTGATCTCGACCGCGATCCGGTAGCGGGACAGCGAGCCGGCCGTGGCGTCGTAGATCTCGTCGCGGACGTCTGCGGAGATGCCCGCCCACAACGCCTCGTCGCGATCGCCCTGCCCGTCCTCGACGGCGATCGTGTCCACCCCGCGTGCCGCCACGGCATCGACACTGGCCGACAGGGAGAGGGCGGGAAACAGCCCGCAGAGCAGAGCGACGAGCAGAGCCATGGCGGCAGGTCGTCGCCCAGGCACACGGGTCGTCGGGCGGCTGGATCGCATGGACGTTTCCTCTCGGGGGCAGTGCGCGAGGGTTCAGGTAGGATCGGTATCGAAACGACAGGCCCAGGACAGCCCCGCCTTGCGTGACGTGACCGTTCCGGCCCGGCGCCGAGATTCTACCGTGATCGTCCGGGTTCCCTCGTCCATCAGCGCATCGCAGGACCTCGTACATGCCCCACCGTGCACGGCCACTCCACGCAGGACCGGAACGGCACGGAGGACAGACATGCACAGGCGCCGTTCGTCCGGATCGTGCCAAAAGCCCTACAATGCGACGATCCCGGAACGCCCTGAACGACAGAACGGGGTCAGTCACCACGGTCGAGCACCCTGCCGTCCCCCAGTCTCACGGGCTGCGGGGACGAGGTGGCACGGGTGCGAGGACGTATTGCGAGGAGAACCGGTGCCGGACGACTCCCCATCCCCTGACAGCATCGTTACGGCGCTGAGTGCCTTCCCGGACGAGCTGTCCCGGCTCCTGGCCGACCAGTCGCGGGACGCCCTGATGGCGCCGGCCAGCGACGGCGGACCAGGGGTCGTCGAGTTACTGCCTCACCTGCGGGACTGGGAACAGATCTTCCTCGAACGGATCGACGCCATCCTCAGTGAGAATCATCCGACGCTCTCGGCCCACGACGACGAGCTCTGGGCGATCGAGCGGGACTACCGCGGCCAGGATCCCGGCCGGGTCCTGAAGGAATTCCTCGCGCTCCGCGCCGTGACGGTCGATCATCTGTCCCAGCTGGACGAGACTGCCTGGGCAAGAACGGCCGAACATGAGACGGCCGGCGAGATCAACCTGCTCTGGGTCGGATCGCGCCTCGTCGAGAGCGACGCCGACCACGCCGCGCGCATCCGTGAGGCGCTGAGCTGATCGTCATCCGTCCCATGTCCGGCGCCGCGTCCGCCGCGTCGCGCGGTGATCACCGAGAGAGGACCAAGACCGCGTGACCGCAGCTGACCTGGGACGGGAATTCTTTGAGGCGCTCGACCTCCGCGATCCGCATCGCCTCCGGGCGACCCTCGCCGACGACGCCACCTTCCGGGCCCTGCCCCACCGCGAGCCGATCGGTCCTGCGGACGAGATCGTCGATTACTTCGGCTCCGTCGTCTCGTCCTACCCCAACGGGCACTGGGAGATCATCGGTACGATCGGTGAGGCCGACGCCGCCGCGATCGTGTTCGTCATTCGCGAGTTCGATGAGTCCGGCGCCGTGATCGCGACCTCGGACCAGATCGCGCTCGTCGAATCACTCAACGACCGCATCATCGCGATCACCGGTTACTACGACACGGCCGAATTCCGCCGCCAGTTCCTCGGCGAGGACTAGGCGCCGCGAGGCGCGATCGGCCCACCATCCCCCGTCATCGGCTGCCACCCCGGTCAACGACTGACGACCCACCCGCAGGGAGCCGCCCGGGCATGACCGTCGACCCGCCCGCCAATGGAGGCTCCGGACCGGCGACGCCTGGTCGCCCGCGACGGCGACGCGGCCTTTTGCCCTTTGACGCCGCCCTGTGGCCGCTGGCCGCGATCATCGTCCTGTTCATCACGGTCCCACTCGGGGCGATGATCTGGCGGACCTGGCAGACGGGCACCGAGATCGATGCCGGCACGGTCGACACCTTCCGGCAGGCCCTGACGCTCAGCATCCTCACCACGGCCGCGGCGATGGTCATGATCCTCGGGCTGGGCACCCCTCTGGCTTACCTGCTGGCCCGACGCCATTTTCCCGGTCGCTGGTTGATCGACACCCTGATCGACCTGCCGATCGTCCTGCCGCCGGCCGTCGCCGGGATCGCGCTGCTGATGGCGTTCGGGCGACGCGGCGTGCTCGGCGGTCCGCTGGCCGACCTCGGGATCACGATCCCCTTCACCGCCGTCGCCGTCGTCTTCGCACAGGTCTTCGTCGCGGCACCGTTCTACATCCGGGCGGCCCGGGGCGGGTTCGAGCGGATCGAGCCGGACCTCGAGGCCGCCGCCGCCGACCTCGGAGCCCGCCCGGCCACCGTGTTCCGGACGATCACCCTGCCACTGGCCCGGCCCGGCCTGGCCGCCGGGGCGGTCCTGGCCTGGGCCCGGGCACTGGGCGAGTTCGGCGCGACCATCATGTTCGCCGGCAACCTCGCCGGGACGACCCAGACCATGCCGCTGGCAATCTACGGTGAGTACGGTTCGGGCGACCTGCCGGCCGCGCTGCTCCTGGCGATCATGCTCCTGGCCACCTCGGTCGTGATCCTGCTGGTGTCGCGCCTGCTGAGCCGGGCGCCGTAGGCAGCTATAACCTCGCTCCGGCGCCCCTCCCATAGCCGCCGATATGGCTCATCCTCCGTGCCACTGTCGACCGGCTGTTCCGTGCTACGCGGCGGTCGAGCATCGACCAGGGTCGCGGCTGCCATCCCCGGCGGCGCCGTCGATGCATCCCCGATCGATCCAGCCGTGAGCACGGTTGGATAAGCCGGAAACATGAGTCATCATCACGGTTCCGGGAGTTGTCCACATTGGGGACAAGTGATACGATGCGGACCAAAGAGTGTCCGTACACCCACCCGGAGCGATTCTATCCATGCAGGCGCCGCAACTCTGGCAAGCCGTCCTGAGCGAGCTGCGGCGGATCCTGCCCGCCAGTCACTATCGGTATTACCTCTCGACGGCCGAGATCGTCTCTCTGGACGGCAACGTCGCGACGATCGCCGCCAGCAGCCCGGTCAACCGCAATACCCTCGAGAAGCGGTTCGGCAAGCAGGTCGAGCAGACGCTCTCCGACTTCGCGGGACATCCCGTCTCGGCCCAGTTCGTCGTGATGAACGCCGAGATCGAGGCCAGGATCCGATCCCGTGGGGCGGACGACGCCCCCGCCGAACCTGCGGAGGACCGCGACGAGCCTCGTCCGGCGGCTCCCCGGGCCGAACCCCGCGCCCCAGTGCCGCGCAGGACCAGCTCCCGGTCCCGCCAGCCAGACCGACCCCTCCCGACGGAAGCCGATCTGCCCCAGGTAGCGGACCGTCGCCCGCAGCGGACCCAGGCGGTTCTCTCGGCCGCGCCGACCCACGGGCTGAACCCCCGCTATACCTACGACACCTACGTCGTCGGTGGCTCCAACCGGTTCGCCCACGCCGCCTCGCTGTCCGTCGCCGACCGGCCCGGAGCCCGCGACGGCTACAACCCGTTCTACGTCTACGGTGGCGTCGGCCTGGGCAAGACCCACCTGATCCAGTCCATCGGCCACAAGGCCCTCGAGGCCAACCCGGACCTCGTTATCCGCTACGTCTCGTCCGAGAAGTTCACCAACGATCTGATCAACAACGTGCGTAACCGCTCCGGCGACATGGAAGGCTTTCGGGCCAGCTACCGCCGCGTCGACATCCTGATGATCGACGACATCCAGTTCATCGCGGGCAAGGAAGCCACGATGGAGGAGTTCTTCCACACCTTCAACGCCCTGCGGGAGGGTGGCAAGCAGGTCATCATCACCTCGGACAAGCCGCCCAAGTCCATCCAGGGACTGGAGGAGCGGCTCCGTTCGCGCTTCGAGGGCGGGCTGATGGCCGACGTCCAGGCACCAGACTACGAGATGCGGATGGCGATCCTCCGGACCAAGAGCGAGGAGCTGGGCCTCCGGCTCCCTAATGACGTCGCCGAGTACATCGCCGGCAAGGACCAGAGCAATACCCGCGAGCTGGAAGGCGCGCTCAACAAGATCCTGGCGCTGGCCGAGCTGACCAACCAGCCCCTCTCGCTGGACCTGGCGATGGAGTCGCTGACCGACGTCACGATGACCTCCCGCCGGACCCGGCTCAGTCCCGGCAGCATTCTCGAGACGGTCGCCGGGCACTACGGCGTCTCGGTCGACGCGATCAAGGGCAAGACCCGAACGCGGGACATCGTCGTGCCGCGGCAGGTAGCGATGTTCCTGATCCGCAAGGAGACCGAGGTCTCACTGGTCGAGATCGGCCAGCTGCTCGGCGGGCGCGACCACACGACCGTCATGCACGGCATCACCAAGGTCGAGAAGGATCAGTCCAGCGACAGCGGGCTCCGATCCCAGGTCCTCACCATCCGGGAACTGCTCTACACCAGCGGACGATAGCCCGCCGCCGGTGCGCCCCGGGACGGGTGCGGATGGTCCGCTGGGTGGTTCCGGTCGCGCCCTGCGAAACAGGACATATGACATCCCCCTTGCATGGGCGCTACACTGCCGCCACAGGACGTTTTGCACACGTTCTGGCGTCGGCGCCGGGTTATCCCGGGTCGCTCCGCAGCCTCCGGACCGTACGGTGCAGTACGGGGAGTGCAGAACCTGGAAGGGTACAATGTTGACCCGCACGCTGACCCAGCAGCCATCTCATGGGTACGGACCGCTCACGACCGATTCGCCGTCCAGCCGACCCCGTATCGACGACGTCTTCTCCGACGCCCCGACCGGATCCGGTCGGTGGCTGACGATCAACGCCGCCTGCAAGCTGCTTGGCGTCGACCAGTCGACGCTCCGGCGCTGGAGTGACGCGGGCAAGGTGCCGGTCTTCCGGACGCCCGGCGGTCACCGACGCTATAGTGAAGAGACACTCCGGGCGATGATCGGCGAGGGGCCACGCCGCCAGACCCGGCCCCGTCTGTCCCGGCAGACGCTGACCGAGCGCTCGATGGCGGGATACGAGGACGACCATATGGCGTCCGCCCGTGACCGGCGCTGGTACCGGGCCTACTCGCCGGCGATGCTCGAGGACCTCCGGCGCCATGGCCGCCGCCTGATCGAGCTGGCCGGCCGCTTCGTCTCCGCCCAGCCCGGCTCCGCCGAGCGGGCCTGCGCACTGGGAGAAGCCCGGCAGATCGGCGAGCACTACGGCCGTGTCAGCGCCTCGGCCGGGCTGACCGTGGCCGAGAGCGTCGAAGCGTTTATCTACTTCCGTGTGCCCGTGATCCGGTCCATCATCAGCCTGACGGACGATGAAGCGCTGGCCGCCCGCCGTGCAGTCCGAGTCCACGTCGAGCTGGGACAGTTCCTCGACGAGGTCCTCGTGACAACGGTCCGCTCCCACGAGCAGTGTCTCGGGTCCCGCGCCTGAGCGGGACCAGCCTTCGCCGTATCGGCACTTCGAGGGCTGGTCAGTTTGTGAGTTCGATGACCACGGGCAGCGCGGTACGCGCCCAGTCGTTGGGGAGCTCACCGCCGGACCAGCCGTAGTACTTGGCGACGACGGCTTCCCGGACCGACTGGTCCTCGGCGGGCGTCGCCCGTCGGCCCGCTCCGCGGAACGTCTCGCCGAGGATCCGGAACGTGACCGCCCCGTCGCGGTCGATGTTCCGCACCCAGTCGGAACGATCGCCGCCGCCGGAAAGCAGGTAGACGGCTCGCCCGGCGTTGGGGACCGCAAACCAGATCTCGATCTCGTGCGGCTGGCCGGAAACCCGCCCGGTCGTCGTCAGATAACCGTTCCGCTCGGAGCGTTGCGCATCAGAAAGCGGCAGGGGCATTGCGGCCTAGACCTCCCGGACGCGGGCCCGGCGCAGCGGCGAGAGCACCTCGGCCAGTTCCAGGACCTGCGTCATCATCGCCTCGACCCGTCCCCGGGTCGCCGGCTCGATGAACCGCCGCGCGGCGACGTCAACCGAGCCGTTCGGGATCACGACGGTGGTCGGGGCGATGTTGCCGTTCAGGCTGCGGACCGCATGGTCGAGCGCCGTGATCGTGTTGACCGCGGTCAGCCCACCGACTGACATCAGCCCGACGGCCTTGCCGGTCAGGTAGGGCGGCCGGTCGCCGCCGAGGAACTGGAGGTAGTCGATCGCGTTCTTGAGCGCGCCGCTCATCGTGCCGTGGTAGGTCGGCGAGCAGATCAGGATCGCGTCCGCCGAGCGGACCTCTTCGAGGAACCACGCCAGCTTCTGCCCGTAGGCCTGGACCTTGAGATCCGGGTTGTAGACCGGCAGGTCGAGGTCGCGGACGTCCGCGATGACCGTCTCGGCGCCGTGGTCGGCCGCCATCGCCATGCTGGCCTCGAGGACCATCCGGCTCTGGGCGCCGCGCCCGATGCTGCCGCCCAGCCCGACCAGGCGCAGCGGCCGGTTGTCGATGGGTCCGCCGTGGTGTCCACTCAGCCCGTTCACGTCGCTCCGCATCCCTGTCTCACCTGTCTGAACGCTCTGCCCGGGGTCGCGGTCCGCCCGTGGGGGACTGCCCTGCCGTTCAGACCTCGCGGCTTTCCGGCTGGCCGTCCCACCGCACGACGAGCTCGGTGAACTCGACGACGTTGCCATCCGGGTCCGTCACGTAGAGTGCCACATTGCCATCGTTGAAATGTCGCCATTCTGTTGGGAAGCCGGCCGACTCGATTCGGACTGCCAGTCCCTTGAGCGAGTCGTGTGCCACGCGCAGGGCGACGTGCACATGACGACCACCTCGCCCGTTATGGATGGCGTTCACTCCACCCGTCTCGACCGGCCAGAGCCCGAGGAACCCGCCCTCACCGATGTCCAGCCAGGTCGCCAGCCGTGGTGGTTCCCACCGGGCGACGACCGCGAGGCCGATGACGTCGACGTAGAACCGCTCGGCTGCGGCGAGGTCATCGACCTCCAGCACCAGTTCATAGACGCCTTGGACTGCAAGACGTTGGCGCGTTCCAACGAGAGCCTGCTCCATATTGACCACCGGCCTCTCCTTCCCTGCTTCTCTGGCGAACGGTCCCTAACCGTCGTCATGGCCCAATGCCGACAGCATACGGGTGATGCCCGAATAGAGCAAGCGATTGCTTTTTATAATCGCCGACTTCCAGAAAGCGGGTATAGTTTCTTCACGTTTGCACTGAAGCTGGAGCGTTCATGGCCGCACGTCCCCATCCTGCACCCGAAGAAGACCGGCCCACCCCGCTGGAACTGGTCGCCAACGCGTCACCGGCCATCCGGAGCCTGCCGGAGGGCCGACGCCGGATCGTGTCCACGCTCAAGCGGCACGGAGAGATGGACGTCGAGGCTCTGGCGGCGGCGGTCCGGATGACGACGAGCGGCGTCCGGCAGCACATGATCCCCCTCGGTCGCGACGGGCTGGTGGCGCACCGGACGGAATCGGCCGGACCTGGGCGACCCCGGCACATCTACCGCCTGTCCGAGGCCGGCGACGCCCTGTTCCCCCGGCGCTACGCCGACCTCACCAACGAGCTGCTCGGCTACCTGGCCGACGAAGACCCTGAGATGCTCCAGCGCATCTTCGTCCGGAGAGGCGAGCGGCGATTGGCGGATGCCCGCTTGCGGACCGATGGGATGCCTTTCGACGAGCGTGTCCGGGAGGTCGCGGCGATCCTCGACGATGACGGCTACCTGGCCGACTGCGTCCGCGAGGACGACGGAACGTGGATCATCCGGGAGCACAATTGCGCCGTCCTGAACGTCGCGCTGAGGTTCGGCCACGCCTGCGGGACCGAGCTGTCGTTCCTGCGGGCGCTCCTGCCCGACGCCACGGTTGAGCGGGTGTCGCACCGGGTAGCTGGTCACCACGCCTGTGCCTACCGGGTCATCCCGGCCGGTTCCTGATCCATCACCCGGTCGCCTGCCACGTGATGGATCGGTGACTCAGGCGAGTCGCAACTGATGGCGCTCGACGGCCGACGGGTTCGTCGTTGATCCCCACTGGTCGAAGATCTTGACCCGCCTTAGGACCGGCCCATAGGCCGCCGCTCCTTATGGCGGATTGCGGACGGCACCACGGCAATCCTGCTCCCACCGCTTCGATCGGGTCACCAGACGCACAAATCAAGATGATGGACACGCTGCCCTGACCTCTGGAGCGGCAGTCGTCGTCCCCCGCTTGACGACGGAATACCCGCTCCGTATCATCCCGTCATTCACACATGAGCGCGAGGTTCATATATATGAACGGCACGCCATCTCCCCAGTCGTCGGTCAAATCCGCGGCGCGTAGTCTCGACCTGCTCGAGCTGTTTGCCGAGGCCCGGGATGATCTGTCGCTCAACGATGTCTGCCGGCAGACCGGCTGGCCCAAGAGCAGTGCCCTGCACCTGCTCCGGACGTTGCGCGATCGGGACTATCTCGCTGACGGCGTCCAGGAACGCACCTACCGACTGGGGCCACGCGTGGCCCGGCTGGGTGGGGCGTATCTCCAGCGTGTCGACGTCGTCCGGGAAGGATTGCCGGTGATCAGGGACGTGTCGCGGCGCTGCGACGAGACCGTCCATCTCGCGGCCCTGCAGGGCCAGATGGTCCAGTATCTCGCCAAGGAAGAGGGATCCAGTCACATGCGGATGGTGTCGGCGATTGGCTCTACGCTCCCAGCCCATACGACTGGCGTCGGCAAAATGCTGCTCTCCGCGTTACCGGCCGACCAGCTCGAGCGGCTCTATCCGCCCGGAGAGCAATTGACCGGGCTGACGGAGACGACGATCACCGACCGTGACGCGTTGTTCGCAACCCTTCGGGAGATCGCGAAGCGGGGCTACGCCCGCGATCACGGGGAGTCCACGATGGGACTGGAGTGCATCGCCGCTCCAATCCGTGACGCCTCCGGCGCGGTCGTCGCCGCCATCAGCGTCTCGGTCCCGCAACCCCGCTTCACCCCGGACCGTGAACCGTTCCTCCTGGCGACGATTCTCTCCGGCGCGGAAGCCCTTTCCACCCGGCTCGGATACGCCGCCTCCATCTCGACCACAGCGACAGTCGACTGATCCATCGTCGAGTCAGCGCGAGCCTTCCGGGCGATCACTCCCCGACAACGTCGGTCGCATCGGGTGCCAACCAGGGAAAGACAAGATGGTCGCATCGAAGAACATCCCGGGCGCGGCTGGTCCGGGAGACAATCCGGTCCGGAAGAACAGGCTCAGTATCCGCACCCGGGAGGCGATCGAGTGCTACCTGTTCATCCTCCCCGCGATCCTCGGTCTGCTCCTCTTCTACCTCGGCCCCATGATCGCGTCGTTCGTTCTAAGCCTGACGGACTACGACCTGCTCACGTCTCCTGAATTCATCGGCTTCGAGAACTACCGCGAATTGGTCGAGGACGAACTCTTCTGGCAGTCGCTCCGCGTCACGGCGATCTACTCGATCGTCAGCGTTCCGGTTGTCCTGGCGCTGGGCCTGTTCCTTGCCGTCCTGCTCAACCAGCACGTCCCCGGCACGACCTTCTTCCGGGCCGTGTTCTACCTGCCGACGATCATCTCCGGCGTCGCGGTCGCCATGCTCTGGCGCTGGATCTTCAATACCGACTACGGGATTCTCAACCTCCTCCTGGACAAGGTCGGAATCCGCGGACCCGGCTGGCTCACGGATGATCGCTTCGCCCTGACCTCGCTGATCATCACCTCGATCTGGACGTTCGGCGGCGCGATGCTGATCTTCCTCGCGGGGCTTCAGGGCATCCCGTCGGAGCTCTATGAGGCGGCCGAGCTGGACGGGGCCGGACGCTGGCGCCGGTTCTGGACTGTTACCTTCCCGCTGCTCTCCAACGTGACGTTCTTCAACCTGGTCCTCGGCATCATCGGCGCCCTTCAGGTCTTCACCGAGGCGTTCGTCCTCACCAACGGCGGCCCGAACAACGCCACCCTGCTGCTGCCGGTCTATCTCTACCGCAATGCCTTCAGCTACCTCGAGATGGGCTACGCATCCGCCATCGCCTGGGTGATGTTCCTGATCGTGTTCATCCTGACGCTGATCGTCTTCCGCTCGGCTCCGCTCTGGGTGCATTACCAGTCCGAAGGGGACGACCGATGACCGGTATCGACACGACACAGCTCACGCCGGAGCGCGTGACGCGCCCACGGGTCAGCCGCTGGCGAACCCGTGCCTCTGGCGATGCGCGGGCGCGGGCGGTCGCCCTGATCCTGCTCATCGTCGGCGCCGTGATCATCATGGTGCCGTTCTTCTGGATGCTCTCCACCGCGCTCAAGGACCCGAGCCAGGTCTACGCCTATCCCCCGGTCTGGATTCCGGACCCCATCCGGCCACAGAACTTCCGTGACGCCGCCGAGCTGGTTCCGATCTGGGTGTTCGCCCGGAACAGCGCGACCATCATCTTCTTCGTGATGATCGGCACCCTGCTGTCGTGCTCGCTGGCCGCCTACGGGTTCGCGCGACTTCGCGCCCCCGGCCGCAACGTGATCTTCATGGTGTTGCTCGCGACGCTGATGCTGCCCTCGACCGTGACACTGGTCCCGACCTACATCGGGTTCAACAGCCTGGGATGGGTCAATACCTTCTTGCCACTCACCGTCCCCGCCTTCTTCGGCAGCCCCTTCTATATCTTCCTGCTCCGCCAGTTCTACCTGACCATCCCCCGGGATCTGGAAGAATCGGCCCGGCTCGACGGCGCGTCATCCTTCCGCATCTGGTGGAACATCATCCTGCCGCTGTCCAAGCCGCCGCTCGCCACGGTCGCCGTGTTCACCTTCTTCGCCACCTACAACGATTTCTTCGGACCGCTCATCTATCTCAATGATCGCGACAAGCAGACGGTCGCTGTCGCGCTCTCCTACTTCACCGGTTCCCCGGACGTCGGGCCACAGATGCAGCTGCTGATGGCGATGGCGACGCTTGCCATCGTGCCCTCGCTGCTGATGTTCCTGTTCGCCCAGCGGTATTTCGTCCAGAGCATCGTTACGTCAGGGATCAAGGGATGAGCCCTCGATCCCGAGGAGGTGGACCCGACTGAACCCACCGATCTCCGGTCGCCCCGTTGCCCGGATCTTGCCCGGTCCGGTCCCGTTCTCCGGGCGCGTACACCCCGCCCGGCCAGTGGCGAACCACGTGGTTCGCACCCGTGATGTTCTCGAGGAGGAGTCCCGATGTCCCGGATCATTACCCCCGCCCTGTCGCGACGCTCGCTGATCCGCACCGCTGCCGCCGGAGCCGCCGGGGCAACCGCCCTCGCCGTCGCCCCGCGCCAGGCGCCCGCCTTCCACCGCCGCCAGGAGCAGACCGTCCGGGCGCTGATGTGGAACAACTCCCCCGGCATCGACGCCAACTTCCAGAAGCGGGTCGAGGCATTCCAGGCAACCAACCCGGATATCAGGCTGAACCTCGAATTCCTGCCGTGGGATCAGCTCTGGCAGAAGGTCCAGCTGGCCTACGCGTCCGGGGACCCGTACGACACCTACTTTTGGGATCTCCAGGCCTACGGTCATTTCAAGGCCGGGCTGCTGGCGAATCTCCAACCTTATCTGGACGCTGCCGGGCTGTTCGACCCGGCCCAGTACGGCACCACGATGATGGAAGCCTGGAAACTGGACGGGCAGAACTATTACGCCATCCCCGAGAACTTTCAGACGATGGCGCTCTTCTACAACAAGACCCTGTTCGACGAGGCTGGCATGGCGGTGCCGGACGACACCTGGACCTGGCAGCAGACGGTCGAGGCTGCGGCTGCCCTGACCAAGAAGGACGGCGATCGCGTCCAGCAGTGGGGCATGGCCATCGGAGGTCTGTTCGCCTGGTGGGGGCTCCAGACCCTGTCCTGGGCCCAGGGAGATGCGTTCGTCGACCAGACGGTCGAGCCGACCCGGTTCCAGTTCAGCAACCCGGCCAACATCGAAGCGATGCGCTTCGCCCAGAACATCATCACCAGCGGCATCGGGCCGAGTCCGGCCGTTGCTGCGCAGAGTGCCGACACCTCCGGGTTCTCCTCCGGTCGCGTCGCGCTGATCCCGGATGGTTCGTGGACGATCTCGTCCTACGCGGACCTGCCGTTCGAGTGGGGGATGACCGCCGTCCCGAAGTGGAACGACACCCGCGCCACGATGTACACGATGGGCGGCTGGGTCGTAGCCGAGCAGTCCAAGGTCAAGGATGCCGCGGCTCGCTGGGCCATCTGGTGCGCCACGGAGTTCCAGCAGACCATGGCTGCCGAGCACGACTGGATCCCGGTCCAGAACGCTGCCCGGACCAGCGAAGCCGGCCTGGCCGGCATGCCTGCCGGGTACGGATCCATGCTTGATTCGCTGGCCGAGGCCCGCTTCGGCGACTTCTACACCGACAACACCACCCAGATCCTCGCCGAGGTGATCGGCCCCAACCTCGAGCGGCTCTACAACGGCGAGCAGACGCCGGAGGAGACGGCCGCCGCGATGGACGAGGAAGGCAACGAACTCCTCGCCGAGTAATCTCGTGTCGACGAGTTGAGGGCCGGGGACCACGCGAACCAACGTGTGGTCCCCGGCCTTCCTTGCGCTACACGATCTCCACCCGGCCCGGGTCGTCCCCTCGCGCCGACCATCCCGGCAGCTCCTGTCGTCCACCAAGGAGGTTCCCTTGTCCGACCCGGCCCCGTCCGTCTCCACATCCTGGACCGTCGCATCGGACGCGATGTCCGTCGCACTCGGCTGGTCGCTCGCTGGCCTTCACCTCGTTGAGATCGCCATGCCGGATGGAACCCGCTGGAGTGGCGCCCCAGCCACCCCGATCTTCTCCACGACGTGGGCCGACGGAGCGAGCGAGGACGACCCGCTCCCGCCGGAGGTCGAGACCAGGACAGCGCCCGACGGGACCCACCGCCTCGTGGCACGGCTGCGGATGGGCGAGCAGACGACCTCGTTCCACCTCCGCCTGCGCGACGGCCTGCCCGTTGCCGAAGCCTGGCTCGACATCGAGGCGTCGACGCCACGCCAGCTGACGGAGGCGGTCCCGCTGGTCGTCGCGATCCAGAGTGGGCAGGAGCCGGCCGTTGCCGTGATCGAGGGGATCCAGGGCCAGGGCGGTGGTCACCCGGTGGGCGGCCCATACCGGACCTTTGCCCTGTCCGAGGGCGATCTGCTGGGAACCGCTCCGGGCGAGTCGGGACGGCGATCGACGTGGGACGGCACGCCGTGGTTCGCGCTCCCCTCCTCCAGCGCCCACGGAACTGACGGCGGCCTGTTCGGTGGCCTGATCACGTCAGCCTCCTGGGAACGTCGCGCGAGCTGGGATCCTGCCGCAGGGATGGCGACCGTGGCGCTGGTCCCGACCCGGGGAGCCCCGACGATTGCCCCGGGTCAGACATGGACGTCGCCCGTGGCATTTCTCGGGTGCTATCGCGGCGACCTCGACGAGGCGGCGGCGATCCAGCACCGGTTCCACCGCGAGGTGCTTGCTCCGCCCCTGATCATGGACTTCCCGTGGGTCCAGTACAACACCTGGTACTCGTATGTCTGCGATCTGCAGCAGGAACGCCTGCTCCAGGAAGCGGAGATCGCCGCTTCCCTGGGAACGGAGATCTTCTATCTCGACGCTGGCTGGTGGATCACGAGCCCATCGGTCACGCAGGACCGGTTCACGACGGGCCTCGGCATCTGGCGGGAGAGCCGGGACAAGTTCCCGGATGGGCTCGTGGCCTTCAGCGACCGGATCCGTGCGCTCGGGATGCATTTCGGGATCTGGGTCGAGCCGGAGCGGGTCGACCTGCGGCGTCAGGACCTGGCTTCCTGGCAGACCGACTGGCTGGTCCGCGCTGACGGTCGATACGTCCGGGCTGACTGGCCCGCCGATACCGACTCGGCCTGGATCTGCTTCGGTGATCCGCGGGCGCGGGACTGGGCGTTCGGGTGGATCAGCGAGCTGATCGAGACGACCGGGACACGCTGGCTGAAGTGGGACAGCAACTACTGGGGGATCTGCAACCACGATGGCCATGACCACGACCCTGGGGATGGTGAGTCAGCACAGGTAGCGGGGGTGCATGAGGTGATGCGCCGTCTCATCGCCCGGTTCCCCGGCCTCGTGATCGAGAACTGCGCCGGCGGCGGGACCCGGATGGACTTCGGGATGGCGGCCGTCAGTCACGCCACCTGGGTCAACGACGCGACCAGCCCGGGACACCGGGTCCGGTTCCAGCACGCCGGCGCCGCATACCTCTACCCGCCCGCCGTCCTCAACAGCTGGCTGATCGACTCCGTCTTCGAGCACACCGCCGGGTACGATCAGTCGGACGACGTGCTCCGGGCAATGCTCCGGAGCCGGATGCTCGGGGCGTTCGGCCTGTCCTGCCGGCTGGTGGACTGGACAGACGCCACGCGCCGGATCGCGGCGGATGAGATCGCCCGGTACAAGGCGACCCGCCAGCACCTCGTTGATGGTCGGTTCGCCCACCTTACCCCGCAGCCCGAAATCGACACCCGGACGATGGGGACGCCCGACGATTGGGACGCGTACCAGACGCTTTCAGCCGACGGCGGCACAGCCACCATCCTCGCCTTCCGCAACGCCTCGGCCGCCGACACGCTGACCATCTACCCGAAATGGCTGGATCCGTCCGCGACATGGCGGGTGGAACCTGAGCGCGATGCTGCCTACGAACGATCCGGGGCCGACCTGTCGCGGAACGGGATCCGGATCGCCATGCGGCCGCTGATCTCCGAGCGGATCTTGCTGACCCTGCTCGACTGAGTACGGGCGCCCGCGGAACCGGCGAAGCCATGTCCGCGGGCGAACCGTCGCTCAGTCGACCAGATCCGGTGTCCGGTACAGCACCCGGCCACCAGCGGTGATCTCGGTGTCCACGAGGTACGCCCGCGCGGCGACCACATTCACATCGATACCCAGGCCGGGTCGCTCCGATAGCCGGATCATGCCGTCGGTGCCCGGGAGGATATGGTCTCGGGTGATCGCGGTCGCGAGGGATTTTGGCTCGACCGGATATTCACAGACGCTCCCGACCTCCGAGTCGGCGAACGGCTGCAATGACGCGGAAAGCGCCAAGTGTGACGTGAAGGTGTGGTTGACGTAGGGCACGCCACGCGTCGCTGCGTACTCCGCCACCCGCCGCGCGGACGTGATCCCGCCGATCCGGCCCGCGTCGACCTGGATGAACCCCAGCCCCGCGTGATCGATCATCGTCCGCGCCGCATAGGGGTCGTGGCAGCCCTCGCCGCCGGCGAGACGCACGGAGCCCGACTGCCGCCCGAGGTCGCGGTAGCTGTCCAGTGCGCCGGCGACGAACGGCTCCTCGAGCCAGGTCACGTCAGCTGCCTGGAGACTGGGCAACCGGGCGACCGCGGCTGACACGTCGTCACCCCAGACCGTTCCGGCGTCGACCAGCAGGATCCCGTCCGGCCCGAGTCCCGCGCGCGCCGCCGCGACCTGGTCTGCGTCGGCCTCGACCGACCCGCGGCCGTAGGGTCCCCAGCCGACCTTGACCGCGCGGTACCCGGCACTGTGCGACGCCCGGCACTTGGCGAAGGTCTCGTCCGGGGTATCGCCGAACAGCTGGGAGGCGTACGGCAATCGGGGCTCAGGCGCAGACACCCCGAGCAACTGCCAGACCGGAGCTGACAGGCTCTTGCCCAGCGTGTCCCAGAGCGCGATGTCGATCCCGGACAGGGTGTGGTCAGACTGGAGCAGGTCCAGGCTGTTCTCGCGGACGAGCCGCGTGATCCGGTGGATATCCTCGATGTTGTCGAGTGGCTGCCCGAGGACCGAGTCGCGGACCGGCTTGCAGGCACTGTGAGACATCGGCGTCACGAGCGCCGCGATGGTCGGGAGTGGCGACGCCTCACACTCACCCCACCCGACATGCTCTCCGGCCTGGACCCGGACCAGTGTCAGGTCCTGGCTCCCATCGCCGATATCCAGGATCTCGGGCATCGCCAGGTAGAAGATGTCGACCGACTCAATCCGGGCCATGACTACCTCTGACATCCGTGCTCGGGAGTAGTCCGACGCGACCTCGCGGCGGCGGCGGCGCGAGCCGAGTGCCTACATCTCCCACTCGTCGGCTGGCTCATCCCCGGTCGGGACGGCGACCGGGTCCGGGGCGCTGGAGCGGTTCCACCCGGGCAGGGCGTGCGCCGACCAGCGGCCATCGCGGTGGGTGACCTCGACCGGGATCCCGAAGCACTCCGAGATCGGCTCGCTCCGCAGCACCTCCGCCGCGTCCCCCTGCCGAACGGCCAGTCCTTTGGCCATCAGCAACGCGTGTGACGTCCCAGACGGCAGGTCCTCCAGGTGGTGCGCGACGACGACGATCGCCAGGTCGGGATCGGTCGAGCGCAGATCAGTCACGGCGGCGAGCAGGGCCTCGCGGGCAGGCAGATCCAGTCCCGTCGCCGGCTCGTCCAGCAGCAGCAGGCGCGGGCGGGTCATCAACGCCCGGGCGATCCGGACGCGCTGGCGCTCCCCCTGGCTGCACGTCGCCATGACGCGGTCGGCCAGGTCGATGCACCCGAGTCGATCGAGCATCTCCATCGCCCGCGTTTCGTCGTCCGGTCCGATCCGCTCCCATTGCGGCCGGAGTGAACCGGTCAGCCCGGTCAGCACGGCGGCGGAGGCCGTCAACTCGTCCGGCAGGCGGATATTCGGATCGACGACGCCGATCATCTCCCAGAGGCGGAACACCATCGTGCGGCCCATCTGGCGTCCAAGGATGCGGACCGTCCCGGACGACGGGTGGCGCCGGGCTGCGGCCAGCGACAGCAGCGTGCTCTTGCCCGCCCCGTTGGCGCCGAGCACCGCCCAGTGCTCGCCAGGGTTCACCGTCCAGGTCACGCCGCGGAGCAGCTGGGCACCCTCGGCCGTCCAGACACGGACGTCGTCGAGTTCGAGGACCGGCGTCGCGGCCGTCGTCACGTCGTCAACGCTCATCTAGGCCTCCACGATCCGCGCGGCACCCGAGAGGTCCCACGTCACCCGGGGCTGCTCCTGGGTCACGATGGTCCCGGCCGGCTGGACGCCGAATGCCTCACCCAATCCGTCGGTGATCGAGCGGCGCATCGCCTCGGCGGTGCCCGGCTCGGCCCGCTCGATCGCGTACAGCGTCTCCGACATCACGATGACGCTCGTCGTTGCCGGAGTGACCATCGCCTCGACGCTCTGACGCCAGGCCAGGTGCCGGGTCAGGATCGTCTGGCCAGTGGCGTACCCGATTTCCCCGGGTCCGACCGGCTCGGAGGCCTCGGCACCGAGAACGTGGAAGCGGTCACCCTCCCGGGTCAGGCGCAGCTCCAGGTCCCCACCCATCGACGCCAGCTCGCCGGCGTCGAACGCGCCGGCCGGCAGGACGTTGGCGAGCGACTCGCTGTTGTACCAGTCGACCAGCGGGTTGATGATGAACGGGTCACCACCCTTCATCGCCCGCCGCAGGATCGACTCGATCGCGACCGGGTACTTCTTCGGCGAGACGCCGATCGCAGTCATCCGGGTCCGCCACGGGGCGACGCGGTGATGCGACCCCGCGTTGCCAAGCCCGGCGACCCGTTCCGGGGTGGCGGCCCAGACCTCACGCCAGCGTCGCTCGACTTCGGGCCGGGGAACCGTATTGTCGATACCGGTCGCGACGACCGCGACGACCCGCATGCCCGGCAGTCGCTCGAAGATGTCGGGGTGGATGGCAAACGTCAGCATCGTCTGGGGGAGTCCTGGCGTGGCAATCGAAGGCACAATCGCCGGAGTGTATCGCAGGTCGGATCCGTCCCGGCCCGACCACCATCATGAGGACCGGAGTTCACGTGACGATGCTTGAGGGCGACACCGATATCACGACCGCGCTCGACCACGGCGAGACCCTGATCCTGGCTGACGATCCCGGTGCCGTCGCCTTTCACGCCAGGCTCGCCGACCGCTACCTAGACGACGCCCGGGTCGCCTTCGCCCACGCCGGAGCGATGGACTCGGCCGGTGACGAGCATGGCGCCCTGCGGGAATACCGCCGCGCCCTCGACATCGGGCTCCCGGACGATCTGCGCCAGCGGCTCTACGTCCAGATGGGCTCGACGCTGCGCAACGTCGGAGACGTGAAGGGCGCCGTCACCCTGCTCGAGGAAGGGGTCGCCGCGTTCCCTGACGATCTCGCGATGGCGTGTTTCCTGGCATTGGCCCGCCACACGGCAGGTCAACCCGGCGGCGCGATCGCGGAGGTGATCCGGGCCATCCTCAGGGCCGACGAGCTCGGCGTCATTCACCTGCCCCGCTACCAGCGCTCACTGCGCGCCTACGCCGACGCGGTCGCCGCGGAAGACGACCGCACGACCTGACCGGCGATGCCGACGGGATGGGGAAACGGCCCCGGGGTTGCTGATCCGTGACCCTTCCGGTGGGCTACCGGACGATCAGTCGACGCGAGCCCG
The DNA here is from genome assembly GCA_035944555.1 of Thermomicrobiales bacterium. Taxonomy (GTDB): domain Bacteria; phylum Chloroflexota; class Chloroflexia; order Thermomicrobiales; family UBA6265; genus CADCWK01. The sequence goes on from DASZAY010000008.1 coordinate 293,101, forward strand.
AACGCAGGCCGTTCTGACCGGCTGATGGGCGGAGATCAGCGGCGGCAGGGTATGGAACCCGGCGGCGTTCATCGCGGTGGTGGTCGCCTCCACCCACGGCTCGACGTCGGCGTCGGCCAGTGGCTGGGCGATCACTGAAAGAGTGCCGCCGGGCGCGAGCAGCCGGCGGATCGTCGCGTTGCAGTCATCCGGACGCTCCCGGAAGAGCGGCACGTGGATCGCGAAGATATGGCTGAACAGTCCCTCGCCGGGCAACACCTCATCCAGGTCGGGCCACGACCCGTGAACGAGCCGAACCCTGCCCGCTTCGATCGCCGTCGCATTGCGCTTCGCCGCCGCGGTGAGCATCTTCCCGGACCGGTCGACTCCGGTGACCTGGCCATCCTCGAGTCGTGCCGCAACGAGCGTCAATGCCACGCCGTGACCAGACCCGATCTCCAGCACCCGGCTACCGGGGCGGATATCGAGTGTCTCCACACCCCAGTCGATCCGGTCGGAAGCGCGTGCAGCCCCAGCCACCGGACTACACGTCGTCGAGGCGGGTGCCGCGGATGTTCTGGTTGCCGCGGGCGCCGGACGGGACGTAGATCAGCCCGGTGATGCGCCCGTTGTTATCGAAGGCGAACCGCACCTCGCTCTCCGGGTCCTCCACGGCTTGGCGCAGCGTCCGTCCCAGCTCGTTCTTGGAGTGGGACACGACGTAGACCGAGATCTCGGCGACGTGGCGGGCGATCCCGAGACGGTTGTTCTCGTCGTCGTAGATCATCTCGCCATCCAGCTCACCGCCGCTCACCGGGACGGGCGCGCCGGCCTGCGACGGTGGGGCCTGCTGGTAGTGCGGCTGCTCGGGGGCACCCTGCTGCTGTGCCTGCTTCTCCTCCGAGCCGAGGAGCTGATCGGCGAATCGCTTGACGACGTACTGTCCGGCTACGCGCTGCATGAGAGACTCCAGGCGGGGTGACGGGCGTTCATGGGTGAGAGACGGACCTCAAGACCAGCGCGGTCCCGGAACGTCACCATAATTCTACTTCGTCCGCGCCCGGTGCCGGCACCAGGACGGGCCCGGCTCAGGCCTTGTCGTCGGTCCCACGGAGCGACGGAAGTGCCTCGTGCGGCAGCAGGGCGTGGCATCCCTTGATGCCATTGACCATCTGGGTGACGCGCAGGTCCACGACGAGGCTGGACAGGGCCAGTGCGACGCGGCGCTCCAGCCCGGTCAGCTCACCCATCAGATCCAGCATCGCGCCCACGGCAATGGCGGCCGCCTGGTCGAGATCTTCGTGGAAGCCGAAGGTCAGCCAGCCCGCCGGCGTCTCGGCCCGGGGCGTCGCGAGGTGCAGGTCATCGCGGACGTCGAAGCGCAGGGCAATCCGGTCCATCGGGCACTCGATCGCCATGCCGGATAGCTCGCCATCGGCCTGCGTGGCGTGGCCATCGCCGCAGGAGAACAACCCACCATCGACCGCGACGGGCAGGTAGAGCGTTGACCCGGCCACCAGTTCCCTGCAATCGATGTTGCCGCCGGTCGCGCGGGGCGGGGCGGTTGGGACGGCGTGCGGGGCGGCCGGCGGCATGCCCATGACCCCGAGGAACGGACGGAGCGGGACCGTGTGGCCGAACTGGTCCCGGGCATGCCCGGCTTCGACGTCGACCGTCCAGTCCAGCTGGAGCCATTCCTCCTCGGCCATGCCCAGTTGCCGGTTCCAGGGACTGTCGAACCCGCCGGCGGCGTTCCAGCCCCAGTCGCCTGGACGCAGCTCCTCGATCTGAACCATGAGCGTGCTGCCCGGCCGTGCGCCCCGGACGGCGATCGGGCCGGTCAGCGCGTGGCCGCCGTCGGTCTTCGGGTCACGGTCGGGAAAGTGCTCGCCGGGGGCGGTGTGCCAGCCGGCATCCATCGATGACGTCACGACGCGGTCACCGGGATCGATGGTCAGCGCGGGTGTCCGGGTGGCGTCAAAGTTCCCGTGCAGCGTCGCGCGCTCGAGGGGCAGATGATGGTCGGCCAAGGGGCACTCCTTCCGGTCTGGCGGGCATATCTTCCGGGATCATCGCACCACCGGCTCCTCCCGGCATGGCATCGAACCAGATGGTCGCCCTGTCGACTGTTCGGTTCAGGAATCCGTCCCGCTGGTCACGCCAAGCTGCCGGTCCCGGCTGCCCGCAGCGAGATACTCCCGGACGTCCGTGATCATCCCGTCCTTCAGCATGAACACACAGACGGCAGGCAGTCGCAGCGGCACCATCTCCAGCCATCGCCCGGCCACTTCGCCGGTGAAGTGGCCGGCACCGTTGAATTCGACCATCACCACGGCATCGTCACCGTGGATAGTGATGATCTCGAACCGCCAGTCCGGGATGGACTCATAGGCGGCCTGCATATGGGCGAGATAGGCGTCGGCCCCTTCGATCCTGTCAGGGTTGCCGGCGACGACGTAGCGCACCTGCGGGTCGAGGACGGCACGCCAGGCTGACCAGTCCCGCCGGTTCTCGGCGTCGAGGAACGACCGGACCAGAGCGACGCCATCGCTCACGGCCAGCGCTCACCACGCCATGCCATGTCCCAGAACGCCAACTCGTAGCCGGACGACGTCAGGAACGCCTGGGAGACGCGGCCCATCGCCGCCGCGCTCAGGTTGGTCGTATGCAGGTCGAGCAGATCGCGGCACCAGTCGGCAAGCTCGGCGAAGCCCGGGTCGGCGTAGGTCGCGATCCACCGGGCGTAGCGCGGTTCGGTGGGACGGCCCCGGCCTTCCAGCACCTGCCCGACCTCGCTGTATCCCCACATGCAGGGCAGCAGGACGGAGAGCAACTCGGCGAACTCCCCGGTCGCGGCGGTCCGGACGAGGAAGTCTGTATAGCCCTGGGTGGTCGGCGCCTTTCGCTCCTGATCGAGGTCGGCAATGGTGATGCCGAACTCGGCTACGTACGATCGATGCAGGTCCAGCTCATTCTCCAGCGTCTCGTGGAGCAGCCGGGAGAAGCGCGACATCGTGCTCAGGTCGGGAGAGCGGGCGGCGGCCAGGGCGAACGTCCGGGCGTAGTCCTGCAGAAACAGGTAGTCCTGGCGCAGCCAGAAGCCGAACCGGTCCGGGTCCAGCGTGCCGTCCCCGATCCCGCGGACGAACGGGTGCTCATGCTGGGCATCCCAGATCGGGGATGCCTGGGCGCGAAGCGCGGCGCTGACGGAAGGGCCGGCGACCGGCGCCTCGAACGGAACGACGTGATCATTCGACAGGGTGATGCTACTGGGCGTCATGGAACCTCTGACATGGTGGGGCGGACGCCACGTGCGGGGGCGCCCGCCAAGGGTACGTCTCCTTCCAGCATGGCGTGTTCCGCCGGGCCGAAGTGCCTCCGGTCTACGCCCTTACCCTGCCGGCCGGCGCGGTCCAACCACGATGCATCATGATGTGCCGATCAGACCCGACCACCGTCCCCTCCCGACCAGGCCAGCAGTACCAGGAGCACAAGACGATGTCGCGGAACGCGGCGGACCCCGGCCACGGATCAGCACCGGATCCCGGCGGCTCCGTCCCAGGGACGATCGAGGCGGATGTCATCAGCGCCCAGGGCCGCCCGATCATGGTGGCTCGCCGAAAGACCCGCCCGACCCCGATCATGATTTCGCCGATCGCCAGAAACCTCTGGCTGCTCGCGGCGCTGGTCGCCCTCGTGCTGCTCTGCCGTGAGGTGCCGGCGATCGTCACGATCACGCTCGGCGGCGTGTTTCTGGCGCTCCTCCTGTCCTTCCCCGTTCGTCTGCTCTCGATGATGATGCCCCGGGGCCTCGCGATCCTGACCGTGATGGTCAGTCTGATCGTGATGCTCGTCTTCGGGTTCTTGGCCGGCGTTCCCCTCCTGATCGGCCAGCTCCAGAACCTGATCGAAGCGATCCCGACGCTGGCCGCCGATGCCGAGTCGCTGATCCGCGAGATCGTCACGCCCCTGCAGGAGCGTGGCCTGGTCTCGGGTGATGCCGACTCGGTGATCGCTGACATCCAGGCCGGCGCGGTGACGTCCGCCGAGCAGATCGCGGAAGGACTCCTCACCAACCTGCTCAACTCGATCGGCACGATCTTCAACACGGCCATCATCATCTTCGCGATCGTCTTCGTCGCGACCTACCTGCTGGTCGACTTCCGCCGCATCAAGGCCAGCTACATCCGTATGGCCCCGAGGCGGTACCGGACAGACGCGGTCGCACTCTGGGAAGGGTTCGGCCACTCGCTGTCGCGGTACCTGGCCGGCCTGTTTCTCTCCCTGGCGGTCCAGGGTCTGCTGTCGGGCATCGCGCTCTGGTTGCTGGATGTCCCGTATGCCTTCCTGCTCGGGCTCTGGGTGTCTCTGACGGCGATCATCCCCTACCTGGGCGCCTTCCTCGGCGCCGCACCGGCGGTCCTGCTGGGCTTCTTCGAGTCACCGACCACGGGCTTCATTGTGATCGGGCTCTACGTCGTCATCCAGCAGCTGGAGAGCAACCTCCTGACCCCGCGCATCCAGGGACAGGCGGTCCGGGTGCACCCGATCATCGTCCTGCTCGCCGTCATCGCCGGGACGGAACTGTTCGGATTGCGCGGGGCCGTATTCGCCGTGCCCACCGTCGCCGTCGCCCGGGTGATCTTCGACTTCCTCGTCGCCCGGGTCCAGGTCTCGGGCACGGATGTGCCGGTGATCGCGATTCGCTCATTCCAGCCGGGCGAGGGGCACAAGGAGCACTCCGACGCCCTGGACCTCGCCCAGGACACGATCGACCAGGGCCGGTCCACGCAGTCGCTCACGGAACCCGGCCGGCCGGTGCCCTAGGACCAGCATGGTCGCGTTCTCGTCACGGCAGAGCGCGGCCAGCCGGACGGCGACAACGTCCGGGTCGACGACGGGGGCCGGAGTGGTATCGATCGTCGTGACGACCGCGCCGAGGTCGCCGGCCAGGCGGAGGTTGCGGTCCATCCCGTGCCGGCGGTCAACGTGAAGGTCCGGAACGCGGTCCGGGGCGATCAGCGAGACCGCCACCAGTTCGCCCCGCAGGGCGCTGGCCAGTCGCCACGCCTGCCGGAGCACGGTCGCCGACGCGACCCCGTCATCGAACAGCACCAGGACCCGCTCGGCGGCAGGCCAGACGGCATCGATGCCGTGATCCCGCATATAGCCTTCGAGGCGCTCGTCGACTTCGGCAGCCGTCTGCCGCAGCGCCAGTTCCCGGAGGGCGGTCAGGTTGCCGGCCCGGAAGAAGGAGCGGAGCGCCTCGTCGACCCGGCCCGGTCCGTAGATCCTGCCCTGCTCCAGCCGGGCCAGCAGGTCTTCGGTGGGCAGGTCGATCAGATGGACATCGGTCGCGCCGTCCAGCACGCGGTCCGGGACCGTCTCGCGGACCGCCACCCCGGTGATGCCGCGGACGATGTCCTGCAGGCTCTCCAGGTGCTGGATGTTCAGCGTGGTGACGACGTCGATCCCCGCCTGTCGCAGGACCTCGACATCCTCGAACCGGCGACCGCGTGGTGACCCCGGCACGTTGGTGTGGGCCAGTTCGTCAACCAGGACCACGGCTGGCGCCCGCCGCAGGATGGCATCGACGGCCATCTCCTCGATCGTGATGTCACGGTAGGTGTCGCGTCGCCGGGGAACAATTTCCAGGTCACCGATCTGGGCCGCTGTCTCCGCCCGGCCGTGCGTCTCGACCAGCCCGACGACCACGTCGACCCCGCGCTCACGCATCGCTTGGCCAGCGTTGAGCATCGCCCACGTCTTGCCGACGCCGGGCGCCGCGCCCAGGTAGATCCGCAGTTCGCCCCGGCGCCCCGTCACACCTGCACCCCCGCTCATATCGCTCCCTACGCCGCGGGGGCGATCGGCGCCGCTCTGTCCAGCGCGAGATTCAGTGCCAGCACGTTGACCCGCTCCTCGCCAAGGAAGCCGAGGATCCGGCCGCTGGTGTGCTCCGCGACCAGCTCACGAACCTGGTCCTCGCTGATCCCCCGCTCCTGGGCAACCCTGGCGACCTGGAGTTCGGCCGACGCCGGGCTGATGTCCGGATCGACGCCACTCCCCGACGCCGTCACGAGGTCGACCGGGAGCGACGCGTCCGCGGGCAGCCCGTTCTCCTGCCGGATGGCGGCGACATCAACCGAAACTCGGTCGGCCAGGAGCGTGTTGGTCGGCCCGTAGTTGGACCCGCCCGAGATGATCGTGCCGTCGTCGGCGATCGTCGCGGCAGACGGGCGCCCACGGAAATAGCCGGTGATCGTGAGGTTGGTATCGGCATCGACGAAGCTCTGGCCGATCAGCCGGGAGCCGACCGTCTGGCCGTCCCGCTCGACGAAGGAGCCATCGGCCTGCGACGGGAAGACGACCTGGGCGATACCGGTGACGACGCCGGGATAGACCAGACCGGTGAGGACGGTCATGACGACGAGCATCAGGAACGCGGTTCGTAGTTGGCGCAGGATCATGGGTGTATCTCCAGAGACTGTGCTTTCCCGGCGCTCGCACCCTCGCAACCGCGAAGGACAGGTCAGGGGAAGCGGCAGCGGGGCGGTAATGAGGGAGATTTCCGGAAGCCCTGTCCCGTCGCGACGGGACAAGTTGGGATCGAATCAGTCTGTTACGACCAGGTCAGTCCTAGCGCCGTCAGGATCAGGTCGATCAGCTTGATCCCGGCGAACGGGACGATGATGCCGCCCAGGCCGTAGAGCAGCAGGTTGCGCCGAAGCAGCCCGGCCGCGTCCATCGCCCGGTAGGCGACCCCACGCAGGGCCAAGGGGATCAGCGCGATGATGATCAGCGCGTTGAAGATGATCGCCGAGAGGATCGCGCTCTCCGGCGACGACAGCCGCATCACGTTGAGCGCGTCCAGGGCGCCGGGGGCGCCGCCCTCGCTGACATAGGCGGCAGTGAAGATGGCCGGAATGATCGCGAAATACTTGGCGACGTCGTTGGCGATGCTGAACGTCGTGAGCGCCCCACGAGTCATCAGGAGCTGCTTGCCGATCGCGACGATCTCGATCAGCTTGGTCGGGTCGCTGTCGAGGTCGACCATGTTGCCGGCCTCCTTGGCGGCGGCCGTTCCGCTGTTCATCGCCACCCCGACGTCGGACTGGGCCAGAGCCGGGGCGTCGTTGGTGCCGTCGCCCGTCATCGCGACCAGCCGGCCGGCGGCCTGCTGCTCCCGGATGATCCGGATCTTGTCCTCTGGCCGGGCCTCGGCGTGGAAGTCGTCGACCCCCGCCTCCCGGGCGATGGTCTGGGCCGTGAGCGGGTTGTCGCCGGTGACCATCACCGTCCGGATTCCCATCCGACGCAATTCGGCGAAGCGCTCGGCCATGCCCGGCTTGACGGTGTCCTTGAGGTAGACCGTGCCCAGTGGCCGGCCGTCCTCGACCACGACCAGCGGGGTGCCCCCGGCCGCCGCGACCCGGTTGGCCGCGTCGCGCACATCCGCCGGGACCTCGCCGAACTGGCGGACGACCGCGTCGAGCGCGCCCTTCATCGTCGTCCGGTCGCCCTGCCGGAGGCCACTCATCCGGGTCTCGGCGGTGAACGGAATGGGCTCGGAGCCAGCTATCGCCGACTCGTCGACCGTGTACCCCTGCGTCCGGGCCAGTCCGACGATGCTCTTGCCCTCCGGCGTCTCGTCGGCCAGGCTCGACCGCAGCGCCGCCGCGACCAGGACCCCCTGCTCCACTCCGGCGGCCGGGATGAACTCGGCCGCCATCCGCGCCCCGAAGGTGATCGTGCCGGTCTTGTCCAGCAGCAGCACATCGATGTCGCCGGCAGCCTCGACTGCGCGTCCACTCATCGCGAGCACGTTGCGCTGGACCAGCCGGTCCATCCCCGCGATGCCGATCGCTGACAGCAGCCCGCCGATCGTCGTCGGGATTAGGGTGACGAGCAGCGCGATCAGCACCACGGTCGAGGCGCGGTCGCCGGTGTAGGCGGAGATCGGCGCCAGCGTGACGGTCACGAGGAGGAACACGATCGTCAGCCCGGCCAGCAGGATGTTGAGCGCGATCTCGTTTGGCGTCTTCTGGCGCTGGGCACCCTCGACGAGGGCGATCATCCGGTCCAGGAAGGTCCGGCCCGGCTCGGCGGTGATCCGGACGACCAGCGCATCCGAGATCACCTGCGTCCCGCCCGTGACGGACGACGAGATGTCCGTGCCGGGCTCCTTGAGGACCGGGGCGGATTCGCCCGTGATGGCCGCCTCGGAGACGTACGCCACGCCGGCCACGACCTCGCCGTCGCCCGGGATGATGTCGTTGGTCTCGACCAGGACGTGATCGCCGGGACGCAAGTCGGCGGAGGCGCGCGACTCGGTCCGGCGGGCGGCGAGGTCACCGACGATGACCTTCGCCATCGTCTCGGTGCGTGTCCGGCGGAGCGTGTCCGCCTGTGCCTTGCCCCGCCCCTCGGCCATCGCCTCGGCCAGGTTGGCGAACAGGACGGTGAACCACAGCCAGGCGGTGATCCAGGCGATGAAGCTCACCGGGTCGCCGGTGTCGGTGATCCCGGTCAGCTCGGCGGCGAGGATCAGCGTGGTCAGGATGGCGCCGATCTCGACGATCAGCATGACCGGGTTGCGCCAGAGGGTGTACGGATTGAGCTTGCGCAGGGCCTCGATCAGCGCCGGCCGGACGATCGCCGGGTCGAACTGGCTCCGGCGCGGACTCTTTGGCGACTGGCTGAAGCGAGTCGTGTCCGCAGGCGGTGACGTCCGTGGCCGTTCGGCCTGGGCGGCTGGAGGGGTAACGAGCGTCGTGTCCATGGGTTGATGGGTCCTTCGTAACGGTGCGTCGGGGTACGAGCTGCCCGACCACGGAGATGGATCCCCGGGCTGGTCGCGGTTCGATGCCTGGGACACCGGTTGTTGGAATCCGGCGATTCGGCCTGACGCTTCACGACGGTCCCGAGCGCGGGACATCAGCCCCGCACTCGCGACCCGGACTCAGCCTCTACAGGCCGAACAGGGTGCCGTCGCGCATCTGGAAATGCTCGATCACGGGGCCGAGGGCATAGGACGGGAAGTAGGTCAGCGCGCCGAGGATCAGGATCACGCCGACCAGCAGGCCAACCCACAGGCCGCCCGTGGTCGGAAAGGTTCCGGCGGTCTGCTCCGTCCGGCCCTTGGCGGCGAGGTGTCCGGCCAGCGCCAGGATCGGGACGATCATCAGGAACCGTCCGGCCAGCATCGCGATGCCGAGCGCGATGTTGAAGAACGGCACGCTGGCGCTGATCCCGGCGAATGCGGAACCGTTGTTGCCGGCGGCCGAGGTGAAGGCGTAGAGGATCTCGGTCAGCCCATGGGCCGCGGGATTCAAGCGGCTGGCCAGCGCGTCGTCGCTTGCCAGCGCCACGCCGGCGAACCCGAGGATGACGAGCGGGATGACGAGCAGCGTCAGCATGGCCATCTTGACGTCGAAGGGTTCGACCTTCTTGCCGAGGTACTCCGGGGTCCGCCCGACCAGCAACCCGGCGATGAAGATCGTGACGATGGCGTAGACCAGGATGCCGTACAGCCCGGCCCCGGCCCCGCCGAAGATCACCTCACCCAGCGCGATATTGGCGAGCGGGATCATGCCGCCCAGCGGGGTGAACGAATCCAGCATCCCGTTGACGGCGCCGCAGGACGCGGCGGTCGTGATCACGCTGAACAGGGCGGTCTCCCGGATGCCGAACCGGAGCTCCTTGCCCTCCATGTTGCCGCCCGGAGCCGCCAGCCCGTCGACGCCCATCTCCGGGCTCGCGCCGGCGCTGGTCAGGACCGGGTTGCCGGCCTGCTCGGCGATGGTCGTCACGGCGACGCCGGCGAAGAACAGCACGCTCATCGCGGCGAGGATCGCCCAGCCCTGCTTCGTGTTGCCCACCATCCGGCCGAACGTATAGGTCAGCGCCGCCGGGATGGCGAAGATCAGCAGCATCTGGATGAGATTGGTCAGCCCGCTGGGGTTCTCGAACGGGTGGGCGGAGTTGGCATTCAGGAAACCACCTCCGTTGGTGCCAAACATCTTGATGGCTTCCTGGGAGGCAACTGGACCGAGCGGTACTCGCAGCGTCTCCCCGGCCAAGGTGACGACCTCGCGGTAGGCACCGAAGGTCTGCGGCACCCCGGCCGCGACGAAAGCCACGGCGGCGACCAGCGAGACCGGGAGCAGCACGTAGAGCACGGCCCGGGTCATATCCACCCAGAAGTTGCCGACCTCGCGGGTCGAGCGGCGGCTGAACCCACGGATCAGCGCCACGGCGACCGCGATGCCGGTGGCGGCCGAGACGAAGTTCTGGACGGCGAGCCCGCTCGTCTGGGTGAGGTAGCTCATCGTCGCTTCGGGGTAGTAGCCCTGCCAGTTGGTATTGGTCGTGAACGACGCGGCCGTGTTGAACGAGGACTGGGCGCCCACGCCGGGCAGTCCCTCCGGGTTGAGCGGCAGGCCACCCTGTACCCGCTGGAGCGCGTAGACCGCGAGCAGCCCCAGCAGGTTGAACAGGAGCAGCCCGACGGCGTACCCCTTCCAGCCCTGCTCCTGGCGCGGGTCGACGGCAGTGACGCGGTAGACCAGGCGCTCGACCGGCGCCAGCACCGGCGACAGCAGCACACGCTCGCCGGAGAACAGCCGGGCCATGTAGCCGCCCAGCGGCCGGACGGTGAGCAACAGCAGCCCGAAGAACACGACGATCAGGACGGCGAACATCATCGACGGCACCCTTCCGGGCGAGACCCGCACACCACCGGCGCGGGACGAACAGCAGCATGTCTCATGGTCAGAACCGGTCCGGTCGCAGCAGGGCGAACCCGAGGTAGATCAGCAGACCGGCGGAGACAGCCAGGGTGATGAGGTCGAGTACGGTCACGGGGGAACTTCCTCCTGGTACCGGGACAGGTTCCCGGCTCAGAGCCTCGCGAGCCCGGCGATGAGGGCCAGACACCCGGCGATGAAGCCGAGCACGATCAGCAGCATGGTGATGTCGTCCATGGGTATCCCCTGGGTCGGTCGTGGTTGGTCACGGGGTCGGACCGGACGGCGGCGGACCGAGGCAACGCTCGATCAGGCTGAACATCGCGTCGATCGGGAAGGGCTTCTGAAGCACGCCGTCGGGTCGGAACTCGCGCAACCGGTCGGTCCGGGGAGTGACGCCGGTCATGACGACGACAGGCAGCGTCCGCCCGGCCGTGCGAAGCGCCCGGAGCACGTCCCAGCCGGTGGCGTCAGGGAGATTGATGTCGAGCAGGACGAGGTCGAACGGATGCTCGGCGAGCAGGCGCAGTGCGTCGGCTCCGGTTCCCGCCTCGGTCACGACCAGGCCGCGTCCCGAGAGGGCGCGAGCGAAGGTCTGTCGCAGCCGCTCGCCGTCGTCGACGAGCAGGATGCGCGGAGCCACACCGGTCTCTGACTGATCGCGCACCGCTCTCCCCATCCCTTCGCAGCACCCGGTTGGCGCCTTGAAAAAGTCTGGGGGGAAGCGCGTTAGCGGCCCGTCGGAACGGGCGGCGATGGGATCAGAGATTCGTTAGAGATCCGACGAGGGGCTAGTCGCTTGTCCGCAGCCGGTACCCGACGCCGGGCTCGGTCACGATCAGACGAGGGTGGGCCGGGTCCGGCTCCAGCTTGCGGCGCAGGTAGTTGATGTAGACCCGGAGTTGCTGAGCATTGTCCGTCGCGTAGCTCCCCCAGACGCGCTCGAGCAGCAACCGGTGCGTCAGCACCCGGTCGGCATCCGTGGCCAGTACGCGGAGCAGCTGGTACTCCGTCTTCGTGAGGTGGATCTCCTCGCCGGCACGCGTCACGACATGCCGGACGAAGTCGATGGTCAGGTCGCCGATCGTCAGGGCCGGAGATTCCGTCCCACCGCGACGACGCAGGGCCACCCGGACCCTGGCGAGCAGTTCGCCCATCCCGAACGGTTTGGTCAGGTAGTCGTCGGCGCCGAGATCGAGCGCGGCGATCTTGTCCCGCTCATCGCCCTTCGCCGACAGGACGATCACCGGCAGCGACGACCACTCGCGCAGCTGACGGACGACGGAGAGGCCGTCCGTCCCGGGCATGACCAGGTCGAGGACGACGAGATCCGGCGCGCGGAGGGCGATGGCGTCCAGGGCCCGCTCACCATCCTCGGCCAGCTCGACGTCATAGCCGTGGCCGCTCAGCGCGATCCGCAGCGCCCGGCGGATCTGGGGCTCATCGTCGACGACCAGGATCCGCCCACCACTCATCACTCGCTCTCCATCGTGTCCCGGGCTTCCGTCGCGTCGATCGGCAGCCAGAACCGGAACGTCGCGCCCTGGCCGGGCACGCTCTCGACCGTGATCTCGCCGCCGTGCGCCTCGACCAGGCCGCGGCAGATCGCCAGCCCGATCCCTACCCCACTGACCGTCGACTCCGCCGCCTGTCCCCGGTAGAACCGATCGAACAGCCGCGCCTGCGTCTCACGCGGGATACCCGGGCCGTCGTCGGCCACCGAAAAGACGAGTCGCTCACCGTCCCGCCGGACCTCGATCCGGATCGGGGTGCCCGCCGGGGTGTACTTCAACGCGTTCTCGCCAAGGTTGAGCAGCACCTGCGCGATCTCGACGTAATCGAACCACGCCGGTGGCAGGTCCGGTTCGACCGTCGCCGACAGCCGCCCGGCGTCCGCCCCGGCCCGCGACCGCAGCCGCCGCATCACGTCGCCGATCAACTCGTCGACGTCGTACCACTCCCGGTCGGGCCGCAGGGCGCCACCCTCGATCCGGGACAGATCCAGCAGGTTGCCGACCATCAGCGCCAGCCGGTCGGTTTCCTCATCAATGGCGTGGAGGAAATCCCGCCGGTCGACCGCGGTCCAGTTGACCTGCTCGTCCAGCAGTGCCGTCGCCGACGCCTTGATCGCCGCCAGTGGAGTCCGCAGGTCATGCGACACCGCGGCGAGCAGGGCCGACTTCAGCTCGTCCAACCGGCTGAGCACCTCGGCCCGGGCCGCTTCCTCGGTCAAACGGGCCCGGTCCAGCGCCAGCGCGGCCTGGCCGGCGAAGGTCGCGAGCAGCCGCTCGTCGTCATCGCGGAACCGTCCGCCTCCCGGCCGCCCGCAGACCTCGAGGGCGCCGATCGGTCGGTCGCCCGCGATGATCGGCAGGTAGAGCGTGTCTCCGGGCACGGGACGGACCGCGCCAGCGAACCGGCGGCCGGACAATCCGCCCGGTCTCCGCAGTGTCCGCCCTTCGCCGCCCCGTCCCGCCGGTCGCCGGTTGGCCATCGCCCACGTGGCGACCGACTGACCATCCCGGTCGATCGTCCCGGCACCGGCGGTCGGCGGCGCGATCGCCCGGACGACGAGCTGGGGGTCGTCCGCCGGGTCGTGCTGGCCGTTGGCATCCGCTGGCAGGAGGATCCGGGCGCGGGTCGCCCCGTAGACCCCGACGACCTGCCCGACGATCGTGTCCAGGATGTCGGTCAGGGTGACATTGCCGATCAGGGCGGAATTGAGGTCGTAGAGCAGCCGCGTCCGGCGCTGCTCGGCCATCGCCTGCTCAGTCCGCTGGGCCAGCCGCGCCACGAGCTGACCGGTGACCAGCGCCACGCCGAGGTAGATGACGAGCGCCAGCACGTAGAACCGGGCGGAGACCGCCAGCGAGCCGTAGGGCTGGATGAAGACGACGTTGACGACGATGAACCCGGCCACCGACGCCACCAGTGCCGGACCGGAGCCAAGCGCCAGCGCCGCGACGACGCTCACGGCGACGTAGAGCAGCAGGACGTTGGCCGGATCGGGCTGGCCGCGGAACGGCAGCAGGACGAGCGCGACGAGGAGCGCCAACGCGACGGCCGCGGCATACGGCGGCCAGCGGGAGGGCGCCTCCCTCAGCCGACGGGTCCACATCCGGAGCTGGTCGATCGCCCCACCGCCGAACGCGACGGCGCGACCGATCCCCTGGCGCGATGCCCGATTGACCCTCATCCGGCCGCATACCGGACAATCACGGCCTCGACGTCGTCCGGCGTCGTCACCGCCTGCTCGAACCAGCGGGACCAGAGCGCATCCAGCTCCTGGCCCGACATCACCTCAAACGCCGATAGCACATCCGCTGGCTCGGCGATTCCGAACCGGAAGCCGTCGTCGGACGCCAGCCTCGCGAGCGCCCCGAAGAAGGCGTCGTCGCCGATCTCCAGCCGGATCGCGAGAAAGCCGAGCGCCGCCTTGCCGTAGAGCAGGTCGCCGAAACCTGCTGGCGCCTCCGGATACGGGACGTCCGGCGCGGCGTCCCCACCGGCGCGGAGAAGCGTCAGGTATCGCGGCGCGACCCAGGTCCGGATCATATCCACGGCCGCCGGGCGCCCCTGCGACCACTCGACCTCAGCCGTCATCAGGTAGTTGGTGATGCCCTCGGCCAGGAAGGTGTGGTCGTTGGAGTTGAACCCGACCAGCCCCGCCCACCACTGGTGTCCGACCTCGTGCGAGATCAGGAAATCGAGGAACTGCCTGTCCCCGGCCTGCGCCGCCAGCGATGGCCCGTCGAGGTAGATCAGCGACGCCCACGAGATCCCGAGCGTGCCAGAGGTCAGCGGGACGTCGGCCAGGTCCAGTTCCCGGTACGGGTATGCGCCGAATCGCTCGCCGTATCCCTCCAGCGCCCGGACGACCACACCGAGCACGGCGTCGATGGCGGCCGGGTCTTCGACGCGGGTGGCGTAGCGGATAGTCGTCTCGCCCACGCTCCGGGTCGTCACGGACCATCCCTCGCCCAGGACAAGGGTGAAGTCGCGGACTGGACCAGCGCCGATCCGGACGATGTCACCGGTCCGGTCCGCGATCTCGACGCCGGTCGAGACGAGGTCCAGCCCGCCGGTGTCGAGGGTGACGTCGTAGAGCGCGGCGTCGCCGAAGGTCGGGTCGATCCCATCGAACGGCGGGTCGAGTCGCCAGCCAATGCCCGGCGCTGGCTCGTACCCAGCCAGGATCGGGTGCCAGTCGGCCAGCGCCCACGTCGCGTCCCCGGACGAGCGGCTGAGGATCCCGTACGACCCGTCCGAGTCGACTGGCACGGTCGTCGTGAAGGTCAGCTCGATCATGCTGGCGGCACCAGGCGCCAGTGGCTCGGCCAGCGGCACCGCGAGGACGGTGTCCTCGGTTGACAACGCCGTCGTGACCGGCTCGCCGTTGACCCGGACGTCGCTGACGTCAGTGCCACCGTCACCGTAGTGCAACCCGTTGGGGAACAGCCGGAGGTAGACGTCGTCCAGCGGCTCGCCGTAACGGTTGACGAAAGTGATCGCCATCGTCCCACCGATGATGCCGGCGCCGGGATCGACCGCGATGTCCATCGCGTACCGGGCGAGGTCCCGTTCGGTCGCCCGCCGAACGGCGTCGACCTGGCTGGGGACGATGTCCTCGTGCCCGGCCGCCGTACCCGGCGTCGCCACCGGGGTCCGGGCAGCCGTGAGCGACGCGGCGACGGGCAGCAGCGCGAGGACCAGGACGAGCATGAACCGGCGAACAGGGGCAGGGCGACGGGGCATCATGGGTCCTCTCGCGGTGGGCGTGGCGGTACAGTGCCACCGGACCATGATCCGTTACCCCGCCGTCGCCGGACAACCGGCAGCTCCCCCGGAACCGCCCGATGAACGATCAGATCGCTGATTCCAACGAAATCCTTATCCGTCCGGCGACCGCGGCCGACGAGGAGGCCATCCAAGCGATGATGCTCCGCCTGCTACCAGACGATACGGTCGAACGCGAACCGGTCGCCTTCGGTGCCTATTTCGCCGGCCCGCGGAACGACCACGGTCCCGAGGCCCGGACCGTCGTCGCCGTCGATCAGGACGATGTCCCGCTGGGCTATCTCGTCGTCTATCCCGAGCGGGAACACTTCACCGGGGAGCGGCGCGGCTACATCGATCATCTCGCCGTCGCCGACGGAGCCGAGGGTCGCGGCATCGGCCGACTGCTGCTGGGATGGGCCGAGCGATGGGCACGGGACGAGGGGATGGCCGTGCTCTCGCTGGACGTGTTCGCGGGCAACGACCGGGCCCGGCGCCTGTACGCCCGCAACGGTTTCCGCGACGACTTCGTCCGGATGGTCCGCCGCCTCGGCCCCGCGGACTGACCAGTTCCCGTACCCGAGGAGGACGACCGCCGTGCCCCTACTGGACCGCCTGACATGGGATGACCCGGCCACGATCGCGGTCCAGACGGCGATCGCGCTGACCGTGGTCGTGACGCTCCTGCTGCTGGTCACCGCCCGGCTGCCGATCCGGCCGGCCGTTGCGGCGACCGCGTGGATTGTGGCCGCCGCCGCCGTCGCCGCGCGGGTGGACGGGCACGATGGTCCGGTCGGGCTGAACGATCCCGTCGGGATTGCCGCTCTGGCCGTCGCGGCGACCGGCCTGGCGCTGCTTGGCTGGTACGCCTGGCTCTGGCGAAAGGGCGGTCTGCTCCTCACCGTCTCGACGCCTGCGAGAACCACCGGTAGGTCCTCCCAGCCAGCCGACGGCACTGGCCGGGGCGGGTCCCGGCACGACCCGGACCCTACCCTCGCGCCCGGCCGCCACCAACCCGACCTCCGCTCGGCCTACGACAACCTCGACCGTGGATTCGCCCGATCAGCTATCCGGGACGCCGGCCCGGTGCTGGAGGACGTGATCGACACCTGGGTGAAGCGCGGCCTCGGGGTTCGCGAGGTCCCGGTCGACATGACGATGCACGACCGGATCAACCGGGTCACCACAATGGGCCACCTGACGGCGCAGCAGCGGGCGCAGGTCAACCGCTGGTGGGGCTTGCGGAACCGCGTCTCCCATGAGCTCGGTCCCGTCGCCCAGGCAGATGCGCGGGAGATGGTCGACGGCGTGACGCGACTCGCCGCCCGGTCGACGAAGCGCTGACCAGGCGACGAATCCGGCGGCCCCAACGGTTGCCGGCGGCACCGGTTCGATGCAGTAGGACGGATCGGGCCGGGGAGCCTATCCGCGAGGGTCCCGGATCTCAAAGGCGCGCTCGACCGTCCGGACGATGACGGCTCGCAGTACCTCACGATCGCGGAGGGCTTCCGCGTCGATCAGCCCCCAGAACGGGTTAACCGACGTCCACGCCGTACCGATCGCCGTGAGCAACGTGAAGATGATGCTGGGCGCGACGTCGTCCACGAGCCGGCCATTGGCCTGAGCTGTGGCGATCGTGGCGAACTTGGCCTGCATCGTCGGAGTTTCCTTGCGGGTCGCCTCCGGCCGCTCGAGCCCCGACCAGGCCATCATCCGCATCAGATGCGGGTGATCGAGCGCGTAGTCGAACAGTCCCGCCGCGAACCCGGGCAGGTCGTCCGGGGTGAACGGAACGTCGATCAGGACCCGTGACATGTCCCGTTCGAGGACGGCGGCGAAGAGGTCGTCCTTGCTGGGGAAATAGCGGTAGATCGAGTTCTTGTTGACTGGAGCCGTCGCGGCGATGCGGTCGACGCGCGCCCCGGCCAGGCCGAACTCGGCGAACTCTTCCGCTGCGGCCGTAAGGATCCGCTCCCGCATCTGCTCCACACCGACCGCTCTGTCACTCATTGGGCTCTCCATAGTCGATAGGCACATTCTCCTTCTCCAATGATAGACGAACCAGGTAGTTCGCTGTATGCTAGAAGCGAACCAACCAGTTCGTTCGTTCCGGCGACACAGGTCGCCGTTTCGAGTGGGGCGTCCCAAACGGGACCAGACCACGACGTCGAGGATCAAGACAATGCCCGGGTGGACAACAGCGGACATGCCGTCACAGCAGGGTCGGATCGTGGTCATCACTGGCGGAACAGAGGGTCTCGGGTTCGAGGATGCGCTGGCCCTTTCCCGGGCAGGAGCGGAGGTAATCATCGCCTCCCGTAACGCCGGAAAGGGCGCATCCGCGGTCAGCGAACTCCAGGCGCGGGTGTCAGGTGCCAGGGTCCGCTTTGAGCAGCTCGACCTCGCCAGCCTTGAATCCGTCGCCGCATTCTCGAAGCGTCTCGCCAGCCAGCTACCGCGGATCGACGTGCTGATCAATAACGCCGGGATCATGACCCCACCCGAACGCCGGACGACCAGCGACGGGTTCGAGCTCCAGTTCGGATTGAACTTCCTCGGGCATTACGCCCTGACGGCGCAACTGATGCCCTTGCTGCGCGCCGGGAAGAACCCGCGGGTGGTGACCCTCAGCAGCGTCGCGAATCGCAACGGCACGATCCGGTTCGACGACCTTCAGTGGGAGCGGATCTACGAGCCCATGCCCGCCTACGCCCAGTCCAAGCTGGCCGACCTGTTATTCGCACGGGAATTCCAGCTGCGCAGCGTGGCCGAGCGCTGGGACATCATGAGCGTCGCCGCGCACCCGGGCGTTTCCCGGACCAATCTCCTGCTCAACGGCCCGGGACAGAACAGTCCGCAGGCCTGGACACGGCGGCTATTCGGCCGGGTCCTGTTCCAGCCATCGGAGCGCGGCGCTCTGCCGACGTTGTTCGCCGCGACCGCTCCGGACGCTGAGGCAGGCGGGTACTACGGACCCAACCGGCTACAGGAGACCCGGGGCAACGTCGCGCCGGCCCGCGTCCCGGAGGCAGCTACAGATGCGAAGGTCGCGTCCCGGCTCTGGTCGACTGCCGAGCAGCTGACCGGGATCAGCTTCTAGTGTTCGGGCGGGGGCAGAGGCTGCGGGATACGGCCAGCCCACGGCTTCTGCAACCGAACGGCGCAAGATCGATCCCAGGAGAGCCCGTCCGGGCCGTCGAGAAGGCCATCGTTGACGGCGGTGGAAGCGAGCCATCAAGCCCATATTGACTGGACCGGATTTCACTCCTCGTCCCCACTCCAGTCCCGCTGGCCTAGATCAGCACGTCCCGCTCGCCCGCCAGCACGCGCCGGACCGCGTACGCGACTCGCATGACATACCGGTCAACCGTCGGGACGAAGTCAGCCGGGCCGATCGTTCCGGCCATCGGAGTTGTCTCGCCCGGCGTGATGCGCTGGACGGCGATCGGTCCCGGCCCACCACGCTCGAACTCGATCAGCGCGTCGAGGGGGATACGGATCAGCTCGGCTAGTTCGGCCGGGTGCGGGCGATAGCCGGTCAGCGGCCGATCGTCGCGATAGAGAAAGACGTCCTGCAGCTCGTGGTCGAAGATCCCCTCTTCCGGTCGCTCATTGACGGCGACGCGGATCCCGAGCGGCACGAGGTCGCCCATCGCCACCGTGACCCCGATCTCTTCCTCGGCTTCACGGAGTGTCTCGATCAGGGACTCGCCCGCCCGGTAATGGCCGCCGACGGTGACGTCCAGCACGCCGGGCCAGGTGTCCTTGGCGAGGCTGCGACGCTGCATGAGCAGGAAGGGGCCGACCTCGTCGTCGTGCCCGATCACCCAGATATGGATCGCGCGGTGCCAGTCCCCGTCGCGATGGACATCGGCCCGGCGCTTGGTCCGGCCAGCGGGCTGCCCATCGGCGCGGTAGACGTCGAACAGCTCACCCGGATCCTGGGCGGCGAGGATGTCATCCGGCACGGGAGTCACCATCGCATCGACCTCCCCGGCTCAGGGTTGAACCTAGCGGCCAGCCGCCTCCGGCAGGAAGGTCTGGGCGCTGCTCCAGGCATCGGCCAGGTCGATGATCGGCGACGAGAACAGCCCGAGCAGCAGCGTCGCGACGGCCAGCACCCCGATCCCGGCCGAGAGCATTCCGGTCGGCACGGCGCGCGGCGCCCCGTCCGCCTGGTTGAAGTACATCACCGCGACGATTCGCAGGTAGAAGAACGCGCTCACAGCCGAGGCGACGACGACCGAGACGGCCAGCCAGAGCAGGTCGGCGTCGATGGCGGCGACGATCACGTAGTACTTGGCGTAGAAGCCGAGCAGTGGCGGGATACCCATCAGGGACGCCATGAAGATCGTCATCGCGAAGGCGACCAGCGGCTTCGTCGACGCCAGCCCGTTGAAGTCGTCCAGCGTCATGCCCATGCCGCGCTGTTGAAGCCACGTCACCACGGCGAACGCGCCAATGTTCATGAAGGTGTACGCCAGCAGGTAGAACAGGAGCGACGAAACGGCCTGGTCCTGGATCGGCCCGCCGCGGGTGTACGCGGCCAGCCCGACCATGATGTAGCCGGTGTGGGCGATCGAGGAGTAGGCCAGCATTCGCTTCACGTTGCGCTGGGCGATCGCGACGATATTGCCAAACGCCATCGTGATCACAGCCAGCACGGCCCAGATCACGGCCCAGTCGTCGGTCAGCGGCTCCAGCGCCTGGACGAACAGCCGGACGGCGGCGGCGAAGGCGGCCGCCTTGGGCACGACCGACATGTACGCCGTTACCGGAGTCGGGGCGCCATCGTAGGCGTCCGGTGTCCAGAAGTGGAACGGCACGGCCGCCATTTTGAAGCCGATACCGACGACGAGCAGCAGCACACCGAGCAGCAGGGCCGGATCACCCAGCCCGTCACCGGCACCGGTCCGGGAGAGGTGGAAGGCGATCTGGTCGAAGTCCATCGAGCCGGTCACGCCGTAGATCCAGGCCAGGCCGTAGAGCAGGATGCCCGAGGCAAACAGGCCCAGCAGGAAGTACTTCATCGCGCCCTCGACCGAGGTCAGACGGCGCTTGGCGAAGGCAGTCAGGACGTAGGTGGCGAGGGCGCTGAGCTCGATGCCGATGTAGAGGACGATCAGGTTGCCAGCCGACGCGACGAGCATCGAGCCGAACACGGAGAAGGCGATCAGGACATAGAACTCGCCGGCCGGCATCCGGTTGGCGATCCGCAATTCTCCATTCGGCCCCGGGACCTGCTCACCGTTCTGCAGGTATGACGCCGAGATCATCACCGTCGCGATCGCCGCGACGAGGATCGTCAGCGACAGGAACACCGTCAGCCCGTCGGCCCGGAACGCGCCGGAGAAGGTCGAGGCGTTCTGGCCGTGCTGTGTGAACAGCGCGAATGCGGCGCCGATGTAACCAACCAGCGAGATCGCCGTCAGGGTCGTGAAGTGGATCGCCCGCGGGATGAACGCGTCGGCGAACAGCAGCACGATGGCCGTGACGAAGACGATCACCTGTGGCCACGCCAGGGACAGGTCCGGTGCGATGAGATTCAGATCCAGTCCCATTGGTACTCCCCGGGCTCGTGTGCGCCCGTCGTGCCGGGCCGATGATGCGTGTCCATATTCCGGTCAGGTCTGAAGAGTGATCGGTCACCGCTACGGCAGCGTCGCGAGGATGCGCTCCACGGCCGGACCGAACGTGTCGAAGATCGGAGCCGGATAGACACCGATCACGATCGTCAGCACGGCCAGCGGGGCGAGGAGGAGGACCTCCTTGCGGGTCACGTCCGGCCAGCGCCGCCCGATCCCGGCCAGGTCGCGCTGATCGGAGTAGACGTCCTGGTCGTAGGCCTCGCTGACATCCGGCAGCTCCGCCATCTCGGCTGGCTGAGTGGCCCCGGTCGCGGTCGACTCGGGTCGGGTGGCCGCGTTCGGGACGGAACGATCCCCGCCCTCATCCTCCCGCGCCATCACCGGACCACCCGGCAGATAGGCACCGGAGCCGGCAGGGGATGGCAACGCGCCGTGACCACCATGCCCGTGGCCGCCGTGCCCGTGCGTGTCGGCGGTGACCGTGCGAACGATCTCGGCTTCTTCGGGAGTGAGCTCGCCGTCATGGGCGTCCGGTGCCTGTCCCGGAGCGCGGCCGAAGATGATCCGCTGGAACATCCAGAGCATGTACCAGGCGGAGAAGATCACGACCATGAACGTGCCGACGGCCGCCCACCGGTTGGCCTCCCACGCTCCCAGCGCGACGAGGAACTCACCGATGAAGGCGGACAGCCCTGGCAGGCCCAGCGACGCGAACATGAACAGGGCGAAGTAACCGGAGAAGGCCGGCATGCGCGAGGCGACGCCGCTGTAGGCGTTGATATCGCTCGTCCCGGCCCGGCGCTCAAGGATCCCGACCAGCAGGAACAGCGCGGCCGAATTCACGCCGTGGGCGACCATGACCATGATGGTCCCCTCGAACCCCTGCGTGTTGAAGACGAACAGGCCCAGCGTGGCGAAGCCCATGTGGCTGAGCGACGAGAAGGCCAGCAGGCGGCGGAGGTCCTGCTGGACCAGCGCCACCAGCGCGCCGTACAGAATGCCGACGATCGAGAGCGTAATCACCGTCGGCGCCCACCAGTCGGCGCCCTCCTCGAACAGCGGCAGGTTGTAGCGGATGATCCCGAAGACGCCCATCTTGGACATCACGGCCGACAGCATCACCACGGCGGCGGTCGGGGCGGCCTGGTAGGCGTCCGGCTGCCAGGTGTGGAACGGCCAGATCGGGACCTTCACGGCGAAGGCGATCAGGAACGCGGCAAAGGCCCAGCGCTGGAGGTCCGTGCCGTACTGGCCCTCCTGGAGCTGGAGGATGTTCAGCGTCCGGATCCCGGTCTCGTTGAAGTACGCCTGGTAGGTCGCGACGATGCCGGCCAGCATCAGAAGCGAGCTGAACAGGGTGTAGAGGAAGAACTTCAGCGACGCGTAGACCCGACGGTGCCCGCCCCAGATACCGATCAGCAGGGCGGTGGGGATCAGCATGACCTCCCAGAAGATGTAGAAGACGAACAGGTCGAGCGCGAGGAATACACCCAGGATGCCGGTCTCGAGCAGCAGCATCGCGACGAAGAACTCGCGATGGCGGCTCCGGACCGTGTCCCACGACCAGCCGATGGCGATCACGGAGACGAGCGTCGTCAGCACGACGAGTACGGCGGCGATCCCGTCGACACCGAGCGCGTAGGACACGCCCAGCGACGGCAACCACTCGACCGTCTCGCGGTACTGGAACGAGCCGTCGCGGTCGAAGCCGACAAGCATCACCAGCGAAGCGACGAAGGTCAGCAACGCCGTACCGAGCGCGATGGTCCGCGTGCCCTCTGGACCGAGCCGGGGCAGGAAGAACAGGACCAGCGCGCCGATGGTCGGCAGGAAGACGATCAGACTGAGCAGCGGAAAGCTATCCATGGGTGGTGACCTTCTCCCGCTACCGGAACAGGCTGCTGAACGCGGTCAGGTAGATGCCGACGAGCAGGACCATGCCAAGGGCGATGGCCAGCGCGTAGTTGGCGACGAGCCCGGTCTGGACGTGGCGCAGCCGCTGGCTGATAGCCCCCAGGCCCGACGCGACGCCATTGACCATCGCGTCGATGATGTCGATGTCGACCACTCGCCAGAGGAACCGGGCCAGCGCCCGCAGCGGCCGGACGAACAGGGTGTCGTAGATCTCGTCGAAGTACCACTTCCGGTACGACAGGTCGTACAGCCGCGGGCTCCGCCGGGCGACGGACGCCGGGTTGATGCTGCCCCGGATGTAGGCCAGCCAGGCGACGGCGATCCCGCCGAGGGCGGCGATGGTCGAGATGATCCCGAAGATGATCGTCGTCGAGGTGGAGACGTGGTGCGGTTCGTAGGGGCCGTCGTGGCCAGCGACGACGTAGGACTGGCTGGTCACCTCGCCGGCCGGGATGGCATCGAACGCGACGGTCTCGACGCCCGTCGCCACCGGCGCGGTTTCGGCAGACTCCCCTGCGACCGGAGCGTCCTCGTCGTGATGCTCCGCGGCGGCCATGTCATAGAAGACCGGCTCGACATAGCGGTGATAGAGCCCGTTCTCGGGCGGCACGCCGATGAACCCGATCAGCAGCGTGGGGATCGCCAGCGCGATCAGCGGCAGCGTCATCACCTTCGGCGACTCGTGCGGCCGGACGACCTCCGGATCGAAGTTCGGCTTGCCGTGGAACACCTTGAAGACGAGCCGGAACATGTACAGCGAGGTCAGGAAGGCCGAGACGATCGCGACGATGCTCACGATCGTGCCGATCGGCTGGTAGGAACTCAGCCACGCCGAGACGATGATCTCGTCCTTGGACCAGAAGCCGGCCAGCGGGATCACGCCGGCGTTGGCGAGCGCCGCCGCGAGGAAGGTCCAGTAGGTGACGGGCATGTACTTCTTCAGCCCGCCCATCACCCGGATGTCCTGCTGGTCGTGCATGCCGTGGATGACGGAGCCGGCACCGAGGAATAGCAGGCCCTTGAAGAAGGCATGCGTGACCAGGTGGAAGATCGCCGCCATCCACGCGCCCGTCCCCAGTGCCAGCGTCATATAGCCGAGCTGGCTCAGGGTGGAGTACGCGACGACACGCTTGATGTCGTTCTGGGTGATAGCGATGGTCGCAGCCATGAAGGCGGTGAAGGCGCCGATGATGGCGACGATCAGCATGGCCGTGTCGGAGGCGAGGAAGATCGACTGCGACCGGGCGACGAGGTAGATGCCGGCCGTGACCATCGTCGCGGCGTGGATCAGCGCCGAGACCGGAGTCGGACCCTCCATCGCATCCGGCAGCCAGGTGTGGAGCGGGAACTGGGCGCTCTTGCCCATCGCTCCCAGGAATAGCAGCAGCGCGATCAGGGTAATTGTCCCGGCGGCGGCTTCCGGGACCTGAGCGAAGACCCCGTCTTCACCCCAGAACGAGATCGTCCCGAACGTCCAGAAGATCAGCATGATGCCGAGGCCGAAGCCCAGGTCGCCGACGCGGTTGACGATGAACGCCTTCTTGGCGGCGTTGTTGGCAGAGCGGCGGCGGAAATAGAACGAGATCAACAGGTAGGAGCAGAGACCGACGGCTTCCCAGAAGACGAACATCAGGAGGAAGTTATCGGCCAGGACCAGCATCAGCATCGAGAAGACGAACAGCGGCAGGTAGGCGAAGAACCGGTACATGCCCGGGTCGCCCTTCATGTACCCGGCCGAGTAGATGTGGACGAGCAGACCGACCGTGGTGACGACGATCAGCATCACGCCGGTGAGCTGGTCGGCGAACAGGCTGACCCGGGAGTCGAACGCGCCGGACGGGATCCAGCGGAACAGTTCCTGATGGATCGGCTCTTCGGTCCGGTAGAGATTAATGGCGACAGCGAGCGACAGGATCCACGAACCGAGGACGGAAGCCGTCGAGAGCAGGTGCGACCGATCCCCCAGCACGGTCCGGCCGAACAGCAGGACCACCGCCGAGGCGGTCAGCGGGAGCAGTGGGATCAGGAACAGCAGATCAGCCATCAGGTCGCTTCCTCGTCGTCACGATCGCCGGTCAGGCCGGTCATGGGTGGGGCCGGTCTGTCGCCGGCCCCGGAGTGTCTCTCGATTGCGTCTAGTCGCGGAGCGTCCGGACGTCACCCACATCGATCGTGTGGGCCCGCCGGCTGAGCGCGATGATGATCGCCAGGCCGATGACGGCCTCGGCCGCGGCTACCGCGATGATGAACAGCGCGAACGCCTGCCCGTCGATGCTGTTCAGGCTCCAGGCAAAGGCGACCAGCGTCAGGTTGACTGCATTGGTCATCAGCTCGACGCACATGAAGATGATGATCAGGTTGCGCCGGACCAGCACGCCCATCAGGCCGATGATGAACAGGATGGCGCTGAGCATCAGGAAGTGATTGAGACCGACCTCCATCATCGGGTCCCCTCCCCCTGTCGTCCGGCCAATGAGCGGCGGCTGGCGTCGTCATCGCCGAGATCAGGCAATGGCTCCTCGTGCTGACCGACCGTGTTGTAGGTATCCGGATCGCTGACCATCACGATCCGGCGATCGGCGCCAACCGGACGCAGCGTGCCCGGGGCCATCGGCGGGATCGGCGCCTCGCCACGAACCTGTGGCAGGGCGAGCGGCGTGCCGTCCGCCCCCACGGGATGCCCGAGGTTGATCGTGCCGGTGCCCCGCTGCTTGTTCGTGCCGCGGACGCGATCCGGCAGGGCCAGGACGATCGCGCCAATCACGGCGACGGTCAGCACCAGCGAGACGGAGATGAAGGCGAGCAGGTTGTCGTCGTAGAGCACGCGGCCCAGCGCCTGGGTATTGCCCCCGACAGCCTCGACTTCGGCGCGGGACGCAGAGCCCGGCTGCCCCTCGATGCTCCGGGCCACGATCGCGGCACCAATCTCGAGCAGCAGGATCAGACCAAGGATCAGCCCCACGACCCGCTGGACCGGTTGCCCGGTATGGAAGTCGGGCAGCTTCTCGGTATCGACGAGCATTAGCACGAACAGCAGCAGGACCAGGATCGCGCCGGTGTAGACGATCACCTGCGCGACGGCGAGAAATTCCGCCCCCAGCAGGACAAATGTCGCGGCAATATTGAGGAAACACAGGATCAGAAAGATCGCGGAGTGAACCGGGTTGGGACTGATGACGACGCCGGCGGCCGAGAGGACGCAGACGGTGGCAATCAGATAGAAGGCGAGCGACGCCCAATCCATGGCTGTTGTGTCCTCTCGGGCCTAGTCGCCGGCCTGCGCCGCGGGCCGGGAATGGTCGGAACGGGTGCGCTCGCCGGCGAGGCTGAGCAGCAGCGCGCCGATTGCCACCCCCGCGACGATCAGCCATGCCCAACCCGGCACGGTGATCTCGCCATTGGAGATCAGCCGGACGAAGGCGGTGAACAGCACGTTGAGCAGCGCGATCGGGAGTAGCACCTTCCAGGCGATCCCCATCAGCTGGTCGAACCGGAACCGGGGCAGGGTCGCGCGGAGCCAGACGTAGAAGAACAGGAACAGGACCGCCTTGGCCAGCAGGTAAAGGACGCCGAGCCCCCAGATGTCCTGGGCGAAGGGACCGTCCGTTCCGCCGAGGAACAGCGTGGCGGCGAACAGCGAGATGACGATCATGTTGATGTACTCGCCGAGGAAGTACAGCGAGAACCGGAAGCCGGAGTACTCGGTATGGAATCCGGCCACGAGTTCCGACTCCGCCTCGGGCAGGTCGAAGGGCGCGCGGTTGGTCTCGGCGACGGCGGCGATGATGTAGACGACGAAGGCGATGGGCTGGGAGAGGATGAACCAGTTCGGCAGCGAGATGCTCAGCCCGAAGACATCGAAGACGAGATTGTCCTGCTGGGCGACGAGGATCTCGCGGAGGCTGAGCGAGCCAGCCAGCATGAACACGCCGACGAGCGACAGGGCCAGCACCATCTCATAGGAGATGACCTGCGCCGCCGCCCGGAGCCCGCCGAGCAGCGAGAACCGGTTGGCCGAGGCGAACGCGCCCAGGATGATGCCGTAGACGCCGACCGAGCCGAGCGCGAGGATGACCAGTGCCCCGACGTTGACGTCGGCGGCGAACAGGTTCAGCTCGAAACCGAAGATGCTGATCTCGCCGCCGAACGGGATCACCGAGACGCCGACGATGGCCGTCATGAAGATGATGATCGGCGCGAGCAGGAACACCCACTTATCGGCCGAAGCCGGGACGAGGTCTTCCTTGCCGAGCAGCTTGACGGCGTCGGCCAGCGGCTGCATCAGGCCGAACGGCCCGGTCCGCGTCGGGCCGAGCCGGTCCTGAAACCGGGCGAGCACCTTGCGCTCGAACCACGTCATGTACGCCATGCCGGTGAGGGTGATGAACATCAGCACCGCACCGACGATCAGCGCCACCCAGAGCGGGTTCTCGACCACCTTGACTCCCCCTGGCGCGGCCTGGCGCCCGGCTGTGACATTTTTGGTCCGGACCGGGCCCCAGCGCACGACTGGTCGTCGCGCGCGGCCCTGTCGCCGGGACCGACAGACGCCTCTCGACACCAGGGCCGAGACCGTCCGTGCAAATCATCACAAAGGATACTCCGCGCGACGTGACCGCGTCAGGACCGGTTGGCGATAGTGCCCCAAACCCGGCGATGTAGATGGGACGTTTGGGCTACGTCGCGCAAGACAGATTCCCCATATACTCCGGACGGTCTCAGACAAATGAGTCGTCCCGTCATTTCGCGTGTTCGCACTGGAGCTTCGCGTGTCCGAGCGTGTGCTGCGGCCAATCGTGGCCGTTGTCTTCGTCGCGTCTCTCGTCGTGGCCGCCATGTCCTTGGTCGTTGCCCGCCCGGCCCTACCCGTATCGGCCGGGAGCGCTGGCGGGTCTTCCTGCGTGGTCGGGACCACCATCTTCTCCGATGACTTCGAATCTCCGGTGGTATCCGGGACAACAGACATCCGGGACGTGAACGGCTGGGGGTTCGTCCGGTTCGTTCGCAACGGATCGGCGCCCCAAGGCGCCCAGCATGCTGAGCTTGCCGGGGGATCGAGCGACCGGACGCTCGACGTCACCGGCCGGGACGGGCAGCAACTCACCCTGTCCTACACGGCCCGCAGCAGCGAGTGGGGCAACCAGCTGTCGGTCTACTTCGGACCATGGGACGGCGGGACCAGTGCGGCCGTTCCGCGCCAGGGCACTTACACTACTCAGAGCCTGAAGTACACCGTCCCCGCCGGCGGGACAGGGGCGATGATCTACCTCGGCGGCACCGGGTGGTACGACAACATTAATGTCACTGTTTCAGGTTGTCCCACCGTTGTCACGCCGTCCGCTCCTACCCTGACCGTTGCCGAAGACGCCCAGGCGGAAGCGACCACCGAGGTGACCTTTTCCGGCGGCACGGGGACCGGTTACGTCGCCGTCATCCCGGAAACCGACGGACCCTCCAACGCCAGCAGCTTTTCCATCAACTCCTCGTCGACTGGTGGGCAGGGTCTCTTTACGGTCGGCTATCAACCCCGGCCAGACTTCTCCGGCACCGATAGCTTCACGGTCGTGATCAGTGATAGCGGTGGCGAGCTGGCCCGGATCCCCGTCACCGTGACCGTGACACCTGTCGAGGACGCACCCCGTTTCACGACCCTCCAGCCCGGAGCCATATCGAAGGAGGGTGACGAGCAGGGCGGGGCAAAGGTCACCTTCCCCACGATGGCGGCCGAGGATCCCGATATCGAGGGAGCCGACAAGTCAGTGGACGTGGTCTGTGCCGCGACCATTGGCGGCCAGAACGCGACCGTCACGGCGTCGACGGTCTTCCCGGTTGGCACGACGACGGTTACCTGCACTCCGACCAATGTCCCCGCGGGTGGTGGCACGACCCCGGACACCGTGACGCAGTCCTTTGACGTCGTCATTACTGATGTGTCCGCTCCGGTCGCCGATAGCCTCCCGTTCGAGACGTCGGCCGGAAGCCCGCCGGTTGTCACGGTCGTGGCAACCGGCGACCAGACGCCCTACTCGTGGCCACGCGTTACGGCGACGGACGCCGTCGATGGCGTGATCACACTTG
Source organism: Thermomicrobiales bacterium (assembly GCA_035944555.1). Classification (GTDB taxonomy): domain Bacteria; phylum Chloroflexota; class Chloroflexia; order Thermomicrobiales; family UBA6265; genus CADCWK01. The sequence continues at coordinate 322,184 of DASZAY010000008.1, forward strand.
AATGCCGGTCCGACGATGCGGCCGAACGGGTCGTCGGATCGGTCGGCACGACCTTCCCGAAGGGCGATACGCCGGTGATCTGCACCGGTGCGGACCAGGCCGGCAATCCCGTCTCCACCAGCTTCGTGGTGAGGGTTGTCGACGCTCCACCGGTCCTGACGCTCCCGGCAGACATCGTCCGTGAGGCCACCATGCGGGGCGGCACGACCGTGACCTGGACCGCGTCCGCGTCCAGCGCCGTAGACCCCGATGGGCTGCCGGTCGACTGCGACCCCGACAGCGGGTCAGTCTTCCCGATCGGCACGACGACCGTCGAGTGCACGGCGACCAGCAGTTCCGACCAGACCACCGACGGCACCTTCACCGTCACCGTCCGCGACACGACCGGCCCAAGCATCACCCCGGTCGGTGGCCCGCTATCCGGTCAGACCTACACCACCGCCACCGTCCCGGCTGCCCCGACCTGCCAGGCAACCGATGTCGCCAGCAGCGTGGTGAGCTGCACCGTTACCGGATACCGCGCGACTACTGGCCGCCACATCATGACCTTCCGAGCAACCGACACCCGCGGCAACGTGTCGGTCATGACCCGGACGTACACCGTCACGGCCGCGACTCAGCCCACCGCAACGCCGGTCACTCCTCAGCCGACGACTCCGGTCGTCACCCCGGCTCCGACGCAGCCGCCCACGGTCGCCCCGCCCCGGCCAACCCGCACGCCGACCGCTGTCCCGACACGTCCGGGGCGGACACCGGTTGCGACGCCCGCTCCGACGCAGCCGCCAACCACATCCCCGACCCGCCCACCGCGCCAGTAGGGCATCGGCAGCACGCCGCCACCAGGCGACGTCCGACGACCTAAGTAGCCGGTATTGATCGAGGGTCGGATCCGGACATACACGGCAACGAAGCCGACGTATGTCCCGAATCCGGCCCTCGTCCTTGTCCTTTCACCAGGGTGCGGCGACGACACGGACTGCCTCTCCGTGGCCGTGCGAAGTCGAACCGGGAGCTACTTCCTTTTCCCACGCGGATTCGCTAAGGTGCGACTACCGACGGAGCGTGGAATGTCACATCCGTCCACGCTTTGAAGGGAGACGTTGAGGATGATTCGCGTTGCTGCCTCGCTGACGTTGCTGCTCGCCCTAGCGGCCGGGCTTTTCCTGTCGACCCCGGCTCAGGCCCAGGAAGACGAGCCGCAATGCAGCGACTTCGACAACTACTTCGATGCATGGGCGGTCTTCGAGGAAGCTGGCGGACCAGAGGACGATCCTTACAACTTCGACCCCGACGGCAACGGGTACCCGTGCGACGATCTCCCTGAAGTTCCGGCCGACGCAGCCGATGCACCGGACAACGCCTGGCCGCGCGAGGCCCAGGACGATGAGGCAGCGGACGAGGCCTCCGAGGAGCCGATCGCCGAGACCCCGGAGGCGACCGAGGAGGCATCCGAGGAAGCGTCCACGGAACCCTCCGCTGAGGAATCCACTGAATCCGAGTCGTCGGACGGCACGGGCGGAACGACCACTGGCGCGGACGGCATGCCGGTCACGGGCATCGGCCCGATCCCCGGTGACCACGGCACTTCGATCTTCGCGCTGACGCTGGCCGCCATGGTGGCCTCGGTCCTGGCCGGGTTCAGCCTGCTCCGGACGCGCCGGATCTAGGCAGTAGTGTCGGACAGGCCGATCCCCGGCCAGAATTGATACGAACACAGAGAGAGGAGCGGGGACGACCGATCGGTCGTCCCC
>DASZAY010000009.1:0-522131 GCA_035944555.1 Thermomicrobiales bacterium
CAGCGACCAACCCGGGACGCACATCATGACGGCCCGGGCCCGGGACTACGCGGGCAACGTCACGGTCGAGACCCGGACCTACACGGTGGTGGCGGCTCCGGTCGCGACCAGCACGCCGCGCCCGACGACTCCGGCTCCGACCGCGACGCCGGTGGTGACGCCGCAGCCGACCAACCCCGTGGTGACGCCGGCGCCGACGCAGCCGCCGACGGCGGTGCCGACGCGACCGGTCCGGACGCCGGAGCCGACGACGGCGCCGGCGCCGACCCGGCCGCCGCGCGGGTAGGCCGCACGTATTGCGACCAATGAGAGACGGCCCCGGCAGCACTGCCGGGGCCGTCTCGTATCTTTTCGAGGAGTGAGGTTGCTAGGTTCCTGGACCAGGCGAACGGCTGTTTCCAGAGCGATGTGTGACACTGCTCCGCAGGGACCATTGGACCTGATAGATGTCAGCTGGTGGATTGCCGGTGTTTTCGCACAGTACCCCCCGCCAACCGGGAGCGTGCGGATAGCTTTGAGGGGTGACTGATGCAACGAAACGACGGCAAGGTACCGATGGAACAGATCGAACGAAACATCGGTGAGATCGTCCGGCTTGATCGCGAGCGACGTGGCGTTGCGCCAGTCGACGCCGTCATCTCGCGCTTCCTCACCGATGAGGAGCGGCAGCAGAAGGCCGCACGGGACACCCGGCGACCGATGGATCGTCTCCTGGACCAGCCTCTGCGTCGCCTGGCAAAGCCTGTAGAAACTGATTCCACTCCAGGCGATGGTGTCGGCACCGACGTCGACAGTGCCAAGGACGGCTGACGAGCAGCAGGTCCGACACGTCCGCGCTCCGATAACCCAGGTCGACTGCGATCGCCCCGGTCCATGGCCAGGGTTGATCGTGTTCCCATCTCCGCCTGCGTTCTGTCGTCCGGTCCCTGACTGAGGTGGGACTGACCATGGACACGGCTTGGCCTGTCCCTTCTTTACTCAGGGATAGGGATCGTCCCGGCGCCCGCCCCGTTCGGTGCTGTCTCGATCACCCGGGCATGTGCGGCGGTCGTGAGGTCGCCAGTTCGCAGGGAATCGAGACAGGCCGGGTGCACGCGCAGTTTGGCGATCTCCTCGGACGAGCGATCGTTCTCCGGGAGTGGCAGCGTATCGGGACCCGGGAATCGGGATCGTACCGTCCCATCACGGGCCATCTGCTCGGTACGCCGATTGACGCTGGGAACCAGCGGTCGTTGGTCGCGTTGATCACGGCTGAAACGCTCGCCCGGAATCATCTCCGGGTCTGGCGGAATCCCGAGGGCAAGATCGCGTCGATCGACCGGTCGGACGGACTGGGAACCGAAGTGCAGCCGTAGGAAAGCCTGGTCGGTGAAGCGATGCGGACCCGAATGACGACGGCACCGGCAGCATTGCCGGGGCCGTTTCCCGTCGGCATGGAGTGCTGGCTGAGGACCTCTCTAGCCCGGAGGCGGAGCGAATCCACGACCGTGAGTCGGAGGTCTCCAGTGCTTTACTGGACGTCGCTGCGATGTGCTGCGTCCAGGAGGGAATCGTCGTCGCGACGACGGTAACGATGTTCTTGGTCTCTCGCTCGTGACCGGGCTCGGGCGGTTCCTTGGTTGGGGAACTCCGCTAACCAGCGCGGGCTCACAGAACTCCTCACATCGCAGGACCGGCGGCGACTGAATACTCACCGCCGGTCCTGCTTTCGTCAGTCCGAAGCCGCTTCGCCGCTGGAACGACAACCCGGAGTGACTTCTCCAGGGTCCCACCCGCGCTGCCTGTAGATAACGGACCGGAGGAAGCCTGTTGCTACAGCCGGCCGATGGGCAAGGCCCGCCATCACAGGGCGGCTGATCGAGCCCGCCATGACGCCGCTGGACCGCTTGACTGTTTGATTGACACCAGGTCCTCGTCAGTCGGTCAGTCGGCCAGTCGCAAAGCGGCACGTGAACCGGTGTCGATGACCCACAATCAGCCGCGACGGGCAGAAGGTAGGCCCCCAGCCACTGACAGGGTCTACCACTCATGTATGCCGGTTCGCTTTCGTCCGGCCCGATGACCTGGAAGCTGAGGCCCGGGTCTGGCGCCGATCATGCGGTAGGATGAATTCTGTTGGCACCCGCCCGTGCCGCTCGATCAGAGAAGCCCTCGGATCCGCGGCTGCAGTGCAGGTGATCCGGCACTTTGACGCGACGACGACGAACACCAGACGGGAGACTACCCATGACGCAGCCTTACGATGTCACGTACCAGAGCGGGGGCGACGAGCATACCCAGCGGGTCGAGGCACCCGATGCTGCGTCGGCCGCGTCCCAGATCCAGACCGAACATGGCCGCGAAGAGGGCCTGTACGAGTTGATCGCCGTCAACCTGCTCGACGATGAAGCCGCCGAGTCCGAAGACGACGCGGACCCGACGAACGAGACCGATCCCGATTCCGCGACCGATGCCACGTCGCTGGACGAGTCCCTGACTCCGTCCTAGCGCAGAACGGCGTCGCGTCCTCGACCACGCCCCGCAGGAGCCCGACTACCTTGACCACCGCCGTGTCACCCGCCAGCCGCCGAGCGCGCGTCTGGCCCGGACGTCCCTACCCACTCGGCGCCACGTGGGACGGGCAGGGGACCAACTTCGCCCTGTTCTCCGAGAACGCTGAAGCAGTCGACCTCTGCCTCTACCCGTCCCTGGAGGCGACCGAGGCATCCGATACCGTTCGCCTGCGCGAGGTCACCGCTCACGTCTGGCACTGCTACCTGCCGGGCGTCCGGCCGGGGCAGTTGTACGGTTACCGGGTCCATGGCCCGTACGACCCGGAGAACGGCCACCGGTTCAACGCCAACAAGCTGCTCCTCGATCCGTACGCCCGCGCGATTGCCGGGACGACTGACTGGAAGGCACCCGTTTCCGGTTACCGGCCCGGCGACCCGGCCGAGGACCTGTCGTTCGACGACCGTGACGATGCCTACGGCGTTCCCAAGAGCGTGATCGCCGACCCGTACTTCGACTGGGCCAACGACCGCCACCCGGACATCCCGTGGCACAACTCGGTGATCTACGAAGTCCACGTCAAGGGCTTCACCCACACCCATCCAATGATCCCCGAGGACATCCGCGGCACCTACGCCGGCCTCGCGCATCCGGTCGCCATCGACCATCTCAAGCGGCTCGGCGTGACGGCGGTCGAACTGCTCCCGGTCCACGCCTTCCTCGACGACGGCTTCCTCGTCGACAAGGGGCTGCGCAATTACTGGGGCTACAACTCGATCGGCTATTTCGCCCCCGAGGCCCGGTATTCCTCGACCGGCCAGCAGGGCGAGCAGGTCAACGAGTTCAAGGCGATGGTCAAGGCGCTGCACACGGCGGGCATCGAGGTCATCCTCGACGTGGTCTACAACCACACCGCCGAGGGCAACCACATGGGCCCGACGCTGTCGTTCCGCGGGATCGACAACGCCGTCTACTACCGCCTGATGCAGGACGACCAGCGCTACTACCAGGACTTCACCGGGACGGGAAATACCCTGAACGTCCGCCACCCGCAGGTCCTGCAGCTGATCATGGATTCGCTGCGCTACTGGGTGCAGGAGATGCACGTCGACGGGTTCCGGTTCGATCTCGCGTCGGCGCTGGCCCGTGAGCTCTACGCCGTCGACCGGTTGTCGAGCTTCTTCGACATCATCCACCAGGACCCGATCCTGTCGCAGGTCAAGCTGATCGCCGAGCCATGGGACGTCGGCGAGGGCGGCTACCAGGTCGGCAACTTCCCCGTGCTCTGGACCGAGTGGAACGGGATGTACCGCGACAGCATCCGCTCGTTCTGGCGCGGCGATGAGGGCATGATCGCCGACCTCGGCTATCGCCTGACCGGCTCGTCGGACCTGTACCAGAGCGACGGCCGCCGGCCGTACGCCAGTATCAACTTCCTCGTCGCCCACGATGGCTTCACGCTGCATGATCTCGTGTCCTACAACGAGAAGCACAACGAGGCCAACGGCGAGAACAACAACGACGGGCACAACGACAACCTGTCCAACAACTACGGCGTCGAGGGACCGACCGACGACCCGGCGATCATCGGGATCCGCGAGCGGCAGAAGCGGAACATGCTGGCGACGCTGTTGCTGTCGCAGGGCGTCCCGATGATCTGCGGCGGCGATGAGATGGGCCGGACCCAGTTCGGCAACAACAACGCCTACGCCCAGGATAACGAGATCAGCTGGTTCGACTGGAAGCTGGACGAGCACGAGCGGGCGCTGCTCGACTTCACCCGCAAGCTGGTCCAGTTGCGCCGAGAGCAGCCGGTGCTCCGGCGGCGCAAGTTCTTCCAGGGTCGTCGGATCCGCGGCTCCGAGGTCAAGGACCTGACATGGTTCCGGGCCGACGGGCAGGAGATGACCGACGAGGACTGGGATAGCACCGCCAAGTCCCTCGGCCTGCGTCTCGCCGGCGACGCGATTGACGAGCAGGACGAGACCGGGTCCCGGATCATCGGCGACACGCTGCTCATCCTGATCAACAACGCCGAGAACGGGGTCAACTTCACCCTGCCGTCGTTCAGCCCGGGTATGGAGGCTCGCTGGGAGACGATATTCGATACCGCCCGGCCGACCCACACCTTCGAGGGGAACGAGCAGTTCGACGGCGGCGGCGAGATCACGGTCACCGATCATTCAATCGTGGTCATGCGGGTCCGCGAGAATCTCCCATCAGAGGAGCAGCTCCCGACGCTCGACAGCCCGGCACCTGACGGAACCGTCCGGAGCTAGGGGCATCACGTCAGGATGCCAAAGACGGGCCGGGGCGATCCATTCGCCCCGGCCCGTCTCGTTGCCGCTGAACCGGAATGTCGGGCTGTGACGGGGCGGTCCCGACAGGAGACCAACGCAGAAGCCCCTCTCCGATCAGGGGGAGAGGGGCCAGCAAGTCGCCTCGGACGTATTTCTACAGTGATTCGTCGTCCGTCGCCGGGCGGGGCTTGCCGCTGACGTTGACCGCTGTCAGCAGCTGGCGGAGCCGCTCGGCCTGCATCGGGGACAGGTCGCCCAGCAGGGCGGCCAGTCGGCGCTGATAGGAATCGGACAGGTCGTCGACAAGCCGCAGCCCCTCGTCGGTCAACCGGGCCAGGACCATCCGGCGATCGTCCGGGTGGGCATTTCGCTCGGCCCAGCCGTGTCGGGACAGGATATCGACATAGAGCGTCGCCGTTCGCCGGGCGACGGACAGTCGCCGGGCCAGTTCCGACGGGGCGATTCCAGTCGGGTGATTGTCGGCCAGCTCCAGGAGGGCACCGAACGCACCAGCCGTCAGGTCAAGGTCGGCCAGCGTGTCGGTCGCGGCACGGTCCAGTGCGCCAGCCGTGCGCAGCAGTTGCATGAAGGCCGAGAAGCGGGTCTTGTCCTCATCCTCGACCGGGATCTCCGGCGTCGGAGGATCGACGGCCAGCCAGCCCGGATGCACCCCGGAGCTTCGCCGTGATCGTGGCGCCGGGCGCGTGAGCAGGCCAATCCCGGTGGTTGTCCTGGTGATCGCGAAATCGCTCATCGCAGCTTCTCTCTCGTCTTGATCGTACCGGCCCTGGCGGTGATCGCTACTCTGCGATCACCGCGCCGCTGACCGAAGCCCGGTCGGCGCTGGTGTGCGGGTACGTACTGACGAGATTAGTGCTTTTGAGAGCGTGTGTCAGTCGGGAACCTTTGGTGAATGCCAACGCTGGCTGTGGGAGATTTCCTGACAGGGATTCCCGACACCATGATCGGATGCCGGGGTTTTCCTGTGGCGACAGCAGATCCGGTATCGACCCGGACGGACGTCGGAGTCGAAGGGGGCGGCGCGGGGATTCCTCCTACGTGTCGACCGTCAGCAGCCCGGCTCGCAGGGCGTACCTCACCAGTTCCGCCCGGTTGGTCAGCCCCAGCTTCTGCATGGCACGGTGCCGGTACGTCTCGACGGTCTTCGGCGAGAGCGCCAGCATCTCGCCCGCCTGCTGGGCGGTATGCCCCTCGGCCGTCAGCTTGACGACCTCGCGCTCCCGCTCCGACAGTACTTCCCCCAGGTCGATCTCGTCGCCGCTTGTCACGCGGCCGAGGTACCCCTTGAGCAGGGTCTTGGTGCTGGACGGGTCCAGGAACACCTCGCCACGGGCGACCGTGCGGAGCGCGTCCAGCAGGTCCGTGTGGGCGCTCGCTTTTCGCACATAGCCCAGCCCGCCGGCTTCCAGGACCGGCAGCAGGTAGCGCTCCTCGGCATGGACCGTCAGGACAAGCACCCGGGTCGGCAGCCCGAGTCCGGTGATCTGGCGGATCGTGTCCATGCCGCCGCCCGGCATCGACAGGTCGGCGACCGTCACGGTCGGGACCAGTTCGCGGGTGAGCCGGACCGCCGTCGGGCCGTCGGCCGCTTCCGCGATGACCTGCATGTCCGGTTGCGTCTCGAGCAGGGCACGCAGTCCGGCCCGGACGATGCCGTGGTCATCGGCCAGCAGGATCCGGATGGGGGCGGGGGGCATCGTCATCGGGGACTCCTGCGGGCGCCGTGCCCCGTCATGACGCTCAGTATCCACTGCCAACTGATGCCGTGGCGTCCTGTCCCGGTCGGGATGCCCGATCTTCACCGGTCTCCGGGGACTCACCTGCCTGCGTGAGTCGTGGGTCAGGCAGCACGGCGAAGATCGACCGCCGCGGGTTCCGGGGCCAGACCCGGCTGTGGGGCTGGGCGCTGGCCGGGGTAGCGTTGAGCAGCGGGATCAGGGCAAACACCTCGGTGCCCCGGAGTCCTCGGCGCCAGATCCGGAACGACCCGCCGGCGAGGGCGACGCGCTCCTCCATCCCGAACAGCCCGAGCCCGAGCCCGCGGTCATTCGTCTTTTGAGCAAGCGTCTGTTCGATCCCGCGGCCGTTGTCGCGGATGCTGATGGTGACTTCGGTGTCGGCCCGGTCCAGCATCACCCAGACCCGGGTCGCCTCGGCGTGCTTGGCGACGTTGGTCAGCGCTTCCTGCGCCACCCGGTAGATGACCAGTTTGACGTTCTGGGGGACCGCCGCCCGCGATCCCCGGTGCTCGAAGCGAACCGGGACGCCGAGCTGGTCGGCGAATCGCTGGCAGAGATCGGCCAGGGCGTCAGACAACCCAAGGTCGTCCAGGGCAGGCGGGCGAAGCTCCAATGCCAGCCGGCGGACGCTCTCCAGCGCCTGCACCGTCATCTCCTCCAGTTCGCGGGTCACTTCGGCGGTCGGGACGGACGCCGACGCGCGAACCGTGCTGATCTTCAGCAACTGGGCGAACAGGAGCTGGGCCGTATCGTCGTGCAGCTCCCGGGAGAGCCGGCGCCGCTCCTGCTCCTGCGCCTCGATCACCTGTGACGCCAGCGCCTCGATCTCGCGGCGGTCCCGGGCCAGCTCATCCAGGGTGGCGTCAAAGGTTTCGGAGAGGTGGAGGATCTGCGGGTCGGTGAGGGGAGACGGGTTGGTCCGGGCCGACATATCGCCCATGCGCACGGCATTGGCGGTGCGCTGGAGCGCCTCGATCGGGCGGAAGGCGGCGATCAGGACGAGGTAGTTGACCACGACGCTGAGGGGAAAGCCGATCACGAGAAAGGCGGCGATCAGCGTCGACAGCGTCAGCGGCTCATGGTCGCTGGAGAAGTGGTACGTCACCGTCGTGCCGACGACGGCGCCGGTGACGACGATGGTCGCGTTGGCGATCAGGACCTTATAGAGAATCGGCAGCGTGTGGATCCACGACAGGCGCGGGTGGTGGGTCAGCCGGATCAGGGCGTTGGCCCAGCCCGGCGCCGGCTCGAACGTCGCCGGGACCACCCGTGCCTGCCTGTCCGGTGCGGGATCGGGGGGCTCGGGGGACCGGTGGTTGCGGTGATCGGTAGCGGTACTCACGGGTTACCCCCGATGGTCGCTGGCGCCCTGCCCGCTCCGGGCCGGCGTCACCACGACTGACTGTACAATTCCCGCTTCGTTTCGCCGACCCTGCCGACGATGCCCGTCCGGCATCGCGGCCGGGGTCGATCTCAGGAGGCAGCCCAATGGCTTCGACCTATTCGTTCGACATCGTCTCCAAGTACGACCAGCAGGAGCTCAAGAACGCCGTCGATCAGGCACGTCGGGAGATCGAGACCCGGTACGACCTCAAGGACACCAAGACCGAGCTGGAGCTCAACGACAACGACATCCAGATCAACACCGAGAGCGAGATGTCGTTGACGGCGATCCGGGACATCCTCGAGAGCAAGCTCGTCCGCCGGAACCTGTCGCTCAAGATCCTCGATTACCAGGATGAGGAGACCGCTTCCGGTGGGCGGGTGCGTCAGACGATCAGGCTCCGGGAGGGGATCCCCGACGACGTCGCCAAGTCGCTGACCAAGCAGATCCGGGAGCACAGCAAGAAGGTCACGCCGCAGATCCAGGGCGACGCGGTCCGGGTCCAGGCCAAGAGCAAGGACGAACTGCAGGACATCATCCAGATGCTCAAGGCTGAGGATCTGTCCGTCGCCCTCCAGTTCATCAACTTCCGCTAGCCCACCTCGTCGAAGCCCCGGAGCCGGCTCCGGGGCTTCGACGTCAATGGCTGTCCGGCCAGACGCGCTGGAAGATCGACCACTGGTCGGGCTCGGCTCCGATCTCCCGCTCCAGAGCCGCGACCATCCGGCGCATACCCGCCTCGATATCGGCTGCGGCATCGCTCGTTCGCTCGACCATGAACGGTTCCTGGGAACGAATTACGTGCCGGCGTCCCTCGCGCCGGGCGAAGACGGGCAGGATCGCCGCCCCGGTGTCCCGCGCGATCCGGACGGCACCCGGCGGCAGGGTGGTCTCCGAGCCGAAGAACGACACGGGAAGGCCGTTCTGGAAGAAGTCGCGGTCGGTGACGATCCCGACCATCGCTCCGCGGCGCAGCGAGCGGTACAGCTCCCGGACGCCCGAAGGCGTTGGCTCGACGACGAGAGCGCCGTGCGACCCGCGCAGGTACGCGATCGCGTCGAACAGCACGCGATAGGTCGTGCGTCCCGTCAGCGCGGTGCACGGGTAGCCGCGGTTGGTTAATCCGACGCCGATCATGTCGAAGGACCCGAGGTGGCCAGTCAGGACGATCACGCCCTTCGTGTCTGATCGGAGCCGCTCCATGCGTTCGATCGTCTCGTCGTCGAAGGTGACATCCCGGGCAAGGTCGTCGGGCGACTGGTGTGGGGTCGTCAACAGATCGAGGATGTTGTGGATCCCGTTCCGGCTGATGCTCCGGGTCGTGCGCTCGACGAGGGCCGGGTCGGCGTCGGGTCCGAGGACGTGGCGGAGGTTGTCCTGGATGTTCTCCCGGAACCCGCTGTTCAGCCGGAACACCAGCGACCCGATCATCATCCCCAGCGCCAGGCGGACGCGATAGGGAAGCGCGGCCGCGAAGCGCGATACGATCCGGACCGTCAGGATGCTCAGTCGGTGGCGGATCGGGTCCCGCTTCTCCCGCCGGAACGCCAACTGAGTCCGGATTCGCGTCGCGCGTTCCTGGACATTGGCGACCCGGCGATGGGTGTTTTCCTGGACGTCGCTGGCCGTCTGCTGCACCCGATCGGCCTGGCGATGCACCCGTGTGCGCAGTTCATCGCGGATGATCTCGGGAACGGTCGTTATGGGCCCATCTGTCGGCTGGTCGCCGGTCTCTGGTGGCATGGTCTCCTGGCGGTCGGTCACGGTAGGACCTGGTTGCAACTGCTCCGTCATGTCCGATCGTCCGCAGCGGTCGACACCACACCGGGCTCGGCCGTCGGCGGCGAGGACAATGGCGCTGTCCTGCTTCCCCGGCTACTGGCGATGATCATGTCCCAGGCATCAAAGATGACCGGCAGACCCCGGATGATGGTCAGCGCGACCGACAGCCAGACCGTACCCCAGCCGATCACCAGGTACGGGATGAAGTCGTGCAGGGTCTCGACCCAGGTCCCGGGCGCATCGGGCTGCTGGCTGCCCCAGTACCCGACGAGAAAGACGAAGCCGGCGGCCTTGGCATATCCGAACAGGGCGCGCATGAACCGGCCGGCGGTCAGCCAGCGCGTGAGGGGGGATCGCATCATGTTGTTCGTGCCGAACGCCGTCATCCCGTCGGCGTAGGACATCGAGCGCAGCCCATCGACGATGAAGCCGCGGGTCAGGACCAGCAGCGGGACCCAGAGCGGGATCGGCCCGAGGACGGCGAACGTTACCCAGAGGACGTTCTCCACAATCCGGTCGCCGACGATATCCAGCACGGCGCCGAAGGCAGACGTGCTGTTCCGCTTGCGGGCCACCCAGCCGTCGACCCCGTCCGAGGCGAAGACGACGATGATCAGGATCATCGAGATCGCCGTGACGTTCGATCCGCCGAGGGTAAACAGGGCCACGACGGCGAACATCAGGATCAGCCGGGCAACGGTGATGAGATTCGCCATGCGCGACGACTTGCCCTCATTTGCGAACGCGTCCACCGGAGAAGCGTGCGCCTCTGTGAGTCGGGAGGACGGCTGTGCGCCTGAACACCACAACGGCGTGCGACGTGATGCGAATCACGTCGCGTCGGCGCCAGCTATTGCTACCAGAGCAGTGTAACGGCTGCCACCCACGCCAGGATCTGGACCCAGACACCCATACCAAGCACAAACCGGCCTGCGAATAGCTCGTGACTGGCGACGAGGAGCCCCGTGACCATGCTCATTACACCGAGCAGCGTCGCCACGACGGGGACTCTCCAGATCGTCGTCGCGTCTCCCATCTGACTCACCAGACCGTCGGCGTCCAGTCCGAGGGCGATCGGCGCCGAGATCGTGCCCGAGCGAACCCAGACAAGCACCCAGAGTGCCGCAAGCGACAGGACGATCAGCGCCGCCAGCTGCTGTGAGACCGGATCCTCCAGTGCGCCGGACGGAGCACGTCGCGCCCGGGGCCGGCCACTCCGGCCATCGCTCTGGCCCACTGCCCGGTGACGATCGGACCAGGAGGGCGCCGGGATGACGTCATCGTCGTCCTCGGCCGGGGCAGGACGTGGGCGAACCTCCGGGGCCTGCTCGGGCCAGGATGCCGGGCGTGAGCGGGTTCGCGGTTGAGGGCGGGGATCGTGTGCCGTGGCTCCATAGTCTACAGCTCGCCGGTCAGGTCCACCGAGGGGACGCGGGGTCCCTGGCAGTCGGTCATCGGGCAGCGAGTCGTCCCGACGGCGGCCCATCCACGCCGGGGCACCATCCGGAAGCTCGGCTGACGGAAGGCTGTTGACCGGCGCGGCATAGCGTCCGGTACCACGCCCCCGGCTTGCCGGAGGATCGGTCCAGGACGGCTGGGAGGACGGAGGGCGGACATGGCTGCTGGAGCCGGCAACCGGGTCGCGGCGGGTTCGCAGCGGGGGCGCCTCATCGAACCGTCGGTCGTCCCCACGGGATGTCCCCCGGTCGTCGGACCAGTTCCGTTCGGGGTTGGCGGGCCGGCCGCGGGACTGGTCGGACATGCCTCTCTCTCGGCGAGTGGGTGCTGGATCGGTGGCGGGAACCGGTCCGGTCATGAGTCAGGAGTGGTCGCAGGATAGCACGACGCCCGGCCGAAATCGGCCGGGCGTCGTGCTCAGGAACCGGAGCGTCGTCAGGCGACGGGTGTAGCGACGGGCGTCCCGGGATCGGCCGTTGCCGGATCGGGCGTCCCACCGATCGTGACCGGGGTGCCGGCGTCGAACACGGGCGCACTGGCCGCCGCGCCGGTCGGGGCATTGACCGGCGGGGTGAACGCATCAGTGGCGGGCGTCGGCGTCGGATCGAGGTCACCGGACACGTTCGCCTCGGCTGCGCGGGCGTCCAGCCACTCCTGCACCGCCGCTTCCCGCACGGCGGTCAGCTGGTCTTCCGTGAATCCGCGGTCGGGGGACGATTCGAGGACCTGGACGATTTCCCACCCGTATGGCGTCTGGAACGGCTGGGTGATCGTTCCGGGTTCGAGCCCGGACACGGCATCCCACATCGACGTCTCGACGTCGTAGCGGGAGAACCAGCCGAGGTCGCCACCATTGGGAGCGGTCGCGGTATCGGCCGACAGTGTCCGTGCCAGCTCGGCGAAGTTGGCGCCGGCGCTCAGCTGGTCGTAGGTCTGCTGAGCAAGTTCCTGCGTCGAGAGCAGGATGTGCTGCGCATGGACCTGTGGACCGGACTGCCCGACCGAGTCATGGATCGATGCGGACACGCGCTCGCGGGCGAGGGCCGGCCGGGCGACCCACTGGATGTAATCAGACTCCTCGACGTTCGCCGCCTCGAATGCCCGCTCACGGTACTGCCGGAATCCGGTCTCGGCCTGATCGCGAGCGGACATCGCGTCTGGCGCCGGGGTTCCTTCAGCGGCCGGCGTGCCGGGGAGCGGGGTGCTGGCCGCATCCCCACCGGCAATCGGGGTAGCAGCGATCGGCGTACCGGCCCCGTCGACCGCCGGGGTCCCAGCCAGGGGATCTGGCGTGGTCGTCCCGGTCACCGCGGAGACGGCGGCCGTCTGGGTCGCCCACGAAGCGCGTTCCGGGATCAGCGTCGGCTCAGGAGTCGGCGTGATCAGCGGAGTTCCCTCCGGCGCGAACTGGTTGAGGACGAACGTGTCAACTTCCTCATCCGTGATATCGATGCCCTGCTCGGAGGCGTACTGGACGAACAGCTGATCCTCGACCAGGGTCTGCAGGAACTGCTGGTTGACGTCCGTGGAGCCCCAAAGGTCGTCCAGCTCGGCCTGGGCATTGGCGGCAGCGTTCTGATACTGGGAGGCCTGGTCGCCACTGACGACGCCAGCCAGGTAGGAGTACTGGTCCACTTGGTTGACCAGGGAGATCCCGCGTGCCTGCCAGTAATCCTCACGCGTAATGTCGGTGCCATTGACACTCGCCAGCGTCTGGCGCGGACGGATGACATCGGTCCAGATATAGGTACCGATCAGGATCACGGCGAGCAGACCGGCTACGGCGCCGAGACCGATGTAGAGCTGCTTCTGGCGCCTCGCCTCGCGTTCCGCGCGGGAGATACGCTTCGGCCGGTTGGGGGCGTTGCGGGACTTGGGCAGGCGCGCCTGCCGGATATCCGTTCGCTGCTGCCGACGGGGCCTTTGCTCTGCCACGGTCATTCCCTCAAGCCGGTTCGCGGGGCTCGAGCCGTGTGGCCGGTCCCCGCACGTAGTAACCATCCCGATACGACGAACGCACCGCCCGGCGGCCCGGTTCCCCGGCGTCAAGCGGTGCGTTTGTGGCCTGGCGACCGGAAGTCGGGTCCGGTCGCCGGGCGGGTGTCGCTAGAACGGAACGTCGTCCATGTCGCCGTAATCGGCTTCATTTCCCTGCGGCTGCTGGCGGCCACCACCGCCGCGCTGGCCACCGCCACCGTAATTGCCGCCGCCAGCGCCGCCACCCTCACTACCGCCGCCGCGTCCACCGACGAGCTGGAACTCGGAGGCGTTGACGTCGAGGGAGCTGCGCTGGGTGCCGTCCTGGGCCGTGTACTCGCGGAGTTCGACCCGGCCCTCGACGTAGATCTCGCGACCTTTGGCGAGTGCGCCGTTCTGGGTGAGCTTGTCCAGGGTCTCGGCGAGCTTGCCCCAGGCGGTAACCCGGAACCAGGTCGTCGACTCCTGCTGCTGACCATCCCGGTCGTTGAATCGGCGGCTGGTCGCGACGGAGAACTGCACGTTCATCGCGCCGCCCGGGGTGTAACGGGTTTCCGGATCACGGCCGAGATTGCCGATGATGTGAATCTTGTTGTAGCTCATCTGGCCTCCGTGCTACCCGTCACGCCTACCGCTCGGTGGCGTCCTCGGACGGGGTGCTGTCAGTGGCGGACGCGGTGCCCTCGCCGGAGACGGGGTCCGCGGCGGCCGGGATCTCCTCACCGGTCGCGCCGGTGACCGGGGCGGACGAAGCCGCCTCGCTGATCTCGGTTCCGGCAGCCGGGACATGGTCCGACGCGACCGCGTCGGTCGTGTCAGTCGCCTCGGCGACCTCCGCGGATGCGGCATTGGCCGCAGCGCCCTCACCCGCAGGAGCGCCGGCAGCAGCCCCCGTGTCGGTTGCTGGCGCGGTCTCGGCGGTCGGCGTGGCGGCCGGAGCAGGCTGCTGCTGCGTGGGGGCATTCTGCTGGGCGGCGGCCTGCTGGGCAGCCTGCTGCGCGGCAGCGGCCTGGCGCTGAGCCTCCTCAGCCTCGCGGGCCGCGGCGGCGTTGCGGAGCAGGTCGCCGGCGGCGATCTCGGTGCGCTCGGTCGGGGTGGCGGGCTCGGCGCCCTCCTCACCCTCGCCACCGGCCTTGATTGGCGGAGCCTCGTAGACGGTGATCATGTGCCGCAGCACCCGCTCGTCCAGCTTGAGGTCACGCTCCAGTTCCGAGACCTGACCCGGGACGAGATCGAACTGAATCACGCTGTAGAAACCGTCGCGGACATCCCGGCCGTTGTGGCGGATCGGGTAGGCGAACCGGCGCCGGCCCCAGGGAGCCTCGTGCGAGATCTGGTAGACGGTTCCACCGGCGGTGCGGACATAGCCGGTAACGGTCTCGAGCTGATCGAGGACCTGATCGTCGCCGACCTCGGGAGTGAAAATCGTCATCAGCTCATAGCTGCGAGCGGCAGGAGAGTAGTCGCGCAACGGGGGCTCCTTCCCATGGAGTCGCCTCGTCCGCGGGTACCGGGGTTGCGCTCCCGGGCCGGGAAGAGGCGGAAAGGCACGATGCCGGTTGGCATCTGCGGCTTTACGAAACAGTCGGATGACGCGCACGGCAACGCCGCCGGGCACACAGGCGGGCGACGATCGGCCGAAAGCAGACGGGGGAGTATAGCACGGGCATGGTATCGCACCTGACCCGTGCCGCCCGGCCTACCCCTCGAGGGTCAGTCCGAGGATACCGGCGCAGCGCCCCAGCTCGTTCTGGGCATCGCGGACATCGTCGGACTCCGGCGCTTCGAGGATGCTCAGCGCCATCTCCTGCAGGGCCCGGATGGCTTCCGGCGTGTCGAGGTCGTTCTCCAAGGCCTGGAAGAACTGATCCCGCAGAGTGGAGACGTCGAGCGGTTCATCCGGCCCGTCGGCGGGGAAGTTGAAGGCCTCTTCCAGATCGGCCGCGACCCGGCTCCACTCCTCGATCTCGTCGTCGAGGTACTCCCACTCGGTCCGGTAGTGATGCGAGAACAGGCAGAGGCGAATGGTGTCGGCGGAGTAGGTCTCGAGCAGTTCCCGGGCGAGGACGAGGTTGCCCAGCGACTTGCTCATCTTGGTGCCCTGGTAGGCGACCATCGCGACATGCATCCAGTACCTGACGAACGGTGTCTGGCCAGTTGCCTTCTCCGTCTGGGCAATCTCCGCCTCGTGGTGGGGAAAGATCAGGTCGCCGCCGCCGCCGTGAATGTCGATCGTGTCGCCGAGGAAATGCGTCGACATCGCCGAACACTCGATGTGCCAGCCCGGTCGCCCCGGACCCCACGGACTGTCCCAGGCCGGTTCGCCCTCTTTGGTCGCCTGCCACAGGATGAAGTCGAGCGGGTCACGCTTGTTCGGGTCGTCCGGGACGTTGCCCCGCTCATTGGCGGCGTCCAGCATCTGATCCCTCGGGATCTTGCTCAGCTGTCCGAAATCCGGGTCCTTCGCGACCTGGAAGTAGACACTGCCGTTGACCGGGTAGGCGTACCCGCCTTCGACCAGCCGTTCGATGATCCCGATCATGTCGTCGATGTGATCGGTCGCCTTGACGTAGTGGTCGAACGGCAGGGCGTTGAGGTCGGCCATGTCCTGCAGGTAGCGCTCGGTCTCGCGGTCGGCCAGCTCGCGCCAGTTCATGCCGACTTCGCCAGCCTTGCGGAGGATGTCGTCATCGATGTCGGTGACGTTCTGGACGTACGTCACGTCCAGTCCCTTGTACCGGAGGTACCGCGTCAGGATGTCGTACGTGAGGAAGGTGAAGGCATGACCGATGTGGGTGGTGTCGTACGGCGTCACGCCGCAGACGTAAAGCCCGACCGAACCGTCCCGGTCCGTGAACGTCTCGAGGCGACCGGTGAGGGTGTTGAACAGCTGCATCCCGTGGTGCTCCAGCGCCTTCCAGCGTTCGCGTGTGATCAAGCCCGAATGTCGCCCCGCTGAGGTGCCGGCAGTGACCGGCGGGGGTGGGTGCGACCGGATCTCGTCCCGGACCGGCAGTATATCCGAGCGTTCCCGCCCGCCGGGTCCATCTGCGCATGGGCCGACGGGAGATCACTGACCGGCGAGTATCATGGTCACCATCGTCCCGACGACAGATGCCGCGCCGGTCGATCCTGCGATCCGCGGCTGGAACTGATCCGGATCTCATGCAACCGCCTTCCCTTCCTACTTGCGTCTGGTGTCATCCCCGGTCGGTCACCTCGATGCGGCTCCGGGTCGTCCGGACGGGGCTGGTCCTGGTCCTGATGATGGTCGCGTTCGCGTCACTCACGGCGAGGGATCTGCGGGCCGGTTCGGAGGATCCGTCGACCCCTGCGGTGTCGGAGGTCTGTGCCACCGGTCGCCTGCACATTGGCCAGATCCCGGACCTCGACGCGCCGTGGTCCATCACGGTCGAGGCAGATCGGTCCCTGGCGGTCGAATGGCGCCCGGATGCTGTGCTGGTCGCCACGGATCTCGGCTGCGGCTTCCTGACCGACCAGCCGCGAATCCGGACGACCTTCTACTCGGCCGACGCGCGAGGCCTCTGGGACCCGGAGACGGCGCAGCTTCGCCCGCTCGATCCGGGTGCTCCGGCGCCCAAGGAGCTGCCGGCCGGCGTTGTCGACTGGCCGACCGTGTACGCCGCGATCATCGGCCTAGGGTTCTCCGACGACGACCAGGTCGGGGCGAGCGGCATAACCGTCCGTCTCAAGACCAACGAGGCGCACTTCGGACCCGATACCATCCCGGCCGAGACGGTCGTCGTGCACCTGACGGTCGGCGACGGCGCCGCTACCAGCGACGTCTATGTCGATGCCGAAACCGGCGAAACGTTCTCGTTCAATCCGGACGATCGACCCAATGACGAGCCTGCGGGATAGCAAGTCGCGCTCACCGATGACTACCGCTTGGAGATGCACCCCATGACGACCCCGGTCCCCATCGAGACCATCGCCGAGCGGGCGGTCGCCGTCCTGAGTCGACATCCGTCCGGCCTATTCACCGACATCGACGGCACGATCAGCCGGATGGCTCCCCATCCCGACGACGCTACGGTCGAGCCGGAGGCGCGGGCGGCGCTGGCGTCGATCGCCCCTCATCTCGACATCTGCGGGATCGTCACGGGCCGGGCTCTGGATGTCGCGATGGGGCTGGTCCAGCTTGACCAGCTCTCCTACGTCGGTAACCACGGGCTGGAATGGCGGCTCGACGGAACGCACGAGGACAATCCGGCCGCGCTGGCTGGCCGGGATCGGCTGCAGAAGGCCCTCACGGAGATCGCGGAAGCCGCCGAGCAGCGCGAGCTCACGGAGGGGCTGCTCCTCGAGGACAAGCGCCTGAGCGCGACCGTCCATTACCGGCAGTCGCCTGCGCCGGAGCGGTTCTTTGAAGAGATGCTGCCGGTGCTGACGATGACGGCGGCAGCCAACGGGCTCCAGCTCGTACCTGGCCGGATGATCATGGAGTTGCGACCAAGCACCGGGATCACCAAGGGAACGGCGCTGCGTGACATCGTTGAAAGTCGCGGACTCAAGGGGGTCGTCTTCTCCGGCGATGACATCTCCGACGTCGAAGGGTTCGCGATTCTCAGGGAACTGCGGGACGCCGGGACGATCGACGCCCTGATCATCGGGGTGGTCGGTCCGGACACCCCCGTCTCCGTCCGCGAACACAGTGATGTCCAGGTGGCAGACCCGGGTGAGATGTCGTCCGTCCTGACCGCTATTGCGAACAGGCTCGATCGGTCAACGGGGGGAGCTGCGTGATGATGGTGATGACTCCGAACCGACGCGTATCCGGACTGATCGGCGCCCTGGCGTTGATCCTCGCCCTGACCGGACTGGTCGCCACGATGAGTGTCCGGGCCCAGGAGGCGACACCGGCCACTCAGTCCGGCTCCCTCGTGCCGGCCGCTCCACCCTGGCGCGCCGAACTGGTGCCGAGGAACCGGCCCCTTGTCGTTACCGTCGGCGACACCGAGGTACCGGTGGAGGTCGCCAACAACGACCGGGAGCGCTCGCTCGGGTTGGGCCAGCGTGATGGCTTGCTGCCGGGGACCGGCATGCTGTTCGTCTTCGACCAGGAGCCGGAGATCCGCAACTTCTGGATGGGCGGGATGCGGTTCTGCCTGGACATCGTCTGGGTCGACGGCGGCGAGATCATTGGCGCGGCGCAGAACACCTGTCCCGGGCCACCGGGTGAGGGACAGGACCTGATCCCGCGTCACCAGTCGCCGGGCGTCAGCGAGTACGTCCTGGAGGTCCCGGCCGGCTTCCTTGCCGAGAATGGCTACGGTGTCGGGACGCCGGTCACGTTCAGTGTCGACCCGTACAGCCTCCCCGTACCGGACGAGGACGCGGGGTAGTCGCACGAGGCGACGGCGGGACACCTGATTTTGTCTCGTCGGCGCCCTTGACACCGGCCTGCACGATGACTACCATTCGTTGCCGTGCTGACTACACGGTCGCACAGCAAGATCTGCGGTGAGCGGGAGTAGTAGGCCGGCACCAAGCGAGTTGCCGGTCGGTGCGAGGCAACACACGCGCCGAACTCGCCCGTGAGCATCGTCCGATGAGGACGACGGGTCGCCTCCGATAGCAGGCGCTTGAGTGGTCTGGTGAGACGGACGCCCACATCTGGGGCTCTAGCTCAATCGGGAGAGCGCAACACTGGCAGTGTTGAGGTACGGGGTTCGAATCCCCGGAGCTCCACCAGTAGCGCCCGTCGCCAGTCAACCAGGGTGGTAACGCGGGAGCAGACGCCTCTCGTCCCTGTCATGGGGACGAGGGGCGTTTTGTCGTTTTCGAGCGCTTGACGAGAGAACAGGGGATCGGGATGGCGGAGCAGGGAACGCGGACGGTCGAGCAGACGGATAGCCGCCGGGTCCAGGAGGGCTACGACGCGGCAGCGGTCGAGTCCCGCTGGAAGCGGCAGTGGCAGGTGGACGATCTGTACCGGGTTGACGATGACGCGCCGGGCGACAAGTACTACGCGCTGACCATGTTCCCGTACCCCTCCGGCGTCCTCCACGTCGGGCACTGGTGGGCGTACACGATCCCTGACGCCCACGCCCGCTACCGGCGGATGCGGGGTGACAACGTCCTGATGCCGATGGGCTACGACGCGTTCGGGCTGCCCGCCGAGAACGCCGCCATTCGGAACAACATTCACCCCGCTGCCTGGACCGTCGACAACATCGAGGACATGTCCGAGCAGTACCGCTCGATGGGTCCAATGATCGACTGGACCCGGAAAGTCGTGACCTGCACGCCGGAGTTCTACCGCTGGAACCAGTGGCTGTTCCTGCGGATGCTGGAGCGCGGCCTCGCCTACCGCGCCCCGGGGACCGTCTGGTGGTGCCCGAAGGACCAGACGGTCCTCGCCAACGAGCAGGTCATCGACGGCGATGTCTGTGAGCGCTGCGGATCGAAGGTCTACAAGCGCGAGCTGGAGCAGTGGTACTTCCGGATCACGGAGTACGCCGACGCCCTGCTGGACGGCCTGGAGACGGTCGACTGGCCTGATCGCGTCAAGACGATGCAGCGCAACTGGATCGGCAAATCGCGTGGTGCCCGCCTCGGCTTCCGGCTGGATAGTGGCGAGTCGCTGGAGGTGTTCACGACCCGCCCGGACACCGTCTTTGGCGCGACCTTCATGGTCATGGCGCCGGAGCACCCGCTCGTGTCCGCAATCACCACGGATCAGCAGCGTGTCGAGGTCGACGCCTACGTCGACCAGGCGCGCCGGCAGTCTGAAGTTGACCGGATGAAGCAGGACGCCGACAAGCCCAAGTCCGGCGTGTTCACCGGCGCCTACGCGACCAATCCGGTCAACGATGAGCGTATCCCGATCTGGATCGCCGACTACGTCCTGATGAGCTACGGGACCGGCGCGATCATGGCCGTCCCGGCGCACGACGAGCGCGACTTCGCCTTTGCCCGGGCCCACGGCCTGAAGATCATCCCGGTCATCCAGCCGGAAGACGCCGAGCAACTGGACGGCGCGACGATGGAGGCGGCCTACGTCGGACCCGGTCTGATGATCAATTCCGGCCAGTTCGACGGCACGAGCGTCCCGGAGAGCATCGACACGATCGTCGACTGGCTGGCCGGGCAGGGCCGTGGTCAGGCCGAGATCAATTACCGCCTGCGAGACTGGTTGATCTCCCGGCAGCGCTACTGGGGTACGCCGATCCCGGTCGTCTACTGCGACAGCTGCGGCATGGTCCCGCTGTCCGACGACCAGCTCCCCGTCGAGCTGCCGCTGGACGCCTCGTACACGCCGACGGGCCAGAGCCCGCTGGTGTCGAACGAGGCCTTCCTCCACACCACGTGCCCATCGTGTGGCGGTCCGGCCCGGCGCGAGACCGACACGATGGACACCTTCGTCGACTCGTCCTGGTACTGGTTCCGGTACACCTCGCCCCACTACGAGGAGGGGATGTTCGACCCGGCCAAGGTGCGTGAGTGGACCCCGGTCGACCTGTACACCGGTGGGATCGAGCACGCGATCCTGCACCTGCTCTACGCCCGGTTCATCACCCATGTCCTCAACGAGATGAGTCTGGTCGATCACACCGAGCCGTTCCGCCGCCTCCGCAACCAGGGGATCATCCTGGCCGAGGATGGCACCAAGATGTCCAAGAGCCGCGGCAAGCAGGTCAGCCCCGATCCGATCGTCGAGCAGTGGGGGGCAGACACGCTCCGGCTCCACCTGATGTACCTCGGCCCGTGGGAGCTAGGCGGCCCATGGAACGACAACTCCATCGTCGGCATGAACCGGTTCATCCGCCGGGCCTTCCAGGTCGTGTCCGAGACGGCAGGCCGGCAGATTGACGCCGACGCGACGTCGCCGGCAGCCAGGGACCTGCGCCGGCTGACACACCAGACGATCCGGAAGGTGACGAGCGACATCGAGGGCTTCGCGACCAACACGATGGTCGCCGCGCTCATCGAGTTCACCAACGCACTGATGGCGCAGCGGGAGACGGAGGTCGTCCGCACCGGTGCGTGGCGCGAGGCCGTCGAGGCGCTCGTCCTGATGATGGCGCCGGCCACCCCGTTTGTCGCCGAGGAGATGTGGGAGCGGCTGGGCCAGACATACTCCGTCCACCATCAGCCGTGGCCCGTCTTCGATTCGGCGCTGCTCGTCGTCGACGAGGCCGAGCTGGTCGTCCAGGTCAACGGCAAGGTCCGCGACCGGATTACCGTCCCGGTCGGGCTGGAGCAGGATGCGGCCGTCGAGCAGGTCCTGGCGCTGCCGAAGGTGCGGGAGTTCGTCGGCGAGAAGACCCTGGCCAAGGTTATCTACGTCCCTGGTCGGCTGATCAATCTGGTCGTCAAGGGGTAGCAACCCCGGTCAGATGGAGTCCGGGGGAGCCCTGTCCGTTGCCCCCGGACGCTGGCGTCAGCCCCAAACGTCATCATGATGCCGACTATCATCGGGTCGGTTCACAGGACCGAAGCCCGGTTCATCGAAAACACAGAAGGGGCGGTGCCAATTCGGCGCCGCCCCTTCTGCTGTCCTGTCGCTGCCGTGGCGCTGCTACTCCGCCGGCACCAGTTCCCGGACCGGGTCGCCGACGACCGACTCGCTCGGGACGACCTGCGAGTGCTCGGGTTCCCAGCGTAGGTTGAGGTTGCGGTTGGCGCCCGCCTCGTCGAATCGCTTGTACTCGGTCGTGTGCGGCGCCGAGCGGACGATCTCCGGCGTCTCGGTCGATTCCCACGCGATCTGCTTCATCGCGACGACGAACTCGTCCAGGACTTCGATCGACTCCGTCTCGGTTGGCTCAATCATCAGACACTCGGGCACGACCAGCGGGAAGTAGGTCGTCGGCGGGTGGATTCCGAAGTCCAGCAGCCGCTTGGCGATATCGACCGCCTTGACGCCGCTGGCCTTCTGGCGGGTCGCCGAGATGACGAACTCGTGCATGCAGGTCCGGTCGTACGGGACGATGTAGTCGTCCTGCAGCTGGCTCTTGAGGTAGTTCGCGGCCAGGACCGCGTCCTCGCTCACCGTCCGCAGCCCCTCGCCACCGTGCATCCGGATGTAAGTGTAGGCCCGGACATGCATGCCGAAGTTGCCATGGAACGAGTGCAGCCGGCCGATGCTCTCGTTGGGCTGGAACCACTCGTACCGGCTCTCGCCCGCCGTCTCCCCGTCGACCTTGCGGACCCGGGGTCCGGGCAGGTATTCGACCAGGTGCTCGCGGACGCCGACCGGACCGGAGCCCGGACCACCGCCGCCGTGCGGGGTCGAGAACGTCTTGTGCAGGTTGAAGTGCATGACGTCGATCCCGAGGTCACCGGGCCGGGCGATGCCAAGGATGGCGTTGAAGTTGGCACCGTCGTTGTAGACCAGTCCGCCCGCGTCGTGGACGATCGTGATGACGTCCTCGATGCCCTCGTCCCAGAGTCCGAGCGTGTTCGGATTGGTGATCATCAGTCCGGCGATGTGCGGCCCGGCCATCTCGCGGAGCTTCCCGAGATCGACGTTGCCCCGCGTGTTGGATGGAACCGTCTCGACCTTGAATCCGGCCATGATCGCCGTGGCGGGGTTGGTACCGTGGGCGCTATCCGGGACGAGGATCGTGGTCCGGGCGGTGTCACCCCGGGCGGCGTGGTAGTCCCGGATCATCAGCACGCCGGCCAGCTCGCCATGGGCTCCGGCGGCGGGTTGCAGGGTAACGGCGGAGAACCCGGAGATCTCGGCGAGCATGTCCTGCAGCTCGCTCATCAGCTCCAGGGCGCCCTGGACGGTCGCGTCCGGCTGATACGGGTGGATGCCGGCGAACCCGGGGTACCGGGCCACGGCCTCGTTCACCTTCGGGTTGTACTTCATCGTGCAGGAGCCGAGCGGATAGAAGTTGAGATCGATCGCGTGGTTCTTCTGGCTGAGGCGGGTGAAGTGGCGAATGACGTCGATCTCGCTGACTTCCGGCCAGTCGAGGGACTCGCGGGCCATGCCTTCGGGGAGCGGTGTTTCGGGGACATCGGGCGCCGGCACGCGGACGCCACGGCGGCCCGGAGAGGCCAGGTCGAAGATCAAGGGCTCGACCGACATGTCGGGGGTACTCCTGCATCGCCGGGCGGCGATGGTGCGGGCACTGGGGCGTGTGCCCGGATTGGGTGTCACTCTCGCGATGGTAGCACCGGGCGTGGGCTCGGACCACCAAGACGCGGGTTTGGGACCGGCATGGTGATGGAAGGTTCGGTCCAACGGTACCGGGTCAGGGCGTCGCCGGAGCGACGGCGAGCGGGTCCTCATCGTCACGCGGAGGCTCGCGGTGGGCCTGGCGCTGGGAAGCGGCGAGCACGGGGATCATCAATCCACCCATGACGATCGCGATGACCAGCGGGACCCGGGGGCCGATCTCGTAGATGAAGCCGGCCAGGATCGGCGCAGTCGAGAAGGCCGTCCCGCCGAGCAGCTCGATCAGGGCGAACCCCCGGGAGCGGTCGGCCGGACGAGCCTGGGCGCCCATCGCTGACGAGAACAAGGTCCAGGCCGAGAAGACGCAGCCGCGCAGGATGAACGCGACGATCAGCAGTGGAGTCCAGGCGGTCTGGGTGAAGATGGCGAACCCGGCAATCGTCAGCGCCACCGCGAGCGCCGCTCCGAGGAACTGGTTCTGTTGCATCCAGCGCGACCGTGAGACCGCAAATCCGAACGAGACGGTACCGATCGCCTGCAGGGCGGCGTACTGGGCGATGCGCGCTTCCGGGATCCCGCGAACATTCTCGAGGTAATAGGGGAGTAGTGAGATCCCGATGCCGAGCGACAGGATCGTGGCAGCATGCAGGATCACGATCCGGCGCAGGCGGGAGTCGCTGAGGGCCTGCCGGTAACTGGACGTCGCCACGGGTTCGACGGCGGCGGAGTCGGCGGTCGTCGTGGTACGCGCGACCCGACGCCGAGCCAGCCAGGCCAGTGGCCTCGGCGCTGCCGGCAAGTTTCTGAGCGCCGCGAAGCAGCCGACCGACGCCAGGGTGAACATGGCGGTCGTGAAGATCGCGCCGCGCAGCCCAAACTCGCCGATCACGGCGCCGGCGACCAGCGGACCAAGACCGAGCGCGACCCCGGGTCCGACGACGAAGATCAGGGCGAAGATCCGGGTGGTATCGCCTTTGGCTTGTCCCGCGACGTGGGCCTGGATTTGCGGAAAGGCGATCTCGCCGACGCCGAGTGCCGCGACGACCGGCAGAAGCATCCGCCAGTCCTGCGCGAAGACGGCGAAGAAGTAGCCGGCGAAGGCGATCGTGCGTGCACCGACGAGGACGATGCGCGAGCCGAGGCGATCGGCGATGGCCGCGGACGGCGGCATGATCACCAGCCGGATGATGCCCGACGCACCAACGATGAAGCCGACGACGGGAACCGAGGCGCCCAGCGAGGCGATGTAAAGCGGCCAGATGCTCCAGTAGGCGCTGAACGCCGCCTCGACGAAGAACATGGCCCAGAAGGCAAAACCAAGCTCTCGCCCGAGACCGAAATGCCACTGCGGGATCTGCACCCGCCCGATCCGATTCACGTCTTCAACCCCGCCAAGCTGTCCGGTCCGCCCCGGATCCAACGCGCGCGACGACCTGACGGGCGATACTTCGCGCGCCGGGCGTTCCCTGTGGCCGTTCTGCACAGTTGCGGCGCGCATTGTCGCGCAAACGGACTGAAGGCGTTTGGCTCCCTGCCGCCGCCGCCACCCCGTGAGACCGAGGAACCGCGTGTCCGAGCATCCCGTCGCCAGCGATCCTGCCACCCTGCCCTTCCGGGTCGACTCCCTTCGGGAGGCCTACGCCTGGGTTGACGCCAATCCGTCAGCTTCTGGGCCATGGACGATCGCGTCCGAGCAACGCTCGTCCAGCGCGGCGGGAATCCTGACGATGGGATTGACCGCGCCGGATGGGGATGGCGCCACGGTCCGGTTCGAGACCGGGCACTTCGGCGCGTCAGGTGGTCGGCAGCGTCTCGGTGTGGACCCGACCCAGGCGCTGGACGAACTCATGGCGAAGGTCGCGGAGTACGCCGCGGCCAATCCCCCGCATCACCCGGGTTCGCTGCCACGCTTTCCGGTCCCGTCACCGCGCTACGCCGGCGCGGTCGAGGTCCCGCTCGCCATCCTCGCCACCGACGATGCCGGCCGGCCGGGCCTGTTCGCTCCGGCCAAGGTGGTCGTCGTGCGCCTGGAGGACGGACAGCCGATCGGCATCGGCGACTACCCAGGCTTCGATCCTGAGGTCTGGCCGCCCGCCCGGCTGGGCGACTGGCCCCCATCCGGAACGACCGGCATGAGCCGCCCGCGGCTCGCCGCCACGGTGGCCCGATTCAACGGGGTCTGGCTGCGTCTACTCGAAGCCGCCGTTGCTTCCACGACATATCCACAGATCCATGCTGAAAGAGACGAAGCCGCTCGCCTGCTCGCGGCGCTCGAACTGGACGGGATGAGCAGGATCTACCGGACGCTGAATCCGGCGTTCTGGTCAACCCTGGGCGGCCGTGACGTCTGAGTTACAGCGGCAACGCATCCGGAGCGACCGCGGAGGCATCGGGTTGCTCGGGAACCGGGCCGCAGCTGGTGGTCTGGCTGCCTGCAACGGTTAGATGGAGCCGCGCGCATTTCCCGGGCGAGGGCTGGATACTGGTTCGCCACCGTCAACGACGTCGTGTCGGGCCGGAAAACCGGTGTCGCCCGGTCGATCTGATCACGCTCGGTGACAGCGATATCTTGACACGGTTCGTATCAACATCTATCCTATACATCGTAGTATACGGAGGATGAACCCGATGGGACCGCGTCACGCCGAACCCCTCTTCGTTATCAGCGTCGCGGCCCGCCTCGTTGAGATGCACCCCCAGACGCTCCGCAAGTATGAGCGTGAGGGATTGATCGCCCCGTCCCGGACGCAGGGCAACCTGCGCCTGTATTCCGACCGCGACATCGAGCGGTTGCGGCAGGTGAAGTACCTGGTCGAGCAGCGCGGCCTGAACCTGGCCGGCGTCCAGCTTGCCCTCGAACTCACCCAGCGCCTCCGTGAGCGTCGCGCTCGCCTGGGACAGGCGCTGGTCGATGCCCAGAAGTCGGGGACAAGCGATCCGGCGGCGGCGGGTCTCTTCGATGCGCTAGCTGAGTCCTGGGACGACCTGCACCTTGTGCTGGCACACCTCGGACATATCGACCAGAACCCTGAGTCCACCACCCGGCCTCGGCGGCAGAGCAGCGAATCAGCGGCGACCGCCCAGGACTGATTCGCCGGTCAGCCATCCGCGACCAACCTGCCGACTTTTCGTCGAAACGCGTCCACCACTGGATCAGACACTGGGGTCTGCGGCCCGGTCCGATCCAGCGTAGCCATGCCAATCGCCCATCGTGATCTGAACCTGACTTCAGGAGAGGTACGTGCCCATGTCGACCAGTGCCACCCCACGTTTCACCGAACTGGCCCAGCAGGCGATCGTCTCTGGCCAGCGCCTGACCGAGGAGCGCAAACTCGCCACCTTCGAGACGGAAGCCCTGCTCTACGGCCTGCTTGATCAGCCTGAGGGCGTCGTTCCCCAGTTGATCCTCAAGCTGGACCGTGACCCAGCCGCTCTGCTCCGCGACGTCACGGCGGAGCTCGATCGCGCCCCGACGCTGCAATACAGCGCTGACGCCAACATCGGTGTCGGTTTGCGCCGGGCGCTCGATGCTGCCCAGAAGGAAGCGGGCCGTCTCGGCGACGAGTACGTCTCGACCGAGCACCTGCTGCTCGGCATCATCTCGACCGAGACCAGCGGCGCCGCCCGGTTGCTCGCCCGCCACGGGATCACGGCCGACGCCATCCAGCGGGCCCTGCTCGAGGTCCGCGGCGGCCAGCGCGTGACCAACCCGAATCCCGAGGCGACCTATCAGTCCCTTGAGAAGTACGGCAACGACCTCACGCAGTACGCCCGTGACGGCAAGCTCGACCCGGTCATCGGCCGGGACGAGGAGATCCGCCGCGTCATCCAGGTCCTGTCCCGACGGACCAAGAACAACCCGGTCCTGATCGGCGAGCCCGGCGTCGGCAAGACGGCCATCGCCGAGGGTCTCGCCCAGCGGATCGTCCGGGGCGACGTCCCGGAGGACCTGCGGGACAAGCGGATCGTCGCACTGGACCTCGGTGCGCTGGTCGCGGGTGCCAAGTTCCGCGGCGAATTCGAGGAGCGCCTCAAGGCGGTCCTGAAGGAGGTCAAGGACGCCGAAGGGCGGATCATCCTCTTCATCGATGAGCTGCACACCGTCGTCGGGGCCGGCGCCGCCGAGGGTTCGCTGGACGCCAGCAACATGCTCAAGCCGATGCTGGCCCGTGGCGAACTCCACACCATCGGCGCGACGACGCTGGACGAGTACCGCAAGCACATCGAGAAGGACGCAGCGCTGGAGCGCCGATTCCAGCCCGTGCTGGTCGGCGAGCCGACGGTCGAGGACACGATCTCGATCCTCCGCGGTCTTCGCGAGCGGTACGAGGTTCACCACAAGGTCCGGATTCAGGACTCGGCGCTCGTCGCTGCGGCCGTCCTGTCCAACCGCTACATCGCCGACCGGTTCCTGCCCGACAAGGCGATCGACCTGGTCGATGAGGCCGCCAGCAAGATCCGGATGGAGATCACGTCCATGCCGGTCGAGCTGGACGAGGCCGAGCGCCGGATCATGCAGCTCGAGATCGAGCGTGAGGCGCTCCGCAAGGAGAAGGACCAGGCGTCGATCGAACGGCTGAAGACGCTTGAGCACGATCTGGCCGGCTTCAAGGAGCAGCGCGACGCCCTCAAGAGCAAGTGGGACCAGGAGCGCGAATCCATCTCCGCCATCTCCGAGCTGCGCGACGAAATGGACAAGACCCGGACCGAGATCGAGCAGGCCCAGCGCGCCTACGACTACAACCGCGCCGCTGAGCTCCAGTACGGCCGGCTCGTCGAACTGGGCGAGAAGGTTGCGGAGGAGGAGCGCCGCCTGGCGACCCTCCAGGCCGCCGGCCAGCTGCTCAAGGAAGAGGTCGACTCCGAGGACATCGCCGAGGTCGTCGGCCGCTGGACCGGTATCCCGGTCAACCGGCTCATGGAAGGCGAGATGGAGAAGCTCGTCCACATGGAGGAGCGCCTCCACGATCGTGTGGTCGGACAGGATGAGGCGGTCGAGGCGGTCGCCAATGCCGTCCGCCGCAGCCGGGCCGGGTTGAACGATCCCAATCGACCTCTTGGCTCGTTCCTCTTCCTCGGTCCAACGGGCGTCGGCAAGACCGAGCTGGCGCGATCGCTGGCGGACTTCCTGTTCGACAGCGACCAGGCCATGATCCGGATCGACATGTCCGAGTACATGGAGAAGCACACCGTCAGCCGGCTGGTTGGTGCTCCTCCGGGCTACGTCGGCTACGACGAGGGAGGCCAGCTCAGCGAGGCCGTCCGTCGCCGCCCGTACTCGGTGGTCCTGTTCGACGAGATCGAAAAGGCCCACCCGGATGTCTTCAACGTCCTGCTCCAGGTCCTGGACGATGGGCGGCTGACCGACGGACAGGGCCGGACGGTCGACTTCCGCAACACGGTCATCATCATGACCAGCAACCTGGGCTCGGCCTTCCTGACCGGTCCAGACATCGGTGGCAACGCGCGTGACCAGGTGATGGAGCTGCTCCGTAGCACGTTCCGGCCGGAGTTCCTGAACCGGATCGACGAGACAATCATCTTCAGCGCCCTCAACCGGGCGCAGCTGGCCGAGATCGTCGGGATCCAGCTGGCGACCGTCGCTTCCCGGCTGGCGGACCGGAATATCACCCTCGACGTCACCTCCGCGGCCCGGGAGCGGCTGGCCACGCGCGGCTACGACCCGGTCTATGGAGCACGACCGCTCAAGCGGCTGATCCAGAAGGACGTTCTTGATCCCCTGGCGATGCGGCTGCTGTCCGGCAAGCTCCACGAGGGCGAGCAGGTCACGGTCGATGTCGGTGTGGACGGTGGCCTGGTCTTCCACGCCAACCTGACTGAAGCGCCGATGGTCGCCTGACGGAATCAACCTGCGCACACGTAACCGATCCTGCATGCGACGCCCCCGGCCACACGGCCGGGGGCGTCGTTCGTGCGGGACCGGGTTCAGCCGCCATGGACGGGCAGAATGTCTCCATAGTCATACATTCGTCACAGGCGGCAGGTACGGTAGGTGGGCAGCAGGCGACCAGGCGGTCGATCCTGGCGCCAGGCGGCGACCTGTCCACTGGTTGGACGGTCATCCGGTGTTGTCTGGCAGACGAGACGGAGGAAAGACGTTGGACGATTCGCGGATCCGACCAGCACGGCATTGGTCGCTGACTCTCCGGGGGCTCGCGGTAGCGATCCTCCTCTGTGGCGCGTTCTCCACGACGGTATTCGCCGCCAGCCAGTCCGACGTCAACCAGGGTGCGACGCCCGCGGCAGGCGACGGGACGACCGACTCCACTTCGGCCGCGGCTCCGGCTGATTCGCAGGCCTTCGTCACGCTGAATCTCGATCCGGAATCCGCCCAGTTCCAGGACAGCGCTGAGCTCTCCGAGCGAGCCGGGTTCAACGATCTCGTCGCGTCGTTCCTCGATCTCGGCGACGTCGAGGCTCAGCAGATCGAGGCGCTCCTCTCGACCCTGGCGCTGACCGAAATCGGCGTCGCCATCCCGCCTGTGGACATCGAGGCGGTCGAGGCCGCGTCGACGGCCGCCGCCAACCAGGACCCCACCGCGGCCACCGACATCGCCGAGACGGCGACCGTCGCCGTGATCCTGGCGTCGTCCGACGCAGAGACGGCCTTCGGATTCCTGACCGAGCAGCTTCCGGCTCTGGCCGGTCTGCCGGCCGACGAGGTTTCCGAGTCCGATTACGAGGGCGTGACGATCGTCCAGCTCGGCGCGGGCGACGCCGGCGATCTGCCGGTCTACCTGGCCCAGGTCGATGACCTGATCGTCGTCTCGCCGACCGAGACCGAGATCCAGGACTCGATTGACGCCGCCCGGGGCAATGCCGACGACATCACCACCAACGCCGGCTACCAGCAGGTGACCGAGGTGATCGGTGGCGAGTCGATGCTGTTCAGCTACGCGGACAGCGCATCGGCCTTCAATGACCCGGCCTACCAGGAGTTCCTCTCGGGTATGGCGCTCGATCCCGCACTGCTCGGGTCGTTTGCCGGCTACAGCGGCCTCCGGGTCTATGCCGACATCGCCGCCCCGGGGTTCCGGGTCGATACCGTTCATGTCCCGGTCGGTGCGGCCGGCGGCACGCCGGTGGCCATCCCCGAGTACTCCTCGGGGATGACCGCGCAGGTGCCGGACAGCACCATGATCTACCTCGGTGGGAACGATCTCGGTGCGATGCTCGCGCCGATCATCTCGATCGGGATCGCATCGGGAGCCGCCAGCCAGGCGATCTACGCGCTCGACGGATCGTCGGACGATGGCGCTGCGGTGGCGGGGACGCCCGAACTGACCGAGGACGAGAACTACGACGGCATCGCGAACCTGATCAACAGCTACGTGACGCTCCTGGCCGGCGAGTACGTCGTCGCCATCGGCGCCCCGGACATGGACACCCTTAACGATCCCAACAGCCTGTTCGCGCTGTTCGCCACCGAAGTCAGCGACTCCGCTCCGTTCGAGCCGCTCATCGACCCGATTGGCGAGCTCCTGTTCGGCGCAGATCAGACGGTCAGCGTCACCACCGAGCAGATCAACGGCAATGAGATCTACACCGTCGGCTCCGCGGACCGCGAGGCTGGCACTGGGGACGTGACGTTCTCCTACGGCATCGTCGACGGCCAGCTTGTCCTCGGCCTGGGCGACTCGGTGGAGACGTACATCAACGGTCCGGCAACCTCCCTCGCTGATGACCCGCAGTACCAGGCGACGTTCGACGCGCTTGGTGTCGACCCCGCTACCGGTGCGGTCGTCTACATCGACTTCGCCACGATGATTCCCTTGGTGCTGATGGGCGCCGAGGTCTTCGCCACCGAGGGTCCCGCCATTGCCGGCAGCCCCGGCTCCGAAGCGGACGCCGATCCTGCCTGCGCCGAGTACGCCACGCAGGGCGACGCCCAGGTTGCCTACGATGAGGACCCGGTCGGGCTGGCGGAGCTCGACCTGGACTTCGACGGCGATGCGTGTGAGGACTTCTTCAGCACCGGCTCCGGTGGCGCTACCCCGACCGCTGGTGGGGCGACCGACCCGCTGGCGATCGACTTCAGTGCCATCCTGTCCTACGGGCAGGTGACGTCCGCAGGTGACGGGTACACCACTTCCCAGGGCCTGCTGCTGCTCGAAGAGGAGTAGCCGTCGCGTCCGGCAAGCAATCTGAGTGACGATGCCCGGCCGGGTTTTGGCCGGGCATCGTCACTTCCCGGTACTCGGTTTACGCGCTCGGACATTGGACCGCGCGAGACAGAGGGAGCGATCCAGAGCCGGAATCCGGGGGGATAACAGGGTTCTGGTGGGCCCGGAACCGGTGTCCTTTTCACCCTCCAACCTTGACAGGAACCGGTCAGAGTGGCTATCCTTTCCGTGTTAGCACTCTCGTCGTTAGAGTGCCAACGAGGAGAAGCGCGAGACGCATGACCGACCGAGTTCCAGGTGACCAGCCGAAGAGGGATGTGACACCCGGGCCTTTCCTGCCCGGCCATGCCGGTGTCCCGCGGGCGCTCGGGCCTGGTCAGCGTACGGTCCGGGCGACGGTATCCACCGTTGCGCCGATGTCAGCCGGCCGTCGCTCGTCCGCCGTCCCGGACGGTGGCGAATGGACCAGGCCCAGCGTCTTTCGCGATGTCAGCATCTCGGATCGCCAGCGGCTGATCCTGAAGCTGATCGTTCAGGAACACGTCCAGAGTGGCCGGCCAGTCGGGTCCAAGGCCCTGACCGAGAAGTACGTGCTCGGATTCTCCTCGGCGACCATCCGGAACGAGATGTCCGAGCTCGAGTCGGCCGGGTTCATCCAGTCACTGCACACCAGCGGCGGACGGGTTCCCACTGACCTCGGCTACCGGTACTTCGTCCACATGCTGATGGACACGCCCGAACTCCCGTCGGGCGACCAGATCATGATCCGCCACCAGTTCCGGCAGGTGGAGGCACAGCTCGAGCAGTGGGTAGAGCTGGCAGCGGTAGTCCTGGCCGAGACGGCCCGGTCCGTTTCCGTCGTCACCGCACCACGACCGGCGGTAGCCCGGCTGCGCCACCTGGAGCTGATCTCGCTCCAGCCGCGCCTGGCGCTCCTGATTCTGGTCACCCAGGACAGCATGGTCCGGCAGGTCATGCTGCGCTGGCCGGAGGACACGGATCAGCCGGCGCTCAGCCAGCTGGCTGACGAGCTCGTCGGCCAGCTGAGCGGGATGACGGTATCCGAGGTCAGGGATCAGGTCGGGCGCTCCAGTGGGGCCAAGCGGTTCGTCATCGAACGAATCGCCGCGACTCTCGGTGCGCTGGACGCAGTCGAGCAGGTCGAGATCCGGCACTCCGGACTCGAGAACGTCCTGACCCAGCCGGAGTTCGCCGGGGCGGAGTCCCAGGCACTCCTGGAGATCCTCCGGGGTGGTGGTTTCCTCAGCGCCCTGTTGCCGCAGGTCGAGAACGGTTCCGGCGTGCAGGTGTTCATCGGTGACGAGAACCCTACCTCGGAACTGCGGCGCTTCGGTGTCGTCCTCGCGACCTATGGGGTCGGCGGAGAGGTCTCCGGGCTGCTGGGTGTCCTTGGGCCGACGAGGATGGCCTATGGCCGCTCCATCTCATCGGTGCGCTACATGGCCCAGTTGATGAGTGGCCTGGTCGCGGACCTGTACGGAGGCCAGTCCCCAACCATGAACGAGCGATTCGATCAATGAAGGATGGTGACGTGACAGACGAGCGAACGACCGGACCTGACGGCGCTGTTGGTGATACGCCCGGCAGCGCCGGGAGCAACGGTTCGGCAGATGACGCCCTCGACCTTGATCTCGAGGATTTGGTCCCGGCGGACGGCATCGACGATGAGGACATCGACATCGATGCCCTGATCGCCGAGCGCGATTCCTACCAGGACCAGTTCACCCGCGCCCGGGCCGACTACCAGAACCTGCGTCGCCGGGTCGAGAGCGAGCGGGCCACGGCGCGACAGCAGGTCGCCCGGGACATCCTGCTTCAGCTGCTGCCCGTCGTCGACGACTTCGAGCGCGCGATGAGCAACGCCCCGACCGCCGAGGATCAGCAGACCTGGGTCTCCGGTACCCGGATGGTCGGGAAGAAGATGCTTTCGATCCTCGAGCGCAATGGTGTCCGTCGGTACGAATCCGTCGGACAGCCGTTCGACCCCCGCCGGCACGAGGCTGTGGCGACCGACGGTGCCGGGACCCATGTGGTCGAGGCGTATCAGGAGGGGTACCTCCTGGGTGACACCGTCCTCCGACCGGCCATGGTCCGGACCGGAGACGCCCCGGCGTCGTCGGGAGAGGATGGCGCGGCGGAAAGTGACCCGCCCGTCGCATGACCGACACGGCGCGGTAACACCTTCCCGTCACTATCGATCCAGTGAATTCATGATCCTGGCGGCGCTGCTGGCGCCGCCTTCACACAACGAGAGGACCCCCAATGGGACGAACGATCGGTATCGATCTTGGAACGACCAACTCGGTCATGGCCGCCATCGAGGGCGGTGAAGCTACCGTGATCACCAACGCCGAGGGTGAGCGCATCACCCCGTCGGTCGTGGCGATCACCAGCAGCGGTGAGGAGCTGGTCGGGCGCTACGCTCGCCGGCAGGCCGTCACCAACCCCGAGAACACCGTGTTCTCGGCCAAGCGCTTCATGGGCCGCAAGTACGACGACCCCAGCGTCCAGCGTGACGCCAAGCTGGTCCCGTACAAGCTCCAGAAGGCGCCGAACGGCGACGTCCAGATCAAGATGGGCGATCGCTGGTACAGCCCGCAGGAGATCTCCGCCAAGATCCTCCAGAAGCTGAAGCGAGACGCCGAGGCCCACTTCGGTGAGACGGTCGACAAGGCCGTGATCACCGTGCCGGCCTACTTCGACAACGCCCAGCGCGATGCCACCAAGGACGCCGGCCGCATCGCCGGCCTCGAGGTGCTCCGTATCGTCAACGAGCCGACTGCCTCGGCGCTGGCCTACGGCGAGGACAAGAAGGGCGACGAGAAGATCGCCGTCTACGACCTCGGCGGTGGTACCTACGACATCTCGATCCTCGACCTGTCCGATGGCGTGTTCCAGGTCATGGCGACCAACGGTGACACCCACCTCGGCGGCGACGACTTCGATCAGGTGATCATCGATTTCCTGGCCGACGAGTTCAAGCGGTCCGACGGTATCGACCTCCGGCAGGACCGGATGGCCCTCCAGCGCCTCAAGGAGGCCGCCGAGCGCGCCAAGATCGAGTTGTCCAGCACCCAGCAGACGGACATCAACCTGCCGTTCATCACGGCGGACGCCTCCGGACCCAAGCACCTCAACGTTCCGCTGAGCCGGTCCCGGCTGGAGCAGCTGGTCGGCCCGCTGGTGCAGCGGACGGTTGGCCCGATGGAGGCCGCCCTCAAGGACGCCGGGCTGAAGAAGTCCGACATCGATGAGGCGCTGCTGGTCGGTGGCCAGACCCGGATGCCGATCGTCCAGAAGCAGGTCACCGAGTACTTCGGCAAGGAGCCGAACAAAGGCGTCAACCCGGACGAGGTCGTCGCGCTCGGCGCCGCGATCCAGGCCGGTGTTCTTGGCGGTGAGGTCAAGGACATCCTGCTCCTCGACGTCACCCCGCTGACGCTGTCGATCGAGACGCTGGGCGGCGTGGCCACCCCGCTGATCGAGCGCAACACGACCATCCCGACCCGCAAGAGCCAGATCTTCACCACCGCGGCCGACAACCAGCCGCAGGTCGAGGTTCACGTGCTCCAGGGCGAGCGGCCGATGGCGAGCGACAACAAGACGCTCGGCCGGTTCATCCTCGACGGGATCCTTCCCGCTCCGCGGAACGTGCCGAAGATCGAGGTCGCCTTCGACATCGACGCCAACGGTATCGTGAATGTCTCGGCCAAGGACATGGCGACCAACAAGGAGCAGAAGATCACGATCACCGGCTCCTCCGGTCTCAGTGAGGCCGAGGTCCAGCGGATGATCCAGGAGGCCGAGAGCAACGCCGAGGCCGACCGCCTGCGCCGCGAGGGCATCGAACTCCGCAACCAGGCCGAGAGCATGGTCTTCCAGGCCGAGCAGACCCTGTCCGAGCACGGCGACAAGATCCCGAGCGAAGTCAAGGCTGAGGTCGACGAGAAGGTCGCTACGGTCAAGGACATCCTCGAGAAGGACCGTGAGAACATCGACCGCCTTCGCCCGGCGTACGAGGAGCTCGTCCAGTCCCTGACCAAGGTCGGATCCTCCATGTATGAAGCTGCCGGCGCCGACCAGGGCGGGGCGGACTTCAATGGCGCCGACTTCACCGACGCGACCGGCGGCCCAAGCCAGAACGGCCGGGCCGACAGCGCCGATGACAGCGCGGTCGAAGGCGAGTTCCGCGAGGTCAACACCGAGCAGCGGAACAGCTAGTCCCCTCTGGCGGGCGAGGCGTAGCACGCTGACCCGAGAGGCTGACAGAGAAGAGGGGCGTCCTGGAATCCCGGGACGCCCCTCTCCATGTTTTTCATCGTCGACGGTGTGGCTGCGGGTTACGCTGCCTGCTCCGTTCGTAATCCGGTCGGTCCGCTCGGCGTGTAGTGGGAGTATGCTGAACCAGCCGTTCCCGCGGCCGACGGCGCATCGTTGCGCCGGTGCCAGTCCCGTCCGGGTGGTCCGTCCCCGTCCCGCCGCCCGCGGGGATCACAAGAGGAGAACGTGATGCCGTCCCGGTACCCCCGCTGGCTGTTCGGTCTCGTCCTCGCCCTGACCCTGTTCGGGCCCGTCCCGCTCGCCGCTGTGACGGCCCAGACACCGGAGGCCGGTACGCCGCAAGCCGGCACGCCCACCATCCCCGCAGGACGCGGCATCGACCTCGACAACATGGACCTGTCCGTCGATCCGACAGAGGACTTCTACCGGTTCGCCAATGGCGGATGGCTGGACAGTGTCGAGCTGGAAGCGGACCAGGCGTCGTACGGCGTCTTCGACGAGTTGGCGGACCTGACCAACGAGCAGCTGCTTGGCGTCCTGTCCGACCTCGCCGCCGACGAGTCGGTGATCGCCGGAACGGAC
Source organism: Thermomicrobiales bacterium (assembly GCA_035944555.1). Classification (GTDB taxonomy): domain Bacteria; phylum Chloroflexota; class Chloroflexia; order Thermomicrobiales; family UBA6265; genus CADCWK01. The sequence goes on from DASZAY010000009.1 coordinate 36,336, forward strand.
GAATGGACGGTCGCCCGGGTCTACGAGCAGGGACTCGACAAGGAGGCAAGGGACGCCGCCGGGATCGACCCGGTCCGTCCCATCCTGAACGAGATCGCCGGGATCGAGACCGTCGAAGACGCCGGAGCGTTCCAGCACACGGTCAGCCTCTACAACCTCGGCGGTCTGCTGAGCCTCTACGTCGGACAGAACCCGTTCGACAGCTCCGAGTACATCGTCTATGCGAACAGCCCATACCTCGGGCTGGGCGACCCCGGGTACTACACCGAGGACGAGTCGCTTGAGCCGATCCAGGCCGCGTACCGTCAGTCGGTGGCCGGGATGCTGGTGATCACCGGCATGGACGAAGCCGAGGCGTCGGCCATGGCCGAAGAGGTGTATACCTTCGAGGCGACCATCGCCGGGCAGCTCTACACGCCTGAGGAGTCGCAGAACCAGGCTGACGTACTCGAGGAACTCACGGTCGAGGAGATGGCCGAGGCCGTCCCGTTCATCGACTGGGACAGCTTCCTCACCGGACTTGGGCTGAACGAGGTCGACCGCCTGACCGTCTATGAGGGCCGGCAACTGCGGGAACTGGACACGCTCGTCCGAGAGACCGACGTCGCCGTCCTCCGCGCCTTCATGGCGTCCGAGGTGATGTTCGCCTACGCTCCGTTCCTCGACGCGACGACCTATGAGGTGTACTTCGACTTATTTGGACGGACACTGAGCGGTGTCGAGTCGCCGACGCCGAACGAGGAGCGCGTCACCAACAACCTCAGCGCGGTCTATGGCGACGTGGTGGGAGAGCGGTACGTCGCCGAGTACTTCCCGCCCGAAGCCAAGGAGCAGATCGAGGCGCTGGTCGACGACGTGATCGCCGCCTTCCGGGTCCGCCTGGAGAACAACCCCTGGATCAGCGACGAGGCGCGCGAGGAGGCACTGGCCAAGCTCGACGCCATCGTCGTCAAGGTCGGCTACCCCGACCAGTTCCGGACCTACGAGAACTACGGGATCGGTCGGAACTACGGCGAGAGCATGGTCGCGGCCGAGTACGCGTTCTACCGCGAGAACTTCGCGCTCTACGGGACCGAGGTCGACCGGACGCAGTGGTTCGCGACCGCGCAGACGGTCAACGCTTACTACGGTGGCGCGAACAACGAGATCGTCTTCCCGGCGGCGATCCTGCAGACGCCGTTTTTCGACTACGAAGCCGATCTCGCGGTCAACTACGGCGCAATCGGCATGGTCATCGGCCATGAGATCACGCACGCCTTCGACCGCAACGGCTCCCAGCGGGACCGGAATGGCAACCTCAACAGCTGGTACACCGACGAGGACGCCGAGGCGTTCGACGAGCTCAACCAGGGCGTGATCGACCAGTACAGCGCCATCGAGGTAGCGCCGGATCTGTTCGTCAACGGCGACCAGACCGTCACCGAGAACACCGCTGACCTCGGCGGCATGCAGACCGCCTGGGATGCCCTGCAAATCGCGCTCGAGGAGAACGGCGATCCCGGCGAGATCGACGGGTTCACCCAGTCCGAGCGGTTCTTTATCGCGCAGGCGACGGTCTGGCGCGAAGTCGAACGTCCGGAATCCTTGGAGCGGCAGGTCCTGACCGGCGTCCACGCGCCGGGCGTCGTCCGGGGCGTGCAGCCGTCGCGCAACATGGACAAGTTCTTTGAGACGTTCGACATCTCCGAGGGCGACGCCATGTGGCTCCCCGAGGACGAGCGGATCACGGTCTGGTAGACAGGGGGATCAGTCCCCGTCACACCGATCACGAGCGATACGGACCAGCGACGGCCCCCGCGAATCATCCCGGGGGCCGTCGCGTTCACCGGATTGGACTTTGAAGCCGGTCAATCCTCGAAGACGGACCAGCAGATCTCGTTGCGCAGGCGCTGGTCGTCCAGTACGAGTTCGCGGATCGACGCGGGAAGCTGATCGCGTTGCCACCGGCACTCGTCCCGCCCGGCTTCCCCGTTCCCGGGCGCCGCGGCACGGGCAGCCTTAATCGCGTAGGCCGCCGCGCCGAGCTCGTGGGCGGCGACATGCGCGACGGCGGCAGCCTGAGCGGCGGCGTACGCGGCGAACCGTGGCGCCCCGGCTAGGTCACGCGCCGCGCCGTTGGCGTGGCCGGCGGCCGTGCGGGCCTCGGTCATGGTCACCTCGCCGCGTGCCCAGGCGCGGGCCATCTCGATCGCGTGGGATGGTCGCGGGTCGTCCGGCCGGACTGTGGAGAACAGATCGAGGACGTGTTCCGCGCTGGTCGCGGCCCACAGGGCGAGGAGCCGGTGATCGTCGTCCGTGAGGGATCCGCCGCGGCGAATCGTCACGAAGCGCGGATCCCGGACGCTGGGCAGGATCACCCGAGGTGTCCCTTCCGTTCAGATCAGACAGGCGTCAGCTCCGCTGTGCTAGGCGTGGCGGCCGGGTTGGTGTCGCGTTGGGGCGGATCTGGTAGTTGAACTTGGTCCGCACCGCCTCGAAGAAGTTCTGCGACTTGAAGATGATCAGCCGAAACCGGTTGCGTCCCAGCCGGACGTGGATGACGTCATCCTGCTGCAGCACTCGAGACGGCCGCCCGTCGAGGATCAACTGGGCATCGTGCTGGTTGGTAAGCAGGAGTTCGATCTCCGTGTCCTCGGCGACGATGATCGGGGTGCGGATTGGAGAGTGGCAGGAGATCGGGACGATCGCGAAGCCCCGGACGCCGCCGGTCAGGATCGGGCCGCCGGCCGCCATGCAGTAGGCCGTGCTGCCGTGAGCCGTCGAGACGATCATGCCGTCCCCGGGATACGTGTTGACGAAGTGGCCGTCGACGTAGACCTCGACGTCGACCATCCGGAGGCCGCTCCGGATCACCACATCGTTGATCGCCCAGCCCTCGTCGCTGAGGTCGCCATTCCGCAGGAGCGAGGCAGCCAGCGTCGACCCCTCCTCGACCTGGAACTGGCCGGAGACGAAGGCTCCCAGTGCCTCCCGCCAGTCGCGCTGCTCGACCGAGGCGAGGAAGCCGACCTTGCCGAAGTTGATCCCGAGGATCGGGATGTTGGGGTAGCGGTTGGCGCAGCGCATCATCAGCCCGTCGCCCCCGAGCACGATGATGGCTTCCAGCAGGCCGAAGTGGCCGCGGTTGAGCGTCGCCTCGTCGACGATCGCGTAGTCGTGCTCTCGCAGGAACGTTTGGATGTCGTCGGCCAGGCCGGCCGCGCTCTGCTTGCTCTCCGCAACGACGAAGCCGACAGCGTGTTGGGTTGGCATCAGTGATTCTCCGGTCATGCTGGGAGTGTTGGAGTCGGCGGCTTCGGTATCAGGACTGACTGTTGGACCAGGTCGGGGTGAGATAGCGCCCCTGGTCCTCCTCGGAATCGAACCGGTAGAGGGCCGCCGGCCGATGACTGCCGTCGCGGCGCTGCCCGTCAGTCTGGGTCAGGATGCCGGTCGCGAGCATACGCCGCCGGAAGTTGCGCTTGTCGAGGGGCTGGCCGAGGATCGTCTCATAGACATCCTGGAGTTCCCGCATCGTGAACGATTCGGTGAGCAGGTAGCGCCCGATGCTGGTGTACCCGAGCTTGGCCCGCAATCGCACCAGCGCGTAATCGATGACCTGGCGGTCGATCCGCGAGATGGTCGGAAGATCCGTCACCGGCACCCAGTCGGCACCTGGGGGCAGGGCCGGGACGCCGTCCGGTCGCGGAGAGATCAGGGCCATCCAGGCGACCACCAGCTTCCACGATCCACGCGAGGACTGGTCGACACTGATCGTGTAAAGCTGCTCCAGGTATTGCTCGGCGATGCCGGTCGTCCGGCGGGCGATGGCCGACGCCGTTCGGTCGAGCTCGGTGCCGAAATCCGGTCGACCCCGGGGGAGCCCACGGGCGAAGGCGGTCCCTGAATCGGGCTCCCGGTCGGCCATCACGACCAGCAGCCGGTCACCGTCGCGGGTCAGGGCCACCACGCGAAGGTCGATCTCCGGGCCGGTGGCCGGGGCTGGAGGAGCGTCAGGGGCTGTCATGGCCGTCGGACCTCCTCAGGGTAGCGGCGGCATTAAGTCGGATGAAGTGTACCCGCCGCCGTAGGCCCCGGTAGAATGAGGACGTTTGCCGGTCGGACGGGCTCACCCCGTCAACGCAGTTGGGAGCGATCATGGCCCGGGTCGATGTCGTCCGAGGAATCGAGGAGAGTGGGGTCGTGGCCGTCGTCCGGCTGGACGACCTGAGCGATGCCGTCAACGTGGCGAAGGCCCTCGCGGCTGGCGGCGTACGGGGCGTGGAGTACACCTTCACCAACCCGAAGGCGGCCGAAGCGATCGCCGCGGCACGGGAGGTCCTCGGTGACGAGGTGCTCGTCGGCGCCGGAAGCGTCCTCGATGGGGAGACGGCCCGGATCGCCATCCTCGCCGGCGCCCAGTTCGTCGTCACGCCGACGACCCGAGTCGAGACGATCCAGCTCTGCACCCGCTACGCCATCCCGGTGATGAGCGGTGCCTTCACGCCGACCGAGATCCTGACCGCGTGGGAGGCCGGGGCCTCGATGGTCAAGGTCTTCCCGGCGTCGGTCGGCGGTCCCGGCTATCTCAAGGACGTCCTCGGGCCGCTCCCGCAGATCAAGCTGATCCCGACCGGCGGTGTCTCGGCCGACAACGCTGGCGCGTTCATCGCCGCGGGCGCGCGGGCAGTCGCGCTCGGCTCATCGCTCGTCGATCCGAAGCTGGTCGCCGCCGGGGCGTGGTCAGAGTTGACGGCCCGCGCGCAGGCCGTCAGTGACGCCGTGGCGGCCGCCCGCTCGTAGCGATCGAACATCGGCTATCTCAGAACGGCCCCTCCCGGCAGACCGGGAGGGGCCGTTGCGTTCACTCGACCTTCGCTTGTCGTGGGGTATGGGAGGGGGAGGTCACCAGGAGGGCGACCCGAGGTCTACGCGAGCGTGAGGTCTTCCCGGCGGATCGCCACGGTAATCTCCTCAGTCAGGCTTGCCATCGCCGTCGACCAGTCGCCCGCGAGGAGCCACTCGCCCCGCTCGATCAGGTCGTCCGCCTTGCCCGGCGCCGTCGAGATGTAGCGAACGACGCCGTCACGGTCGATGTACATGTGGGTCGGGAAGTTCCGCGTGTCCCAGGTCGAGCCGAAGATCGTCAGGTCCGGGATGTTGTAGACCGGGAACGTCGCGCCGTTGGCATCGGCGAATGTTTTGGACTGGTCCCACGTCTCCTTGGCGCTGATCGCGAGCAGGACCACGCCCTGCGGCTCGAGCGCCCGGTAGGCCGCTTCGATCTCCGGGAACTCCGCCTGGCACGGCGGACACCAACTGCCCCAGAAGTTGATCCAGACCGGTTGTCCCCGGTACTGGCTCAGGAAGGACGTCTGCCCGTTCGCGCCGAGGAACCCCAGGGTCGGGGCCTGCTCGCCGACCTTGGGCAGGTACTGCCGCGAGATACCACCCGTCCCGATGTCGGCCATGCCGAGTCGTCCACCGGCCAGCCAGGCGCCGGCGACGATCGCGACCGCCAGGACGAGGCTCACGACGACCTGCGTCCGGGAGAGGACGCGGCCCTTGGGAACAGTCAGTTCGTCGAGACGAACCTCTTCCCGCGTCATGGGGCGGTTCGGGGTCGATTCAGGGCGCTGGGCGGGCATCGGGTCGTCCGTCGAGGGTCAGGCGCTGGGTACGCCTAGACTCCGCCGTAGGCGTGCAGGCCGTCGAAGAGGTAGTTGCCGTAGTAGACGAACAGCATGGCGAAGAAGCCGACGATCAGGATCCAGGCGCTGCCACGACCCCGGATGCCACGCAGCGTCCGCGTATGCAGGTAGACCCCGTAGACCAGCCAGAGGAACAGCGCAGCCGTCTCCTTCGGGTCCCACTGCCAGTAGGCACCCCAGGCGTCGTTGGCCCAGATCGCGCCGAGGATCAGCGTCATGGTCAGCAGGGGGAATCCGATCGTCACCGACCGGTAGCCGAGGTCGTCGAGCAGGTCGGCGGACGGCAGCCAGGTGAACCGCTTGCGCTCGCCGATCAGGTACAGCACGGCCGCGCCGAAGGCGACGGAGAACGCGGCGTAGGCGGCGATCGCCGAGCCGACGTGGAACCACATGATCGGGGCGCTCTGCAGCGCCGGGATCACCGGGTTGACCTCGCGCATCCACGCCGGAAGGGACCAGATGTACAGGGCCATCAGGAGCGCGACCGGGATGACGATGGCGCCGACCTGGCGGACCCGGTAGTAGCGCTCCATCAGCATGTAGATCAGCGCCAGGGCGAAGACGAAGATCAGGCTGAAGTCGTACATGTTGGTCGGGCCGTGGCGGGTGGCCGAGAACCGGAAGAGGACCGCCATACCCTGGAACAACACGGCGAACCAGCCGAGCGTCGTGGCGAACCGGCCGAACGCCAGCGGGGCCGGGCCGGTCCCGAGGCTGGTCACGCTCGACGTCATCCCTTGGCCACCGGCGGTCTGGACCTGACCGCGGGCGATGCGGAGAAAGCCCACGCCAAAGGCGATGTAGCAGATCGTTGCACCGATGAGGGCCAGGGTCGTCGCCGTGAAGAAGTAGAAGGACAGCCGGACGAGTGTGTCCATGGGCGCGGTCTCCGGATGATGTGATCGCCCGTGGGGCAGATGGTTCGGGGGCAGGACCGGTACCGGAAGTATACGTCCGGGCTCCCTGGGGCAACCGTCGCGCGGTGACCGGATGCCGGACGCCGGGCAGGGTCCTTAGGCGATCGACGCCGGCCCGGCCGAACGGTCGGGCTCGTCGCGAATGGTGACGGCGGTCCCGGTGGCGTCGCGGAAGGCCTCCAGGAGCAGGACGAAGTCGCGCTTGCCGCTCCAGTCCCTCCGGGCGAGCGGGGCGATCAGGAGGGCCGAGCGATTAGCCCCGACCGGCGAGACGATCGCGCGAATCCGGCGGTGCGGGAAGTAGAAGATGGCGATCAGCCCGCCGACTCCGAGCACTGCCGCGGCGCCAAACAGCCAGAGCGCCGGGTAATAGGCGATCTGCAGCACCGAATACGTTCCGTACCGCTGGAAGGTCACGACCAGGTCCCCGAAGTTCGTCGGCTGGTTCGGAGTGATCACGGCGGTCGGCGTCACGGTGCCGGGGAAGTCCGGCGATCGGGCCTGGATGTAGATCTCCTGCGACGCCAGCCCCATCGTGTCCAGTTCCGGCTGGTTCTCGGGGTCGCGGTCGGAGGCGATGATGTTCAGGGTGTAGTTGGTGCCGGGAACGGCCAGAAGGCCAGCCGGCGCGTCCGGGTTGTCGGACGCCTGGTACTCGCCCAGAGTCACCGCCCCGGTGTAGAGCTCGTTGCCGACCCGGTCGGTCACCAGCAGGGAGACGTTGTAGCCGAACCCTGACTGGTACAGCGTCACCCCGCCGGCTTCGAGCGGATGGTTGGGCTGGACCGAGCCACTGACCAGCTCGTCGTCGCCGTCGAAGACCGTCACGTCACTGCGGTATTCCGCCGGCGTGCCGTCCGCGTAATAGACGTCGGTGAAGCGATTCAGCCGCACGCTGAGATCCGAGTCGTTGCCGACCGCAACCGTCTGCCCCTCGGCGACGACGAACTGGAGGTCCCGAAAGCCGAACTGGGTGACGAGGATCCCGCCGATGACCACCATGACCAGCGCGATGTGGAACGGGAACGTCCCGAGCTTGCCCCAGCGGTTGCGATCGGCGTAGACATGGACGTCCTCGCCGACCTGCTCGGTGACGACGCGATACCGGCGCCGCTTAAGCGTCTGCGTCAGGTCAGCGAGCAACGCCTGGACCGGCGTGTCGGCCTGCGTGGTGGCATGCGGGGCGGTCCCGCGGAGAAAGCCCCGTGTCGTCGTGATGGTCGGCCGGACGATCGTCGCCCACAGCCCCGGAATCCGGTTGAGCATCCCGCCGATGATGATGCCGATGGCGATCATCGCCATCGTGGCGGCGTAGAGACCGGAGCCGAAGGTATTCCAGCCGTACCAGGCGTCGACCAGTGGCTGCAGAGCGGGGACGGCTTCGCCGATGTGCTCCGGTACGACACTCCCGCGGAGCGTGCCGATCAGCGTGAGCAGCGTCAGGAACCCGATCATCCAGATCGCGACGCGGACGGAGGCGAAGAATCGCCAGACCGACCCGACGATCAGATCGAATGGGCCCTCGGCGGCGCGTCGCCTGGCGCGGGTGGGGCGGTCGCCGGTGGTCGGGGTGGGCTGGTTGGGAACGTCGACCACGGGCGGTCTCCGGGTGAAGTCGTGGCTGCGACGGAGGTGCGAATGGGGCTGGTTAGACGGTCGGTTCCCAGGGCAGCCATGGGGCCGCGCGAACGATCTCGACGAAGAGTCGCTCGTAGATCCCGAGCAGCATGATCGCCCCGACGCCGAGCATGATCGCGCCACTGACGGCGACGACCAAGCCCATCCGCCGGTTGATGGCCCGGATGACGGACTGGGACGAGCCAAACGTCGCGGCGATCAGCAGGAACGGGACGCCCAGTCCGAGACTGTAGACGACCAGTAGCCAGGCAGCCCGCCCGACATCGCCCGACGAGGCGGCCATGGTCAGGATGATTCCCAGGATCGGCCCGACGCACGGGGACCAGCCGGCACCGAACGCCAGCCCGATCATGAACGAGGACCCAACGCCGGCCGCCTGCTGGCCCGAAACGGTCCCGGTCTCGATCTGGCGCGTCCGGTCCAGGAACGGGATCCGGATCAGGCCGATCTGACGGAGGCCAATCAGGATCAGGAGAGCACCGCCGATCCGGACCAGCCATTGCCGGTACTCCACCACGACATCGGCCGTCGCGACCAGCGACCCGCCTGCCCCGAGCGCCACTCCCAGCAGGACGAAGACGACCGAGAAGCCGCCGATGTAAGCGAGGGCATTGGCGATAATCGGCCCTCGGGCGACCGCGACATCCGGTGTGGCGGAGACCCCGGCGATCCGGGCGAGAAAGACCGGCACCAGCGGCAGCACGCAGGGCGAGGTGAACGAGAAGAGTCCCGCGACGAGAGCGGCAAGCCACGTTACGTCATCTGGCATGTGCGAACGGTAGTGCGTGGATAGGGGAAGGTCAATCTCTCATTGGAGGCCCGTAGGGACGCCGCGGCACCCATGCCTGACGCCCGTCCGGTATCGGGCGAATGACCGCAGAGGACAGCCAGATCGGGTAAAATGATAGACATAAACGTAGTACGAAAACACCCCTGACGGAGGACGATTGACCGACCAGCCCCAAGCGTCCTCCACCTCCAGTGAGCCGGTCGCCCGCGTCCGTCCGCCGCTCAGTGAGCGGCTCTACCGGACCGAGGCGATCGTCCTCGGCAAGCTCAACCTGGGCGAGGCCGATCGTATCCTGACCATCTTCACTCCGCACTACGGCAAGGTCCGGGTCATCGCCAAGGGGGTGCGGAAAGCCCGGAGCAAGCTCGGGCCACACCTCGAGCTGTTCACCCGCTGCCAGTTGAACCTGACCCGTGGCCGTGACCTCGACGTGGTCACCTCGGCGGAAACGCACGATGCCTACGTCACTCTAAGGGACGACCTGGATGTCCTCGGTCACGCCAGCCACATGGTCGAACTGGTCGCGCGGCTGACCGAAGACCGGCAGGAGCAGGAGCCGGTCTATGACCTGCTTCGTGGCTCGCTGCGCCTGCTGGCCGACGGGCTGGATCCGTTCGCAGTGACCAGGCATTTCGAGTTCGCACTACTATCCGCCCTGGGCTACCGGCCGGAGCTGTATCGCTGCCTGAACTGCGACCGGCCCCTTGAGGCGGAGCTCAACCTGTTCAGCATCAATCTCGGCGGCATGCTCTGCCCGGACTGCCGCGCCACCGATCCCCGCGCGGTCGGGCTCTCGCTCAACGCCCAGAAATATCTGCGCGAGATGGACCGTAACGGGCTGGTCAACGTGATCAAGCTGCGGCTGCCGCCGGACACCCAGCGCGAACTCGAGGCAGTCCTCGGTGGGTATCTGCGCCACCTGACCGAGCGGGATCTGACCAGCCTTGACGTCACCCGTGAGATCCGCCGATCCCTCGCCAGCCAGGTCCCGCCAGGCTAGTCCTCGAAGCGCTGCTCCCTTGCGGTCAGCAGCTCTGCCGCGAGGTCTGCCTCTTTTGGCGTCAGTTCACCGTCGTCGAGTGTCCGTCGTAGGAGGTCCGGCCGCACCGCAGCGGTCCGTCGGATGGACTGCTCCCTGCGCCAGGCCGCGATCCGGGCGTGGTGCCCGCTGAGCAGGACATCGGGAATGCCCCGGCCGCGGAAGTTGGCCGGACGCGTGTAGTGGGGGTATTCCACCAGCCCGTCCCCGAACGATTCCTGGGCAATGCTCTCGGCGTCGATCACGCCAGCGACCAGGCGGGAGACCGCGTCGATGATGACCATCGCCGGCAGCTCGCCGCCGGTCAGCACGTAGTCCCCGATCGTCACCGGCTCGGCGCCGATCTCCTCGATCGCCCGCTCGTCGATCCCTTCATAGTGACCGCAGATCAGCACGACCTGAGGGGCCGTCGCGAGCTCATGGGCCATCGCCTGGTCGAAGGGACGCCCGCCGGCCGCCATCAGCAGCACCCGCCGGCCCTCGATCACCGGGAGCGACTCGAACGCGTCGACCAGCGGTGGCGCCCGCAGCACCATCCCCGCTCCGCCGCCATAGGGCGTGTCGTCGGCCGTGCGGTGGCGGTCAGTTGTCCAGTCGCGCACGTCATGGACGGCGATCGCGATCCGCCCAGCCGCCTGGGCCCGCTTCAGGATGCTCTCCTGCATCGGGCTGGTGAACATCCCCGGGAACAGCGACAGCACGTCGAACCGGACTGCCGGCGATGGGGTCGTCTGGGGCGTGGCCCCGAGCTCATCCACGGGCGGCCGCCTCGCAGGCGAGTTCGAGCAGGGCCGGCCCGGCGTCGACGAGATCGTCGAGAATCAGGTCGGCCAGGATTTCCATCGGCGGCATGCGGGTGCCTCGCACCCAGGCCGTAGTGACGCCCAGTTGCCGCGGCGACACGACGTCGAAGTCGTGCGAGTCACCCACGTGCAGGACCTGTCCAGGTGTCGTCCCGAGGCGTTCGGCGGACAGCCGATAGATGGACGGGTCGGATTTGTAGAACCCGGCCTCGGCCGAGGTCAGGACGTCGCTGAACAGCTCGCGGATCCCGAAGCGGGTCAGCGTCCAGTCGAGGAACGGGGTGTAGACGGCCGACGAGACCACCCCGAGCGTCACGCCGGCGTCCGCGAGATAGCGGACCGCTTCGATCGCGCCGTCCCTGGGCGTGACGTCGTTGTCGAACGTGGCGCGCATCAACTCATCAACGCCGTCGTGGAGGTCCGCGTCCGTCGCGGCAATACCGAGTCCCGGCAGCACGGACCGGAGGCAGGCGACGGCATCCTGCTCGATTCCGGATTCCTTGATCTCGGCCCTGAGTCCGGCATAGAGCGCTCGCCCCTCGGACTTCGTCTCCTCGTCGGGCAGCGGGTGCCCGTGCCGGGCAGCGTGCCAATCGAGGAAGGCGGGGACCAGCTGGCGGATCTCCAGCTGGAACCAGCGATCGCACTGAGCCAGGGTATCGTGGAAGTCAAATGTGACGGTGATGGGAACAGTGTCCACGCGACTCCCAACCGTGTGTAAATGGGGACGCCGCTCCGGCCCCCTGCAGGCCCGGACGGTAGCACCGACCGCGACTGCGCGGCAACGCCAGGTTGGGATCACCGGCGGGCGGTTCCCGGATAGCAGGTCATGCACCGGTGGCATCGACTGCTTATGAGCCTGTTGCGGCTCTCATTAACTCCAGGGCCAGCGTTGCGCCGTGAACCATAGCCGGGCACTCTTCGGGTGTTGCCCTGTGCGCTGGCAGGGCGGGAGGACGGGAGCCATCGTGGACGTCGCCATCGAGATCGCTGTCGCCAAGACCCACAAGTACGCCAGCCGGGAGAGTGGCGACACCGTCGAGGTGGTGGAGCGGCCGGGCGGCGGGCTGACGCTGGTCATGGTCGACGGGCAGGGCAGCGGCCGCGGGGCGCGGGACATCAGCCAGATGCTCGTTTCCCGGGCGCTCGGGCTGATCAAGGACGGTGTCCGGGATGGCGTCGTGGCCCGGTCCCTGAACGATGTCCTGTTCGCTCAGCGCCATGGCAAGGTTTCCGCGGCGCTCGATCTCGTCTCGGTCGACCTGCTCGCCGGCGAGGTCGTCGTGACGCGGCAGGGGAGTGCCGGCGCGGTTGTCCGCCACGGCGACTGGTCCGAGGCGATCGCCGGTGAGGCCGCTCCGCTGGGCCGGTACGCCCGGACGCGACCCGATATCGCGCAGTACCCGCTGGAAGCGGGCCTGACGGTGGTGGTCGTCTCCGATGGCATCTCGGGCTCGGGTCGGAAAGCCGGACATGCTCCCTTCGAGCTTGAGAGCTTTCTGATCGACATCGATCCGGACGCCGAAACCCAGGCCGTCGCCGATGCCGTTCTCGATGCGGCCCGGACTCGTGATGGCGGGTTGCCGGGCGACGATTCGACCGTCGGTGTCGTTCGCTTGGTCCCGCTACCGGACCCGGACTCGGTCCGCCGGATGTCCGTCCGTCTTCCAATTGTCTGACGCCAGCTCCAACGATCGATCGCATACCATTCGGTAACCATTGACCGCATCCGGGGAGGACACCCATGGAGGACTCAGGCACCACCGCGCGTAGGTCGACCGGGACCGCTGGCGGCATCGTCATCATCGGTACGTGCGCGTCCGGGAAATCGACCCTGGCCGATAACCTCCGGACCCTCGGCTACGACGCCCAGGTCGTCGCGCAGGAGCACAGCGATATCGGGCAGCTCTGGGCTCGGACAGGCCCGTCCGTGGTGATCGCACTGGAGAGCAGCCTGGAGACGATCCGGTCCCGCCGGGGACCGCGCTGGTCGTCGACCGTCTACGAGCGACAACGGCGGCGCCTGGCCCCGGCGATGCACGCTGCGACGGTCGTGATCGATACCGGCACGACGTCACCCATGGCGACCCTGGCGGCAGCGGCTTCGGCGATCCGGGCGGCCGGCGTGCTCCCCGGCTCGGCGCCCGGCCGTTCCCCGGCTTCACCGTCCTAGTTGGGCAGGAACCGCTGGCCGGGGTGGTCGATCGGGACCCCCGAGGCTCCTGTCGTCCGGAGCAGTCGCTCTTCCCGGCGGATGATCTCGACGAGTCGGGCCAGTCGCGCCCTGGTGTCGGGCACCTCCAGCAATTCCTGGCGCTCCCAGCTGTTGACCCAGAGTGTCCAGCTCAGCGTGTAGCTCAGGGCAGTCGGGTCCGCCGGGAGCTCCAGGTTGGGCGTGGCCATGCCTGACGCCGCGGCTGCCAGACCGATCAGCCGGCCCATCCCTGCCGCCGCCTCGCCGGCCAGACCGTCGACCGAATCGATTTCAACGGACGGATCGGGCAGCCATTCCACCTGACCAAGGAGATACGGTCCGCTCCAGTCGTGCGCCGTGACGCGGAAGCGCCGGGTGCCGCGCAGGAGGATGTCAGCGCGACCATCTTCGTAGGGTCGGATGACGACCAGCTCGGCACCGGTGCCGGTCGAGTGAATCTCTGGCTGGTCGCCGACCTCACGCCCGGACCTGGTCAGGACCACCCCGAAGATCGGGTCGGACCCTTCCCGGTCGCGGAGGAGCTGGCGGTATCGTTCCTCGAAGATGTGCAGCGGCATGGGCATGCCCGGGAACAGTGGCGATGACAGAGGAAAAAGAGGCAGGGCGGCAGCGGGAAGGGCCGCTTCGCGGTCGTTATGGCTGAGGTCGTCCATCCGAGTCTCCGTTTCGCCCGTTGGCCGCATGAGCGGCGTATCCGTAGCGTCAGGGCGGTATGCTAGCGGGCGATAATCTGGCGACCGCCTGTGCGCGGTCTTTCCGGGGCAAAGCGGCGAACGATGGTCATTCACCCGAGAACGCGGGGCACTGAGCGAACGGCTGACCGTGGTGGGATCCTCCCGCTCCGGCGGGAAGATGTCGCCGCCCTGCCACTCTCCTGGCGACACAAGCTGAGCTACGGCGAGATCCGCGACCTCGTGCGGGCCTTCCCGGGTCGATCGGTCTACCAGCCGCACACCGGTCATTTCGCATTGATTGGGCCGTGGCGTCACCGGCTCGATATCGTCCAGGTGATCGACGTCAGCGCCTGGAGCGCCGCGCAGGGCGTGTTTGACGGCGCCGCGACGGCGGCGGGTCAACTGGGTGCCGATCTCGCGGTGGTCGTCGAGAACGACGAGCGTCGGCGGCCATCCCTGTATGCCAGCTACGGGCTGGAGCACATCGAGGACGTCATCACGATGGAGCTCGACCGTCCGGCGATGCCCGCCCGGCTCAATCCGCGGCTCCGGTTCGTTCCCGTTCTCCCTGGCACGCCCGATCTGCCGGCCATCCGGCTGGTCGATGACCTGGCTTTCCCCTGGCTCTGGCGCAACGGATCCGAAGAGTTCGGGCACTACCTGGCGATGGACGACGTGCACGTCTTCCTGGGATTGCTGGACGACGAGCCCGTCTCCTACTTTGGCGTGACGGTCTACGATGGGTGGGGCCATCTGGACCGGATCGCCGTCCGGCCGGATCTTCAGGGGCAGGGGGTCGGCAGCGCGACGCTGGGCGAGGCGTTGTCCTTCCTGATCGCCAACGGCGCCCGCTCGGTTGGACTGAGTACCCAGGCACACAACGAGCATTCCCGCCGCCTCTATGAGCGATTCGGGTTCGTCCGCCTGCCGCAGAACGACTATCGCATCTACGGCCGGGCACTCGGCGGCCAGTCGCTCGACGACCTGCTGGCGCGTCCTCCCATCGCCCGATCACGCCTCGAGGAGACACCCCGCCCATGACCAGTACCTTCGGTCGCCTGTTCCGGATCACGACCTGGGGCGAGAGCCACGGTCCCGCCCTCGGGGTGGTGATCGAGGGATGCCCGGCCGGCGTCCATGTCACCGAGGCAGACATCCAGGCGGAACTCGACCGCCGCCGCGTCGGGCAGAGCAAGGTGACGTCGCCGCGGAACGAGCGTGATCGGGTGACGATCCTTTCCGGCGTCTACGAGGACGTGACGACCGGCGCGCCGATCTCGCTGATCTCCTATAACGCGGACGCTGACTCGTCCAAGTACGACAACCTCCGGAACGTGTTCCGGCCCGGTCACGCCGACTTCACCTACTGGGCCAAGTACGGTCACCGGGATCACCGGGGTGGCGGCCGGTCGTCGGCGCGGGAGACCTGGGGACGGGTCGCCGCGGGCGTGCTGGCCCGGAAGGTCCTCGCTTCGGTCGGCTGCGAGGTCTACGGCTATACCCGCGAGATCGGCGGGATCGCGATGGAGACCTTCGATCGTAACGCGATCGAGCAGAATCTCGTCCGCTGCCCGGACCCGGTCGCGGCGGAGAAGATGGTCACCGCGATCACGGACGTCAAGGCCGAGAAGGACAGCCTGGGCGGGGTGGTCGAGGTCGTCGCGACGGGCGTGCCGGTCGGCTTGGGAGAGCCCACCTTCGACAAGCTGGACGCGTTGATCGGGCAGGCCATGCTCAGCATCCCTGCGACAAAGGGCGTCGAGATCGGTGAGGGGTTTGCCGCGGCCCGATCCCGTGGCAGCGTCAACAACGACGCCTTCTATCGCCAGGGCGTCCGCGTCCGGACGCGGACCAACACCGCGGGCGGGACGCTGGGCGGGATCTCGTCGGGCGAGGACATTACCGTCCGGGTCGCGATCAAGCCGACGTCATCCATCGAGCGATCGCAGCCGACCGTGGATACCGAGGGCAACGAGACGGAGATCACCGTCTACGGGCGCCACGACCCGTCCGTCGTGCCCCGCGCCGTCCCGGTCTGTGAGGCGATGCTGGCGATCACGCTGGCCGACCTGTTGCTCGTCAACCGCGCCGCCCGGCTGACCGGCTCCTATACCGGCTTCGCGGATCAGCAGTAGGCCGATCCGGCCGATGGACCGTCCGGAAGCGCATTGGCAAGGGATGGCAGAAAACAGGGTGTTGTCCGAGCGAGCCACCGGACACTGGGGCGGAGTGGATGGTCGTGGCGGTGACGGGCGGGATGACATGGTCCGCATCGTCATCGACGACTCCCGTCCACCCGCACGACCGCTGGAGTTGCTCGATGCGGTCCCCGGCGGGTGTGTCGTCAGGCTGACGACCTCGCTCGCTGACCGACTGGGATTGGCTGGCGAGACCGAAGTGCTGCTGGATTCGCTCCGATCGGCATTGGCAGCCGCGGGGATTGCGCTCCAGGACAACGACCATCTCTTCTTCCTGCCCATCGCCGAGCAGTCCGTGGTCCGCGACGAGTCCACCCCTTCCAACGTCCGGCAGCTCACCGCCGACGACGCCGAAGCGTTCACCCGTTTCACTGAGACGGCATCTCCGGCGGAACTTGGCGAAGCCTACGTTGAGCTGGACCACTGACGGGTCTTCGGGGCCTTCGACGGCGACCGGCTGGTAGCCGCCGGGAGCATGTACCCGTGGCGTGGGAGCGACCTCGCTGACCTCGGGATCCTGACGTTGCCGGGGTACCGGGGGCAGGGGCTGGGCCGGCGGGTCATCCGCGCGATGAGCGCCTCCGCGCTCGCCGAGGGGTTTGAGCCGCAGTACCGGTGTCAGGTCGGAAACACCGCGTCGGCCAGCCTGGCGGTGAAGCCCGGGTTCGCACGCTTCGGCACGTGGTCAGTCATCGCCGACGGGGACTAGCTCGGCTCCGAGATGTCTGGCTGGAATCCGATGCGAGATGCCCCGTCCGCAATGGACGGGGCATCCTGTCTGGTGGTGAAACGGAGTCTGTGGCAGAGGGCTGGGCCGCGAGATTAGTCCGCCGCGACGGCCGCGTCGGCCACCTGCAACCACGGTGCGGATGCGAGCAGTTCGGCGTCCAGTTGCGGATAGAGCGGGTGGGCGGCGGTCAGGGCGCGGACGCGCTCTCGGGCCTGCTCGACGATGCCGTCGGCGGTAACGAACTTCGCCCGGCTCGGCTTGCCGGAGGACGTCGTCGCGGCCTTGGTGTTCCCTAGGACCAGCGTGATGATCGAGGCGATCTCTCGCATCTCGTCGCTGCCCATGCCAAGCGTGGTCACGGCCGGCGTGCCGATCCGCAGGCCGCTCGTGTACCAGGGACCGTTGGCGTCGAAGGGCAGGCTGTTGCGGTTCAGGGTGATCCCGGCCGCCCGCAACGCCGACTCGGCCTGCCGGCCGTTGAGCCCGTAGGTCTTCTCGACGTCGACCAGCAGCAGGTGGTTCTCGCTGGTCCCCGTGACGACCTCGACGCCCTGCTCGACAAGCGCGCCGGCCAGCGTGGCCGCGTTCTCGACGATCTGCTGGGCGTAGGCGGCGAACTCGGGCCGGCTGGCCTCCTTGAACGCGACGGCCTTGGCGGCCATCACCTGCGGCAGCGGGCCACCGAGGATCGCCGGGCAGCCCTTGTCGACCCACTCGGCGAACTCGGCCTTGCAGAGCACCATCCCGCCGCGCGGGCCGCGCAGCGTCTTGTGCGTCGTCGTGGTGACGATATGGGCGTGGGCGACGGGATCGTACGGCCCGTCGAAGACCTTGCCCGCGACCAGCCCGGCGAAGTGGGCCATATCCACCATGAAGACCGCCCCGACCTCGTCTGCGATCTCGCGCAGGCGCTGGAAGTTGATCCGCCGGGGGTAGGCGCTATAGCCCGCGAGCAGGACCAGCGGGCGAACCTCGAGGGCCTGCTGGCGGATCTGCTCCAGGTCGAGAAGACCACTGTCGCGGTCGACGGCGTACTGGTAGACGTCGAACAGCCGGGCCGAGATGTTGTGGCGATAGCCGTGGGTCAGGTGACCACCGGAGTAATAGTCGAGGGCGAGGAGCTTCTGGCTCGCCAGCTCAACCCTGATCGCCTCCCACTGCTCACGGGTCGCCTTGCTCGGGTCTTCCAGTCCCATGCGCTCCAGCGCCGGCGCCTGGACCCGTGCCGCGACGATCGCCGAGAACGCGACCAGGTTGGCATCGGCACCGGAGTGGGGCTGAACGTAGGCGTGGTCGGCGCCGAACAACTCGCAGGCTAGGCGGGCGGCCTCGGCCTCGATCAGGTCGACGTTGTCGCAGCCGGCATAGAAGCGGTGACCAGGGTAGCCCTCGGCGTACTTGTCGCTGAACAGGTTGCCCTGCGCGAGCTGGGAGGCAAGCGACGAGTAGTTCTCGCTGGCGATCAGCTTCAGGCTGTCGCGCTGGTCCTGCAGCTCGCGGACGATTGCGGCGGCGGCGACCGGCGAGACGTCGGCGACGGTGTCCAGAGCGGCGTAGTAGGCGACTGCGGCGGAGTCGACCGGGGAGGGAGACGAAGCGAGGTAGCGGCCGAGCAGACCGGTCGTGCTGTCCATGACGCGTGATCCTCCGGGTGCCGAAGTGAGCCGGGCGTGTCCAGATGACGTGTAGTACTGATGCTACACCGCCGGGGCCAGACGGGATGTTCAGTTCAGGATGGAAACCACCGTGCGCCTCTGTCAGAAGGTCTCGATCGGCGAGGACTGAGCGGGTCGGGCCGTCACGATCAAGCGCTCGCTGGTGTCGGTCAGCGGATCCAGTTCCCATGATCCATAGACCTGGATGTCCTGCCAGCCGGTGAGTTCCAGCATCAGGAGCAGCTCGGACGGGTAGAGCCACCGCAACTCGAACCCGGTGACGCGGCGTCGCATGGTCCCATCGGGCGCAACCACGTCGTACCACATCGTCGTAGCGATGATCTGGTCGGCGGAGGAAATCTTCCGGTCGCTGGTCTTCATCACCCGGGTACCGTCGGGCATCTCCCAGGAGCCGTCGAGCGCGGTGCCGGCCAGTTGCTGGAGCGCCTCGGGGGACGGGTTGAGGACATCGATGATCAGCTGTCCCTGGTCGTCGCACGCCTGCCGGGCGCCAGCGAGGACCCGCCGCTGCTCGTCGGCGTCCGTAGCGTGGAGCAGGCTGTTCAGGCCGATGATGACCAGGCCGAACGGGCCGCCGGGCGCTGACGCGGCGTTGGCCATGTCAAGGGCGACCAGGTGGTAGTCCGGCACGCCAACGATCGACTCCAGCGCGTCGCGAGCCCGGTCCAGCATCGGCTCGGACAGATCGACGCCGGTAACACGGTAACCGGCCCTGGCCAGGGGGACGAGGATCCGGCCGGTGCCACAGGCCAGCTCCAGGATCGGGTCACCACTGGCATAGGCGAACTGCTTGTAGAGCTCGACGTCGTCGGTCAGCCCCTCGTGCTCGAGGTCGTAGAGATCGGGGATGGCGGCGTAGGGGTCCGGGCGCTCACCGGGAAGGGGACGCTCGTCGAGCAGGCGATCCATGCGGTCGGCTCCGGGTGATCAGGGCGTGGTGACGCGAGGACGATCAACCGTGCCGGTCGTCGCGCTCGTCGTCGTAGTAGTCCTCGTCGTCTTCGTCGGCGGGGCGGTGGCCGCCCGCCTCGTCGATGACTTCGTCCAACCGGGAGACGGCGTCGCGCATGGCGGTGTGAATGAGGTCGAAGCCCTCGCGGATGGCGGCCTCGAACTCGGTCAGTCGCTGCAGCGCGAAGACCTCGACCTCGCCGATCCCGCGGCGACGCTCCTCGGCCGCGTGGCGAAGCAGTTGCTCGCTGCGCTGACGGACCTCGTTGAGGATGGCGTCACCACTGGCCCAGTACTCGCCCCGTGACCGTGCGGCCGTGAGGATCTTCGCCGCCTCGGTCTGGGCCTCGCCAAGGATGCGCTCCCGCTCGCGGACGATGCGCTGGGCCTGTCGGATCTCGCCCGGGACGGTCTGCCGAAGCAGGTCGACGAGCTCGACCATGCGTGCCTCGTCGACCATGATGCTGTGCGAGAACGGCATCTTCCGGCTCTCGTCCAGCAGCTCCTGGAGCTGCTCGATGAGATCGACGATGTCGGCGGGCGGTCCCTCGTACGGCGGGTCGTTGTGGTCCATGCGGCTGGTCAGTCCTCTTGCGGGGCGGACAGGACGGGTCGCGGTCGGGTCCAGGCTAGCGGTAGCCAGGGCTGAAGCGCTGCTCGAGCGCGCGCTGCACGTTAGCCGGGACCAGCCCGGAGACGTCGCCGTTGAGCGACGCGACCTCACGGATCAGGCTGGAGCTGACGAACGCCTGCGGGGCGTTGGTCATCAGGCAGACGACTTCGATCTCCGGCGCGAGATGGTGATTCATATGCGCCAGCTTGAACTCATACTCGAAGTCGGTCACCGCCCGCAGGCCACGGACGATGACTCCGGCCTCCCGGCTCCGGGCGAACTCGGTCGACAGGCCAGTGTACCCCTCGACCCGCACCCGGGACAGTGTCGGGTTCGAGGGGGTCGCGTCACTCACGGCCTCCCGGATGAGCTCGATCCGCGCATCCCCGTCGAACATCCGGCCCGGCTTGGCGGCGTCCAGGTAGACCGCGACGATCACCTCGTCGAACAGGCGGGTAGCACGTGACACGATGTCCATGTGACCGAGGGTGATCGGGTCGAACGTGCCGGGGTAGACGGCGATCGTCATCGGTGCCGCTCCTGGGTCAAGTCGTCGGGTGAGATCGGGGCGGGCGTGGGAGGGGACGCCGTGTCGCTCACATCATCAGTGCGCTCGTAGACAGTGAAACAGCTGTCCCCGTGGCAGCGGCTCCGGAGCAGTGACAGCCGCCCGGCCCGCTCCGGCGGGGTGAGGCGGGGCCAGTGACCGAGAACGACGAGTGCGCCGGATTGTAGCAACGTCGACTCTCCCAGCTGGACCAGCCGCTCGACGATGTCCTCGTCGGCGTAGGGTGGGTCCATGAAGACGAGGTCGAACGGCTCGCTGCCTATGGCACCGCGGGCGATGAAGGCGGCCACCGACGTCTGATGGGTGACGGTCACGTCGGTGTAGCGGCAGTGCTCGATGTTGGCCCGGACGACCGCCATCGCCTTGGGTGCCTGCTCGACGAACTCGGCCTGCAGGGCGCCGCGGGAAAGTGCCTCGATCCCGAGACCGCCGGTGCCGGCGTAGAGGTCCAGCACCCGGTCCGGCTCGGCCCCGAGCGAGGCCAGCATCGAGAAGAGCGCGCTCTTGATCTTGTCGGTCATCGGGCGGGTGCCGCGGTCAGCCGGGCCGCGCAGGCGGAACCCGCCTACCTCGCCGGCGATCACGCGCATGGTCGTTCCCGGGCAATGCGTGTCTGCATCGACGCAGTGTACGCGGCGCCCGGGCGACGTGCCGGGCGGGGCGGTTGCACTGCGCCGGCCCGCATCGATGCGGCATACTGTCGGGTGACAGGGCCCGCGGTGATCTCCACCGGCGGGCCGCTCCATGCCGGCCCCGCCGCGATCCCCGCGGCCGCGCCGGACCACGCATCGCACCCCGGAAGGACCTCCCGTGGCCACCCAGCTCGTCATCATTGGTCTGCCCAGTTCCGGCAAGACGACCGTCTTCAATGCCCTGACCCGCGCCGAAGCCGCCACCGGCACCTTTGGCGCGTCCGGCGACGAGCCCAACCTGGCGACGGTCAAGGTCCCTGATGCCCGGCTCGACAAGCTGACGGAAATGTTCAACCCGCAGCGCAAGATGGCCGCCGACGTCCAGTACCTCGACGTGGCTGGTGTCGCCAAGGGCATGGCTGAGAAGGGGATGGGCGGCAAGCTGCTCGGGCACCTGTCGCAGGCCGACGCGCTGGTCCACGTCGTCCGCGCCTTCGAGGACGAGAACACGCCGCACCCGGATGGCAGCGTCGACCCGAACCGCGACATCGAGACGCTCAACCTGGAACTGACCTTCTCCGACCTCGGGGTCGTCGAGAAGCGGCTCGACCGGCTCCAGGGACAAATCCCGAAGACGCGCGGTGCCGAACGCGAGCAGTACGAGCGCGAGCAGGTGATCCTCCAGGGCTTCAAGGAAGCGCTCGAGAACGAGACGCCGATCCGCGAGGTGATTGGCGAGGTCGATCCCGACGACGTCCGCCTGATCCGCGGCTTCGGCTTCCTGACCCAGAAGCCGCTGCTGCTGCTGCTCAACACCGGTGAGGACCAGATCGGCGAGGCCGGCGAGAAGCTGGTCGCCGACGCCCGCGAGCGGTTTGGGCGTCCCGGTGTCGCCGTCGAGTCCATCGCCGGCCAGATCGAGATGGAGATCGTCCGGCTGGATGCTGACGACGCGGCGGTGTTCATGGAGGACCTCGGGATCACCGAGTCCGGCCTGGACCGCGTCATCGCCCGCTCGTTCGATCTGCTCGGCCTGATGCCGTTCTTCACCGTCGGACCGGATGAATGCCGTGCCTGGACCATCCGCCGAGGTGCCTCGGCCGTCGAGGCTGCCGGCGCAATCCACTCCGACATCGCCCGCGGCTTCATCCGGGCCGAGGTCGTCGGCTACGACGACTTCATCGCCGCCGGCTCGATGGCGGAGACCAAGCGGCTCGGCACCTTCCGGCGGGAAGGCAAGACCTACGTCGTCAATGACGGCGACATCATCAACTTCCTCTTCAACGTCTGATCAGTAGGGTCGCTTGCCGTCCTGGCGGGAGGCGACCCTGACGGCGAAGGAGGTCCGCGTGGTTGACGAATTCGACGAGGACGACGAATCGGTCGACATCACGCTGCGTCCGGCGGCTGAAGTGGCGATGCGGCTGATCGGCCTGACGGCGGCCGTCCGGCGCTCGATGCTTGAGCTGGACCCGTCCGGCGATGCCGAGGGGGATCGCTTCGACCTGGCTGCCTGGCTGCGGGAGGAGCGCCTGACCCCGCACCTGACCGCCGACGAGCGCAAGATGGTCGAGACGAGGCTCGGTGGGCTAGACCCGGATGAGGCTGGCGACGCGGGCTGGCGGATCGAAGCCGTCGCCGTCCTCGCATGGGCCGCCGGGCTGATCGACGAGCGGCCGCGCTACGACCTGCCGGCACCACCTGCCGAGCTGCTGGCGCTGGTCCCGGAGCCATGGGACAAGGCCCAGCCGTTCCGGCAGGCCATCGAGTTGCGACCCGAGGACGAGATCGCCTGGGCCCGCGAGGAAGCGGAGCTGTGGCGGTGGCGGGGTGAGGTGGAGACGGAAGAGGGAGCCGGCGGGGCGAGCCCGGCCGAGATCCGCCAGCTGATCCGCCAGGTCGCCGCCGACTCCGCACGCACCGGTCTGTTCGAGAAGCCCGTTGGCAACGACTTCCCGGTGGCCAAGCGCCCGTATCGCGACCTGGGCTCCGACGAGCGCGAGCTGCTGACCGACCTCGCGAGTGAGCGCCTCCGCGCCCTCAACTGGCTCTGCGGCTTCGGTGAGGATTGGGACGACACGCCACTCGACGTCTAGCTTCTGCTCATTGTCGAAACCTGGCGCACTTGTCTGATGTGTACCATCGGTCCTTGACATTCGATGACGATCTAATAAGATGTACATCGAATAATGAGGAGATCATGAACGAATCCGACAAACCAGAGGTACCGGCTGACCGGTATGAGGAGATCGCCCGGGCGTTCCGGGTACTATCCGACCCGATGCGATTGCGCATCCTTGGACTGATCGCTGGACGGCCGATGACGGGCGTCGAGATCGCGGCCGCGTTGTCGCTCTCCACGCCGACGGTGAGCCACCACATGACGCGTTTGGAGAAGGCGGGGCTGATCCGGCACACGGCTGACCGGACGAGCAAGGTCTACGAGCTGCAGGCCGTCTTTTTCGACCCGCAGACTCTCGGAGCGCCGCCTGCCCGGCGGACGGACGACGGGCAGACCGACGACGAGCGGTTCCGGGCGCGCACGCTCCGGTCGTTCTTCGATGGCCGGCGGCTGCGAACCATCCCGGCCAAGCGCAAGCAGCTCGTCATCGTGATCCAGGAGCTGCTGACCTGGTTCGAGCCGGACCGTGACTACGCCGAGCGTGAGGTGAATGACATCCTCCGCGAAGCCCATGAGGACGTCGCGACGCTTCGCCGTGAGCTGGTCGACTACGGGTACATGCGCCGCGCCGCCGGGATCTACCGGGTGGCGACGGCGCTACCCGAACGCTCGGTCCAGTTGCGGCAGGAGATGACCGGCGACGAGGGCCAGTGGTTGGCGCGCCTGCTCGCCGACGCCACGCGCGACGCGATCACCGCCGGGCGGGGCTGACAGCCCCTTCAGGCTCGCGCAGCTCCCGGAACCCGGTCAGGCCCGCCTCGACGAACGCCCGGATCAGGTTCGGGTCCTTGATCCCGTCACGCTCGACGCCACTGCTGACGTCGACGAATAACGGGCGGACCGTAGTAATCGCCTCGCCGACGTTTTCCGGCGTCAGCCCGCCGGCGATGCCCAGCGGGTGTCCAGATTCTCTGGAAGCTCTGGAGACGAGATCCCAGTCGGCCCGCACTCCCGTTCCGCCATGCGCGTGGGGATCGTATCCGTCCACCATGAAGGCCATCGGCGGGTGGTCGATCGAGCGGTGCGCAACGATCCGGTTCTTCAGGTCGGCGGCACTCTGACCGGGCGGGATCCGGAAAGCCCTGATCGCCGGTCGGTCGAGCTTGCTGACGAACAGGGCGTCCTCGTCGCCGTTCAGCTGAACGAGATCCAGGTGGGCAGCGCGGATGGCCTCGTTGACGTTCTCGGCGGACGGGTTGACGAAGACGCCGACGGTGCGTGCCCCGGTGCCGGTCGCGTGGACGGCGTCACTGATCAGACGGGCCGTCCGGTGATCGACCTGGCGGCGGGTCGGCGCGAAAATCATCCCGATCAGCGTGGCGCCCGCCTGCACCGCGACAACGGCGTCCTCCGGGGTGCGGATGCCGCAGACCTTGACGGTATCGCGGGCGATCTCAGGTGTCGGCTGGCTAGATGACACCGGGCTGTCCTTCCCGGAGGGTCCGGACGGCGGCGGTGCGGTCGGGCTGAACGATCAGGCTCTCGCCGACCAGGACGGCGCTGACGCCGCAGTCGGCCATCCGTCCCAGGTCGGCGGCGGTGAAGATGCCGCTCTCGCCGACCAGCAGCGTGCCAGCCGGTACCATCGGTGCCAGCCGCTCGGTCGTCGCCAGGTCGACGCGGAAATCGCGCAGGTCGCGGTTGTTGATCCCGATGTTGTCAGCACCGGCCGCGATGGCCCGCCGCATCTCCTCCTCGTCGTGGACTTCGGTCAGCACGCTTAGCCCGAGGCCGGTCGCGGTGGACATGAGACGCGCCAGCGTGGCGTCGTCCAGCGCCGCGACGATCAGCAGGATCACGTCGGCGCCGTAGGCCCTAGCCTCGACCAGCTGGTACTCGTCGAGCATGAAGTCCTTGCGGAGCACAGGGCGGGGCGGCGCGGCGTCCGCGACCGTATCGACGGCTACCGCGAGGTCGTCCAGCGACCCATGGAAGAATGGCCCGTCGGTCAGGACGGACAGCGCCGCCGCGCCGCCCGCGACGTAGGCACCCGCGACCTTGGCGACGTCGATGGTGGCCGGGAACATGCCGCGCGACGGCGAACCGCGCTTGATCTCGGCAATCACCGAGACGCCGGGTCCACCGATCGCGTCCCGTAGCGGTCGTGCGGCGGGTCGATCGGCGGCACGCCGCTCGAGCTCGGTGACCGGGACAGCGGCCCGCCGGTCCGTCAGATCCGCGGCGGTGCGCTCCAGGATCCGGTCGAGGACGGTGCCAGTCGCCAACCACTGGGCTTCGGTCGTCATGCGTCTACTCCCACGGGGTCGGCGGTCAGCGCCTGGGAGACCTCAGCCAGCCGTTCGACCCGGGCGAGAGCCGAACCGTCGTCCAGCACCGCCCGCGCCAGTTCGATCCCGTCGCCTATCGAACTGACCCGATCGGCGGCGTAGATCGCGGCTCCCGCGTTCATTAGCACCACGTCCCGTCGCGGCCCGGACTCACCCTCGAGGATCGCCATGGTGATCCGGACGTTGTCGGCGACGTCACCGCCACGGAGGTCGTCCGGGGCGCCACGCTCCAGGCCGAAATCCTCCGGCGTGACGCGGTACTCGCGCGTCTCGCCGCTCCGGGCGTCGTAATCCGTGACCAGCGTCCCGCCGGCGATGCCGATTTCGTCCAGTCCTTCGTCGGCACGAACCAGGACGGCGTGCTGGCAGCCGAGGGCCGCGAGCGCCTGGGCCAGCTTCGGGGCGATCCCGTTCTGCCCGACGCCGATGAGCTGGTGCCTGGCCCCGGCCGGGTTGGTGAGCGGGCCGAGAATGTTGAAGATCGTCCGAATCCCGATCTCGCGCCGGGTCGGGCCGACGTACCGCATCGCCGGGTGGAAGGCCGGGGCGTACATGAAGCCGATACCGACCTGCCGGATGCACTCGGCGACCTGCTCAGGGGCCAGCTCGATCGCGATCCCCAGCCCCTCCAGCAGGTCAGCCGAGCCGCACTGGCTGGTGATGGAGCGATTGCCATGCTTGGCGATGTTCACCCCGGCGGCGGCGATGATGAACGACGCGGTCGTCGAGATGTTGAAGCTGTTGGAGTGGTCGCCGCCGGTCCCGCAGGTGTCGACGACGTACTCCAGATTGTCAGGCAGTTGGACGTGAATGGCGTTGTCGCGCATCGCCGAGGCAAAGCCGGCGATCTCGTCGACCGTCTCGCCCCGGAGCCGGAGCGCCGTGACGAGGGCCGCGATCTGGGCGCCGGTCGCTTCACCCTCCATGATCGCGCCCATGACGGCGGCCGCTCGCTCGCGATCGAGGACGTCACCCTCGACCACCGCGGTGATCGCGGTCTTGATATCGGACGCCGCGACGGACGTCGGTGCCGTGACTGTCATCCCGGATCCTCCCTTCGCGGCTAGTAGCCCAGTGGGACGCGGTCGTCGGACGCTCCGGCGGTGGCCAGTTCCCGCCGGTCGCCGCCCGCAAGGAAGTTCGCCAGCAGGTCCTTGCCTGGCAGCGTCATGATCGACTCCGGGTGGAACTGGACCCCCTCGATGTCGAGTTCGCGGTGGCGGAAGCCCATTACGAGCCCGTCCTCCGTCTCGGCGGTGACCTCCAGTTCATCGGGCAACGTCTCGCGATCGACGACCAGCGAGTGGTAGCGGATCGCCTCGAATGGCGTCGGCAGGTCGTGGAACACGCCCTGACCCTCGTGATGGACCAGCGACGTCTTGCCGTGCATCAGGCTCGGAGCGCGGACGACGTCGCCCCCGAACGCCGCGCCGATCGCTTGGTGTCCGAGGCAGACGCCGAGGATCGGGACCTTGCCAGCCAGTTCGCGGACCAGTGGGACGGAGATGCCTGCCTCGGCCGGCGTGCAGGGTCCGGGCGACAGGACGACCTTCTCGATCTCGCCGGAGGCGACGCGGGCCGCCACCTCGTCGACCGTCGTCTGGTCGTTGCGAACGACTTCGACCTCGGCGCCGAGTTCGCGCAGGTACTGGTACAGGTTGAACGTGAAGGAGTCGTAGTTGTCGAGCAGGAAGATCATGGCTTAAGCCTCCGGTCAAGATGGCTGGGAATGGGGGAGGGTGGGCTAGACGGCGCGGTCGCTGCTCTCCAGCGTCTCGGCCAGCTCGATGGCCCGCTGGAGCGCCCGCATCTTGTGGAACGTCTCGGCGTACTCGTACTCGGGCGTGGAGTCGGCGACGATCCCGCCGCCCGCCTGGAGCGAAGCGACGCCGTCGCGGAAGACCAGCGTCCGGAGGGTGATCGCGGTGTCCATCCCCCCGGCGAAGTCGAAGTACCCCAGCGCCCCGGCGTACGGTCCGCGCCGGTCGGCTTCCTGCTCGGCGATGATCTCCATCGCCCGGACCTTGGGCGCGCCGGAGACGGTCCCGGCCGGGAAGCAGGAGCGGAGCGCATCCAACCCCGAGAGTCCCGGCGACAGCTCGCCCTCGACGTGGGAGACGAGGTGCATGACCTGGGAGTAGCGCTCGATCTCCATGAGCTTCGGCACGCGGACGGTACCCGGAGCGGCGACCCGCCCGACGTCGTTGCGCCCGAGGTCGACGAGCATGATGTGCTCGGCACGTTCCTTCTCGTCCTCGGCCAGCGAGACCGCCAACGCCTCGTCCTCATCCGGAGTCGCACCGCGCGGGCGGGTACCGGCGATCGGGTGGTTGGTGATCATCCCGTCCTCGAGCCGGACCAACAGCTCGGGTGAGGCGCCGACCACCTGGTGGTCGCCGAAGTTCACGTAGAACAGGTACGGCGCCGGGTTGACGCTGCGCAGGGCGCGATAGATCGTCAGCGGGTGCACGGGCGTGGCGATGTCGACGCGCTGCGACAGCACCACCTGGATGATGTCACCGGCCGCGATGTACTCCTTCGCCGTCTCGACCATCTCCCGGTAGCGCTCGGCGGTGATGTTGGCCTGCATCCGGTCGGCGACCGGCGTCTCGACGCCCGCACCGCCGCGGGGCAGGGCCGGCGTAGGCGCATCCAGCCGGGCGAGGGTCTCGTCCAGCTTCGCCGCGGCAGCCGCGTAGGCCTCGTCGACAGGGCCGTCGCCCAGGTGGATCTGGGCCAGGACCCGGACGGTGCGATCGACGTTGTCGAACACGATCAGGTCGTCGGCCAGCAGGTAGTTGCCATCCGGCAGGTCCAGACCGACGCCCTGCGGCAGGCCGACGCGCGGCTCGAACGCCCGGACCGCCTCATAGGACAGGTAGCCGACCAACCCCCCGCAGAACCGTGGTCCGCCTGCCCGCTCGGCCGCCCGGAACTCGTCCAGCACGCCTTCCAGGGCAATCAGGGGATCCTCATACGTGACGGTCGTCGTTTCGCCGCCGTCGCGGGTGATCGTCATCGTGCCGCGATCAAGGACCAGCCGGGCCGCGGGTCGTCCGCCAATGAAGGAGTAGCGTGCCAGGCGTGTACCGCCCTCGATGCTCTCGAGGATGAAACCTTCCCCGTCTCCGGCCAGCTTGAGATAGGCGGAGACGGGCGTCTCCATGTCGGCCATGCGGGTGACGGCGAGAGGGATGGTGCGCGGCGCGTCAGGTAGTGACGCGATCCGGCGGACCTCGTCGAGCGACGGGGTGAGGGTGCCGAGGCGGGCACGCTCGGGGCGGGGGACAGGCGGAGACATCGTCTCCGCGGGCGGCGTCGAGGTGGTCATCGGTGGCTCTCCGGCCGGGGGGCTGGCTGACCCCGAAAAACAGAAACATCTCCATCCCTGTGGATCAGGGACGGAGATGCGCCAGCACACCCCGCGGTGCCACCCTGCTTGGAACGGGCCAGTCCGGCCGTCCCCGCCTCGACACGTACGGACCAGCGGGGAACGTCCCGCACCGGTCGATACGCCGCTCCCGGTAACGAGGGAGACATCGTCGCCGCCTACTTGGAGCCCGGATGGGGCTACCGTTCGGAGCAAGGCTCTCGGAGCCATTCAGCCGGCCAATGGGTCCGGGCTCCCACCTGCCCCGGATCGCTCGTCCCACGCCGCGCGGCCTACTCGTTCCGATCCACGCCCGTGATCTTCGTCTGGGTGGAGCGTATGTCCCGGCGCGGCGGCGTGTCAAGCCGGGCAGGGCCGTCCACGGTGCGGAGTAAGCTTCCGGCAGGAGCGGATCGCGGGCGAGGAAAGGTCGGGTGGGGCGGCGGTGACGACGTATGCGGTCGTAATGGCACTGGCGATCGGAGCGGCCGTGCTGGTCCTGCTCGCGATCTGGTGGAGGATGGGCGCTGCCGGCGGGCAACGGGAGCGGCGCTGGGTCGCGCTCGGTGGCTCGTTTACGACGGCGCCCGGCCGGCCATCGTGGGTATCGGCGGTCAGGCTGCCGGGTCGGCCAGTCGAGGCCATCGACCTGACCGCTCCCGGCGCGACGCTCGTCGATGTCCTCTCGGCCCAGCTTGGCCCGGCCCTGGCCGCCCGGCCCGCCGTCGCTGTGATCTGGGTCGGTCCGGACGATCTCCTCAACGGCCGCCCGCTCCCGGCCTTGCTCGCGGACCTGGGACACGTCATCGACCGCTGCCGCGAGGAAGGCGTCGCCGTGATCGTCGTCGGGATGCCACGCGTCGGCTGGCCCCAGGGACTGCGAGGCCGTCGCCCGGAGCGGGTGATGGCGACCGTCCACGGGGAATGGCGGACCGGCATCGCCGACGTAGCCCGGCACGGTGGAGCCGAATTGCTGCCACCCGAACGCGGGGACGACGCCCCGCCCGCCCTGGTTCGGGACGGCCGCTGGACGCTGCTCACCGATCCGGCCCGCAACGCCGTCGCGGACCGGCTCGCCGACGCGATCACCACGGCCATGCGGCGCGGCGTGGCCGTGGACGCCCTGCTCGACGGCCATGACGGGCCCGGCGATCCGGTCGTCCGGCGGCGCCTTGGACTGCCGCCGTTGCGCTGACCCGGCTGCTCGTCGGACGTCGGGGCGACCGGATCGCCGGTGCGGGGTACGATGCGGGCTCACGTGAGCCGGTCCCGGACCGGACGCTCATTTGACGCCATGCGAAAGGGTCACCCTCTTGGAGACGCGCGCCATTGACTTCCTCCGCCGACTGCTCGACGCTCCGGGGCCGTCCGGCTACGAGCAGGCACCGTCCCGCGTCTGGCGGGCCGAGGCAGAGTCCTTCGCCGACGACACTGACGTCGATCTGATCGGCAACTCCTACGCTCGTCTCCGGAAGGAGGGGGCGCCGGTCGTCGTCGTCGAGGGGCATATCGACGAGATCGGCTTCATCGTCACCTACATCGACGATGAGGGGTTCATCTGGTTCGAGGCGATCGGAGGCTGGGATGCCCCGGTCGTCGTCGGCCAGCGCATCCGGATTGCCGGGCGGGATGGCGACGTCCAGGGGGTGATCGGGCGCAAGGCCGCGCACCTGATCAAGGCCGAGGATCGTCGCAACATCGAGCTCAAGGACCTGTGGATCGACATCGGGGCAAAGGACCGCGCCGAAGCGGCAGAGCGGGTGGCGGTTGGCGACGCCGCCGTGGTGGATACCGGATTCCTCCAGCTCTCGGACGACCTGGTCGTGTCACGCAGTCTCGACAACCGCGTCGGCGCGTTCGTCGCCCTGGAGACGCTGCGCCTGCTGGCCGAGGATCGTCCCGCCGTCGAGGTCGTCGCGCTGGCCGCGACGCAGGAGGAGATTGGGCTGCACGGTGCAGCCGTGGCCAACGTCCGGCTGGCGCCACTGGTCGCCATCGCGCTCGACGTCACCCACGCGACCGACTACCCCGGCGCCAACCGCAAGGCCGACAACGACGTCAAGCTGGGGGGCGGCCCGGTCCTGACGCGTGGTGCCGCGATCAACCCGGTCGTCTACGACGGCCTCCAGGCGGCAGCCGAACGGCTCGGCCTCACCTGTCCGGTCCAGGCGGCCGGTCGGAACAGCGGCACCGACGCCGACGCCATGCGGCGGACCGGCCGGGGCGCAGCAACCGGCCTCGTCTCGCTCCCCAACCGCTACATGCATTCGCCCAACGAGGTCTGCAGCCTGTCCGACCTGGAAAACGCCGCGAAGCTGATCGCGGAGTTCATCCGGACGATCACGCCGGAGAGCGATTTCCGCCCGATGTAGGCTTCGGCCGGTCAGTCACAGGGCTCTGCAGCACGAGAGGGCGCCCGACCCTGGGCGACCTCTCGTCGTTGTTCTCAAGATCCGGACTACGCCTCGTCGCGCTCCGTCAGGGCCGTCTCGGCCTTCCTGCCCACCTTCGACACGGTCGCGGGAGGCCGGACCCACCCCGGCGGGTCCGGCTGGCAAACTTCGCAGTAGTAGGTGCCTCGCCCACCGACCCGGGTCTTGACGATCGGCGTCCCGCAGACCAGGCAGGGTTCATCCTGCCGGGCGTGGATGGCCGGAAACCCATCGACGGGGTAGGCCTTGCTCTGGATGATCTTGGCCCCGCCCTGCTCGATCCCGCGATCCAGCGCCCAGGGAATGGTTTCAATCAGCCGTCCCATCTCGGCGGCGGTGAGGGAGTCGCTCGGGCGGGCCGGGTGGATGCGAGCGCGGAACAGCGCCTCATCGACGTAGATATTTCCCAGCCCGGCGATGAGCGTCTGGTCGAGCAGGCTCTGCTTGATCGGGATGGTGCGGCGAGCCAGGCGGCTCAGTAGGGCCGCGCCGTCCAGCGGGGCCGCGAGCGTGCCCTCCGGGCCGAAGCCGAACGCGCTGATTGTCGCCTCGACCTCGTCCGACGGCATCAGCCGCATCCACCCGAACTGGCGCACGTCGCTGTAGTACGCGGTCACCTCGCCATCGAAGTGCATCGTGAGGTGGGTGGTCTTGTGCGGGTAGTCATTTGAGGGCTTGGGGAACGGGTGACCGGCGTAGGCGCGCTCACCGTCAGCCCGGATGACGGCGAGCTGTCCCGCCAGCTTGAAGTGAACGAGCAGGCTGAGTTCGTCGTCGAACTCGATCGTCAGGACCTTCGCCCGGCGCCGGGCCGCAAGCAGCTCCCGGCCGATCAGCGGTTCCAGCGTCGGGATGGGTGAGTCACGGAGCAGCTTGGGGAGCGTGAGGTCGAAGGAGAGGAGCCGGTGCCCGACCAGCTCCCGCTCGACGATCCGCCGCATGGTTTCGACCTCGGGCAGCTCGGGCACGGGCGGACTCCAGGGTGAACGGGGCGATCAGGCGTCGGCGGCCTCGCGGTGTCCGGCCTGCCGCATCCAGCGAGCGGCTTCCTTGCTCGCCCGGACGGCCTCTTCCTCGTCGCGGCAGGCGCGAATGACCCGGGCCATGAAGTCCCACGCGGCGTGGCGGGCACTCTGGTGGCGGGCCTCATAGACAGCCTGTCGCGGGCCCAGCAATCTGCCGGCGACGGTGTAGGAGATATGCCAGTTCTCGCCCGCCCGCTGGAGAACGATCTCCGACCGACCCTGGCGCCAGACATAGGCGTCGGGGTTGACCTGGCTGCTGGCCATTCGGCGTCCTCTCCGGCCGGCGGCGGTGCTCACCCGGCTGCGCGTCATCTCGATGGAACCGGAGTTTACCGCAAAGCCGAACAGACTCAGACTCGGACGGATCATGCTCGCCCCCCGGCAAAGGCGAGGGCCTTACGGATCCGTTCGACGATCGGCGGGTGCGACGAGAGCAGCCGCTCGCGCCACCGCGGAGGATCGGGATCGACCATGTTGCCCCGGCCGAGACGGGCCATCGCGCGGGCATAGGTCTCGCCATCGCCGGTCAGTTCCAGGGCGAAGCGATCCGTGCGCCGCTCGATGGTCCGCGAGATGAACGCTGGCAGCGGCGAGAGCGTCATCGCGACGCTGGCCGAGAGCAGCCCCATGACCGCCAGCACTGCGACCTCGTCGGTCGACCGGATGCCGGTCGTGCTAGCCGTCCGGCGAAGGACCGGCCGGGTCGCGTAGTGGACGCCCGCGACTAGTGCGGTGAGCTGGGCGGCCGTAATGGCGGTCAGCGTCCAGATGTCGCGATTGACCTGGTGCCCCAACTCGTGGGCGATGACGCCTTCGACCTCAGCCGGCTCGAACGACCGGGTCAGCGTGTCGCCAAGGATGATCCGGCGATTGCGTCCCATGCCGGTGAACATGGCGTTGGCCCGCTCGGTCTGCCGGCTCATGTCCATCACATAGACATCGGCGATCGGGACGTCGACGCGCTCCCCGAGCGCCCGGAGCCGGTTCGTCAATTCCTCGTCGTCCAGCGGGTCGAAGCGATTGAAGCGCGGCATGATCAGGCGGATGAAGATCGGCTGGGTGAGGACGGAGACCGGGATGAACCCGGCAGCGACGATGACCCACCAGTCGTCCGGTCGACGGCGGAGCAGATGATGGATCCCCGTCAAGGCCGCGGATCGGAATGCCGTGCCCATCCCGTACGCCAGCAGTCGCTGCCGGAGCCAGTCCGCATCGGACTGTTTCGTCAGCTCGTAGGCTCGCTCGACGCGATGTCCGGCGAGGTAGGACGCCGGCAGGTCCAGCGCGATCGAGATCGCCGACGTGACGAGGGCATAGGCCGGCGCGACGAGTTCCGGGTGTGGGAGGTTCCGCCGCAGGGCCGACTCCAGCCCGCTCGCGCCGCCCAGGCCGACGAACGCCACCTGGCGTGCCACCGCGGCGGCAGTCAAGCCCAATCCGAGCCGGCGTCGGAGCCGGTGATAGCTTCGGGCACGCTCCCGCACCTCCGGGCTATCCCAGATCAGGTCATCGATCTCATTGGTCGTGGCGGGCGCGGCATGGTCTGACGCCGCGGCGGGCGCGACGGAGAAGGGGGACGAATCGGGCATTGGGGCTGGTCTTCCTCGGTCTCGGGCAGCTGACGGGCGGCGGTGGGCCGGCACCGCTGGCTGGCCGGTTCAGGCCAGGTTGGGCATGGTCGGTGGTCGGTCTGACGGGCGCGGAACGAAGGTGGAATCAGACCGGAACGAGCTCCCCGTAGCCGGTGAAACGGCCGTCGGTATCGCGTGCGATGGGACGATACCCCGTCACGGACGCGACGGCGAGGGGACCGTAGATGTGCGGAAAGACCTGTTCCGGGTCATCGAACCGGACCGGTGAGCCGACCCTGGCGGGATCCAGCGTCAGGAGCAGCATCGATCGCGGATCCGACTGATAGAAGAGATTGGCGACTTCCAGCATCCGCTCGTCACCGAGCGTGCAGTGGATGAACCCGTCCGCCGCGAAGGCGTCCGGGACGTACGTCTCCTGGGTCCGGACCGTCGACCAGACGTCTTCGGCGATGAGGTGCAGATACGGCTCGGGACTGCTGTTCAAGACCTGAACTCCTTGCTGGGGTCCGGATTTGAAGCCCGGACCCCCTGAGATGTAGTGGCCGAGCTACAGACCACTCATCCGGATGACTTCGACGCCCCGGGCCTCCAGGTCAGCCACGTACCTGTTGATCCCGATCATGTCGCTGGAGATGTGCCCGCTGACGACGACGTTCTTGCCGTCCTGCGCCATGTTCCGGAGCGCATCGGCCTCGGCCGGAGCCAGGTGAATGTAGACGACCGTGTCGACCCCGTGGTCCCACATGACCCGGGCGGCGGACGCCCCGCCATTCGTACCGGCGCCGTGGAACACGAACACCTTGCCGGCGGGGTTGTCGGCCGACCCGACCGGCACGGTGACGTCGGTTCGCGCGTCCCGCAACTCCGGGATCTTCCGGAGTCCTGCGACGACGTCGGCGACGGTCGGCGTTGCGCCTTCGCCGGAGACGGTCGCGAGGTGGTCGACGATCGCCCTGTCCATCACCCGGCGACCATACTCGTCCAGCGGCAGGTGGACGTTCAGGAACGGCATCTTCAGCAGCCGGGCGATCGACGGCGCGTGGTCGAAGTTGGCGATCTGGGCGGTTGCCTGCGCCGCGACGATCTTCGGAGCGATCGTCCTTTCGGCGATGTCCGCCGGGACGCCGGCCCGGACCAGGAACTCGGTCTGGACGTCGAGCACGCGATGGAAGTTCAGCCGGGCGTCCCCACCGGCCGGATGGTGGGCGATGACGGCGTCGACGCCGAGCTGGCGACCGAGCAGCAGCTCCGCCCCGGCGATGTCGATGCCCATCATGACGCGCTTGAAGTCAGTCCCTTCGACGTAGATCGCGCTGTCGCTTGGCATCTCCGTCATCCCGACGAGGTCGGAGGCGATCTGCGCCAGCTCCGTCGTTCCCGGCATCGTCATCTCTGGTTCTCCCCACGGGGAGCGAACTCGACAGTCATGCCGTCCGCCCCTACCATCGCGTCCATGCAGTCCAAGCAAACCATCCCATCCTATCGGGTCCGGCCATGACCGCACAGGGCAGCATTGCCAGTGCCACGCTCGCGGCCGGTGGTGGCTGTGCGGCCAAGATGAGCCCCAGCGCCCTCTCCCACCTGATCGCCCGAAGCGGGCTGGCCGACCAACAGTCGCCAGATGTCCTCGTCGGGCTGGGGACCAGTGACGACGCCGCGGTGATCCGGACCGGACCGGAGACGGCGATCGTCCAGACGGTCGACTTCTTCCCGCCGGTCGTCGACGACCCCCACCTGTTCGGCCGGATCGCGGCCGCCAACGCGATGAGCGACGTCTGGGCGATGGGTGGGGACGTGCTCTCGGCCCTCGCCATCCTGACCGTGCCGGAGGACGCCAACCCGTCGGTTGGTGCCGTGATCCTGGCCGGGGCGAGGGAGGCGGTTGCCGCGGGCGGCGGGGTGATCGTCGGCGGGCATACCGTCTACGATCCTGGCGTCAAGTTCGGGCTCGCCGTGACCGGCACCGTTCATCCGGACCGGTTCTGGACCAAGGCGACCGCCTGTCCGGGCGACGTGCTCGTGCTGACCAAGCCGGTCGGCACGGCGCTGGTCATGACGGCGCACCGAGCCGGTGCGGCTCCCGCCGGCGCGTACCAATCTGCCGTGGAATCGATGGTCCGGCTGAACCGCCGAACCAGCGAGATCGCGCGGTCGCGACCGCCACGGGCCTGCACCGACGTCACCGGCTTCGGCCTGCTGGGCCATCTCGCCGAGATGGTGGTCCGGAGCGGCACCGGCGCGGTCGTCCATACCGGATCGGTCCCGGTGCTGCCCGGCGCGCTGGAAGCGGCGAAGGCAGGTTTCCTCTGCGCCGGTCTCGGCCGTAACCGGGCCTCCTGGGAAGAAGAAGCTCGCTCCGGAATCGCCCTGCGCTACGGCGAAACCGACGAGGCGCTGATCCAGGCGTTCTGGGATCCCAACACCTCGGGTGGACTGCTGCTCGCGATCGACCCTCAGGAAGCGGACGACGTCGTGGCGAGATTAATCGATGCGGGCGAGCCGGCCGGGGTGATCGGCGCCATGACAGACGCCGGTGACATACGATTGCACCCATGAGCGACGCCGAGCAGGACCTGACCGATCCCACAACCGACGAACTGGACGACGTGGTCGAGGCCATCCCCGCCGCGCCGGACGGATTCGTCTCCGGGCTGCCCCGTACCCGGCGCGCCTGGCGATCGCTCCTGGACGAGCTCGGGGTCCGGCCCAGCAAGGGACTTGGCCAGAACTTCCTCTTCGAGCGCGGCATCGTCGACCGAATTGTCCGGCTGGCCAGCGTCGGGCCGGACGACCACGTCCTCGAGGTCGGGCCGGGGCTCGGCATCCTGACCGAGGCACTCATCGCCCGGGCCGGACACGTCACCGCGGTGGAATACGACCGTCGCTTGGCGGCGCATCTCCGCTGGACCTTCGATCGCTCCGGACGCTTCCACCTGCACCAGGCGGACGCACTCCAGACGCCGACGACCGACCTCTTCCCGGACGACGTCACGTTCTCGGTGGTCGCCAACCTGCCGTACAACATCGCGTCGGCCGTCGTGCAGCACCTGCTGGAGCAGCCGCACCGCCCGACCCGGTTGACCTTGATGGTCCAGCGGGAAGTCGCCGAGCGCATCGTCGCGCCGCCTGGCGAGCTGTCCGTCCTTGGGGTGGCGACGCAGTTCTACGCCGCTGGCCGGATCCTGTTCGACATCCCGCCGACCGTCTTCGTCCCGCCGCCAACGGTGACATCGTCGGTCCTCCAGCTCGATGTCAGGCCGGAACTGCTGCTGGCTGACGCCGACATCCCGGAGTTCATGCGGATCGTCCGCGCCGGGTACAACCAGAAGCGCAAGCAGGTCGCGAACAGCATCGCGGCGCGGTTCGGCGTCCCCAAGGCCGGTGTGGAGACGTGGCTGCGCTCAGCAGGCGTCGACCCGGATCGTCGCGCCCAAACGCTGACGGTGGCCGAGTGGGTGGCGATCCGGCAGGCCGCGCCGGGGCTTCCCGCCGAAGACACCTCGCAGTCCCGCAAGCGCGACCGGGTACGTCCGGCGGCGGACGAGACCCCGTGATCGATCAGTCTGCTTCGTCCGTCCGGCTGCGCGCCCCGGCCAAGCTGAACCTCGGGCTCGCCATCACCGGCCGGCGCGACGATGGCTTCCACGACCTGGTGACGATCTTCCAAGCGATCGATCTCTGCGACGACGTCACCGTGCGTCATCGCCCCACCGGTGAGACACCCGCATTGGTTCACCTGGGCGAGATCGGTGGTTCGGAGCCTGGGGAGGACGCTGTCCTCGTCTCGGACGACAACCTGGCGGTCCGCGCGGCCCGGGCCGCGGCTGACGCGACCGGCCTGACCGGGGAGCTGACCGTGTCGCTGGACAAGGCGATCCCGCCAGCATCCGGGATGGGAGGCGCCTCGTCGGACGCGGCGGCGGCACTGTCCGCGATCGAGCGGATCGCGGGTCGGGCGATCCCGGACCCGGACCGGCTGCGCATCGAACTGGCGCTCGGTAGCGATGTGCCGTTCTTCCGCCGCGCGGGAACAGCGTTGGCGGGTGGGCGGGGCGAGGACCTGGACGTGCTCCCGACCCCCAGGGAAGGCGTCTTCGTGGTGGTCGTCCCGCGGCTCTCGACCCCCATCCTGCGCAAGACGGCCACGCTCTTCGGTGCCCTCCGGCCCGATGACTTCGACGCGGGACATCCTGTTCTGGAGCAGGCCGGTCGGCTCCGCCGCAGGGAACCGATCGACCCTGACCTGCTCGATAACGGATTCGAGCGGGCGCTCGGTGAGATCGCGCCGGAGGTCGAGGTGTTCCGGCGGGCGCTGCACGCGGTAGCTCCGCGCCGCTGGGCGCTGTCCGGGGCCGGACCGACCCACTACGGCGTCGACGAAGACCCTGAACGGGCCGCCGACGTGGCCCGACGGCTGGGCAAGCGGTTCGGTCCCCGCGCGATGGTCGCGGTCTGCCGGCCCTGGTCGCCGGACGAGCCCTCCTGAGAGCGACGGAACAGGCGACATCCGCCCCGTACGAGAGGCGGATGTCGCCTGTTCATCGGCTTGACCGGATGCGGTTACTTGACGCCGGACACCACCGTGCCCTGGATGAATGAACGCTGCGTCAGGAAGAACACGATGAGGACGGGAATCAGGCTAAGAACGGTCTGAGCCATGATGCCCTGGAAGTCGGTCGTGAACCGGGAGTTGAGCAGGGCGAGACCACGGGCGAGGGTGAATGAACTGGTCTCGTTCAGATAGATCAGCGGACCGAGGAAGTCGTTCCAGTTCCAGCCGAACGCGTAGATCGCGATGACGCCGAGTGCCGGTCCTGCCTGTGGCATGACGATCCGCCAGTAGATCTGGAACCAGCCGGCCCCATCCAGTCGGGCCGCGTCGTCGTAGTCGATCGGGATCGTCATCATGTATTGCCGGACCAGGAAGATGGCGAAGGCACCGGCGTAGTTGCTTGCGAAAAATGCCGGCAACGACAGTGGAATCGGCGTGTTGAAGAACGAGATCTGCATCCCCAGCAGGTCGGTCAGGAACGATCCAAGCCGGGTCCAGCCCACGTAGATCGGGATGATCGTCACCTGCTCGGGCAGCATCATCGTCGCCAGCACCACGACGAACAGCGCGTTCCGGCCGGGAAACCGCATCCTGGCGAACGCGAACCCGGCCAGGGAGGCCGAGAACAGCAGGCCGACGATATTCAGGATGGTGATGACGGTTGTGTTCCAGTAGAAGCGGCCGAAGGGCAGCGCTTCGAATGGCCGGGTGTAGCCGTCCAGGGTGATCGGCCAGGGCAGGAACGTCGGGGGCGTCGTGAACAGCTGGCCCTGCGTCTTGAAGGACGTCGCCAGCATCCACGCGAGTGGAGCCGCGAAGATCAGCGCGCCGAGCACGACGGTCAGGTGCAGGATCGTTCGCCGGACTCGTCCAGTCAGGACCGGATCGAAGCGGAAGCTCGGGGTCGTCGCCTGGACGCTGGCGTAGGGGCGATTCGTCCGGTCTGGTCGGGTGGTCTGGTCGGTTGTGGGCGTCACTTCCGCAACCCTCCCTCATAGTGCACCCAGGTGTCGGCACTGCGGACGAGCACGAGGGTGAACGCCATGATGATCGCGAACAGGACCCAGGCGACAGCCGACGCGTACCCGAAGCTGAACGAGCGGAAGGCTTCGCGGTACAGCAGGTAAACCATGGTCAGGGTCGCGTTGTTCGGCCCGCCTCCGGTGATGACGGCGATGGTCGTGAAGACCTGAAACGCCGAGATTACGCCGATGATGAGATTGAAGAAGATCGTCGGAGTCAGCAGGGGCAGGGTGACCGTGAAGAAGGCCCGGACCGGGCCCGCGCCGTCGACCCGTGCCGCTTCCTTGATGTCTGACGGGATGCTCTGGAGCCCGGCAAGGTAGAGCAGCATGTTGGCGCCGGTGCCCCAGACCGCGATCAGGATCAGTCCCGGCAGGGCCCAGTCCGACGACGAGAACCAGCGCAGCGATCCGATGCCGAAAACGGCCAGAAGCTGGTTCATCAGCCCGTCCGGGCTGGGGTTCAGCACCCAGTTCCAGACCACCGCAACCGATACGCCGGAGACGACGGCGGGGAGGTAGTAGAGCGTTCGCCAGACGCCACTCAGCACCAGCTTCTGGTTGAGCAGCAAGGCGATTCCAAGCGCGAGGACAGTCCCGACTGGCACCACGATCGCCGTGTAGGTTCCGGTAACCCGGAGCGCCTTCCAGAACGCCGGGTCGTCGAAGAGCTGCCGGTAGTTGGCGGTGCCCACGTACTCGCTCTTGTTGAGCAGGTTGGTGTCGAAGAACGACAGGCGGAAGGAATAGATCATGGCTCCGACCGTGAAGATCAGGAAGCCGAGGATCCATGGCGCCAGGAAGACGTAGGCAACCAGCGCCTCCTTGCGCCGGTCGGTCAACCACGGAAGGCGGGGCTCGATGATCGTGACATCGTCTCTGAGCGATCGGGTGTCGTGGTCTGCCACGACCGTGGGGGGACTCACCATGGACACGCTCCTGGCACAAACGGACGGGGGTCTCGCCGGACTCGCCGACGAGACCCCCGGACGGGATCAGGTTGTCAATCAGCCATTCTGCTGCTGGGACGTAACTTCCTCCGCCACGGCCCGGAGCGATTCCGCATCGGTCGCTCCATCGATGTACACGGCCTGGATGGCTGGGAGGATCAGATCCTGCGCCTCGCTGTCGCGGGCAAAGAGGGCGCGGTTTCGCGGGTAACCTTGGTCCATCGCGGTCCGCGCCATCTCGAGATTGGCCTCGGCCAGCTCCGGGTAGGCGGTCGTGCAGATGTCGATCCAGGAATCAAGCAGCGAGTAGCGACAGGGCAGGTAACCCGTGACCCGCGTCGACTCCATCTGGAACCGGGGGCCGGAAAGGAACTTGACCAGCTCCCACGCGGCTTCCTGGTTGGGCGAACCATTCCAGATGGCGAAGCCGTCGGCGGTGCCGAGAACGTGGCGACCGGCTGGGCCAGCAGGTACCGGTGCGAACGCCCAGCGGAACGGGGAGCCGGCGGCGCGGATCTGTTCGGCGATGGCGAAGGGGTAGAGCCCGTCCTCGACCATCGCGAGCCGACCCTGGGCGAAGGCAATCGTCGTGTTGGCAACGCCACCGGCCCCGCCAGGAAACAGCAAACCGAACTGGGCATTGGAGCCGTCGACGAAGGTGAGGTCGTACAGCCACTGCGAAGCGGCGATGGCCGGATCCTCACCGAACGCGGCGCGGGTGTTATCAGCCGGGTCGACGAGATTGCCGCCCCATGTCCTCAGCTTGTACGACCAGCGGTCCAGGCCATAGGCCGGGAAGAACAGCCCGAAACGCTCGACGTTGTCACCGTCGCGGATCGTCAGCTGGCGTGCGACATCACGGTAGGTGTCGTGGGTCCATGTGTCGTCCGGCGGCGCGATCCCGTTCTGCTCGAAGAGGTCGCGGTTGTACCAGATCGCCATCATGTTGACGTACTTGGGCAGGCCGAACCGGATGCCGCTCGGCAAGATGAAGTCCGCCCACTGCCACTCGAAGTAGTCGGCGATCGCTTCCGGCGTGAAATCCCGGTCGACCAGGGCCTGGACGTCGAGGACCTGGCCCACCGCGTCATACCGAGCGACATCGTCCCGCCACGTGTCGAAAACGTCGGGGGCATTGCCGCCAATCATCGAGGTGACAAGCTGCTCATCCCGGTTTTCTGGCTGCGGCTCGACGGTAACGCTGACGTTGGGGTACATCGACGTGAAGTACTGGTCGATCAGGGCCTGGGTCTGCTGGACTTCGCTGGCCGCCGAAGAGACGAGCTGATAACGGAGCTCACCGGAAACCTCGGTGTTCATTGCCGGCGTCGGAACGCTGGCCGGCGCGGTAACCGGGGTCGCATCCTGCGCGGCGGCCGGGTTACGCAACCGAGTCGCCAAGGCCGCCGCGGCACCCGTCGCGGCCGCCCCGCGGATCACGTCACGCCGTCCCATCTCCCGGCCAGAACCGAACCTTCGTGCATCGGTCATCGATTGTCTCCTGGGGTAAGCCCCTGTTGCTCGAGGTCGGGAGGGAGTCAGACAGGGCGGATTGGACGGCCGCGTCGCCGCTTCACCACCATGGGGACAGGCACCGTGTGCTGGATCGACCGGCCGAAACGACAGGCGTCGGACGCCTGCCCGGTCCGGTAATTCCTCGGGTTGGCCCATCCCGGCTCTCTCCGGCCGGGACCGACAGCTAGCCGCCCCGGAATGGCACCAGACCACCGCCCCGGAAATCCGAACGGTGACCCGCTGCCGTTGCCATGTTGTATAGCACCACTGGTGCCGCTTCATAAATGCGGACACTATCCGGTCTGTTTGA
Organism: Thermomicrobiales bacterium; assembly: GCA_035944555.1. Taxonomy (GTDB): domain Bacteria; phylum Chloroflexota; class Chloroflexia; order Thermomicrobiales; family UBA6265; genus CADCWK01. Next base: position 78,708 of record DASZAY010000009.1, read on the forward strand.
CGGATTGTTATCGCGCACTATTGGAAAGCCGGTCAACCGGCAATGCTAGAATGGCAGACACGCTGACGGAACCACGATCGCGTCGTCTGCCGCTCCCGAGCGAACCTGGGCTGGTGTGAGCCAGGTGCCGAGCCCGACGCCGGTCATCCTTCCCGAGTTGCCCCCCGAACCCGTCGCCGATCCGGGCGCGAAAGTAGGCGAGGCCGGTCCCATCGCCCGTTACCGCGATGCGCCACGCGCCGGACAGATCCTCCGGTCAGTCGTGTGCGCCCGAGTGGGTCTCGCCATGCGAGGCCAAGCGAGGTGGTACCGCGGGTCACGCCCGTCCTCGAGAGCCAGTCTCCGAGGATGGGTCGTTGTGTTTTTCGACCCTGACCTCACCCCAGACCTCGATTGCCGGCTCCTGCCGGCTCTACCACGATGGAGCTTTGACCCGGATGCCCACGTTCCGCGAAGTGACCCAGCGCGCCGATTTCCCCGCGATGGAGCGCGAGACTCTCGCCTGGTGGCAGCGCGACGGGATCGTCGAGCGCTACCTACACCGCAACGACGGTGCGGACGAGCGGTTCTCGTTCATCGACGGGCCGATCACCGCCAACAACCCGATGGGCGTCCACCACGCCTGGGGCCGGACCTACAAGGACCTGTTCCAGCGATACAACGCCATGCTCGGCAAGGAGCAGCGGTTCCAGAACGGCTTTGACTGCCAGGGGCTCTGGGTCGAGGTCGAGGTCGAGAAGGAACTCGGCCTCAAGAGCAAGCGCGACATCGAGGCGTACGGCGTTGCCGAGTTCGTCGAGCTCTGCAAGCAGCGGGTCCGGCGATTCTCGAAGCGCCAGACCGACCAGTCGATCCGGATGGGCTACTGGATGGACTGGGACAATTCCTACTTCACCGATTCCGAGGAGAACAATTACACGATCTGGCACTTCCTCAAGACCTGCCACGAGAAGGGCTGGGTCTACAAGGGCCACGACACCATGCCGTGGTGCCCTCGCTGCGGCACGGGCCTGTCCGAGCACGAGATCGTAACCGAGGGGTACAAGGACCGCACCCACCTCAGCATCTACGCCCGCCTGCCACTGCAGGACGAGGCCGGTGCCGATCTGCTGGTCTGGACCACCACGCCCTGGACCCTGCCCGCCAACGTCGCCGCCGCCGTCCACCCGGAGATTACCTACGCTCGCGTCGAGTACACGGTCAAGGGCGAGCAGCGCGCGTCGTACCTGGCCAAGGACCTCGTCCGGAAGGTGATCTCCGGCCAGCATACGATCACCGCCGAGGTGCCGGGCAGCGAGCTGGTCGGGCGGCGCTACACCGGGCCGTTCGACGAGCTGGAGGCCGCACAGGGCGTCGAGCACCGCGTCATCCCGTGGACCGACGTCTCCGCCGACGAAGGCACCGGCATCGTTCACATCGCCCCGGGCTGCGGCAAGGAGGACTTCGCCCTCTCCAAGGTCGAGGACCTGCCGGTCATCGCGCCGATCGACGAGTTCGGCGTCTACGTCGAAGGGTTCGCCGACCTCTCCGGGCGCTACGTCCACGAGGTCGCCAACGACATCCTGGAGAAGCTGACGGCCAGCGGCCATGTCCATCGCGCCGAGCAGTACACGCACCGCTACCCGGTCTGCTGGCGCTGCGGAACGGACCTCGTCTTCCGGCTGGTCGATGAGTGGTTCATCTCCATGAACGAGCTCCGCCGGACCATGATGGACGTCACGAGGCAGATCAACTGGATCCCGTCGTTCGGCCGGGAGCGCGAGCTGGACTGGCTCGAGCACATGGACGACTGGATGATTTCCAAGAAGCGGTACTGGGGGCTGGCCCTCCCGATCTATGTCTGCGACGACTGCGACCACTTCGAGGTTCTCGGCTCCAAGGACGAATTACGCGAGCGGGCGACGGGCGGCTGGGACGAGTTCGACGGCCATACGCCCCACCGGCCATACATCGATGCCGTCACCATCGCCTGCCCGTCCTGCGGTGGTACGGCGCACCGGGTCAAGGACGTCGGCAACCCGTGGCTGGACGCCGGCATCGTCCCGTTCTCGACGCTGCACTACCTGACCGATCGCGAGTACTGGGACAAGTGGTTCCCGGCCGACCTGATCAGCGAGAGCTTCCCGGGCCAGTTCCGGAACTGGTTCTACTCACTGATCGCGCAGGGCTCCGCCCTTACCGGCCAGCCGGCCTTCCGCAACGTCTTCTCGTACGCCCTCATGCGCGACGAGAACGGCGAGGAGATGCACAAGTCCAAGGGGAACGCGATCTGGCTGGACGACGCCGCCGAGGAGATCGGCATCGACACGATGCGGTGGCTGTTCAGCACGGTCAACCCGACGGCCAACGTGAACTTCGGCCCGAACATCACCGACGGCGTCCGGCGGCGGTTCATCCTGCCGCTCTGGAACTGCTACGCCTTCTTCGCCAACTACGCCCGCCTGGACGGGTTCGATCCGACCGCTCCGGGGGCTGTCCCGCCGCTGGCCGAGCGAGCCCTCATGGACCGGTGGATCGTCTCCCGGCTCAACCAGGTGATCGCCGCCGTCCGGGAGCGGCTCGATAGCCATGACCCGGCCGGCGCCGCCAACGAGATCGAGCGGTTCGTCGTCGAGGAGCTGTCCAACTGGTACATCCGGCGCAACCGCCGCCGATTCTGGCGGGCCGAGGGCGACGCCGACAAGCTCGCCGCCTACGGGACGCTCTACGAGGTCATGGTCACCGTCAGCAAGCTGCTGGCGCCGTTCGTCCCGTTCCTCGCCGACGAGATCTACGGCAACCTCGTCCGCGACATCAATGCTGACGCGCCGCCCTCGGTCCACCTGACCGACTTCCCGGTCTCGGACGCGGCGGCGATCGACGAGAAGCTGAGTGCCGACATGGCGGTGGTGCTCGAGGTCGTCAACCTCGGCCACGCCGCCCGGCAGGAGGGCAACGTCAAGGTCCGGCAGCCGCTGCCGGCGCTGCTCGTCTACAGCCAGCGGACCGGCGCGTCGTCGGCACTGGACCGGCTGGGCGATCTGATCACCGATGAGCTGAATGTTAAGGCCGTCCGGCCGCTGGCGGTCGAGGAGCTCGGTGATGTCGTCGAGTACGACATCCGGCCGAACCTCAAGGTGCTCGGACCCCGGTTCGGCAAGCGGCTCGGCGCCGTTCGGCAGGCGCTCGGCGCGCTAGTCCCGGCCGACATCGCCGCCAGCGTGGCGGCCGGACAGCCCATCGCGCTGGCCCTGCCAGATGGCGAGGGCGTCGAGCTTGCCCCGGAGGACGTGCTGGTCGACCTGATCAAGCGGTCTGGCTTCGCGGCCGCCCAGAGCGCGTCGGCGACGGTCGTGCTCGACACCAATCTGACCGTCGAGTTGATCGAGGAAGGGCTGGCCCGCGACTTCGTCCGTGGTATCCAGGACGCCCGCAAGGACGCCGGCTACCGGGTCGAGGACCGGATCGAGTTGACGTGGGAGGCTGACCCGGAAATCGGCGACGCGCTCCGCAACTTCGAGCGGACGATCGCCGGCGAGGTCCTGGCGACCTTGATCAGCGGGCAGACCGTCACTGGGGCCAGCGACCAGGTTCGCCCACAGGCCGAGGGACAGACGCACGGGACCGCGGGAACCGGCTCCCGGCTCGACGACGGCACCTGGGTCGACCAGATCCAGGTCGGCGACCACCATGTCAGGATCGCGATGAAGCAGGTGGCACCCGTCGCCAGCTGATGCCGTGCGGCAGCCAGTGAACGTGTGACCCAGGATGAGACGACCCGGCGGGACCGATTCGTGTTCCGCCGGGTCGTCCTGTACCCGAAGAGAAGGGTAGTGGCGGTGGCGCTCGGTGATGACTGGGTCTGGAACGCGTTCTGGCTGGAAACCATCCGCGACTTCGTCATCATGTTCGTCGCGTTCGCACTGGCCTATCTCGCGGCGCTCCGCATCTTCCAGCGCGAGCAGCGGGTTGCCGACGAAGCCCGGGATCGGGAGCTCGCGCGCCGGGAGAGCGATCGTGAGCAGCAGCGACGGGTGATCGCACTCGATCGAGAACACCTCGCCATGGCGCAGCTCTACAAACTGGCTCTCCGTGGCCAAGCCATCCACGAGCGGGCCGCCGAGCTCCAGCCGCAATCCCGGTCGCGCGACGGAGCCGGAGCCGGTGCCAACAAAGGCGAAGCAGATCGCAAGCGCCTGTTGGAGGACTTCAGCTTCTGGCAGATCAACGGGTTGTCCTTCATTCCCGAGTACGCCGATACCGAGGCCGGGCGCATCGCGAAGGCCTTCACGGCCCGTGGTCGCCACGTCTTCTGGCTGATGACGGACCCGACGCCGGACCTCGCCGCAGCCAGTGAGGCGAGGTCCGGGTTCAACGCGTAGACGGACGAGATCTTCGCGAAGCTCAACTCACTGAGCGACCTCGACATGCTTTCGCCCGACTTCTTCCGGCGCGACGTGGGTACCGGCGTGTCGTGACAGGGAGGGGAAGGGGCGTCGGCACCGTTCCACCACGTGACGATGCCTGGCCTGGGTGCCCCCTCTTGCGGGTGATCACCGCCGACAACACCCCCTGCCTCCGCTTATCGTCCGGAGCCGGGTTCCAGCGTGATCCAATTCCCTGCGGTCAGTCTTGAGCAAGGCTCAAGACGATGCGGTCGACCTCCCCGGTTGCTTCCTCTCCCAGGATGCTCAGGATCGCCGTCGCCTGGCATTGCAGGCCCGGGAGGTCCCAGACCTGGATTCGGCGCATCCCCGGCCGTGTGGCGGTCGGGAGGCTGACGAATGTCTGGAGCAATGTCGCGTCTGGCGGCAGAAAGTATTCGACCAGCGTGATCGCGCCCCTGACCGAGATCGTCGTCGTTGGGATCGCCTCAATCTCGGTTACGAACAGCTCGTTGCCAGTCGTCATCGTTCCAAGCAGGAGCGACCCGTCCAGTGGCGGCTGTTCGACCAGCAGCGCGCGCTGGGACGCGCCGCCATGACCATAGGCCTCGAACCAAGCGTTCACCGGCGCGCCGATGACCGCGTCTGCGCCGTTGGGTACGAAGTCGTGGACGTCCTCGGATTCCATCCCGACCGTCGCGTGGGTGTAGAGCCAGGGGGGCGAGGGGCCGTCGCCGGGCGTCGGGCGGACTTCCATGACCATGACGTTGCCGGTCCGGCCCGTCTGATTGGCCAGATCCTCGCTCTGGTGGATGGTCAGGTTGAAGCCCTCGCCGCCGTATCGCAGCGCTCCGCCGCTGAACGTCGCCATGCGTTCGGCGTCTCCGGGCATGAACCGCGAATCGCCGAGGCGGATGTCCCCGTCGTCCAGCCCTCCACGCGGGAAACCCGTCAGGTCAACCTCGACCAGGTCCGCGTGGTCGTCCGTGAAGCGGACCGCATAGACGGCGGGACTTTCCTCGGCGGGGTACCTGATCAGGCCGGATTCGAGTGTGGTGCCATTGCCAAAGTGGTGCTCGAAGGCCGCCTCGTAGTCGCCAAGCAGTGGTCCATCCGGGTCCGGTGTCCCACCGGATCCTACGCGTCCCCGGGGTTCCGGTAGCGGGGCGAGGATGGCCGCGCCTGCCGTGAGTCCCAACAGGCGACGGCGACTCAGCATCAAGTTCATGCGTTCCCCTCTCACGTGCGGCGCCCAAGGCCATTCCGGTTCGCGCCGCTGCCCTCGTCAACGCATGCCAAGCGGGAACGTTTCGCCCGGCAACGATGTCAGGCGCCGAGAAGGCGTGTCTCGCCGGAGGCCAGCTTGGCCCACCAGTGGTCGTACCGGCGGAAAGGGGCGGTATCTCCTCGCTCCCTAAACATGGCCAACAGGCTCGCGGCCTCGGCGCCCAGTTCATCCCATACGGCTGCCGGAAGGGGATGGAATGCCATCGCTTCGATCGAGGGGCCGGAGCTTCGCCAGACGCCAGCGACCTGCCCGTCGACCAGCAGCGTCGGGAGGGCATCGCCGTTGGTCCGGATGACGAGCTTGCGGTAGCCATCCGGGATGGAGCGCGCCCGGTCCTGGTGGGCGAGGAGCAGGTTGTCCCACATCCCGAGCAGCCGCGGCGGGGCCGGGGTATCGCCGTCCACCAGCTCGGCGCCGGGGAGGTCGTAGAGCTCTGGCCGGGCAGAACCATCCAGCCGGACGACGCCGTCACCGAGGGCGACGATCGCCTGGCGCACCCGGCCACGCTGGACCATCGCGAACTGCGCGATATCCGCGACGGTTGCCGGGCCGAATCCGGTCAAGTACCGCAGGACGAGCTGCAGGAGTCCCCGGTCGTGTGCGGAAGGGTCGTCGAGCACGGGCGGGTCGGGCGGGGCCCGGTAGCAGACCCGCCCGTCGAACGACCACGGGCCGCCGGTCGGCGACCGGCGCAGGGGAGCGTACTGGCGGATGCCGTGCCAGCCGGACGGGTCCCGGTCGGCGCCATGCCGTTCGGCCAGCCAGGCGGCACATTCAGCCGCGGTTCGCCCATCGGCAACGTAGGCGAGCAAGCCGGGCAGCATCGCATCGACATGCGCGTGCGTCAGGCTAGATGCGAGAAAGCGGCTGTCCAGCTTCGCCGCCCGCAGCGACGGCTCCGGCGCCTCGCGGAAGATCCGGTAGTCATCACCGTCGACCGCATGGAGGGTCAGGCGCAGCACGTTCGCCTTCACCATGGCGCCGTCGGCGAACGCCGCATCGAGGTTTGTGGGCTGGAAGTCGCGGATGCGATTCCAGAGCGCCACGTACGGGGACGACGGCATCTGCGCCTGCAGCGCGACCACCTGCCGCGTCGCCTCCCGCACTGGGAGCGTGCACCGTTCGAGCAGCTGTTGCCGGGCAAGGGTCGTCCGGTTGAGCTGGGCAGCGGTGGGACCTGTCACACGCTCGTCCTCATCCGCCCGGCGCGCTCCTCCGGTGAGTGATGCTCGACCGAGTACCAGAGCATCGTTCGTGGCATCGTCGCGGCGTGTAGCTCGAGGAACGTGACCAGTGCCGGGCGGTCCTTCCGGCCGACTTCCCGGAGCCAGCCCCCGACCGCTTTCCGGATCAGGTCGTGTGGGTCGCTGACCAGAATCTCGGCGACCTGGAGGGTCGGCTCGAGCTGGCCCTGCCGGATCGCGTAAGACGTGGCGTAGATGGCCGTCCGTCGCTCCCAGACGTTGTCCGATCGCGCCAGCCCGGCCAGCGTGTCCAGCGGTTGCCCGAAGAGGTACCGCCCGACGACATACGGGGCGGCCAGATCGACGAGGTCCCAGTTGTTGATCCGGTCGATGCGCCGCCGGTACAGCCCGTAGAGGGCAGCCAGGTCCTCCGTCCCGGTGCGCTTCCGGCGGCCGCGCTTGTCCATCACGCTGCAGGCGCCGGCCCGGGCCTCGTGGATCGGGCTCTCGAGCAGGCGCTCGATCTCGTTCAGCGGGAGGTCGATCGCCTCCTTCGCCAGCCCGAAGACCTTGCCCATGGGCACCCCGATGAACTCGTCGCCAGCGCCGTACTCGCCGTCGCCGGTCCGGAAGTATCGCTGGATCTTCTCGCGCTGATCGTCCGTCGCGAGCTCTTCGAGGCGCGTCATGAAGGTGCTGGCGTCGGGGACCGTCATCGTTCACCTGCCCATCTGGTGAGTTCGCCGGCGGATACCCCTGCGAGTCCAAAGCCGGCCGCCAGGGACACCCGCTCCCGATGATAGAATTATCCGGTCAGGGCAGGGCGCCAGTGTGGGCGACCGCACGGTGTCCCTGTGAAGGTATCCGCCGCACCGACAGCGAGAGGTTCAGGCATGGCAGCGACAGTAGCGCCCGAGCGGCGTCAGATCGGGCAGCGGCTCAAGCGGATCGATTCCCCCAAGAAGCTGACCGGACAGGAGCGCTTCACCGGCGACCTGCGGTTCCCGGGTCAGCTCTATGCCCGGTTGGTCGGTAGCCCCTACGCGCACGCGAAGGTCAACAGCATCGACGTTTCCGCCGCGCTGGCCGTGCCGGGCGTCCATGCGGTGCTGACCGCGGCCGATCTCGATATCAGGGAGGGTGAGAACCCCCTGGCGACCGACGAGCTGATCTACAACGGCCAGCCGGTCGCGATCGTTCTCGCCACGAGTGAGGCCGCGGCCGAGGACGGTGTGCTGCTCGTCGAGGTCGATGCCGACCCGGTCGATCCGGTGACGAGCATTGAGCTCGCACTCATGGAGGGCGGGCCGCAGACGCGGTTCACCGCGGCGCACATCGATGAGGCCGAGGCCAGGCTGCACAACTCCGACGCCGGTGGGGCGGAGGAGAAGTCCCTCCCGGCCAACGTCATGAACACGGTCGAGTTCGAGCGCGGCGACATCGAGAAGGCATTCGCCGAGGCCGACCAGATCGTCGAGTACCGGTTCACGTCCGACCAGGTCCACCAGGGCTACATCGAGCCACAGGTCTGCCTGGCTGTTCCGTCACCGCTCGGCACGATGGACATCTACACCTCGACCCAGGGCATGTTCGTCGTCCAGAACAAGGTCGCCGCGGCGCTTGGCGTCGAGGCCGGCGAGGTGGTCGTCACGCAGATGCCGGTCGGCGGCGGGTTCGGCGGCAAGTTCGGCCTGCTCGAGCCGATGGTCGCGCTGGCCGCCAAGGCCACCAACCGCCCGGTCCTGCTCCAGCTCACCCGGATGGAGGACTTCCTGTCCGCCAACCCGGCCCCGGCCTGTGAGATGCGGGTCAAGCTGGGCGGGACGAACGACGGGTTCATCACGGCCCTCGACGCCGACATGACTTTCCTCGCCGGCCTGTCCGGCGGCTCCCCACTTGGCATCGCCGCGATCCTGGTCGGAGGCTACTACCGCTTCCCGAACCTGCGCATCACCGGTCGCGAGGTCATCTCCAACCGGCCAAAGTCCGGCGCCTACCGCGCACCCGGCGCCCAGCAGGCGTCGCTGGCGATCGAGTCGGCGGTCGATGCACTGGCCAACGCGCTGGGCAAGGACCGGATGGAGTTCCGGATCCAGAACTGCGCGGTCGAGGGTGATGAGCGCCCGAACGGTGGCGCCTGGCCGAGGATCGGCCTCAAGGAGACCCTCGAAGCCCTGCAGCAGCACCCGCTCTGGCAGGAGCGCGAGGCGATCAAGGCCAAGGGGCACGGCATCGGCATCGGTGTCGGCGGCTGGCCGGGCGGGCTCGAGCCGGCGACGGCCGTCTGCCGGCTTGACGCCGACGGCAAGCTGACGACGATCCTCGGGTCGGTCGATCTCAACGGCACCAACACCGCCTTCACCCAGGTTGCCGCCGAGGCGATCGGCGTGGACGCGTCGGACATCAAGATCAGCGTCGGCAACTCCGCCACCGCGCCGTGGTCCGGCTCGACGGGTGGTTCCAAGATCACCTACACCGTCGGCGCCGCCGTCCAGCGGGCCGCGGAGGATGCCAAGCGGCAGATCCTCGAGATCGCCGCCACCCGGCTGGAAGCCTCCACCGAGGACCTCGAGATCGCGGACGGCAACGTCCAGGTCAAGGGTGTCCCGACGATTTCCATCTCCCTCAAGGAGATCGCCGAGCAGAGCATGTCCGGCAACGGAGGCGTAAACCCCGTCATGGGGACCGGCGCGTCCGCGATCACGCAGGCCGCGCCGGGCTTCGCCGTGCATATGGCGGAGGTCTCGGTCGACGAGCTGACCGGAGAGACGACCATCCACAGCTACGTTGCGGCGCAGGACGTCGGCACGGCGATCAACCCGGCGCTCGTCGAGGACCAGGTCCACGGGGGTGTCGGCCAGACGATCGGCTGGGCGCTGTACGAGGGCATGGAGTACGACGCCGACGGCCAGCTGATGACCGCCTCGCTGATGGACTACACCATCCCCAAGGCCGAGCAGCTGCCGCCGATTGACATCATCCTGGTGGAAGTGCCGTCTGAGCACGGCCCCTACGGCGCCAAGGGCATTGGCGAGCCGCCGGCAGTCCCCGGCCCGGCGACCATCGTCAACGCCATCGCCGATGCCACCGGCATCCGGGTCGAGCGGATCCCTGTCCGCCCGCAGGTGATGGTCGAGGCGATGGACGCGGCAGCGGCACAGGCGAAGTAGCCCCACGGTCCACCGAAGTGACACGTCCGGGGCGGCCGGGTGGGGGAGACCTCGCCCGGCCGCCCTGTTGTCGCGCATCATTCCGCCGGTGCCGGCTGTCCGGACACCGTGGCGCGGCTCTGGCGTCGAAGGAAGCATGTGACACCGGTCGGCCCCTGTTGGGCCGCGCGAACTGGCGTGGGAGGCTCACGCACGACGATGCTGCTTGAACTCTCCATCCGCGATTTCGCCATCATCGCGGAAACCCGGATTGGATTCGAAGCTGGCTTCAATGCGCTGACCGGTGAGACGGGAGCGGGCAAGTCGATCCTGATCGACGCGCTCGGTGCCGTTCTCGGCGAGCGCACCGGTTCCGACGTCGTCCGCACCGGCGCGAAGTCGGCGCGAATCGAAGCGCTGTTCGACGTTGCCGCACTCCGCGAGCGGGAGGACTTCCGCGTCGCGCTGGACGAGCTTGGAGTGGAGCTCGACGAGGATCAACTCATCCTGTCACGCGAGCTGACCGCCAGTGGCCGCTCGGTTGCCCGCGTCAACGGGCGCACGGCGACCGCGTCGGCGCTTGCCCGGCTGGGCGGCTTTCTCGTCGACATCCATGGCCAGAGCGACCACCTGTCGCTGCTTCGCCCGCAGGAGCAACTGGAGATGCTGGACCGTTTCGCCGGGACGGTCGCGGACCGGCGGGAGATCGCCGCGGATGTCGAACATCTGCGCCACATCGAGCGAGAGATCCATGATCTGACCGCCAATGCGCGCGAACGCGCCCAGCGGATCGACCTGCTCGCGTTCCAGGCCAGTGAGATCGAGGCCGCGGCACTGGTCGAGGGGGAGGAAGAGGCGCTGATCGCCGAGCGCCGCGTCCTCTCCAACGCGACGGCGCTGATCGAGGACGTCATCCTCACCCAGGCGCTGGTCTCGGGCAGTGAGGACGACTTCTCCGGCGGCGAGTCGATCCCGGCGGCGATGGCCGGTCTGCGCCAGGCGTCGACGACCCTGGCCCACGTCGCCCAGATCGATCCTGGCGCCGCTGACCTTGCGACGCGACTGGACGAAGTGGTCGTCCTGCTGGAGGACCTTTCGGCCGAACTGCGCGATTACCGGGACGGGATCGAGGTAGACCCGGCACGGCTCGTCGCCGTCGAAGAGCGGCTGGACCTGATCAAGTCGCTGCGGCGCAAGTACGGCGCGACCATCACCGACATCAACGAGGTGGGGCGGCAGGCCGCGGAAGAGCTGTCGCGGATGACCGGGGGCGGTGCTGACGTCGCCGAGCTTGAGCGACAGGCCGACGCGCTGCGGCGACGGCTGGGAAGTGCGGCGACGAGACTCTCCGAGCGGCGGGCCGCGGCTGGTGCCGAGCTGGGCCGAGCGATCGAGCGGACGATGGGCGAGCTCAATATGGGCCGGGCCCGGTTCGCGGTTTCGGTCACCCAGCAGGACGATCCCACCGGCGTGCCGTTCTCAGGCGATGGCCGGCGGGTGGCGATCGACGCCACGGGCGCGGATCGGGTCGTGTTCCTCCTGGCACCTAATGCCGGTGAGACGCTCAAGCCGGTCGCGCGCGTCGCCTCCGGTGGTGAGACGGCGCGGCTCATGCTGGCGCTCAAGTCGATCCTTTCGGCGGTTGATGAGACGCCGACGCTCGTCTTCGATGAGGTCGACGTCGGGGTCGGTGGGCGCTCCGGGCAGGTCGTCGGCGAGAAGCTGTGGGGGCTGGAGGACGACCACCAGGTCATCGTCATCACCCACCTGCCACAGATTGCCGCCTTTGCTGACACGCATTTTCGGATCGCCAAGGGCGACATTGACGGCCGGGTCATCAGCCGGGTGGAACGGATCGCCGACGACGAGCGACTGGATGAGTTGGCTGCGATGCTTGATGGCCTGCCGGTGACCGACGCGGCCCGCGGCAACGCCCGGGCGATGCTGGACCGGGTCGAAGGCTGGAAATCCAGGCATGCCGTCCCCGCCCGTGCCGGCTAACGGTCCCCTCTGCCTCAGAGGCACGGGAGGGGCGCGTATACTCAGAGCATGAGGGTCACCAGCCGGGTGGCCAGAGCCGGGCCGGGATTCAGCTCTCGGCCCTGACGATGAGGACAGCTCCCCATGGGTCAGCCCAACATGCGCGCCATCCAGCAGATGCAGAACCGCCTCGCGAAGATCCAGGAGGAACTGGCTGAGATGGTCGTCGAGGGCACGGCCGGCGGTGGCGCGGTCGTCGCCCAGGTCACCGGCTCCCGTGAGTTCCGGGGCATCAAGATCGACCCGGCAGCCGTCGACCCGGAAGAGGTCGAGCTGCTCGAGGAGATGATCACCGCCGCCATCACCTCCGCGATGGATGAGGCCGGGCGTGTCGCCGAGCAGAAGATGTCGGTGCTCACTGGCGGGCTGAACATCCCCGGACTGGGCTTCTAGGGCCCGAACCGGGCAGGCCATCCCGGCGTTCCCGTCCGCCGGGCCACGACGAGCCGTGGGAGGCAGGGTCATGTGCGGACGATACGTCTTGGGTCGAGTCGAGGACCTCTCGGAGCGCTTTCAGCTCCGGGAGATCAACTTCGACATCGATCCGACCTTCAACGCCGCTCCGACCCAGCTTCTTCCGGTCCTCGTGATCGACGCCAACGGCAACCGGACCCTGCAGCCGATGCGCTGGGGTCTGCTGCCACGGTGGAAGAAGCGCGGTGGCGGCAAGGCACCGGAGCCAATCAACGCCCGGGCCGAAACCCTGCCGGAGCGACCGATGTTCCGCGGGCTGCTGGCTGGCAACCGCTGCATCGTCCCGGCGACCGGGTTCTACGAATGGACTGAGACCAGGCACGGCAAGCAGCCGATCCTGATCCGGCCGACCGACCAGGAGGTCTTCGGCTTCGCTGGTCTCTGGGACGAGCAGGCGGGCGAGGACGGTGAACCGGTCCGGTCGTTCACGCTGATCACGGGTCCACCCAACGCCATCGTCAAGCCGATCCACGATCGCATGGTCGCGATCCTCGAGCCGGACAACGAGGAGCCGTGGCTCGATCCGGACGCCACGGAGTGGCCGGCACTCGAGCACCTCGTCGGGCCATATCCGGCCGATCGAATGGAAGCGTTCCCCGTCAGCCGAGCGGTCAACAGCCCCCGCGCCAACGACCCGTCGCTGATCACCCCGATCGCCGCCGACGACTGATCCCCTGCTCCTGTACCCGCTCCCGGTGGAAGGCACTCGACGACGTGGACCAGGTCCAGGACCGGAACGCCCCCCTTTCGCTCTTCATGGGCGACCTGCTTCGGCTGCGCAAACCTCACCCGTGTGGCGGGTATGAATGGACCGTCGTTCGCCTCGGCGCCGATATCGGCCTGACCTGCATCACCTGCGGTCGCCGCGTGCTCCTTCCCCGGCGCGAGGTCCAGCGACGCCTGCGTCACTTCGTGTCCCGCGGACCCGGCTACGAGGCCGCTCAGGCGCTCATCGCGGAGCAGGAGGCACGGGTCGCGGACGTCACTGTTGCCGACGACAAGCCATCCGCCATGAAGGACCAGGACACCGATGGCGAAGGGTAGGCGCCGCGCCAGTCGACGTCCGGTTCCGGCCCGGCGACCCGGAGCGACCCGCCGGGACAGCCGGGAACTCCTGCGACCAACGAGAGCACGCCCGACCACGGCCCGCAAGATGACGTCACACCCGGATGCCGCCGGTGATGGCACAAGCCGGAATCCCGGGTCGTCGACGGGGATGGACCCGAATGACAGTCCCGAGAACAAGCCCAACGGCAAGACCCGGAACGAGTCGATCCGCGAGACGCTGCGCAACAAGCCGTTCCTTCGGCTCTGGGTGGCACAGGCGGTCTCGCAGACCGCCAACAACATGGTCAACTTCGCGCTGCTGCTCCGGGTGCGGAACATCGTCGACGAGAACCAGCTGACCCAGGCCAACACCGCCATCAGCCTCGTCATCCTCGCTTTCTCACTGCCTGCCGTCCTGTTCGGTCCGCTGGCTGGCGTGGTCGCCGACCGGTGGAACCGACGGACGATCATGGCCGTGGTCAACGTCCTCCGGGTCGTGACGGTGATCGGCATCCTCTTCATCCCGACCACCGGCGAGGTGAACTCGATCCTGATCGCTCATTACGTCGGGACATTCTTCTTCGGGATGGCCGGGCAGTTCTTTGCCCCGGCGCAGGGCGCGACCATCCCGGCCCTCGTCTCCCGGGGACAGCTCATCTCGGCCAACGCCCTGTTCAACCTGACGGCGACCGGGGCGCAGGTCCTCGGCTTCGCCGCGCTCGGGCCGGTCCTCGTCCAGGTCCTCGGGGTGGACGACGTGATCCTCCTGACCGCGCCGCTGTTCCTGATCTGCGCCGGTTTGGTGGTCTGGCTGCCCAAGAACGCGACGTCCTCCCGGGCGCTGGCCGTCCCGGACGCATCCATTCACCCGATGGAGCGGCTCTGGATCGAGATGCGCGAGGGACTGGTTTACATCGCCCGCGACCCCATGCTGATCCGCGCCATCGTCTACCTGACGCTGGCCGCCACGACCTTCCTGATGGTCGCCGCGCTCGGTCCGGACTTCATCACCAGTGTGGTCGGGCTGCGGCCGGAGGACATCGGCTACATCGTGGCGCCGGCCGGGATCGGCGTCGTCGTCGGCGTGCTCACGGTCGGCCGGATCAGCAGTCGCCTCGACCGCGACCGGTTGATCGACTGGGCACTGATCGGAGCGGGGGCGACGATCTTCCTGGCGGCGATCAGCAGCGACGTACTGACATTCGTGTTCGACCATCCACCCGTCGCATGGGAGGTCGTGCTCGCCGGGACCTTGCTGTTCTTCGCCGGTGTCTGCAACGCCTACGTCATCGTCCCGGCGCAGACGCTGCTTCAGGAACGGTCGGCCGACGAGATGCGGGCCCGCGTCTACGCGACCTTCTTCACCATTTCCAACAGCGTGGCCTTCATTCCGATCTTCTTCGCCGCCGCCTTCGCCGACCTCTATGGTGTCGTTCAGGTCTTGGTCGTCGTCGCGATGATCCTGCTCGTGCTGGGGGGCGGGTCGGTCTATCGCCGGCACCGGATCAGCCAGGCCCGGCAGCAGCGCGGCTGACGACCCTCGGGCTGACGACCTTCCTCTAATCTGGCTGACTGGTCCCTATCGGAGTCCGCCAGTTTAGAGCTGTGGCTGGTCAGTCGCCGCCCAGCAACAGGTCCAGCAGCGCCATCCGGACATAGACGCCGTTCTGTGCCTGGCGGAAATAGGCCGAGCGGGGGTCGTCGTCGACCTCGGTGCTGATCTCGTCCACGCGGGGCAGGGGATGGAGCACGGTCGCCGACGGCTTCATCTGGTCATAGGCGGCGCGGTCGAGAATGTAGACCCCACGTGACGCCTCGTACTCTTCGCGGGTGGCGAACCGCTCCCGCTGGATCCGGGTCTGGTAGACCACGTCCACATCTGGCAGGACGGCGGCAAGGTTATTCTCACTCCGTTGAGTGACGCCAGCCGCGGCAACGGCACGCTGGACGTCACTGCCCATCGGCACGGCCGGGGGCGAGACGTAGATCAGCTCGGTGCCAATGGTGAGCGTCAGCAGGCGGGCCAATGAGCGGGCGGTCCGGCCGAAGCGGAGATCGCCGACGAGGGCCACCTTCAGCCCGTCGATCCGGCCCTGCTCGCTCATGATCGTGTAGAGGTCGAGCAGCGCCTGCGTCGGGTGCTCACCCGGGCCGTCGCCACCGTTCAGGACCGGGACGGCCGAAACCGCCGCCGCCCGCGCGGCCGCGCCCTGCTCGTTGTGGCGGATCACGATGGCGTCGGCGTAACCGCCGATCATCCGGATCGTGTCCTCGACCGTCTCGCCCTTGATCGCCGAGGAGAACTCGCCGGCGTTCTCGGTACTCAGGACGCCGCCGCCCAGCCGGTGCATCGCCGACTCGAAGCTCAGCCGGGTCCGGGTCGAGGGTTCGTAGAAGAGCGTCGCCAGAATCAGGCCCTTGAGCCGGTCGGAGCCGCGTGGCTCGTCCCGCATCCGCTCGACCCGCTGGAACAGCGATTCGATCCAGGGACGGTCGAACTGCGCGACCTCGACGATGTGGCGAATAGCACGCTCGTCCGTGCCGGCGATGACCTGAGATGGCACCGGGTGTACCTTTCCGGGGTGTGCGGGAACGCGGTGGGCAGTATACCGATCCGGTGCGCCCGCCCGGCGGAGAAGGGATGGCGATGACGGGCTGGCGAGCGGTAGATGAGCATTGCGCGGTGATCGAGGGGGCCGTCAACATCGGCGTGATCCGCCTCGACGGAGCGCGGGTGCTGCTGGTCGATTCCGGGCTGGACCGCGACGCTGGCCGGCGAGCGATCAGGGCGGTGGCGGAAGCCGGTTGGGGCGAGGTCGCCGGGATCCTGACGACGCACGCCCACGCCGATCACGTTGGCGGGCATCCTGAGATCGTCCGACGGATCGGCTGCCCGGTCTGGGCACCACCGGTTGAGGCCGCGATCATGTCCGCTCCGGAGCTTGCCCCGGCGATCATGTTCGGTGCCGCCCCGCCGGGCTCCATGCGGACCAAGTTCCTCCTGCCGGCGCAGGTTGCCGTGAATCACCAGGTGAGCGGGCAGACCGTCACGGTGGACGGATTGGAGATCGGGGTCGTGCCGCTGCCGGGCCACGCGCCGGGGCAGGTCGGCTACGTCGTCGGCGACACCTGCTTCTCGGCCGACAGCGTCTTCCCGGAGGATACGCTTACCAAGCACGTGATCCCGTACGTCTATGACATGACCCGTCATCGGCAGTCACTGGAGACTGCCCAGGCCCTGCCCTACCAGCGGTTCGTCTGTGGCCACGGGCCGGTCCTCGAGCGGGACGCGTTCCGGGAGCTGGTCTCCGAGAATCTCGCCGTTCTCGACAGGATCGAGCAGCGGGTCGTAGTCGCGCTTGAGGACGCTCCGGACGCCGCCGGCGTCCTCGGCCGGGTGCTGGATGAACTGGACGGCGAGGCGGACACGCTCGGCGCCGCGGGCTTGATGGGCGTGACGGTCCGCGCGATGCTCGCCGACCTCGCCGACCGGAACGAGGTCGAGTCGCGGGTCGCGCGTGGCCGAATCACCTGGCACCGGACAGTGGCAACGGAGTCAGGGCCGTCGGCACAGTCACGAGGTCCTTCACGCGCGACCGAGAATGTTGCAATCGACTGAGACCCCATTGCCCGGAACGGCTGGCTCGGCGATGCTGCCGGGCATCCGATCCGATCCATCGTGGTACCCCGATCGAGGGGTGCCTAGCCGGAGTAGACACGATGACCGCAACGACCGAGACCCCGCAGGTTGGGCTGGTGGAATGGCTGGAGGAGCGGCAGTCGCGCTTCGTCACCATGGCCAACCAGATCTGGGAGCACCCCGAGGTCGCCCTCGCCGAGTACCACGCCTGCCAGCTCCAGATCCAGGACCTCGAGGCCGACGGCTTCACCATCACCCGCAACGTCGGCGAGCTGCCCACCGCCTTCAGCGCCTCCTACCGGCACGGGACGGGCGGGCCGGTCATCGGCTTCCTCGGCGAGTACGACGCCTTGCCGGGGCTGTCGCAGGAGCGCGACCCGGTGCAGAAGATGCTGGTGCCGGACGGGCCGGGGCACGGCTGCGGGCACAACCTGCTGGGCACAGCAGCGCTGGCGGCGGCGGCGGTGACCAAGGCGTGGCTGATCGCGACGAACACGCCGGGGGAGGTGCGGTACTACGGGTGTCCGGCGGAGGAGACGTGCGAGGGCAAGGTGTTCATGGCCCGCTCCGGCGCCTTCGATGACCTCGACATCGCGCTGACCTGGCACCCGAACAGCACCAACTCCGTCTGGGCCGGCTCGTCGCTGGCGGTGAACAACATCAAGTTCCAGTTCAAGGGGCGCACGGCTCACGCGGCGGCGAACCCGGAGACGGGCCGCTCGGCGCTGGATGCGGTCGAGTTGATGAACGTCGGGGTGAATTACCTGCGGGAGCATGTGATCGACGCGGCGCGGATCCACTACGTGATCACGAACGGGGGTGGGGCGCCGAACGTGGTGCCGGACGAGGCGGAGGTGTGGTACTTCGTCCGGGCGCCGGAGCGGTGGCAGGTCGAGGAGCTGACCGAGCGGGTCCGCAACGTCGCCCGCGGCGCCGCGCTGATGACCGAGACGAAGATGACCGAGGTCTTCGTCTCCGGCGCGTACAACATGTTGACCAACCGCGTCCTGAGTGACCAGCTCATGTCGGCACTCGACCGGCTCGGTCCGATGGAGTTCGACGAGGACGAGATCGAATACGCGAAGACCATCTCCGGGGCGTTCCCGGACGAGCTCCGCAAGGGCGTCCTGCGCGCCGACTCGCTGCCCGAGTCGCTGATGAACGAGGGGCTCTCGGGCGACGTCTGGCCGATTCGCGACGCCGACAAGGTTCTCCCGGGTTCGACCGACGTCTCGGACGTCTCCTGGATCGCGCCGACGTCGCAGGTCACGACCGCCTGCTGGCCGCTGGCGATTCCGGGGCACAGCTGGGCGATCACGGCGACCACCGGGCACTCCATTGGCATGAAGGGGATGGTCCACGCCGCCAAGGCGATGGCCCTCACCGCGACTGACCTGTATTTGGACCCGGAGCTGCTGGGGAAGGCGCGGGCGGAGTTCGAGGAGTCGACGGCCGGGCGGCCCTACCAGTGCCCGATCCCGCCCCACGTCAAGCCTCGCGACGTTCCCAGGCCGGCCTAGCCACGGGGCCGGTTCCGGAAACGACGACGGGCCACCTCGTGATGAGGTGGCCCGTCGTCGTCGTTTCAGATGGAGAGGCAGGCTACTCGGGCCGCTCTTCCTGTCCGCGCCGCTTCTTCTGGGGGATGTTCCGGCCGCGCTCGATGACAAGTCGCTGGATCACGACGACCATGACCGCGAGGGCCACGACGAACAGGATCAGCCCGGAGAGGATGAACAGGATCTCCTGGAACAGGTGCACGCTCATGCCGGTTCGGGCTCCCTACGGGGCGAGATCGCCTGCGACCTGCGCGGCGATCTCGTTGCCCAGCCGGACCGAGTAGTTGGTCCCGCGGTCCTCGGGATAGATCTGCGTCGTGTTGGCGAGATAGAGGCCGGCCAGGGGCGTTCGCCGGGCCGGGATGCGCTCGGAATAGTTCATTGTGATCACCGGCTGGGCTGCCCGCTCCCGGAACACCCACCGGTTCTTCACCCACGCCGGGTCGAAGTCCGGGTTGAGCCGCTTGAGATACGGGATGTACTCGGCGAACAGCTCGTCGTCCGGCGTCGTCCAGGCCGGGTGATCCGGCTCGAGGTAACGGGACAGGTAGACAACGTGTGAGCCACCGTAGTCGCTGGCCGGCAGGAAGTTAGTGTGCTCGATCACCCCGGTGAACGGGACGTCGTCGTCGGCCACGTTCAGCCAGTAGATGTCGGTCAGCTTGCGGTCCATCTCCAGCACCATCACGACGGCCGACTCGTAATCCAGGCCGCTCAGCCGGGATCGGTAGTCGGCGGGGAGGGCCGGGACCATCCGCGAGAAGATCGGGGAGGGGACGGTCGCCACGATCGCGTCGCAGACGGCCGGGTCACCCTCACCGAAGTGGACCTCCCAGCGTCCGTCCTCGCGCTGCCGGAGTTCCTCAGGTCCCTTGCCCAGGTGGAGTTCGGCCCCGGCCTTTCGGGCGCCGTCGACCATCGCGTTGATGATGGTATCGAACGACCCGCGGAAGTAGCCGAGCTTCTCCTGCTCCAGCGGCGACTGGCGCGACGTGGTGCGGAGGCGAATCTTGCCCCAGAACCACACCATCGCGATGTCCTCGGTGTAGCGGCCGAACTTGGCCCGGAGCTGGGCACCGAGCGTCCGGTCGTAGGCGCGGGCGCCGAGGGCGCGCTTCAGCCAGCGATGGGCAGTGACCTTCTCGTACGGGCGCCAGTCCGCCTGCCGCTGGAGGTAGAGCGTGACCAGGCCGATCCGGATCCGGTCGATGAAGGGGATGGCCGAGAAGCGGAGCAGGTCCAGCGCGCCGTTGAACGGGTAGATCTTTCCGCCGCTCAGGTAGCCGACGTTGGACGGCAGCCACATCAGGGTGTCGCCGACGCCCAGCTCCTCGGCCAGCGCGACGATCGACGTGTCGCTCTTGAAGAGGTGGTGGTAGAAGTATTCGATCCGGGCCCCGTTGAGCTCGAAGGTCACCGCTTGGCCGCCGAAGCGCTGGCCACGCTCCCAGAGCGTCACGCGGTACCCGGCCCGGGCCAGGCGGTAGGCGGCGACCAGTCCGGCTACGCCGCCACCGATCACGCCGATGTGCTTGTGACCTTCGGCCGTCAGGTTGGGGTCGTTGGGATCATTGGCGGTGATCGTCATGCTGCTCCCGCTATCGATGGATTGAGATGCGTCAGGTCCGAACGGGAAGACGCCGTGTCCGGCAGGATGGTACCCCCGCGACACGGCGTCTCCGTCAGGCCGTCGTCCGATCGTCGTGAATGGCTACCGGGACGGCGCCAGCCTGGCCTCGGCCTCGACCTGGGTGTCCCGCTTGGGACCGGAACGGCCGAACAGGCGCTGGATGTCGCCGTTCTCCCAGGAGACGAGGAACTGGGCTGCGGTGAAGATCGAGGAGTAGGTACCGCTGACGATACCGATCAGCAGCGCCAGGACGAAGTTGCGGGTGCTGCCGCCGCCGAGCAGGAACAGGGCGAGCAGCGTGAAGACCACCGTGACCGACGTGTTGACCGACCGGACCAGCGTCTGGGCGATGCTGTAGTTGACGGTGTCCTCGAAGCTGGATCCGACCCGCCGGGCCATGTTCTCGCGGATACGGTCGAAGACGACGATCTTGTCGTGGACCGAGAAGCCGATCACCGTCAGCAGCGCGGTCACGAACAGCGTGTCGACCTCGATCCCGAACGCCCAGCCGAAGATCGAGAACAGCCCGATGACGAACAGGACATCGCAGGCCATCGCCGCGATAGCGCAGGTGCCGTAGACGAAGGGGCTGCGGGTGTTCCGGAAGGCGATCGCGATGTAGAGCAGGATGAACAGCGACGCGACCAGGATGGCGAGGATGGCGTTCCGGCTGAGCTGATCGGAAACGGAGCCGCCGATCGTGGCGATGCTCAGCTCGGTGAACGGCCCGAACTCGGACTCCAGGGCGGCGTAGAGCTGGTTCTTGGCGTCGGTGCCCTCGCCGATCTCCTGCGTCTTGATCTGCCAGGCGTTGCCGCCTTCGACATCGACGCTCTGGACGATCGCCCCGTCGTAGCCAGCCTCCGCGACCGCCGCCTGGAGGTCGACCGAGCTGACCTCCTGCTGGAACTGGAGCTGGATCTGGGTACCGCCGGTGAAGTCGATGCCCAGGCGCAGCCCTGTGAAGATCAGCGAGATCAGCCCCGGGATGATCAGGATGGCGGAGAGCAGGTACCAGATCTTCCGCTTGCTGGTGAGTGTGGTCATGTCCGGTCAATCCTCATGGCGCGGCAGAGCCGTCGATCGTCGTCGGGTGCAGGCGGCTAGTCGCCCGCCGCGGCGCGTGGGGCGGTGTCGAATGCGGCGGCTTCACGCCGCTCGACGCCGAGCAGCCACGGGTCCCGGACCCAGCCGCTGGAGATGGTCAGCCGCATGAAGTTGCGGGTGACGGTGATCGCAGTCAGCAGGCTAACGACGACGCCGATCGCGAGCGTGATGGCGAAGCCGGTCATCAGCGACGTCCCCGTCTGGTCACCGAAGTACCAGAGGATCGCGCAGGTGATCAGGGTCGAGGTGTTGGAGTCGCGGATCGAGGGGAAGGCGTTGCGGAACGCCTGCTCCACGGCCCGGTTCAGGCCGTGACCAATCCGGAGCTCGTCTCTCAGTCGCGCGAAGATCAGCACGTTGGCGTCAACGGCCATACCGATCGAGAGGATGAATCCGGCGATGCCGGCCAAGGTCATCGTCACGCCGAACAGCTTGAAGAGGGAGAACGAAACGGCCGTGTAGATCAGGAGCGCCGCGACGGCGAGCAGACCCGGCAGCCGGTAGAAGAAGACCATGAACAGCGCGACGGTCAGCAGGCCGACGATCCCGGCGATCAGGGAGCGGTCGATCGATTCCTCGCCGAGGGACGGACCGACCGTGTTGGACGACTGGACGATCAGCGGCACCTGCAGTGAGCCGGCCCGGAGCTGGATCGAGAGGTCGTTAGCCTGCTGGGCGGTCAGCCCCGAGATCTGCCCGCTGTCGGCGATCACGGCCTGGATGGTCGCGGACGAGATCACCGTCTTGTCGACGACGATCGTCATGTAGCGACCGATGTTCTGCTGGGTGAAGTTCTGCAGCGCACTCGCGCCGGCGTCATTGAGCTCGAAGGCGACGACCGGACCGCCCAGCTGGTCGGCGGTCGGGTAGGCGTCGGTGAACTCGCGGCCCTGGATGATGGTCGTGTAAACGGGACCGTCGGCGGCAGGGTCGTCCGCCACCGGCGTCTCGGCCACGGGCGTGCCGGCGGCAGGAGTGGCGCCGGCAGCGATGGGAGTCCCGTCCGTCGCGATCGGTGTGGAGGCGGTGACGGTGTCCGGCATGCCGTCGGGGGCTGGCGTGGCGCCCGGAGTGGCCTCGCCACCCAGTTGCTGCTCGCCGAGCAGGTCCTCGGGACCTCCCAGCGATGTGTTCACTACCGTGCCCGGTGGCAGGTACTGGCCCTGCGGGTCGATGACTTCGAGCAATGCGGTGCGCTGGAGGAGCGCGATCGCCTGCTCGGTGTCCGTGATACCCGGAAGCTCGACGAGGATCTGGTCGTCGCCACGGGTCGAGATCAGCGGCTCGGAGACGCCGAGCTCGTTGACGCGGCGCTCGACCGTGTCGCGCGTGCCACTGAGGACGTTGGCGTCGACGGTCTGCCCGGCGGGCGGGTCGGCCTGGAGCAGGACCTGGAGTCCGCCCTGGAGGTCGAGGCCGAGGTTGATGTCTCGCTCGTCCTTGATGCCGCCGACGTTCAGGAAGCCCGTCGGCAGGGCAAACCAGGTCGAGACGACACCAAGAAGCAGGATGGCCACGAAGGCGATCCGGGGAGGAATGTACACGCCGATAGATCCCCTGTAGGCAGCCCGGCAGGGGAACGCGGGCAGGATCGCTCCCCGGTCGGTACCCGTTCGGACATGTTCGTATGTTCGCGCCGCTGGCGGTGTCCGGAGTATAGGAGTCGCCGGGAACGAGGGTCAAACGCAGTGCGGGTCCTGCAGGCACCGATTGCGCGCAGAAGGGGACGCCGGATCGGCCCGGCGCCCCTCCTTGATTACTCGGTTGACCGCTTCAAGGATCGGGCTTCGGGCGTCGACGTGTGCTCGTCGCTGCCGGCCTGAACGCGGCCGGCTTCTTCCTCGTTCGGGGACGGCGGGGCGTCAGGCGTCCCGCCATCAGCTTGCGGTATAGGAGCCGCATCCCCTGGGGCGAAGGATGTCAATCCGAAGCCTCATACCGCGCCGACCGGCTGGGCACGGTTGGAGAGGGCTGCCCACGCCTGTGGGATGCGATAGACCAGAGCCACGACGAGATCATCCGGCGCAGCCATGTCGATGGCCATGTCGATCGCCTTGAGCTCGTCGAGCTGGATCGTCGTGTGCGAGAAGGGAAGACCGCCCGCGACAGCCGCCTCCTGGAGGAGCCCGGCGACCTCCCCTGGGGCACGACCTCGAAGGTCGTCATGCTCCCGGATCACGAGATGGTCGAACGTCTTACCAGCCAGCTCGCCGAACTCCCGGATGTCGTCATCGCGGCGATCACCGGCGATCGCGATCACTCCAATGGATCGTGGCGCGGCGGTGCGTCGCACGAAGTCGGCAATCCCCTCGAGCGCATGGACGTTATGGCAGTAGTCGATCACCACCTGCTTGCCGTCGATCGACAGGAGGTTGAATCGACCCGGCGTCTGCCAGAACGCCGTGCTGAAGGTGCGGAGGGACAACCTGATACTCGCCAGTGGCACGTCAAGACCGATGGCGGCGGCCGTGGCCGCCAGCGCGTTGGCGATGTTCACCTGAACCCGCTCGTCGAACGTGGCGGGAATCTCCTTGGCCAACAGGACGTTCGTCTCGCGAAGCGGATCGAGCAGTGTGATCATTCCCCCCTGGGGCGTCTGCCGCAGGACCACCGCCCGACCACGGTTGCGAACGTGGTCGCGGACCACCTCGCTCGATTCATCCATGCTGAAGTAGATGATCTCGCCGCGCGCCCTGTCCGCCATATCGACGGTCCACGGGTTGTCAGCGTTGAGGACGCTCGTGCCGTTCCGCAGCACGGACGCCGGGACGACCGCCTTCACGCGAGCCAGATCTTCGAGGGAATCGACTCCCTTCATGCCGAGGTGATCGCTCGCGATATTGGTCACCACGGCGACGTTGCAGCGGTCGAACCCGAGGCCCCTGCGCAGGATGCCGCCGCGTGCCGTCTCGAGCACCGCGACATCGACGCGCGGGTTCCTGAGGACCATCTGCGCACTGTCCGGTCCGGCCATATCTCCAGCGGCGATCTGGGTGCCGTTGATGTAGATGCCGTCGCTGGCAGTGAGCCCGACAGATCGTCCCCCGGACTGGACGATATGGGCGATCATGCGGGACGTCGTCGTCTTCCCGTTGGTCCCGGTGACCGCGACGATGGGGACTCGAGACGGCTCTCCCGGCTTGAAGAGCATATCGACCACGGACCGACCAACCTGGCGGGGCAACCCCTCGGTCGGGTGCGTATGCATGCGGAAGCCGGGAGCGGCGTTGATTTCGATGATGCCCCCACCCACCTCGTTGACCGAACGCGTGATGTCCGGTGTGATGAAGTCAATCCCGGCAATGTCGAGACCGACGCTCATCGCCGCTTCGACGGCGATCTCGACGTTGTCGGGGTGAATCTCGTCCGTGCGATCGATCGCCATCCCGCCCGTACTCAGGTTCCCGGTCTGCTTCAATTGGACGAAGCGGCCTGCTTCCGGCACGTCATCAAGCGTCAGACCCTGGCCGGTGAGGATCTCCCGGAGGTGGCTGTCGACCGAGATCCGGGTGAGTGGCTTTTCGTGACCGATGCCCCGCAGTGGGTCCGCGTTCGTGAGATCGATCAGTTTCCCGACGGTATTGATCCCATCTCCCACGACGTGGGCCGGGACACGCTCTGCCACGGCCACGACCTCGTAGTCGATGACCAGGACGCGATAATCCTTGCCGGTCAGCATCTGCTCGACGATCACCCCACCGCCCCTGCTCGCGGAACGGGCCAGAGCGTAATGGGAGCGCACCGCCTGCGCATCTGCCAGATCGACGCAGACACCACGACCGTGATTCCCGTCGAGGGGTTTCAACACGACCGGGTAACCCATCCGGTCGGCATGTCGCACCGCATCGTCTTCACTGGTAACCCGGACGCCTCGCGGAGACGGGATCCCGAGATCGCGGAGCAACTGGTTGGTGAGTTCCTTGTTGCCGGCGATATCCATCGCCGTGCCGGACGTGGACGAGGTCCGGGTGGCCCAGATCCGTCGCTGGTGGCGACCGTGTCCGAGCTGGACGATCGACCGATCAGGGTAGAGCCGCATGACCGGGATACCACGGCTCTCGGCCGCATCGACGATCTCCTGCGTCGACGGTCCATAGGCGCGGGACTCGGCCAGGCGAATGATCCGGTCTTCAATCTCCCTGGTGAGATCGAATCCGACCTCCGTACCGTGCACGAGGTGATTCAGGAGGCGCGCGGCCAGTTGGCCAGCGGCGATCCCCACGTCCTCCTGTTGGTAGGCGTAGATGACGTCGAAGACGCCGGGCTCATTCGTCTTGCGGGTCTTCCCGCGAGTGACGGACGCGCCGGCGAGGCGCTGCATCTCGAGGGCCACATGCTCGAGCACATGGCCCATCAATGTGCCGGTCCGCAGTCGCTCGATGAACCCCCCGCGACGACCCAGGGAGCAGGAGTGCTCTTCGAGCGACGGGAGCAGGTCGATGAGGCGATCCGTGAAACCGGGGATCGTATCGGTCGGTCGGTCCTCGAGTTCTCCGAGGTCGACGACGAGGTGGATCACGGGCATGCGGGCCCAGACGTTCGGTCCGCGCAGAATCTTCGTCTGACGTATCTCGAGCACCGCGACTCTCCCTTCAGATGACATGATCCCGAGCCCCGGCCAATCCGCGGCCAATCCGTGCCTGCGCTTCAGTCAGGTCGTGCAGAGTCGCCACGACATGGCATCCGGTTCATCCCGACCCGGTGATGTTCATCTGCGTTCCAACTGCAAGACCGCTCGCGTCTCACCCACCGATTTTCCGGCGAAGTTCGTTACGGGTGGGCAAAGCTTCTCCCGGAGAACCATGAGCGTGTCCTGATCAACCAGTTCCAGCTCGCCGAGCACCGCGACGGCCCCCGGGCCGAGACTCCGGGTCGAGCCACCGCTGTCGGTGATCGCGATGCCCAGGCGACGCTCGGGCACCGCCATACACAGCAGTCCCTCAGCGCCCAGTTTGGCGACAACCTTTCCGCCGGTGACGCGCATGACGGTCGTGTCGATCTCCCCATTTCCGGACACGAGCTCGGGGTGCTTCACGATTGCCTCCCGCAGGCGATCCAAGGCCGCACGGTCATGCCGAGGACGTTCCCAGGAGGCATCGTACGGGTCGGCGAGGACGGCGTACGCGGTGGCAAACGCCCGGAGCGGGGCACCGAAGGTGGGAAGGCTGCACCCGTCGGTGGCGATGTCCAGGGTGTCATCGGGGACACCGCAGGCCCCGGCGACGATAGCCCGTATCTCTCGCTGGAGAGGATGATCCAGGTCGAGATAGGTCTCGATTGGCCACCCCTGGTGGCGACACGTGGCGAGCATGCCGGCGTGCTTTCCGGAGCACTCGCACTGGATCAGGGTTGGGGGAGTTAGGCCCAGCGTGACTTTCGCCTTCTCATCCTCGTCGAGGGGAGGGGCGGTCCCACATTGGAGATCGGTCTCTCGCAGCCCCGCCTTGGCCAGCATTGACGCGACGACCGCCTGGTGGCGACCGGTCGCATTGTGCGAGGCAGTGGCGAGCGCCAGTTCCTCGGTCGTGAAGCCATAGGCATCGGCGGCCCCGCTCGCCACGAGCGGGATGCCCTGGAAGGCCTTGGCTGACGATCGGAAGAACAGTCGCTTCTCTGGATCCCCCGCCCACGCCACCATGGTGGCGTCGGTGTCCACTATCGCGACACTCCCCAGATGGCTGCTCTCGACCAGGGCGCCACGGGTAATCTCGGCAATGACCGTCATCAGCCCACTCCAGACCCATAGATACGTGAGACCGGACCGTCCAGCCTATCGATCGCTTCGTAGGGACACGTCACGGATCCCCGTCAGCCCATCATCGGGCGGGGGAACCGCTACGGTTGCCGGTGACCCGAGTTCCGCCTGATTGGAGGCCGCTGGATATGACATCGCCGTCTTTTTCTTCGCCGCCACCCATGAACATTGCGGGGCCCCAGTTGACTTGCCGCCTTGGGGCCGAGGCCACTGGAGCGGACAGATCACGATTCTGGTCCGTGGTCATGTGGCACCTCGCACTTTCTTGGGAGGATTAGAGTGACGTTTGCAACACGCCGCTCCCCAAATGGAGGGTGATGCCTGGTTGTTCCCGCCGTTGCCTGGGACAAGGTAACCTGTCTGACTATGAACGCGGTTGACTATTTCGTGGGGTGCAAGGCGTGTACCAAGGCTTCTGCTTCGAGAAGTCATCGTCGGTGAACACCGACCCGCACAAAGCCCTGACGTTCCCTTTCGGTCTGATCCTGGCGCACCTTGGACCGGGTCGCCGGAAGGGGTAGCCCAGGACCGCCCTGACCAAGTCTCCTCGCCGCCCAGCGACGCGACGACCGCATGCGCTTGGACCGCAGCGACGAAATCGACATCCTGGTGGACGAGAGGAGTCCGGTCGCGCGGTGCCTGTCTCGTATCCCGTCAAACGGTGTTCGCGTCCGGCAGGCACCGATAGCGCGTAGAAGGGGACGCCGGATTAATCCGGCGTCCCCTCCTTGCTTACTCGATTGGTCGTTCTAACGATCAGGCTTCGGGCGTCGACTCGGGGTCGTCGCTGCCGGCCTGAACGCCGCCGGCCTCGTCCTCGGTCGGAGACGGCAGGGCGTCAGGCGTCCCACCATCTGCCTGCGGAGTCGCGCTGGTGTCACCACTCAGCGAGAGGACCACCACCGAGAAGGACGGGGTCTCGGGCACGTCGTCGCCCTGCGCGGACGACGGTAGCAGCGGGCCACCGGACGGCACGAAGAGCAGGTCGCCGGAGACTGCCAGCTGGGCGTTGATGCCGGCCGTCGACTGGTAACGGAAGACCTCGGTCCCGTCGGTGACATTGAACCCGAGCAGCACGCCGTCGAGGCCGGCCGTGAAGACCACGTCGTTGCAGATTGTGGCGGCGGCGTATGGCGGAGTGGCGAGCTCGACCTCCCAGAGGATGGAGCCGTCCGACGGGTTCAGTGCGGTCAGCAGACCGGTGCCCTGGGTAAAGTCGAACGGGGCGTCCGGGTCGAATCCCGTGCCGATGTAGGTGCTTCCCAGTTCGACGATCGGGCAGACGAGGACGTTGTACTCCTCGGAGTACGCCATCTGGGTTTCGACGCCACCAAGCGTGCCCGGGAATACCTCGACGGACTCGTCTTCCTCGAACTCACGCCGGTCGTCGTTCTGGTGGGTGCCGACGGGCACGCTCCAGATCGGTTCACCGGTCTCGCGGTCGAGGCTGACGACGATGCCATGCTTGCCACTGGCGATGGCGACGTCACGGCCATCGATCGTCGCAAGAATCGGCGTCAGGTGGTTGTCGAGGTCGAAGACGTCATGAGGGAGGACCTGGTAGTACCAGTCCAGCTGGGCCGTCGCCGGGTCCATCTTCAGGACGGAGTTCGTGTACAGGTTGTCGCCGGGCCGGCTGCTGGTCCACGGGAAACCCTCAACGCCTGGGTAGGGCGCCGGGTTGGCGACGGGGACATAGGCACGCCCATCGGCATCAAAGGAAGGCGGATGCCAGAAGCCACCGCCGCTGTTGATCGTCGGATTCCCCCAGAGGTTGTCGGTCGTCGTGTCGAAGTACCAGAGCACTTCGCCCGAAGCCGCGTTGAGCGCGTGGATCACGCCACGCTGGCCGCCCTGGTAGAAGCCGTCTGACGACCCCGGGATCGTGCTGACCCAGACAATGTTGTCGTGAACAGCCGGATAGGTGGTGATGCCTTCGTTGAGCGGGCCCTGGATATTGGTCCGCCAGACTTCGCTGCCGTCTTCCGGCCGGAGGGCCAGGACGTCACCGAGGCCGCCGAGCGTGGTGAACAGCAGCCCATAGGCGGCCGCGATCCCGTTCGGGCCGCCGGACGGCACGCGGTCGTCGTAGCGGTTGACCCAGAGCTCTTCGCCGGTCGTCTTGTTGAGCGCGTAGACGTTCGCCGAGGCGTCCTGGATATAGACGTTGTCGCCGACGATGGTCGGGTTCGCGGTCAGGGCGCCGAAGTTGCCGCCACCGGTCACGCCATAGGTCCAGGCGAGGCCGAGCTGATCGACGTTCTCGGTGCTGATCGACGTGCCGCGCACGTCACGCGTGGCAGCGAGGTCGTAGTTCTCGCCGGCCCAGTTGGTCTCGACGTCGAACTCCTCAGGAACAGCGCCGCCCAGCGGCTCGGGAGTCCCTTCGGGTCCGGCCTGCTCGTCCTGAGCGTTGGCACGGTTGAACTGGTTCCCGGACAGGCCTACGCCCGCGAGCGCGAGGCCCGCGACACCGGCCGTGCCCACCAGTCGCCGACGTGACAGTGTGGAGTCGTCCATCCTGACCTCCTGGAGCTGATTGCCCCATGGCCGCCGTCTCTGGCGACCGTTGCCATACGCGATCCCGAGTCACCAAGCGGAAAGACCCGTAGCGCCCGCGACACGGTATCGCTATGCACCCGGAACGTCAACAGGCCTGAAATTCTGGCGGATTTCGTGCAAGTCCCGACCGGCAACGGTCAGCATCATCGGACTTGGGGTGAGGCGTAGATGCCCGTACGAGCGATGTGGCGGCTGACGGAGTCCGGTACGAGGTAGTCCAGCGGAATTCCCTGGCGAGCACGGTGCCGCAGGGTATGGGACGCGATGTCGATCAGCGGGACGTCGACCAGGTCCACCCGACCCCGCGTCGCCGGGACACGGCTATGGACGTCGTCGAGCTGGATGGTCGTCCCGGGGCGGGCCGCGACGGCGATCCGGGCAAGGGCGAGGATCTGATCCGGCTGGCGCCAGGTATGCAGGGCGGCCAGCGAGTCGGCGCCCATCAGGAACCAGTGATCGGCGTCGGGTTCCCGGCTGGTCAGCTCCATCAGCGTCTCCGCGGTCCACGATCGGCCGTCGCGCTCGATCTCGAGCGTGTCGATGCGGAAGTTCGGGTTGTCGGCGATCGCCAGCCGGAGCATCTCGAGCCTGGCCGCGGCCGGCGTGACGCGTGCCGGATCCTTGTGTGGCGGCTGGCCTGCCGGCACGAATACGATCTCGTCCAGCTCGAGCGTGATCCGGGTCTCGGAGGCGATGATCAGGTGGCCGAGGTGCGGTGGGTCGAACGTCCCGCCATAGACGCCGATCCGGCGACCGGTCGAGGCGGGGGAATCAGGCGTCTGGTGCACTGCTGACCTCGGACTCGGGGTAGACAGTTCGGATCCTGTCGATCAGCTGTGTCCGGATGGCGCTGTCCGGGGCATGCCAGACGGCGACCCGGACGGTCGTCCCCGTTTCACCGAAGGCGACGGCTTCGGCGCTCGGGTCGGGCGTGCGCAGGTCGTCCAGCCCCTTCACCACCGCTAGGACGCCGTCGCGGGCGGCCACCGGGTCCCCAGGGAGCTTCGAGATTTCGATCTGGGTTCGGGTCGAGCGGGTAGACGTCCGGTTGGTCACGATCTCCGAGTAGACGATCGAGTTCGGGATCAGGACGAGGTCGCCGGCGTCACTCCTGATCGCAGTGGTGCGCAACTCAACGTTCTCCAGCTTGCCACGGATATCCCGGACCGCGATCCGATCCCCGATATTGAATGGGCGCTCGAGCAACAGGTAGATGCCGGCGATCGTGTTCCGCAGCGTCTCCTGCAGGGCCAGCCCGACGGCGAGGGTCGTCACCGAGAGGTAGGTGATCAGCGCCGAGAGGCTGACGCCGAAGACCGCGAGGATCATGGCGAAGGCGACGATGTAGATGCCGATCGCGATGACGTTCCCGGCAAGCGAGACCAGATTCGGCCCGAGCCGGGCGAGCAGCCGTGGTCGCCGGACCCGGCCACGTGCCCATTTTACGATCAGGTAGGCGACGAAGGCGACGATGATCGCCTGGACGATGGCGAAGCCAAAGGCGACCAGCCGGTCGCCGATCTCGCGGAGTTCGCGCTGGAGCCAGTCAACCAGGACCGACCAGTCCACAGTTCGTGCCTCGGTGTTAACGCCGGGGACTGACGGGAGTTCTTCGGGGAGGGTTTGTCGTGACATCCGACCGAGTCTACTCAGCCCGGCGAAGCCGGTCCTGCAACGTTGTCATCTCGCGGGCCGGAACGCCGGGACCACCCGGCGTTCCGCTGGCAAGGCGCTGGTATCATCGCATCTTCGGGGTGGGGTAGCGGGCCGGGGGATGTGCGGTGTTCGACTATCATGTCCATAGCGATTGCTCGTTCGATTCGTTCGAGTCGATGGATGCCACCTGCCTGGCGGCGATCCGCGCCGGCGTGGCGGAGCTGGCCTTCACCGAACACGTCGACTTCGAGCCCGCCGACGAGAGCACCGGTTACTACGACCATCACCGCTACATCGACAACCTTGGCCGGGTGCGGACCGCCTATGGCGACCGATTGATGATCCTGTCCGGCGCCGAGGTCGACTTC
The DNA here is from genome assembly GCA_035944555.1 of Thermomicrobiales bacterium. Lineage (GTDB taxonomy): Bacteria > Chloroflexota > Chloroflexia > Thermomicrobiales > UBA6265 > CADCWK01. The sequence continues at coordinate 110,531 of DASZAY010000009.1, forward strand.
AATACGAATCGCGCCGCCGAGACCCGCGCTTTTCTCGACCAGCACCGGTTCGACCTCGTTATCGGGTCGGTCCACTTCTTCCTCCCACTTGGTGGGGGAGCCGCCGAGATGGTCTATCCCGAGATCTGGGACGGCCGGACCACGGACGACGTCTATGCCGGCTATCTCGATCAGATCCGCGCCGCCGCCGCGACGGGCTGGTTCGATACCATCGGCCACATGGACTTTCCCAAGCGTTACGCGCCGAAGGGGCTCGACGACTACGATCCCTTCCGGTATCGCGAGCAGTGGCAGGCCGTCTTCGCCGAATTGATTCGGACTGACACGGCCTTCGAGATCAATACGTCCGGCCTGCGGAAGTCACCTGGTGCCGGTCTGCCGGGTCCAGCGGTCGTTCGCTGGTACGCCGAGGCGGGTGGCACGCGGATCACCACGGGGAGCGATACGCACGAGGCGGGCACGATCGGCTCCGGTATCCGGACGACGTTGGCCATGCTCCGACTGTGCGGGATCACCGACGTCCTGTCGTTCCGGGAGCGTGGGGGGGTGCCAGTCCCGATCGACGAGCTGCTCGGCATCCAGAAGGGGGGCAACCTTGCGCCCGCTTGATCCCGACCGCGGTTCCGGGACCGATCGGTTTGGTCGGCCCGTCGGCCATTCCGATCCCCAGGGGTGGAAGCCGTATGATGTCGCGCCACGGACCGCCTTGCCCGACCTCGCCGAACTCTACGACCGGCGACGACCGGAACTCGACTGGCGTGAGGACACGGGTGATGACCGTCGCCCGTTGATCCCGTTGCCGGCCCGGCCGCTGGACGAGGACCTTCGTTCGCTCGGGAGCCGACCACCCCGCCAGGGGCGTCCGCCGATCGGCGAGCCCACCATGCTCGACCGGGGGCAGCAGGCCCTGCGCCATCGCCTGGCCCAGCCGGGGCACATGGCCGGGCTGGCACTCCGGTTCGCGCTGCCCTTCCTGTTCACGGCACTGGTCGCGACGGGCCTCGGGTTTGTCCCACCACTGAGCGGAACGGATCAGATACCCCTGGCGACGGTCGTCGTGATTGTCATCGTCGCCGTCCTGACCTTCGCGACGTATGCCGTCGAACTGGTCAGCCTGGGCCGGGTCTGGTTGGTTCTGCTCGTCACGCTTGGGTCGTTGATGCCGTTGCTCGCGCTGCAATCGACGTTCAGCGGCATCCCCTATGTCTCGGCCGACCGGTCGTCCGCCGAACCGGTGATTATGACCGGCATCGTGATCGTGATCGTCCTGATCGGGATCGCGATCATGTCGGCTTCCCTGAGCTACGAGAGCCCTGGTGACGCGGCAGTGCTGTTCCTGCCGGCGGCGCTGATCGTCCCGGTCGTGATGATGGGGCCGGCCTCGGACATCCCCGACCGGGGGCTGGCGTCGATCGTCAGCGTCTCGGTCGCCGCAGCCATTGCCGCCGCCGGTTCGCAGTTTCTGCCGGAGCGCTACCGCGTCGGGATCGGAGTCGTCGCGGTCGGCGTCGTACTGGGGGCCATGGTTGCCGCCGGCCGGGGGCCGGAACTCCCGAGGTCGTCCGGGCAGATCGTTGACATCATGCTGTGGTTCATCGTGGGGCTGGCCGCCCTGCTGACGGTCGTCGTTCCACTCCTCGCGTACTGGCTCCGGCATGTGGAGGGCGAGGCCCGGCTGGTCGCGACCCCGCCCCCCGGCGACTGACCCGTCACGTTTTGAACAGGTCGTCGATCGCCAAGTCGACCGCCGCGACGAAGCTGTCGCGCTGTTCCGGACCGGCATCGATCGCGTGCAGGATCAGCCCATCGATGGTAGCGGCGACACGATCGCCGCGGTCCGAATCCCGGCTTCGGATCGGCCCGGGTCGGGGCCACGACGAAGCGCGTCCATCACGATCCCGCGAAGCAACTCGACCATCCGAGCCTGCGCCGAGCGCAGGCTCGGTCGGCTGGCCGCCGCCGCCGCCAGGGTCAGCCAGACGATCGCCTCATCGCGAGATCGCTCGAAGAACGGCAGGATCTCGAGGATCCCGATCCGGATGGCCTGACGCATGTCCTCCGCCCTCGGCAGGGCGTTGATACGGGCCAGTTGGTGAGTGGTCACATAGTTCAGCGCGCCGGAGATCAGCAAATCGCGGGTCCGGAAATGGTGCTGGACCGTCCCGGGGCCAGGCCGGCGGCGCTCGCGACCGTCCGGACGCTGAGCGCATCGAAGCCTTTCCGGGCGACGATTTCCGCCGCCGCGGCGGCAATGCGGTGCTGTGTAGTCGATGGTTCTCCGTCCTGATCGTGCCTTTACGGCTCTCCCATCGGCCCTCGTACGAGTGTGTGATAGCCCTAACAAGTGTCATACGATCGTACGAGCGATAAGATGGTGGCCGGATGTGCATTGAACAACTCGGGATCCTGGCTGGTCTGGCGCTGGTCGACAGCACGAGCTTCGGGACGCTCGTCTTCCCGCTGTTACTGGTCGTCGCGGCGCGACGGGTCGTCTGGCCAGCGATGGCGGTCTACCTGGGAACGGTCCTCAACTTCTACTTCGCGATCCGCCTGTTGCTGGTCCTTGGACTGGATGCGGTCCTCGATCGGCTCCAGGGCGGGATGGATAGCCGGGGAGCGGCAATCTCGCAACCCATCCTTGGCGCCGGCCTGTTCGCCGCATCATGGCCCCTGGAGCGACGGGCAAAGGCGTCGGGTGGCCGGGGTGACCGGCTGCGGGGGATCGCTCAGCGCCCGTCCGCGATGATCCCGCTGGCTCTGACGGCGACGCTGGTCGAGGCTGCGACGATGGTGCCGTACCTCGCCGCCATCGGGATCATCACCACGTCGGAAACCAGCCTCGTGGGCGACACCCTGGTCCTGCTGGCGTACTGCCTCGTGATGATCCTGCCTGCGATGCTGCTGCTGGCGGGCGCCTCGCTGTTCGGGGAGCGAATCTGGGCCGCACTCGGGAGGTTCAGTTCATGGCTGGATCGGCAAACCGCGAGCGCCATCGGCTGGATCGTCGGAGCGGTCGGGGTGCTGCTCGCGCTCGATGCGCTCGGCCGGTTGACGGGGAACCAGTAGACCCGGGAAGGGACCGAAGCAGGGAAAACACAAGGACGGTAGCCATATGGCCACCGTCCTTGTGCATGTTTTGAGTGACAGGGGCGCTGGCCTACTCGGCGACCGGCTCGCTCACCACGGCGGTAGCTTCGATTGCCTCCAGCGCCTCGGCGGCTTCAGCCGGGTCATCCTCCAGGTTCTGGAGCGCCGAGATCTCGAGCGGGTCGCGCGGCTCGATGATCGCCATCGAGGCGACTTCCTCCCGGGCGCCGATGCGCATCAGCTGCACGCCCTGGGTGGAACGCCCGATCCGGCGGATCTCCTTGACCTTGGACCGGATGATCTTGCCCTTGGAGCTCATCAGGACCATCTCATCGTCATCGTGAGCCATCTCGGCCGCGACGATCTTCCCGGTCTTCTCGGTCAGCTTCATGGCCGTTACGCCCTTGCCATTCCGGCCTTGGCGGGACCACTCGGACAGGGCGGTCCGCTTGCCGAGACCCTTGGCCGAGACGAGGACGATGTCGTGGTCCGGCTGGACGACCTCAAAGGCCATCACCCGGTCCCCGACCGCCAGCCGGATCCCGCCGACGCCTGCCGCCTGGCGACCCATCGGCCGGACGTCCTTCTCCTCCGAGAAGACGATGGACTGGCCCATCTCGGTGATGAGCATTATCTCGTCCGTGCCGGAGGTCATCCGAACCCAAGCCAGCTCATCGCCCTCGTCGAGCGAGATTGCGATCAGGCCGGAAGCGCGAACGTTCCGGAACTGACTAAGGTCAGTGCGCTTCACGCGCCCCAGGCGGGTCGTGAAGAACAGGTACTTGCCGTCGTCGAAGCTGGGCACCTTCATGATCGTCGTGACCGTCTCGTCGGGCCTGAGGCTGATCAGGTTGACGATCGGGAGCCCCTTGGCGGTCCGGCCGCTGTCCGGGATCTCGTGGACCTTGAGGTGATAGACGCTGCCCCGGTTGGTGAAGAGCAACAGGGAATCGTGCGTCTTGGTGTGGACGACCAGGCGAGGCGCGTCCTCATCGCGCATTGTCATGCCGGTGACGCCCTTGCCGCCTCGGATCTGCGTGCGGTAGATGTCGTCGTTGATGCGCTTGACGTAGCCACGCTCGGTCAGCGACACGATGACGTGGTGCTCCGGGATCAGGTCCTCCTCGGAGATGTCGCCGGAAATGTCCTGGATCTTCGTGCGGCGCTCGTCGCCGTACTTGTCCTTCAGGAAGGCGAGATCATCGCGGATGATCTGGAGGACCTGGGCGCGGTCGCCGAGGATGCCTTCCAGCCGCTCGATCTCGGCCATCAGCGCGTTGAGCTCCTCCTCGATGCGCTGGCGCTCGAGGGCGGCGAGACGAGCGAGTCGCATGTCAAGGATGGCGTCCGCCTGGGGCTGGCTGAGCGCGAACCGCTCCATCAGGTTGGTGCGGGCGTTCTCGGTCGACTGCGAGGCGCGGATCGTGTTGATCACCTCGTCGATGTTGTCGAGCGCGATCCGCAAACCTTCGAGGATGTGGGCACGGCGGCGGGCGCGCTCTAGTTCGAACTGGGTCCGGCGGGTAATGACGATCTCGCGGTGATCCAGGTACTCCTGCAGGGCGCGGCGGAGCGATAGCACCCGCGGCACCTTGCCGTCCTCGACCAGCGCGACCATGTTCACGCCGAAGGACTGCTGCAGCGCGGTGTGCTTGAACAGGCTGTTCAGCACCTTCTTGGGCTGAGCGTCCCGCTTGAGCTCGATGATCGCCCGCATGCCGTTTCGGTCCGACTCGTCGCGCAGGTCGCTGATGCCGTCGAGCTTGCCCTCGCGGACGAGCTCGGCGATCCGCTCCAGCAGGGCCGACTTGTTCACCTGGTACGGCAGCTCGGTGACGACGATCTGGAAGCGGTTGCCGCGCGGGCTCTCCTCGATGAAGGCCTTGGCGCGGATCACCACACGGCCACGCCCGGTGGCGTAGGCAGCCTTGATGCCTTCGCGCCCGAGGATCGTGCCGCCGGTCGGGAAGTCCGGACCTGAGATCACTTCCATCAGCTCATCGACCGTCGCCTCTGGGTTCTCGATGACGAAGGCGGCGGCGTCACACAGCTCGCGGAGGTTGTGCGGCGGAATATTGGTCGCCATGCCCACGGCGATGCCGACGCTGCCGTTGAGCAGCAGGTTCGGCAGGCGGGACGGCAGGACACGTGGCTGCTGAAGGGAGTTGTCGTAGTTCGGATCCCAGTCGACGGTGTCCTTGTCGATGTCGTTGATCAGCTCGTCGGTGATCGGCGTCATCCGCGCCTCGGTGTAGCGCATTGCCGCCGCGCCATCACCGTCCACCGAACCGAAGTTGCCCTGACCATCGACCAGCGGGTAGCGCAGGTTGAAGGGCTGCGCCATCCGGACCAGCGTGTCGTACGCCGCGGTATCCGAGTGCGGGTGGTAGTTCTTGAGCACCTCGCCGACGATACCCGCGCTCTTGCGGTACCGGGCGGTCGAGCGCATGCCCATCTCGTGCATGGCGTAGAGCACGCGGCGCTGGACGGGCTTGAGGCCGTCGCGGGCGTCTGGCAGCGCGCGGGAGACGATGACACTCATGGCGTAATCGAGGAAGCCCTGCCGCATCTCCGTATCGATGCTGGCGAGCCTGACGTTGCCGATTTCCAATGGCTTAATCCCTTCGGAGGGCGACAATGAGGACGGGGTATTGCCGCCTGAACCGTAGAATTATACCAGAGTGCATCATCTTATATGGAAGATGTCCGCACGAAATCGGGCGGACACGGGAGGAAGCGACGTGCGGTTGACACGGGACGAGACCACCGCATTGCTCCTCCATCGACAGGGTCTGACCCGGCCTGGTCACGAGCGGAACGTCCCTGTCGGGCGGGACGACGTGCTAACCACGATTCGCCGGATGGGCGTCCTCCAGATCGATACCATCCACATCGTCGCGCGAAGCCCGTACCTGGTGCTGTGGTCGCGACTGGGTGACTACCGGCCGCAGCTGCTGGATGAGGCCCTGGTCGCGCGGGAGATCTACGAGTACTGGTCCCATGAGGCGTCATTCCTGCCCATCGAACACCTGCCGTTTTCCCGCGTGCTGATGCTGCAGAAGGACGCCAATCCCCGCCGGGTCCGCTACGTGACGTGGCGGCATGAGAACTCCACCATGGCCGAGGCGATCCTGGCTCGTGCCTCCGAGTCGGGCGAGATCCGGTCGGCGGACTTCGCCCGGGAGGTGCCGGGCAGCGGACAGGGCTGGTGGGACTGGAAGCCCGAGAAGATGGCGCTGGAGATGCTGTTCATGCTCGGCGAGCTGACGGTGTCCCGGCGGTTGAACTTCCACCGGATCTACCGGCGCTTCGAGGAGCAGTTCCCGGAGATCGACGATACGACGCTGCCGTCCGAGGACGAGGTCGCCGATCAGCATGTTCGCCTCGCGGTCCGCTCGCTCGGGGCCGGTCCCTCAGCCTGGATCCGGGACGTGTTCCGGCGACCACAGCGCGAGACGCAGAGAGCGATCGACCGCCTGCTGGCGGGCGGTGAGCTGGTACCGGTCGAGATCGACGGAGTGGGGGCAGGGGTCGCTGACAGCCCCGCGCTGGGGGATATCGAGCGGATCAGGGCCGGCGAGCTTACACCGACGGGGACCACGCTCCTCTCGCCTTTCGACCCGGTCGTCTGGGATCGCGCCCGGGCGCTGGCGCTGATGGATTTCGACTACCGGATCGAGTGCTACACGCCGGCGCCGAAGCGGCGCTATGGCTACTTCACGCTGCCGATCCTGCACGACGGGCGGTTGGTTGGCCGGCTGGATCCCAAGGCCCACAGGGCCGAGCGCCGTCTCGAAATCAAGGCACTCCATCTCGAGCCCGGTACGGTCATTGACGGAGGACTGCTGGACGGCCTGGCGACGGCGCTTGTGCGCTTCGCCGCCTGGCAGGGACTCGACTCCGTCGACGTGACGCTGTCGGATCCCCCGATCCTGCGTCGCCGGATCGGCCCTCCACTGCGCGTAGCCTGGAAGGATCACCGGGCGGGCCCGTCCCGGATCGTTCAGCCGGCGGGGCAGGCAGTCTGAATGAGGGACGCGCCGACGCCCCAGGTCAGATCCCTGACCCGGGGCGTCGGCGCTAGATGGCGGTAGATAGGAATGGAGACTAAAGCCTGGCCAGAGCCTGCTCCAGATCGGCGATCAGGTCGCCGACCGTCTCCACGCCGACCGAGAGCCGGATGTAGTCGGGCGTGACGCCCGTCGCCTGCAATGCGTTCTCGTCGAGCTGACTGTGCGTGGTCGTCGCCGGGTGAATGATCAGCGACTTGGCGTCGCCGATGTTGGCGAGGTGCGAGAACAGCTCGACCCCGTCGATCAGCTTGCGGCCAGCCTCGCGCCCGCCCTTGACGCCGAAGCCGAGGATGGCGCCGAACAGCCCGTGGTTATGGTACTTCCGCGCCGTCTCGTGGGCGGGGTGACCCGGCAGCCCGGGATAGTTGACCCACTCGACGGCCGGGTGCTCGCCGAGGAACCGGGCGATCTGGAGCGCGTTCTGGCTGTGCCGCTCCATCCGCAGCGGCAGCGTCTCGACGCCCTGGAGGAACAGGAAGGCGTTGAATGGGGACAGTGAGGCGCCGGTATCACGCAGCCCCTGGACCCGCGCCCGCAGGATGTACGACAGGTTGCCGAACGTGTCCCAGAACTTCAGTCCATGGTAGCTCTCGTCCGGCTCGGTGAACTCGGGGAAGCGCCCCGACGACCAGTCGAAGTTGCCGCCGTCGACGATGATCCCGCCGATCGACGTGCCATGACCGCCGATGAACTTGGTCAAGGAGTGGATGACGATGTCCGCCCCGTGAGCGATCGGGTTGACCAGGTACGGCGACGGCAGGGTGTTGTCGATGATCAGCGGGACGCCGGCGTCGTGCGCGACCTGAGCAACCGCCGCGATGTCGAGGGTCACCAGGTTCGGGTTGCCGACCGTCTCGGAGTAGACGGCCTTGGTCTTTGGCGTGATGGCTGCGGCGATGGCTTCGGCCGTCGGCTCGACGAACGTGAAGTCGATGCCCTGCCGGCGAAGCGTGTAGTTGAACAGGTTGTACGTGCCGCCGTAGAGGCTGGTAGTCGAGACGATGTGGTCCCCGGCCCCGGCAATGTTCTGGATCGCGGCGGTCTCGGCCGCCTGGCCGGACGCGAAGGCCAGCGCCGCCGCGCCGCCCTCCAGCGCCGCGATCCGCTGCTCCAGCACGTCGTTGGTCGGATTCATGATCCGGGTGTAGATGTTCCCGAACTTCTGGAGCGCGAACAGCTCGCTGGCGTCGGTGCTGTCCTCGAACAGGTAGCTGGTCGTCTGGTAGATCGGGACGGCCCGAGCCCGGGTCGTCGGGTCGGCACTCTGGCCGGCATGGAGGGCGAGGGTCTCGAAGCCGCGGGCAGGGGCGTTGTCAGTCGTCTCGGACACAGTGTTCTCCTGTGACGAAGGCGCGATGGCGCCGACGAAGGGTAGGGACGGATCGATTACAGGCGGATGGTGGTCAGGCGAAGATCGCGTCCTCAAGGACTGGAGCGGCGTCGAACGCCGGCGCGAGGACCGCGTTCAGCTGCCCCCACTCCTTGAGGAAGGCATCGTGGCCGTGCGGGGAATCGAGCTCCTCGTAAGTCGCATCGACGCCCTCGGCGGCCATGCGGTCGGCAAGGGCCTCGATCTCGTCCGGCGGGAACAGCCAGTCGGTCCGGATCCCGACGAGGTGGACCGGAGCCTGGACCTGGCGGAACCAGTAGGCCTCGCCGCCGTCGCGTCCGACGTCGTAGAGGTCCATCGCCCGGCTGAGGTAGAGGTAGCTATTTGCGTCGAAGCGCCGGACCAGCTTGTCCCCCTGATGATGGAGATAGCCTTCGATATCGAGGGTCGGTCCAAAGGCGGGGTAGGTGCCGGGTCGGGTGGCGAGGTTGCGGCCGAACCGCTGATCCATGCTCTCCCGGGAGTGGTAGGTGGTCATCGCCGCCATGCGGGCGGTTGCCAGTCCTTGGGTGGGGAAGGTCCCCTCGGCGAGGTATTCACCGCCGCGCCAGTCGGGGTCGGCCATGATCGCTCGCCGGCCCAGCTCCCCGTGGACGGCGATCCCCATCGGGGCCAGCGCCCCGGAGGCCGCGATGCAGACGCAGCGCTCGACCAGGTCGGCATGCCGTGTCGCCCACTCCAGCGCCTGCAGTCCGCCGATCGAGCCACCGATCGCGATCAGCCGGGTGATCCCCAGATGCTCGACCAGGCGGCGCTGGGCCCGCACGATGTCGCCGATCGTGACGAGTGGGAAGCGCATCGCGTAGGGACGCCGGGTCAGCGGGTCGTCCGAGGCGGGACCGGTGGAACCGGAGCAGCCACCGAGGACGTTGATGCAAATGACGAACGAGCTGTCGGTGTCGATCGTCGCGCCGGGACCGATGAGCGGTGCCCACCAGCCGCCGGGACCGGCGGCGAGCGTGTCGCCGGTCAGGGCGTGGAGGACGAGGACCGCGTTGTCACCGGCGGCGTTGAGCGTGCCCCAGGTGCGGTAGGCCAGGGTGATGGCGGACAGCGAGCCGCCGAGTTCGAACTCGAACCTGCCGCTGTCGAAGGTCTGCAGGTCGCCCGCCTGCGGGGCCAGCGGATCGGCGGGCGCAGGCCGGCCGACCAGTTCCAGATGTGGACGGCGCTCGGCCGTCTCTCGCGTGTTGCCCTGTGGATGAGTCCAGGCAACGGACATCGTGACATCCTCTCCGTCTGCGACCGGGTGCCCAGAGGGACGGACCCGACCGGTTGATGGGCCTTGGCGGGAGGCTGCCACGACACAAAAAACCCCTTTGCCGGAGCAAAGGGGATGCGTCGCACGCTATTCCCTTATCTCGCAGATCACTCTGCCGGAATTGGCACCTTGCCGCGCGCACTGATAGTGCGTCGTCGCAGGCTGCCGGGCTTCACAGGGCCGTATCCCTCCACCTCTCTTGATAAGGCAGCTATTCAGTTGTGGCGCGATCCTACCAACGCCGATTCGGCGTGTCAAGGACTGACAGGAGGATGATCATCATGCCCCACGACCTGGGACCACTCCATCACATCAGCGATCGGTCAGGTATCGAACGCTTCGTCCCGCGGGTTGCCCCGACTGATCCGGGCCAGCGGGAGGTCGTCTGGGCCGTTGATGCGGATCACCTCGGGCACTTTCTCGTCCCCCGAGATTGTCCCCGCGTCTGCTTCCGGGCGGGACCGGACAGCACCGAAGCGGACATCGAGACGCTTCTGGGCGGGGATCGTAGCCGGCGGGTGGTGGCAGTCGAGCAAGGCTGGCTGGAGCGCATCTCCGTGGCGACGCTGTATCGCTATGACCTGCACCCGGAGACGTTCCGGCTCCACGACGCCGTGGCCGGCTACTACATCAGCGACGATCCGGTTGAGATCGTCGCGACGGTGGCGCTGACGGACTTGCCCGCCGAACTGGTCCGGGCCGGCTACGAGCTCCTCGCTTTGCCGTCGTTGTGGACACTGAGAGAACAGGTGATCGCGTCGTCGCTCCCGTTCTCGATCATCCGATGGCGAAACGCGGCACCGGATGACCGGACGGAGATCACCCCTTGATGCCGGTGCTGGCGGAGAGTCCCTGGATGAACAGCTTCTGGGCGGCGAAGAACAGGATGATCATCGGGATGGTCATCAGGACCGATGCCGCCATCAGCAGCCCCCAATCCATGTCGAAGTCCGCCTTGAAGGACGCGAGCCCGAGGCTGAGCGTGAAGTCGCTGCGCTGGTTCAGATAGATCAGCGGGATCAGGAAGTCGTCCCACTTGGCCTGGAACTCGAAGACCGCGATGGCCACGATTGCCGGCCGGAGCAGCGGCAGGAGGATCCCGACGAGGATGCGGAAGTAGCCCGCGCCATCGAGCCGGCCGGCGTCGATCAGGTCCTGCGGGAGACTGATGAAGAACTGGCGCAGCATGAAGATGTAGAACGACGAGCCGAAGATGTTGCCCAGGAAGAGCGGGAAGAAGGTCCCGACCAGTCCCAGCTCGTTCCAGATAAGGAACGTCGGGATCATCGTCACGGCGCCGGGCAGCATGTACGACGCCAGCAGGACGGCGAAAAGAACGCCCCGTCCCCGGAAGCGAAGGCGCGCGAATCCGTAGGCGACCACGACGCTGGAGCAGACGACCAGGATCACCGAAAGAACGGTGACCAGTAGCGTGTTGCCCAGCCAGCGGAGGACCGGCGCGTAGGTGAAGACATTCCGGTAGTTGTCGAGTGTCGGTTCCGTAGGCAGCAGGTTCCCCGAGAAGACCTCGCTCGACGGCTTCAGTGACGACAGGATCAGCCAGGCGAACGGCGCCATGAACAGGGCCGCCAGCGCGCTGAGCAACCCGTAGAGCAGGATCGCCTGGATCGCGGCGTTGCGACGGCCGTTGTTCCGATTCGTGGTCTCGGGCTCTCGGACCTTGCTTACCGTGGACTGCGACAGGATGCTTTGCTGCGAAAAGGCCATGTTGCTCCCTCCCATCGAGCGACGAGTCGTCATGTCGACCGGGACGTGTCATTACGCCTGGTCGTAGTGGACGTAGCGCCGCGAGAGGACGAACTGCAGGATGGTCACGGACACGATGATCACGAAGAGTACCCACGCGACCGCCGACGCGTACCCCATCTGGAAATTTTCGAAACCGCGCCGGTACAGGTACATCATGATGAACAGCGCGCTGTTCTCGGGACCACCCCGGCTGTCGAAGATGATGAAGCCCTGGGTGAAGACTCCCAGCGAGGCGATGGTGCTGACCGTCAGATTGAACAGGATGACCGGCGAGAGGATCGGGATGGTCACCGCCCACATCCGCTGCCAGGCGTTGGCCCCGTCCAGCTTGGCCGCCTCATAGAGATCCTTCGGCACGCCCTGGAGCGCCGCGAGGAAGATCACCATGGCGCCGCCCAGCACCCAGATGCTAGTGAGGACGATGGTTGGCTTGGTCCAGGCCGGATCGACGGTCCAGAGCGGGGCCGGTAGGTTCAGCGATCGGAGCGCGCGATTGACCCAGCCGTCGTTGGGATTGAGGATCGACAGCCAGACGTACGACGTCGCCACGGCCGGGGTCATCGCCGGCAGGTACATCAATGTCCGGAAGGCGCTCTGACCCTTGGTCGCCTGGTGGAGCAGCAGGGCGATGCCGAACGAGGTGCACAGGTGGATCGGGACGTACATCAGCGCGTAGATGAACGTGTTCCGCACCGACTTCCAGAAGATCGGGTCGTTGGTGAAGACATTGGTGAAGTTGCGGCCCCCAACCCATTCCGGAGGTGAGAGGACGTCGTATGAGGTGAAGGCGAGGTAGAACGACCAGCCCATCGGCAGAAGGGTCAGCACCAGGAAGCCGATGATCCACGGGCTAACCGCGATCCAGCCGGCCCGGCTCTCCTCGCGGGCGGCCGTGTTCCGTGACTTCTTGGAAGGACTCCCGGGACGCCGGACCGGCATCGTCGCCATTTTCGTTCTCCGTCCCGCAATGGTCAGGGCCGACGCTGCCCGTTTTCGTGGGCGGCGCCGGCCGGAGTCAGGTGGTGTCTGGCGGGACTAGAACCCGGAAACGGCGCTCTCGGCCTCGGCCTGGGCGGCGTCCATCGCCTCCTGGACCGGTCGCTCACCGCGGAGTGCGGGGAGGACACCCGTCTGGATCAGGATCTGGTCCAGCTGCTGGGCGTAGGGCGAGGGGGACAGCGGACGCTTGGACGACGCGGCCAGGATCTGCGGGAACAGCTGGACGGCCTCGTCCCACTGCGGCGCGATCGGGACGTAGAGCTCGTCGATCTGGCGCTGGTCCACGGCTGGCACGCCCGTCAGCGACGGCAGGTACGGCTGGCCGGCCGCCTCGCGCGCGGCCTTGACCGTCTGGGCACCGGTCATCCAGGTCTCGTCCGAGTGCATGAACTTGATGAACTCCCACGCCGCATCGACGTTCTGGGAGTTCTCGCTGATGCACCAGGCATTGCCACCCGAGACGGCGGAGATGGCCGACGGGTCGCTGTTCGGGTGCAGCGGCAGCACGCGGAAGTTCCGCTCCGGGACGGTCGACGCGATGATACCGGCCATCCAGTTCTGGTAGACCGTCATCGCGACCTGGCCGCGGGCGAACTGCTCGTCGTTCTGCCAGGACGAGCGCACGGCCTCGTAGGTCTGGTAACCGCCCTGTGCTTCATAGGCAGGAATGGCCTGCTCGACCACTCCGACGACCCCGGCGGAGTTGAACTGCGGCTGGAGTCCATCGTCTCCACCCAGGATCTGCGCGCCGGCAGCCTGGGCCCATTCATAGAACTGACCGTCCTGCGTCTTCGGGTCGAAGCCCCAGCGGGTAACCACGTCGCCTTCGCGAGTGGTGAGCTGGGCGCCGAGGTCGATCAGCTGCTGGTACTCGGTCGATGACAGCGTCGTGACGTCCGAGACGCCGACTTCCGCCAGCGCGTCGACATTGACGAAGAGGGCCCCGACATCCATGCCCCCAGGGATGCCCCAGATCTGGTCGTCGTAGGTCGACTCTTCGATCGCCGCCGGGTAGAACCGGGAAAGGTCGTAGCTGTCGCGCTCGATGAGGTCGCTGAGCGGCCGCAGGACCGACCCGCGGGCGATGTAGGAATTGAGGACCCCACGACCCAGCCACAGCAGATCGGGTAGTGTCTCGGAGACTGCCGCGGTCAGGATGCGCTGGGTGTCGGAGTCCGGCGACAACTCAACGATGATCTCGGGGTACGCTTCCTGGAAGGCGCGGAAGCGACCATAGGCCAGGGGATTGGTCTCGACGGCGTTGAAGCCCCACGACTGGAGGTTCGCCGCCTGCGCCTCTGCGCGTGTCCCGAACCGGATGGAGACGCCGACGGCCATGGCCCCGGCCGCACTGCCGAGGACCTGCCGGCGACTCAGGCGCCGGGACGAACGACGATCAGTACCACGATGAGCCATTGCACTCTCTCCCCGACGGATTCCTCGTGCCGAGCATCTCGCTCGTGACGGGACCCGCGCTATGACGAACCGACCGGTGGTTCTACCCAGTGTCACGACGGGCCATGCCCAGACAGCTGCCAGCCGCACGAACGCCGGGCGGCCGGGAGTTGAGAATATCACTTAGCCTGTCTAAGAATCATCGTGGACGCCACCTGTCCGGTAAATCGGCTTTCCGAAGTGTCCTGGGCACCCTTGGGCCGGCCCAATGCCGGGTCAGCGCCGCGTCGCTTCGATGACCCACATAGCCGGGCCGGGCAGGTGTTCGTCTAGGTCACCCAGTCGCGTATAGACGCCACGGAGACGCTGGGCGAGGGCGGGACGAGGGATGAGGGCGCGTGTCGCGACAATCATTGGTGCGTAGGCGAGCTCACCGATGGCCCACCCACCGGATGCGATCCGATCGACGGTAATCGCCGCCGGCTTCAGGATCGCATCGAGGTCGCCGCGGTGGTAGTGCCGTCGCCAGCCGATCGGTAGTGCCTCGACCGGAATCGTGCCCCGTCCGGTGATCTCGCGGGTATAGCGGGCGAGGTTCAGCGCATCAACGGCCGTGAGGGGGCCGCGGCGGGGCAGGCGAAGGACCAGGCGGCCGCCGGACCGGGCAACGCGAGCGAGCTCCTGTACGACGAGACGATCATCGTGGTTGAACTCGATGGTCGCTTGGGCGATGACCAGGTCGAACGTCCCGTCCGGGAAGGGCAGGCGGTCAGGGGAGACGCGGACGACCGCATCGTCGGCCCGGCGGTCGAACCGGCGGACGGCCGAGCCGTGAGGTGGGATTGCCCGGACGACAAGAAGACCGGCGGCATCACAGGCGTCGGCGGCCCGGTAGGCAGGGTCGCCGACGATGAGGGCCCGCGGCGCGTCGTCGGCGGGGGACGACGCCTTGAGGTCCGCCGCGGTCGCGCGGACGACGTCGAGCCAATGGGTCACGAGCGGTTGGTCATGGGCGGTAGGCCTCGTCGGGTGTGGTCACGGGCGCCGGGTCGCCTCGGCCGAAACGGTACCATGCGGTAATGCCACCCCGGCCCATCTGACACCAACACCCGGAGATCGCCGTGCAGCCGGTAGCCATTCACCCGTTTGATCCCGCGCTCGCGGGGCGCCTCGTCACCGCGATGACCACCGGTGCCAACGCCGTCGGCATCGAGTCCATCGATAACACCATCTGGCTTCGGGACCGGCTGGCGGCCTGCGCTGAGGCGCTGCCCGGAGCGACGTCGGGGCGGGAATCTGCGGCCAACGTGCTGACGCTGACCCTCGCCCAGCTTGCGGCGGCGGCCCACCCGTCGTTCGTCTTTGACGGGCTGTCACTCACGATGATTGAAGCCCATATCGATCGTGGCGTCGGGATGCTCCTGCGACCACCCTCCCGCCTGTTTACCGACCATGGCTTCGCGGCCGAGCCAGCCCGGACGATGCCGATCCGGCTCGACGCCGGCGCCGGTTTGATGGGGGGCTCGTTCATCCCTCCCCATCTCGTCCCGAAGCTAACTGAGCTCCTCGAGTCGCGGGAGGACCGGTTCGCCCGCCGGCTGAACGATGCGGAGCTCGACGCCGTCACGGTGATCGCCCAGCTGGTCCAGCTGGTTCGCTACGCCATGGACAATGGCCTGGGGCTGTACGAATCCCTCGACGCCGTGTTGCCGGACGAGCCGCGGGCCAACCCCCCGGGAGCGACGATCGTCGTCATGGACCGGCGCCAGGTCGATCGCGAGATGGCGAAGCGGATCCAGGCGGCAATCAAACCCGCCAGGCGCGGGCTCCTCTCGAAGCTGCTTGGCAACGGGCGCCAGCCGGGATCGTAGACCCGGCGGTGCGGTTCCCCTCCGGGCGGAACCGCGATACCCTGCGGGAACGCCATGACGGTCCGGGTCAGTCAGCGCGCCCCGGCGATTCCGCAGAGGAGCCCCCGTGAAGATCACCGCCGTCCGGTCGTTCCCGGTCAAGTCCGGCCATCGCAATGTGTTCATCGTCAAGGTCGAGACGGACGAGGGGATCTCAGGCTTGGGTGAGGGCGGCATCTCCGGGCGTGAGCTGGCCATGGAGGGGATGATCCGCCACTACGAGCGGGAACTGGTCGGTCAGGATCCCCGCCGCGTCGAGCACCTCTGGCAACTGCTCTACCGCGGCAACTACTTCGAGGGCGGCAACATCGCCTCCGCCGCCCTGTCCGCCATCGACATCGCCCTCCACGACATCAAGGCGAAGTGGCTGAACATCCCGGTCTACGAGCTGCTCGGCGGGGCGGTCCGCGACCACTGCCCGCTGTTCGCCACCGGCGCGTCCCTCCGTTCGGAGCGGGCGGTCGAGAGCGCCAAAGAACTTGTCGCGGCAGGGTGGAAGGACATCCGGTTCACCACGGGGATGGGCGACGAGGGCTGGACGGGGGGTGATGGCTCCGTCTACGAGCCGATGGAGTCGGTCGCCCTCGCCGCCCACTGGATCCGGGAGGTGCGCCGGGCGGTAGGCCCGGCGATCCGGCTGTCGATCGACTTCCACCACCGGCTCCAGGTCGCCGAAGCGGCGGTCTTCCTGCAGATGACGTCGGATGTTGGGCTGTACTTCATCGAGGAGCCGATCCGGGCCGAGAGTCCCGCGGCCTACAAACAACTGCGGACGATGACGCCGGTGCCGTTCGCGATCGGTGAGGAGTTCCCGAGCAAGTGGGCGTTCGCGCCGTACATCGAGGAAGGCATCCTCAACTTCGCCCGGATCGATATCTCCAACGTCGGTGGCCTGTCGGAGGCCCGCAAGGTCGCCGGGTGGTGCGAGACGAGGTACATCGACGTCATGCCGCACAATCCCCTGGGTCCCGTGACGACGGCAGCCTCCGTCCACTTCGGGATCGCGACGAGCAACTTCGCCCAGCTCGAACTGCAGCACGGGTTGCAGGCGGGGTACAACCGGGAGCTGTTCCCGAAGCTGATGGAGCTGGACGGGACGGTCTTCCCGCTACCGACCGGTCCAGGGCTCGGGGTCGAGTTCAACGAGGACGCGGTCGCCGACAACCCGTTCGAGATGTGGAACGCGCCCCACTGGTACCGCCGGGACGGCCAGAAAACCAACTGGTAGATCGCGGCCAGGCGTAGCAGAACGGCCCCGGCGAGAAACGCCGGGGCCGTTCTGTTTGCCGTATGTTGCGCCCTGCTACTCGTCCGGGTGCCAATGGTGGATCGGCTCCCAGCCGATCGCCTCGCGGGCAGCCGAGATGTCGAAGGCAGTCCGGAAACCCGAGATCTCTCGGCGGATCTCGATATCCGGCAGGTACCGGCGGATCAGGTCCATCGTCGGCAGGTCGGTGACGTTATCGCGGCCGGTGATATTCAGAGCGACGCAACCAACGTCTTCGGTCTCGAGCGCCATCCGGTTGGCACGGGCAGCATCACGGGCATCGACGCCGGCCCAGAGGTTCTTCCCGTTGCCGCGCAGCTCCTCGTCGGTCGAGGGGCGGCGGGTCCCGATTTCCGACGGCGAACCGACCCAGCTGTAGCGCATCGAGACGACCTGCATCCCGGTCCGGCGATTAAAGGTCGCCCCGACCAGCTCGGCGACCTCCTTGGACAGTCCGTAGGGGTCGGCGTTCTCCATCGGGTGGGCTTCGTCGGCCGGGACGTACCGCATCGGCCGGGGAATATCCGACCACGCTGGCCCGTAGGCCGAGACGCTGCTGGCCTGCACTACCCGAGTAATGCCGACCGTCTCAGCAGCCTGGAAGACCGACCACACCCCCATGACGTTGTTGCGCCAGACAACGTGGTCCGGATTGGTCCGCGGCGCCGGGATCGCTCCCATGTGAACGACCGCGTCACAGTCACGCATGGCCCACGTCACCGCCGCGACGTCGGCGGCGTCGCTCTCCCGCCAGACCATGCCGGCGAGCGCGTCCTCCGGCAGGTCGCGGTAGAGCGGGGCACGGCGGAGGTCCGTACCGACGACCTCGTGGCCGTGCGCCAGCAACTCCGCAGCCGTGTACTGGCCGATGCGGCCCGCCGCCCCCGTCACCAGGACCCGCATCAGGCGACGCCCGCCGTGGCGTAGCGGCGAGCGGTCGCCTGCATCAGGCCACGGACGTAGCCGATGGCGTAGAGGCGGCCCTGGTGGTCGTAGCCCGGCTCCCGGAGCTCCTCGCCCGCCATCGTCGGGACGTGGTCGGGGCGGCAGGTGCCGTCGTAGCCGACCTCGTACCAGGCTTCCATCGCGGCCGCCATGTCGGTCTGGCCATCGTCGTGGAACGTCTCGGCGAAGTCGTCCGGGGTACCGCGGACGTCGCGGAAGTGGACGAAGCCGACCTTGCCCTGTCCGCCGAAGCGCCGGATCTCGGCCGGGACGTCGGCCCCCATCGTCGCGATCGTGCCCTGGCAGAACGTCAGGCCGTTGATCGGGCTGGGAACGAGGTCGATCGCCCGCTGGAGGTTGTCCGGCGACGTCAGGATCCGGCCCACGCCGCGGATCGGGGAGATGGGCGGGTCATCCGGGTGGAGCGCTAGCGTGACCCCCGCTGCCTCGGCGACGGGGACCGCCTGCTCCATGAAGTGATGGAGCCCTTCCCAGAGCTGGCTCTCGGCGATCGGCGCCTCCGGGGCGTCGGCCTCCTTGCCCATCTCGGCGTGGTTGTACGCGGTGACGACCGCCCCGCCCCGCGTGGGCTGAGCCAGCGCCGTCCGAGTCCAGTTGAAGACGGCCATCCAGTTCCAGCAGGCGACCCGAACGTCAGCCTCGCCCATGATCCGGATCAGGTCGAGTGCTTCGTCGATCTGGCGCTGGACGTCGGCCCCCTCGGTCTGCCACTTCGCGGTGGTCAGCATCGGGAATGCGGTCTCGAGGACCTCCAGCTTGATTCCATGGTCCGCGAAGCGCTGCTTGCGCTCGAGCATCGCCTCCAGGGACGGCCGGGCGGACGGCTCGTCGCGCCGGTAGCCGGGGACCGACGAGACGGCGTACTCGACGCCGAGCTGGTTGGCCATCGTCCAGAGATGGTTCGGTGTCGGGGGCAGGACTTCCGCGAGTCGCATGGTTGACTGGCCTCCTGGCGGAGCCGGACCTGTGCCGGCGTCCTATGGTATTTCTGGCGTACGTCGAAGGGGTTTTACGGGGTGATAACCGTGCCGTCCAGCCGGCGAACCGGTGGCCAGGCGCCGTTGAGCACGTGGTCGGGGAATGGGTACTTCGCCGCCTCGGCCTCATCGATATCGATGCCCAGGCCCGGGCGCTCGTTCGACCAAAGCATGCCGTCACGGACCTCCGGGCATCCCGGGAAGACCGCCATCGTCCGCTCGTGGAAGACGGCGAGTTCCTGGATGCCGAAGTTCGGCGCGACGAGGTCCAGCTGGAGATTGGCGGCGTGCCCGACCGGCGACGTGTCACCCGGCCCGTGCCAGGCCGTCCGGACGCCGAAGAACTCGCAGAACGCCGCGAGCTTGCGGGCCGGAGTCAGGCCACCGATATCCGAGATGTGGCACCGGATGAAGTCGATCATCCGGTCCTTGATCAGATCGATGTACTCATTGACGTTGACGTACAGCTCGCCCATGGCGATGGGGACGCTGGTCTGCTGCCGGAGCATCGGGAAATAGCCGTTGTTCTCCGGGGCGAAGGGATCTTCGAGGAAGAACAGGTTGTACGGCTCCAGGTCTCTGGCTAGCCCGATCGCCTGGATCGGCGGGACGCGCTCGTGGATGTCGTGCAGCAGCTCGACCTCGTCCCCGAGCTCGCGGCGCAGGTGCTCGAACAGGCGCGGGACGGTCCGGCAGTACGGGGTCGGCTCCCAGGGCTCCTGCTCTGGCCGCAGGTGGTAGGCGGTCCGCGGAGCGCCGTCGCGGGGCTTGGCGGCGCCGTACGTCGACATCCCCTCGATCGCGACCTGTGCCCGGACATGCCGGAAGCCCTGCGCCATCAACTCGCGGGCGCTCTCGGTGACTTCCTCGAACGAGTACCCGCTGGCGTGGGCGTAGCAGGGCGCCGCTTTGCGGACCTTGCCGCCCATCAGCTGGTAGACGGGCATGCTGGCCCGCTTGCCCTTGATGTCCCAGAGCGCCTGGTCGATTCCCGACATGGCATTGTGCAGGACCGGTCCGCCGCGCCAGTACGACGAGACGAACGCCGTCTGCCAGATGTCCTCGATGTCGTCGACATCGCGACCGAGGACGAAGGGGCGGAGGTACTCCTCGATGGCGGTCTTCACGACCAGGGGCCGCTGGGTGAAGGTCGCACAGCCCAGCCCGTACAGACCGGGCTCGGTCGTCTCGACCTTGACGATCACCAGCCGGATCCCGTCCGGCGCGGTCAGGATGACCTTGACGTCCAGGATCCGCACCCCGGACGGGTCATCGGTCTGCCAAGGGGTCGGGACGTTGGCCAGGAAGGGATGAGCGTCGCTGGGATTGGGAGATTCCAGGTCGGCGGACACGGTGCTTGGCTCCTCTGCCTCTGGCGCACGCGGAGCTTTCACCATCAGTGGCGGAGCTGACCGGGCGCTGTTCGCGTCCCGGCACCTTAGCAACGGGGCAGGGGAGCCGCAACCGGGGTGGTGAGAACGATTGCGCCGCAGCGGTCCCGGTCAGCGGTCGAGCCGGTGCCACCTACCCTCGGAGATGACCTCGATTCCTCCGTCCGTGACCTTGATGGCGCTCTCGTCGTCGATCGCGTAGGCGGGACCGGCGAGCTTGCTGGCCCACTTCTCGGCGTTGGCCATCGTGTTCCAGGGCAGGTCCTTGTGCTCCAGGTGCGGGAAGATGGAGAAGTCGACCAATCCCAGTGGCTCGTCGCCGCCGGTGGGCGATCGCCACTCGGCGAACTCCTCCCCGATGTCCGGCGTCATCACCATGCTGCCGGCGCTCAGGCTTACATAGACGCCAGGCAGGGTTGGCAGCACCGTCGCGAATCCGGACGCCCGCATCCAGTAGGCGAGGAAGAGCGGATCACCACCGTTGACGAGAATCGCGTCGGTCTCGCGGACCAGCGGGACCCAGGCGTCCTCGCCAAGACTGGGCAGGACGGAAAGCTCCAGCGTGCCCATCGACTTCCAGCCCAGCTCCACCATGGGACACTCGGGTTCCTGTCCGGCCGTGAAGTTCCACGCCCTCCCGGGACCCGGCAGCCCCTGCCCATAGGAAGCCGTCGGGATACACAGGGCGCTCGCCTCGGAGACGGGCTTCCCGAGGAGTTCGACCAGCGCCTCGTGGATACTCCGGTTCTTGATCCCCGCGGACGCGAGTAGCAGCTTCATCGTGCCCTCCTCTTCGATCGCCGTCGATCTGGTGCGTGGCCCGAGACGAGGAGAGCCCGCCCCGGATCGCGGGACGGGCTCTGGAAACGGGCGGATTGGCTCCTACATCCCGCCGGAGCGGTAGTTGGGGGATTCCTTGGTGATGTGGACGTCGTGAGGGTGGCTCTCGCGGAGTCCGGCCGAGGTGATCTGGACGAACTGGGTGTCCCGCTTCATCGAGCCGATGTCATGGGCGCCGGCGTAGAACATGGCCGAGCGCAGGCCCCCGATCAGCTGATAGATCAGGTTGGAGATCGAGCCCTTGTAGGCGACGCGTCCCTCGATGCCTTCGGGGACCAGCTTCTGGACGGCGGTGACGCTCTTCTGGCCGTACCGGTCCTTGGAGAACGACCGGCCGCGCATGGCCCCAAGTGAGCCCATGCCGCGGTACTCCTTGTACCGCTCGCCCTGGTAGAGGACGACCTCGCCCGGGCTCTCATCGACGCCGGCCAGCAGCGACCCGAGCATGACGACATCCGCGCCGGCCGCGATCGCCTTGGCGATATCTCCCGAGTACTGGATGCCACCGTCACCGATCACCGGGATGCCGAAGCGCTGGGCGACCTGGGCGGCGTTATGGATGGCGCTGATCTGCGGGACACCCGTGCCGGCGACGATCCGGGTGGTGCAGATGCTCCCGGGCCCGACGCCGACCTTGATGGCATCGGCACCGGCGTCGATCAGGGTGCGGGCGCCGTCGCCGGTCGCGACGTTGCCGGCGATGATCGGGATGTTCACCTTGCGGCGCAGCAGCCGGAGCTGATCCACGACGCCCTGCGAGTCGCCGTGGGCGATGTCGAGGACGAGGACGTCGACCCCGGCGGCTTCGAGCGCGATCGCCCGCTCCTCGCCGTCCGGACCCACGCCGATCCCCGCCCCGACGCGGAGCCGACCGCGGCTGTCCTTGGTCGCGTTGGGGAACTGGATCTTCTTCTGGATGTCCTTGACAGTGATCAAGCCGGTCAGGTGCATCCGGTCGTCCACGATCAGCAGCTTCTCGACCTTGTGCCGGTGGAGGATGTCGCTGGCCTGCTCGAGTGTCGTCCCGGTCGGCGCGGTGACCAGGTTCTCGCTGGTCATCACCTCGCGGATCGGCCCGTCGACACTCTGGATGAAGCGGAGGTCGCGGTTGGTCAGGATGCCGACGAGGCGACCGTCCGGCTCGGTGATCGGCACGCCGGAGATGTGGTAGCGCTCCATGACCGCGAGGGCGTCGGAGACCGGCTGGTCGGGCCCGAGCGTGACGGGCTCGACGATCATGCCGGACTCGCTGCGCTTGACCTTGTCGACTTCGGCGACCTGGTCCTCTGGCGTCAGGTTGCGGTGAATGATGCCCAGGCCGCCCTCGCGGGCGAGGGCGATTGCCATGCGGGCTTCCGTGACGGTGTCCATCGCCGCCGAGAGGATCGGGATGGCGAGCTCGATGTCCCCGACGAGACGGGTCCGGGTGTCGACCTCCTGCGGCAGGATGTCGGCGTGGCGGGGTAGCAGCAGGACATCGTCGAAGGTCAGCCCGAGTCCGCTGAACTTGTCCTCGCGCATGCCGGCCGAGGCCATCTGGCCGGCGGAAATGGTGGCCCGGTCGCGCGGGCCGTCAGACGGCCCCTGGCCGTCGATGAGGGTGTGATGATCCGTTCGGGTGGTGGTTGCCGTCACGTCGCGCCTCCGTGGTCCCCGTTGGGGGATGGTGCCGGTTATGCCAAATCACCGACCCGCGTCCGGGCCAGTGGGTGAATGACTGCGCGTCGTCACTCGAATCAGGCGTCGCAGCCTGTGCGGGAAGAAAACTGATCCGTAAATGATACCAGCGACCGGCAACCCGGTGGTTTGCACGACATTGTGCGACGGGAGCCGTGTGACCCTGCCTATGCCGGATGCAGCGCGAGGCCGATCCGGCTGGCCAGTTCGTCGACCAGCTTCTGGTACGCCGTCGCCCCGTTCGAGCGGGGGTCGTATTCGGCGATGGACAAGCCGTACGAGGGCGCCTCGGCCATGCGGATCGTGCGCGGGATGACGGTGCCGAACAGTTCCTTCGGATAGAACCGGCGGACTTCCTCGACGACCTGGGCCGAGAGCCGGGTGCGTGCGTCGTACATCGTCATCAGAACGCCGGCGATCGTGAGGCCGGGATTGAGATGCTGCCGGACCTGAGTGATCGTCCGCTGGAGCTGGGTCAATCCCTCCAGGGGCAGGAACTCGCACTGGATCGGGACCACGATCGAGCCGGCCGCCGTGAACGCGTTGACCGTCAGCAGCCCGAGCGACGGCGGGCAGTCGATGAGGACGAGGTCGTACCGGTCCGCCGCGCCGGCCAGCGACCGCTCGAGCTGGCGCTCGCGATCGTCCATGTCGACCAGTTCGATCTCGGCGGCAGCCAGGTTGGAGTTGGTCGCGACGATATCCAGCCTGTCGCGACCTGTCGGGCGGGCAGCGTCGGTCGCGCGGGCCCGGCCGATGAGCAAGTCGTAGGTGGTGCGGACGAGTGACCCCTTGTCGATCCCCAGCGACGAGGTCGCATTGCCCTGCGGATCGAGATCGATCAGCAGCACCCGGGCACCCCGGCTGGCGAGGATGACCGCCGTCGCGACAGTCGTCGTCGTCTTGCCCACGCCACCCTTTTGATTCGCGATGGCGACGATGGGCATGGCATGGGTACGGGAGGGAGTGGCGTGAGCGATCGGCTCGGTTTCGGGCGTCGTGGTGGCGCTCACGGCTTGGGGATCCTGACGTTGGCCGGGCGCCGGAGCGGGGAACGAGGGCGCGCCGGGGCCGGCGGGAATGGGAGGCAAGGCTACCACGCCACCCCTGCCCGGACCCGCCTGGCCCGTCCTGATCAGGCGCGGGTGAGGAGGCGGGTCCGAAGGCGTGACAGGTCGCCCGGCTGGGCACCATGGGCGACGAGATAGGCCTCGGTCGAGCCGAAGTCGTCGTCGATGATCGCGAGGGTCGCCGTCATCACGGCGGCATCCACCCGGATCAGTTCCTGGGGGAATTCCTGCAGCCGCTTGCGGCTCTCCTCGGGGAGGCGGGGAAGGAGTTGCTCGTAGTTGGTGGCCGTGATCAGGTAGTCCTCGATGACCGTCGCGTCGTCGACGCCGAGCAGCCGGAGCAGCAGGGCGATGGAAACCCCGGTCCGGTCCTTGCCAGCGGCGCAGTGAACGACGACCGGGTCATCGGTCCGGGCGATCGTCGTCAGGGTCCGCACGATCGATGACCCGGCCTCGCGGACGATGCTGGTGTAGAGCGAAGAGAGGGTAAGCCGCGCCCACTCCGGGTCGGTCTCCTCGCCGATCCTGCCGAATGGGATGTGCTCGACCCGCATTCCCGGCTCGTCGTGGATCAGGCCGTTGCCCGTCGCCAGCCGCTCCTTCTCAGATCGGAGGTCGATGATCGTCCGGACCCCGAGCGGGCGGAGCTGCTGCATGTCCTCGTCGGTCAGCTGGTGGGGGCTGTCCGACCGGAACACCTGTCCCCAGCGAATGACGTCGCCCAGGGTCGTCCCGTACCCGCCGATGTCGCGGAAGTTGTAGGTGCCGGTGAAGCTGAGGGTTCGGACGCGCTCGGCGGCATCGCTGGCGGTCAGGTCGGCCCGTTCGGTCATCTGGGTTGTCCTGTCTGTATCAGTAACGCAGAAGGGAATGCCGGGTCGGGAAGCTATCCCGCGGAGCCGGCTCCCAGCCGGTCCAGGTCCTCGAGGACTCCGGCGAGGCGCTTACGGGCGATCGGCAGGCGATCGACCAGGGTCCGGCGCTGCTCCTCTTCGGCGGCGATCTCCGCTTCGATCCGGTCACGTTCCGCGCGGAGAGCCTGGCGCTCGTAGCTCCGCTGGACCTGGATCGGATTGGTCCCGTGGACGTTTCGCCAGCCGCCCGTCTCGGTATCTTCGTGGATCACATCGCGCAGCGTGTTGTCGTTTGATGACGACTTGCCGTCCAGTGCCGCATCGCGCAACGCGACAGCGAAGACCGCGAGCGCGTCGATCAGCGCCGGGAGGTACCGGTTGGCAAGGGCAGGCTCGTTGGGTAACGGGAGGCTGCGAGCGTCGCCGGACACCGGCCGCAAGTCGCCGCGAACGATCATCCCGCCACGGTTGTCCCAGTCGGTGACCTCGGCGAACCGGAAGGTCGACCCGTCGATGTTGAAGGCGACGGATGCCGGCTCGCCGGTGGTCACCTGGATGTTCGTGACGGGAATGTCCGGGACAGCCCACGTCGGTTCCGGTGCCAGTGTTTCGAGGCGCTCCCGGTCGGCCGCTATCGTCTCCAGTGACTCGCGGAGCAAAGCGATGCGCTCGGCCCAGGGATTGTCTGATGAAGCGGCCAGCTCGCCTTGCTCGATGTCGTAGAGCAACCCGTCACGGCGGTGCTCGAGATCGGCGATCCGCCGCGCGCGCCGCTCGGGGGATAGCGCCGACCCAGGTTGCCGGGCGGGATGAGGTGTCCCGGGCACGGCAGTCCGCGGCTGGTCCTCTCCGGCGGGTGCGTGATTGTCCGCGTCATCGCCTGATCCCGAGCCTGCGTGGTTGTCTCCGGGACGGTTCTTCCAGAAGCGCCAGTTGGGCAAGATGTCCTCCCTCAAGGTGGGTAGGTTCGGAGACCCGTCGGGCACGCCAACCTTGCGCGGTGGGTGGTTGGCGTCCAGTCGGGCCGGGTGGCATCATCCGGCGATGCCACATCCTTCCGTCGACTCGCCTTCGACCCTCGCGCCTCGACCTCAGGAGCACCCGCCACGCGACGGTGGACGGGACACCGCTCGTTTTCCCGTCGCGGGCGACGACCAGGACCGATCGAACCGGGCGACCGGGCGACCGCCACGCTGGCGAAAGTGGGTGATCTCCGTGCTGATCCTGTTGCTGCTCGCGCCGCCGGTCCTCGGCCTGGCGCTCATCGGCGCAATCTACGTGCAGGCCCGGATGGATCAGACACGGGCGGTCGACGCGATCGTCGTCCTTGGGACGACTCAGTACAACGGCGTCCCTCAGGCGGTGCTACGCGCACGCCTCGAGCGGGCGCTGGTGCTCTACCGTGACGGTATTGCGCCGACGATCATCGTGACCGGGGGCGGTCAGCCGGGCGACACCTATACCGAGGCCGAGTCGAGCCAGATGTACCTCGTCGAGGCGGGCATCCCTGAGGACGCCATCGTCCTGGAGAACGAGGGCCGGGACTCCTGGCAGAGCATGGTCGGAGTCAGGGACATCACCGAGGCGCGCGGCCTGGATCGTATCCTCATCGTGTCGGACGGCTTTCACCTGCTCCGGCTCAAGGTGATGGCCGCCAGGCTGGGCCTGACGGCCTTCGCGACCGCCGCGACGGACAGCCCGATCGCTGGCGGCCAAGAGTTTGGCTACGTAGTTCGCGAAGCCCTCGCGATCGTCGCGTTCGGCCTGGGGAGGCGCTGAGCCACCTCGCGATCCGTAGACAGGGCTCCTGCCGGATATGCCAGAAACCCCGTCACAGGCGATCAGCTCGCGGTGATGCGATCAATCTCGGTCAGCTCATCTGGGGTCAGTGGCCCCGCGGCAAGGGCGCCGACGTTGTCGATGATCTGGCTGGACCGGGATGCGCCAACCAGCGCCGTCGTGACCTGCACGGTCCGCGTAGAACCGTGCGCGAGGCTGATCTCCTCCTGCGGTCGCAGCACCCAGGCGAGAGCGAGCTGGGCAAGCGTCTGGCCGCGGGCCTCGGCGACGCGGGACAGCTCAGTGATACGCCCCTGCGTCTTCTCGTCCACCGCCGACTTCTGGAGGAACGGGCTGTCGGACGCCGCCCGGGAATCCTCCGGGACACCGTTGGCGTACCGGGCCGTGAGCAGCCCCTGGGCCAGCGGCGAGAAGACGATCGAGCCGATCCCTTCCTCAGCCAGGACACGGAACAGCCCGGACGTCTCCGGCTCCCGGCGGAAGATGTTGTAGGACGGCTGGTGAATCAGGCAGGGCGTGCCGAGCGACCGCATCACGCCAGCCATCTCGCGGGCGAGGTCGGCCGGGTAGTTGGAGATCCCGGCGTACAGCGCGCGCCCGGAGCGGACAGCCTGATCCAGCGCGAGCGCCGTTTCCTCCAGCGGCGTCTCGGGGTCGGGGCGGTGGTGGTAGAAGACGTCGACGTAGGGCAGGCCGAGCCGCGCCAGCGAAGCGTCCAGGCTGGCGAGCAGGTACTTGCGCGAGCCACCGTCGCCGTACGGCCCGTCCCACATCCCGTAGCCGGCCTTGGTCGAGATGATGAGCTCGTCGCGGAACGGGGCGAGATCCTGCTTCAGGATCCGTCCGAACGCTTCCTCAGCCGAGCCGGGGGGAGGACCATAGTTGTTGGCCAGGTCGAAGTGGGTGATGCCGTGGTCAAAGGCGGTCTGGACCAGCTCGCGCATGTTCTCGTAGCTGGAGGTGCCTCCGAAGTTGTGCCACAGGCCGAGGGAAAGCGCCGGAAGGCGCAACCCGGACGTGCCGCAGCGTCGGTAAGCCATGGTGTCGTAGCGGTTCTCGGATGGGGTGTACATGCCGGACAGTCTACCCGCTGACTACGATGGCGGCGGGCAGGACCTTCCACATACAGGATGGTCCAGTGAGGCTGGTGGTACCGGGAGCGGGATTCGAACCCGCACGGGTCTCCCCGGCGCATTTTGAGTGCGCTGCGTCTGCCATTTCGCCACCCCGGCAGGTGTGCGTCGAGCGCGACGAGTGTAGCAGGCCGAAACGCCAGTCGGGGCCTTCCAACGGTCATCGTGCGGAAACAGAATGGAGGGGACATATGGCACGCGTCTGCTTCGAACTCCGGATCCATCCCGACCGCGTCGAGGAGTACGTTGCCCGGCATTCGCCAGTCTTGCCGGAGATGCTGGCTGAGATCGCCGCCGCAGGCCGGCGCAACTACTCGCTGTTCCTTGCGCCGGGCGGGCGTCTGATCGGCTACTACGAGACGGATGACGATCCCGCCGCCCAGGCTTACCTGGCAGCGTCGCAGGTGGCGGCCCGCTGGGAAGCGGAGATGTCGCGCTACTTCGTCGGGCTGGAGGGACGGCCGGACCAGGCGGCCACGACGCTGATCGAGGTGTTCAATCTGGAGGACCAGCTCCGCGAGGCGGGTGAGAGCGGTAGTCATCCGTAACGGGAGCCGGGGCGGGAGCAGGGGAACGGATAGGTCGGATGCGTTGGCACGGGATCGGCTATCGTGCGAGGCATGACAATTCCAGATACCCCTCGCTCTGCTCAACCCATCGCCGAGATTCGCGTAACCCTCCATTCACTGGAGGATGGTGAAGCCGAGGTCGCTCTTGCCGTCGACCCGGACGGCGAGCTCAACGGCGTCTATGGCGATCCCGAGCAGCGGTTCGCCGCGTTGCAGACGTTGTTCGAGGTCGTCCAGCGCGAGCTCGGAGATGCTCTCGACACGCTCGCCAACGGTGAAGACGAGCCCGATGACGACGAGCGCGCCAGCCTGCCCCGGACCTGATCGTCAAAGGAATGATCGCGCATGGGGCGTCCGCCAGTGGTGATCGCGTCATCAGCGGCTCGCTGACAGGCGCATTCTGCTAGGCTTTGTCCGTTTCGCGCATCGCATCCGTCGGCGCCTGCAACCAGAGCTTGCCGCACAGGGAGTTCCCCGCACGCATGTCTACCATAGCTCCACCTGATGGCGGTCAGTCCGTCGCCGTCGATCCCGTGACCGCGTTCGCCGGAGTTGACGATCTCGTCCAGGCACTGGTTGAAAAGCGCTATGTGACTGATCACGGCCTCGCGACGACGCTCTACCTGACCCTGAAACTTCAGAAGCCACTGCTCCTGGAGGGGGAGGCAGGCGTCGGCAAGACCGAGATCGCCAAGACGCTGGCTGAGATCCTCGGCGCACCGCTGATCCGTCTCCAGTGCTACGAGGGGCTTGACGCCGCCTCGGCCATCTATGAGTGGGACTACGCCCGCCAGATGCTCTACCTCCGCTCGCTGGAGGCGATCGGCGGCGACCTTTCCGCTGCGCGGGAGAGCCTGTTTGGCGATCAGTTCCTGCTCAAGCGGCCGCTGCTCCAGGCGATTGATGTCTCCCATGATCGCGCGCCGATCCTGCTGATCGACGAAGTGGACCGCGCCGACGCCGAGCTGGAAGCCTTCCTCCTCGAGTTGCTGTCCGATTTCCAGGTCACCGTGCCGGAACTGGGGACGATCCGGGCCAAGCACGTCCCGATCGTGATCCTGACATCCAACCGGACCCGGGAGATCCACGACGCGCTCAAGCGGCGCTGCCTGTACTACTGGATCGACTTCCCGACCTTCGACAAGGAATTCCGGATCCTGGCCGCACGGCTCCCGGACGTTCCGCAGCGGCTTGCCCGCCAGATCTGCGCGTTCACCCAGGGTCTGCGTGAGGGTGACCTGTTCAAGCCGCCGGGCATGGCGGAGACGCTGGACTGGGGCCGGGCGCTCCTCGCCCTTGGCACCGAGGCGCTCTCCCCCGAGGTCGTCGATGACACGCTCGGCGTGATCCTGAAGTACCAGGAGGACGTCGACCGGATCCGGGGACGCCGTGCCGAGGAACTGGTGAAGATGTCGTCCGCGGCGTCGCCGGCGTGATGCCCGGCGATACCCCTTCGTCCGGGACCAACGGAACGGGTGGGAGCGGGGCTCCATCGAGCGCCCGTAGCCTGGCGAGCCAGTTGACGGCTGGCTGGCCCAACCCTGCTTCGGTCCGGCCGGCGGCAATCCTCGGCAACCTGATCGTGTTTGCTGAGGACCTCCGGATGGTCGGCATCCCGGTCGGCTCCGGGCAGGTCCTGAACATGATCGAGGCCGTCGCCACGGTGGACATCCGGCGGCGGCGCGAGGTCTACCAGGCGATGCGGACGACGTCCGTAACGCGCCCGGAGCAGCTCCCGCTGTTCGACGACCGGTTCGCGACCTTCTGGGAGCGGCTCGGGATGGGCACGCTGGCGAATGATGAGGGCGGGTCGATCGAGATCGACGGACCGCCGCCGCCCGGCTCCCAGGAGGGTCCGCCCAAGGACAAGGAGCCGGACGAGGGAGGCGACGAGTCCAAGTCGACCCCGTCGACGGTCGTCGTGGACAGCGACGAGTCCGACGGGATGGGAGGCGAGGTCGACTCCGTTCCCGACGACGTCATGCTGTTCAGCGCCGACGAGTCGCTCCGCTCCAAGGACTTCGCGCTGCTGACGGACGAAGAGCTTGCCGAGGCCCGTCGGTTCATCTCGCAGATGACCTGGCAGCTGGGTCGCCGGCTGACCCGTCGACTCGTCGCTGCGAACAACGGCATGGTCGTCGACCAGCGCCGAACGTTACGTCACGCGCTGCGCCACGGGGGCATCCCCATCGACCTGCGTCACCGCAAGCGCAAGGAGCGGATGCGGCCGCTGATCCTCATCTGCGATATCAGCGGGTCGATGGATCGCTACAGCCGCCTTCTGCTCCGCTTCGTCCATGCGCTGGAGCACGGCCTGGACAACACCGAGGTCTTCGTCTTCAGTACGCGGCTGACGCGTATCACCCGCGAGCTCCGCACCCGCGACGTGGACGGCGCCATCGCCGAAGTGACGAAGTCGGTGCAGGACTGGTCAGGTGGGACGCGGATCGGCGAGGCAATCAAGGACTTCAACTTCCGCTGGAGCCGGCGCGTCCTCCGCTCCGGAGCGACCGTGATCGTGATCTCGGACGGCTGGGACCGGGGCGACCCGCAACTCCTCGCCGACGAGATGGCCCGTCTCCAGCGCTCCTGCCGGCGGTTGATCTGGCTGAACCCCCTCCTGGGTTCGCCGGGCTACCAGCCCCTGACCCGGGGGATGAAGGCGGCGCTGCCGTATACGGACTACTTCCTGCCGATTCACAACATGAAGAGCATGGAAGCGCTGTCTCAGCTGCTCGGCCGGCTGGATGACCAGCCACCGCTCCGCCAGGCACGCGGCAAGGCGCATGAGGTACCGAAGCGGTAGCGGGAGGATCGATCTTCCCTCCTGCCTCCAGGTGCCCCTCTCTATCGCAGCGGGGCGGGGCGTCCCTCGCCAACCCCTGTAGGGCCCGACGGCTAGTTCTCCCGGGATTTGCGCATGACCGACGACACGATGTCCATTCCCGACCGGCTTGCCGCCGCGGTCCGCGCCAATCGGCCCGCCGCCACCGCGACGATCCTGACGGGCGACGGTGCGGGCCGGAAGCTGCTCGTCCTGCTGCCATCGCTGGGCGTTGGCGAAGAGGTGGAGGAGCGGTACGGATCGCTCGGCGACGCGGGACTCGACGACGCGGCCGCCGATGCGGCCCGCCGTCAGGTTGAAGCACTCCGGTCGGCGCGGGTCGCGCTGCCGGCGGGGCAGGAGACGCGCGACGTCTTCATCGAGGTCTTCCCGCAGGCGCCGACGCTGCTGATCTTCGGGGCGGTCCACGTCGCACAGGCATTGGCGACGCTCGGCAAGCAGATGGGCTACCGGGTGATCGTCACCGACGCGCGGGCCGCCCTTGCGACGGATGAGCGTTTCCCCCAGGTGGACCGGATCGTCCACGCCTGGCCCGAGGAGGCGCTGGCCGACATCGTGGTCACGCCGACGACCGATATCGCGATCCTCACCCACGATCCCAAGTTCGACGAGCCGGCCATCGTCGGTGCGTTACGAACGCCTGCGCGTTATATCGGGGCGATCGGCTCGCGCAAGACGAACGAGGATCGCCGTCGGCGCCTGGCCGAGGCAGGCGTGAGCGAGGTGGATATCGCTCGCGTGCATGGTCCGATCGGGCTGGATATCGGCGGCGAGACCCCTGAGGAGATGGCGGTCGCCATCATGGCCGAAATGATTGCCGTCCGGCGCGGCCGATCCGGCGGGCGCCTGACCAGTGCGGCGGGACGGATCCATGGCTGAGATCCGGGCGGTCGTGCTGGCGGCTGGCTCGTCGTCCCGGCTGGGCCGTCCCAAGCAACTGCTCGAGCTGGGCGGTGAGCCACTGCTCAATCACGTCCTCCGGACCGCGGGGATGTCCAGGGTCGACGGGACGATCCTGGTTCTTGGTCACGCCACCGAACCGATCGCCGGGCAGGTAGGGGATTTCGGGCAGATCACCGTGACGAATCCTGACTACGCCAGCGGGCAGAGCTCGTCGCTGCGGGCAGGGGTCGCGGCGCTCCCCGCGACGACTGGTGCCGCGCTGATCCTGCTCGGGGACCAGCCGCTCGTAACGGCGGCCCTGATCGATCGCATGGTCGAGACGTGGCAGGCGACCGGACGCACGGACGCCATCATCCAGGCGCGGTACGGAGATATCCCCGCTCCCCCGGTCGTGATCGGCCGGGACCTGTTCGCGCAGATCGAGCGGCTGGAGGGCGATACCGGGGCCCGGGACCTGATCCGGGCCAACCGGGACCGGGTCATCGCCGTCGCGACGGGCGAGCCGGAACCATTCGATGTCGATACGGACGAGGACTACCAGCGGCTGCGACGGCAATGGAGCAGCCGTCAGGTTGAGTCTTCTGGGGGATCGGACGGAAGGCGTGAATGACGCTGCGATTCGTCCTCCTTGCAAGCTCGAATTGACGTAACGCGATCGGGATCACGCTTCGTGTCCCCCCAACGTGAAGCGCGACTCATTCGCGTGTCTGGAAGGCAGTTGGACCGGGGCGTGTGTGCTACGATCCATCGGTAGCGCGCCATATTTGCCGGCTCACCGTGCCCCGATGGAGACCGGCGACAGGTACCGAAAAGCGAGCGGCCAGAGGCAGGAGATCGGGATGGATAACGGACCTCGCGGACCATTGATCGGCCTTGCCTCAGCCATCGCGCTGACGGCCCTGACGATCTTCCTCTTCTACTACCGCGGCGGCGACGAGCACTACTTCGTCGATTACACCACTGCCAACTGGATCTTCATCCTCGAGCTCAATGCCTTCGAGATCGGTCTGGTCGGCCTGGCCCTGACGCTGGCGACGTACTCGGCGATCGGGCTGCTCTCGTTCTTCCTGGATGGCGCACGGGTCCACGTCGGGCGCCAGTCGGCTCGCCTGACGGATGGCGTGACGGTCGCGCTGGCGGCATTCAGCATCGCGACCGCCGCCTGTGCCGTAGTCTTCGCCCTTGCCGTCGTCTTCGACTGGGGCCGCGAGATCACTGGCATCTCAATTGGCCTGGGCTTCATCTTCGCCGCGCTCGTCCTCGCCTGCTTCAAGATCGGCTTCCTCGGCGAGGAAGGCCGCTTCGACGAGCGCGAGGACGGCATCCCCTGGTAAGCAACTGATCGTTCGGTGTCTGCCCTCGGCATACGGCCAGGGCAGCAGGAGTTCGCACGCATGAGTTCCCCCAAGCACGATCCGGTCGACAACAGCCCTGCCGGGATCGTCATCCCGGAGCGGGGTGAGATCACCCCGCTCACCCGTGAGCAGCAGAAGCGGATGACCTCGCGTCGTCGCTTCCTGCAGTGGACGGCGGGTGGCAGTCTCGCCGCCATCGGTACGGCATTCGGCTTCTCCATCCTCGCTGTGCAGTCGTTGACGCAGTATCAGGAGGTCGTCGCCCAGGGCGACATCGTCGCCGGGCCGGACGGTCGGACACCGATCGACGTCGCGTCGTTCCCGGTCAATTCCGGGTCGCACGCCTACCCGCTTGGCAAGCCCACCTCTACGCAGCAGAACCAGGTCGAGCTCGTTCGCGTCGGAGACACCGGGACTGCGGAAGACTTCCGCGCCTACAGCCAGATCTGCACGCATCTGAGCTGTCCGGTCAATGGCGAACTGGTCAACGGGACGATCCACTGCTTCTGCCACGGCAGCCAGTTCGACCCGGAGACTGGCAACGTCGTCAACGGCCCGGCCAACAAGCCGCTGCCGAGTATCGCCCTCGCGATGAACGAAGAGGGACAGCTGATCTTCGATAGCGCCGAGTACAGCGCCACGATCGGCCCAGGAGCGTAAAGCCATGTTGCGACGGGTCTTCAACCGGGTTGAGCGAGCGGGCAAGGTCGCGGTGAGCGAGTCCACCGGGCGCCCGGTGGGACAGTTCGTCCCCGCGAGTGCCGCCAGCCATCGAAGCGGCCAGCCTGGCAACCTCGACGACGTGATGGCGGATCTCAAGCAGGAGGCCCGCCGGACGGCCCGCGCACGGCGCGAGAACAAGAACTGGATCGATGAGCGGATCGGGATCACCGGACTCAACAAGTCCTATGGCCGCAAGGCGTTCCCGGTCCACAACTCATACTTCTTCGGTGAGATCTCGACGTTTGCCTTCATCATCCTGATCATCACCGGCATCCTGCTGGCCTTCGTCTATATCCCGTCGGACACGATCGTCGGGTATGTCCGTGGGGGCACCCCGGACGAGACTGCGGCGCAGGGTTATCAGTACCCGCAGGCGTACGCCAGTATCCTCGCCATCGAGGCGAACACGGTCCTGGCGCTGATCCGCAACGTCCACCACTGGGCGTCGCACCTGTTCATCTTCGCCATCCTGCTTCACACGATGCGCATCTTCTTCCAGGGAACGTATCGCAAGCCGCGAGAGCTGAACTGGATCGTCGGCGTCGTGCTCCTCGTCCTTGCCATCGGTAACGCGTTCTTCGGCTACGCGCTGCCGTTCGATGCCTACTCAATCGCTGCGACCAGCATCGGCGTCGGTCTCGCCCGGGCGACCCCGTTCATCGGCGACTGGCTGGCCGCCCTCGTCTTCGGTGACTCGACGTATCCCTCTGCCGGTGCGCTGGGTCGCCTCTATGCGCTTCACGTCTTCGTGCTGCCGCTGCTCCTAATGGGGGCGATCGCGGCCCACCTGATCATCCTGGTCAAGACCAAGCACTCACAGCCCACTTACGCCAAGAAGATCTCCGAGCCAGGTCGCGTCCTCGGTGTGCCGCTCTTCCCGCAGCAGGCTGTTCTCGCCACCGCCCTCATGTTCATGTGCCTCGGCGGGCTGTTCCTGCTCTCGGCCTTCGTTCCGATCCACTCTGTCGAGGCCTTCGGCCCTCCGGGTACGGCGCTGGGTGAAGTGAAGCCCGAGTGGTACTTCATGTGGATCTACGGTCTGCTCCGGATCCTGCCACCGTTCGAGCTGTTCGGGATCATCGACAACAACTTCGTCGCCGGTCTCGCCTTCCCGGGTATCGTCTTCGGCGCGCTGGCGCTGGCGCCGTTCCTGGACAAGACCAATCGTGGTCGGAACCTCCGGCGCGTCGAGTACGCCGAGCCGGCCAGCCAGGCTCCGGTCCGGACCACGATCGGTGTCTTCGCCCTCCTGTACGTCTCGCTTCTGTTCATCGCGGCCTACTACGATCACCCGCTTGGTCTGACGATCGGCCAGACCTGGCTGATCACCCTCGGCCTCCCGCTTATCCTCTCGATCGCGACCTATGTCGTGATGAAGGCTCGCGAACCGAAGGGCGACGACCGCTTCGATCCGCACGGCTACTACGACGAGGAAGACATGGCCGAGGCTGAGGCTGAGGCCCGCGCCGCCCGCGCGAACCGGGCCGCGGACTAGCCTCCAGCGAAGCAAACGCACCAAACAAGGAGAAGGGCGAGCACCATCGACGGTGCCCGCCCTTCTCCTTGTCTCCGATTCTGGTGGCGAGTGGCGTTACGCCGGACGGACAATCGGGGGCGGAACAGGGCAGGAAAACGGACGACCGGCTGCCGGGGAGGGCGGCCGGTCGTCGGGTTTTTGATTCGTCTGTTGAGCTACCGGTCGAACATGCCCTCATCGGTCATCCGGCTGACGGCGACATCGAACGCGGCGATGGTCTTCTCCACGTCAGCGTCGGTGTGGGCGACGCAGGTCAACCCGCCGCCGCCGAACAGATCGACGCCCTGCAGCAGCATCGCCTGGCTGAGGGTGATCGCGGTGCCGCCCTTGCCACCCGACTTGGCGCCGGAGAGGTCGATGCCGGTCGGACGGCGGATATCGTCCTCGGTGTTGTCGCATTCGACGCCAAGGGCGACATGGAACGACGACGACTCGCCCCAGGTGAAGCCGGGCACGCCGTGGCGCCGCGTGACCTGGTTGAACCCGGTTCGGATCTTTGCGGCGAGGTCATCGCAGTAGGCCTGTACCTCCGGGTCCGAGACAAGGTCCAGGCAGGCGACGCCGGCGGCCGACGAGACCGGGTTGGCGTTGTACGTCCCCATGTGGCGGACCTTGCGGTTGGCGTTCCAGTCCGCGTCGTCCTTGGTCGCCAGGTACTGCATGACTTCCAGCCGGCCGGCGACCGCACCACCCGGCATCCCACCGGCGACGATCTTGGCGAGCGTCGTCAGGTCCGGCGTCACGCCGAACTTCGCCTGCGCTCCGCCGGGCGACCAGCGGAATCCGGTGATGACCTCGTCGAAGATCAGCAGTGTTCCGCTCTCGGCAGTCGCGGCGCGGAGCTGGCCGAGGAACTCATCGTCAGGGAGGGGCACCATCGACCAGGAACCGCCACTCGGCTCGATGATGACGGCGGCGACGTCGCCCTGGGCCAGCCGTTCGCGGACGGCGGTGATGTCGGCCGGCAAGACATCGACCGTCGAGAGCGTCTCCTCGGGCACGCCCGACACGTGATCGTCGTGGAGATGGCGCTCGCCCTTGAGCATGTAGTCGTTCCAGCCGTGGAAGTGGCCGGCGAACTTGACGATCTTGGTCCGGCCTGTGGCGGCGCGAGCCAGCCGCAGCGCCAGCAATGTCGACTCGGTTCCCGACATGGTGAAGCGGACCTGCTCGGCGGAGGGGATCAGCTTGCGGATCCGGTCGGCCCAGCGGACCTCGGTGTCGTGCCCGGCGCCGAAGTGCGTGCCCAGCTCGAGCTGCTCGCGGATCGCACGCCCGACGATTGGATTGCCATGACCAAGGATCAGCGCGCCATGGCCCATCGCGAAGTCGATCAGCTCGTCGCCGTCTACGGCCCACTTGTGGCCACCTTCGGCGCGCTCGACAGTGACTGGGTACGGGCGGAACTGCCGGCTGTCGTGCGTGATGCCGCCGGGGATCAGGGTCTGCGCCCGCTCGTAGCATTCCCGGGAGATGGTGAAATGCTCCTGGAACTCGGCACCGATTGATTGCCTTGTCGCGACCTGGGCCATGGATGAAGCCTCCGGATCGCCGCTGGGTCCGCGCACGAAAGGGGACGGCGCGTTCGCCGGGCGGTGGGGTGAACGGACGGACGAATGTCCAGTATCCGTTGCCGCCCTGTCACTGTAAAGCGCGAGACACGTTTGTCTCACGGAGCCGTCCGTGCTAGCGTGACCCCTTCCTTGTTCATCTGGTGACCGCCGTGCGGTCCCCTACGCATTCACGGGAGCACGCACAGCCATGCACCTGTCTCGCCTGGCACGATTCCCCCTGATCTCCGGCCCGACACCGCTCCAGCGGGCGACCAACCTGGAGAGCGCGATCGGCGGCCGGTCCCCCCGGATCTACATCAAGCGCGACGACCTGACCGGGCTGGCCCTTGGCGGGAACAAGGTACGCAAGCTGGAATACCTGGTCGCCGACGCATTGGCCCAGCGGGCGACCGTGCTGGTCACCGAGGGGGCCGCCCAGAGTAACCACGCCCGTCTGACGGCCGCGGCGGCAAACCGGGCCGGGCTCCAGAGCCTGCTGATCCTCGACCGGCGCAATGGTGACGATATCAGCGGGAACCTGTTGCTGGACCATCTGCTCGGGGCCGAGATCCGGATCGTCGACGACCAGGTCTCGCGGACGGCGGCGATGGCGACGGTCGTGGACGAGCTCCGGGATGATGGCCAGCACCCCTACGTGATCCCGACCGGGGGCAGCGTCCCGATCGGGGCAGCCGGCTATACCGCCTTCGTCCTGGAGCTCCTCAACCAGCTCCAGGAGGTCGGGGAATCGCCACGGCGGCTGTACCTGGCGACCGGCTCACAGGGCACCCAGGCGGGCATCGAGGTTGGCGTCCGGGCCTACAGCGCGTCGTTCCTCGTCCAGGGTATCGCCGTCTCCGGCACCACCCAGGAGCAGACCCGCAACATCGCTAGGCTGGCCAACCAGACGGCTGAACTTCTCCACACGAGGATGAAGTTCCACCACGGCGAGATTATGGTCGATGACGGGTTCATTGGCCCGGGCTACGGCAAGCCGACGCCGGAGGCGCTGGACGCCATCCGCGTGCTGGCGCGGTCCGAGGGAATCCTGCTCGACCCCGCCTACACCGCAAAGGCGATGGCCGGCCTGATCCATCACATCGAGACCGCTGAGCTGCGACCGAACGACTCCGTCGTCTTCCTTCACACCGGCGGGGCACCGGCCCTGTTCTCGTGGAATGAGCGCCTGCTCGAAGTACCGAAGAGCGCGATCGGCGATCCCCAGTTGCTGACGTAGTACTGGCTCCGCGACCGGCACGGTCGTCGCCTGATCGGGCTGGTTCACCATGATGGCGGCCAGCCGGAGACGCCCATCCCGGCCCGCCTATACTTTCGGGGATGACCACCGCCGAGCCCGTTTCCACGACCTCCCCTTCAGATGCAGCAACCAGGACCGTGCTCGTGGCCGTCGACGGGGTCGACCGGACCGTCGGCGATCATGGCCTGCTGGCGTACCGGGTCCCGGATGAGCTGGGGCACGACGTTGCCGTCGGGAGGGTCGTCTGGGCGCCGATCCGGCGGTCCTACGCCCGCGGGGTCGTCGTCTCGACGGACGCCGGGCAGCCATCAGGACCCTACGACGTCCGCCCGCTCCTCGGAACGGTCCTGCCACCGGTAACGATCGACCGGCGCCGGATCGAGGTAGCGCTCTGGCTGGCCCGGGAAACCATCACGGCGCCGTTCTCCGCACTTGAACCCTTTCTGCCGCCGGGCTATGGCAAGGACGCCGTCGTCGCCTATCGCCTGGCCAAAGCGGATGTCAATGGCGATGCGCTGACCCCGACCCAGCGGGCGGTCGTGACTGCCCTCGCGGACGGCCGTCCCGTGCCGCTGCCGGAGTTGCAGCGCCGGACCGGTCGGAAGCTCACCAGCGTCCTCGGCGACCTTCTCCAGTCGGGTGTCGTTGCCGCCGAACCATCGCAGTCGACCGACACGGGCACCGAGCCGACCGACCGATACGTCCGTCTGGCGGTGGAGCCGGAGGGAGTGGATGCGTCGTCGGCCGGCCTGCGGTCCGAGTCGCAGCGGGCCCTGCTGGAGGAAATCGCGGGTCGATCGGCCGACCTGGCCGGCGATGCGGACCGCTTTCTTCCTGCCGCGCCGATTCTTCGCGACGGCGGCTGGACGCTGCCCCATCTGCGCCGCCTGGCCGATCTCGGGTTGGTCGAGGTCGCGGAGCGCCCACGGCTGCCGGCATCGTGGCTGACCGACGAGCGGCCTGACCCGACCCCGCCCCTGACCCCGGACCAGGCGGCGGTCTGGACCGAGGTCGAGGCCGCGCTGGTGGCCCGCGAGCATCAGACCTTCCTGCTCCGGGGTGTCACGGGCAGTGGCAAGACCGAGATCTATTTACGAGCCGTGGACTGGTGCCTTCTGAACGGCCGTGGCGCGATCGTGCTGGTGCCAGAGATCACCCTGGCAACCCAGGTTGTGCGCCGCTTCCGGCGTCGCTTCCCGGGCCGGGTCGCCGTGCTCCATTCCTCGTTGCCTGCAGGTGAACGGCTGGCGTCGTGGCGAGCGTTGGCGGACGGGCGGATCCGTGTCGTCGTCGGGGCCAGGTCGGCACTTTTCGCTCCCATGCCGGATGTCGGGCTGATCGTGCTCGACGAGGAGCATGAGGGGGCCTACAAGCAGGACACCGACCCGCGCTACCACGCCCGCGCACTGGCCGAGCGGCTGGCCCAGGTGACCGGCGCGACGGTCGTCCTTGGCAGCGCCACGCCGGCCATCGAGACGACGCACCGGGCGGAGACCGGTGAAGCCCGGCTCCTGTCACTGAACTTTCGCGTCCGTCCCCCCGGCGGCGACCCGTCGCTCACCGGACCACTGGAACTCCCGGCGGTCGAGATCGCCGACATGCGCCTGGAACTCCACCGCGGCAACACTGGCATCCTGAGCGAGTCCCTGCGGGAGACGGTCGAGGCCACGATGGGGCGGGGGGAGCAGGCGCTGCTGCTCCTGAACCGGCGTGGGATGGCGACGGTCGTTCTCTGCCAGGATGGCGGACATCAACTGCAATGCCCGCACTGCGACATCCCGCTGGTCTATCACCAGGACAAGACGCTGCTGATCTGTCACCGCTGCGACTACCGCGAGCGGCCGCCGCGGGCCTGCCCCGTCTGTGGTGGACGACTGACGTATTTCGGGGCCGGTACGCAGCGGGTCGAGAGTGAAGTCGCGGCAATCTTCCCCGGTGCCCGGCTACTGCGCTGGGACCAGGACACGGCCCGGCTCCGGGGCGCGCCGGAAACGATGCTCCGGGCCGTTGAAGAGGGGAACGTCGACATCGTCGTCGGCACGCAGATGATCGCCAAGGGACTCGACCTGCCCAAGGTGACAACGGTCGGCGTGATCAACGCAGACTCGATGCTCCACCTCCCGGACTTCCGGTCGGCCGAGCGGACGTTCCAGCTCCTGACGCAGGTTGCTGGTCGGGCTGGCCGGCGTGGCGCCGGGCGCGTCATCATCCAGACCTATACCCCGCACCATTACGCAGTTAGGGCCGCCGCGGAACATGACTACGACCGGTTCTATCAGGAGGAGATCATCTTCCGTGATCAGAACTTCTACCCGCCGTTCACCCGGCTGATCCGCTTTGCCTACCGCCACCGCGACGAGGCAAAGGTCGCCGCCGAAGCCCAGACCTACGCCCATATCCTGGTCCAGCATGTCCGGCTCAACGGCCAGGTTGGCGTCGCGGATATCCTCGGGCCGACGCCCGCGTTCGCGGCCCGGATCCGGGACGAGTACCAGTGGCAGATCGTCCTGCGGTCACCGGACCTTGAAGCGCTTCTGCCCCGCCTCCCGCACCGGCCAGGGTGGACCGTTGATGTCGACCCGCTGAGCATGCTCTAGGCGGTCGTGGCTTGACCCGTCAGCGATACTTGACCATCGCGACCGGTGCCAGGCACCGCTGGATGACATCACGGGAAAGAACACCGCACCATGACACGACTCGAGATCCGGTTGGAAGGCGACCCGGTCCTCCGGCAGAAGGCGACGAAGATCACGCGCGTGGACGACTCGATCCGCAAGCTGGCGGCTGACATGTGGGAAACGCTGGAGGAGGCAGAGGGGGTCGGCCTGGCCGCGCCTCAGGTCGGGGTGAGCCGCCGGCTGGTGATCGTGCACCTGCCGGAGGACTACATCGAGGAGGGCGACCCGGAGATCAGCCTGACGCTGATCAACCCGGAGATCGTCCGGAGCCGTGGTGCCGTCGTGGGCATGGAAGGTTGCCTCAGCATCCCCGGCTGGCAGGGTGAGGTCGAACGTGCCGACCAGGTCACCGTCCGGGCACTCGGGCTGGATGGCCGGGAGCTCCGGATCCGCCACGAGGGGTGGGTCGCTCGCGTCCTGCAGCACGAGATCGACCACCTCGATGGCATCCTGTACACCGACCGGATGCGCGAGGAGGACGCGTTCTACCGCGTCGAGCAGCACGCCGACGAGGCAGAAGACCAGAACGGGGGCGTTCAGCCACTGGCCGGTACCGCGGCGGCGGGCCGGGACTGACTCGGGTACGGACTGAAGCTAGAGCTGGATCGGGATCTGCTCGGTCCGGCAGCGGCGGGCGACGATGACGGCGTGGATCTCCGCGAGGGCGCGGTCGAGTTGATCGTCCTCGTTGAAGATCACGTAGTCGAAGTCGGCAGCGGCCGAGAGTTCCTGGGTGGCGGTGTTGAACCGACGCATCAGGGCTTCCGGGTCGTCAGTCTTGCGCGACCGGAGGCGGTGTAGCAGGGCGGTCAGGGTCTCGGGCGCGATGAAGATGAACGTCGCGTCAGGGACCATC
The DNA here is from genome assembly GCA_035944555.1 of Thermomicrobiales bacterium. GTDB lineage: Bacteria > Chloroflexota > Chloroflexia > Thermomicrobiales > UBA6265 > CADCWK01. The sequence continues at coordinate 152,668 of DASZAY010000009.1, forward strand.
GCCCGGATCGTCGCGGCACCCTGGACATCGACCTTGACGATGACGTCCTGGTTACGGGCGAGCGCCTCACGGATGCCCCATTTCGGGACGCCGTACCGGAGCCCGTAGACGTTGGCGCTCTCGAGGAACTCCCCTTGCGCCTCACGCTCGGCGAACGTGTCCGGTTCGAGGAAGTAATAGTGGATGCCGTCGATCTCGCCGGGACGCCGTGGGCGGGTCGTGGCGGTGACGGCGAAGTGGACATCCGGCAGGCGAGGACGGAGCAGCTCGATCACCGAGTCCTTGCCGACGCCAGACGGTCCACTGATGACGAAGACGTGGGCGCGGCGCCGGGAGCGCAGGCTGGCGATCAGCTCATCGGCCTGGTCATTGACGGTCGCGGGCATGGACATCAGGTGGTGACTCCGGCATCGGCCGGGGCGGCGGCGGGTTCTTGGCCGGCCGGACGCCCACTGGCGTTGAGATAGGGAAGAAGCATGTACGACGTTCTGACGCTGGCGGCCCTGGCCGATGAGATTGGCGCGGCGGCCACCAATGGTCGCATCCAGAAGATCGGGCTGATGGACCGGCTGACATTCGGCGCCGAGATCTACACGCCCGGCCAGCGGCGCTGGCTGGTCGCGTCGGCCGACGCCAGCGACGCCCGCCTGCACTTCACGTCGGTGGTGCCGTCGCTGGACCCGGAGCTGATCACGCCATTCGGCCTGCTGCTCCGGAAGTACGTGCGTGGGGCGATCCTGATCGGGGTCGAGCAGGAGCCACTGGAGCGGGTGGTTCGGCTGAGTATAGCCAAGCGGCTACCACCCCTCAACGCGAAGGGCCGGAAGAAGGGCGAAACCGCCTCAGACCCGGAAGCGGACAGTGAACTGATCGCCCTCGGGGTGGACGAAGATCCCGAGACGCCAGCCGGCGCCGAGGAAGATGTCCTGGACGAGCTGGACCGCGACGATATCCACTACCTCCAGCTCGTGGTCGAGATTATGGGCCGCCACTCAAACATCCTGCTGCTGGACGATGATGGCGTGATCATGGATGCCGCCAAGCATGTGACGCCGGCAATGAGCCGGGTCCGGCCGATCATGCCACGCAGGCCCTACGCGCCACCACCTCCGATGGATCGTCCTGACCCGCGCCGGCTGACGGCGCCAGCGGTCACTGAGCTACTGGCGTCCGCGAAACCGAAGGACGAACTGGCCCGGACCCTGGTGTCGCGGCTCCGGGCTGTCTCCCCGCAGATCGCTCGCGAGGCGGTCTACCGGGCCACAGGTGACGCCACGGTCCTCGTCAGCGATCCCGCGATCGATCCCGCTACGCTGGCGAAAGAGATGCGCGGCCTGTATGAGCCGCTGCTACTCGGTGGGTGGAAGCCGGCGATCTACCGGCGGGAAGATGCGGTGATCGCCTTCAGTCCCGTCCCGCTGCGCCATGTCGCGGACGAAGCAGACGAGTCGTTCCCTGCAACCATGTCCGACGCGGCTCAGGCTGCTGATTCAAGCGGTCCGGTCGCACCGGTCTCGCATGCGCAACGACGGGAGCGGCTGCTCTCCGCGATCGGTGCGGCCCGCGACCGCGTCGATGCGAAGCTGGCGTCGATCGAGGCGCAGGAGGTTAAGTCGGTCGAGGCCGACCGGTTGCGGGAGCAGGGCGAGCTGATTTACGCCTACCTCTGGCAGATCAAGCCGGGCGACACGGAGCTGGTCGTTGATGGGCAGACCATTGCCCTCAATCCCGAACTTTCCGCGAAGGACAACGCGGCGGAGTACTTCTCGAAGTACCGCAAGGCGCAGGGAGCCGGGCGGCAACTGCCTGAATTGGCCGCCAACGCGCAGGCGCAGCTGGGTTATCTCGATCAGATCGCCACGATGGTCCGGCAGGCGTCCGGGTTCGCCGAGATCGAGGCCCTCGGCGCGGAGTGGGACAGCGTCGCCGAGCAGTTTGGCGTCCGGCCCGCGCAGGGTCGGCCAAGCGTCCGCAAGAGCAGTGGCAAGGATGACCGCCGGCCACGGGCGCTCTACGACCCGGAGGGGCACGCGATCTACATCGGGCGAAGCGGGCGGCAGAATGACACCGTCACGTTCGATGTCGCCGGGGCGGATGACACCTGGCTCCATGCCCGTGGTGTTCCTGGTTCGCACGTCATCATCAAGTGGCGCGTGCCAATGCCGGAGGAGGACGAGCGCACGGTGGAGCTGGCGGCGCAACTGGCGGCCTGGTACAGCGGGTCGCGCGGGAGCAGCACGGTCGAGGTCGACGTGACCCGCCGGCGGCACGTGCGTAAGATCAAGGGTGGCGGACCGGGGATGGTCACCTACCGGCAGGAGCGCACGATCGCCGTCCCGCCCAGGGGTGAGGCCGAACTGCGACAGTCGCTGACGCCATCGACGAGGTAATCCTCGGGCGACCAAGGCTGTGAAAAGGGAAACGGGCCGGGAATAAGCTCCCGGCCCGTTTCTGTCTGTATCTGTCCTGTCCGGGTCAGGCCGCAACCGCTTCCGCACCGCGGGTCGTGTTGCCCCTCACCAGGATGCGCGACAGGATGATGCCGACTTCATAGAGGATGACCAGCGGCAACGCAACGAGGGCGAGGTTCACCGGGTCGGTCGTCGGGGTGATCATCGCCGAGATGATGATGATGACGAGATAGCTGTACTTGCGCCATTTACGCATCTTTTCCGGACTGAAGATGCCGAGTTTGGCCAGCAGGAACATCACCAGCGGGAGCTGGAAGGCGAGACCGAGGCCGACCATGATCGTCAGGTAGAAGTTGACCGTCTCGCGGGCGTCCGGTGTGCCTGCGTACACGTCATCGGCGAAATTCTGAAGGAAGTTCAGCGCCTGCGGGATGGCGAAGAAGAAGGCATAGCAGGCACCGCCGATGAACAGCAGCGCGACAAACGGCAGCGAGGTGTAGACGATGCGCTTCTCTCGATTGGTAAGACCAGGGGCGAGGAAAGCGATCAGCTGGAAGAGGAGAACCGGAGAGGTCACGCAGATCGCGATGTAGAGCGCCACCTGAAAGGTGACCGTCAGACTCTCGGCCGGGTTCCGAATGTCGAGCGTTCCCTCCTGGCTGGCCGTTTCGGCGATGAGCCTGAGGAGGGGGCGGGCGAAGAGGAAGCCGAGAATGAGTCCGCCGACGATGGCGATACCCATCCGGACGATGCGCCGCTTGAGCTCATCAAGGTGCTCGCCGAGCGTCATCTCCTCGAAGACGTCCGGCTGCGATGTATCCGGCAGGCGCGGGACCCGAAGGCTCGGGATCTTCGAAGGTACGGGGATGCGGAAGCGGGGGGGACGGAAGGCACGAGCCATTGTCTGATCCTCGGTCGGAGCCTACCGCCCGCGTATCCCGCGCCCGCCAATCAATGGACGGCAAACGGGTCACGCGCGACGGACGCCCGGCGTCGTGCCCTGGATGGCGGCACATGGTCGGGCTTCAGGATGGGCCGGAACGATCAGACAGAAGGCAAGCGACCCGCGAACCCTGAAGTCAACACGGGTCGGACGAGCCCTAGGCCTGCTGATGCTCCTCGATGAAGTTTACCGCGTTGGCCACCGTGCGGATGTTCTCGGCCTCATCGTCCTTGATCTCGAGGTCGAACTCCTGCTCCAGGGCCATGATGACTTCGACGAGGTCGAGGCTGTCGGCGTCGAGATCGCCAATGAACTCGGCCTCCATCGTCACCTTCTCGGGATCGACGGAAAGTCGCTCGGCGACGATGCTCTGGACGCGCTCGTAAACGGATGCCACCGGGTCACTCCTCGACGATGTGACCAGGGGCCACACCGGTTCAACCACATTGCCAGCGACCACCAGCGACCATCGCGGGGCCACGTCGTGCCAGTCGTACCGCGGAGCGAACCACCGCGGGGTTGCCGGGCGTCGCTGGGACGCTTCGAAAGGCCGACACGCTCGCGGGATGATACCCGATGGCCCGTGGCTCAACCACGTTGGCGACCGGACGCCGTCCTGATTCAGTCCCGTTCCGGCCGAGTCTGGCGCGATCGGCGCTCCGCGCTAGTCTCCGGTGGGCGCTCGTCGGCGGGGATGCGGTCGCTGATGGTGCGGAGTACTCCGTTGACGAACGCCGCGGTCGTATCGCCGCCGAAGCGCTTGCCGAGCTCGACGTTGCCGGAGACGACCTCGGGGATCGGCTGGTCCCGGACGTACTCCAGTTCGTAGATCCCCAGCCGGAGGACATTGCGGTCGATCGTCCCGATCCGGTCGATCGGGTACGCCGGTGCCACCTCGAGGATCGTCGCGTCGATCTCACGGGCCGAACGGATCACCCCGTAGACGAGGTCGCGGACGCCGCGCTCGAGATTCGCCATGTCGCGGAGCGCGTCGGCTGGCAGGTCCAGCTCGGCGTCCTGCCGGCCGTCGTCGAGATTGCCGAGCTGGCGTCCGGCCGAGAGGAACGGGTCGGTGATCACGCGATGCACGACATCCTCGTAATCGTGGTCGGTGACGTCCAGCTCGAACAGGGCGAGCAGCGCCAACTGCCTGGTGATGTGCCGGTTGGAATGGTCGGCACTGGTGGCGGCACGCTGGGCACGTCGCCGCTTGCGCTTCGTGTCTGGCTCACCGGCGGGCGGAGCGCTGTCCGTCTCGTCGGCAATCTCGGTCGGCGCGGGTGCGTCCGGACCGGCGATGGTGCCGCGGGCCAGTTGCTGTCGAATACGATCGTAATCCACGGGGCGTTTCCTGGTCGTCGGGTAGCGTGCGGGTCGATAGGGGCAGCCAGGCGTGTCACATCACTGGGTCGTGATAGAAGTCCTCTTCGGCAACGATCGGTGTGCGTTCCAGGAGCTCGGGAACGAAGCCGGTGTGGACGTCTCCCCTCCGGAAGGCCTCGTCGGCCATCACGGCGCGATGGAACGGGGTGGAGTGGGCGATGCCGGTGATGACCGTCTCACGCAGGGCCCGGTCCATCAGCGAGATCGCCTCGTCCCGGTCCTTGCCGTGGACGATGATCTTTGCCAGCAGACTGTCGTAGTTCGGTGGCACGGTGTAGCCGCTGAACAGGTGGGAATCGACGCGGACGCCGGGACCGCCGGGTGCGACCCACGTCGTCACCTTGCCAGCAGACGGCCGGAAGCCGTTGGCGACATCCTCCGCCGTGATGCGGCACTCGATGCTGTGGCCGGTCGGCTCGAGAGCCTTGGCGTCGACATCCAGCTTCTGCCCGGCCGCGATGCGAATCTGCCAGGTCACCAGGTCGATCCCGGCCGTCTCCTCGGTAATTGGGTGCTCGACCTGGATCCGGGTGTTCATCTCCATGAAGTAGAACTTGCCTTCTTCGTCCAGCAGGAACTCGAGCGTGCCAGCCGAGGTGTACCCCACCGACCGGGCGCCCCGGACTGCCGTCCGCAGCAGGTTCTCGCGCACCTTCCGATTCAGGTTCGGAGCGGGCGCCTCCTCGACGACTTTTTGATGCCGACGCTGGAGCGAACAATCGCGTTCCCCGACGGCGATGACGTTGCCGTGCGTATCCCCGAGCACCTGGACCTCGACGTGTCGGGGCTTGGCGAGATACTTCTCGACGTAGCAGGCACTGTCACCGAAGGCCGCCAGAGCCTCGGACTGGGCCAGCGGCAGGAGCCGGGTGAGTTCGACATCATCATTGGCGACGCGCATGCCCCGGCCGCCACCACCGGCAACGGCCTTGATGATCACGGGGTAGCCAACGTTCTTCGCTGCCTGACGGGCTGCTCCGAGATTCTCGACCGGTCCATCAGTGCCCGGCAGCATAGGCACCCCGGCGGCGCGCATCATGTCCCGCGCGACGGCCTTGTTGCCCATTTTCTCGATGACTTCCGAAGTCGGGCCGATGAAGGTAACGCCGACCTGCTGGCAGACCTCGGCCAGCACGCTGTTCTCCGCCAGGAAGCCATAGCCTGGGTGCAGGGCATCGCACCCGGTGACCAGGGCAGCCGAGACCACTGCCGGGATGTTGTTGTACGACCTGGACACCGCGTCGGGCCCGATACAAACGGCTTCGTCGGCCAGCCGGACGGCGAGCGAGTCGCGGTCGACTGAGCTGTAGGCCACGACTGCCGGGATCCCGAGATCCCGGCAGGCCCGCAGGATCCGGAGAGCGATTTCCCCGCGATTGGCGATCAGGATCTTTCGAAACAATGGTTCGGACATTCGATCCCTCGTTGCGACCCGGAGGGTCGAGCTGCACCGGCCGGGCGACTCCATTAGCCGGTCCTGATGACGGCAAGAATAGTCGGACCCGGGAAGGCGTGCCGGAGCGACTGGCAACGCTCGTGCGTCCCCGGACGGCAGATCCTCAACCGCGACCATTCATCCCGGTCGCCACTCCAACGGAGCACCCGAAGACATGCCTCATACACCCGGATTGATCGTCCGTACCCTGACCCGCTCGTTCGCCATCGGCGTCGCCGCCGGTCTCCGCTCTCAGGTGCCATCGGCCGTGATCACCGATGCTGCCCGAACGGGGCGCCTCGCCCGGGGTAGCGGCCCGATCTGGGACGGACTTCGCGCTCCCGTCGCCAGCAAGCTCGGCATCGCGTCGATGCTTGGGGAGATGGTCGGCGACAAGTTGCCGGTGACCCCGCCCCGGATCGCTCAGCCGGCGCTGTCGTTCCGGATCCTCTCGGGTGGACTGGCCGGAGCCTTCGTCGCATCCGGGCTCGGAGCGAAGTCCGGCGGACTTGCCTTTGCCGCACTGGCCGGCGCGGCTGGCGCCTATGCCGGCACGTACGGTGGCTATCACGCCCGGAAGGGGATCGCCGATACCGGCGTGCCCGATCTCCCGATTGCCTTGGTCGAGGACGTCACCGCCCTGGCGATCGGCCGTCTGGCGGTCGCCAGGGAGCTGTAGCGCGATCGGATGAAGCCCCGGAGTCGCAGCCGGTCGGATGGCCGGCTGCGACCCCAAGGCTGGCCCTACGGCATGTACAGGCCGCCGTCGACCGTCAGCGTGTGGCCGGTGATGAACCCGGCGTCCTCGGACGCCAGAAAGGCGATCGCCGCGGCGACGTCGTCCGGCTGCCCGAATCGCCCCAGTGGCGTCTGGCCGAGCACCGCGGCCTTCTGCTCGTCCTTGAGGACGTCGGTGAGCCGCGTCTGGATGAAGCCGGGAGCGACAGCATTGACGGTGATGTTGCGCGACCCGACCTCCTTGGCCATGGACTTCGTCAGGCCGATCAGACCTGCCTTGGCCGAGGCGTAGTTGGCCTGGCCAGCGTTGCCGACCTGTCCCACGACCGAGGTCACGTTGATGATGCGACCCGAGCGGGCCCGCATCATCGGCCGCAGCACGGCCTTGCTCAGCAGGAACGTGCCCTTGAGGTTGGTGTCCACGACCGCGTCCCAGTCGTCCTCGGACATGCGCATGACCAGGCCGTCGCGGGTGATGCCGGCGTTATTGACCAGCACATCGATCTTGCCGAGGCTGGACAGGGCCGTCTCGATGATCTGGCCGGCACCATCCGCGGTCCCGATGTCGGCGGCGATGATCTCGACCTTGCCGCCATGGCCGGCGATCTCGGTCCGGGCCGCTTCCGCTGCGTCGGTGTCGCGCTGGTAGGTGAGCAGCAGGTCGTAGCCGTCACGGGCAAGGCGCGCGGAGATGGCGAGGCCGATGCCTCGCGTGCCACCGGTCACGATCGCGGTTCGTCTCGTGGTCTCTGTCACGGGCAGGTGCTCCTCCAGGTTGGCGGTCCGGGGCAGGGGCCGGTCCACGGCTTCTTCGTCGCGACCCGGAAGCTTACCCGACGAGGCTTTCGGCAGCCGTCACGGTGATCCCCGGGCAGATCCGTCCGACCAGGCCGGCGAGCACCTTGCCGGGACCCACCTCGAACCCGGTGGTCACTCCCTCCGTCGCCAGGCGACCGATGACATCGACCCACCGGACGGGCGCACAGATCTGATCGCGAAGTTCCCGGCGCAGCTTGTCAGCGGCAGCGATCGGGCTGGCATCCACGTTGGAGATCAGCGGGACGGCGAGGTCGTTCATCGTGACGCCGTCGATCTCCGGGCCGAGCTCGTCGACGACGGGCGCCATCATCGACGAGTGGAACGCACCCGAGACCGGGAGCCGGATCGCCCGCTTGGCGCCGTGACCCTTCGCCGCAGCGACGACGCGATCGATCGCATCGTCAGCGCCAGAAACGACGACCTGTCCCGGCGCGTTGATGTTCGCGACCTCGACACCCTCGGTGGAGGCCAGTTCCTCAACCTTCGACAGATCCAGTCCGAGGACCGCCGCCATCCCGCCGGCGCCATGCTGCTGCATCAGTTGGCCGCGCCGTCGGACGAGCCGGACAGCGTCCGCCAGTCCGAGCGCTCCACCAGCAACCAGCGCCGAGTACTCGCCCAGCGAGTGCCCGGCCACGAAGTCTGCCTCGGGTAGTAGTCCGCGATCCCGCAGCACGGCGTGCCATGCGATCGAGACGGCGAGGATGGCGGGCTGCTGATTGGCGGTCTGCTCGAGGTCGGTCGCCGGCCCGTCCGCGATCAAGCCGGAAAGCGAGAAGCCAAGTGCATCGTCTGCTTCCTGAAGAATCGCCTGGGCTACCGGCTCGTCCGCGAGGCTCACGGCCATCCCGACACGCTGCGAACCCTGGCCAGGGAACAGCCAGACCGTCCGTCCGGCGGCGATGCCGTCTTGCGGGGTCGTCACAGAATCCTCCGTATGCTGGTTGTCAGCGGGCCGGTTCAGCTCGACGGCTCGCGCCCGGCGCCCCAGCGTAGCGCGACGGCTGCCCACGACAGCCCGGCGCCGAAGCCGACGCAGACGACATTGTCGCCGTCGTTGAGCCGTCCATCTTCCGCGGCCTCGTAGAGTGCCATCGGGACGGACGCGGCCGACGTGTTGCCGTAGCGATCGACGTTGACGACGAAGCGGTCCATGGCGATACCGAGTCGCCGTGACGCGGCGTCGATGATCCGGACGTTGGCCTGGTGGGGGACAACCACGTCCACGTCTTCCAGGCTGAGACCGGCCTTCTCGACGACCTGCGCGGCGCTCTCCGCGAGCACCTTGACGGCGAACTTGAAGACCTCGCCGCCATTCATCAGCATCGCCGGGTTGGCGGCGAGCGCGGGACGCTGCTCGATCGCCGCGGCGGCGGGTGCGATGGCGGGGGCCATCGTCGCGACCGCGAACTCCGCTTCCCCACCAGCTGCGGCAGCGCCGTTCACGCCGGCATCGGGGGACGCGGCGGGATACGACCAGCCGGGGACATAGAGGCTGTCCCAGCGGGTGCCGTCGGCACCGAGCACGGACGCCAGCAGGCCGCGGTCGGCCGTCGTCGCTTCCAGCACCACGGCGCCGGCCCCGTCGCCGAACAGCACGCAGGTCGACCGATCGGTGAAGTCGATGTAGCGGGTGAGGGTGTCGACGCCGACGACGAGGATCCGTGTGGCCGCGCCGTTCTCGATGAACTGGCTGGCGACCGACAGCGCATAGACGAAGCCGGAGCAGGCCGCCCCAAGGTCAAAGGCGCCGGCGGTCCCGCCGAGTTCGGCCTGGAGCAGCGACGCCTGGCTGACCAGGAGCTGGTCGCCGGTGCAGGTGCTGCAGATGATCAGGTCGATGTCGGTGGGCGAGACCCCGGCGCGATCCAGCGCCTCTCGCGCCGCGGCGAGCGAGAGGGAGGTCGATGATTCATCCGGGCCGGCGATCCGGCGCTCACGGATACCCGTCCGCGAGACGATCCACTCGTCCGATGTCTCGACCATGCGCTCGAGATCGGCGTTTGAGAGGATGGCTTCGGGCACAGCCATGCCCCAGCCCGTAATCGCGGCGTGACGTCCTGGGATGGTCATGGCCGTACTCCGGTGCTGGGGCTGGTTGGTGGGACGCGACGGAAGCGCCCGCTCGTGACGCTTCCCGTTCGAGGACTGTTCTAGCTGGCGGGCTCGTTGTGGGAGTGCTCGATCTGCAGCACGGCACGACCGCGGTAGAAACCGCAGCTCGGGCAGACGTGGTGCGACCGCATGTTCTCGCCGCAGTGGGTGCAGGTCACGATCTGCGGCAGCTTGAGGAACTGCTCGCGGCGGCGATTGCCACGGCGGTGGCTGCTGATACGCTGCTTGGGAAGGGCGCCCATCGTCTCTCTCCTCTGGCCCGCTGATCGGGCCTTCGTTGTCCGGTCCGCCCTGACGAGGGACCGGGTCGTTCCTGTCTGGCCGAAGCGGTCGGCAACCGCTGCTGCCTAGTTGCCTCGATCGTCCCGTGTCTCCAGCAGAGCCGAAAGCGCCGCGAAGCGATCGTCCGCTGGAGCGTCGTCATCCGCCATGCCGTCGCTGTCCGCCAGGAGGTCGGGCCCGGGACACTCGTCCCCGCAGTCCGGCCGCATGGGCAGTTCCAGCAACACGTTCTGCCGGATCGCCTCACGCAGGTCGATCTGGTGATGCTCGTCGATCTCGAAGGCGTCATCCTCGTCGAGGTCGACCTGCCGGCTCCCGCGAAGTTCGTGGCCCGACTGCACGTCCACCGACTGCCGGAACGGCTCGTCGAAGGTCGCGCGGAACGGCTGCTCGTACTTCCGCAGGCAGCGAACACACTCCATGAGCGCCTCGCCGGTGATATCGACCGACGCGAGCACCTGCTCCCGCAACCGGGTCAGGTTGACGCCACCGCTGAGGCGGTAGGCAACCAGGTCATCCGCCAGTGGAAACTCGTCGAACCGGATCGTGTAGCTCCGCCGCGCGCCGAGTTCGTCCCGGAGCATGGTGGCGACATTGACGACCGTCTCGTTGACGAGCTCACCGCTCGTCCTGTCTTCCGCACGCTGACTGACCATGTGTTCGCATCGTCCGACCGGGGATCCACAGGGCGGTGCGTCTGCCCGCCCGGATCACCCGGTGCTTGATCGCATGCCAAAGTGGCATAACCCGCGAATGATAGGGGAAATCCAACCGATGGGTCAACCGGCGGAGGATCCTGTCCCGACCCTGTCCCACGGCCATGTCACGCCGACCTGGCCGACGAAGTCATCAGTCGCGGCTGCACACCCATACTACACTGGCAGGAATGGGCCGGGTTCTGATCCCGGCTGTCTGCTTTCCTCTAATGCGACGGGTCCGGCAACGCGACCATGTGAGATGAACGGGGCGACGATGCCAAGGATGGCGACCCAACGAGCGGCTGACCGGGCCGCTTCGGCGCGCCAGGGCGGGGACCGGGTGATCACCTCGAACCGCCGCGCCAATCACGAGTACTTCATCGAGGACACCATCGAGGCGGGTATGGTGCTGACCGGCTCGGAGATCAAGGCGATCCGGGATGGCAAGGCCACGATCGGCGAGGCTTACGTCCGGATCGAGAACGGAGAGCTCTGGCTGGTCGGCGCGAACATCGCCCAGTTTGCCAACGGCGGGTATGCCAATCACCAGCCGGACCGCCCCCGGAAGTTGCTGGCCCACAAGCGGCAGATCGAATCGTTCCGCGATCAGATCGAGCGCAAGGGGCTGACGATCGTTCCGCTGCGGCTGGTGCTGCGGGACGGCCGCGCCAAGCTGGTGATTGGCGTCGCTCGGGGCAAGAAGCTCTACGACAAGCGCGCCGTCGCCGCGGAGCGCCAGTCCCGCCGGGATGTCGAGCAGGCGTTGAACTCCCGGGGATGAGGCCAGCGAGTGTCCTCCGGCGCCCGCGACGGGATGTGTCTGATACCTGAAAGCGCGCCGGAAACGGACCGGGAAGACCTCGTCCAGCGGTTGCCATAACAGGCGATTTCGGCGATAATCTTCTGACGACGTACGGGGATGTCCCGGTTTCGACAGGGTCGGGCGAGATGTGCGTTGCGTGCCGAGGTGCCCAGGCCTCGTAAAACCGGGCAACACAAGTAACTGGCACACAGCCTGTTGCTCTCGCTGCCTAAGCAATAGCTTAAGCGGCGCGTCTCTCCGGACTTCCACCCTTCGGGTCCGGGTCGAGGCGCCACCTTCAGAGGGGCTGCGGCAGCCAAGTCCGCCGGAGCGCGGCTGTCAAAGGCATTCTGGCTTGCGGCTCGGGAACCCTGTCAGTGGGGGTTTCGGGTCGGACATCAAACGCTGACTACGCACGTAGTAGATGCATGGTCACCGGTTCTGGACGGGGGTTCGACTCCCCCCATCTCCACCAGTCGTCAGAGCGGCCGCCCGGGTAACCGGGCGGCCGCTCTGCTTTTCCCTACCGGTCCACGCTGGGGTCGTCGACGCTCGATCGACGGGACAGTCGACGCCGCTCGCGGTTGGAGAGCACCCGGTCACGCTCCCACGGCGGGCGACTGGCCGGGAGATCCGGCTCAACGTTCGGGTCGTCCGACCCGGCGGCCAGAGCGGCGACCAGTCGGAACGCGTCGGCGGTCGTCAGATGGTTGTAGCGGGCGGGTCCGGGATAGATGTCGACCGACGGCGCGTCGTCGCACCGGTCGCGGCAGCCGACCCGGACGACTGGACAGTCATCCAGCTGGGCCTCGGCGACGGCGTCTTCGAACGCGACGACGAGATGGCGGCCGCCACGGCGTTGACAGTGCCTGCCGAGGCAGACATGGATGGCCTGGCCGACCCGTTCGCTGTCGCGCCGGTCGCGGTCAGCCATCGACTGGCGGACGTCGGCCAGCCACGGAAACGAGGTGGAGAGGTCGCTCATCGGTGCAGGATCCTGGTCATATGTGATGGGGGAAAGACGAGCGGCTCTCGCCGTCGTGACTGGGCGGTCTGGCAGGACCTGCAGATTGGTCCGCCAAGCAGGCCGGGATTGGTGTCAGCGCGGTGGAGTGGGGAACAGGTAGGGTGGGCGTTGCCGGTCGGGAGCGGTTAGGCGTTGCTTCGGGAGATGAGCGGGCGCAGCTGCTCACACGACACGAACACCGATCCTCGACCGTGTCTCAGGCGCCTTTCCAGTCATGGTTCGGCAGGAGCTCCCGCAGCGGCACCTCATGCGTCAGACCAAGCACGACCCGTGTGTCGAGATTGGCCGGATCGATCTGCCGGAGGAACTCACGGCAGCGCCCACAGGGCGGCATGATCCGTATCGAGTTCTCGACGTTGCCAGCACACAGCGCCACGATCCGGGCGATGCGATAGGCGCCGGCGGTGACCATCGCTGCCACCGCGGCGTGTTCGGCGCAGAATCCCGTCCCGCAAGTCGTATCAATACAGACGCCGACGAACGTGCGGCCGTCCTCGGTCATCAGGGCCGAGGCGACGTCCCCGAGGTCGTACCCGTCCGGCGTCGTGTGAGGACGAAGCGTCTGCGTTGCGAGCGCGATCAGCTCATCAATGCGTTGCTGGTTCCCTATTTCCTCGATGACTGTCATCACGTATCTCTTCAGTCCCCTACGGCCGGTGAGCTGGCCGCTTCCCGGACCGCCTCCCGCACCAGCTCGGCGTCGGCGTCGGGCAACAGGTGGACGTTGCCCTGGAAGGCGAGCGTCCAGTTCGCCGCTGGGTACCGGGCGACGTAGGCCATCTGCCGGGCGAGCGGCTCCGCGGGGACGAAGTCGTCCTCTTCGAGGATGGTTTCCGCTTCGACCGGGACCCGCCAGGGATAGTCCTCGGCGTCGCGCTTGGGGTCCTTGCTCTTCCAGATCGGCTCATGCGACTCGAACGACGGACCGGTGATCCGGACAGTCGCGGCGAACGCCTTGATCCCGGTGATGTAGTAGGTGATCCGGTCGCCCACCTGCATCTTCTCGGCCTTGCGGCGGTGGCGCGACTTCATGCCCTGCACTGTGAAACCCAGCGCCTTCGACGCGCGGAAGTTGTCGATTCCGGAGACGATCAGCCAGTGCTGGGGAGCAGGTGATGAGGTGGTGTCTGCGGACACGGCGGCTCTCCCTGTTGATTGGTCGGAATGAGGCTGCCACGGAGTATGCCATTCCCATCCAGCCAGTCGTCCTGCGACGCCCCGTATCGCTTGTGAGCCGTGTTGCCGCCCGAATCGGCAGGGTCGATACTCTGACGACTTCCCCCGGACGGCAGCCCGACGAAGTGTGGTGCCGCAAGACGATGAGGTGAGCCATGACGGGGTCGACGAGCGCCGCCACGACGATGACGACCCAGGAGCTGGTCCGCCAGCTCGGTGACGTGGTCGGGTCGGGAAACGTCTATCACCGGCCGGCCGATCTGCTGGTCTACGAGTATGACGGCTCGGTCGAGGGCGCGGTCGATATCGCCCGCCCGGCGGCGGTCGTCCTGCCCCGGACGACCGAGGAGGTTGCCGCGGTCGTCCGGATCGCGAACGCGGCCGGGCTCCCGGTAACGGCGCGCGGGGCGGGCACGGGGCTGTCCGGCGGGGCCGTGGCGCAGCGGGGCGGCGTGATCGTCGCGATGAGCCGGATGGATCGGGTGCTGGAGGTCGACTACGTTGACCGGACGGCGCTCGTCCAGCCAGGCGTCGTCAACCTCGAGCTGTCCGAGTACACCCAGCCACAGGGCTTCTTCTTCGCGCCGGACCCGTCATCGCAGAAGGTGTCCACCATCGGCGGCAACGTTGCCGAGAACGCCGGCGGACCCCACTGCGTCAAGTACGGCGTGACGACAAACCACATCCTCGGGCTGGAAGTCGTGCTGCCAGATGGGACGATTACCCGGACCGGCGCGCTGGCCAGGGGCGGGATGGGCTACGACCTGACCGGGATCGTCGTCGGTTCCGAGGGGATGCTCGGAATCGTGACGGAGGTCCTGGTCCGGCTCACACCGGTTGCCGAGCAGATCCGGGTGTTCCTGGCGGCGTTCCGCGAGATGGAAGCGGCGTCGCACGCCGTCGGACAGATCATTGCCGCGGGAATCGTCCCGGCCGCGCTGGAGATGGTCGACAACCTGACCATCCAAGCGGTCGAGCCGGTCTACCACGCCGGATACCCGATGGACGCCGCGGCGGTCCTGCTGATTGAGCTGGACGGGCTGACCGAGGAGGTCGAGGCTGACGCCGCGCTGATCGACGGGATTTGCCGAGGGTGCGGGTCGTATGACATCCGGGCCGCGACGAGCGTCTACGAGCGGGAGCAGCTCTGGAAGGGCCGCAAGATGGCGCTGGCGGCGATGGGTCGGCTGGCGCCCAACTACTACCTCCATGACACGGTCGTGCCGCGCAGCCGTCTGCCTCAGACCCTGGCCGAGGTCCGGCGGATCACCGACAGCGCGGGGCTGCGATGCGCTCAGGTCTTCCACGCGGGCGATGGCAACCTGCACCCGCTGATGCTGTTCGACCGATCCGAGAAGGGTGCCGTCGATCGGGTCCTGCACGCCAGCCACGAGATCATCCATGCCTGCGTCGAGGCGGGCGGGTCGCTGTCCGGCGAGCACGGCATCGGGACGGAGAAGCGCAACTACATGCCCTTCGTCTACACGGGTGAGGACCTCGCGGCGATGGCGGGCGTCAAGATGGCGTTCGACCCCCGCGAGATGTTCAACCCCGAGAAGGTGTTCCCGAGCGGCTTCCGGTGTGGGGAGGTTCGGGCGCTGCACAACCAGCTCCGGGCTCAGCGGCTGATGCGCGAGCACGGCATCGTGCCGGTCTGACCGGGGAGGAGCGACCATGACCGATATCGCACCACCGATCGTCCAGTCCGTCGCCGTCGATGGTCGGACTGCGTCCCGGACCGAGCGCCCCGGTACGGCGGAGCAGGTCGCGGAACTACTGCGCGAATGCACGCAGGACGACACGGGGGTCTATCCCGTCGGCGCCGGGACGCATTCCCGCGTGGGGTTGACGCCGTCCAGCGTCGATGTCGCGCTGTCGCTGCGCGGGCTCTCGGGCGTGTTGCGCTATGACCCGGACGACCTGGTCGTCTCAGTCGGGGCGGGGACCTCAATCGCCGAGCTGGCGGAGGTGCTCGGCGAGCGGCGCCAGTGGCTCCCGGTCGATGCTCCCGGTGGCCCGGCCGCGACGATCGGCGGGTTGCTGGCACTTGGGTTGAGCGGTCCCCGTTCCCTCGGATCGCCGACGCTGCGAGACCTCCTGATCGGGATCCGGGTCGCGGGGACCGACGGGACCGTCGCCGGCGCGGGCGGGATGGTCGTCAAGAACGTCAGCGGGCTGGACATGGGCCGGCTCCATGTCGGCGCCCGTGGGACGCTCGGCGTGATCACCTCCGCGAACTTCAAGGTCTGGCCGGTCCCTGAAATTGAAGCAACCGTCATCGCAACGTTCCCGGGGGCCCGCGAGGGGCTGGGAGAGGCGCTCCAGCGGGCGCAGGCGGTCCGGGCGTCCATGCTTCGACCGGTCGCCGCCGATATCGTTGCCGATCAAGAGGCCGTCCGGATCGCGATCCGCTTCGAGGGCAGGGCTCCCGGCGTGAGGCGACAACGTGACGAGGCTTGCGAGTTGCTCGGCAGCGGGACAGTACTTGAAGCTGATGAATCGGCCGGGTGGTGGGATGATCACATGAGACGGCTGGGGTTCCGGGACGACGCTACGACGGCGATCCGGCTGGACGGTCGACCCCGAGACATGGTCGTCGACGGGCTGACCATCTATGACGCGATAGCTCGCGGGAACGATGGTTCGTGGCGCCTGGCGATCTCCCCAGGAACAGGTCGGAGCTGGCTTCACCTTGATGACGCATCGGACGAGGCAGTCGCCACGTTAGTCGCCGCAATCCCACCGACCACATCGGTCGGGATGGTTGCCGGATCGACCGCGACCCGCGCCGCTCACGCGGCGTCGATGACGAGCCAGTCGCGTGGCGTCGATCGCGCCCTGCGTGAGCAGTTTGACCGGGCTGGCGTCCTGAACCGGGGACGATGGCCGCTGGGATAAGCGCGTCACGGCGATACGCTGAAAGAACGGTTGAGCTCTGGCCCGTCCTGGCAGGACTACGGAACTTCTTCTCCCATGCTCGAACCCTGAATTAGGCATGATCAATCACGACGAAAGGCACCAACGATGGCGGTCGCGATCGAAGCCGATGCGGACCTGCGGCGAATGCTGGGCTACAGCGGTCCGGACCAGCCGGACGATGAGCTGCTGAAGCAGTGCGTCCACTGCGGCATGTGTCTGAGCAGTTGCCCGACCTACCGAATCACCGGACAGGAGATGTCCTCGCCGCGCGGCCGCCTCTGGATGATGCGGGCCGTGGGCGAGGGGCGGCTGGACCTGCTCGACCCGGCCTTTGACGAGCAGATGTACCAGTGCCTGAACTGCCGGGCCTGCGAGGCAGTCTGCCCCTCGGGCGTCCAGTACGGGCCGCTGGTTGAGTCGGCTCGCTCCCAGCTGGAGCAGCACCGCCCCCGTCCAGTGTGGCAGCGGGTGACGCGCAAGGTCGGTGTGGGCTGGCTGTTCAACGAGGCGTCCCGGATGCGGGCGCTGGTCGGGACCGTCGCTCTCTATCAGAAGACCGGCATGCAGGCGGTCGTCCGCCGGACGGGCGTCCTGAAGTTGCTCAGGATGCAGGAGCTGGAGGCGATGCTGCCGAAGGTGTCCCGCCGTCCGCTCCGGCCGGCAACCGAGTCCTGGTCGCCTGCGCAGCCGAAACAGGACGTCGCGCTGTTCAACACCTGCATGATGGGGACGGTCTTCGCCGATACCAACCGCGCCGCTGGCCGGGTCCTTGCCCACAACGGCTGCTCGTGTTTCCTGCCGGCGGGCCAGCAGTGCTGCGGCGCCCTGGCCGTCCATGCCGGGATGATGGACGAAGCCCGCGACCTGGCCCGCCGGAACATCGACGCGTTTGGAGAGGGCGACACGCCGATCGCCGTTACCGCCGCGGGCTGCGGCGCGGCGCTCAAGGAGTACGGGCATCTGCTCCACGACGACCCAGACTATGCCGACCGGGCCACCGCCTTCTCGGCGAGGGTGCGGGATATCACCGAACTCCTTGCCGGCCTGCCAGAGGTCGTCCCGCCGACGCACCGGGTCGAGGCGACGGTGACGTACCAGGAGCCGTGCCACCTCGTTCACGCGCAGCGGATCAGCCGCCAGCCGCGCGAGCTACTGGCCGCCGTGCCGGGGCTACAGCTCAGGGAAATGCGGGAGTCGTCGCTGTGCTGCGGGTCTGCCGGGATCTACAACCTGCTTCGCCCGCAGATGGCCAACGAGCTAGGTGACCGCAAGGCGGGTAACGCCGCCGCGACCGGTGCGGAAACGCTCGTCACCGCCAACCCGGGTTGCGCCATGCAGATGGTCGCGTCGCTGCGTCGCAACGGGACCAATATGGACGTCCGTCATATCATGGACGTGCTGGACGAGGCCTACGGCGGGGAAGCCACAGCGGCGGCCGGCCGGTGGGCGTGCGAGGCCGGGGCGGTCGCGCCTGTCTGATGAGACCAAGCCGCACCCGTCAGAGGGTCACGGGCTGGCTTGGCCCCGGCGCACCCCCTGCCTGAGAGAGCGGGGCGGCGATTGATCGCCGCCCCGCTCTCTCGATCGTCCTGTTGGGGGAATCGAAAGACCAGCTCACCTGAAAGACGCTGACTGGCCTGACTGTCGATCAGCCCTCGAGGAGAGCGCGGAGCTCCGGGAGGCCCGGGATGACGATGTCCGGGGTGATGCCGGACCCGGCGACCTCCTCGAAGGTCGAGACACCGGTCAGGACCATCGCGGTCAGCATCTTCGCGCGGTTGCCGGCGAGGATGTCGGTGTCGAGGCGGTCGCCGATCATCACCGATTCGGCAGGTCCGGCGCCGAGTTCCAGGGCAGCCTGGATCAGCACCTCCGGCGACGGCTTGCCGATCACGGTCGGCTCGACGCCGGTCGCGGTCCGGATGGCGGCGATGATCGTCCCGGCCCCGGGGACGAAGCCGCTCTCGGTCGGCAGCGACGAATCGATGTTGGTCGCGATGAAGCGCGCCCCGGCCCGGATGGCGAAGAACGCCGCCTTGAGCTTGTCGTAGGTGAACGTCTGGTCCAGCCCGCAGACGACGGCGGCCGTGTTGGCCACCCCTTCAGCCGGCTCGGCCACGGTGAACCCGCCGACGTCGTAGATTTGCTCCTTGAGGCCCGGCATCCCGACGACATAGACGGGAGCGCCTTCCGGCAGGTGCTGCTTGAGGTAGTCGCGGGTGGCGGTCCCGCTGGTCTGGATCTTCTCTGCTCCGACGGTCAGGCCCATGGCCGACAGGCGCTCGGCGTACTGCTGCGGCGACGCCATGCTGTTGTTGGTCGCCAGGACGAAGCCGGCGCCCCGCGACTCGATCGCGGCGAGCAGTTCGCCGACGCCGGGTAGCGGATCGCTGCCTCGGTAGAGCACGCCGTCCATGTCGAAGATGAACGCCTTGGCGGTCCGCAGGCGGTCGAGGTCGGCACTGGCCGGGGCCGGGACGGTCGTCATGTCGGGGGTTCTCCGGGTGAAATGGCGGGTCGGTCGATTCGGCAGGCGACACGATACCGCACCGGGACAGACGAACGGCGCTCCCGGTAGCCCTAGAGCGCCGTTCGTTGGGGCTTATCGACCGTCTGGCTAGCTGACCGGGGCGCCCTTGAGCGCGTCGACCAGCGCCTGATTGAACTGGGGCAGGTCGTCGGGCACGCGGCTGGTGATCAGGTTGCCGTCGACGACCAGTGCCTCGTCGACGTAGTTGCCGCCGGCGTTGGTGATGTCGTCGCGGATCTTGTTGACGGCGGTCAGCGTGCGGCCCTCGAGCGTGCGCGTCGAGATGAGCAACTGGGCGCCATGGCAGATCGCGCCGACCGGGCGGCCACTCTCCATGAACTGGCGGGTCCAGTCGACCGCCTCGTCGACGATCCGCAGGTTCTCCGGCGCGCCGCCGCCCGGGATGACCAGCAGGTCGAAATCGCCCGGCTTCACCTCGTCGAAGGTCGCATCGGCGTCGAGCGTGCCGCCCTTCTTGCCGGTGATGGTGCCGCGCTCCGTGCCGATCACCGTGACCGTCGCACCGGCCGCCTCCAACGCGTCCTTTGGGCCGGTTGCCTCAATGTCCTCGTAGTTCCTGGCGAGAACCATCGCCACGCGCATTCCGTCCTGCGGCATCGGGCTATACTCCTTTGCTTGTATTGGTCGTTCCGTCTCACCATGGCGGTGAGTCTCCGCGATCCGGGCTGCAAACGGCATACCAGTGCCGGAAAAGGCCCGTCATCCGGCGACCACCACGACAGAGAGAGAGTCGCGCCGGTGTCCGCAGACCCATCCGACCAGACCCAGCAGCCATTCGACCGCGCCGCCGCCGAGCGGGTACTGGCCGAGATCAACCAGGACGAGGTCATCTCCTTCCTTCAGGGACTCGTCCGGATCCCGTCCGTCCACGAGCCCGGTGATACCCGCGAGGCGACGGCGTATTGTGCCGAACCGCTGGCCCGCGCCGGGTTCGCGACCCGCATGGAGACGCTGGAGGAAATCAAGCCCAACCTCGTCGCGGAATACGGCGACCCGGACACGGGCCCGACCGTGATGTTCAACGCCCACGTCGATGTCGTCCCGACGGGCGAGCTGTCTGCCTGGCAGTTCGACCCGTGGGGTGCCGAGATCGACAACGGGCGCGTCTACGGGCGTGGCTCCGGCGATGACAAGGCGAGCGTTACCGCGCAGGTCATGGCCGGCGTGGCGCTGGCCCGGTCCGGCGTGGCGCTCAAGGGGCGACTGATCGTCAACGAGGTGGCCGACGAGGAGATCGGCGGCATCGCCGGGGCCAAATGGCTGGCCGAGAGCGGCATTCTCAAGCCCGACTTCGCCATCGTCGGCGAGCAGACGATGGGCCGGGTGAACGTCGGCGAGAAGGGCGGCGCCGGGCAGACGATTACCGTTTACGGCAGGGCTGCCCATGGTGCGCTGCCGTGGGAGGGTGCCAACGCGATCGAGGGGATGGCCGAGATCCTGGTCGCCCTGCGGAAGGAACTCTGGCCGAAGCTGGCCGAGCGGACCCACAAGTACTTCCACCCATCGTCCGCGAGCCCGAACCTGATCACCGGCGGCGTCAAGAGCAACGTCGTCGCTGACCGTTGCGAGATGTTCGTCGACCGGCGACTGGTTCCGGGCGAGACGGTTGCCGGAACGCGGGCCGAGATCCGGGAGATCGCCGAGCGGGTTATCTCTCAGATGCCGGGCCTGCGGGTCGAGGTCGAGGGTCGCTGGATGGGCCTGGAGGCGTCCCTGACGCCGGATGACCACCCGCTCATCCGGAGCATGGTCGGGGCGAACGCCTTCCTCGGCTACGACACCACGATCAGCGGGTTCAGCATGGGGACGGATGGCCGCTTCTTCTCCCAGCGCGGCGTGCCGACGATCATCTACGGCCCCGGCGACCCCAGGCTGGCCCATATCCCCAATGAGTGGGTCGGCATCGACGAAGTGATGGACGCGACCCGCGCCTACGCGCTCGCGGGCCTCTCCTTGCTCTCCTGATTGAACGCCTGGATTCGACTCGGATTCCATCCGCTGCACCACGAGGACAACCCGCACATGGTCATGGACGACATCAGCTCCTACGTCGACGCCCACGCCGATGAGTACATCGCCTGGCTGCAGGAGCTGCTCCGCCAGCCCAGCGTCGCCGCGCAGAATCTCGGGATGACGGAGGCAGCCGCGATCGTCACGCGCCAGCTCCACAGCATCGGGGCCGGCCCGACGACCTACGACACCCGCGGCGGCCACCCGGTCGTCTACGGCGAGGTCAAGGCGGGGGCAAGCTTCCCCGACGCCCGCACCCTCTCGTTTTATAACCACTACGATGTCCAGCCAGCCGAGCCCTATAACCTCTGGCACAGCGACCCGTGGGCGGCGGAGATCCGCGACGGCAAGATCTGGGCGCGGGGCGTGTCGGACAACAAGGGCAACATCGTCGCGCGTATCGCCGCCATCCACGCCTGGCAGCAGGTCCGCGGCGATCTCCCGCTCAACCTCCGCTTCATCATCGAGGGTGAAGAGGAGATCGGATCGCCGCATCTCGCCAACTTCACCGCCGATCACCCGGACCTCTGCGCCGCCGACGCCTGCATCTGGGAGTTCGGTGGTCGGGCGCTGTCCGGCCAGCCGCAGATTCACCTCGGTCTCAAGGGCATGTGCTACGTCGAGTTGCGGGTCCGGGCGGCCAACAGTGACCTGCACTCGTCGCTCGCCACGACCATCCCGAACGCCGCGTGGCGCCTGACCTGGGCGCTAGCGTCGCTCAAGGGCCCGGACGAGCGGGTCCGCATCCCCGGTTTCTACGACAAGGTGCTTGAGCCGACCGCCGAGGAGCTGGCGGCGCTGGAGGCGCTGCCGGACGAGGACGAAGCCGGGCTGGAGCAGTACGGGATCAACAAGTACCTGCTCGGGCTGCGCGGGATGGACAAGAAGCTGCGCGACTCATTCCAGCCGACGCTGACGATCGCCGGGATGGAGAGCGGGTACACCGGCCAGGGCACCAAGACGGTCATGCCGGGCGAGGCGATGGCCAAGGTTGATATGCGGCTCTGCGCTAATCAGGACCCGCACGAGATCTTCGAGCTCTTCAAGGCGCACCTGATGGCGCAGGGCTTCCACGACGTCGAGGTCACCCTGCTCTCGGCGCTGATGCCGGCCCGGACCCCCCTGACGGCGCCGATCGTCGGCGTGGTCGCGTCGGGCTTTGAGGACCTCTACGGGCAGGCGCCGATGATCTACCCGACGTCGGCCGGATCCGGTCCGTGGTACCAGCTCTGCACGCAGTTCGGCGTCGACGGCTGCACGGCGGGCGTCGGCAACGGGCAGTCCAACGCCCACGCTCCGAATGAGAACATCACGGTCGAGGACTACATCCTCGGGATCAAGCACATCGCCCTGATCATCGAGCGGTTCGCCGCTGCCGGGGCGAAGTAGTCGTGCCTGTCAGTGCTGCCGCCCTCAGGCCCTACCTGACCGACCCGGCGTGGTTCCGACGCGAGCCGTTCGGCATCCACGGCGTTAGTCACGTCACGCGGGTACTGGTCTGGTCGGCGGTGCTGGCTGACCATTTCGGCGGGACGCAGGGATTGCGCGTTCCCGAGCTGTACTGGGCGGCGGCTACCCACGACGTCGGCCGGGTGGATGACTGGACCGACGCTGGTCACGGCACCCGCTCGGCCGGGTGGGCGAGGACCAACCTTGCCCGTGAGCGCCCGCTGGCGGCAAAGGCCGACATCGCGTTCATCGCCGAGCTGGACACCTGGCACGAGGTGACCGACCGGAAGATCGAGCGCTGGTCGGCCGAGTTGATGCTATTCAAGGATGCCGACGGGCTGGACCGCGGCCGGATCCACGATCTCAACCCGAAGTACCTCCGCACGCAGGAGGCGACACGGAGGGTAGAGCAGGCCCGGGCACTGGAGCAGGCAACTGGGTTAGAGCGGGACCCATGGAAGGTCCTGGCAGCGGCCGTCTCGTTGGGGGTGCTCGAAGACTAGGAGACAGAGAACCGCACCCCGCCAAGCGGGGTGCGGTTCTCTGTCGTCTTGGCGCGCGACGCCTCTGACCGACCGCTACCGTGGCTCGGTAAGTGACAGCGACTTGCTCTCAATAACCGCCGTCGCCATCGCCTGGAATTCCGCCAGCGGGGTCGCGCCGAGGTTCTCCCCTGACCGCAGCCGGACCGCGACGGCGCCCGCCTCGGCCTCACGGCCACCGACGACCAGCATGTACGGGACCTTCTTCATTTGCGCCGTCCGGATCTTGGCCTGCATCCGGCTGGAGCTGGTATCCAGCTGGACCCGCATCCCGGCGTCCTTGAGCTGCTTCTCCACCTCCTGGCAGAACGGCACCTGATCGTCGGTGATCGGGATGATCACTGCCTGCGTCGGTGCCAGCCATGCGGGGAACGCGCCGGCGTAGTGCTCGACGAGCCCGCCGACGAAGCGCTCCATCGACCCGAGCAGGGTCCGGTGGATCATGGCGACGCGGTGCCGCTCGCCATCCTCGGCGATGTAGTTGACATCGAACCGCTCGGGAAGGTTGAAGTCGACCTGGATCGTCGGCCCCGTCCACTCCCGGCCGAGAGCGTCCACCCACTTGATGTCGATCTTGGGGCCATAGAACGCCCCACCGCCCTCATCGACCTTCCACGGGAGCCCGCGGCGGTCCAGCGCGTTGCGGAGTTCCTCCGTCGCCCGGTCCCACGTCGCTTCGTCGCCGATCCACTTGTCCGGTCGCGTCGCGAGGTAGGCCTGGAACTCGTAGCCGAAGATGTCGGCCATGTATTCGGCCAGCGCGATCACGCCCTCGACTTCCGCACCGACCTGGTCCTCTGTGCAGAAGATGTGGGAGTCGTCCTGCGTGAAGCCGCGGACCCGCAGCATGCCGTGCAGCGTACCTGATCGCTCGTAGCGGTAGACCGTCCCAAGCTCGGCGAGGCGGATCGGCAGTTCGCGGTAGGAGTGGACCGCGTTCTTGTAGATCATGATGTGGCCGGGGCAGTTCATCGGCTTGAGGTAGTAATTGACCTCGTCGATGGTGACCGGCGCGTACATGTTCTCGCTGTACGTCTGCAGGTGGCCGGACTGCTGGTAGATCTTCTCGCTTGCGATATGCGGGGTGTAGACCAGCTGGTAGCCGCGGCGTAGCTGCTCCTGCTGCTCGAACTGCTCGACCAGGTAGCGGACCATCGCACCGTTGGGGTGCCAGAGGATCAGGCCGGCGCCGATCTCCTCGGAGACCGAGAACAGGTCGAGTTCCTTGCCCAGCCGCCGGTGGTCGCGGGCCTGGGCTTCGGCCAGCTTGGCGAGGTACTCGTCCAGCTCTTCCTGCGTGGTCCAGGCCGTGCCGTAGATCCGCTGCAGCATCGGGCGCGTCTCGTCGCCCCGCCAGTAGGCACCGGCGACCGACTGGAGCTTGAACGCCCCGATCTTCCCCGTGTGCTCGACGTGGGGACCGCGGCAGAGATCGAGGAACTCGCCCTGCTTGTAGGTGCTGATCGTCTCGTCTGCCGGCAGTTCCCGGATGATTTCGACCTTGTACGGGTTGTCGCCGAACAGCTCCAGCGCCTCGTCGCGCGAGACCTCCGTCCGGACGAACTTCTCCCGGGCCTTTCGGTGCCGCTTCATCCGCGTCTCGATCTCGGAGAGGTCGTCCGGTGTCAGCGGTCGGGGGAGGTCGATGTCGTAGTAGAAGCCGTTCTCGATCGCCGGGCCGATCGCGAACTTTGCCTCGGGGAAGAGTTCGGCGACCGCCTCGGCCATCAGGTGGGCGGTGGAGTGGCGCATGCGGGCCAGCTCGAAGGCCTGCTCATCCCCCTCGGAAATGTCGACGTCCAGTTCGTTATCGATCACGCCGTCGAGTTCGAGCGTGTCCGTCATGGGGTGGTCCTTTCCTGGAGCCAGAGCGTCACGAGCGACGTCGGTCCACGGCATGGTGAGGTCCGCCGGAAAAACACAAAGACCCGCGTCCGCCTGGGACGTCGGGTCGACGTGGTTCCACCCCGGTTCCGGCTGGCGAGGGAATCACCCGACGCGCATGCCGCTCCTTGGCGCCGGTAACGGGGCGGGCCGGGCTGGCCGGGACGAGCGTTCTCGTCTGGCCCATCGCCGTCGCTCGCAGGTGGTACCCGATCCGGTGTCCCGACGCGGCTCTCAGCCGGTGGCCGCGTCTCTCTGGGGGCGTGGGTGGATCGGGGTCCTGCTCAATGCGAACTGACCCGGAGCATACGGCGCCGTCCAGCCGGGTGTCAACGCCGCTCGGGCGGGACCCGGTAGGTCCCTGTCTGACGCGCACGGCTGGCCGCGCTGGACCGCTGCTGGGCACCGGGCGGGCGCGGTCGTCCGCCACCTGCCGATCGCTCCGGCTTCCCGGCCTGTGCCGAGTCAGTCGTTGCGCTAGGCGGAACGGGTCGGTCTGTCAGCGGCGACGGTTTCACCGGTCGGGACACCGACGGCGTTTCAGATCGGGGTGAGATCTTCCGGGCGGGGTCGGAAAGGGGCCGCGTCCCAGTGGCGGTCCGTGACGATGCGGCTTGGGCGAAGGCGGGGCGCATCGTGCCACCGGATCGCCGGTAGATGGCGAACGCCGCAAGCCCGGTGAGTCCGACCAGGCCGAGAACCAGCGCGATCTGCGCGATCCGCTCCAGCGCCCCGCCGGATGATGCACTCGCCCCGACAGCCGCTTCCGGGACCGCCTGCTGCTCGACCGCCGGGTCCGTGGTCGCCACGTCGGTCGTCGTGTCAGTGGTGCCGTCGGTCGCCGCGATGTTGGTCGTCGTACCGGCTGCCGGATCGGGGGCGCCCTCCGCGAGGGCCGCCTGCCCGGTGGTGCTGGTCGTGGCTGGCTGCCCACCGATCGTGCCCGAGGCGGCGGTGGATCGGTCGATCATCGCGATGGCCGGGTTGGTGAACAGGGCAAGCGAGCCGTCCCAGGTCGAAGGGGCTTCGATGCGCGCGCTGCGCTGCTCGAAGCCGTACTCCAGCAGGACCTCGTTGTCGTCGTACCAGTCCATGTTCTCGTGGACGCCATCGAGCGTCACCGAGATCATCTGCATCCCGTCGCGCTCGGCCACCTCGACCAGGCACCAGCCAGCGTCCCAGTCGTACCCGGTCTTTCCCCCAACCAGCGAGTCGTACATCCCGAGCAGTCGATTGTTGTTGTAGATCGTGTTGCCTTCACTGGTGGTGTACTCAGCCGACGAGATCAGCGTCTCGAAGAACGGGTGCTCCATGGCATACCGAGTGAAGGCGGCGAGGTCATGGGCGGTGGTGTAGTGGCCTGGGACACCCCAGCCGTCCGGAGTGATCAGGTGGGTATCCGTCAACCCCATGTCGAGGACCCGCTGGTTGATCCACCCCATGAACCGATCGACCGACTGCTGCGGGTCGGTGTCACCCTCCTGGTACCCCAGGGAGCGAGCGATCGCGTGGGCCGCGTCGTTGCCGGACGGCAGCATCAGCCCGTAGAGCAACTCCTCCAGCGACAGTACCTCACCGGCCGTTATTCCCATGATCGAGTTGTTGGTCGGGTCCCGCAGGTCGGATTCGTCGGTTGTGATCAAGGTGTCGAGCGGCGCGATGTCCATTGCCTCGATGGCGGTGAAGATCTTGGTCAGCGAGCCGATCGCTACCCGCTTGTCGGCGTCGCGCTGCGCATACACCTCGCCCGTTTCGGCATCGACGACGATGTACCGGGACGAGTTGATACCCAGCTCCTCGACATCCTGGGCCGATGCCGGGGTGACGACCGAGAGCGCCGGGAGCAGCAGGAGGACAACCGCGACAGCCGCGAGCAGCCGGGCGCCGGGCCGGAGGGCAGGGGAGGGATTCAAGCCGTAGCTCCAGGGTCACGGTGGCGGCCAGCCAACCAGCAGGCTCGACGCCGGACCGATGAGTCATCGCACAGGTAGTGGGGGCAAGCATAGGAAGGGGCCGGCGATGCCGTCAACCAGATGTTGTCCGTGGCCGGACCGTCCGGTCGAAAAGGCGAACCGCCCGGCGCTGACAGGCACCGGGCGGCTCTCTCGGGTGGGCGATACTGGACTCGAACCAGTGACCTCTACGATGTCAACGTAGCGCTCTAACCAGCTGAGCTAATCACCCGAGTGCTGACGCCGCGTGAGTATACCGATCGACTGTCCCAGCGTCAAACCCCAGAATGGGGGGAGTGGACGGTCGATGATGTGGGCCGCTGAATCTTCCTGCCGGACCTATACTTTGTCCATGGGCAAGCGCATCACCAGGGACACGCTCCGGAGGGTCGAAGGTCACCTCCTGGGCGAGCAGGCTCCACGCCACGAGCCGGTAGCAAGGCCAGCTCCCGAGCGCCCACGCAGGAAGCAGTCATTCAATCTCTTCACACCGGACCCGGACGCCTCTCCGCTGGAGCGCGCCCTCGGTCCAGGCTGCCTGCTGTCGCTCGTGATCGTGGCGCTGATGGTCATCGGGTTCAAACGGATCGGGGCGTTGCCGCCCCCGGCGCTCGCGATCCTGGCGGTCGTCGTCTTCGCCCTCGTCCTCTTTCTCCTGCTGCGGATGCGACCGGTGCGGATCGACGGCAATGACCGGCCGACCCGCCGTCGCTGAGCGCTGGTCCGTCAGTGACCCAGCTCACGGACGCTCCGGTCCCGCCGGTGCCAGGTCAGTGAGGTCTTCCCGAACTGGCGCAGCCCCTCGACGACCTGCTGGCGGAGCGGGGCCAGGTCGGCATTCTTCACCTTCCACGTCCCGTTGACCTGGTTGATGACGAGCTGGCTGTCGCCGCCGATCTGGACGGTCGCGCTGGCCGCTTCGGGACCCAGCGTCGACTTCAGCCGGGCCAGCGCGTGGATGAGTGTCCGGTACTCCGCCTGGTTGTTGGTCACCCGGCCCTCGAACTCGACCCGCTCCCGGGCCAGCTCCACGTCACCGTAGCGGATCAGGAACGAGCCGTAGCCCTTGCCGGGGTTGCCCAGCGATCCGCCATCGAAGACGATCTCGTAAGCGGTCCCGGACGAGGAACCGGGTCGGGCGGTCATGGACGTCATGCGATGTTCACTCCTGATCTGCGGATTGGGCGGGGCGAGCGGCGATCCATGATCCTACTCTACCGGCCCTGGCCGGGCATCCGGGAATCCCGTAAGCGGATGAGTAAAAGGAGCCAGGCGTGACCGAGCAAACGGACGACACGACGCTGAAGCAGGCATTGCTGGACCAGACGGTCCTCTATGCGGGAATCGACGGAGTCGCGGGCTACGAGCAGGACGTCGTCCGGCGGCTCCGCGATGATCTGGAGCCCCACGTCGACCGGGTCTTCGTCGACCCGTTCGGCAACCTCGTCGGGACGATCGACGGGCCCGAGGGAGCGCCGTCGCTGATGGTCTCCGCGCACAGCGATGAGATCGGCGGGGTCGTCAAGGCGATCGAGCCGGACGGCCAGCTCCGGTTCGAGAAGATGGGCGGCGTGATCGAGACGCTGCTCGTCGGACGGATGGTGCGGGTGAGGGGACAGCGTGGCGTGATTGGCGCCAAGGCGGGGCATGTCACGCCGCCGGCCGAGCGGTTGACCGCGCCACCGGTCCGAGATCTCTACATCGACCTGGGCTATGACACCGCGGAGGCTGTCCGGGCCGCGGGCGTGCAGGTCGGTGACCCGATCGCCTACGAATCAGACGCGAAGCCGATGGCCAATGGCGAGCGGATCGTCGGCAAGGCGCTCGACAACCGGGTCTGCTGCGCGATGATCGTCGAGCTTGCCCGCCGGCTGAAGGGTGCCCGGCTCGACTGCACGCTGCACCTCGTCGTCGCGGTCCAGGAGGAGGTCGGCCTCCGCGGGGCGCAGATGATCACGCACCGCCTCAACCCGACGGCCGCCATCGTCGTCGACACCATGCCGTCCGGTGGCACGCCGGACGTCTCCGCGACCCGGGATCTCCCGATGGTGATCGGTGCCGGTCCCGTCATCACGCTGGTTAGCCACAGCGGTGGAGGTGGGGCGATCGGGCAGCCCGCCATGCGCGACCTGCTGCTCGCGGCCGCCGAGGGAGCAGGCATTCAGTACCAGCGCGGCATCTTCTATGGTGGCAACTCGGACGCCGCCGCGGTCCACCTCGTCCGTGATGGCATCCCGACCGGGATCGTGAACATCGCTCGGCGGTATGCGCACTCGCCGGTCGAGGTGATCGACCTCAACGATGCCGTCGGGACGTTCCAACTGCTGGAAGCGTCGATCCGGGCGTTCGGTCCGCAGACGGATCTGGGCTTCCTCTAGACCTGTGGACGCGGGGTGCTCGTTGACCCCGCGTCTACCGCCATCGACCGCATCGCGATTGCCCGCAGCCCATAGAGCGTCAGGGCCGGTTCGTACCGGTTCAGCACGGCCGACTCGGCGACGAACTGCGGAGCCCGGCCCCCCGTGACGAGAACGGGCGCGTCAGTGCCCAGTTCATTTCGGATCCGGCGAACGATTCCCTCGACCAGGTCCAGGTAACCCGCCACGCTGCCGGACTGGAGGGCGGCAGCCGTTCCGCGGCCGATGCCGGTCGTCGGCGGGAACTCCAGGGGAATCGGCTGGAGCTGGGCTGCGCGGCTGGTCAGCGCTTCCATCAGGAGGCCGGGCCCAGGGGCGATGGCGCCCCCGATGAAGTCGCCGGCCGGGTCAAGGACCTCGACGTTCGTCGCCGTCCCGATGTCCACGACGATGCAGGGCGCGCCGACGAGCTCACGGGCCGCGACGGCGTTGGCGATCCGGTCGGCACCGGTTGCCAGGGGTTGCTCGGTCGTCACGCGGATCCCGAGGTCCAGCCGGGCGGAGACGACGATCGGCGCAAGTCCAAGGTGCCGGCGGCACATATCTTCTATGCGTGGTGTCGCGGCCGGGACGACACTCCCGATGACGATTGACACGATCTGCCGGCGATCGAACTGTTCCGTGTCGAGCAGCGCGTCGAGGGTCACGAACCAGTCGTCGCCCATCCGCTCGCCTCGGGTCGCGACCCGCCACGTCCGGACCACGCTTTGTTCCATGGAGATGGCGGGGTCGAGACGGCAGAGACCGAAGACCGTGTTGCTGTTCCCGACGTCAATCGCGAGCAGGAGCGACTCCTGGGTCATCGGCGGCAGACTTCCTGACTCAGTGCGAGGGCCAACCTGCGAAGCCCCGCGCGGGGAGCTGACCGTGACGGCGACGTATCATCCCACATGGACTGGTGAGGATCCGTCGTCGGGGCGCAGTGCCCCGCGACGTGAACCCGCCGACGAGGGCAGGGAATGACAGGCGGCTCCTTGGACCGGGATGACGATACGCGCTCGTCCCGTGACACGAATGAAACCGAAAACGTCCCGTCGGGCACTGAAAAAAATCCTCCATGGGACAACCGCAGATGGGACGAGGCTGACGACCAGGACGTACATCGGATCAAGAACCACGGCCGGAAGGGCGACCCGCTGATCCGGCTTCTGGCCGGGCTTGCCGTAGTCCTGATCGCGATGGTCGCCTTCCTTGGAGGGGTGTTCGTCGAGCGCGAACTGGTCAGCCGGTCCGGTCCGATCGATGATGAGCGACTGGACGAGGTCGCCGAGATCATCCAGGCCGAGTATTACCGAGGTCCGACCGATGACGCC
This sequence comes from Thermomicrobiales bacterium, assembly GCA_035944555.1. Classification (GTDB taxonomy): domain Bacteria; phylum Chloroflexota; class Chloroflexia; order Thermomicrobiales; family UBA6265; genus CADCWK01. The sequence goes on from DASZAY010000009.1 coordinate 183,534, forward strand.
TCGCAGGCGGCGTTCGAGGAGCAGCTGGAGCAGGGCGCCCTGGAAGGGATCGCGGCTGGCGCTGGCGACCCGTACACCGCCTATCTTCCGCCGTCGGACGCGGCTCCGCTTTCGACCGCTCTCAGCGGCCAGTACGGCGGGATCGGAGTGGTTGTCCAGCAGCAGGACCAGCGACTCGTCGTCACCAACGTAACTCCCGGTGGTCCGGCTGAGGAGGCAGGCCTCCGGCCCGGTGATGTGCTCGTATCAGTCGACGATTTCCAGCTGGCCGGCGTGTCCGTCTCGGATGCCGGCGAGCGGATCCGCGGAGAGGTCGGAACGGTTGCGACGGTTGTGGTGGACCGGATCGCCACGGGAGAACGGCTGACCTTCGCCGCAGAGCGCGAGCGCCTCGAGACGCCGGTCGTCGACTACCGGTTTGACGCGGAAACCGGTATCGCCACGATCTCAGTCGCCCAGTTCAACGCCACGACGACCGCTCAGCTCGACCGAAGCCTCATCCTGGCGCGGGCGGACGGGGCAACGGGCCTGATCCTTGATCTCCGGGGCAACGGTGGCGGGACAGTCACCGCCGCACAGGAGATGATCGGACGGTTCGTGCCGGCTGCTCAGGGGCCCGCACTGTACGAGACGGTAGGCCGGGCCGGCGCGGCCGAGGATTACGTGTCGCTGCCGATCATCGGGACGCCCGATGGCTCGGTGTCGGACCTGCCTCTGGTAGTCGTCGTGGATGGAAACACCGCCAGCGCGGCCGAGATCGTTGCCGCGTCACTGCGGGACTATGGGCGCGCCGTCGTGCTGGGTGAGCCGACGTTCGGCAAGGGATCGGTCCAGCGCATCCACGAGTTCGACGATCGCTCCATTCTCCGGGTCACGATCGCGGAATGGCTGACGCCCGACCGCCAGCGCCTCAATGGGGTGGGCGTGGTAATCGATGTGCCGGTGACCGGGGGACCGACGCCGGAATCAGAAGACGCCCAACTGGAAGCCGCGACAGCCTGGTTGCTGTCGGGTGGGACGAGTAGCGCGACGTTCGGGTGGTAGAGACCGTTGGGCCGGATTTGTTGGCACCTGGTCGCTACCGGACCTGGCGGACCACCGCACCGCATTCGGCGCAGCGCCAGTCGCTGACCTCGGACATCGAGAGGCCAGGAATTTCCTCGATTTCGATCCGGACGAGGTCGGTCGATCGGCGTCCGGGGCAGACCGGACAGGACGGGCGGGCTCGCCGTACCCGAAGCGAGCGGGCGACGCGGTTGCCGGTGGTGATCGGAATCAAGGTCGTCGACAGCATGGTGTGACCTCCCTGGGGCGGCCCGCCAGCGCCACGGTCGGACGCAGACCCAGCCCCACACCGTTGTAGCGGACCAACTGGTCGTGGCTGTTAACCCGGTGCTTTCCCTCCCAGCGAGACCTGATGGTTAACCGGTCCCTTACGGCGTGTTAACCGGACGTTTGCCGTTCCCGGTTCGAGTCCCTCTAGCATTGCCCACGTGGCAACCGGGGACATCCCGGTCCACTGGATCCGGACCGACCGGGAGCGATCACGGCGTGATGCAGGGAGCCAACACCGACGCGTCCACGATCCGCAGGACGAGCGCTTCGCGCCCGTCTGCTCAGCCTGACGAGGTGACGATCCTCGTCGTGGAGGACGACTCGACGCTCCTGCGGACGCTGGCATGGAACCTCAATCGAGAGGGATACCGGGTACTGACCGCTTCCGACGGCGAGGCCGGCCTCGAGTTGATCCGCTCCGAGGAGGATGCCCTCGACCTCATCCTGCTCGACGTCATGCTGCCCGGCATGAGCGGGTTCCACGTCCTCCGCCAGACACGGCAGGGGTCGATGGTCCCGGTCATCATGCTGACAGCCCGTGGCGAGGAGCAGGACCGGATCGATGGACTGGAGCTGGGCGCGGACGACTACGTCATCAAGCCGTTCGCGCTGCGTGAGCTGCTGGCCCGGGTCCGCGCCAATCTGCGACGAAGGTCGATGCCGTCCGTGCGCCCGCCCGCCATCCTTCACCGGGGTCCGATCCAGATCGAACCGGAGCGTCGACGGGCCCGTGTCCATGACACGGAACTGAGACTGCGGCCCAAGGAGTTTGGATTGCTCGTCGCGCTGGCGATGGAGCCCGGACGGGTCTTCGGGCGGCAGCAGCTGCTCGACTCGGTCTGGGGCGAGGAGATCGTCATCGACGAGCGGACCGTTGACGTCCATGTGTCCTGGCTCCGGACCAAGCTGTCCGAGGCGGGGCTCACCCACGAAATGATCCAGACCGTCTACGGTGCCGGGTACCGATTCGTCGTACCCGAACCCACCAACGGTCGCTGAGCGGCTGCCAACCGGTCGCATCTCAACCTCTTGAGTGTCCCCGTGGGTTCCATCCCACGTGACGCTGCCGGGTGATGGTCACCCGGCCCAGACGTTCAGGCTTCTGAAAGGAGCTTCGATGTCGATCATGACCTCGGTCCGGCGGTCGCTGCCGGTTGCTGCGCTTGCCGCCGCCTTCGCCTTCACCCCGGTGGCGCTTGCCCAGGATGCTACCCCTGGCGTCACTCCCACCCCGTACGAGGCACCGGCGGACCTGGCCGAGCTCTCCGGCGAAATCAACGCTGACGGCTCTTCCACGGTTGGTCCGCTGACGACCGTCGCGTCGGAGAACTTCTTCGAGGTCGCGCCGAACGTCAACATCTCCGTGAACGTCTCCGGCACCGGCGGCGGGTTCGAGAGCTTCTGCAACGGCGACACCGACATCCAGAACGCCTCCCGCGGCATCGCGGACGACGAGGTCGCCCTGTGTGCCGAGAACGGCGTCGACTACTACCAGTTCACGGTCGCCTATGACGGCGTCGTGGTCGTCGTCCCGACCAGCAACACCTTCCTGACGTCCCTGACCACCGAGCAGCTCCGCCAGATCTGGATGGGCGAGATCACTAACTACAACGAGCTCGATCCCTCCTACCCGGACCTCGAGATCTCGCTGTTCGGCCCGGACGATCAGTCCGGGACGTTCGACTTCTTCAACGAGGAGATTCTCGGTGAGGACGAGGCCGGTGAAGTTATCACCCCGGCCGCGGATTACGAGCCGAGCTCCGACGACAACACCTTGGTTGAGGGCGTTGCCGGCACCGAGGGCGGGCTTGGCTACTTCGGGTTCGCCTACTACGAGGAGAACCAGGATCGCCTGAACGTGGTCTCCCTGTCCGAGGAGGGCGGCGAGCCGGTCGCCCCGAGCCTCGAGACGATCAGCGACGGCTCCTACGCTCCGCTGAGCCGCAGCCTCTACGTCTTCGTCTCGGCCGCCTCCCTGTCCGAGAACGTCGCGCTGCAGGAGTTCCTCCGCTACTACATCGCCTCCGCCGGTGAGCTGGCCCTGTCCATCGGGTCGGTCGCCGCCCCGGGCGAGGCCTACGTCGAGGACCAGGAGAAGCTGGAAGGCGCGATCTCCGGCGAGATCGCGCCCGATAGCCAGGCAGCCGCCTAGTCAGCTGCTGGTCATCCGTTCCATCGGATGACACCTGAGCGGCCACCCGGACAACCGGGTGGCCGTTCCCGTGCCCGGCGCGGACCTCCAGGCCGGCACCGAGGTCAATCCGGCCGACTTAACGCTCCGTTGGCCGGCGTTAACCAAACGCTAATGATTAGTCGCCCGGCGGGGTCGCTCAGGCTTGTATCTTCTCTTCCGTAAGTCAACTTGCTCAACCTGTATCCAACCCCCGGTCGGTCCCGAAGTCGCGGTTGCTCATCCCATTCCATCGGAGGTCAGGAGGCGCACGTGGAAGACACCCTGAAGTCCACTGCCACCGTCGAGTCGGCCGGCGTCGTCGTGGCCGAGCGGGTACGCCCGCTCGCCGTGGACGGCCGTCGGAGCCGGGCGATGTCGGAGCGGATCATCGGCATGGTGCTGATGATCTGTGGCGGTCTCTCAATCCTGACAACTGCCGGGATCGTCGCCGTCCTGATCTTCGAGACGGTCGAGTTCTTCCGGATGGTGTCCGTCTGGGAGTATCTGACGAGCACGACCTGGGATCCCGCTCGGAACGCCTCGGCTGGCGAGTGGGGTGTCCTGCCGCTGATCTCCGCCACGCTGGCCTATGCGCTGGTTGGGCTGCTGCTGTCCGTCCCGGTCGGCCTGGCGATCGCCATCTACCTGTCGGAGTACGCTCCGCCCGCGATCCGCTCGGTCGTCAAGCCCGTCCTCGAGCTGCTGGCTGGTGTGCCGACGATCGTCTACGGCTTCTTCGCCCTGACGTTCCTCACGCCGCAGATCCTGCAGCGGTTTGATTCCACGATCGGGATCTTCAACGTACTGGCCGGTGGCCTGGCCATCGGCGTCCTGACGATTCCGCTGGTGGCGTCGCTGTCCGAGGATGCGATGCGGGCCGTGCCGCGGTCGCTGCGCGAGGGCGCATTTGCTCTCGGCGCCACCCGGTTCGAGACCAGCATGCGGGTGATCCTCCCGGCGGCATTCTCCGGCGTGGTCGCCTCGATCATCCTGGCCCTGGGGCGGGCGGTCGGCGAGACTATGATCGTCGTGATCGCTGGCGGCGCCCAGACAGGTGGAGTGCCGACCAATCTGTTCGCCTCCGCCCAGTCGATGACCTCGTACATCGTCAACGTCCTCGGCGGTGAGGCGAGCCGCGGTGGCGACGCCCGCTACTACTCGCTGTTTGCCATTGGCCTGACGCTCCTGATCATCACACTCGGGCTCAACCTGATCAGCCGCGCGCTGATCCGCCGCTTCCGGGAGGTCTACGAATGAGCAGCGTTCCCATCACTCCCGACAGCGAGATCCAGGGCCTAGGCGCGCCATCCAACCTGCCCCGGCGCAAGGTCGTTGGTGCCATCGGCAAGGGGGCGTTCATCGCCGCGACGGTCTTCGCCGCGCTCATCCTGGTGACCCTGCTGGCCCGGATCCTCTTCCAGGGCATCGGGGCACTTGATATGGACCTGCTCACCAACCGGTTCACGTCCAACAACGCGATCAACAACGGGACCGCAGGGTTCCGGACCGGCATCATCAGCTCTCTCTGGCTGGTCCTCATCACCGCCGCCTTTGCCATCCCGGTCGGCGTCGGTGCGGCGATCTACCTCGAGGAGTACGCCCCCGACAACTGGTTCACCAAGGTGGTGCAGGTCAACGTCTCCAATCTCTCTGGTGTTCCGTCGGTCGTCTACGGTCTGCTCGGTCTCGGGGTATTCGTTTCCTTCTTCGGGTTCAACTTCCTGGGCCGCTCGGTGCTCGCCGGTGGCCTGACGCTCGGCCTGCTGGTCCTGCCGATCATCATCATCGCGGCGCAGGAAGCGTTGCGGGCGGTGCCATCCTCACTCCGTGAAGCTGCCTATGCCCTCGGTGCCACGCCCTGGCAGGTCACCTGGCACCACGTCCTGCCGGCCGCCATGTCGGGCATCCTGACCGGGACGATCCTCTCGGTCGCCCGCGCCATTGGAGAGACCGCTCCGGTCCTGGTTGCGGGAGCCGCGACCGCCATCACTCTCGCCCCGTCTGATCCGCTGGACGGCTACTCGCCACTCCCGCTCCAGGTCTTCGACGCGCTGGTCCGTCCTCAGGCCTCCGCCAAGGAGTTCGCGGCCGCCGGCATCATTATCATGATGGCTCTGCTCCTTACCCTGAACCTGATCGCCATCGTCCTCCGCGAGCGCGCCAACCGGAAGGTCCGCTGGTAGCGGCCCATCCCGCCTCGCCACCGATCCCCAGGAGGTTCTCCAATGGTCGCTACGTCCGATACCGGTCTCAACCAGCGCATCAACGTCCGCGAGTCTGACCAGGCCGGTCAGTCGCTTGGCGAGTCCGTCATCTCGCTCCGGGACGTCACTATTTCCTACGGCTCCTACGATGCCGTAGTCGGCGTCTCTTACGAGATTCCGAAGAACAAGATCACGGCGATGATCGGACCGTCCGGGTGCGGCAAGTCGACGGTACTTCGGTCGATCAACCGGATGAATGACCTTATCCCGGGCGCCAAGGTTCGTGGCACGATCGAGTATCACGGCGTCGACGTGAACCACGCCGGGGTCGACCCGGTCGAGGTTCGTCGTCGGATCGGGATGGTCTTCCAGAAGCCAAACCCGTTCCCGAAGAGCATCGCCGAGAACATCACCTGGGGTGCCCAGATCAACGGCTTCAAGGGCAACAAGAAGGATCTCGTCGAGCAGAGCCTCCGCAAGGCCGCGCTCTGGGACGAGGTCAAGGACAAGCTTGACCAGAGCGGACTGTCGCTCTCCGGTGGTCAGCAGCAGCGCCTCTGCATCGCCCGGACGCTGGCCGTGAACCCGGACGTGATCCTGATGGACGAGCCCTGCTCGGCTCTGGACCCGATCTCCACACTTCGGATCGAGGAGCTGATGCGGGAGCTCTCGCGCCAGTACACGATCGTGGTCGTGACCCACAACATGCAGCAGGCCGCCCGGGTCTCCGATCAGACCGTGTTCTTCTCGCTCAGCGACAAGCGGCAGGGCATCCTGGTCGAGGCGTCCCCGACGCAGCAGCTGTTCACCAAGCCGAAGGACCAGCGAACCGAGGATTACATCACCGGGCGCTTCGGGTAGTCGGTCATCGAGACCGGTTCCGCTCCAGCAAGGCCTCCGCCGGTTAGCCGGCGGAGGCCTTGCTTTGTCCGGTTGTTGGGAGCAGACGAGACCTGTCCCGGTCCTTCCTCCTGCGATCCTGAATAGGAGAACCGGAAGCCGGAAAACGGCAGCGTCCCAACCGGGTATCCGGTCGGGACGCTGTCATCACGTCAGGACAGCCCGCCAGCCAGACGGGATGACAAGGCGCTACTCGTTGGTGCGGCCGCTGATCTGCAGCCCGGACATCGAGCGGACGTAGATATTGCCGTTCGGGACCTGCTGGCCGAGGGAGTTGGTCGAGATGCCCTTGACCCACGGCTTGAAGGCGTTGAAGTCCACGCGATAGCAGACAGGAATGTAGCCGACGTCCTCCTGGATGATCCGCTCGCACTGCTTGTACAGCTCGAGGCGGGCCGTCTGGTCCAGCTCGGCCTTGGCCTCGATGGCGATCCGGTCGAACTCGTCGTTGGCCCAGGCCTGTCGCTTGTTGCTTGGGCGGGCGCCGTAGAACATGTCGTAGTAACCGTTGTCGGCATCCGGGTAGTCATACCACCAGCGGATCCAGACCAACTGCGCCGTGTTCTTGTACAGCTCCGGCGCGAACGAGGTGAAGGCCAGCTGCTGGATCTGGACGGACATGCCCAGGTTCTGCTGGAGCTGGTCGATGATGTCCGTGATCATGAGGTTGGAGTTGTACTGCTCCTCCTCACCGCGCATCAGGACCGTAATCTCCGGCCAGTTCTGGCCACCCTCGTAGGGCGTGCCGACCAGCGCGTCCATCGCTGCCTGCGGATCGAACGCCTGGATCCCGTTGATCTCCGGGTCCTCGAAGTACCCGAAGACGCCCGGTGGGATCATGCCGAACGCTGGCTGGATCAGTCCGTTGGTCACGGTCACCAGGCGATCGCGGTCGATCGCGTGGCTGAGCGCCTTGCGAACCTGGAGGTTATCGAACGGGGCGACGCCGTTGGACGGCAGTAGCATCCAGACGCCGGGGAAGGCGAAGGCGCTGATTTGGCTGGCCAGCTCAGGGTCGGACTGGAACTGCGGAAGGTCCGCTCCGGAGATCGGCGTGTAGTCCAGCCGCTGGTCGCCGGAGCCGGAGAGGTAGTTGGTGACCAGATTGGCGCCCGGGATGATCGGGTCGATCGCCGTCTCCAGCGTGATGTTCGGCGCGTTCCAGTAGTTGTCGTTGCGCGACATCACGCAGTTGACGCCCTTGTTCCAGGCGTCCAGCTTGAATGGGCCGTTGGAGACGAGCGGGACTTCCTCGGCCAGCGCCCAGCGCTCGCCATACGCTTCGACCGACGGGCGGTGGGCCGGCACGCAGGCGGTGTAGCCAACCTTCTGAATGAAGTTGGCCCGGGGTCCCTCGAGCGTAACCTCAAACGTCCAGTCGTCGATGGCGCGCAACCCGAGGTCGGCCTCGGTCGCTCCGCCGCCGGTGCTGAAGCTCTCGGCATTCTTGACGTCGAAAAGGATGAAGTTGTAGACGTTCTGCCCGGCGATACCGAGGGGCGTCGGGGAGAGAATGCGCGTGAACGACCAGACAAAGTCGTGGGCCGTCACCGGGTCGCCGTTGGACCAGCCGGTGTTGTTGGGTCTGATGTGGAAGGTCCAGACGGAGCCGTCCTCATTGGTCTCCCAGCTCTCAGCCCAGTCCGGCACCGCGTTGCCGTCCGCATCGAACGTCGCGAGGCCCGCCCAGCATTCCGGCTCGGCGTTGACGTACAGGTTGCCGTTGAAGTCGAACGACGATGGCTCGCTGGAGATCTGGAAGTTGTAGTAGATCTGCTCGGCATCGAGCGTGTAGTCGCCCTTGGGTGCCCGGCCCGTCCCGGCCATCGGCGTCGCGCCCGGCGTCGCGCCCGGGGTGCCGACCGGTGTGCCTTCCGGGGTGGCCTCGGGTGTCGCGTCCTGGGCGAAGGCCGACGAGGCAGACATGAGGCCGGCTGCCGCGGCACCCGCGCCCACGGCACTCTTGAGGAACCGGCGGCGGGTGGCGGCGGCTTCGAGGGACCGCTGCCTCAGTTTCGCGAGGATCTCTTCCCGCGTTGCCGGGCTATCCGTGACCGGGCCGATGATGGGATCAGCCATTTCGAACTCCTGGTGCGACTACCGCCGGACGAGCCGGCCTGGTGTCGGGATCGTGGCCCCGGACGTTTCCGGTCGCCGGTCTGGACTCCGCGCGTCGCGGGATCCGTCGAAGGAGGGCCGGCCGAAGAGGCACGAGGCCTGTCTGCCGGCAGCTTGACCAGGCACCCCTGGGGTGCCCGGGTTCAGCGTCTAACGTTCGCCCCGGACATCGAGCGCGTCTCGCAGCCCGTCGCCGAGAAAGGTGAAGCCGAGCATCGTCAGTCCGACGGCCAGCACCGGGAAGATCAGCATGTGGGGAGCGGTCTGGATGTACCCGGCGACCGACGCGTCGCCGACCATCTGACCCCAGGATGCCTGGGGCGGCATGATGCCGACGCCGACGTAGGACAGCGACGCTTCCGTGAAGATGGCCGTCGGGACACCGAAGGTTGCGGCGACGATCAGTGGTGTCAGGGAATTGGGCAACATGTGGCGACCGATGATTCGTCTCGGACCCGCTCCGGATATCCGGGCCGCACTGACGTACTCGGACTCCCGTAGCGACAGGAACTGGCTGCGAAGCAGTCGGGCCTCGGTCACCCAGGCGACCAGGCCGATGGCGATGAAGATGTTCTGCAGGCCCGGTCCGAAGAGGTTCAGGAAGATCATGACGAGCAGGATCTGGGGGATGGCGTAGACCACGTCGACGAAGCGCATCAGGAACGTGTCGGTCTTGCCGGCGAAGTAGCCGGCCAGGGCCCCGACCGTGACACCGATGATGATGACGATCGTCTGCGCGACGAGGCCGACCGTCAGGGAGACTCGGGCCCCCCAGACCAGGCGGCTGAAGATGTCGCGCCCGTTCTGGTCCAGTCCCATCGGCCAGGTCCAGCTGGGTCCAGTCCTGGCTAGGCGTGGGTCGACGACCTCGGACTGACCGTAGGGAGCGATCCACGGGGCGAAGATGGCGGTAAGGGTAAACAGCGACACGACGAACAGCCCGATGATGGCGAGCTTGTTCTTCGCCATCCGCCGGAATGCGTCTGACCAGAGACTCCGTTGCCTGGGTAGCCCCTTGTTGGCCAACCGGGCGAGCCCCTCGTTCTGGTTCCGGGTCACGGTCTCATCAGGTGCAAGGGCTACCGTGCCACCCGGACCGGTCTGGGTCTGCTCCATCGTCGTCCTCGCAGGTCGGAATAGGGAGAAAGCCGGGGACGGGGACTAGTAGCGGATCCGTGGGTCGACGAAGCCGTAGACGATATCGACCAGCAGGTTCATCAAGGCGAGGAAGACGCCGTAGATCAGGACCACCGCAAGGACCATCGGCTGGTCCTTGGAGATGATGCTCTCGACGAAGAAGGGTCCCATCCCGGGGATATTGAATACCTTCTCGACGAAGAACGAGCCCGTACCGACAGCGGCGAAGATCGGTCCAACAAGGGTGATGACCGGAAGCAGCGAGTTCCGCATGACGTGCCGGTAGATCGTCATCCGCTCGGACAGCCCCTTGGCGCGGGCCGTCCGGATGTAATCCGATTTCAGCACCTCGATCATGCTCGATCGCGTGTATCGCGCGATCTGGGCGAGGGGAGCGGCACCCAGCGCGACGGTCGGCAGGATCCAGTCCTGCCACGATTGCAGACCGCCGACGTTGAACCCGAGGTCCAGTCCTCTGCCGGGTAACCAGACCGCGAAGACAAGGATCAGGAGAAAGCCCATGACGAACCCGGGCAGGGAATAGAAGAGAATCGCGGTCACGACGGAGATGTAGTCGATGATGCCGTTCTGATTGACGGCGGCCAGGACGCCGAGGGTGATCCCGACGACCAGCGCGAAGGCGGTTGCCATGGCGCCGAGCTGGAGGGAGATCGGCAAAGTGCGGCCGATGATGTCGTTGACCCGCTGCGGACGGAACTGGAACGACTCACCGAAGTCGAGGGTCGCGATGTTCCGGACGTACGTGGCGAACTGCACGGGGAGCGGGTCATTGAGTCCGTAGCGGTCTTCCAGCGCCTCGATCTGCTGCTGAGTAATCGACTGGGTCCCGGCAGAGATCACCCCGGTACCGGGCGTGAACTTGAGGATAAGAAAGGTCAGCGCGATCAGGACTAGGACTGTGGGTACGAACCAGAACACCCGGTTGATGACGTATCGCGACATCGCCACAAGCCCTTCTGCTGCACACGGCTCACGTTCGGCGTCCGGGCGGAAACGAGCGCCCCTCGATGGGCGGAATCATTCGCCTGGTTCGCCGGTGACGTCGCGGATTTCCTGGTTGTCGGATGCCCGATAGGGTGACGCGAAGACTAGTCATCATGTCCAATCACTGTCAAGCACAACACCACCGCTTATCTGGTGATTCATGGGAGATTCGGCCAGATTCATGGACAGGATGAACAAAGTGGCCGATTGGGGTAGTGCTCACGTACCAGAAAGCAGCCGACGATCTGTGCAAATGTGCTTCGCTCATGTCGTTCTATCCAGCCAGGACGCACACACGGAAATAACGATGCCCCCGGATTGTGTCCGGGGGCATCGTCCTCCTCTGTCCTGGGAGGCGTAATTCTAGGCGCTGGCGGGCGAGGGCATCCGGGTCGCGAGGGCGAGCGCTGCGGCGCCGAGGAGCCCACCGTCATCACCGAGCGTTGCTTCCACGATCTTCACGTCGTCCCGGAAGGCGGCGAAGCAGTGGGAGCTGACCCGTCGCTTCGCGGGGCCCAGCAGCGGCTCACCGATCCGGGCGACGCCGCCGCCGATCACGACGCGCTCCGGGTTGAAGATGTTGATCAGCGTGCCGAGCGCGACGCCAAGCGCCTGGCCGGCACGGTCGAGGAGGAAGATCGCCATCTCGTCACCCTGGGCGGCCGCCTTGCTGAGGACCCCAGCGTGGATCGGTCCGCCCTCCGCCGCCGCGACGATGCCGGCACCATCGACTGTCGTGGCCACCAGCTGGGCATCCCGGGCGATCGCCCAGCCCGCGACGTACGTCTCCAGGCAGCCCTGACCGCCGCAGGTGCAGCGGGTGCCGTCCATCGCGACGCACATGTGGCCGAGTTCGGCGCCGAGGCCCCTGTGCCCGTCGATCAACTGGCCGTTGGCCACCACCGCACCGCCGATGCCGGTGCCCAGTCCGATGTAGACCACGTTCCGAGACCCGCGGGCGGCTCCGAAGGACGCCTCCCCGAGGCCGGCGCAGTTGGCATCATTGGCGCAGCGGGTCTTCCGACCCGTCAGCCGCTCGATCGTCGGGCCGAGCGGGACGTCGCGCCAGCCCGGGAGGTTCGGCGTGAAGTAGACCGTGCCGTCATGTGGGTTGATCGGACCGGGCGACGCGATACCAACCGGCGCGTCGGGCGGGAGAGCGGCGTCGGCCGCGACGGCCTGGATCAGTGCCGCCATCCGAGCCAGCACGGAGTCCGGGCCAAGGTGACCATCCGTCGGGGCGTGCTGGCGGTGGCTCAGTGTGCCGTCCGAGTCGACCACCGCGACACGGAGGTTGGTGCCGCCGAGATCCACCGCGAGGACGCGCTCGTCCCGCTTGCCGTCAACCATGACCGTGTTGCCTCCGGAAGCTTCGCCACGCGTCCTCAGGACGCGTGGCGGTGGGGAATGGACCTGGTGGGGTCGGGGGTCCGCTACAGGATGAAGTCGCTGAGATCTTCGTCCAGGGCGATCGGGCCAATCCTGCCCTCGACGAACGGCCGATTGATCTCCACGGTTTCCCCGGAGCGGGCCGGGGCGTCGAACGACAGTTCTTCGAGCACCTTCTCCATGATCGTGTGCAGGCGTCGGGCGCCGATATCCTCGGCCGAGGCGTTGACCTGCGTCGCCATCCGGGCCATCTCGCGAAGGCCCTCTTCGGCAAAGTCGATCGTGAGACCCTCGGTCCCGATCAGGGCAACGTACTGCTTGGTCAGCGCGTTGTCCGGCTCGGTCAGGATCCGGTAGAGATCGTCCTCGCTCAGGCTCTTGAGCTCGACCCGGATCGGGAAGCGTCCCTGAAGCTCCGGGATCAGGTCGGACGGGCGGCTGCCGTGGAAGGCACCGGCGGCGATGAACAGGACGTGGTCCGTGCGCACGGGTCCGTACCGGGTCATCACGACCGAACCCTCGACGATCGGCAGCAGGTCGCGCTGGACGCCCTCGCCGGAGACTTCGCCGCCGTACTCGTCGTTGCTGATGACCTTGTCGATCTCGTCGATGAAGACGACCGCGGCGTCCTCCACCCGGCGGATGGCCGACTCGATGACCGAGTCGAAGTCGACCAGGCGATTGGCTTCCTGCTGCGTCAGGATCCGGCGTGCCTCGCGGACCGACACCTTTCGGCGCATCGGGCGACGTGGCAGGAAGCCGTCGAGGAAGTCGGCGAAGGTGTCCTGGATGTCGTCCTGGGACATGCTGTTGAAGACGTCCAGCGGGTTGGATTCCTCGTAGCCGTCGTCCTCCATCTCGATCTCGACCGTCTCCTCCTCGATGGCCTGCTGATCGAGCAGGCGAAGGAGTCGGGTCCGCTCGCGCTTGCGCCGGCGCTCGGCCTGCGGGTCGGCGTCCTGCTCCTCGGCTGCGTCGTCGGATTTGCTGCCGTCCGCGGACGCGCCGTTCTTCGACCGGCTCGCCTTGCCCTTGCCGTCCTTCTTCTCCAGGTTCTGACTGGTCAGGATATCGGCAAGGCGCTGGACCGCGGCCTTCGTCGCCTCGTCCCGGACCTGCTCCAGTCGCTGGTCGTGGACATTGGTGATCGCGACCTCGACCAGGTCGCGGACGATCGACTCGACATCGCGGCCGACGTAGCCGACCTCGGTGAACTTCGTCGCCTCGACCTTGATGAACGGGGCGTTGATCAGCTTCGCGACCCGGCGGGCGATCTCCGTCTTGCCGACGCCGGTCGGTCCCATCATCAGGATGTTCTTGGGCTGGACCTCGTCGCGGATCCCCTCCGGCAGGAGCTGGCGCCGGTAACGGTTCCGCAGCGCGACGGCGACGGCGCGCTTGGCGTCCGTCTGGCCGATCACGTAGCGATCCAGCTCGGCAACGATCTGGACGGGAGTCAGGTTCTCCAGCGTGGTCGCCGGGCTGGCGCTTGGACCCTCACCGGAGGTCCGGAGAGCATCCTTGGTCGCGGCGGGCTGGGGGCGGGACTCGGCCACTAGCGACCCTCCTCGTCGTCGTCGGCGGTCGGATCGCCGGGGCGATCCTTGCCGGGCTTGTCGTCATCGTCCTCGTCGTCATCGCCGTCATGCGCTGGAGTCGGATCCGGACCGGGCGCCATCTGATCGATAGGCGTGGCGGCCGCGTCGGGCTGCGACTCGGTCGATCCAGATCCGTCCTCGCCCGGGAGGATCTCGAGGATGGTGAAGTTGTGATTCGTATAGATGCACATGTCGGCGGCGATGGTCATCGCCCGCTCGGTGACCTCACGGGCGGAGAGGTCGGTCGAAGTCATCAGTGCCTTGGCCGCCGCCATCGCGTAGGGCGACCCGGATCCGATCGACAGCACCTCGTCGTCCGGCTCGATGACGTCACCGGTCCCCGAGATGAGCAGCAATGATTCGGTATCAGCGACGAGAATCTCGGCCTCCAGCCGGCGGAGATAGCGGTCCGATCGCCACTCCTTGGCCAACTCGACGGAGGCGCGGCGGAGATTGCCGTCCCACTCCCGAAGCTGCGCCTCGAACTTGCCGAGCAGGGTCAGGGCATCGGCGACTGCCCCCGCGAAACCAACGAGGACGGCGCCATCGTTGAGCGTCCGGACCTTGCGGGCACCGCTCTTGAGCTGGATGTCACCCTGCGTGACCTGTCCATCACCGGCCAGGGCGACGGCGCCGTTGCGGCGCACGCCAAGAATGGTTGTCGATCGTCGCCGGGGTACGTGGTGATCCATAGCGCCTGACACTTGTCCGCTCTCCGGGCCGGCCCCGGCGGCACCGGACATCGGTCCGCCGGAAATGGCGCCATAGTGTACCGCTTCCGGCCCGCCTGGGGCGGACAGGTGCCACCAGGGTGGCTCCGGTCGTGCCCGGAGCCGATGGTAGAATGTAGCGAACGTACGCGGTTTCCAACGCCCGCGAGAGGATGGACATCGGATGGTCGCGACCAGCAATCAGGCAGCCCAGCAGCGGGTCGATGAGCTCCACGCGATTATCGACCGGCTCAACCACGCCTATTACATTCTGGATGCCCCCGAGGCTACCGACGACGAGTATGACCGGCTGATGAACGAGCTTCGGTCGCTGGAAGCCGACCACCCGGAGCTGGTCAGCCCTGAATCACCCACCCAGCGGATCGGCGCGGCGCTGGACGGCGGGTTCGCCGAGATCAAACACCCGGTCCAGTTGATGTCGCTCAGCAACGTCTACAACCGCGAGGAGCTGGAAGCGTGGGCGGCGCGGGCGTTGCGCTTCGCCTCGGCCGAATCGCTCACCTTCGTGACCGAGGCCAAGATCGATGGGACCGCGCTGGCCCTGACGTATATCGCCGGCAAGCTCCACCACGCCGCGACCCGGGGCGACGGGTCGGTGGGCGAAGACGTCACGGCCAACGTCCGGACCATCCGGACGATCCCGTCCCGGTTGCGGCAGGTGGACGGACGGGAGGTCCCCGGCACCGTCGAGATCCGCGGCGAGGTCTACATGCGCCGGCGGGATTTCGAGCGGCTCAACGAGGGGCTGGTCGTCAGCGGCGCCAAGCCATTCATGAATCCCCGGAACTCGGCTGCGGGATCGCTGCGACAGAAGGACCCGGCGCTGACAGCCAGGCGCCCACTCCGGTTCATCGCCTACCAGTTGGGGTACGTTCGCGATGGCGAGGAGCCGGCCAGTCACCACGATGCGCTCGACTGGCTACGGGATCTGGGCTTCGATGCCTCGCCCGGCTACGAGCGACACGCGGACGTCGACGGGGTCTGGTCGGCCTGCGAACACTGGCTGTCCCGCCGGCAGGAATTGCCCTACGAGGTCGACGGGGTCGTGATCAAGGTCGACGACCTTGGCCAGCAGCAGGAGATCGGGTTCGTTGCCCGTGAGCCGCGCTGGGCGACGGCCTACAAGTTCCCGGCGATGCAGACGACGACGAAGCTGCTCGGCATCACCGTCAATATCGGTCGGACCGGTTCACTGAATCCCCTGGCTCACCTGGAACCGGTGAACATCGGGGGTGTGACCGTCAGCAGGGCGACACTGCACAACGAGGACCTGGTCGCCTCACTCGATCTCCGGATCGGGGATACGGTCGTCGTGCAGCGGGCGGGGGACGTCATCCCGCAGATCGTCTCGGTGATCACCGAGCGGCGCACTGGCGACGAAACGCCCTGGAAGATGCCGGACCACTGCCCGGTGTGTGGCTTCCCGACCGTCCGCAAGGAGGGCGAGTCCGCACGCTACTGCTCCAACCCGGAATGCCCTGAGCGGCTCCGGCAGGAATTGCTGCACTTCGTCAGCCGCGGCGCGATGGACATCTCCGGGCTGGGCGACAAGCTGATCACCCGCTTCATCGATCTGGGAATGATCCATGACGCGGCTGATATCTACACGCTGGACTGGGATGCGATCGGGCAGCTGGAGCGGCTGGGCGAGAAGAGCGCCCTGAAGTTGCGCGAGGCGGTCGATGGCAGCCGGCATCGGCCGCTGGCCCGACTGATCTTCGCCCTCGGGATCGTCCACGTCGGGGAGCGGGCCGCCCGCCTCCTGGCGGAGCGCTTCGGGTCGCTGGATCGGCTCGGCCGGGCGAGCAGTGAGGAGATCGCCGCGATCGGTGGGATCGGCGCCGTGCTGGGGGACAGCATCGTCGCGTGGTTCGCCGAGGAGCGGAACCGGACGCTTGTCCGGAAGCTGACGGAGAACGGCGTCGACGTCGCCGAGACGGGCGGCGGTGAGGCAAGTTCCGACGCGCTCGCCGGCAAGAGTTTTGTCCTGACCGGCAAGCTCGAAACGATGACCCGGCCGGAAGCGGAGGAACGCCTGCGCCGCGCCGGTGCCACTGTGACTTCCTCGGTCTCGAAGAAGACGACGTACCTGGTGGCGGGCGAGGATGCCGGGTCGAAGGCAGCCCGGGCACAGGAGCTGGGCACGACGATCATCACCGAGGCCGAGCTTGTCCGGCTGCTCTCGGGAGCCGGTGAGGCGACAGAGGAGGACGTCGAGGCCCTTGAAGCCTGACGGGGTCGCCGGGCCGGCCGTCATCGCGGCGCGCCCGGCGCCAGGAACTGATCACGTGGTCAACGATCGCGCAGGGCGTCATCGGGTGTGATGATCCAGGAGATGACAGTCGGTGGAGCGGGTCAGGTTGCGCTGACCCCTCCGCTTCGGTCTGCTGATTCTCAACGCGACTTCTGAGCCGCAGGCCCGGGGCTTCGAAGCGCTAGTACGGCTGGTCGTGCGGCTCAGGCCTAGGACGAGAAGTCGCCCGCAGGATGACGTTGGGCTACATCCGGATCAGCCGGCTCAACGACTGGCTGCGCTTCCTCCTCGTCCACGGCGGGTTGCGGTGGCGGAGCGGTGAGGGCGGCTGGATCGATCCCGGTTGCGTGCCGGGCAAGGGCCAGCCAGTCGATCTGCTCCGGGACAGCATCGTCCATCGTCGCGCCGAGTGGGACCAGCCCGTCATGGCCGATGTGCTGGTGGATCCAGCGGTTGAGGATGGCGGTCTCGTCCACCGCCGAGTTGTCCAGCGGCGGCACCCCATGGAGGCGGTAGCGATCCCACGCGCGAGCAAGCCGGATCGCGGCGTCGTCCGGCGCCTCCCGCGAAGCCGTGACCTGCGCCCAGCGGCGCCCCTCAACGACCAGGATCATCTCGACCGCGTCCGGGGTCGGCGAGGGCTGGACCACCAGCAACGTGTGGTGGACCGTCGCGTCGTTCATCTGCCGCTGGACGCGGACGATCTGCTGGGCTGCACTGATGTCGTTCCGGATTCGGCCCGCGCGCTCGAAGTCGAGCTTCTCCGCTGCGACGGTCAGCCCGTGCTGTAGCCGGTCGAAGAGGACCTCCTCGTCGCCCTCCAGGAAGGAAACGACGTCGGTCACCAGCCCACGGTACTCACTGCGTTCGACCTTGCCCGTGCAGGGGCCGAGGCACTTGCCGAGGTCCAGCTGGATGCAGGGCGAGCCATACGACCGGGCGTCCTTGAACGAGCGAGGGCAGGTCCGGAGCGGCAGCACGTCGTTGAGGAACTCGACCGTTCGCCGCGCACCACTCGTGTTGCGGTAGGGGCCGAAGTAGCGGGCTCCGTCCTCGGCGTGATCGCGGACCACGGTCATCCGGGGGAACGGGTTGGCGGTGTCCAGCCGGATGTAGGGATACCGCTCGGACGACCGCAGGGCGGTGTTGTACCTTGGCCCGTAGCGGCGAATGAGCTGCGACTCCAGCAGCAACGCCTCCAGTTCCGATCCGACGACGACGGTCTCGATCCGGTGCAGGTTCTCGAGCAGGCCATCCATCTTGCGCGTGTAGCCGACCGGCTGGCTGAAGTACGAGCCGACCCGGTCGCGCAGGTTCTTGGCCTTGCCGACGTAGATGACATGGTCGTAGCGGTCGTGCATCAGGTAGACGCCCGGCAGCTTCGGGATGTCCTTGAGCATCGCCCGATCGAGCTTCGCCCGTCCCCGGCCAATGCCGTCCTTCTGGCGCTGGTTGGCCGAATTGGCAATCGCCTTGACGATGTCGATGTCCGACACGCCGGAACCGCGGGCATGGTCGATCAGTCGCAGTGCGACATTGCCGCAGAGTTCCGCGTCGACGACGGCGCGGTGCTTGTCGCGTCCGGCCAGCCCGACGGCGCGGGCGACCCTGTCCAGCGACGGCTTGCCGACGCCGGGAAGGAGGCGGGTCGCGAGGCCGACCGTGTCAATCCGCTCGTTGGCCAGTCCCTGGTGACCGGCGCGCTTGAGCTCTGAGTCGAGGAAAGCGATGTCAAAGCCGACGTTGTGTCCCGCGATGACACTGGCGCCGATGAACGCGACCAGGTCACCGGCGATCTGTTCGAAGGGCGGCTGATCCGCGAGGTCGCCATCGTGGATACCGGTCAGCTCGGTGATCGCCTTGGGCACCTTGCGACCCGGGTTGACCAGCGTGCTGAAGCGGCCCGCTTCGACGCCGTCGCGGAAGCGGACCGCGCCGATCTCGATCACCCGCTGGCTGATCGGGCGGACGCCGGTCGTCTCGACGTCTACCGCGACGAACTCCCGCAGGAGTGGTCCGCGGTCGGGCTGCGGCAACTGGTCGAGGTCGGAGACGATCCAGTACCCGTCGGCGCGCAGTGAGAGGTCGTCGCAGGATGCCAGGGAGTTGCGCAGCAGCGGGCGCCACATCTTGACGTGGCCCCGGTTGCCGAAGACATGGACGATCAGCAGATCCTCATGGACCGCTCCGCCCTTGCTCCGGACGAACGCCAGCGCGCGTTCGATCAGGCTGCTGTACTGGGTTGTTGCCGGGGGAGCGGCGACCGGGGCGGACTCGTCCGTCGCGGTCTCGTCGGTCCACTGCATGGACGGTCAGACCTCGAGAGAAGGGGCATCGTCGGAGTCGATCAGGTGTTCGGATGATGGTACTCCGTTGTCCCCCGCCTTTGCCCGTCTGTCACGATCCGCCAGCCGCCGAAGTTACCAGTTCGAATCTACTTCGATGACCTGCGGGACGACGACCGGTCGGCGGCGGCTGGCGCGACCGAGATGAGACAGGGCCAACTCCCGGATCCGGCGGACGAGGTAGCCGGGGTTGCCGGCGGCGCCGATATCCCCGTCGCCAAGCGCCGCGGCCAGGTGATCGCGCAGCCCGTCCAGCATCGGCTGGTTGGTCGCTCGCTCGGTCACGCCGCGGGCTGTGACGAGTGGGCCACCAACGACCCGGCCGGTCTCGGGGTCGATCGCCACCGAGATGAGGATCACCCCGTCGTTGGACAGGAAGCGACGATCCCGAAGCGTCAGCTCGGAAACAGCCTCGGCACCCTTGCTCTCCAGATAGATGGAGCCCGTGTCGACCTTGCCGTCGGGCGTGACCGAGTCGCGTGAGATTTCGAGGACCTCACCGATTTCGGTGAACGTGATGTTCTCCTGCGGGATGCCGAACCCCATCGCCAGGTCGGCGTAGAGCGCCATGTGACGCGCTTCGCCGTGGGACGGAATGACGTGCCGGGGACGGGTCAATTCCAGCATCCGCAACAGGTCTTCCTGCGACCCATGACCGGACACGTGGACCAGTGCGCGTTGCGGGTAGATGACATTGGCGCCGAGGCGGAACAGCCGGTCGATGATCCGGAATACCGCGGTCTCGTTCCCGGGAATAGGAGAGGCCGAGATGATGACCGTGTCGTTCTCGTGGACCCGGATGTCCCGGTGCTCGTTGCTGGCGACGCGGCTGAGCACGGCCATCGGCTCGCCCTGTGACCCGGTGATCACGTAGATCAGCCGGTGGTCAGGCAGGTTGGTCGCATCGCGGGCACTGATCACGACCCGGTCCGGGTCGTTGAGGAAACCGAGTTCCCGCGCCATCGCGACGTTGCGTTCCAATGACCGCCCGAAGACGACGACGTTGCGGCCGTGCTTGGAGGCCACGTCGACCAGTTGCTGGACCCGGGAGATCAGCGAGGCGAAGGTGGCGACGATCACCCGGCCCGGCGCGTTCAGAACGACCTGGTCGAACGTCTCGCCGACCACGCGTTCTGACCGAGTCATGCCAGGGGACTCGACGTGGACGCAGTCCGACACCAGGAGCCGAACGCCGCGGTCGCCGAATGCCTGCAGACGGGCCAGGTCTGCCTGCCGGTTGTCGACGGGAGTCGGGTCGAACTTGAAGTCCCCGGTGAAGACGATCAGGCCGGCTGGCGTATCCACGCCCAGCCCGCAGGCATCCGGGATGCTGTGGCAGACGCGGAATGGTGTGACGGCGAAGACCCCGGCCGGGATCTTCTCGTCATGGTCCGGGTCGAACTCGTGCAGGTCGGCGTTGGCCAGCAGACCGGCCTCGTCCAGCTTGACGGCGATGAGCGCCATCGTCAGTCGTGACGCGTGGATCGGCGGGTTGCCCAGATCGGCGAGCAGGTAGGGGATCGCCCCGATGTGGTCTTCGTGGCCGTGGGTGATGAACATGCCCCGGATGCGCTGCCGGTGCCGGCGCAGCCAGCTGATGTCGGGGAGCACCACTTCGATCCCCGGCTGTTCCAGCTCGGGAAAACCGAGGCCGCAGTCGATCACGATGATGTCGTCGCCGCATTCCAGCGCGGCCATGTTCTTGCCGACCTCGTGTAGCCCACCGAGGAACATCAGCCGAACGGTCCCGTTTGCGCTCACCGGCGCCTCCATATCCTTGGCGCTCTAGAAGAGGCGCATCTGCTCCTGGGGTGGGGCGTCCTTCTCGGCTTCCGTGGTCGCTTTCCGCTCATGCTCGGCGAGGATCTTCGGGATTCGGGCGAAGTCCTCTTCGATGGTCGAGCGCAAGGACGGGTTATGAAGCGCGGCCGCCGGGTGGAACATCGGCACGATCAGCCGCTTGCCCGCCTCGCGCGGTTCCCCGTGGACCTTGCTGATCCGGTCGTTGGCAAACCATCGCTGCATGGAGAACCGGCCGAGAGTGATCACGACGTCCGGGTCGATCAGCTCGATCTGGGCGTCCAGGTAGGCCGAGCAGGCAGCGATCTCGTCAGGCATCGGGTCGCGGTTTCCCGGCGGGCGGCATTTAACGACGTTGGTGATGAACACGTCCTCCCGCTTCAACCCCGCCTTGCCGATCAGTTCCGTGAGGAACTTGCCGGAGTTGCCGATGAACGGGCGGCCCTTCTGGTCCTCGTGGTAGCCCGGCGCCTCGCCGATCAACATGACGCGCGCCTGGTGGTTGCCCTCGCCGGGGACGGCGTGGGTGCGGGAGCGGCACAGTTCGCAGGCCGGACAGCCCTTGATCTGTTCCGCGATAGAATCCAGTGTTCGATCGGTGGCTGTTGCGTCGTCCATCTGCCCTCCGGTGGGTACCCCATCACGCTTCATCACAGGGGAACACAGGCGCAGCTTCGTTGCCAACGGGCCGGACGCCTGGTGACCCATGCCCCGTAGCAACTTTCGACCAGAGAGACAGGGATCTGACGTGACGGGTACACAAGCGGCCGGGAATTGGGCGCGGAGCAATTGGCTGGGCCTCCTGGTGGCCGCTGGAATCGCGGCAGCGGCGTGGCTGGCCCAGCAGGCCCTTGAGGCCGCCGGTATCCATGTGATCGAGGCGCTGGTCCTCGCCCTGCTTGCCGGGATGCTGATCCGGTTGGTCCGCGCGCCGTCGAAGGCCATGGCACCCGGGCTCGCCTGGTCCGCCAAGGGCCTGCTCGAGATCGCGATCGTGCTGCTGGGCGCGTCGCTGAGCTTCGCCGAGCTTGGCGGGGCGGGTCTCAAGCTCGTTGGCTACGCGTTGCTGACCGTCGTCCTGATCCTCGGACTGGGCGTCCTGATCGGTCGCTGGCTGGGTCTGGGCAACCGGTTGGCCGCCCTCGTCGGCGTCGGGAACGCGATCTGCGGCAACTCGGCGATCGCCGCCGTCGCGCCGGTGCTGCGTGCCAGCAAACAGGAGATCGCCTCGTCGATCGCCCTGACGGCCCTGCTGAGCGTCGGGGTCGTCCTGCTGCTCCCACTGACCGCGCCGCTGTTCTCGCTGAGTGACGCCCAGTACGGGGCTCTGGCGGGCCTGGTCGTCTACGCCGTCCCGCAGGTCGTCGCCGCGTCGTTCGCCGTTTCACCGGAGAGCGGCGAGATTGGCTCGCTCGTCAAGCTGGTCCGCGTGCTGGCGATCGGTCCCGTGGTCGTCGGCGCGGCGCTCCTCGTTGCCCGAGCTTCCCGCGATGCCACCACGGCGGCGGGTACCACGGCCATGACGTGGCGAAAGGCGGTCCCGTGGTTCGTGATCGGCTTCCTCGTCCTCGCGACGCTGCGAAGCGTCGGCATCCTGCCCGAGTCGTGGGGTGATGCCGTCCGCGAGGTCAGCCGTGTGATGACGATCATCGCGATGGCGGCGCTCGGGCTCTCGGTTGATTTGAGTAGCGTCCGGAAGAGCGGTGCTCGCGTCGTGACGCTGGTCCTGCTTCTGACGGCGATCAGCGTCACCGTCGGTCTGCTGCTCGTCACAGTGTTCGGCGTCTAGTCCGGAGGGGTAGAGGGGCGTTCTGCTACGATAGCGACATCAGACGGGTCTCGGCGGCGATTCCCGAGGTGCGCCCGCTCAACGGCCCCTGGATCGCCGTGGCGCGGCGGGAGGACACATCGGTGAGTAGCGGATACACGCCCGTCTCGCGCGAAGACGACCCGATCCACACGGTCCGGACGATCGCCCGGCTCGCCCAGATCGTCATCGAGCTCCGGAACGAGTACGTCGATCACCCTCGTCCGGCCCTGCTGTCGCAGCTGGAGCAGCGGCTGGATGACCTGGCCGAGCAGCGCGAAGTCCTTCGCCACAAGATCGCGCACGCCAATGGCGAAGAGTAGTCGCCCCACGGTTGGAACGGACGCTGGGCGAGCTGACCAGCCAGCTCACTGAGTGTCCCTGGAGCCCCACATCACCAATGGCTGAGCATGCCATCCACCCTGACGCGCTCCACGAATGCCAGGTCAGCGACGCGGCTGGCCGGAACCTCCCCGTCTTCCAGATCCTCACGGGCTGGCAGCGCTACCTCGCCGCTCTGGGCCGGTGTCTCGACGCGGCCCTTCGCGAGGCCGGCGCGACCAGCAACCAGTTAACGGTGCTCAGGGTGATCGCCCGGAATGAAGGCCTGACCCAGCAGCAGCTTTCCGAGCGACTTGGGCTCACGAAGGCCAGTACCTCGCAGATGCTGACCCGGCTGGAATCAAGTGGGCTGATCGAACGCGTGCCGGAGGCACGCGCCTATGTCCTCCGTCTCACGGAGCGGAGTGCCGACCTGCTCCGTCGGGCTATCCCGATCCATACTGATCTGATCGTTCAGCACTTCGGCGTTCTGGACGAAGACGAGCAGGAGACTCTGGCTCGACTGACGAACAAACTGGTCGAGGCAATCCCGGATTGAGTCGAACGTAGTTAATCTTGTCTACGCCCGGATTATCTCCAGAGGCCTGTGTTCACATCCTAACTAGTATGCTACCTTACTCCGAGTGTCTAATTCGCGCGACCCGTCGTCGCATCTCGGAGGAAAGTCTGATGACGACCCTGTTCCGTCTTGACGCCAGTCTCTTTCCACAGGTTTCGACCACCCGCGTGCTGGCCGACCGCGTGGAAGCGGGGCTGATCTCTTCAACGCAGTTAGACGGCTCGCGGCCTGAGGTGATCCGGCGCGACATCGCGCGCGATCCCGTCCCGGCGGCGGCATGGGCGGCAGCGCTGACCTCCGGGGCCACGCCACCGGAGCAGCGATCCGAGGACCAGCGGAACGCTGTCGAACTGTCGACGCGCCTGGCCGACGAGCTGGTAAGCGCCGATGGCTTCGTGTTGGCGATGCCGCTCTATAACTGGGGCGTGTCGCAGCACGTCAAGGGGTGGGCCGACCTGGTCATCACCAACCCGCGATTCGGTCCGCGGGAGCGCCCACTGGCCGGAAGGCCGGGCGTGCTGGTCATGGCCCGGGGTGGAAGCTACGCGCCGGGCAGCCCGCGGGCTGACTGGGACCACGCCACCGCCTGGTACGAGCGTGTCCTGCGTGACGCCTGGGGGATGGATCTGCGGACGATCTCGGTGGAACTGACGCTCGCCAACCGCAACGAGTACATGGCTCACCTGCGCGATGAGGCCGCAGCGCACCTCGAGCGCGCCGGTGTGGAAGCGGACGAGCACGGTGCGTGGCTGGCTGAGCGTCTCACGCCGGTCCTCGTCTAGAAGCCGGCGCAGCCCGGTACCGCGACAACTTGGCTTGAATGGATTCGCCGGACGCGAGGCGCTGATCAGCACCTCGCGTCCGGTCGCCTGCCCAGACCCTCGGCCGAGGCCAAGCGTCACACCGGCCCCGGTGCCAATCGATGCATGTTGAGGGATGTGGGCTGCCGTCGCGGCGCAGATTTGCAGCGGATCAGCTGCCCGCCCGAGGAACCGCCGTGGTTCCCGGCTTGGTGAGCGGCTCGCCGGCGGCGCAAAGCGGGCAATCGGCGGGCTCCCACGTCTCGATGTCTACCGTGGCGAGGGCGGCCAGGGGCACGCCGAGGTCCAGTGAGCCACCGCTGCGGTCGACGACGACGCCTATGCCGACCACCTCGACCGGGTGCGGCTCCAGCGCGGCCAGCGTTTCCCGGATTGACCCGCCACGGGTCATGATGTCGTCCACGATCAGGACCCGGCTCCCGGGCTCGAACGTGGTGCTGCGCCGGATCTCTCGCGCCGAACCACCGTCGGACGCGCGCTCGGCATAGGCAGCCGCGACGCCGAGCTGCCGGGCGGTCTCGAAGGCGAGCAGGATGCCGCCGGTTGTTGGACCCACCACGACGTCGATCCGCTCGTCCCGGTAGCGGTCGGCAAAGCCACGGCACATCTCGCTGGTGATCCCCGGCTGGCGGAGCAGGTGGAACTTCTCCATGTAGCGCGCCGAGTGGCGACCGGACGCGAGCAGGAAGTGACCGTCGAGAAGCGCGCCGCTCCGCTCGAAGAGATCCAGGACGGTCTGCTGGTCGGACATACGACGATTCTCCAGGATGAAGTCGGACGTTCAGGTGGTGGTAGTGCGCGCTTCGGCGTAATCACCGGACATCAACTTGAGGTCGTCCGGGTCAATTCGCTGGCGTCGCGGTGGCAGCCCATCGGGGAGAGCCGCGCCGACGATCTCGCCGAGTGAAGAGCATCCCTGGGCATCGAGCCACGCGTCCAACTCGTCGGCGATCGCCACCATGCGGCCGGGCTGGGCGAAGAAGCCAGTTCCGACCTGGATCGCGGAAGCACCTGCCATGAAGAACTCGAGGCCATCGTCCAGCGACATGATCCCGCCCAGCCCGACGACGGGGATACCAACGACCCGGGCGACCTGCCAGGTCATCCGGACCGCCACCGGGCGGATCGCCGGCCCGGAGAGACCGCCGGTTCCATTGGCGAGGACGGGCTTGCGGCGGCGCGTGTCGATCTTCATCCCGACCAGCGTATTGATCAGGCTGACTGCGTCGGCCCCGCCTTCCTCGACCGCCAGCGCGATCTGGGCGACGTCCAGCGCGCCGGGGCTGAGCTTGACGATGATCGGCAGGGTCGTTGCGGCCCGGACCGCCGCGGTCACCTCACGGCTCATGTCGGCGTCCCAGCCGAAGCAGAACCCCCCGGCGTTGATGTTCGGGCAGGAGATGTTGACTTCCAGCCCGGCGACGCCCGGAACGTCGTCCAGCAGCCGGGCCATTTCAGCGAACTCGGCGACCGTCTCCCCCGAGATGTTCACTATCGCCGGGGTCGGCCAGCGTTCCCAGATCGGCGGGTAGCTGCGAATGAACTTCCGGATCCCGGGATTCTGGAGGCCGATCGCGTTGAGCATCCCGCCGGTCGTCTCGGTAATCCGGGGCATCGGGTTTCCCGAGCGGGGCTCCGGGGTGATGCCTTTGGAGACGAACGCGCCGAGGCGGTGGATGTCGATCGTGCCCTGGTATTCCTGCCCGTAGCCGAAGCAGCCAGAGGCCGCGATAACCGGATTGGACAGGACCAGCTCCCGCGGGTTGCCGGGGGCGAGGTCGACGCTGAGATCAGCCATGAGCGGTGTTCCCTCCGGGTGGGACGTGCGTCACCAACGGATCTCCTCGACCGGGAAGACCGGGCCGGTCACACAGCTCGTCTGCATCCCGTGGCGGGTCTCCAGCACGCAGCCAAGGCAGGCACCGACGCCACAGGCCATCGTCCGCTCGACGGAGACGTGGACCGTCGGACGTCGCCCGACCCGGTCCCGCTTGATCACGTTGGAGAGCGAGCGAAGCATCGGGTCAGGCCCGCAGGCGAAGACCTGGTCGGCCCACTGGAGGTAGTCCGGTACCAGGTCAGTCACGAAGCCCCGGTGGCCGCGGGACCCGTCGTCAGTCGCGACGACGTACTCGACCTCGGACGGCAGCCGCTGGGCGGCAAGCAGGGTGTCGGCGGTCGCGGCGCCCATCAGGAACGTGACCGATTTGCCGATCCGCAGCGCCTCCTGGGTCAGGTGGGCCAGCGGCGCGACGCCGACACCGCCCGCGACCATCAGCAGGCGCTCCGACCGCTCCGCGACCTCGAAGTGATTTCCGAGCGGACCCATGATGTCGATCCGCTCGCCGGGCTGGCGGGTCGCCAGCCACTGTGACCCGCGTCCAAAGGGGCGGATCAGCAGCGTCATCGTCCCGGCGACGGGATCCGGGTTGACGGCGAACGCGGAGTAGGGCCGGCGGAGCAGCGGATCGAACGAGGCGCTGTCACGGCAGAGCACATTGACGAACTCACCGGGACGGAGCCGGGGCGCCACACCCGCCGGCAGGGCGAGTGTCAGCAGCGTGCAGTCGCCCATCTCCGGCTCCGACGCGGTCACCTCGGCGATGAACTCGCGCCCGGTCCCCGCGGGAAGATTGGCTGTATCCGGTGCCGTGGCTGTCATGGATAGGCTCCCGCTGGGGACGACTGGCTGCTCGGTCTCGCTCCGGACGGCCCTCCACCGCAGGGGCAGCGGAGAGCTATCCGGAGAATCGACGAAGCCTAGTACCCGATATTCGCGCTCCGGTAGGACGCCGCGGGCTGGACCGAGTAGGTCGCGTTGTTCCGCCGCATTGCCCGGACCATCGCCCGCGCCGTGTCCAGCGAGGTGATGCAGGGGATGCCGCGCTCGACGGCGGCCCGGCGGATCTGGAGCCCGTCGAGGACTTCCTTGTCGGCACGGCCTGGCGTGTTGATTACCCCGGCAACGGTTCGCTGGAGGATGAGGTCCAGCACATCCGGCTTGCCCCGGCCGATCCGCTTGGTCGCCATCTGGACCGGCAACCCGTTGCGCTCCAGGAACGCCGCCGTGCCTTCCGTCGCGTAGAGGCGGTGACCCAGGCGGACCAGCGCGTCGATCATCGGGATGGCGTCGGCCTTGTCCTCGTCGGCCAGCGAGAGCAGGATGCCGGATTCCTTTGGCAGCGCCAGACCAGCCGCCAGCAGCGCCTTGTAGAACGCCGGCTCGAACGTCCGGTCGACGCCCATGACCTCGCCAGTGCTCTTCATCTCCGGACCGAGGTGGACCTCGACGCCGCGCAGCTTGGCCATCGAGAAGACCGGCGCCTTGACGGCAACCAGCGGCTGCCGAGGCCAGAGTCCGCCCTTGAACCCCTGCTCCGCCAGCGACTGCCCGAGCAGGATGTTCGTCGCCAGCTTCACCATAGGGACGCCGGTCGCCTTGCTCATGAACGGGACGGTCCGCGACGAGCGCGGGTTGACCTCGAGGACGAACACCCGCCCGTTCTGGATGACGAACTGGATGTTGATGATGCCCCGCGAGTTCAGCCCGAGCGCGATCCGCGTGGTGTAGTCGACGATCGTCGCAATCTCGGCGGGGTAGACGTTCTGCGCCGGGTAGACCGCGAACGAGTCGCCCGAGTGAACGCCAGCCCGCTCGATGTGCTCCATGATCCCGGGGATCAGGACCTCGGTGCCATCGGAGATTGCGTCGACCTCGATCTCGCGTCCCAGCAGGTACTTGTCGACCAGGATGGGGTGCTCGACGCTCAGATCGGCGTGGTTGCGCACGTAGCGCTGAAGCTGGTCAGCGCCGTAGACCACCTCCATGGCACGTCCACCGAGAACGTAGCTCGGCCGGACGAGGACCGGATAGCCGATCCGCTCGGCGACATCCTTTGCCCCGTCAAGGCTGGTCACCGTGGCGCCCAGCGGCTGCGGGATGTCGAGGCCGCGGAGGAACTCGCCGAACCGGTCGCGGTCCTCGGCAAGGTCGATCGAGTCCAGCGACGACCCGAGAATCGGCGCGCCGGCGTCGCTCAGCGGCTCGGCGAGGTTGATCGCCGTCTGTCCACCAAACTGGACGATCATCGACGGCATGCCATCTTCGCCGGTCGGCGCGACGCGCTCATGCCGGGCGATCTCGAGCACGCTCTCGGCGTCGAGCGGCTCGAAGTAGAGCCGGTCGGAGGCGTCGAAGTCGGTCGAGACCGTCTCCGGGTTGGAGTTGACCATGATCGACGCGACGCCAGCCTCGCGCAGCGTCCGGGCGGCCTGGACCGAGCAGTAGTCGAACTCGATGCCCTGGCCGATCCGGATCGGGCCGGAACCGACGACGATCGCCCGCTCGCCCTCGATCGCCGGGGCCTCGTCCTCCTGCTCGTAGGTCGAGTAGTAGTACGGAGTCCGGGCGGCGAACTCGGCGGCGCAGGTGTCGACCATCTTGTAGACGGGCACCATCTCGACGGCGTGCCGCTGCGCGCGGATTGCCAGTTCATCCTCGCCGGACAGCCGGCTGATCTGCCGGTCGCTGAAGCCGGATCGCTTGGCCCGCCAGAGGAGGTCGGGGTTGTCGGCGACACCACCGGCCAACTCGCGCTCCTGCGCGACCAGCCCGGCAAACTTGTCGAGGAACCAGTGATCGATCGCGCTCAGCTCGTGGATGCGCTCCGGCGTCCAGTCGCGCCGCAGGGCTGCCATCACGGCCCAGATGCGGAGATCGTTGGGCCGCTGGATCAGGTCGGTCAGGATCGCTTCGCTGTCAGGACCGGACCAGTCGGCCGGCTCCCAGCCGAGGTCCTTGCCGGTCGTCTCCAGCGAGCGGACTGCCTTCTGCATCGACCCTTCGAACGACCGGTCGATGGCCATGACCTCGCCGGTGGCTTTCATCTGCGTGGAGATGGTGCGGTCGGCGCGGGTGAACTTGTCGAACGGCCAGCGCGGGATCTTGGAGACGACGTAGTCGAGCGCCGGCTCGAACGCGGCGGTCGTCTCGCCGGTGACGGCGTTGCGCAACTCGTCCAGACGGCGGCCGATCGCGATCTTGGCGGAGACCCGGGCGATCGGGTAGCCGGTCGCCTTGGACGCCAGGGCCGACGACCGCGAGACGCGCGGGTTGACCTCGATCACCGAGTAGGCGGACGACTCCGGGTCCAGCGCGTACTGGACGTTGCAGCCACCCTCGATCCCGAGCGCCCGGATGATCTTCAGGGCCGACGACCGGAGCATCTGGTACTCCCCGTCGGTCAGCGTCTGGGACGGGGCGACGACGATGGAGTCGCCGGTGTGGACCCCCATCGGGTCCAGGTTCTCCATGTTGCAGATCGTGATGCAGGTGTCGGCGCCGTCCCGCATCACCTCGTACTCGATCTCCTTCCAGCCGAGCAGCGAGCGCTCCAGCAGGATCTGGCCGATCGGCGAGGCGGTGATGCCGGAGGTGACGATCCGGTCCAGCTCCTCCGGGGTATGGGCGACGCCGCCGCCCGTGCCGCCGAGGGTGAATGCCGGCCGGATGACGAGCGGCAGGGGAACTTCCTTCGCGAACTCCCGCGCCTGCTCGACGCTGGTCACGATCGCGCTGGGGACGGACGGCTCACCGATCTGCTCCAGCAACTCCTTGAACAGCGCCCGGTCCTCGGCCCGCTCGATCGCCTCCAGGGGCGTGCCAAGCAGGCGGACGCCGTACTCTTCGAGGATGCCCAGCTTCGCGACCTGGACGGCGAGGTTCAGGCCCGTCTGTCCTCCCAGGGTCGGGAGAAGGCCGTCCGGCCGCTCACGCTGGATAATCCGGCGCACGACCTCTGGGACCAGCGGCTCGATGTAGACGGCGTCAGCGATGTCCTCGTCGGTCATGATCGTGGCCGGGTTGGAATTGACCAGAATGACCCGGACCCCTTCCTCCCGCAGTGAGCGGCAGGCTTGGGTTCCGGCGTAGTCGAACTCGGCGGCCTGCCCGATCACGATCGGACCGGAACCGATGACGAGGACGCTCCTGACGGGTGGGGCGTCGGACCGCGTTGCGGGGGCAGCGAAGATATCGGTCTGCGGCAGGCTCATGCCTCTCCCTCCGTGGACCTGGCCGCGATGCGATCACGGACGGTGCCGAGGAACTGGTCGAACAGGGCGCCGTTGTCGAGTGGGCCCGGCGCGGCTTCGGGGTGGAACTGGACGGACAGGACCGGGCGCGTCTCGTGGCTCAGGCCTTCGACGGAACCGTCGTTGAGATTGACCAGCGCGACCGTCCAGCCGTCCCCTCGCGGCACCGTGTCGCTCTCGACGCGGAAGCCGTGGTTCTGGGCCGTGATCGAGACGCGGCCGGTCAGCTCGTTGCGGACCGGGTGATTACCACCGCGGTGACCGAACTTCAGCTTGGTGGTCTCGGCACCGATCGCGCGGGCCAGCAACTGATGGCCCAGGCAGATGCCGAAGTACGGGGTCTCGGTCTCGATCACGGCTCGGACGACATCCAGGCCGTGGTCGAGGTTGGCCGGGTCTCCGGGACCGGGCGAGACGATCACGCCGTCCGGGCCGAGTGCCTCGACGTCGGCCCAGCTCGAGCCGTAGGGGATGACCGTCACGCGGGCGCCGCGCTCAAGCAGGGCGCGAACGATGTTGCGCTTGACGCCGAGGTCCAGTACGACGATGTGCGGCCCGTCGTTGGGCCCGTAGCGCTCGATCGATGCGGCCTTGACCTGATCGACGACCGACTCCTCGCCCGGGAGCGGGGCCGTCCTTGCCCGCTCGACGAGTTCGTCATCGGATGAGGCCGCCCGGTCGTGAGCGATGATCGCCCGCATGTCGCCGGCGGTCCGGAGGTGACGGGTTAGCGCGCGAGTATCGATTCCGGCGATGCCCGGAATGTTCCACTTCTTCAGGTAGGCGTCGATGGTGCCGTGCGACTGGTAGTGGCTGGGATGGGACGCGGCCTCACGGACGATCAACCCGTTGATCCAGGGCTGGCGCGACTGGTCGTCGTGGGTGTTGACGCCGTAGTTGCCGATCAGGGGGTAGGTCATGCAGACCAGCTGCCCGCGGAACGAGGGGTCCGTGCAGACCTCCTGGTACCCGGTCATGGTCGTGGTGAAGACGGCCTCGCCGCCGGCGTCGACCGCGGCGCCGAACGGCGTGCCTCCGAAGATCGTCCCGTCGGCCAGTACCAGGGCCGCGGCTGTGCGTGGCTGATAGGTCATCGTGGTCGCAACTCCCGCCAGTGATCCGTCGTGTCGTAGGTCGTCAGGATGGAATGGGTCAGGGTCAGGTCAGCCGGTACCGCTCGGTTCCGTCGACCAGGGTCAGGACGGCGCGCCCCCGGACGGTCATCCCGTTCAACGGGGTGTTCGGACTCTTCGTCCGCAGCGTCTCCGGTCCGACGGTCCAGCTCGCATCGGGGTCGATGATCGTGAGGTCGGCCGGGGAGCCGGTCGCCAGGGAGCCACCGGGCAGGCCGAACAGACGAGCCGGCTCCGTGCTCAGCCGGCGGATGACGTCACCGAGGGTCAGGTGACCGGCGCGGACGAGGCCAAGCAGCGTTGGCAGGGCGAGCTCCAGCCCGCTCATCCCCATTGGCGCCTCTGCGAAGGGGCGGGCCTTCTCCTCCATCGCGTGCGGGGCATGATCTGTCGCAATGATATCGAAGGTGCCACGCTGGAGGTGGGCGAGCAGTTCCGCCGTGTCGGCCGCCGTCCGGAGCGGCGGATTGACCTTGGCCAGCGGGTCGGGGACGGGAACGTCGCGCCGGCCAGCCGGGTAGTCCGTGTGGAGCAGCGTGCCGTCTCCCGCTACCCAGCGGTCGGTCATCGTCAGGTGGTGCGGCATGACTTCGGCCGTCACCCGGACGCCCCGTCGCCGGGCGTCAAGGACCAACTCGGCTCCACGCCCGGTGGAGACGTGGAGGACATGAAGCCAGCCGCGGGTGAGTCCGGCCAGCATGAGGTCGCGGGCGATAATGATCTCCTCGGCCTCGGCCGGGATGCCCGGCAGGCCAAGGCTGATCGAAACCTCGCCCTCGTTCATCGCGCCATGGGCGATCGCCTTGTCCTCGCAGTGGACCATCACCGATTTGCCGGTCCGGTGGGTCGCCTCCAGCGCGGACCGCATCACCGCAGAGGAGGACGCCGAGTCGCCGTCGTCGGAGAACGCGAATGCTCCGGCAGCGGCCAGCTCGTCGAAGTCGACGGCCTGTTCGCCCTGTCGCCCCCTGCTGATCGTCGCGATCGGGTAGACGCGGACGCTACCCTCCCGCTCCGCCGCATTCAGGATGTCGCGGACGATGTCGACGGAGTCCACGGCCGGGACGGTGTTGGGCATCCCTGCGATCGCGGTGAATCCGCCAGCCGCGGCCGCAGCCGTCGCTGTCGCGATCGTCTCCTTGTGGTCCTGGCCCGGGTAGCGCAGGTGAACGTGAACGTCGATCAGTCCGGGACTGACAATTAGGCCGGAGGCGTCGAACTCCTGCTCGTTGTTCAGGCTCAGCGGCTGACCGGGCTCACCGATCTCGGAGACGTAGCCATTGGTGACGCGGAGATCCGCGACCATGTCCCGTCCCGATCCCGGATCGATGATTCGCCCATTCCGGATCAGCCAGGAGGCTTCAGCCACGTCTCAACTCCCCTCGAGTCTTGCCGGTCTGATCACGGCCGGAGGACATTGCGCGCAAAAAAATCGCCCGTCGGTCAATGGATGACCGATAGGCGATGCCCGCCACCGCGCTCAATTGTCCGTGGGAACCGGCGCTTGCCGTGCCCCCGAGACCGTGCCAACCACCGGAAATCACCTCGTCGAAAACCTGAGGGATTGTACCCGACTCGCCCAGTTCCTTCAACGGGGCTTTGCCCGGGCGCGGGAGGTGCGTCTGATCGCGACAATGACGCGGGATTGAGGGAGGGGCTGATGTGACGGCGACGAGGATGAAGCGGGCCGAGCCGCCGCAGGTGGATCGCGAACGCGCGGCCCTGGTGTTCCAGCGCCTCCGCGACGTCTACGGCCCACACGAGTGGCACTCCCACGGGCCGCCACTCGACGAGTTGATCGGGACGGTCCTGTCCCAGAACACGTCTGACGTGAACACGGCGCGGTCGTTCCGGTCGCTGCGCGATCGGTTCCCGGACTGGGAACTGGTCCGACTGGCACCGGCGGAGGACGTCGCTGATGCGATCCGGTCCGGCGGCCTGGCGCAGATCAAGGCGCCCCGGATCAAGGGCATCCTCGACGATATCGCCGAGCGTAACGGTGAGCTGTCACTCGATCATCTTCGCGACGTCGATGTCCCGGCGGCGACTGCCGAGCTGACCGCGCTGCATGGCGTGGGACCCAAGACGGCGGCCTGCGTGCTGCTGTTCAGCCTCGGGAGGCCGGCGATGCCGGTCGACACCCACGTCCATCGGGTCAGCAATCGGATTGGACTCGTCCCGCCGCGGACGTCGGCCGAGCGCACCCAGCCGATCCTCGAGAGTCTCCTCGGCAAGGACCGGGATGTGGTGCTCACCGCGCACATCAACCTGATCCACCACGGCCGCCAGATCTGCCGGGCCCAGCGGCCTCGCTGTGGACGGTGCCCGGTTGCTCCCATGTGCGATTACTACCGGACCGGGATCGGTGTCCCGCCCGACGACGGTGAGGATGATGACGTATGACCGAAACGCGGGATGACGGGCAGCTCGGCGTCTGGATCGGGCACTGGACGGACACGTCGGCGCGGACGGGTTGCACGGTCGTCCTGTTCCCCGAGTCGCTGCCCACGGTGGTCGATCAGCGTGGCGGCGCACCCGGCACGCGTGAGACGGACGTATTGCGCGATGGAAATCTCGTCCGGCGAGCCGACGCTATCCTGCTGACCGGCGGTAGCGCCTTTGGTCTCGCGGCGGCAGATGGGGTCGCGATGGTGCTTCGCGAACAGGGTCGCGGCTTCCCGACCGCCGCCGGTCCCGTGCCGATCGTGCCCGGCGCGGTGGTCTTCGACCTGGCGAACGGCGAAGCTGCCTGGCCAGGCCCTGATGAGGGGCGGGCGGCGCTGGCCGCGGCCGTCCCACTGGACGATACGTCACGCGGCAGGGTGGGGGCAGGGACGGGGGCGACGACGGGCAAGGTTGCCGGGAAGCCCATGCTGGGTGGTTTCGGGGTGGCGACCATCCGGTCGGCGGCCGGAGCGGTCACCGCGATGATGGTCGTCAACAGTTTTGGGGTCGTCGACGGCCCGGACCCGCGACCCGCCGCGCTGGGGATCGACGGTGCCTCTTTGGTGGGTACACCTGGCGAGAACACGACCATCGGGGCACTCCTGATCGACGCGGCGGTCGATGCGACCACCCTGCATCGATGCGCCATTGCCGCCCACGACGCGCTTGCCCGGGTGATCGTGCCCGCGCACACGATCTTCGACGGGGACACGATCTTCGTCAGCGGCACCCGCTTGGCCACACCCGGTCCGGCCGAGATCTTCGGCATCGCGATGGCGACCGAACTGGCTGTCGAGGCGGCGATCCGCGATGCGGTCATCTGCCGGGCGCCGTCGTGATGCCAAGCAACGCCTGTCTGTACGCCTCGCTTCCTCCGGAGTTCGGAGCTGAGCCGGTGCTAGACTCGGCATGACCTGAACGTCCCACCCGGGCAGCCGATGCTGGTCGCCCGAAACCCGCTCCCGCCGAATGCGGGTCCACCGACCCGCTGGACAGGTCCACTGATGTCGCACTGGCCGACCGTCCCCACCATGGTCCTTTGCACCCGATCCGCGCGGATCCTCCCGGTTCGCGCGCACGCCGAAGCCGCCGAACAGGCCGGACTGCCGGGGGTCGACCTCGACCTCGGCTCCCGCGCCTTCCCGGTGTTCAATCACCCGGGCACGCCACCGGCGAATCACCTGGAACGAGGGCGGATCGACTCGCTCTGGTTGCCAACGTTCCAGCCGTCCGGCTTCGGCAGTCGCCATCTCGACAAGCTCCTGGAGCGGTGGAACGGAGAAGCCGGACGCCTGGGTGTCCGCTCGATCGTCGTCGATCGTGACGTCGCACTGCGTCCCGTTGGGAGCAAGGACAAGCGGCCGGTTCTGCTTCGTCTTCGGGAGGGGGTCCCGGCCGGTGTGCGGATCGTCGTCGTCCTTCGACCCCGATCGCTCGAAGGCACCCGTCTGCACCTCAACTCGCTCGTGACGCTGCGCCGGACGGCGGAGGAATGGGATTTCGATCTCGGGGTCGATCTGCTCGGTCCGGTCGATCAGCGATGGGAGGCGGAGGCGGCGATTCAGCGCCTGCTGACCCGGCTGGCGCTGGTCAGGATCCCGTCGATCGCCCATGACCGGCAGCCGGCGCCCCGCAACCGGATTACCAGCCGGGTGGTCGCCTACCTGCTCGACCAGGGATATCAGGGGACGCTGAGCCTCACTGCCCGCCTACGCCCGACCGATCTCATGCGGCCTTCCGCACTCGGCATCCGGGCCGAGGCGGAGACCCGGGCGATCGTGTCCCGACATCAACGACTCTACGGGGGTGCCAGCCAGGTGCCGCCGATCCTGCCGCCCCGGCAGGCCCGGGCGCGCGGGCGAAGCTAGGCCGGACGCGCGGTTATCGCCAGTGCCTCAGCGGACGCGCTGAAGATGCGGGGCCCGCTCGTGGCCACGGATATCATGCCGGCGTGGCGCCGGCCGCTCGATCATCCGGTTGAGTTCCCGCAGCGTCGCGCGAAGGGACATCACCCGCTCATCCAGCCGGTAGGGCGCGGCCTGTTCGGCGGCAAGTTGCCGCTGCAACGCCTCCCGGAGAACCTCGGCGTCCTGCAGGTCGAGGTTCAGGCAAAGCGTTCGCATCGGGCTCCCCTGGGATGAGCGAGGGCGGACAGGTGGGAGAACCATGTTATCCGCAAGCATGGAGGTTTCCCAGACGACATAACCGACAACAGCCATACGGTCGGCTGGTTCCAATCGCCGTCCGGCGCATCAGGAAGCCCCATCTTCGGAGATCAGTTGAAGAACGAGGTCCTTGCGGAATACCGGGGAACACGACCCGCACCCCCAGGTGCCCCGGACCCGCCGCCTGACGGTCTTCCCGCACCGCGGGCAGCCGTAGAGGTACCGTGCGGGTCGGCGCTCAACGGGAATGAGGCAGGACCGGATCTCTTCCAGCGATGCGCCCGTCAGCGCCGCCACGCGATGGGCCACCCGGTCATGGCCATGCTTGGCGTGACGGCGTCGATCCCCATCGAGGTGATCCCGCATGTGGACCAGTTCCTCGCAGACGACGATCTCTAGTGCGCGTGGCGCCGTGAGGTCGATCCGGTCGAGGTTGATCAGCACGGCGTGAATGCCCAGCCGCGACAGGTACACGTAGGCGCCGCCGTAGGCGGACGGAACCCGGCGACCGAGGCGGGCCGAGAAGGCCGCCCGGTCGTCGGTCGCCCACAGCTGATACCTCGGCAGGTCGAGCACCGCGACGTAGTGATCGAGGAGTACACGGACCCGGTCGTCCGCGACGTCGGGCCAGCTCACTCGCCAGCTGAAGCCGACGCCGCTTCGCGAGCCCGGAGCAGGTCGATGGTCTCGATGGCATGGCGAAAGTGGGGGATGACGATGCTACCGCCGACGACCAGGGCGACGTTCAGGGCGTCATGGAGCTCCTCGTCCGAGTAGCCGGCATCGACGCACTGGCCAAGGTGATAGTCGATGCAGTCGTTGCAGCGCAGCACCGCCGAGGCGACAAGCCCGAGCAATTCCTTGGTGTTCGAGGGTAGAGCGCCGTCGCGGTAGGCGGCGCTATCGAGCGAGAAGAACCGGTTGACTCCGCGGTGCTCGATTTCACCGATGCGGGCGTTCATTCGCGTACGGTACTGCTCGAAGGCGTCCAGGCGGGACATGCCATCGGCCGGAGCGTGGTCGGTGCCGGAAGCCATCGGGTTCGTCTCCATGGGTCCTTGTCGGGTGGAAGGGACGGCATGATAGCCGCATCGGCGCCCAGGACCCATCCTGGCCGGGCTACCCATGTTGCTAGACTGGCCACCGAAGCAGACAACATTGAGGCGCGACGCCAGGGAGCAGGCATGACCCAGCCGTTGGAAGCAACGCGGCCACCCGTACCGGACCCGGCGCAGCGGTTCGGTCATGCAATGGGGACCGAGCGCAGGATCGTCCGCTGGCCGGCGCTGGTCGACTACTACCGGGCCATCGCCGCGGCGAGCGACCGGGTGCGGTTCGAGATCTACGGCGACGACATGTTCGGCCAGCCGATGGTGTTGCTGACAATCTCGTCGCCTGCCAATCTCGCCCGGGCGGCCGAATGGCAGGCCACGCAGCAGCGCCTCGCCGATCAGCGCGGGCTCGACGAGGCGGAGCGCCAGCGGCTGATGGAGGAGGGGCGCGCGGTCGTCCTCGTGACCTGCTCAATCCACGGCACCGAGATCGGCGGCACGCAGATGACGCCGGATCTCGTCTATCGCCTCGCCTTCAGCGACGATGCCGAGGTTCACCGGGTCCTCGACGAGGTGATCCTCCTGCTGGTGCCGTCGCTCAACCCCGGCGGACTCGAACTCGTCGCCGACTGGTACGAGCGTGTCCTGGATACCCCATTCGAGGGGTCGAACCCGCCCGAGCTCTATCACCCGTACGCGGGCCACGACAACAACCGCGACTGGTTCATGCAGACGCTGGAGGAGAACCGGCTGACGATCCAGCACGTCCAGAACCCGTGGCGACCGCACATCGTGTTCGATCTGCACCAGATGGGCTCGTTCGGTCCACGCTACGTCGTCCCGCCATTCATCGATCCCTACGACCAGAACGTCGACCCGATCCTCCAGGCCGCGGTCAACGACCTCGGGACGAGCATGGCCCGCGAGCTTACGGCTGCCGGGAAGCAGGGAGTGGCGACGGGGATCATCTTCGACGCCTTCTCGCCATCCCGCGCCTACCAGCACTACCACGGTGGTGTCCGCATCCTGTCCGAAGCGGCAAGTGTCCGGATTGCGACCTCGATCGACATCACCCCCGGTCAGCTGGCCGAAGCTCGCGGGTTCGACCCCCGGGTCGCGCTCAACAATCACCCGGCGCCATGGCCCGGCGGCCGATGGACCATGGCCGAGATAGTCGACCACAACCGCATCGCCGTCTGGGCGGTACTCGGGCACGCGGCGCGATTCCGGGACCGGTGGGTCGCCCACCAGGCCGAAATCCAGGCACGCAGTCTGGTTCGAGACGAGCCATCAGCCTTCGTGATCCCCGGCCCCGCCGAGCAGGGCGACCCGGGGACCCTTGCCGACCTCGTCGAGGTGCTGTCGCTGGGCGACGTGGAGGTCCGGCAGGCGGGAGCGGCGTTCGAGGCGGACGGCGTCGAGTTCCCGGCCGGCACGTTCGTCGTTCCCATGGCACAACCATTCGGCGGCTACGGCAAGACGCTGCTCGAGTCGCAGCGGTACCCGGACCTCCGGCTGTACCCGGGCGGTCCGCCCCGGCCACCCTATGACAACACGGCGCATACGCTCCCGCTTCAACTCGGCGTCGAGGCGATTCCGGTCCGAACCGGCCCGAACTGGGAGTCGATGTCGATCGTCGATGACATCCGGCCGGCCGGCGGGCTGCGCCGTGGCGAGGGTGATGCCTTTCTCGTCTCGCCGAGGACCAACGCCGGCGTGGCATTGGTCAACGGCGCGCTGGCGGCGGGAGCAGGCGCCGCTCGGCAAGCGGATGATGGCGGTGGCGACTCAGTCACCGGGTCGTGGCTCCTGACCGGGATTGACCCGGAGACACTCGACGCCCTGGCAAAGCATCACCACGCCGAGGTCAGATGTACCAGCAGTGACATGGCCTCGAATGCGATGCCGGTCGGGGCGCCGCGGGTCGGCGTCTACCGGTCCTGGCGCGGCGCGGCCATCGATTCCGGCTGGACCGAACTGGTACTCCAGCGGGCGGGGTTTGCGCCGACACTACTGCGGGACCGCGATATCCGCCAGGGTCGTCTGCGGCGACGATACGACGCGATCGTGCTCCCACAGGAAGGAGCCCGGGCGATCGCCGCCGGGAACGACCCTGCCGACTACCCGGCCGAATATGCCGGTGGGCTCGGTGACCTGGGCGCCCATCAGCTTCGCCGCTTCGTCGACGAGGGGGGGACGCTGGTCGTGCTGGACACGGCCAGTGACTACGTGACTTCGGCCCTCTATCTGCCGGTCCGCAACGTGCTGGCGGGGATGACGCAGCGCGAGTTCTACTCACCGGGATCGATCGTGCGGGTTCTGCTGGACACCGCCCATCCGCTTGCCTGGGGATACGGCCGTGAGGTCGCCGCGATGTTCGTCTCGTCGCCGGCCTTTGAGGTGCGTGCCGGAAACGGGCAGGCGCCGGTCGTCGTCGGCCAGCACGCGCTGTCCGACCAGCTCCTTTCCGGCTGGATGCACGGCGCCGAGCAGATCGGCGGACGCGGAGCGCTGGTCGACGTGCCGACCGGGCGAGGCCGTGTGATCCTGTTCGGGTTCCGCCCCCAGTACCGTGCCCAAGCGCGGGGAACCTACCGGCTCCTGTACAACGCCCTGTATCGCTCGACGATGGACCTATGAGCAGCAACCACACCGATGCCTGGCAACGGGCCAACGAGCGGCCGCATGCCGTGATCGTTTCCGATGATCCCGACCTGCGCGAATTCCTCGGCCAGGGGCTGCTGATGACGGGCTTCTGGACCAGCGCCATCGCGTCGGGTATCCAGGTCCTCGAGGTGTTCCGGCTCCGCCGCTTCGACCTCGTCCTGCTCGATGGTGGGCTCAGTGGCCTGTCGGCTCCGGATGTGCTGCGGCGATTGCGGTCTGGCGGTCGGGGAGGGATGGTGATCACGGACGCGCCGGTCGTGATCGTCGCTCCGGTCTCTGCCGACCGCGACGCCTATCACCAGATCGGGGTGGACGCGATCCTCGAACCACCGTACGACCTACCCGACGTCGCCGTCCGGTTGCACGGCATCGTGAAGGACTGGCGTGACGCCCACCCGGGTGTCCGCTGGTCCGACGCGCCCCCCGCGCAGGCCGATCCGGATGCCGACCGGCGACCGGGACGGGATTAGGCTCAGGAGAAGTTGTCGCCTTCGGACAGGTCCGCGACGTCCCCGGTGACCGAAAAGATCACGCGCTCGCAGATATTCTTGACCCGGTCGCCGATGCGCTCGAAGTCGTGGGCGGCGGCGAGGAGCCGTGTCGCCCGGTTAATCGTCGAGGCATCACCGAGCATGAAGCCGAGCAGTTCACGGTAGACGGTCTGGTAGGCGTCATCGACGAGCGCGTCACGCTCGATGACCGACCGTGCTCGCGAGATGTCGCTGTGGATGAAGGCAGTTACCGCATCGGCCAGCATCATCCGGGTGAGGTCACTCATCCTCGGCAGGACGACGAGTGGCTTGAGCAACGGCTCGTCGGAGGTCTCGACCACGATCTTGGCGACGTTGACCGCGTGATCACCCATTCGCTCCAGGTCGGTCACGATGCTGATGACCGCAGAGATAACGCGGAGATCCCGGGCCATGGGTTGCTGGAGCGCGATCGCACTGAGCGCGCGTTCCTCCGTATCCCAGCGCCGGTCATTGATCTCGCGGTCGGCCCGGATCACGTCCCGGGCGAGCGCGATGTTCTGCTGCTTCAGGGCGTCGGTTGCCCTCGCGACCGCCTTGTCGACCATGCTCGATATGGCGACGACGTCATCCCGCAGTTCGCGAATCTGGGCGTGGTAGGTCGAGCGAATGTCCATCACGGGAGGTCTCCGACTGCCGGTCTCAATCCGCCGGTCGTTGCTCCCTCGCGTGACGCACGATGCGTGCTGTGGTTGGGCAATCACTGGCGCTACTCTGGGTGCCGCATAGGCGGTCGGAAGCCTACCACGCAGGTTCACAGCCGCCGCGATGATCGGTGTAAACGAACCATGAACATTTCGGCATCCGGAGGGACTGAGGGGGGCGGACCATTCGGCTATTGGTAGGCGACGGCTGCCCGGCTCACAGGTAGACTACCGGCACGCCATCGGCCGGGAACCAGGTTGGCTGGGTACGCATGAAGGGACCAATGACATGACCGAAACCACACATCCGTCGTATCTCTGGTGGCGCGGTGAGCGCATGGCGTGGGCAGACGCCACCATCCACGTCACTGACCTGGGCTGGTCGACGGTCGGTGCGGTCTTCGAGGGGATCCGCGGCTACTGGGACGACCGGAGCGAGCAGCTCTATGTCTTCCGGCTGAACGAGCACCTGGAGCGACTGGTCGCGTCCTGCCGGCTGGTCAGACTGCCGCTGCAGTACAGCGCCGCCGAGCTGAAGGCCGCGACACTGGAATTGCTCCAGGCCAACGACAGCCGCGAGGACACCTATATCCGGCCGATGGTCTATGTGCCTGGAACGTCCGGCAAGCGAGCGGCCCAGCTGGAGTCCGCCGCCGAGACGCTGATCAACACGTCGTCCATGCCGTCCCACCTGCTCACCGATTACACCCAGACGTCGCGGGTGAGCTCCTGGACGCGCATCTCGGACAACGTCATGCCGCCGCGGGCCAAGAATTTCTCCAATTACCGGAACGGTCAGCTGGCGACCATGGAGGCGCGGCTGGACGGGTACGACTCCGCGATCATGCTCAACGACCGGCGCCAAGTCAGCGAGCTGCCGGGTGCCTGCGTCATGCTCGTCCGGGACGGCAAGCTGATCACACCGGACCCGCGCCAGAGCATCCTTGAGAGCATCACGCGCGACGCCCTGATCACACTGGCCCGTGAGGAGCTGGGGATCGAGGTCATCGAGCGCGATATCGACCGGACCGAGCTCTATGTGGCGGACGAGATCTTCTCCTGCGGCACCGCCGCCGAGATGACCGCGATCACCTCGGTCGACCACTATGAGGTCGGAGACGGGGGCAAGGGACCGATCACGACGCAGCTGGAGCAGGTCTTCCACGATGTGCTGCGGGGCCGCGAGGATCGCTGGGCACACTGGAGAACGCCGGTCCACGCAGCAGTAGCCGCCGCCGTCTGACCTGTTCCTCGCTCGACCCAATCACGGAACGGCCGCCTGGAAGCATTCCAGGCGGCCGTTCCGTTCTCCCGGCTTTGAGGCTGAGGACAGCCTGGTCGGCGTAATCAATCGTTCCCGAAGACCAGGCCATAGGGGCGACGAGCGTAGTCGTAGAGCGCGTCGTCGACGCTGTGCTCCTCGGCAAGGCCACGCTCGGCCGCCTTGATCTCGGACAACTGCACCACGAAGGTGACCTCGCCGTTCCGGTAGTGCCCGTACAGACTCCATCGCTCGTCTCGCTCCAGGAGGGCGAAGTCGGAGTCGAACCGGTCCCGGTGCTGCTGGATATGGGCGAAGGCCGCGGCGAGGTCATCCACGACGAAGCCGACGTGATGGACCCGGGACGGGACTGGGTCGGACAGTGGCGCCTCGATGCCCGCGTCGAACAGGAACAACCCGGTCATCCCGGTCGCCAGCACGGTCAGGTGCGCGTCGTCGCGGACCACCTTCATCTGCAGGACCTCGGCGAAAAAGTTCCGGGCATCGCGGCGATCCGCAACGGTGATCGCTACGTGATCGAGCCCCAGATTCCGCCACGCACCCGCGGCGGCGGCGATCGGCTCGGACCGCGTAACCAGCTCGACGGCGCCATCCCGCCGGGCGAGGTCCCGGACAAAGTTGTCGGCGAAGACCTCGGTCCCCGCTGGCGTCCGGAACGTCAGCCGGCGACCAGCGACCAGGTGCTCCGGCAGCAGCCGCGGAAACACCTCATGGACGATCTCGCCCTGTCCCGCCGTTCCTTCAAAGACTTGCCCGTCCACGGTCATCCGCACCGGGATCCGCTGCTCATCTGTCACGTCGTCGTCCATTCCTC
Organism: Thermomicrobiales bacterium; assembly: GCA_035944555.1. Lineage (GTDB taxonomy): Bacteria > Chloroflexota > Chloroflexia > Thermomicrobiales > UBA6265 > CADCWK01. Next base: position 226,877 of record DASZAY010000009.1, read on the forward strand.
TCGAATCGGGGATCGATCCCGCGTACTCTCCAACGGCACCCCCCGGATTCGCAACAGAGGAGTCCCGCCCGTGCCGGATCTGCCGATCTCCGACCGACGAACGCCTGACCGTCGACGCTTCCCGCGCCCGATCAGCCGCAGCCGCGTTGTCCTCGCCGTCTCGGTATTCCTTATGGCCTCGCTGCTGGTTTCGTCCGGCGGCCCGTCGACGCTGTCCCTCGGTGGGTCGGCGGATGTCGAGGAGACGTTCGCCGGCCAGCCAGGCTACGGAATCCTGGAGGAGGCGTGGGCCGTCGTCCGCGACCAGTACGTGGCCATCGGCGACGTCCTCGCCGAGGATCTGGTTCGCGGGGCGAGCACCGGGATGGTGGAGGGCCTGGGCGACGTCGGCCATTCCCGCTTCCTTGATCCTGCCGGGGCCGAGCGCTTCCGCCGCTCGATCGACGGGACGCCGATCGGACTTGGCGTGAGCCTGAGTACGCTCAACGACTTTCTGGTAATCCGGGATGTGATCGCGGGCGGGCCAGCGGACGTCGCGGGAGTTGAGCGCGGGGACGTCATCCTGAGGCTCAACGGCGACGACGTTAGTGGCCTGACGCCGGCCGACCTCGATCCCTGGATCGACCGGGTTGCCGGGACCACCGTCGTATTGGGTCTGTATCGTCCGGCGTCGGATACGGAACTGGAGATTCCGGTGGTGCAGCGCGAACTGGAAGTTGATACGGTGTCGTGGTCGTTGCTCCCAGATGACATCGCGCTTGTTCGCATCGCCTCGTTCGACCGCGATACCGCGCCGGACCTCGCCGAGGCGATCAGCGCCAGCAAGGCTGCCGGCGCCACATCGATCGTCCTCGACCTCCGGGACAATCCCGGGGGGCTGGTCGAAGAGCTCGTCAACGCCGTGAGCCTGTTCCTTCCCGCCGATATCCCGGTCTTCCAGACGGTCGACGGGGCTGGCACCGTCAATCGCTGGCCGACCGTCGGCGGGGCCATCAGCGAGGATCTTCCCTTGGCGGTGCTCGTCAATCGCAACTCGGCGTCGGCGGCGGAGATCATGGCGTCGACGCTTGCCTACTACGGACGCGCCCAGACGATCGGGCAGACGACGTTCGGCACGGGGACGATCCTGTATTCCACCGACCTCAGCGATGGGTCTGCCGTCGTGATCGGCCGCGAACTCTGGCAGACGCCCGGTGGCGAGACGGTCTGGCTGACCGGCTACCAGCCAGACGAGGAAGTCGTCCTCGATTATGGCGACGTGACGTTCATCGCCGGCGACGAAGAGCGCGTCGCCCGGGACCGGCTCAACCGCAGTGAAGACGACCAGCTCCTGGCCGCGACAGAATACCTGGCGAGCGGCGGGGCGGCCGCAGACACTCCTGGCACGCCCGGCGCGACTCCAGGTCCCGTGGTGAATCCGGTCGCGACACCAGCCGAGGGCGAATCGGGGGTTAACGCGCTCGCCCTGAACCCCGATGCCCTGGCTAGTCTCCGATAACGGAAACGCCCTGCGCTCGGATGGGATCGAATGAGATGAGTGTACGGACATCCTTACGGTACCGGCATCGCATGGTAAGGTAGCCGGGCTTCGAGCCACGGGCAGCGTCGCGGTGGCATCGCGGCCCGTGGTGGCGGTATTCGTCATCACAGACCCGGTTGGCGAGGAGCCCCGATGATCTCTACCCGCACGTGGCCAGCGCCAGCCGTACGCGCCTTCAGTATGGTGCAGCGCCTGCAGAAGTTTCTGCTTGTGGGCGCGCTCGGCCTGCTGACCCAGCAGGTCTTCGTCTTCCTCTTCCATGACATCGCGAACTGGAGCAATCGCCCCAGCCTCGTCGCGGCCATCGGCATCTCGATGGCCGTGACCTTCGTGCTCAACGAGATGTGGACGTGGCACGATCGGGGATCCGGATCGATCCTTCAGCGAATGCTGTTCTATGTGCCCATTAACACCATCGGCTTGTTGATCAACCTCGAAGTCGCGGTGCTGCTCAATGAGAACGCTGGAGTTCATCTCCAGATCGCCTCGCTGATCGGGGCTGGAGTCGCCGCCGTCTGGAACTTCACCGTCAACAACTTCGTCACCTGGCGGACCTGAACGACACCCATGTCCATGGCCCCCGGATCTCTGTCACCGACGTCTCAACTGGACCCCGGCGCGCCAGCGATTTCCCGCTCGGCCGACCGGGGCCCTTCCATTACCGATGCACGATCGGCCGGCCTGCTGGCGCAATTCGCCCTTGCTGCGGATCGCGGCTGGCTGACGGTTCTCCTGAGCTTCTTCGCGGTGAAGCAGATCCTCCTCGTCTTCCTGCTGGGGCCGTTCTCCGGACACGACGAGGTTGATCACTACTGGTATATCCAGCGTCTCGCGCAGGGGCACGGCCTTGGTGAGGTCGGAGTCGTCGAGCTGCCGCCGGAGGCGTCCGGGTACGCCCGCTATGTCGCCGACTACCCGCTCAATAGCGAGGTCATTCAGCCGCCGCTGTATCACGGGATGCTCGCGCTCGTCTCCCATCTTCTCCCGTCAGACACCCAGCACGAGCTCTACCTCCTGCGGCTGCTGTCGGTCCTTGGCGGGATCGTGGTCGTCTGGCTGGCCTACGCGCTTGCCCGGACCATCTTCCCGGCAGATCCGGTGGTCCGGATCGGCGTCCCGGTCTTCGTCGCACTGCAGCCCCAGCTCGCGTTCGAAGCCGCGATCGTCAATCATGACATCGTGATCATCGGGCTCGCGACAGCTGGCTGTCTCGTCGCAGTGCGTTGCGTCCGGGACGGGCTGACGTGGCAGCGCGCTCTGACTATGGGAATGATCGGCACGGCGGGACTCTGGACCAAGATGACGTTTGGGCTGGTCCTGCCGGTGTTCGCCCTGGCTATCGCGATCACGGTGTGGCCCGAGCTCTGGTCGGTCCTGCAGCGACGGGGCAGGGGGATAGCAGCTCTCGTCCGCCGCGCCGCGCCCGCAACGATGCTGGCGCTCGTCCTCCCGCTTGTCCTGGTCTCGCCCTGGTTCATCCGGAACTACCGTCTCTATGGCGACCCGACCGGTGCGACCCGGCTGCAGGAGGTCAGCGACTACGCGCTCTCCGCGATGACCCTCCCCGAGATGCTCGGCTCACCCGGATTCTGGCGTGGGCGACTCGATGATTTCTGGGGCAACTACGGGTGGCGGGAGATCCCCTGGGACACATCGCTCGCCCTGCCTGTCTACCTGGTCTGGGCGGTGGCCGGGCTGGGTATCGTGGCGTTGGTCGTCCGGGAGGTAGCGTTCCTCAGCTCAGCGCGGGTCCAACCGGTGTTCGACGCCTTCCAGCGCCGGGCACTGGCGCTGGTCGCTACACTCGGGGCGATGATGATCGTGGCGATTCTCTACGTCGGGCTGCTCCAGTTCACCCAGTCACGCTTCGCCTTCCCGGCGATGGCCGGGTTCGGCATGTTCACGGTCCTCGGCTTCGCCGCATGGGTACCTGCTCGCTGGCGCTGGGTGGTCCTGATCGGTCTCGCCACAGCGCTGATCGTCCTGAACGCGGTCGTCCTCGTCCGCTTTGTCATCCCGTATTACGTCGGACCCGGGGGCGGCGAGTTCGTCGTGCCGCCACGATGAGACCGCCTGACCGCAAAGGGTCATTTTCCGCTGGCACCATCGGGCTTGTCGTCACGCTGGCGGTCAGTCTCTTGCTCATCGCGGGGGCGCTTCTGGTCCCGTTGTCGGTCCGCAACGGCGCGCCATTCGGTAATCAGCAGACGGTCGATTTCGAGCGCGGCATCGCCGTGCTCGGAGCCGAGATCACTCCGAATTACGACGGGATGGACCGGCTGGGGCTCGACCTTCGGGCGTACAGCGACGCCGTGCCGGGCGACCAGTACGACTTCATCGTCTCCATCCGTGATATCGATGCGGACCGGATCGTCAGGAGCGTCGCGATCTCGGTCGACGTCGCGCAGATCCCGGCCAGCAAGCCGCCATTTCACGACGTCCTGACAGACGTCCGGTTTGATCCGATCCCCGATTCGGCCGGGGTTGCCTACTATGTCGACGTCGAGCGTGGTCCCCGCAACGCCGACGACGTGGTCGCACTCTGGGGCGTCCAGGCGTACTCGTCCCTGACGGCCGCCGACGTGATGGAGGACGCGATCGCGTCCTACGACCTGGGCTACCCGTCCCGCACCACGGCATTGCTGCTGGTGGTCCTGACTTTGCTAAGCATCACGGGTGCTGGCGCGGTGATCGGCACGACCACCGCCGCGCTCGTTGATGCTCGTTGGCGCGACGTCGATCGTGCCGGGTAAGCGACGGGTTAAAACGCATTGGAATGTACTCGCTATCCGGGATTCCCCGGCTGGACCGTGGTGTACAATCGCGCGGTCCGGCGTAGCGCCACGTCGTCTTACCACGTCGTCATAGACGCCGCATGACATGTTCCGGCTCGCCTCCATGGGGCCGGGGACAGCCCGGCCAGCCGGGAAGCCGTCACGTAAATCGATCTTCAACGCATGACCGGGGACCGACAATGGTCCAACGTCCGGATGCAGCCAGCGGCGACCTGACCGCGAAAGGGACCGACCCAGATGCAGAATGGCCATGAGAACGGTAACGGCCGTACCGCTGATCACGACGGTGCCACGGGCACAGCCGCGAATCCCGGAACGGGACCGAAGACCGTCGTCATGGGAGCGGGACCCGGCGGACTTTGCTCGGCGTACGTCCTGAGCAAGGCCGGTATTCCGGTCACCGTCGTCGAGCGCGCCCCGTTCGTTGGAGGCCTGGCCCGGACGATCCACAAGGATACGGAGTACGGCCAGTTCAAGTTCGATATCGGCGGCCACCGCTGGTTCACCAAGAACGAGGAGCTGAACGACCTGTTCAAGGAGGTCGTTGCTGAGGAACTCCTCTGGGTCAACCGCATCAGCCGGATCTACTTCGACGGTCACTTCATCGACTACCCACTGAAGGTCGGCAACGCGCTCAAGGAGATGGGGCCGTTCTTCGCCGCTCGCGCGATGGCTGATTACGGCATCACGCAGGTCAAGAACAAGATCAGCCCGGTCACCATCAATTCCATGAAGGACGGCTACGTCCTTCAGTACGGACCGACGCTGTACAAGCAGTTCTTCCAGAACTACTCCACCAAGGTCTGGGGCGTCGACCCGGGCGAGATGTCTGCCGACTGGGTCACCCAGCGGACCAAGGGCATGTCGATCATGACCGCCGTCAAGGACGCCCTGATCCCGTCCAAGGGCAAGGTCGTCTCCCTGATCGACGAGTTCATGTACCCGCGGGACGGCTTCGGCCGCTTCTCCGACCGGATGGCCGACAAGATCACCGAGTGGGGCAACGAGATCCGCCTCAATACCGGGGTCGAGAAGGTCCACCGCGAGGGCAACCGCATTACCCACATGACCGTCTCGACTGAGAACGGCACGCAGACCATCGAGGCCGACCAGTTCATCTCGTCGATTCCGCTGACGCTGCTCGCCCAGATCATCGACCCGGTCGCGCCGCCGGACGTCATCGAGGCGTCCAAGTCGCTGTCGTACCGCAACGTGATCACGGTCAACCTGATGATCAAGAAGAAGCAGGTGACCCACGACACCTGGCTCTACGTCCACGACAAGAACATCCTGTTCGGTCGCTGGCACGAGCCGAAGAACTGGTCGCCGGCGATGGTCCCGAGCGACGACTTCACGTCGCTCGTCGTCGAGTACTTCTGCTCGTTCGGCGACCACATCTGGGGCATGACCGAGGAGGAGCTGGTCGAGCGGACCATCAAGCACCTCCACGAGGACATCAAGTTCGTCAAGCCCGAAGAGGTGATCGGCGGCTTCACGATCCGCGCCCCGCGGGCGTACCCGAGTTACCTGAGCGGGTACGAGGAGCACGTCGGCAAGGTCAAGGACTTCATCAAGCAGTTCGAGAACCTGCAGATCATCGGCCGGTACGGCACCTTCCGGTACAACAACACCGATCACTCGATCGAGACCGGGCTCCTGGCCGCCAAGAACATCCTCGGCGAGCGGCACGACCTCGACCAGGTCAACGCCGACAAGGAGTACCACGAGATCAAGCGGGTGACACCACCCACTCCTGCATCGATCGGGTAGCGTAACGCGAGGCGATCCAGACCGTCTTCCCTCCGTGGATGACGTGCCCCGAACGCGGCCGGCGATTCTCGACCGGCCGCGTTCGCCTTTCCGGAACCGGAACCGATGGGTGAACGAAGCATGGCCCAGATCGCAGAACCCACCGACGCCAGGAGCAGCAGCGGACCATCCCGGTCAGTACCCCTGCCTACGGTGGGGACCCGGTTCGCCTCGATGTCCCTCCAGCAACGACTGCTGGGCGCGCTCATCCTGCTCTACGTCGCCAAGGCGCTCGTCTTCGTGTTCGTCTTTCCGCCGTTCTCGGGGCACGACGAGATCGCGCACTACGCCTACATCCAACATGTCGTGGAGGAACAGAGGGTCCCACAACTGACCCAGGATCCGAACGCCAACGACATCCCGGGACGCCCCCAGACAGGGCGGGGCAATCAGTACGTCGACCTCCTGCCGGCTGAGCTCTACGAATACTGTCGGTACGCGCTCCAGTGGTTCTGCGATCCCAATGGGCTGGCGAACGGTCATCCGACGACCGAACCGGTCTGGAACGTGTCGTATGGGGTAGGTCCGGACGGCCAGCCGCGCCTCCAGGCCGATGGTGTCCAGTACGCGGCCAACCATCCGCCGCTGTACTACCTGACGATGGCGCCGGCTTTCTGGGTCGCGGACGAGTTCGATGCCAGCCCTGTCACCAAGATGTATCTGCTTCGGCTGCTGGCGATTCCCTTTGGCCTGATCGTCGTCATCCTCGCGTTCATGACGACCCGGCTGATCTTCCCTCGCGACCCCTTCCTGATGATCACCGTCCCGGCGTTCGTCGCGTTGCAGACCCAAATCTCCTACGAGGGGACGATGGTTAACAACGACATCATGTCGATCGCGGCCTACAGCTGGGTGCTCTACCTGGTCATCCGCTCGGTCAGGGATGGCTTCACGCCCCGGAATTCCGCCCTCATCGGGTTCGCGCTCGGACTCGGTATCATCACCAAGTCGACGTCGATTACCGGGGCCGCGATCATCGGGCTGGCCCTGCTGACCGTCCAGTCGTGGCGGTCCCGAGGCGAGTTCTTTGCCTCCCTGCCGAAGGCCTTCCGCATGGGAATGATCGTCGCGCTGCCTGCCGTCGCGATGGCGGCACCGTGGTACGTCTTCATGTGGCAGACCTATGGCAACTTCACCGCGCTTCCCCAGGTCCTGGAACTGCAGCGGTTCTGGAACGCTCCGGAAGGACCGTTTTTCCAGCTCCTCACGAGCTTCGATTTCCTCAAGCGGCGATTCAGTGAGTTCTGGGGCGAGTTCGGTTGGCGGGTCCTCCCGCTCGACCCGACCCTGATGCGGATCATCGCCGTGCCGATGGCGCTCAGCGTCCTGGGATTCATTGCCTACGTCGCCGGCTGGTCGCGCCGCAAGATTGGACAGCGCGACGAGGTCGCCAACCCGGATCGCCGGCAGATGATGATGCTGACCATCCTCCTCGTCTCCTGTGCGGTGGGTTATCTGGCGACGGTCCAGTTCGGAACGCAGTTCGCCCTGACCCAGGCCCGGTACTTCTTCCCCGTGATCAACGCGTTCGCGATCCTCCTCATGCTCGGGCTCCGGACACTTATCCCGCCGCGCTGGCACCCCGCCGGCGCAGGCCTGCTGATCGCCTCCCTGATCGTCCTCAACGTCTTCGTGGTGACGTCCTACGTCATCCCGTACTACTGGGCCTGACATGACCGACGAGAGATCCGCAACCGCAACTCCGACGCCGGAAACTGATGGGACTTCGCCCTTCGAACCAGCGTCCGGTCAGGTGACTCCAGCCGGCGACCAGCCCGTTCTCGCAGCCCGGACCGAGGCTTCATCGCTCTGGACGCGGCCGGTACGGCTCATCATCTTCGGCGTGGTGGCCGTGGCGAGCGTGCTGGCGCTCGCCTTTGGGGCGGTGAATGCCCGCAACGTGACCTTCAATCTGCTCGTCGACGAGGGTGGGACGACGGGAATACCGCGGTTCAGCCGCGAACGGGTGGCCGACATCTGGCGGACGATGTGGGACAACGCACCGGTGTTCGGGTCGGTCGATCTGGTCCGAATGACGATCCTGATCGGCGGGACCGCCTTCGTTCTGGCCGGCCTGGCCCTGGTCTATCTGGCCCTCGTCCCGTCCCGGGCCGAGTGGGTAAGCGATCTCTCCGGCGAGACGGACCACTCCACTCACCGTGATTGACGCCTCGCACCTGAACCCGCCCGCGAACCCGGCCGGGTCTCGGTCAGGCGGTCGACCAGTTCTGTCCTCCACCGGTCGTCTGGCGGCTCTTTCGTGGCTGATCCTCATCGTCGTGCTGTCCGGATGGACGGCATGGCACCTCGGTGCCCTGGATCTGTCCCGGACGGTGACGGATCCGAATGGGGCGCCGACGGTCGTTCCCAACACGCTCGCGTCGGTCGATCACCCATATCACGCCTCCCGCGCCGCGACGCTGCTCGATACCATCCGGGACGGTAACCTGCTTCGCTGGGTGGGGTCGCACGAGGGTGGCTATCCCGTCGAGTTCTATCCGCTCGGCGTCCCGTGGCTGACAGTCGTGGTCTGGGCACTACTATTCGGGACGGTATCGATCCTGGCGGCCTACAAGCTGGTCGTGATCGGCCTCCTGCTGGCACCGGTCCTCGCCTTTGGTGCGCTCGGTCGTACGGGCCGGGTCGCCCTGCCGACCGCTGCCATCGGCCTGATCATGCACCTGGCCGTCCCGGCCGGGTCGTGGGCCGGCGGGTACACCGAACTGGTCGTCTGGGGACTCGTCACGAACGTCGCGGGCTACGTCGCTGCCCTCGGCTTTCTTGCCGCGCTCGCGGCGCTGCTCTCGAGCCCGTCACGCTGGGCCTTCGTCGCGACCGTCGTCCTTGGCGTGGTGGCGGTCGGGTGCAATACTCGCTCGACGATCGCGCTCCTCGCCGCCACGGCGGGCGTGCTGGTCGCTATCCTCTCCGGGCGGGATGGAGGCTGGCACGCCGTCCTGGTCGCCCTGCGACGGACGCTCCTTGCGGGGGGTATCGCGCTGCTGCTTTCGGCGCCTATTCTCCTGAACTCCCTGCGCTTCAGCGACCAGTACGAGTTCATCCGGTACTCGTGGTACGACGGGATCAGCGACTACCTTGGCGCCTCGGTCGATGCCGTCTCATGGCCTGTCGCCGTCGCGGGATCCGTCGGCCTCCTGCTCGGCCTGCTCGGGATCGGAAGTCTGGCCGACCGGGGCGTAGCGTGGACGCTGGTCTTCTACGTCGTGCTGACGTCCATCCTCGGTGGGCTGACGCAGGAAGGTGGACTGGTCGGGCAGCTGGAGGCGACGCGGCTCATGCCGTTCCAGCGGTTGCTCCTGATCTACCTCGCGGCAACGGCGGTGGTCTGGCTCGCTCATCTCCTGGCGCGCGGGGTCAAGGCCGGGACAACCGTCTTCTCCAGCGCCGCGATCGCGGCGGCCCTTGTGGCAGTCCTCATCATCGTTGCTCCCATTGATGCCATCCCGGAGGGGAATCGTCCCATCCCGGTCCAGCAGCTGACAGGATCCCGCGAATATGTCGAGCTCGAGGCGGCCGTCGCCCTGGCTAATGAAGTCGCCCCGCCCGGGACCGCGCTGCTCATCGCGGGAAGCGAGCTGGGGTGGCATCAACCGATGTGGGCTCCGGCGATGACCGAACGCCCGCTCCACTACGACAACTGGCTCTGGCTGTGGCAATCGAGGCACCGGATGGATCCCATCCGCTACGAGGGCCAGGCAATCGAACCGGCATCGTATGGCACGATGCTCTCGACCGAGTACCTGGCGCGGAACGGGATCGGCGCAGTCATCGCGCTGACGCCGCAGGTCCGAGAGATCGCGGACGTCTCACCGGCGCTGCTCGGGACCAGCTCCGGCCGCTATGCCGTTTATCTGGTCCGTGGCGAGCCAGGCATCGTCAGTGGCCCGCCGGGGACAGCCGTCGCTTCCACGTGGCACGGCGGGCAGCGGATCACGGCAACCGCAACCGGGGAAGGTGGAAACCTGGTCGTTCACCAGACCTGGTTCCCCCGCTGGCAGGCGACCGTCAACGGCGAACCGGCCGAACTCACCGCCGGACCGGACGGACAGATCCGTCTGACGGTCCCGGCCGGAGTGGCTGATGTGGTGCTGTGGTACGGCACTGACCGTTGGGACTGGCTGTTCAGAGCGATGGCGGCCGTGGGCCTCGTGCTGCTGGTCATCGCGACCATCAGCCGGAGAGTCTTGGGCGTCGCGCCGGCCAAGCCCCGAGGCTCCGGGCAGGAATCGTCGCCTATGACGGCGAAAGCTGATCCGTATCCGTGAGCCAGCGGCGACCGGTCTCGGTCAGCGTGTGGTGGCGGGTCTGGCCGGTTCCGCGCATGGTCCGCAGGAAGTGCCTGGCCCGGGCGCTCGTCAGCAGCACCTCGAGGAAACCCGGGGGCCACGAGCCGCCGTCTGGCCGCTCCCGCTGGAAGACCGTATGAGCCACGCTCCCGTCGCGTTCGTCGACGAATCCGAGCAACTGTCGAAGGAAGGGATCGAGCGGAGAGGGCAGGGGCGGCCAGTCAGCACGAGACAGGTCGTCGCCATTGGAGGCAGTCATCGGGAAGCGGGGCCTCATCTCGGACGGGCCAGTACGCCCGCTAGCGAACGGTGGGTGCATGATTCGACCGTTGAGTCTAGCATTCCGCCAGCACGCGTGACCTCTGAGGGTTGCAGATTAGCACGGCTGGGCGTTGTCCGGCGGGTGGGTGACGGAAACGAGGCATGATGAGGGACGTCGACGTCGTATCGCACAAGCTGCCCGGGCGCGGGTTCGTGGCCGCGTGCCTTGATCGCCGGGTCATGGCGCTGGCTGACCGCGGACAGGCAAGTGGGGCGGTCGGGGATCGCTGGGCGGCCATGTGTGCCGACGCCGTCGTCGGTTGGGGTGGAGCGGAGCAGAGCGCACCCGGCGGTACCAGCCCGTTCGTGATCGACCAGGTCGTCCGGCTCGACGATGTGCCGGCGATCGCGGCGACCGCGTCCCGGCGAGGCATGCAGAACCCGGACTTTCTCGTAGTGGGACAGGACGACTCTACGCCCGTCATCCAGGGACTGGACGCCAAGTTCTCGGCGGAGACGGCCAAGTCGCGGCAGGTCAGCGCGGAGGTTGTCGAGGACCTGCTTGCCCTTCGTACCCTGCTGGAACCGCTCGCCGGGCCTATCGCCGACAATGTTGTCGTCCTCGACGGCATGTTCCTCTGCCCGGACTTCCCCCTAACCCGGCTTGTCTTCTCCGGACGCGCCGGAATCGTCCGTCCCGCCGTCCGCGCCGACCAGGTGATGCTGATCGATGCACCCGCCGATGAGTTCTTCGACGTGGTCGATGGCGGACAGCTCATCGTCCCGTTCGCGGACGTTGACGCGATTGACGTTGACCCGGGCGAGAGTCTGCTCGCCGCGCTCTACTACTTCCGCCTGGTCCGGGCAGCAGCCGGAATCCAGTCCGACGAGCGTCGTCCGCTTCTTGGCGATGGCGAACGGTATGTTGTCGACTACGACATCCTGGCGGAGGCGCTCGCGGCAAGGCGACGGGGAGCTGCCTCAGCGATCGAGATGATCCGCCAATGGGACCGCGACGCAGAATCGATCCGCTCCCAGCGCGAGGCCGTCGAGCAGGTCGCCGGGCTGCCAATCGTCGCGCATGAGTTGCGGTCGCGGATCGAGCGGGAGGCCCTCGCGCGAGGGCGGGTCGCACCATCCGTCAACAAGGTGCGCCGGCGCCTGGGAGCCTGGTACCGGTCGGAGCTGCGTGAGCTCGTCGGGCCGATACGGCCGCCGGTGACGGACCTTGGTTCGATCCTCGATCGCGTGGGGCGGGCTGGTCGGAGTCTGCTGCCATCGCTCGAGCGGGAGACCGGCGTCGTCGTGGAGGCGCTGGTCCTAGAATCGGCACTCCTCGAGGATGTCCCGCTGGCTCCCGGCGACGATCGCCGCCCCGTGGGCTCCCCGCAGAACACGCGTCAGGGACGACGCTAGGGCTTCCAACCGACCGTATCCGGCGCAAAGACCAAGAAGCGTCCGGTGCCCAGGCACCGGACGCTTTGTCATCTGCTCCGCCTGGAGCCTGGCTGTTCTTCCCGTTCAGCGAGCCTTAGGCGCGGGAGCTGCCGGACCGCCAGCTGAGCGGTCGGCGTTCTGCCGTTTCAGCGCCTCGCTTCGCCGTCGTAGCTCGGCTTCGACCCGTGGCCCGTGGTCCCGGATCCAACCGCCCGCGGCCCACCAGCCGTACCAGGCGACAGCTGACCCCATGAGGACGTCGACGACGTAGTGCTCGCCAAGATAGACCAGCGCGAACATCATCGAGAGAGCATACGCAATGGCCAGCCATTGCCAGATGCGGCCGAAGTAGGCCGCCGGGAAGATGAGCAGGAACGTGATCGCCGTGTGGATCGACGGCATGGCGGCGATCGGGTTGGACTCACCGACGACCGAGTAGCCGGCACTGTACAAGCCGCCGCCGAGCTGGTTACTGACACCCTCCATGATCCGGATGACCGGCTGGGACGCCGGGGTCGGGCCATCGTCGGAGAGCCAAGGCGGGTTGGTCGGGATCAGGAAGTAGATCGCCAGTCCGACGGCCAGCAGGATCGTCATCCCGGCGAGAAACCGACGGAAGATGTGCGGGTACGCCTGCCAGAGGCGGAAGGCGAGGATGTGGGGGATCAGGAAGTAGGACCAGTGGACGAACGTCAGGAAGTAGTCCCACCAGTGCAGGTTCTCGGGGTCGAAGAACCGCGACTGGAGCGTTACCGTAGGGATCTGCCCGTCGAAGACCCACCGCTCGAAGTGGAGCACCTGGAGGTTGACCATCCGGGCCAGGGGCGTCTCGTCGGCGAACGACCGGAAGAAGGTGAAGATCGCCCAGACGGCGCCATACGGGACGAACGCGATGATCGCCGACCGGAAACGGGTGATCGGCAGGAAGAGCACCGCCAGGACCGCGAACAGACCCCAGCCGAGGAACGAGCGGTTGGTCACGGCCGCCACACCGATGATCACCGCCGCGATGACGATCCGGATGGCCATCTGGCGCGACAGGTTGAAGCGGCCGGTTCGAACGTCTTGCTCGGACGGCACCCCAACCATGGTCGCCTCAGCCTCGACGATGGCGTCGGCGACGGACTGGTCGGGAGCCATCCGTGGAGCCGCGGGATCCGCGTCATCGGACTTTCGGGACCCGGAAGTGCTGGTCACGGTCGTTGCGTCCTTGCGGCGGCCGCCGTCGGCCAGGGCCGGCCAGACGGTGCACGATCAATCACGGAGCCGGTAGCGGTCCAGCGCCTTCTTGGTGACGGTGATCGTCTCCTCTCCACCATCGGCGCCCGGCTTGCGGGCGATGAAGCCGCGGCGCTGCTGCTCGGCGATCCATGGTCCGTCGAAGCCATGCTCCTCGGCCAGCACGGTGAAGGCCGGAGCCGGTGAGGTGGGCGATCCGCTGACGGCCGCCTCGTAGAACGCGCGTCGCTTCTTCTCGGCCGGCGCGTTGGGTCCGACCAGGAGCCGCTCGACGACCGGTCCGCCCTTGAGGTACTCGATGATCTCCGGCAGGTCGGCCTTCGTCACGCCCCCGTAGACGATGTTGTCCGGGTAGATGACCATATTCGGTCCGACATCGCAGAGGTCGATGGTCCCGCAGTTGTTGACGAGGATCTCACTGTCGAGTTTCTGCCGGACGACCTGCAGCCGGAGCAGTCCGACGACGTCCATCGCGCCCTTCTGCTGGCAATGCTGCGAGGTGCAGACCAGCACGTGGCGCCTGGTCCAGTACATCAGGCCTCCTCCTGCGGTGCGGACGCTGGCGCCGAGAATGGCACCAGCGACACGCTACGTATCGGAATTCTCGTCGGCGTTCTCCATGCCCATCTGCTGCTGCAGGTAGGCGTTGATGAACGGTCCGACGTTGCCATCGAGGACACCCTGGGCATCTCCGACCGATAGGTTGGTTCGGTGGTCGGTCACCATGGTGTACGGCTGGAGGACGTATGACCGGATCCGGCTTCCGAATCCGGCAGCGGTATGGTCGCCCTTGATCCGGGAGATCTCGTCCGCGTCCTCCTGGATCTTTCGCTCCAGCAACCGGGCCCGGAGAATCTTCCAGGCTGTCTCGCGGTTCTGCTGCTGGCTCCGCTCGTTCTGACACGTCACGACGATCCCGGTCGGGATGTGGGTCAGCCGGATGGCCGACTCCGTCTTGTTTACGTGCTGGCCGCCGGCTCCCGACGCGCGGTAGGTGTCGGTCCGCACGTCCTCGGGCCGAATCTCGATGGTCGTATCGCCCGTGGACTGCGGGATCACCTCGACCAGCGCGAAGGCCGTGTGGCGGCGATGAGCGGAATCGAACGGCGACAGGCGCACCAGGCGGTGCGAGCCCGCCTCGGACTTGATCAGCCCGAAGGCATTCGGCCCGGAGAGCTCGATCGTGGCGTTCTTGATCCCGGCCTCTTCGCCCTCGGTCTCGTCCAGCAGTTGCGCCTTGAAGCCGTTGCGCTCGCTGTAGCGCAGGTACATCCGGACAAGCATGCTGGCCCAGTCCTGCGCGTCGATGCCGCCCTCACCGCTGTGGACGATCAGGATGGCGTCCTCGGCGTCGTAGGGACCGGTGAGCGACAGCTCGAGCTCGAGCTCGTCGATCTGCTGCTTCAGCGTGGCGGTCTCTTCGGCGATCTGACCGACGAGGTCCGCATCACCTTCGGCCAGCTCGCTCAGTTCAGCGAGGTCGCCCGACTGCTGCTCGATCGCCTGCCAGCGACCGACGCGCTGCTTGAGTTCGCCGAGGCGGCGCATCATCCCCTGGGCCGCCGCTGGGTCGTCCCAGATGGACGGGTCGCCGCTGCGGTGCTCGAGGTCCGCTATCTCGCGTTCATAGCCAGGTAAGTCAAAGTCGCACCTTGATACGATCCAGCCGGTGGCGAATCGAGTCGAGTCGGGTCGCGGTCTCGGCAGACACGTCGTTTCTCCCTCAGCTCATGGGTCAAAGGTCGGTGTTCCGGTCGTTACGGACGAAGCCGCCCCCGGGATCTGATTCAACGGAGTATAGGGGGTGCTGTCCAACCCGGACGGCATCGTGGCACGGGTTCCCGGCGCGGTATGCTTGGCCGTCTCGTGCCGATTCCGCAAGCTTCCCGCTCGCCTCGGGCGCCGGGGCTGTTCCGAGGGCGTCCCCGTGCGACCACGTCATCTGCTGCTCGCCTATGGTCCGCTCCTGACGCTGATGCTGGGGCATATGACCAATGACCTGATCGGCGGCATCCTGCCGATCCTGGTCATTCGGGCCCGGGAGGAGTTCTCCCTCTCGATCGCGCAGGGCGGACTGATCGTCCTCGCGTACACCAGTGCGGCGTCGCTCTCCCAGCCATTCTTCGGCTACATCTGCGACCGGTTCCCGAAGCGGTGGTTCGCTCCCGTGGCACTGCTGGGCGGTGGGCTTTTCGCCGCGTCCTGGGCCGTGGCTCCGACATATGAAAGCCTTCTCGTCCTCGCGTTCATCGCGGGGCTAGGATCGGGGGCCTATCACCCCTTCGGCGCGACCAACGCCGCCGCGGTGACCGCGGGACCCCAGCGCAACACGGCCCTGTCGGTCTATACGTTCGGCGGGTCTTTCGGGTTCGGGCTCGGTCCCGTGGTCGCGGCGGTGCTGTTCACGCTGGGCGGCAATTCCGGCCTGCTGTTCCTCGCGCTGCCGGCGTCGATCGTCGCGTGGCTGATCTGGACGCAGATGGCCAAGGTGTCGGCGGCCCAGGCGGCCGTGACATCGGCCAGCGGCACGGTAGACGGCGCCCGGAGCCGACCGGAGTGGGGGTTGCTGGCGCGAGTCATCTCCATCGTGATGCTGCGATCGTGGGTGGTTCTTTCCGTTTTCCAGTACCTGCCGGCCTGGTTCCAGGACCTCGGCTACTCGTCGGCGTTTTACGCGACGCTGACGACGGTGACCATCCTCTCCGGCGCGATCGGGACACTCCTGGGCGGGCTGTTCGTCAACCGGATCGGACCGCGTCGCCTGCTGCTCGGATCGTTCTCGCTGCTCGTCATTCCGCTGATCCTGTTGACCATGTTCCCGGGTCCGCAGGCGTTCGTCTTCGCGATCGCTTTCGGGCTGCTAGGTGATGCGGGCCTGGCCGTGCCCCTGGTCGCCGCGCAGCGGCTCCTCCCGGGGCGGGCCGGCGTGGCGTCCGGTCTGATCCTCGGCCTGGGCTTCATCACGGGCGGCATCGGAGTGCCGATCACCGGACTGATCGCCGACAACTACGGGATTCCGGCAGCCCTGCTGATCGTGGCGCCGCTGACGCTGATCGGCACGGGTATCGCGCTGACGCTGCCGAGCCGGATCTTCACCCACGCGCCGTCGGCCCCGCCTCCACCGGCAGCGACGACTGTCCCCGCCGGCCAACCCGCCAGTCCGGGTACATGAGGGCAGGGTAGCGCTCTATGCAGTTCGCCCGGGTTACTGGAACGCTTTCGACCTCCGGTTCTGCTTCCGATGGGGCTGCCGGCGAGGGACGCCTGGTCGTGATGCTCGACACCGGCCACCGGGTAACGACCGTCCGGGAGGAGGTGATGCCGTTGCTCCCCTCGGCGACCGACCTGTCCGACATCGACTGGAGTGCGGACCAGTACACGCAGGAGACGATCGCGGTGGACCTCGCGGAGCAGGGATGGGAGGCGTTCGGGGTCGCCGCCGACGAGGGACCGCGGCAGATCGGCAGACTCGGGACGTCTGCGACTTACCTCGTGCGGCGGGCGGGCTCTCCGCAAGACTCGCTCAACAACACGGAGACGAGCCGATGAGGGGCCGAGGGGTCATGCTGGTCTCCGCGCTCATCCTGCTTGCGATGCTCGGCGCCGGTGCCTGGAATGTCGTCAGGGTGGCGCGGGAGTCCGGACCGGCGACCATCGCCGCGACGGCACTGCCGGCTGAAGAGCCCTTAGCCCCGCTGCTGCTTGAGACGGCCTACCAGACGGCGGCCGCTCGGGCGGCGCAATGGTCGGCGGGCGCGATGTTGACGTTCGCGGGGCTCCAGGCCGACTGGCCGCTGGACGCGCAGCCGGCGGGTCCCCCGGAGATCCCGCCCGGTGGCTGGGTCCGGTTTGCCTTCCTCGACCCCGAGCGGGCCGAGTTGCTCTCCCTCCAGATCGAGCGGTACACGGGGCAGATCGTCACCGAGGACATCCAGCCATGGACTGATCACCGTCCGGCTGACCTGCCGGTCGGCGCGACGGTCGTCACTTCGGGAGATGCGGTACGTATCGCTGAGGCGGCGCTGGGCCAGGAGTTCCGCACCGAGTGCCCCGTCGACCGGCATCGCAGCGACGTGATCCTGCTCGTCGCCACTGGGGAAGCGGGACCGGCTCTGGCCGCCGGTACTCCGCTCGCCGGGACACCGGTCGCCACTCCGGTCACCGTCGACCCGGCAGCCGCGGTCGGGACGCCGATAGCGGGTTCAAATGATCGCCCGGTCCGGTGGCTGGTCACCTACCGCGACGATCAGGACCCATCGACGAATGCGATCGAAATGGAGATCGGTGCGCGAGACGGCCAGATTCTGCGAATCGAGGACCGATCCGGCGCCTGCGGCTGAACTCAAAACGCTACGGGAATCCAGGACAGTGCGCACCGCACTTAGGCCCACTTCGCGTACGCGACTCCCGCGAGCGACCGGGAGCTACCAGATGTCCTCGCCGACAAGGCGGTCATAGAGGCCGTCGAGTTCCTCGGCGGACGAGTAGTGAATCGTCAAGGCGCCGCCGCCTCGGCTGGAGCGCCGGAACGTCACCCGGGCGCCGAGCGCGCCACGGAACCGGTCCTCGAGCCGCGTCTCCTCAGCGTCACGCTCGGCCGGTGGGTTCTCGGTCTGGGCGCCCTCGGCCAGCCAGCGACGGACCAGCGCCTCCGTCTGGCGGACGGTCATGTCCCGGTCGATAACCATCCCGAGCGCCGCCACCTGGTCCAGCGCGTTGACGAGGCCGAGGAGGGCCCGGGCGTGGCCCTCGGTGATCGTGCCGTCGCCCAGTGCTTCCTGGATCTGCTGGGGTGCCCCGAGCAACCTGAGCGTGTTGGTGACGGTCACCCGCGATCGGCCGACGCGTTCGGCGACGATCGCCTGAGTCAACCCGAACTCATCGATGAGCTGGCGGTACGCCAAGGCCTCTTCCAGCGGCGAAAGGTCGGCCCGGACGAGGTTCTCGACCAGCGCGAGCTCCAGCATCTCCTGGGGAGCCGCGTCCTTGACGACAACCGGGACCTGCTCCAGTCCGGCCCGCTGTGACGCCCGCCAGCGGCGCTCTCCGGCAATCAGGATATACGTCTCTGGTTGCTGGCCCCGCGTGACGATCAGCGGCTGAACGATGCCATGCTCCCGGATGGACTGGGCGAGTTCGGCCAGCTGGCGCTCGTTCATCTTCGTACGAGGCTGGTACGGGTTGGGACGGATGGAGTCGATCGGCACCGTGGTCAGCGACGCACCACTGGCGGGCGACGAGCCGTCCTCCGTCGCTGACGACCCTTCCGGGCCTGTCGGGATCAGCGCGCCGAGGCCACGACCCAGCCCGCCGCGCCGGTTGCCGGGACGGGCTGGGGTAGGGGTTGAGGAATCGGCAGATGGCTGGCTCATGCTTGTCAGGCTCCGGCGGCTCTCGGGGTCGGGGAAGGGCGCCCGCTGTCCGGGCGGCCGTGGATGAAGAGATGATCGTGTCGGCTCTCTGAGTCTAGCAGTAACCCGATGGATCGAACCGCCCTCGGCGGGTCCGGCAACCGTGCCGACCGTGCCGCTACAATCCGCAGCCATCGCCGGTCCGGCGAGGACTGACGCACCGAACGGAGAGCAGGTCATGCGGCTGGTCGAGATCCGCGAGCTTGAAGGCCCGAACCCGTACCTGCCCGTCCCGGCCATCCGGATCGCCATCGACATCAGCGGCGATCAGGTCAGTGAGGCCTGGCTGGATCGCATCCTTGCCGTGCCGGGTGGCGACGCCTTCGCGCTGCCCGATGTCCCCCCGGCCGACGAGCGCCGGCAACGGGCCGCGACCGTGTTGGCTACTGCCATCCAGGCCGTTCACGCGCTCAGTTCGCTCGACGAGCCACCGACCCTCGCTATCGAGTACGGCGACGAACCGGAGGCACTCAGCGTCTCCTTTCCCTGGGGTTCGCGCCGGATCGGACTGGCGCTGGCCGAGGCGGCGCTGGCCCTGACCCGCCACGCGGCAGGCGAGCGGCTTGGAGAGGCCGACGCGGCCAGGCTCGACGCCATCAATGAATCGCTTTACACCGGAACGGCCACCGACGACGCCGAGGACGCACCGGAACTCGTTCATGTCGGCGACGATGGCCCGAAGGTCATCGCCATCACCGCGACGAACGGCAAGACGACGACGACGCGGCTCGTTTCGCACCTGCTCCGCGGGGCGGGCTCGCGGGTTGGGTGGAGTTCGACCGCCGGCGTCTTCGTCGACGGCCGTCCGATCGTGACCGGCGACTGGTCCGGTCCGGCCGGTGCCCGCCGCTTGCTGTCCCGCAAGGATCTGGACTGGGCGGTGCTGGAAACCGCACGCGGTGGCATCCTCCGTCGCGGGCTGGCGTTCGACGCGGCCCACGTCACGGCGTTCATCAACGTCAGCGCCGACCATCTCGGCGACAACGGCATCACGTCGCTGGACACGCTCGCCCACGTCAAGGGAACCGTCGTGCGGGCGACACGTCCCGACGGCTGGGCCATCCTCAACGCTGACGATCCGCGGGTCCTGGCGCAACGGGACAACGTGCCAGGATCAGTTTGCCTGACCAGTCTCGACGCGGAATCAGCCCCCATACGGGAGCACAATTCAGCCGGCGGACGGAGCGTCGTCGTCCGGGATGGAGCCATCGTGCTCATCGAGCCGGAGGGTTCGACCGAGATCGCGCCGCTCGCCCAGGTCCCGCTGACCTTCAACGGCGCCGCTCGCCACATGGTCGAGAACGTCCTCGTCGCGGTCGGGATCGCCCTGGCCTGCGGGCTGGCAGCGGAACAGATCGCGCCGGGGCTGGCGTCCTTCGTCAGCGACGCCACTCTCAATCCCGGCCGCCTCAACACCTATTCGGTTGGGGAGACGACCGTTCTCGCCGACTACGCGCATAACGAAGCTGGGCTGGCCGAGTTGATCGCGCTCGCCCGGACGCTCGTTCGTGGTGAGGGTCGGCTCTGGCTGGTCATCGCGTCGGCCGGGGATCGGACGGACGACACGTTTCGGAGGCTCGGCCGGATCGCGGCTGAAGCCTCCGACTACGTCATCCCAACCGACACCAGGAACTACCTCCGTGGCCGGGCCGAGGGGGAGATGCCGGCGCTCATGGCGGAGGGAATCCGGGCGGGTGGCAAGGAGCCGTTCATGACGGCGGACGACGCGATCACCGCGATCGATCACGCTCTCGGCGCCACCCGGTCGGGCGACGTCATCGCCGTGATGGCGGTCAACGATCCGGACGCGGTCGGCCAGCATCTCGGCCGACTCGCCGGAACCTCGAGCGCCTCAGAATAAGAACAATGAAGCCCGTCCCCTCGCCTGAGGGGACGGGCTTCCGCTGGAAGCTCTCTGGCCGAAGACTCAGAGCACGTTCGCCTTGCCGGTCAGGGCATCCCAGACGGCGGTCGGGCGGTCGACGAGTAGGACGACCAGGTCGTCACGGCCAGCCTGTTCGACCGTGCGCATCGCGGCGCTGATCTCGTCGTGGATCACCTCGAGGCGCTCCGCCGGGAAGCCGCTCTCAAGTACGGCTGCCTGGAGCAGCGACGCCACCTCGCCTCGATCACGGCCACGGGTGTTGTTGTCTTCGCGGATGATGATGTTCTTGAAGCTCTTGCCGGCCAGCGTCCCGAAGCGGTGGATGTCATCGTCAGACCGGTCGCCCGGCATCGCGATCATCACCCACGTCGTCTCCTGTTCCATCCGCTGAACGAAATCGACCATACCCTCTAGCCCGGCGACGTTGTGGCAGTAGTCCATCACGATGCGCTTGCCATCCAGCTCCATCATGTTGAACCGGCCGGGTGTCTGGAAGAACGTGTTGTCGAAGGTCCGGAGCGCCAGCCGGATCTGTTCCAGCTGGATGTCCATGGCGAACGCGGCGGCGGCGGCGGCCAGCGCGTTCGCGATGTTGACCCGGATGCGGCCGCCGAATGTGGCCGGGATCTGGCTGGCGTAGAGCAGACTGGTCTCGCGCCGGTGCTCCATCAGCGTCAGCATCTCGCCCTGGGGCGTCTGCTTGAGGACGACCGCCTTGCCGCGCTCGCGCAGGTGGTCACGGATCACCGGGTTGTTCTCGTCGAGGCTGAAGAAGACGATCTCGCCTCGCGCCGTCCGCTGCATCTCGACGGTCCACTCGTTGTCGGCGTTGAGGACCGACGCGCCGTCGCGGAGAGCCGCCTGGGGGACGACCGCCTTGACCCGGGCCAGGTCGCTGAGCGTGTCCACGCCCCGAAGCCCGAGGTGGTCTGACGCGATGTTGGTCACGACGGCGACGTTGCAGCGATCGAAGCCGAGGCCCGAGCGCAGGATGCCGCCACGGGCCGTCTCCAGCACCGCAAAGTCGACCGCCGGGTTCTTGAGCACCATCTGGGCACTCTGCGGCCCGCTCATGTCGCCCGACATGATCTGGGTGCCATCGATGTAGATGCCGTCGGTGCTGGTCAGGCCGACCTTCCGGCCGGACGTCTTCATGATGTGGGCGATCATCCGGCTGGTCGTCGTCTTGCCGTTGGTCCCCGTCACCGCGACGATCGGGATCCGCGATGGCGAGCCGGTCGGGAACATCATGTCAACGACGGCGCGGCCGACCAGGCGAGGATGCCCCTCGGTCGGGTGCGTGTGCATGCGGAACCCCGGGCCGGCATTGACCTCGCAGATCGCCCCGCCCATCTGCCGGACCGACTGGCTGATGTCCGGCGCGATGAAGTCGATGCCGGCGATATCCAGCCCGACGACCATGGCGGCCTGGCGGGCGATCTCCATGTTATCCGGGTGGATGTCGTCGGTGCGGTCGATGCTGGTGCCGCCGGTACTCATGTTGCCGGTCAGCTTGAGCTGGATCAGCGCGCCGGCCTCCGGCACGCTCTCCAGCGTCAGTCCCTCGCGTTCCAGCACCTCGATGGTCTGGGAGTCGACGCTGATCCGGGTCAGGATCTTCTCGTGTCCGACGCCGCGCCGGGGATCGGCGTTGGCGGCCTCGATCAGCTGCTCGACGGTGCGGACACCATCGCCGATGACGTGCGCCGGAACGCGCTCGGCGACGGCGACGACCTCGTTGTTGACGACCAGGATTCGGTAATCCTTGCCGACGATGAACGTCTCGGCGATGACGGTTCCGTTCCGGCTCTCGCCCCGGGCGATCGCGAAGCCCTCACGGACCTCCTCCTCGTCCCGCAGGTTGATGCAGACGCCACGGCCGTGGTTGCCATCCAGCGGCTTGAGGACGATCGGGTAGCCGATCCGCTTGGCGACCCGGACCGCGTCGTCGGCGTCGCGGACGATCGCGCTGCGCGGGACGGGGATACCGACGTCATGGAGCAGCCGGTTGGTCAGCTCCTTGTTGCCGGCGATGTCGACGGCGATGTCGGCCGACTGGCTGGTCACCGTCGCCCAGACGCGACGCTGGTACTTGCCGTGGCCCAGCTGGACCAGCGAGCGGCGCGGATCCAGTCGCAGCACGGGGATCCCACGCCGCTGGGCCTCGCTGACAATCGCCCCGGTGGACGGGCCGTAGGCGAGCTGCTCGGCGACCTTGATCACCCGCTGCTCGAGCTCGGTCTGGTAGTCGAAGTCCGGCTCGGTGCCGTAGATCAGGTGGTTGAGCAACCGGAGCGCCAGCTCGCCGGCCGCCCGGCCAACGTCTTCCTGCTCGTAGGCGAAGACGACGTTGTACACGCCCCGCTCGCCGGTCGCGCGCGTCAGGCCCCGTCGCACCTCGCCACCCGCCAGGTTCTGGAGCTCGATGGCCACGTGCTCCAGCACGTGGCCCATCCACGTCCCTTCCCGGAGCCGGTGGAGGAAGCCACCGGGACGCCCCAGGGAGCAGCCATGATCGTAGAGTGACGGGATCAGTGCGGTCAGGCTGTCGTACAGCCCGGGCACCTTGTTGGACGGCCGGTCCTCGAGTTCGCCGATGTCGATCACCTGATGGATCACCGGCATCCGCGCCCAGACGTTCGGGCCACGCAGGGCGTTCGTCGAGCGGACTTCGATCATCGGCTGGGTCTCCGTGGGGCTGCGCCGGCCGGACGATCCGGGCGGGTCCGTAGCGATTTCCGGTGATGATAGCGACAACCGGGACGGCATCGTGCCATCCCGGGATCCTGACTTCTCCCACTGATATCGCAGCTTTGGTACCCGGCGTCCAGTGTGAACGACCGGCGTGTGGGCCTAATACCAGTCGATCACCCGTCGATGGGGCACTGAGAACCGCCGGCCCGCCGTCAGGATGTGGAGGTTGGCATTGGAGACCGAAATCCCGCCCTGCGCCTTGACCTCGGCGATATCCGAGACCATCCGCCGACCGTCGACGATCGTGATGCTCTGGCGGCCGATCACCTCCAGAGTGCCGGCCTCATCGATCAGGACGCCGGTGTCCTCGTCGATGCCGACGCCGAGCAGCGACGGGTTGGCGGCGACGAGCGCGAGCAGCCGCCCGATCCGGTCGCGCTGGCGGAAGTGCTGATCGAGGATCATGTCCGGGACCAGGCCGAATCCGGCGACCATCTGCGCCATCCGGAGCCGGGGCGACGGGCCTGATGCCCCCATCGCCACCATGTGGGCGGACAGGATCGACGCGCCGGCGCTGGTTCCCGCGACGATGGCACCGCGCTGGTGTCGCTCGCGGATCAACAGTTCGGCGTCGCTGCCGCCCATCATGGCGGACAGCCGCATCTGGTTACCGCCCGTCAGGAAGATGCCGGTCGCGTCGCGAAGCGCGTCCAGCGATGCCCCTCCGTTCGCGTCTTCACGGCTCATGATCGCGACGGACTCGGCCGACGCCGCGCCCATGTCGGTGAAGATCCTGGTGTATCGGGATCCAGCGGTCTCCAGTGATGATGCGGTCGGGATCACCGCGATCCGGGCGTCGTGACCGCCGGCAAGCTGGACGAACGTCGAGAGGATATGCCGGTCGTTGAGCTTGTCTTCGGCGCCTCCGATCGCGAGGCAGGGGCCGGGGATCATCGGGCCAGAGTCACCGGGTGCGAAGTGAATCGACGAGGTGGCGCCAGTCGGCTGGGCGGGTTGCATGGGTATCCAATGGCTGGGACGGGCTGCAGGAGTGGCTCGCGACTGTACCCGCTGGACACCAGACGGTCAAACGCTGCGACGTGCTGAGATCCCTCAGCACCAGCCAGGTACGCCCGGACGGTAGTGGCGCGTTCCCAGCGGGTATCCTTTGAGGAATGCCCCGGTTCCTTGTCCATTACACGTGCTTCCTTGATCCGATGCGCTGTCGTCCCGCTGGCTCCGTCCTGCCACCGCTTCCGAGGACCTATCCCATGGCTCACCCGTTCCTCGACCGCCTCGCCCGAGGCCCGCTGCTCTCCGATGGGGCGATGGGCACCATGCTCCACGCCGCCGGCACGCCCATCGACGCCTGCTTCGACGCCCTGAACCTGACCAACCCGGACGCGATTTCGGTCGTCCACCGGGCCTACATCGCGGCGGGCGCCGATGTGATCGAGACCAATACGTTCGGGGCCAACCGGTTCCGCCTGGAACCGCACGGTTTGGCCGGGAAGGTCGTTCAGGTCAACAAGCGTGCGGTGAAGCTGGCGCGGGAAGAGCGCGAGATCAGCGGGCAGCCGGTCCTGATCGCCGGTTCGATCGGGCCGACCGGCCGCAGCGTCAGCCATTTCGGCCGCACGCCGGTCGATGAGGTGCGCGCGACCTTCCGGGAGCAGGCCGAAGCGCTGCTCGAGGGTGGCATCGACCTGGTCGTGATCGAGACGATGAGCTCGCTGGACGAGATGGATGCCGCGGTCGGCGCCGTTCGCGAAGCCTGCGACCTGCCACTGGTCGCGATGATGACCTTTGGCGACGACGGCTCGACGATGGGGGGAGACCTGCCGGCGTCGGTTTACCGGCGGCTCGCCGACATGGGCGTCGACGTCGTTGGCGGCAACTGCTCGGTGGGTCCGGGCAAGCTGCTCCCCGTCATGCGTGCTCTCGACCGGGTCCGGGCCGAGCAGGACGGCGAGAACCTGCCGGCGCTCGCCTGCCAGCCCAACGCTGGCTGGCCAACCTACATCGGCAACCGGGTGTTCTACCCCTCGTCGCCGGAGTACTTCGCCGGCTTCGCCCTGGACGCGATCGCTGCCGGCGTGGGGCTGATCGGTGGCTGCTGCGGGACGACGCCGGAGCACATCGCCGCCATGCGCGCCGCGATCGATGGCCACACGGCCAAGCGGGAAGGGGAGACGCCGGAGGTGCCGGCAGATTCGCCGACGCCGCTCCGGATCGTCGGCATCCCGTCGCCGGCCGCCGCCAAATCGACCGAGCCCGACCCACCGACCGAGCTGGCCCGGAAGCTCGGCGAGAAGTTCGTCGTGAGCGTCGAGATCGACCCGCCCAAGGGGTTTAATCCGGCCAAGGCACTCGACGGTGCCAGGATGCTCAAGGACGCCGGCGTCGACGCGATCAACGTCGCGGACTCGCCGATGGCCCGTGTCCGGATGAGCGCGATGACGCTCTGCTACCTGATCCAGCACCAGGTCGGCATCGAGACGATCGTCCACTTCACGACGCGTGATCGGTCCCTCATGGGCCTTCAGTCCGACCTGCTCGGTGCTCATGCCGTCGGCATTCGGAACATTCTCGCTCTACGCGGCGACCCGCCATCGCTCGGAGATTACCCGGACTCGTCGGCCGTGTTCGACGTCGACTCGCCGGGACTCATCGGTGTGATCGACCGCCTGAACCGGGGTGCAGACTCGGCCGGGGCATCGATCGGCCGGCCGGCCTCGTTCACCATCGCCTGCGCCGTTGACCCGACCAAGCCGGACCTCGACGAGGAGACGCAGCGTCTCCGGCGGAAGCTGGACGCGGGGGCCCATTTCATCATGTCGCAGCCGATCTACGACATGGCCGTCTGGCAGCGGTTCCTGGACCACTACGAGCGGAGCCACGGGACCCGCGACCTCGGTGTTCCGGTCCTGATGGGGATCCTGCCGCTCCAGAGCAGCAAGCACGCTGAGTTCCTGCACAACGAGGTCCCGGGAATCACCCTGACGGACGAGGCGCGCGACCGGATGCGCCGGGCCGGGGCCGATGGCCGCAAGGAGGGGGTCCGGATGGCGCAGGATCTCCTGCTGGAAGCCGAGCCTCAGGTCCAGGGGGTCTACATCATGCCGTCGTTCGGCCGGTACGAGGTGGCGGCCGAGGTGATCGGCGTGCTGTCCAAGGACCGGGAGCTGGCCGGAGCGCGGTGACTGGCGGGAAGCCGGTCGAGCGGGTAGAATCCGTCGTTGGTCGTCCCGGTTCCGGGCGGGTTCACCCTGCCGGCCGGGCACGTCAGCTTTCGATCGCAGGCAGCCGGTCGCCCAGTGTGGCCGTGGGTCGGTGACTGGCGCCGGTGGCGGGACACGCGCGATGACGCGGTCTTCGGCCGGCTAGCAACAGGGCAAGCTACATGGTCGCGCAGCTCATCCGCTCCATCGAGTCGGAGCAGTACAAGGACACCGTGCCGGTCTTCAACGCCGGCGACACCGTCCGGGTCGCCGTGAAGGTCGTCGAGGGCAACCGCGAGCGGATCCAGAACTTCGAGGGCGTCTGCATTCGCCGTCGTGGCGGCGGGATCAACGAGAACTTCACCGTTCGCCGGATCGCGTCCCACGCGGTCGGAGTCGAGCGGACGTTCCTGATCCACTCCCCCCGGATCGACCGGATCGAGGTCCTTCGCTTCGGCAAGGTCCGCCGCTCCAAGCTGTATTACCTCCGCGGGCTGTCCGGCAAGGCCGCCCGGATCAAGGAGCGGCAGCGCCCCAACGGCAAGCACCTCGTCTAGTCCGGGCGAAGCCGCTTGATCGTGTCCACGCCAGAACGAGACCTTCCCGAGCGCCCGACGCTCGACCATGAGGTCGCGTTCTGGCGTTCGGGTTTTTCCGGAGTGGCCGGGGTCGACGAGGTCGGGCGCGGCGCGCTGGCCGGTCCACTCGTCGCGGCCGCGGTGATCCTGCCACCGGGCGACGATGCGACCGCCGCGACGCTGGCCGGGACGCTTCACCGTGTCCGTGACTCCAAGCAGCTCGACCCCGCGACGCGAAGCGAGCTGGCAGTCGTCATCGCCGGATGTGCCGCCGCCTGGGCGCTGGGCGTCGTCGAGGCCGAGGAGCTGGATCGCGTCGGCGTGGCGTCCGCCAACCGGATCGCCATGGAACGGGCGGTCGGCGGACTGGATCGTCAGGCAGACGCGCTGCTGATCGACGCCCGGGTGATCGAGACACCGCTCCCGCAGGTCGGGCTGATCAAGGGTGACCGACACTCCCTTTCGATCGCCGCTGCCGCCATCCTCGCCAAGGTCCACCGCGACGGCGTGATGACTGACCACCACGCCGTGCACGCCGTGTACGACTTTGACCGCCACAAGGGGTACGGTACGCCCAGCCACCTGGCGACGCTGCGTGAGCATGGGCTCTGTCCTCTTCACCGTCGATCCTTCCGGATGCCCGGCAACGAGGTGGTCGCGCTTCTCGACCAGGATGACGATGCCCCATGATCCCACGCCTCGCCGTGCGCTCGGCACCGCCGGGGAGGGACATGCCCTGCGCTTTCTCGAAGCGAAGGGCTACGAGGTCCTGGTGCGGCAGTGGCGGGGCGACGGCGGCGAGCTGGATCTCGTCCTGCGTGACGGGGAGGAACTGGTCGCCGTCGAGGTCAAGACCCGGCGTGGTGAGGGCTATGGTCGTGCGGCGGAGTCGGTGACCCCGCGGCAGTCGCGGACCTTGCTCCGCGCGATGGCGGCCTTTGTCGCGGACCATGTTCCGCCGGATCAGCCCGAGCCGGTCTGGCGTGTCGACCTGGTCGCGGTGACACTCGACCGAACGGGGCGCGTCGTCGACGTCTCCCATGTCGAGAACGCGTTCGTCGCTGACGGATGAATAGAACCTCTAGCCGGAGATCCGCCATGTCACCGCTCACCCGCATTCGCTGGTTGTTCGTCGTCCTGCTCCTCGCGCTCGCGTCGCCCATCGTCGCGGTTGGCCAGGACGAAGAGGGGGCCGCGGTTCTCGCCTATCCGGGCTACGTCCAGCGTGGGACATGTGCCGACCCGGGAGCCCCGATCGCCGCACTGGCCGAGACGGCGACGGGGGGCGGTGCCACGGATCAGACTGGCGTCTCGAGCGGCGATGGTTTGTCGGTGCCGGACGAGACGCTGCTGGCGGCGCTGCCGGCCGCGGTGAGCGTCACTCGGGTCGAGGCGTCGCTGACCGACCTGCTTGGCGACGACCTGATCGTCCGGATCGTCGCTGACGCCGAGGAACCGGAGACCGATGTCGCCTGTGGCGTCGTCCGGGGAGAGCCGGACGAGGACGGCAACCTGTACGTCGGGCTGGCTGCAACCAATGACTCCGATGTCTGGGGTGTTGTCTGGCTCCGGGCCGATGGCGATGATGACGGGGCGACGACGGTCACGATCTTTCTGATCCCCGTAACGGCCGATGACGAGCCGTCAGCGTCGGACAGTTCCACTGACTGACCGACCCCCCCGGGACGGGACATCGCGGTACCATGGCGCGGTTTGGCAGTTGGCCCTGACTCATGAGAGAGAGACATCTGATGGCCGAGTCAACCGCCCCACCCGAGCCCGCTCCCCAGCCCAATGCGTCGGCGTCGACCGCCGAGCACCGTGACAATGCGCCGGACGCAGTCGGAGTGGCGGTGCTGACCGTCAGCGACACCCGCACCGAGGCGACCGATGCCTCGGGCCAGATCATCCTGGCGGGACTCCGCGAGCAGCAGCACACGGTCGTGAACTACCGGATCGTCCCTGACGAACCCGGCCGGATTGACCCGCTGTTGCGGGAGTGGGCCGCCGACGACAGGGTCGCCGCGATCCTGATCAACGGGGGGACGGGGATCGCCCGGCGGGACACAACCTACGACGTCGTCGCTGGGCTGCTCGAGAAGCGGCTGGACGGGTTCGGTGAGTTGTTCCGGATGCTGAGCTACGACGAGATCGGCGCGGCAGCGATGCTCTCGCGGGCCGTTGCCGGTGTCCATCACGGCACGCTCATCATCTCGATGCCCGGGTCCCGCAACGCGGTCAACCTGGCCATGAGCCGGCTGGTCCTGCCCGAGCTCAGCCACCTCGTCTACGAGATCACCAAGTAACCACGCGCTCCAGGCTGCCGCCGGAAGGACGATCGCCCCGATGACCGACGCCCCCGTTTCTCCTGCCCGGATCAAGCCGCGTATCCTGAGCGGCTTCCGCGATTTCCTCCCGGCGCAGATGCTGCTCCGGCAGGAGATCATCGGGCGATTCCGCGGCATCTTCGAGAACCATGGCTATGAGCCGATCGAAACGCCGATCCTGGAGCACCTCGATATCCTGACCGGCAAGGCAGGGGAAAACGAGAAGCTGATGTACCACTTCTCCGACCACGGCGATCGCCGGGTCGGCATGCGGTACGACCTGACGGTCCCGTTCTCCCGCGTGCTGGCGATGCACCAGAACGAACTGGTCATGCCATTCAAGCGGTATCACATCGGTCCGGTCTGGCGGGCGGAGAAGTCGCAACGGGGCCGGTTCCGGGAGTTCTGGCAGTGCGACGCGGACATCGCCGGGTCGCCGTCGATGCTTGCCGACGCGGAGGGCATCTCGATCCTGACCGAGGCGATCGCCGCCGTCGGGCTCCCCAATGCCGTCGTGCGGGTCAACCACCGCCACCTGCTCGCCGCCATCGCCCGCTCGACAGGCGCTGCGGAAGGTGAGGTCGGCAACGTCATTCGCACCATCGATCGGCTCGACAAGATCGGGGCGGACAAGGTCGCCCAGCAACTGGTCGACGGCGGGCTGCCACGGGACGGCGCCTCGCGGCTGATGGGACTGATTACCGCCCGGGGACGCGCCGATACGATCCTGTCCCAGGTCACCAGCGAGATCGGCCAATCCGAGGACGTCGCAACCGCCGTCGCCGACCTCTCGGCGGTCTTCGACGCGTTGGCCGTACTCGGCGTCCCGGAGGGCAGCGCGATCGTCGACCTGTCACTGGCTCGCGGCCTGGACTATTACACCGGTCCGGTGGTCGAGGCGACGGTCGAGCAGCCCGCCATCGGGTCGATCGCCGGTGGCGGCCGCTACGACGGTCTGGTCAGCTCCTTCTCATCCCGCCCGATGCCCGCGACCGGTGTTTCGCTCGGCATCGAGCGGATCATCGAGGTCGTCTCCGAATTCGGCCTGATCCAGGCGCCGACGACCACGGCCGAGGTATTCGTCGCGTCCTTCCGTGACGGGCTGACAGAGGCAGCGCGACTGTCGACGATGCTCCGGTCAGCTGGTATCCGGACCGATCTCTCGCTCCTTGGCGAGCGCAGCCTCGGAGAACAGTTCAAGTACGCGAGCCGGAAGGGCATCCGCCTCGCCGTCTTCCAGGGTTCTGACGAGGCTGCAGCCGGACTAGTTGCAGTCAAGGACCTGGTCGGCGGCGATCAACAGTCCCATCCCGTCGCCAATCTGATCGAAATCATCCGGCGACAGCTCGCCGGTAGCCCGCAGGAGTAAGTCTTCAAGATGTCCGAGCAGCAGGAAGAGTTTCAGTCGTACCTCGTCATCGTGGCTCACCCGGATGATGCCGAGTTCGGCGCGGCTGGCACGATGGCGACCCTGACCGCGGCCGGCAAGGACGTCGTCATCGTCCAGGTGACGAGCGGGGACAAGGGGAGCGGCGACCCCAAGGCGTCCCCACAACTCGTCGCCGCGACCCGTGAGGAAGAGGAGCGCGAAGCCGCTCGACGGCTGGGCGTGCGAGAGGTGGTCTTCCTGCGCGAGCCGGACAGCGAGGTCGTCCCGGACGTGAAGTTCCGTGAGCGACTGGTCCGGCAGATCCGCACCTTCCGCCCGGACGTGGTCATTACCCACGACGCGTTCCGCCCCTATGCCCTCCACCCGGACCACCGCGCGGTCGGGCTGGCGACGACCGACGCCGTCTACCCGGCCGCCCGCGACCCGCTCAACTTCCCGCATCACCTGCGCGACGGCCTGTACACGCACAAGACGGCCGAGATCTGGTACTTCGGTGCGGACGCGCCGGACCGCCATATCGATATCACCGACGCCTTCGATGCCAAGATCAACGCCCTGATGGCTCACGCGTCCCAGGTCGGCGACGAGGCGACGCTGCGGGAGCGACTCCGCGAGCGTGCAGTCGAGGTCGCTGCCGACCAGGACTTCGAGTTGGCCGAGGCCTTCAAGGTCGTTCAGTTCCGCCGCTAGGCGACGACACCCAGGGGGGACGATGACATCCGGATCCGCGGCAGAAACCGGGGCGACAGACCATCTAGTCCGGCAGGCGGCCGACCTCGGCAACTCGGCCTGGGACCACCGATGGGCACCGACCCGGGCGTTCTTCGCTCCGGGACGGATCGAGCTGCTCGGCAATCACCTGGACTACAACGGCGGCAAAGTGCTCGCCGGAGCGATCGACCGCGGGATCGTGGCGGTCGCGGATGAGGCAGGTGAGTCCGGCCGAATCCAGG
The DNA here is from genome assembly GCA_035944555.1 of Thermomicrobiales bacterium. GTDB lineage: Bacteria > Chloroflexota > Chloroflexia > Thermomicrobiales > UBA6265 > CADCWK01. Next base: position 258,724 of record DASZAY010000009.1, read on the forward strand.
TCGCCTTCATCGACCCCCACGGTGATGATCGATCCGTAGACGACCTCGATGTCGCCTCGCTGCCTGACTGGTCCCGTGACTCCCCGCCCGATACGCCGACCGACTACGTCCGGGGCGCGGTCGCGGCAATCATGGCGCTCGGTCTCGAGCCGCGTAGCGGTTTGCGGCTTGCTTACTCCGGCGACCTTCCGGTCGGACTCGGGCTGAGTTCTTCTGCAGCGCTCTGCGTCTCAACCGTCGCGCAGCTGCTGCCTCATCCGGTTGATCGTCGCGACTGGATCCTGCTGGCCCAGGCGGCTGAGAACCGGGCCGGCGTCTCCTGCGGGACGATGGACCAGGCGGCGTCGATTGCCGGCGGTGTGATTCGCTACGACGCTGCCGCCATCGGCATCGAGGAGCTGACTCCGGATCTCGGCTGGCGCGTATTCATCGTCGTGTCGTCAGGAGTCGTTCACCGGCTCGGCGAATCGGCTTATCCCGTCCGTGTGCGGGAAATGGCTCGCCTGCACGGGATCGCCCGGGAGCACCTTGGAGAAGACGCGCCGGCCAGCATCGCCGACATCACGTCCGAGCAGGTCGAACGGTTGGCGGCAGCCCATGCGCTGGACGACACCCTTCGCTCCCGTGTTCGACACCTGATCTCCGAGTCTGCCCGTGTCGAGGAGGGGTACGACGCCCTTGCCCGCCAGGATTGGGTGGCGTTCGGCAAGGCCATGACGGCGTCGGGCCGGTCGTCCGCGACCGACTACGATGTCAGCCACCCACAGGTCGAGGAGCTCGTCGCACTCCTTAACGGGCAACCCGGCATTCTTGGCGCGCGGATGATGGGTGGTGGGGGCGGGGGGAGTGTCCTGGCGCTGGCAAAGCGCGATGCCATCGACGCGATCCGTGCCACCGTCGATGGGCGGTATTTCGAGCCCCATGGCCTGAGCCACCTGCCTGACCGCTTGCTTGTCTGCCAGTCGGGTCCGGGCGCGCACGAAGTCCCGTTTACCAACGGCTGACGTGCTGCCTCTCAACCCGAGAAGACGGTCCGGTCACGGCGTGGCGGCTCGGAGGTAAACGCGCGTTTGGGTTTGCGCCGGATGTCCTTGAGGCCCCGGGTCCGGTTGCGGTACGCCGTCGTCAGGCAGCCGCCGGACTCGCTATCGAATACCAGGATCGTCCCTTCCAGGCGGCGGATGCGATCGTCCCGTCGGTCGCTGTCGGGGATGTCGCGCCAGCCCAGGTGAACGAAACGCGCATGGCCGGAGAAGGTCACGCTCCCGTGGGCAATGACATAGGCTGCGTCGTCCATGCTCAGGTTCCGCTGGGCAAGGCGGCGGCGAGCATGGTGAGTGACGGTTTCGAGGGAGACGGCAACCATACGTCACCTCCGCGGTCAGATCTGGCCAGGAACTGGAGAAATCGCCGTTACGGCGGATAGCCTCCGGACTGCCATCGCGACTTTGGACAAGTGTACGTTCATGTTGTATCACTGTCAATCGTATGATATGGGTGGTTGGTGCGGTTTCCCGGCCCCGCTGGTCCAACCGGCAACCTAGAAGGCGTGGAATAACCGTTCCCGCCGATTTGTCCAGAAGAAAATCCATGGACGATGGCCAAGGCAAAGGGCATCCATCTCACATTGGAGACCGGATGCCCTTTCCTCGATCCCTGAGGGCGAGGCAGCGCCGACGCTGATCAGTAGCCGGCCGACACGTCTACGACGTTCTCCGGTTCACGGCCGTCGATCAGTGCCTGGAGATTGTCCCCGAACAGCTTTAGTGCTCGCTCGCCATACTTCGGGGTGTTACCAGAAGTATGCGCCGTGATGATCGTGTTCGGTGCGTCCCAGAGCGGGGAATCGGCGGGGAGCGGTTCCGGCGTGGCGACGTCGAGTCCGGCGCCGGCGATGTGGCCGGCGTGCAGGTGCTGGATCAGGGCGTCCTGGTCCACAATTCCGCCGCGGCCGATGTTGAAGAAGTAAGAGCCGGGCTTCATCGCAGCCAGCATGTCGGCGTCGAAGAGGCCCGCGGTGTCGTCCGTCATCGGCAGGCAGATCACCACGTGGTCGATGTCGCCGAGACGACCCTTGAGATCACCGAACGTGATCTGATCGTCAATCCCTTCAGGAGCCGGCGAGTCCGCGTTGCGCCGGACCCCGACCGTGGTCATCCCGAACGCCTTGGCGCGGGTGGCTACGGCGGTACCGATGGCTCCGGTTCCGACAATCGCCATCGACTGGCCGGCGACCTCGAAGATCGCCTCGCGGAAGTTCTCGTTGTCGCGCCATTGCCGCTTGTCCTGGGAGCGCTGAAGCGCCGGGAGCTGGCGGGCAAACGAGAGCAGCATCGCGAAGACGTGCTCGGAGATGTTGGTCGCGTGCACGCCGCTGGAGTTGGTCAGCAGGATGTCGCGGTCGGCGATGCCTGCGCCGATCCAGTGCTCGACGCCGGCCGACAGGGCGTGGACCCACTTCAACTGGCCTGCCGCGTCAAGCTGCTCGCTGGACAGCCGGAAGCCGGTGTAAGCATCGGCGTCGCCCAGATGCTGGTCGATCTTCTTGCTGTCCGTCTCGAGGACGATATCGAGATCGGGGAAGCGGTCCTTGACCGATTGCACGGCGTTCGGCCACAGGTCGTTCCCGATCACGACTTTCTGGATGGCAAGGGGTGATGACACGGCTGACATGCGAAGGACTCCCATTGGCTGGACTGGCGACCAGGACGGACGCGACGCCGGACAGCATAGCAGCGCCCCCGGGTCTGACCCGGGGGCGCTTGTGCCGTCTGACCATAGTCGGTGCGATGGGGCGCTAGCCGCCGATCTGGGACATGCCGCGGATCGTGTTGCGGTCGCCTTCGGCCAATCCGTGGCCCCACGGCTTGCGCCAGACGCCGCCACGGATCTGGGCTTCGACGTCGGCATCGGTGGCGCCGGACCGCATCAGGTCACGCAGGTCGACTTCGTCGCCCCGGAGCAGGCAGAGCCGGAGCTTGCCATCGGCCGTCAGACGGATCCGGTTGCATGCCGAGCAGAACGGCTCGGAGATCGGAGAGATGAAGCCGATGGTGCCAGCCGCACCGGGGATCCGGAACAGGCGGGCGGGATCGGCCGCGTCTGCCTCGACCGGCTCCAGCGGGCCGAACCGCTCCTCCAGTCGGGCCTGGGTCTGCTCGGACGTGACCAGTCCCTGGTCGTGGACCTCGCCGACGCCCTCGAGCGGCATGATCTCCAGGAAGCGGACCTGCCACGGCCGGTCCAGGGTCAGCTCCGCCATCGGGACGACGTCGTGCTCATTCTGGTCCTTGACGACGACGGTGTTCAGCTTGATCGGCGTGAGCCCGGCAGCGTCCGCCGCCTCGATTCCCCGCCAGACCATGTCCAGCCGTCCGCCACGGGTCATGAACTTGAAACGGACCGGATCCAGCGTGTCGATGCTGACGTTGATGCGATTGAGGCCGGCCGCGGCCAGCGGCTCGGCCAGCTTGCCGAGCAGCAGGGCATTGGTCGTCATCGAGATCTCCTCGACGCCCGGCATCGCCCGGATCTCGCGAACCAGGTCGACCAGGTGCGGCCGCACGGTCGGCTCTCCGCCGGTCAGACGGAACTTGGTGAATCCGACCTTGGCGCTGAGACGAACGGCGCGAAGCAGCTCCTCGTCGGTCAGGATCTCTTCCCGGGGCTGAAACTGCATCCCCGAAGCGGGCATGCAATAAAGGCAACGGAAGTTGCACCGGTCGGTAAGGGAGATACGCAGGTAGGTCATCGCCCGGCCGTACTGGTCCCGGACGGGATTGCGTCCCCGGTCGCTCGCCGGAATCAGCCGGAGCGGGGACGTCGTGAAGGTTTCGAGGGGGGCGGCCACAGCCATGGGTATCCGTTCGGCGTGGGGGGCTGACGACACGCCGCGGGCAGGAGGCCGACGCGGACTCATCAGTCCTCAGCGATTGAGTACTCCATGTATTATCGCACGTTGCCGCTCGTTCGAGGCACGTTCGGCGATAGTGTCGGAGGGGTCGCGGCAGGCGCAGTCGTGCCGCCCGGAGGCGGAGCGAGGCGGGCATCAGCGATCTCGGTGTCCAGCTCGTCATCCGACTGGATGAAGTCCGCGATCCGGGTCCGGGCCAGCGCGGGAACGAGCACGTGCGCGACGGCTACCGTCGCAACTACGCCGATCCCGCCGATGACGAGCGCGGGACCGACCCCGATCAGGGCGGCCATCGCGCCAGCGCGGGCGTCGCCGAGTTGCGGTCCGCCGGACGCAAACGTGCTGTGGGCGGCGGAGATCCGGCCCCGCAGCGCGTCGGGGGTGACGACGTTCCGCACGGTATGGCGCAGGGCCATGCTGACGGCGTCCGTCGCTCCGGAGAGGGCGAGGAAGATCATCGCGACCCATAGGGCCGGACTAAGACCCAGCCCGATGATCGCGACGCCGAACAGGCCGACGGCGATCAGAACGCCACGACCGGGCCGCTCGATCGACGGCAGGACGCTGACGACCATGCTGCCGAGCAGGGCGCCGACCGCGATCGACGATCCCAGCAGCCCGTAGCCATCCGCCTCCATGTCGAACCGGGCAACCGCCAGCACGGGCAGCAGGGCGGTGGTCGCCCCGAAGAACGTGGCGAAGAAGTCCACGGACATCACGCTCAGCAGGATCGGCGACCGGCGCAGGAAGCCGAGTCCCTCGATCGCGGCAGCGAGCGTGTTCCCGGTAGGCTTGACGGTCACGGCAGCGGATGTGGTGATCGTCAGCAGAGCCGCGATGGCGAAGACGAACCCAATCGCGTCCAGGGTGAACGCCATCGCCGTCCCGAACGCAGCGATGACGAAGCCGGCCAGGGCGGGCCCGACGATGCTCGCCGTCTGCCCGACCATGATGTTGACGGTCATGGCGTCCGGCATCTCGGCCTTTGGCACCAGCAACGGGATCAGAGCCGAGCGAGCGGGCTGGGCAACGCAGTCGATCACGGCGGTCAGAGCGGTCAGGAGAAAGATCAGCGGGATCGTGACGTCGCCGCCCCAGGCCAGGATCGCCAGGGTGCTCGAGGTCGCCATGAGTCCGAACTGGGTGACGATCAGGGTCCTGCGCCGGTCGTACCGGTCGGCGAGTACGCCGCCGAACAGGCCGAAGAGCAGGATCGGGATGAACCGGGCCAGGCCGATCAGCCCGAGCAGCGCCTCACTCCCGGTCAGCTCGTAGACCCACCATGTCACGGCGAGGAACTGGAAGCGGGAACCGAGCGCCGAGATTGAGGTCGCGATCAGCAGGACACGGTAATCACGGTGGCGGAGCACATGGAACGCCGCCCGCCGGCCAGGCGATTCGGCGAACGGCCGGCGTCTCAAGCGATGCATCTTCGGTGATGTCCCGTCAGATCAATGGGGAGAATTGGGTCGGGGAAACGAGGGGCAATGGTACGCTAGTCGGCTGAAAACGGGGACGCTTGCGAATGGCCGGAGACGATCTGATGGACGGGATGAGCAGCGGACGGGGTGGATGGTCCGGTGACCGGATCCGGGCAGCGATCACCGGGTCACAGCCGCTGATCGAGCACTTCGTTGATCTTGATGAGCAGATCCAGCCCAATGGTTTCGACCTGACCCTGGCCAGGATCGGGAAGCTGGTCGGTCCGGGCGTGCTCCCGGCGGATAGCGGCGGGCGTCAACTGCCGACGATCGAGGATATCCCGCTTCCCGGCGACGGCAGCGTGGTCCATCTCGAGCCCGGTCCGTACCAGATCGGGTTCAACGAGGTGGTTCGCATGCCGCTCGGGACGATGGCGCTTGGCCGGGCCCGGTCGTCACTGAACCGTTCGGGCGTGACGATCCATACCGCGGTCTGGGACGCCGGCTATGTCGGACGGTCGACCGCGCTCCTCTCCGTCCTGAACCCGGCGGGCTTCGCTGTCGGGCGTGATGCGCGGGTCCTGCAGCTGATCTTCTTTGACCTGTCCCACGACGCATCGGCGGGCTACAGTGGCGCCTACCAGAACGAGAACATGACTGCGCCGCCGGGAAGCGGCTCAACCAGGTAGAAGAAGAGGAGGGGAGGATGCTGGATGATGTGATCCGAATCCTCGTCGAGCGGTACGGTGACAGCTGGACGGCCGATGAGGATGCCAATATACGATTCTCTATCGAGGCGGAGTTTCTCCTGCGCGCGGTCGAAGGCGCCCATCTCATGGGAGATCCGTCATTGCAGGATGGCGTCACCACACTGACCGTCTGGGTGGATTTTCCCCTGACGGACCTCATGGTGACCGACGAGCTGGCCTTCGAGATCCTCGGTCGGCTGAGCGAGGACGTCTTCTACAGTGAGCGGGTCATCGAGGCACGGACGATCCGTTACCGCTTCGTGACCGGGACGACCAAGCACGGCCACGTCGGGGCACTCGTCTTCGCCGGACCACACGCGGCCGCCTTCGCCAGTGCGGTGTTCCAGCGGACAGCGAACGGTAGCCGGTTCCAGGCCTGAGCGAACCTGATCAATCTTCAGGCAACGATTCCGCTCCCGGCGGGCTCGGGCTTTGGCCACTCCCGGCCGGGTGGTGTATCCTCTGGGGCGTGTCGTGCTAGATGGGGAGTTAGCGGTGCCCTGCACCCGCAATCCGCTACAGCGGGGTTGAATTCCCTCCCCCGGCCTGGCTCTGTGGACCTACTGTCGTTACGTGGTGTAGATGGGTTGGGTCCCGGTCGGCAGCGAACTACGAATCCGGTCAGGGCGGGAACGCAGCAGCCGTAAGTACCATTCGCTGGGTGATTGGGAGTGCCCGCCCGGAGCTAACGGACGGCAGCAAGCCGGAGGGTTCTTGTCAAAGGAGGGTGCACGGCCCACCCGATCATAAAGCGGGTCCCTTGCGGGACCCGCTTCGTGTTTTCCGGTTGGGGCCTGTTGACGCAGGGTGCTAGTTGCCGCGCCGTGCGCGACCGCCAGACGTCGGCTGGCGCAGAGCCCGGCGGGAGGTCGCAGCGTACCGGCCACGCGTCTGGATCCGCTGCTGGGCCGCCACGTCGCGCTGGTAGTGCCGACGGATGTCCTGCGCCGCATAGGCGAGGACGCCGATCGTACCGAGCAGCGCGAGGTACAACCAGATCCGACGCCCGAAGGTAAACGGGTCGATCTGGAGGATGCGGAACGAGAAGAAGAACAGCGCCAGGGTGACCGGGATCAGCAGGAAGCCGGCGTACTTGCGCAGGTACTTCCGCCGGACCGGGTCCTCGGTCAGGTACCGCCCGCCCTCGTTGTAGAGGAACACTGTTGCGAAGAACAGCAACAGGAAGACGACGAGGTAGGCCGTCGAGAACGGCCCGAACATCTCGTCTTCGTTCGGTCGGTGGTTGAGGTAGTCCCAGGACCAGAATCGCGGCATCGTCAGCACCCGGTCAGTCGGTCAGCCAAAAAATCAGACCGTCTCGTAAAGGAGGGCACGCTTGACCTCCTCGATCGCCTTGGTCACCTCGATCCCGCGTGGGCAGGCGTCGGTGCAGTTGAAGATGGTCCGGCAGCGCCAGACACCGGAGCGCGTGTTCAGGATGCGCAAGCGCTCCCCGGCTCCCTTGTCCCGGCTATCGAAGATGAACCGGTGGGCGTTGACGATGGCGGCCGGGCCAACGAACTCGTCGCTCGTCCAGGTCACCGGGCAGGCCGTCGTGCAGGCGGCGCAGAGGATGCACTTGGTTGTGTCCTCGAAGCGATTGCGCTCCTCCGGCGACTGCCGGCGCTCACCCGCGGACGTCGGCTCGTCGGCGATGAGGAATGGCTTGACCGACTTGTAGGCGTCGAAGAACTTCTCCATGTCGACGACGAGGTCCTTGACGACCTTGAAGCCGAGCAGGGGCTCGACGGTGATCTTGCTGGGAAGGTCCTTCATCAGCAGCTTGCAGGCCAGCCGGTTGCGCCCGTTGATGCGCATCGCGTCCGAGCCGCAGATCCCGTGGGCGCACGAGCGGCGGTAGGTCAGCGACCCATCCTCGCTCCACTTGATCTTGTTGAGGGTGTCGAGCACCCGGTCGGTCGGCTCCGCCGAAACCGTGTAGGTCTCGAAATGCGGCTTGACGTCGACCTCCGGGTTGTACCGCTTGATCCTGATCGAATACTCCACCACATGTCCCTTCGGTCCGGAGATGATCGTGTCGGTGCGTGTTAGTGGCCGGGAGCGCTAGTACTTGCGCTCCTTGGGCTCGAATTCCGTGATCGTGACCGGCTTCTTGTCGAGCTCCAGCCCGCCGGAGGTCTTGTAGACCAGCGAGTGGGCGAGCCAGTTCTTGTCGTCGCGGGTGGTGAAGTCGCTGCGGTAGTGGGCACCGCGGCTCTCCTGCCGGGCAAGTGCGCCGTGGATCGTGGCCTCGGCACAGTCCAGCAGGCAGCCCAGTTCCAGCGCTTCGGTCAGATCCGTATTGAAGACCTTGCTCTTGTCCTGGATGGTGGCGTATCCGTAGGCACCCTTGAGCTGCCGGATCACGCCCTCCGCCCGCGTCAGCGATTCCTCGCTGCGCTCGACGGAGACGTCGTCCATCATGACCTTCTGCATGGTCGCGCGGATCTCGGCGACGGTCTCGCCCCGGCCTGACGGTGGGGCGGACTTCAGCGCGTCAATCGCGGCGCGGGCGTAGTAATCCGGCTCAGGGGGAAGCGGGGCCCAATCGGTGTGCGCCAGCTCGGCCAGCATGTGCTTGCCGGCCCGCCGTCCGAAGACGACCAGATCCACCAGCGAATTGGTGCCGAGGCGGTTGGCGCCATGGACGGAGACGCACGCCGACTCGCCGGCGCTGTAGAGCCCCGGGACCGGCGTCGCGTGCTTGTCGCGGATCACCTGGCCGTCGATGTTGGTCGGCAGCCCGCCCATGGCGTAGTGCGCGGTCGGCTGGATCGGCACGCCCTCGGTCTTGGGCTCGACATCAAGGTACGTTCGCGCGAAGTCGGTGACGTCGGGGATCTTCTCGTCAATGAGCTCTGGCGGCAGGTGGGTCAGGTCAAGGATCACGTAATCCTTGCCGTCGATCCCGCGGCCCTCCTGGATCTCCTGGTGAATGAACCGGGAGACCATGTCGCGGGGGGCGAGGTCCTTGAGCGTCGGGGCGTAGCGGGCGCAGAACGCCTCGCCATCCTTGTTCCGGAGAATGCCGCCCTCGCCGCGCGCCGCCTCCGAGAGGAGGATGCCCAGCTTGTAGAGACCGGTCGGGTGGAACTGGTAGAACTCCATGTCCATCAGCGGAACGCCACGCCGGTAGGTCAGGGCGACACCGTCGCCCGTGCCCGCCACCGCGTTGGAGGTGACGCTCCAGACGCGACCGAACCCACCGGTCGCGATCAGGACCTGCTTGGCATGGATGACGTGCAGTTCGCCCGTGACCATCTCCATGGTCACGACGCCGCAGGCGCGGCCATCCTCGGAGAACAGCACGTCCATCAGGTGATGCTCGTCGAAGAAGTTGAGCTGGTTCTTGATGCCCTGCTGGTAGAGGGTCTGGATGATCATGTGGCCGGTGCGGTCGGCGGCGTAGCAGGCGCGGCGGACGGGACCTTCGCCGTAGTTGCGGGTGTGGCCACCGAATCGGCGCTGGTCGATCCTGCCGTCCGGCGTCCGGTTGAACGGCAGACCCATGTGCTCGAGTTCGAGGACGGCGTCGATGGCTTCCCGGGCCAGCACGGCCGCGGCATCCTGGTCGACGAGATAGTCGCCGCCCTTGACCGTGTCGAACATGTGCCAGCGCCAGTGGTCTTCCTCGACGTTACCGAGCGCGGCACTGATCCCACCCTGGGCCGCACCGGTGTGCGACCGTGGCGGGTACAGTTTGCTGACGACGGCGACGTTGGCCTTGCCGGCCAGCTGAATCGCCGCCATGAGGCCGGCGCCGCCCGCCCCTACGATGACCGCGTCGAATCGATGGTACGCCACGATGCTCCTCCACCCACGCCAGACTGATCGTCCGGACTGACGCGGAAATGTCCTCGTTATTGTAGGACGAATGCGCATGGTCCGGCATTGAACGCCAGTATCGATGTGACCGAAACGGACGGTTTGGTTATCCAATAGCGCGCGGGGACCTTTGCAGACGGTAGGCTCCGCCCGCGAAGACGAAATACCTTGGCCAGGCTGGTAGGATTCTCAGCACCACGTCGCCCGTTCGACCTTCCGGGCAGCCGTACACCCCACCAATCCGGCCCGACCCCGTCGCGCGTGGTCAGGCCACACCCTCGAAGCCGGCCTATCCCGCGAGGCATCCCCGTTGCTGTTCGGTCTCGACATCACTTCTGGTCTCAGACGGGCTGCCCGGGCGGGGCGCGACGCAATCGTCGCCGACGCGCTCGCGGTCAGCCGTGTCCCGGCCCCGACCGGAGCCGAAGCCCGGAGAGCGCGAGCCGTACGAGACCTCTTTCGTCGGGATGACCCAGGCCGGCTGGTCTACCTGGACCAGGCCGGCAACGTCGTCACGCGGATCGCCGGCCGGCAGCGGGAACGCTCGATCATCGTCGCGGCCCACCTCGACACGGTCTTCGGCGAGGACCAGGAACACGACACCCGGCTGGAGCATGGCCGGCTGATCGGGCCGGGGGTCGGGGACAACGCGGTCGCGCTGGCGGCGATGGTCGCGCTGCCTCGCCTATTCGTCTCCTCAGGCCAGACGCCGGCCTGCGATGTGGTTCTCGTCGCCACGGTCGGGGAGGAGGGATACGGCAACCTGCGGGGGATCGAGGCAGCGCTCGACATGCACCGCGAGGCGGCCGCCGTCATCGCCGTCGAAGGGCACGGCCTGGGCCGGATCACTCATGTGGCCGTTGGCAGCCGCCGCCTCGCTGTCCATCTCGTCGGTCCAGGGGGACACAGCTGGGCGGATCACGGACGACCCAGTGCGGTCCATGCGGCAGGGGAGCTCATCGCCCGCCTGGCCGCGATGCAGTTGCCTGACTGGCCGAGGACGACCCTGAACGTCGGATCGGTTTCCGGCGGTGACGCGATCAATGCCATCGCTGCCAGCGCCACGCTCCACCTCGAGGCGCGCTCAGTTGATCCCCTGGCATTGGACCAGGCGATCGACGAGGTCTTCCGCCACATCCGGGCGGTCGAGCGGGACGGAATCCGCGTCACCGTGGAAACGCTGGGGACGCGTCCGGCGGGTAGCATTCCAAAGGACCACCTGATTGTCCGGCGCGCTCGGTCCGTCCTGTCTGGTCTCGGCGTCCCGTCCGCTTCGGACGCGTCATCCACCGACGCCAATATCCCGCTGGCCAGCGGAATCCCGGCAATATGTGTCGGGATTAGCAACGGTGGCCAGGCCCACACGCCCCACGAGTGGATCGAGGTCGAGCCGATCGCCGATGGCGTAGCCCAGCTTGCGCTGGTCGTCCGCGACGTGGCTGAAGACGTCGCGAGCGGACGAATCCGCCGGGCTGGCTGGATGGGAGACGGCGAGCGCCCCACCGCGGCGGCATCTGACTGATCGGCTCGTCACCATGATTCTCACGATCGATTGATACCCCGGTCACCGGATGGCACCTGTCCGTTCAGTGACCAGCTGGACCTGGAGTTCCGTTTGACGACGCGTTACGTGGCCATCGATGTCGAGGCAACCGGAATGAATCCATCCCGGGACGAGATCCTCGAAGTGGCCGTGATCACCTTCGACCGGGAAGGGGACGGGGAGACCTTCAGTACTCTCGTTCGACCGACCCGACCCATCCCGCTCGATATCGTCCGCCTGACCGGTATCGACGACACCGCGATCGCCAGCGCCCCGGACTTCGCCAACGTCGTCGGGAAACTGGAGGAACTGTGCGCCGGCCGGACGATCGTCGGGCACTCGGTCCAGTTCGACGTCAACATGTTGAGGGCGGCCGGGATGGCGTTGCCCGGCTCCCAGATCGATACCTTCCAGCTCGCGTCCGTCGTCCTCCCGGACTTGCCTGACTACAGCCTGTCGACGGTCGCGGCGGCACTTGGCGTCCCAAAGCCCGTCGATCACCGGGCCCATGCCGATACGCTGGGGAATATCGCGGTTTTCCGGGCGCTGCTTGTGAGATTGCAGACCTACGATGCCGTCACGCTCCAGCAGGTCGCCCAGTACGCCGAGCTGGCCGGCTGGCCGACCGCGTCGATCTTCGTGGATGCCGCGGACGAGGCACGTGGGTCGGCAACTGGTGACGCCGCGCCGCGGCGTGGTCCGCACGAGCTGGCCTTCCTTACCCAGCGGGAGCGGCCGGAGCCACTTGAATCCCGGGAAGGTGGTCGGCCTATCACTGGGGAGGATATCGATGCGGCCTTCGGACCCACGGGGTACGTCGGGCAGGCGGTCGACCGGTTCGAGCACCGGCCGCAGCAGGAATACATGGCCCTCAAAGTCGCCGAGGCCTTCAATGACAACGGTCAGCTGATCGCCGAGGCTGGCACCGGAACCGGCAAGAGCATGGCCTACCTGCTGCCGGCAGCGATGCATGCGGTGGAGCGGGGCGAACCCGTCGTCGTCTCGACCAACACACTTGCCCTCCAGGACCAGCTCTTTCGCAAGGACATCCCGCGTCTACGGGCCGCGATGATGGACGGTCCTGGGGATCAGGAGCCATTCCGGTCCGTGACGGTCAAGGGGCGGAGTAATTATCTCTGCCTGCGCCGCTGGTTCGCCGCAGCACAGCAGCCTGTCGCCGACGCCGCCGAGGCAGGCCTGCGCGCCAAGGTGACGCTCTGGCTCGGAGAGACCCAGACCGGCGACCGGGCCGAGCTCCGGCTGTCGCCCACGGAGGAGCAGCGGTGGCGGCAGTACTCGGCAGACGATAACGGCTGCCAGCCGGGGCGCTGCGTCTTCCAGCAGCGCAACCAGTGCTTCCTCTTCCGGGCTCGCCGCGAAGCCGAAGCGGCCCACCTCGTCGTCGTCAATCACGCCTTGCTGCTCTCGGACAGTCTCTCCGGCGGCAGCGTCCTGCCGGATTACCGGAGGTTGATCATCGACGAGGCCCATCACCTCGAGGACCAGGCGACGGTTCAGTTCGGTGTGACCGTCAGCGAGCGTGAGATCGGTGTCCTGCTCGACATGGTGATCCGCAGCGACGGTCCCATCCAGGTCGGCGCGATGTACGGCGCCGCCATGTTCCTGAGCCGCCCGGAGCTGACCGGCGACGAGAAGGGCCGGATCCGGGCCGGCGCGGCGCTGGAGCGGGCCAAGCAGAGCCTTGAGCAGGTCACCGCCGCCCGGACCTATACCCGGCAGTTGTTCCATCACGCGGCACTGCTGTTCGGGCGCGACGGCCGGGGTGGGGGAGACCGCTCTCTGCGGGTGACGGCGGACGTCCGGGAGGAGTACGCCTGGCACGATCTGCTCGATGCCTGGGCTGGTCTCGAGGGGCAACTCCGCAGCATCGAGTCGCACCTGAAGTGGGCCGACCGCACGCTGGCCGAGCACGAGCCGCCGACCAACGCGGATGACACGACGATCGAGTCGTTCGATATCGCGTCCGGCGATGTCGAAAGCGCATCCCGCTCCCTGTCCGAGGTGATCGGGACGCTGCGAGACATCATCGCCTCCCCACGGGACGAGCAGGTCTACTGGCTGGAGAAGAACGCGCAGGGGGATATCGTCTCGCTGAAGTCGGCCCCGCTCGAAGTAGGGCAGCTGCTCCACGACCGGATCTTCAGCAAGACCGATAGTCTCATCCTGACGTCGGCGACGATTACGACCGACGGGACATTCGAGTACGCGATCGAACACCTGGGCCTGCGGGAGCCTCGGGAGATCAGCGTCCCGTCACCGTTCGACTACCGGTCGTCGACGCTGCTTTACCTCGCCGACGACATTCCCGAGCCGAATCACCAGCACTACCAGCGCCACCTCAACGAGACGCTGATCGATACGTGCGCAGCCACCGGAGGACGCGGGCTGGTGCTGTTCACGTCGTATGCGGCGCTTCAGGCGACCTACAACGCGATCAAGGCACCGCTTGAGGACGCCGGGATCGTGGTGTTGGCCCAGCGGATCGACGGGAGTCCTCGTCAACTGGTCGACCGGCTGAAATACGGAGATCGGATCGTCGTGCTGGGGACGGCGTCCTTCTGGGAAGGTATCGACATCGTCGGCGACGCCCTGAGCCTGCTGGTCATCGCCAAGCTGCCGTTCAGCGTGCCGAGCGACCCCGTCTTTGCCGCCCGAAGTGAAGCGATCGCGGAGGACGGCGGGAATGCCTTTGTCGACTACGCCGTGCCGCAGGCCGTCCTGAAGTTCAAGCAGGGCTTCGGGCGCCTGATCCGCAGCACGCATGACCAGGGCGTCTGCGTCGTGCTCGACCGTCGGGTATTGAGCAAGCGCTACGGGCGATCATTCGTCGATTCGCTGCCGGAATGCACGGTCGAGATCGGCTCGACCAATGATTTGCCGTCGACCGCCGCCAAGTGGATGGCGCGGGAATCGCGTGCGGTGAGCATGTAGATTCCGCGGACATACAACGATCCGGCCGGGCGACCGGCCACTTTCCCGGGAGGGACGATGACGCACCCCAACGACCGCAACCTTGCCCTCGAGCTCGTCCGGGTGACTGAAGCCGCCGCGCTCCAGGCCGCTCGCTGGATGGGGCGCGGTGACAAGATCAACTCCGACCAGGCTGCGGTCGACGCCATGCGCCGCACGCTCAACTCGATCCAGATGGACGGCATCGTCGTGATCGGTGAGGGCGAGAAGGACGAGGCGCCGATGCTCTATGTTGGCGAGCGGCTCGGCTCCGGCGACGCGCCCCTGGTCGATATCGCCGTGGATCCGATCGACGGGACACGCCTGCTCTCCAACGGCATGCCCAACTCGGTGGCGGTCATCGCGCTCGCCGAGCGAGGCTCGATGCTTTCGTCCCCCGACATCATGTATATGGACAAGATCGTCGTGGGGCCGGAGGCGGTTGGCAAGGTCGACATCGAGCGGCCGCCCGCCGAGAACCTGCGCGCCGTCGCCGGATCGCTCGGCAAGGCGATGGACGAGGTGACGGCCGTCGTCCTCGACCGGCCACGGCACGAGGAGCTCATCAGGGCGATCCGCGAGGCTGGTTGTCGCATCAAGCTGATTACGGACGGGGACGTCGCCGGCGCGATCATGGTGACGACGGATGACATCTCGGTAGACATCATGCTCGGTATCGGCGGTGCTCCGGAAGCCGTGCTCGCTGCCTGCGCCATCAAGTGCACGGGCGGGGACATGCAGGCCAAGCTCTGGCCCCGTAACGACGCCGAGCGAGCCGTGGTCGTTGAGAAGGGGATCGACACCAGCCGCGTCTACGGGCTCAACGACCTTGTTTCCAGTGACCGCTGCTTCTTTGCGGCGACAGGAATCACCGACGGCGAACTACTAGGTGGCGTTCACTACCTCGGCGCCAGTGGAGCGATGACGGAGTCACTGGTGATGCGCTCGCAGACGGGAACCGTTCGCCGCATCCAGGCGACCCACAAGGTTGAGAAGATGCGCCAGTTCGGTTCCTTTGGCTGATCGATCTACCGGGAAGACTCAAGCTTGCGATCTGCCCGGAACCTCGCTCACGAACCCCGGGTATGGCGCATTCCGACCGGGCACCATGCCGTGGTGACGTGCCGGGTTTACTGTTGACGGGACCAGGACCCGGTGGTACATTGACCCCGCACCGACCGCTGTTGCATCACCCCTTCGCACCCCGCGTCCGTCCGTGCAACGGCGTGCGTGTCGTCGCAGCCTGATCCTCAGCCACAGTTCTTCGCCATCGCCCCGGAGCGGAGCCCCTCGCGAGAGTGGCTGTGGCCCTGACGTGATGCCAGAACGACGGCGTTCTCTGGACACCGCGGTTCACAGAGCGGCGAGCCAGCTCGTCTGGATCAGTACCTCAACTCGACGACCACCCCCCAACTCATTGACGTTCAACACCAATCTGACCAACCGTTGGAGGTACCCGTTTGTCCGCCGAGGATACGACCACAGCCGTGCTGACAGACAGCGACGCGTCCGGATCTCCGGAATCGACCGAAGCCCGGACGCCTGCTCCGCGTAAGCCGCGAACCCGGCGCAAAGTCGCCGAGCCCGCAGCTACCGAGGAAGCTGCGTTGGATGGCGCCGCCATCCCGACGCCTCCGGACGCCGGCACCTCTGAGACGACCGACCGCGAAGCCGTCGTCGAACCGGAAGGTGACGCCGACACGTCGCCGAGCCCAAGGGCCCGGACGACGCGCGCTCGCACCACCCGGGTCGCCCGACGCGACGCTGAAGCAGACGCCGCCGTGGTGAACCCGGTACTCAATCCGGCTGACCCAGGCCCGTTCCGGGCAATCGACGACTTCGTCAGCGAGATGGCGCGCACCCAGGAGCAGCGGGTCGACGAGCGTCAGCCTGACATCGTTTCCCGTGATGAGACGATCTCCACGGTTCCCCGTGCCGACGAGCAGACGACGGATCAACGCACCTCGAGCGAGCGTGAAGGGGACGGCACGCCAGCGGAGCGGAGCGCCCCACTGCCGCGTCGCTCGATGAGTTCGGCGCTGGACGCGCTGTTCGCTTCAGAGGACTTCACGCCGCCGATCACGCCGTCGATGCAGCGCGAGTCCCGCCCGTCCACGCCGGACGTTCGACGCCCGTCCGATGAGCGATCGTCCAGCCAGCCGGTGGCGGATCTCGCGTCGCTGGACCGGGCGATCGAGCGAGGACTGCGCCGACCCGCTGATAGCCCTTCCAGTGCTGACCGGGTCGGGCGGATCCTTGGCGATCGGCGTCCCGAGGCCGGTGACGACACACGGGACGCAGCCCGGCCGGTCGACCTGAGCACCGAGCGCGAGCAGCGCCAGCACCGCGTCGACCGACCCGGATATACCCGGGTCCAGCCGGGCCCCGACCGCGGGCCGATCGAGCAGGGTCCCCGCCGTGACCGGTTCGAGCAACGCCAGGGCCGCAACGGCCGACCTGAACGCGAGGGGTTCGGAGGACGCGAGCAGGGTGGTCGAGACTTTGGTTTCGGGGCTGACCGGCGGTCCGGCGGAAACCAGCCTGGCGGCAAGTCTCAGGGCCAGCAGCGGTCTGGACCGAACGGGCAGAGCCCTCAGGCTGCTTCCGCCCGCACTGCCACGCCACCGCAGATCACCATCCCCGATCTCGAGTCCCGGACGCCGGAAGAGCTGACTGCCCTCGCGAGCGAGATGGGCATCACCGGGTACTCCCGGATGAAGAAGCCGGATCTGTTCCTGCGCATCCTCAGGGCGCAGACGGAACAGGAAGGCAACGTCTTCGGCGACGGTGTGCTGGAGATCATCGAGGACGGGTTTGGTTTCCTCCGCGGCCAGCGTTTCCTCCCGAGCCCGGACGACATCTATGTGTCCCAGTCCCAGATCCGGCGCTTCGGGTTGCGGACCGGCGACCGGGTTTCCGGACAGGTCCGGCCTCCCAAGGACAACGAGAAGTTCTACAGCCTGCTGCGGGTCGAATCGGTCAACGTCACGGACCCGGACATCGCCCGCAAGCGGCCGACGTTTGACTCGCTGACGCCGATCTTTCCGCTGGAAATGATCGACCTGGAGACGGCGCCGAACATTCTGTCGACGCGCCTGCTCAACCTGATCGCACCTATCGGTCGGGGTCAGCGTGGCCTTATCGTCTCGCCGCCGAAGGCCGGCAAGACGATGCTGCTCAAGTCCATCGCCAACGGCATCACCGCCAACAACCCGGACATGCACCTCATGGTCTGTCTGATCGGTGAGAGGCCGGAAGAGGTGACGGACATGCGTCGCTCGATCGAGGGTGAGGTCATCTCGTCCACGTTCGATGAGCCAGTCGAGGACCACACCAAGGTCGCCGAGATGGCGTTGGAGCGGGCCAAGCGTCTGGTCGAGGCCGGCATGGACGTGACGATCCTGCTGGATTCGATCACCCGTCTGGCCCGGGCGTATAACCTGGCCGTCCCGCCGTCCGGGCGGACCCTGTCCGGTGGTATCGACCCGGTCGCACTCTACCCGCCCAAGCGCTTCTTTGGCGCCGCCCGCAACATCGAGGGGGGCGGGTCGCTGACCGTCGTCAGCACCTGCCTGATCGACACCGGCAGCCGCATGGACGACGTGATCTACGAGGAGTTCAAGGGCACCGGTAACATGGAGCTCCACCTCGACCGGAAGCTGGCAGAGCGGCGCATCTACCCGGCCCTGGATATCCAGCGGTCCGGCACTCGCCGCGAGGAGCTACTCCTCGACGACGCGACGCTCCGCCAGGTCTGGACGATGCGCCGGATGGTCTCCATGCTTGGTGGCTCCGAAGGCACCGAGCTGGTGCTGAGCCGGATGGTCAAGACCACGACCAACGCCGAGTTCCTTGAGACGCTCAACAAGGACGTGTAGTCCTGCAGAGGGACTAGAACAAAGCCGGCACCCATTCGGGTGCCGGCTTTGTTCTATCTCTGGCGGGTTCCAGGCAGGTTGGGCTCGAAGCGGGTGACAGCAGGCTGAATGGCGTCGGGGTTGATCGAGCCGTCCGGACCGATCAGATCCCAGGCGCTGTCGTCGAACGAGAGGACTTCGATCAGCCCGTGGCGACCTTCCCGGCGGACGGCGTCCGCGACCAGATCCGGGAAGGTATCCGCGCCTCGGGACTGCCGGGCAAAGGCGAGGTGGCCTTCCCGCACGTGCCGGATCAGCCAGCCGATCTTTTGCCGGGACGTCTCGCCGCTCTCGCCCCAAAACTGGATCTGCTGGTACGGTCCCAACGCGACCAGGTCGGGCTTGTAGCGCAGACCGACGCCCCGCTCGACGAGGATGTCCGGGTAGTCCCTCACATACCGGGCGAACAGCAGCGCCTTGAGAAGCACATGTCGCTCGCTCTCGCCGGGTCCCTTCGCGAGGACCAGCTTGCGCTGGTCCACCCGGATCGTCATCTTCCCGGCTATGGCGCGCTCGCCGGAGCGCCGCATGGATGGCAGATCAGACGCTCCCCGGAACGATGCTCACCGGTACGTGCTTGCGGGCCCCTTCATCGGGTTCCGCCATGTCCGGAGTCTGCCAGACGTAGGTCCGATCCGGCGTGGTCGAGCCGGCGAAGTGTTGTCCGTCGGACGTCAGCGCCACAATGTTCACCTCGCCGGCGTACGGGTCGTCGAGCGACTCCAGGTCCCGCAGCGCCTGCGTCACGGCGTCCTCGATGGAGTAGCCGAACCTGAGGAACATCACCACCGAATGGGCGGTCGCACAGCGGAAGGCCATCTCACCCCGTCCGGTGCAGGCGGCGGCTCCCCACCGATCATCACAGTAGTTGCCGGCGCCGATGATCGGGCTGTCACCCAGGCGGCCCGGATACTTCCAGGCCCAGCCAGAGGTGCTGACGGCGCACGCCATCGTGCCAGTGGCGTCGCGTGCCATGAAGTTGACAGTGCCATGAGGCGGCTCGTCCGGGCGCTCGTCCGGCCGGTAGAGGGCATGAGTGCGGACCGGATCCGCGCTGAGCTTCATGACCATCTGGAGGACCCGGTCGAGCGAAGCGCCCGAGGCATCGTCCAGGCCCTCGGCCGCCAGTCCTTCCCGCCAGATGCGGGCGGTCTCTGGATCGAGCAGATCCTTCCCCACGTAGCCCAGCTCTTCGGCCAGCCGGCGGGAACCAGCTCCAATGACGAGGGAGTGAGGCAGGCGGTCCATGACGGCCCGGGCGAGGTCGATCGCGTCCTGGTAGCCCTGCAGACCTCCGACCGCACCGGCGCGGAGCCCCTTGCCCTCCATGATCGAGGCGTCGAGCTCGACGTCCCCGAGGATGTTCGGCAGGCCCGCGTACCCGACACTCCGGTCGGTCGGAGTAGCCTCGACCTCCCTTGTCGCGGCGATGACCGCGTCGGTCGCGGAGCCACCGGCCCGGAGAATCTCGATCGCGGCCGGGAACCCGATCCTGCCATTCGCCGACGCTACGATGATCGGCTGCACCGGCTCAGTCATCGGACATGCTCGCAAGCGCACGGACATCAACACCAGCCGCAATGAGCGCGTCGTCGATGGCGGCCTCCGACGGCTCGATCAGAACCCGGTCGCCGATCAGGAGGGTCGGAACGTTGGGGCGCCCAGTGATCGCCATCATCCGCGTCTTCGCGTCGTCGTCGGATTCGATGTCGTACTCGGTCCACCTGAGGCCAAGGTCGGTCAGGCGACGTCGTGCCCGTGCAACATCGGGGCAGAACCGCTCCCGGGCGTACATGATGATCTCGTTTGTCGTGTCGCTCATCGTCTCTCCTCCAGCACCGTCCCGGACAACATACGACGGCATTGTCGCAGCCGAGCGATTCCCGTGGACGCGCGCTAGAAGGGCGTTTCGCCGCCGTCATCGTCCTTGGGGTCGTCGTCATCGTCATCTTCGTCTTCCGGATCGTCCTCGACGAACCGAACGGGCCTCGAAGGACGAGGCTCGACCGCGATCCTGCTGACCCGCAATTCGGCGTGCGAGAGCAGGACCTCACAGCGGCTTGCGACCGCGGTGCCGATCTCGTACGCCGCGATCGTCTCATCGAGGCCACGCTGTCCGGTTTCGAGGAACGCGACGATCTCGTCCAGCGCCACGAGTGCCGCCTCGAAGGAACCATCGTCGGAGACCGAGCGCCATCGGTCGATCATCTGCGTCGTCTCGTCAGGCATCTCGAACATCCTGGTGGATCGGTGATGTCATGTCGTCCGTGGAAAGCCCCGGAAGCGAAAGGCTGGTCGCCCGTGCGGATCCGGCAGCCGAGGATGCCCCACGCCGGCGCGGGCGACCCGACGGGATGCCGGCCGACGTGGACCCATTCTGGCTCTCGACGATCGCGGAGTAGCTACCCCCGGCTGTGCGTACACCGATCCTGTCTCCGGCCCGGACGTCCGACGGGGCAGACACAAGCTGACCACCACGCTCGTGAGCGACGACCGAGTAGCCACGACGGAGGACGTCCGACGGGGAAAGCGCGGCAAGGACTGTTCGCCGGCCTGCTACTTCCGCTAACCGGAGACGCAGACCAACGTCGACTGCACGGCCCATCCGCTCCTGCCGTGAAAGGACGCCGAAACGGTGCTGGGCAATCGCCAGCCCGGGGGAACGCAGTGCCAGGCGTTGACGAGCCGCCTCGACCCGTGTTGTCCCGCGATTGATAGATGCCTGGGCGGCTTCACGCAGGCGACGCCGCCCGCCGTCGATCGCGTCGATCACCTGGACGCCGGAGGGGGTCGCCAGTTCTGCCGCGGCAGATGGGGTAGGGGCACGGACATCGGCGACGAGATCGCAGATCGACCAGTCCGTCTCGTGCCCGACCGCGCTGATGGTCGGAACAGGGCACGCGAAGACGGCCCGCGCAACGGCTTCGGCGTTGAAAGCGGCCAGGTCCTCGGCTGAGCCACCGCCTCGACCGATGATGATCACGTCGATCTCCGGGTGGGATGCTATGGCCGTCAGGGCTGCCACGATGCTGGCAGGAGCACCGTCGCCCTGGACCGCGCTTGGCGCGAGGACCAGCTCGGCCAGCGGGTACCGCCGCTCGACCACGCGCTGGATGTCGTGCCAGACCGAGCCGTCGGGAGAGGTGACGACCCCGATTCGTCGGGGAAAGCCGGGCAGCGTGCGCTTGCGGCCCGGATCAAAGAGGCCTTCGGCTTCTAGTTGCTGGCGGAGCAACTCAAGCCGCATCTGGTCCAAGCCCACTCCGGCGCGTTCAACCAACTCCGCGTAAAGCTGGATGGCCCCGTCCCGAGGGTACAGTGAGATCCGGCCATAGACGATGACATCATCGCCGTCCACCGGGACGTACCTCGAGCGAACTGCCGATGTCCGGAACAGGGCGGACTTGAGCTGCCCCGTCTCGTCCCGCAGGGTGAAATAGCAGTGCCCTGACCGGGCGCGGAAGACGTTGGACACCTCGCCCTGGACCCAGAGCTGGCCCAGGACCGGGTCCGCTTCGAGGCGCTGCTGGATATAGCTGGTCAGGTCACCAACCGGCCACGGGCGGCCGCCGGGCGGCGACATCAGCCACCAGCCGGCGCGAGGCGGATCAGCTCAGAGCCATACTCGACCGCCGTGGCGTTGGTGGCGACGACCTCCGCGACGACACCATCGGCATCGGCGGTGATCTCGTTCATGATTTTCATCGCCTCGATGATGCCGATCACCTGCCCGGTCCGGACCATGTCCCCAACGGTGACGAAGGGCGGGTCCTGGGGGCTGGGCGCCGAGTAGAACGTTCCAACCATCGGCGCGGTGATGATGTGGCCGGCCCGGACCGGTGCCGCGGCCGGCGCTGCGACGGCAGAGACAGGAGGCGGCGGAGCCTGTCCCGTCGACTCCATTGAAACGTACTGGATGGGTGCCGGGTGCTGGGGGCCAACGCGGAGCCGGATCCGGACGTCGAGGTAGTCGAGATCCAGTTCGGTCAGACCGCCACGGCCCATGACGTCGACGAGATCGGAAACGGTCCGAACGATTGTCGCTGACGTCTCGCCGATCGGGCTCTCGGATGCCCCGTCGACGCCGTCACTCTGGCTGGTGCTCTGGGTGTCCAGGGAAGACTCCATTTCACGTGCGCCGCCATGACGGCGTGTTGATCGGGGCAGATCCGAACGGAGACCTACTTGACGCGCTCGATATATTCACCCGTCCGGGTGTCGATCCGGAGCGCGTCACCGATGTTGATGAACAGCGGGACCGAGACGACCAGCCCGGTCTCGAGCGTGGCCGGCTTGGTCGCGCCGGAAGCGGTGTCACCCTTGAGGCCGGGATCGGTTTCTGTCACCGTCAGGTTGACGGACGTCGGGAGTTCGATGTCGATCGCCTCGCCCTCGTGGGTCAGGACATCGACGACATCGTTCTCCTTGATGAACTTCGCCGAATCGCCGACCGTCTCCGCAGTGAGCTGGATCTGGTCGAAGGTCTCGGTGTCCATGAAGTGAAGGTCGTCGCCCTCGCGATAGAGGAACTGGACGTGGGCGCGCTCCAGCCGCACGGTCTGGAACTTGGCGCCAGCCATCACGGTCTGGTTGGTCAGGGAGCCGGTCCGGAGGTCACGCAGCGTCATCCGGAGCTGGGCGGAACCACGACCCTGCTTGTTGTGGCTGAAGTCGACGACCTTGAGCAGCTTGCCGTCGACTTCGATCGTCGTGCCTTTGCGAACATCACCGGTATCAATCATCGATGGGGGACCTTTCAGGGTGGCAGCGGTGGTGGGTAGCAGGTGAATGCCAGCCATGGGGATACCATATCCGGCCGCCTGTTTGCGAACCGGCATCGTATCCGGCCTGCATCGTCTCAGTCGAGGCTGGCCCTCGGCGCCACCGAAAAGACCTCGAACCCGTCATTCGTCACGACGCCGAGGTCCTCGATCCGGATGCCACCCCAGTCTGGCAGATAGATCCCGGGCTCAACCGTAACGATATTGCCGCTGACGAGGAAATCGTCCGAGCGCTGGCCGCACGAAGGTGCTTCGTGGATCTCCAGTCCTGTCCCGTGCCCCAGGCCATGAATGAAGGCGTCGCCATACCCCGCGGCGGCGATGACATCCCGGGCGGCCGAATCCACCGCTCGTCCAGCGACGCCGGCCCGGATTGCCGCGATGGCCGCCTCGTTGGCTCTGTCGACGAGCGGGTAGAGCTGGCGTATTCGCTGGTCAGGATCTCCGATCCAGATGGTACGGGTCAGGTCGGCCGTGTAGCCGTCGAATCGGGCTCCCATGTCGATGATGATCGGTTCGCCCTCAGCAATGGGGTATTCAGTGGGCGCGTGGTGGGGACGTGCGGCGTGGCGGCCAGCGGCGACGATGATCGGGAATCCGGGCTCCTCGGCTCCAAGGTCGCGCATTGCCCGCTCCAGCCGCCAGGCCAGCTCGCCCTCCGTAATCCCGGGCTGGAGATCAGTCGTGGCCGCGGTGAAGGCGCGGTCGGTGATCTCGCTGGCACGGCGGAGCGCATCGAGCTCGGCCGGACTCTTTACCGCCCGGAGCGCGACGAGATCGTCGCCGATGTCCGTGAGTGTCACGCCGGAGGGGAGTTCGGCGCGAATGGCCTCGTACCCGGCGACGGACAGGTGATCCGGTTCGAAGCCGATCCGCTGCCAGCCGGTCGCGGCGATATGGGCAGCCAGGTCCGGCCACCACGGCCGCTTCCAGGTCGCGACCTCCACGCCGGGCGCCAGGGAAGCCGCCCAGTCGCGATTGTTCGCCGACGTGTAGAGCGTCGCCCGGTCGGGACCGACGAGCACGGCAGCGGTGGGAACCGTGTCGTGGCTGGCCGCGTTGTAACCGGTCAGCCAGCCGCGACCCGAATCACCGAGGACGAGCGCGCCATCAAGTTGCCGGGCCTGGAGGCGCTCGACGAAGGACGTTCGCCTGGCGACCAGTTCGTGTTCAGTCCGCCATGTGCTCGTCATCGGGTGTCCTCTCTGCCGAGGTGCGCGGACAGGAACCGGAGCGCCATCTCGTAGCCGAGTGGACCAAGCCCGGCGATGATCCCGGTCGCGACCGGAGCCGTCATCGACTGGTGCCGGAACTCCTCCCGGGCATGGATGTTCGACAGGTGAACCTCTATCGTCGGCCGGTTGACCGCCGTGAGTGCGTCCCGAAGCGCGATGCTGTAATGGGTGAGCGCACCGCCATTGAGCACGATCCCGTCGGCCGATCCGCCACGACCCTGGATCGCGTCAACCAGCGCACCCTCATGGTTCGACTGGAACGTCTCGACGTCGAGGGGCGGATCGAGTGTCGATCCTAGTTCGCGGAGACGCGCTTCGATCTCTGGAAGCGTCGTTGACCCGTAGATCCCCGGCTCACGACGGCCGAGCATGTTGAGGTTGGGACCGTTCAACACGACAACGCGGAACCGGCGAATGTCGTCGCCGGTCCCGCGTCCCGTGGTGTCATTGTCTGGGTGCGCCAAGGTGGATTCCTGCCCGAGCGGTCGGCTAAGTGGCAGGCATTATCCCACGGGCGTGTCGTCGGTCACGATGGCCGGGACATAGGCGCGGACCTCCGACGACCCCTCAGCGACATCCGGAGCCTCGATCTCGCCCGAGAAGACGTAGACCGGCACGAGGTACCGATTGCCACCGAACGAGCCGGCGGTGGTATACGCCACCGAGACGTCCGTGTAGGTTGCCTCACCGGCGACCGACGCGCCCTCCGCGATCTCGGCGCCGTCGAACTCGGCCTCGATGTAGGCGGAGCCGGCCTCGACATCGCGCCAGGCGTCCTCAGCCGGGCGGAGGAGGTAACGCTCGACGACCGCGATCGACGACCACCGAGCCGCGGCCTCCAGTACGACCCCGTCAGGACCGATGGTGACGGAGATGTTCGGCTCCGCGGCGAGGATGGGCGACGGGATGGTCGGGTAGAAGACGACCGACACGCGTCCCACCGCTTCGGTCCGCGAGGTGATCTCACCTTCGCCAAGATCGGCCGGGGCCAGCCCGACGGAACGGAGCCAGTCGCGGGCAAAATTGATCGCCTCTTCGTCGGACGGCAGGTCGGCGAGCGTCGGCGTCTCGTCGGAGAGGTATTGCAGCAGCTGGGGCGAAACGAACAGCTCGCCGTTACCCGAGACGACGAACGTGTCGTTGCCGCGCTCCTCGACCTCGCCATCGAGACCGATCCGCTCGGCCAGCTCCCTCGTTTCCTCGAGGGTGTACGGGTCGACGGTCAGCGAGTAGACGTCGGCCTCGGTTGGGGCGTCGTCCAGGTCGGTGTCGAGTGAGGCGTCGATAACGAGGTCGAGGCCGCGAAGGTTGCCGGTCGGAAGATCGGCGGGAGGGATCGCCGCGGCGATCTCCGACTCTCCATCCCCGGAGGCGTCACCTGATGGGGACGGTGACGCCGAAGGATCATCCTGGGCAGCGGCGCCGGTCGGCAGGAACGGAGCAGTCGCCAGCGAGGCCAGCATGACGGCGACCAAAAGCAACACCGCGGGCCGAGCCATGAACCAGTTCTTCCGTACAGGCAAGACGTCCCTCCTCAATCAGGTGTGTGACGACCGACGCGCCACGACTAGATCGGCGCGCCAATCGGATCGGTCTCGATGATCCGTCGCAGTTCGACGATCTGATCCCGCAGGAGCGCAGCGCGCTCGAAGTCCAGGTCGCGAGCGGCCGTCTTCATCTGCGACTCGAGGTCCTTGACCATCCGGGTCAGCTCGTCCTTCGGCAACTGGGTGATCACACCACCCCCGCCACGGCCGCCGGCGTCGTACGAAGCGGACTCCTCCGCGACCTGCTTTACGCGATCCGTGAGATCCCGGATCTCTTTGACGATACTGCGCGGCTCGATGCCGTGCTCCTCGTTGTGCGCAATCTGGACTGCCCGACGCCGGTAAGTCTCATCGATAGCCCGGCGCATCGAGGGCGTCTGCGAATCGGCGTACATGATCACGGTGCCGTCGACGTGGCGGGCGGCACGACCAATGGTCTGGATCAGCGCGCCCTCGGAGCGGAGAAATCCTTCCTTGTCGGCGTCCAGGATCGCGACCAATGACACCTCAGGAAGATCGAGTCCCTCTCGGAGCAGATTGATGCCGACCACGACGTCGTAGACGCCGAGCCGGAGGTCCCGGAGAATCTCGACCCGTTCCAGCGTGTCCTGCTCGCTGTGCAGGTACATCGTCCGGATGCCCATTTCCTTGAGGTAGTCGGCGAGGTCCTCCGCCATGCGCTTGGTGAGCGTCGTGACCAGCGTCCGTTCCCCCTTCGCGATCCGAAGGTTGATTTCGGCCAGAAGGTCATCGATCTGCCCCTTGGTCGGGCGCACGGCAATCGTTGGATCGATCAGGCCGGTCGGCCGGATGACCTGCTCGACGATCGACGAGCTGTGCTCGTACTCGTATGGTCCCGGCGTGGCCGAGACGAAGATGGTCTGGCCCATCATCCGCTCGAACTCATTGAAGGTCAGGGGCCGGTTGTCGCGGGCGGACGGCAAGCGGAAGCCGTGCTCGACGAGGACATCCTTGCGAGCCCGGTCGCCGGCGTACATGCCGCGGACCTGCGGCAGCGAGATGTGGGACTCGTCGATGAAGAACAGGAAGTCGTCGGGGAAATAATCGAGGAGGGACGACGGCTGCTCGCCCGGTCGCCGCCGCGAGATGTGCATCGAGTAGTTCTCGATCCCGGCGCAGTAACCGGCTTCTTCCATCATCTCCAGGTCGTACATCGTCCGCTGGCGAAGCCGCGCTTCCTCGAGAATCTTGCCCTGCTCCCTCAGCTCCTGAAGCCGCTGCTCCAGTTCCAGACGGATGTCCTTGATCGCCGCTTTCAGGGTGTCGTTCGTCGTAACGAAGTGCTTGGCCGGGTAGATGTCGACCTCGATCCGCTCGGCAAGGATCTCGCCGGTCAGTGGGTCCACGTCGACGATCCGCTCGACCTCGTCGCCAAAGAACTCGACCCGGAGCGCGATCTCCTCGTAGGCGGGGAAGATCTCCAGGACATCGCCCCGCGCGCGGAAGGTGCCGCGGGTCAGCGACATGTCGTTCCGCTCGTACTGGATGTCGATCAGGTGGCGGATGACGCGGTCCCGCCGGGTCGTGGCACCGCGCCGGAGTGAGACGACGACCTTCCCGTATTCATCCGGGGAGCCGAGGCCGTAGATGCAGGAGACTGACGCGACGATCAGCGTGTCACGCCGGGTCAGCAGCGCGCGGGTGGCGGCATGGCGGAGCTTGTCAATCTCCTCGTTGATATCAGCCGTCTTCTCGATAAAGGTATCGGTTCTGGGCACATAGGCTTCGGGCTGGTAGTAGTCGTAGTAGGAGACGAAGTACTCGACCGCGTTGTGTGGGAAGAATTCCTTGAACTCGGAATAGAGCTGGGCGGCGAGTGTCTTGTTGTGGGCGAGGACGATGGCCGGGCGGTTGAGCCGCTCGATGATGTTCGCCATCGTGAACGTCTTGCCGGACCCGGTGACGCCAAGAAGGGTCTGAGCCTTCTCGCCTGCTTCGATGCCGGAGACGAGCTGTTCAATGGCCTTGGGCTGGTCACCGGTGGGCCGGAGAGGGGTTGCGAGCTTGAACGCGGGCATGGAGCCTCCCAATGGGTGTGGCGGATGGTCGGATGTGGGAAGCGGGCAACGTCCGGTCAGGAGGAGATGCGGTAGAACGCGGACTCCTCATCGCCCTGAGCAATAATTTCGTCAATGTGTCGGATGGCCTCTCGCTGACCTGCCCAGAGCAACCGGGCGGTGGCTTCCTCACGATCGCACCACGCGAAGTCGACGTACTCGTCGGAGAGATGGATCCGGGCTCGTGCCTCGACGGAAAAGGCGAAGACCGGCGCCAGGATCAGGTTGTCGGTCGTGCTGTCATAGAACTGGTTGACATAGTCTGCCGAAAAGCTTTCCACTGGAGTAAGTCCGGTCCGCTCCCGTACGGCACGTGTCGCGGTCTGGAGTGCTGTCTCGTTCCCGAGAATCTTGGAATGGACGCTGTGCCAGGTATTTCCGAAGGGAAGATCCGCGCGACGGCGGAACAGGAGGTACTGGGGCAGCGCGTTCACCTTGCGGAAGACATAGGCGTCGATCATGTCCGAGACGATACGAACCATAGGGGTCGGCTCTCCACCTTCTATGCTGGCACGGGAAGCGGGCAGGACCGGGCCTAGATCCGGGGTGGGCGCCGGAAGCGGTCGAAGATGCGCTCGATGCCGGCCGGTCGGGAGGCGCCAATCGACATGTCGCGACCGCGCCAAGTCCTGACCTCCGGCGGCTGTGGATTGCGGAACTGCTGAACCACCGGGATGAAGATCGCGGCGACGCAGACGATGGCGAAGATCATGGCCAGGAGCGGCGAGAAGTCGGAGACGACAAGCGCCAGGAGCGCCGCGACGACCGCAAGCATGAGATAGCGACCTCGTCCCAGACGCTCGAACCGGGCGACGAGGTCCGACCCGTTCATGCTATTGCGGGAAGGCAGGGCGGCGCTGCGGGGCCGAGCAGGCTCAGGGCCGGTGATCCGGCGCCGGTGTGATCCACGCTTTCGGGCCTCTTCGGTGAACGAGATCGGTTCACGATCCGTCCGTTCAAGGATCTCGGCGACCTCGCGTTCGAGTCGGCTCTGCGCGGGCTCGCCCGGTCGGGGCCCGTCGTCGTCGGGGGTACGGGTGGTCATAAAGGGCTCTTTCTCCACGCCGGGGCGGGCCGGTCGGGTTCTGGCCCTATGGTACGCTACCGGCCGTTTTGGTCATCGTCCGGACGGTTCCAGTTCCGCTCCGGATATGCGTCCGGGAAGAGCTCGTGCAGGAACCGTCCATCCGCTGTACCGTCATCGATTCCGCTGATACCACGACCTTCGTCGGCCCAGCTCATCTCATCAAGGTGCTGACGGCCGCCTGCACAGCGAACCCTGCAGACCTGCGTGACCTGTTCAAGTGGGCCGAGCGCTACGACGCCGCCCTGGTCGGGGATCTGGCCGCGGGCCTCGCGATCTTCGACGAGCACAATACGGCCAGTGATCACGCTCATATCGACGAGCGGCTGGCGGAACAGCCGGACTATGCCTTGCCGGTCCGCGTCGTCAACCCCGTCACCCGTCAGCTCAGCCTGAAGCCGGCCGGAGCGGGACTGGTCGTCTTCAATCTCAACGCGCGGCGGATCGTCCAGGTGCAGAACTCATATGCCGAGATCCAGCGCCAGGACCGCGGCCGCATCCGGGAGGGCGGTGAACCGACCGACCGGATCTTCCATTACCGGCTACCGGATGAATGGGCGCTGCTGCCCTGACGTCGACTCGGATTAGCGGGTCCGGCGATCCACCTTGCCGTCGGTTTTTACCGGATTGCCGTCGCGGTCCTTGCGCTCGATCCCGCGCCGCCGGGTCAGCATGTTGCCGAAGAACAGCCGTCCCATTTGCCCGCTGATGCTGACATCGGACAATTCGCCTTCCGTTCCCTGGACGAGCTGTCCCTCGCGATGCGTGCGTGTGGCCCATTCGGCGCGGGCGTCCCGTGCTTCGGCGAACCAGGCGTCCATTCGCTCGCGGGCATCGTCCTGATTGAGCTGCGTCCGGAAGGTCTGCAACTCGTCGATCATCTGGTCGACCCAGCGGGTAACGGATTCCCGGTTGGTGAGGACGATGTCGCGGTGCATGGCCGGGCTGCCGGCGGCGAGCCGGGTGGTATCACGGAAGCCCGAAGCCGACAGCGCTCGCATGTCCCGCCAGGAGGGATCCTTTGAGGTCGTGCGCATCAGCGCGGCACTCATGACGAACGGAAGGTGGCTGACACCGCCGACGTGGGCATCGTGCTCGCTTGGATCGACGAAATACGGCTCGGCGTCCATCGCTCCGATCAGCCCGAGGACGTTCTTGATCGCGTCCTCCGAGGCATGCACGGACGGGCAGACGCACCAGGTCGCCCCCTTGAACAGCGACGCTTCCGCCCCTTCAATGCTCTGGGACTTGCCCGCCATGGGGTGACCGCCCACGAACTGCACGGTCCGGGGCAGCAGGGAGTTGGCCCAGCGGAGGACATCAGCCTTGGTCGAGGCGGTGTCGGTGACGATCGCGCCGGGCTTGAGCTGCTCGGCGATATCCTGGAACACCTGCTCGGTGGCCGTTACCGGGACGGCGAGGATGACGATGTCGGCATCTCGGACGGCCCGGCCCAGATCCCACTCGGTCTTCTCGACCGCGCCGATCTTCTTGGCGTACTGCTGCTGCTGCATGTCGGTGTCGAAGCCAACGATCTGGAGGGCGTTCTTGCCGCCTTCCCCGTTGGCTCGCGACCACTCGCCGAGACCAAGACCGATCGATCCACCGATGAGGCCAAGTCCGATGATGGCGACGCGCTGCATGATGGTCCGGTCCTCTCGTGATCAGTCCTGTGGGCGGGGGTAGTTATTGCGCCGCGTCAACCGGCTCGACATCGATCTCGCGAATCCAGCCGGTGAGGCCATCCTCGTTGACGAACTCCAGCCAGACGGCCCCGTTGACCGTCTCTTCCTCACCGGTCGACTGGAGTGGAGTGCCGGGATCAAGGACGGCAACGCTTTCCGTCCCGTCGGTCCCCGGTTCGTTGCGGTAATTGATCGCTCCGCCGCCCCCGGCGACCTCGTAATCGGCCTGGAACTCGTCTTCCGGCGTCTCGGTCGGGGCGACGGTCGGTTCCTCGGAAGGAGCGGTCGTTGGCTCCCGGGTCGGAGCGACCGTCGGCTCGGCCGTCGGCGGGGCCTGCCCACCTTCGGCGGGCTCCGTGTTCGCTGCCTGGGCGACTGCGGTCGCCGTCCCGGTGGGTGCCGCCTCGGCACCGATGAAGTCGCTCAGGTAGGGGTTGATCGTCGCGAACAGCCAGACGAAACCGCCGATCAGGAGCGCAATCGTCACAGCCATCGACGCGCCGATCGCGAAGCCGGAGCGGCGGGCGTGGTGATCGAGCCGACGATTCAGGGATGGATCAGGCATGGGCCCCAGGGGATAGACGGATGGGCGTCGTGGACCGGGCGGTCTGGACCGCGGGAACCGGGCACGGCGACTGACGACCGCGAGGCGACCGTGGGCGCCAAGTGTACACCGCCCCCATACCGCGACGCCGGATAGAATGCGGCAAAGGGTGTCTGGTCCTCGACAGGGAGAACGGGTATATGCGGATCATAGGCGCGTCGGATGTGTGGTCACTCGTCTCGATGTCGGACGCGATCGAGTTGATGGCGACCGCCTTCGGCGAGTTGAGCGCGGGCCGGGCTCAGGCACCACTGCGTACCGGGATCCACCTCGACGCCTCCCGGCTCGATGCCCTGACGATGCCCGCGACGGTGCCAGCCGCTCGGGCCCTCGGCGTCAAGCTCGTCACGGTGGCCGCTGACAATCCCGCCCGGAATCTCCCGCTCATCCATGCGACCGTCCTGATCGTCGACCCGGAAACGGGGCAACCACTTGGTGTCCTGGACGGGACGAGCATCACGGCCATGCGGACGGGAGCAGTATCCGGTGCTGCGACCCAACGGCTTGCCCGGCCGGACGCGACGACGCTTGTCCTCTTTGGTTCCGGTGCCCAGGCCATCACCCAGGCGCTCGCCGTCGGTGCCGTCCGCGATCTGAAGCGCATCGTTGTAGTCGGACGCGATCAGGCGCGGCTGGACAGCTTCGCCCAGAGACTAGCGGTCCGGGACGAGCGACTGGCCGGGCTTGTCCAGACGACGACCGACCGCACAGCCGCCGGCGATGCCGACGTCATCTGTGCCGCGACGACATCCCGCGTGCCCGTGTTCAATGACGCCGACGTCCGCCCGGGAACGCATATCAACGGCGTCGGCGCCTATACGCCAGCCATGCAGGAGATCCCGGCCGATACGGTCGTCCGGGCACTCGTCGTGGTGGACCAGGTGGAAGCGGCTCTCGAGGAGGCCGGCGATCTCGCCATCCCGATCCGGGAAGGCCAGCTCTCACCGGACGCCGTCACGGTGGAACTTGGTCAGCTCGTCAACGGCGATCACCCCGGCCGGACGGACGACCAGCAGGTGACGTTCTTCAAGTCGGTCGGAAACGCGGTCCAAGATATGGTCGTCGGTCGTCGGGCACTAGATCTTGCAGCCGAGCGAGGTGTTGGACAGGTCGTGTCTCTGGCCTGACGGCGTCTGGATTATCAAACTGAGGCGGTCTGGCCTCTTCGCCCGGCTATGGATTACACCGTTGGGTTGCCGGGCAATACCACAAGACAGAGAAGCCGGTCCGGAAACCATTCCGGACCGGCTTCTCTATCTGTATTCCGGGTTCACCAGACGGCATCAGTCAGCCGCGATCGCGACCTCGCCCGGGGTGATGGGGCAGGTGCCACACCGGCAGACGCCGTCGCGGATGTGCTCGAGGAACTCCTCGCGGTGGTGCTGGATCATGCCAAGCAACGGCATCGGCGCGACCTGGCCAAGGCCACAGAGCGAGAGCTCGATGATGTGCTTGCTGGTCCGCTCGATCAGCGCGAGATCCGCTTCCGAGCCGCGACCCAGTCGAATCCGGTCGATGATCTCGATGAGGGCCGGATTCCCCAGGCGGCAGGGAACACACTTCGAGCAGGATTCGTAGCGGTTGAACGCCATCATGTAGCGGGCGAAATCGACCGCGCAGGTGTTCTCGTCGTAGACGACGAATCCACCGGAGCCGAGCATACCGCCGAACTCGGCCATCGAGTCGAAATCGACCGGGACGTCCAGCTCCTTGTCCCGCAGCGGGCCAGCTGAAACGCCCCCGGTCTGGATGCCCTTGAAGGTGTGCCCCTCGCGCATCCCGCCCCAGGTGTCCTCGATCAGCGTCCGGAACGGCAGGCCCATCTCGATCTCGGCGAGGCCCATCTGCTTGACAGGTCCCATGACAGTGACGAGCTTGGTCCCGGTGCTCTTGCCGTTCCCCATCGCGGCGTACCAGTCGCCGCCGTTCAGGACGATGTCGCGAATGTTCGCCAGCGTCTCGGCATTGTTGGCGACTGTGGGCCGCTTCCAGAGCCCTTCCTCGACGGAGCGGGGTGGCTTTGTCCGGGGTTGTCCGCGCACACCCATGATGGAGTACATCAGCGCCGAGCCCTCACCGCAGACGTAGGCACCGCCACCGGTCCGGAGCCGGAAGCCGTAGCTCTTGCCCGAGCCGAGAACATCCTTGCCGATCAGCCCCAGGGCTTCGGCATCGGCGGCCGCCTTCCGGAACCGCTCGATCGCGAGCGGGTACTCACCGCCGATGTAGTTGTAGCCAATGTCCGCGCCGACCGCGACGCAGGCGATCAGGATGCCTTCGAGGATGCGGTGCGGATCGCCCTCGTGGATCCGCCGGTCCTTGTAGACGTTCGGCTCACCCTCGTGACTGTTGCAGACGACGTACTTCGGGCGGGCGCGGGCCCGCTTGCCGGAGGCCCACTTGATCCCGGCCGGGAAGCCGGCCCCGCCACGCCCCCGGAGCGTCGCCTTGGTGACCTCTTCGATCACCTCATCCTGCGACAGCTCGAACAGGGCGCGGAAGAGACCGGAGTAGGCGCCATGAGCAATGGCGTCCTCGATGGAGTCGGGATCGATCACGCCGACGTCGCGGAGCAGGATGCGCTTCTGGTGGCGGAAGAACGGCAGCGTGTGCAGCGGCGGGATATCGCCGATCGGTCCATCTCCCCGGACTCCGACGGCACGGTCCTCGAGTTCGCCGCGGAGGAGTGCCGGGACGTCAGCCGGAGCGATGTTGCCATAGAGGATGGGCGACTGGCCGGGATTGCGAATCTCGACCCACGGCTCCATCCAGTTGGCACCGTTGCCGGACGTCTTGCGGACGATGTCGCCGGTCCCGGCCAGTTCCCGTTCGCAGGCGGCCAGGACCTCAGCGGCCCCCTTGCCCAGCGACGACGAATCTAATCCGACCGAGATCACGCGGCCGGAGTGATTCTCCAGCGCCGACCAGCGGGCGATGCAGCGCTCACGAAAAGCGAGGAAGTCCTCCTTCGATCGGAGGACGGGCAGGGTAGTCGTAGGTGCTGGAGCGTGACTCATCGGACGGTCTCCTCGCGGCGAGTGGCGAGCACCCGGTCGAGCAGGGAATTGAGGGATTCGACGGTGAGATTGCCGTGAATCTCGTGGTTGAGACTGACCAGCGGAGCCCGATCGCAGACGCCGAGACAGCCATCGACGACCTGAATCGTCAGCTTGCCGTCGGCCGTCGTCTGGCCGTCGCTGATCCCGCGGCGATCCTTGAGTGATTGCACCAGCTTCATTGAGCCGCCGACATAGCAGGACATCCCGTGGCAGACCAGCATGAAGTTCTCGCCCCGGGGAGCGGTTCGGAAATCGGCATAGAAGGTAAGCAGCCCATAGACCCGATTGACGGTCGTGCCGAGGTGATCGGCGACGATCTCGGCGGCTTCGAGACTGACCCAGCCGAAGCGCTCGTTGATCTCCTGCAGCGCGAACAGGATCAGCTCCTGGGCTTCCTGATGATCGCTGTAGGTGATGTGCGACATCATCTCCCGGACGACATCGAGGTCGATGGTGGATGTGTGCACGTTGGCCACGGTTCTCGCTCCCTCTTGCCGGCGCCATCTCGGTACACCGGCTTCCCGGCGAGGTGCCGGGACTTGCCTGTGAGAGATATCACAATCATCGGTAAGTTTAGGCGGCGGCAGGTCCGAAGGCAACGCAAACAGGGACCGCCGTGCCGCTCCGCCAGTGCCGGGAAAACGGCAACGGGGCGCCCACCTCGAAAGGTGAGCGCCCCATTGCGAAATCAGACTAACCCCTGACGTCGGATCCGCTGGTGAACAATCGCTTGAAGTCACCATCGAAGTCGTTGAGGAACGTGTGCATGTCAACGACATCTCCGGCCGAAACCGGAGGTCCGGCCGGCGCCGGTGCTTCGATGGCGAAGGACTCGTGGACGCCCGGAGTCATCCCGTTGCGGACGTCCTCGGACATCTTCTGCAGCGCGACCTTGGCCTGGTCGGGGTCGCCGTCCTTGAGGACGGCCGCGACGAAGTTGCGGGCGTGGCACACCTCGCACTCGACGACCATCATCCAGACGTCACGCTTGCTGGAGACGACGTTGATGTCGTCCTCGTCGTATGGGCTGTGGCAGACCGCGCACCGGGGAAGTCGGTCGAGAACGACCTGCTTGACGTGACCTTCGGGAGTTGGTGATTCCATGGTGTCTCCGATGCGACGGGCGGGGCAATACGTTGCGCTAGAGCCAGAAACGTGCCCTCGGTACTACCCGCCGCACTCCTGTCGATCTACTGACGCTTGTCGAAGTCGTCCAGGTCCAGCGAGTTGATGAAGTCGCGGAAAACGGACAGCTTCTCTTCCTCGGCCGGGGTCGGCTGGGAAGGGGCAGGGGTGCTGGATTCCGTCGAACTGGCCCGGGACGACGCGACCGGTCCGGGCGTTTCCGCCTCGTCCGCGTCGCCATCCACTTCCACGCCAGCCTGCTCCATGATCTCGTCGGCGACGAGGATCGGAGCCTTGACCCGTACCGCGAGCGCGATGGCGTCGCTGGACCGGGAGTCAATCTCGGTCAGCTCGCCGTTGCGACGGACGACCACGCGGGCGTGGAAGACCTCGTCGATGACCGCGGAGATGACGATTCGCTCGACTTCGGCACCAAGGTCCGTGATGATCGAGCGCATGAGGTCATAGGGGAGAGGGCGGGACGCGGTCACGCCCTGCAACTCCATGGCAATAGCTTCGGCCTCGTAGGCCCCGATCCAGATCGGAAGATGACGATCTCCCCCGACTTCCTTGAGGATGACGACTCGGGTCTGAGTGACGAGACTCACCCGGATGCTTTCCACGACCGTTTCGATCATCCCGGATCCCTTTCGGTGCGTGCATGCTTGAGAGGTGGTTCGTCGAAGCGATGCGCACGATTCGTGCAGCCGTCCCCGACAGGCACCGCTGGACAGACGATGGCGATCGGGTCGGGGCAACGTCAATTCTACACCTGACCCGGCCCTCTTACCATTGGTGAGTCGGCATCCGGGAACGTCGGCGAAAAACGCCGAAGGGCCTCGAATCACTTCGAGGCCCCCCAGATCAGTCTTCAGTTTGTCGCCAGGGGAAGACTAGACCTCGTCGGCCCGGACCTGCTGGCTGGAGGAGGTGCGAACCGGCTCCTCGCGGCGGGTGACGGTCGTCGTCGACGTCGGGGTGACGTAATCATCCGCCTTGCCCGCATCGAGCTTCTTGTCGTCCTGGGTGTTTTCCTTGAACTCCTTGATACCGCGACCAAGGGCTCCACCGATGTCCCCGATCCGGCTGGCGCCAAAGATCAGGACGACGATGACAAGGATGATGATCAGCTCTGTGGGACCAAGTGAAGGCATTGAGACCCTCCTCTCGAAGAGAGGTGTGCAACTGCATGTGCGACAGGGGAAGTATACGTGTTGACCGGCGGTCGCACACGGTACCGGTCCGACGTTGACCTAGTTGACGAACGAACTCCAGAGGGCAAGGAGCACGAACAGCACGGCAATGCCGATCGTGAACTGGAACAGCCGGAGCTCGACGCCCCGACGCGTCCGGTTGATCGATCCCGTGTCACCGCCAAAGGCGCCGCTGAAGGTCGATCCCTTGGTCTGCATCAGGATCACCGCGATCAGGACGATCGAGATGACGATGACTGCCAGACTGACCGCGTTGTCCACCGTCCGCTCCGTTCCCGCCAAAGTCGTCACGCCATGGCCGTCGCCTGTCGCCGGCCCGGTTTTTCATGCACTCGCGTGGCGTCGAACGGTACCACCCCAAACTTCCGGCGGCAAACGTCCCTGGACGCTTGCCGCCCGCGAGCAACGGCCCCGCTCAGCGCTCGGGGATCGCCATCACCCCGGGAAGCTCCTTGCCTTCGAGCAATTCCAGCGACGCACCGCCCCCGGTCGAGACGTGCGTGATCCGGTCGGTCAGACCGGCCGCGGCGAGGGCAGCGATCGAGTCTCCGCCCCCAACCACCGACGTGGCGGGACTGTCTGCCACGGCCACCGCGAGTCCGCGCGTGCCAGCGGCAAACGCCGGCCGCTCCGCTACGCCCATTGGTCCGTTCCAGAGGATCAGGCGAGCTCCGGCGACGCGGCGGCGGTAGTCATCAAGGGTCGCGGGACCGATATCGAAGATCGCCTGATCTGCCCGGATTTCATCAACGGGCGCGACCGTCCCCTCGCCATCGATCCGGTCGGAGACGACGGCATCGGTCGGCAGGACGATCTCGGTGCCCCGGTCGGTTGCCTCTTCGAGAAGCGTCCGGGCGCGGTCAAGGAAGTCCGGCTCCGCCAGGGACTTGCCAATGTCATAACCGCGGGCGAGCAGCAGGGTGTTCGCCATGCCTCCACCGAGGAGCATCACGTCGACCTTGCCGACCAGGTTGCTCATGACTGCCAGCTTGTCGCTGACCTTGGCGCCACCGAGGATTGCGATGAATGGATGCTCGGGTGACTCGATCAACCTCGAGAGCGTTTCCACCTCGCCAAGGAGGAGGGGACCGGCGTACGCGGGCAACAGCTCTGCGACTCCAACGGTCGACGCATGCGCCCGGTGTGCCGCTCCGAATGCATCGTTGACAAAGATGTCGCCGAGCGCGGCGAGCTCTCCGGCGAAGGTGCCGTCGTTCGCCTCTTCCCGCCCGTCGAACCGCAGGTTTTCGAGGAGCAGGACGTCACCATCGTTGAGCCTGTCGACGGCGGACCGGGCCTCCGGCCCGATGGTCGCCGGCACGAACGCGACCGGCCGGTCGAGCAGGTCTCCAAGTTGCTCGGCGACCGGAGCCAGCGAGAGCTCGGGTTTCGGCGTTCCCTTGGGCCGGCCGAGGTGACTCATCAGCACGACGCGGGCACCGCGGTCCGCCAGATCCCGGATGGTGGGGAGATGGGCCCGGATCCGGGTATCGTCGGTGATGGTGGTGCCCTGGAGCGGCACGTTGAAGTCGAGGCGCACGAGCACTCGACGGCCCGCCACGTCGAGTCCGGCGATCGATCGCCTGCTCATCGGTTTCCTCCGGACTGGGATAGGTCGGAGCTGGGGTGGTGATTACCCGGGAAAGCCGGCCTCGCAGATCAGCGCGGTCAGGTCCGCAACGCGGCAGGAATACCCCCACTCGTTGTCGTACCAGGCGACGACCTTGGCCAGCGTGTCGCCGGTCACCATCGTGGACGGCCCGTCGACGACTGCGGAGTGGCTGTCCTGGCGGAAGTCGCTGGAAACGAGCTTCTCGTCGGTGTAGGCGAGGATGCCGCGAAGGGCGTCCGTATCGGCGGCCTGCCGGAACGCTTCGTTGAGCTGCTCGCTGGTAACCGGCTTCTCCGTCTCGGCGACCAGGTCGATGATCGACACGGTCGGCGTCGGGACGCGCAGGGAGAAGCCATCGAACTTGCCCTTGAGCTCGGGCAGGACGAGTCCGACCGCCTTCGCCGCTCCGGTGGTGGTCGGGATGATGTTCTGGGCGGCGCCGCGGGCCCGACGGAGATCCTTGTGCGGACCGTCGACAAGGACCTGATCAGCCGTGTAGGAGTGGACCGTCGTGACCAGTGCCCGCTTGATCCCGAACTGTTCGAGGACAACCTTGGCGACCGGCGCAAGGCAGTTGGTCGTGCAGGAGGCGTTGGAGATGATGGAGTGGGACCCTGGATCGTACGACGTCTCGTTGACGCCGAGGCAGATGGTGATGTCCTCGCCCTTGGCGGGCGCGGAGATGATCACCTTCTTGGCGCCGGCGGTGATGTGTCCGCGAGCGCCTTCGGCATCGGTGAACCGGCCGGTCGACTCGATGACCAGGTCGACCCCGAGATCACCCCAGCCGAGGCTCGCGGGTTCACGCTCGGAGAGCACCTGGATCGTGCGGCCGTTAACGATGATCTCGTCCTCGGTCGCCGACACGTCCGCATCGTACCGACCGTACGTGGAGTCGTACTTGAGCAGGTGGGCGAGTGACTCGTTCGGACTGAGATCGTTGACGGCGACGACCTCGAACAGGTCGGAATAGCCGCTCTTCTCGATCGCCTTGAACACGTTGCGGCCGATGCGGCCGAAGCCGTTGATACCAACCCTGTAGACCACGAAGTTCCTCCATGCGGAGCACGCCACTATCTGACCAAGCGTGCCCTTGCGTTGATCGCGTCACAGGTCTCCCAGTGACGGGGCAGTCGGATGTCGATCACGTATTCGGGATCAGGCGGAGCGCTGGCCAACGACCTGGGGACTCTTGGCCGACATCCGCGGACGCCGGGCCTGCTCGATCAGGGCCTCTGCCAGCCGATCAGGGTCATGGCGCAACGGGTTGGTCGGGTCGACCAGCTCACGCGTGACCAGCTCGACACCGTTGACCGTGCGCGCGTTGCTCGCGACCACCGCAACCGGGCCGCTCCCGGCCTCGGTGGCGACTGGCTCACCGTTGGCAAGGACCACGTCGAGCGTGTGGTCCCCGAGATGGGCGACGATCGCGCGCACATGATCGGCGACATCGTAATCGTCGGTCTCGCCCTGCTGGGTGGCGACGTTGCAGACGTACACAGTCCGTGCGCGGGAGAAGCGGATTGCCTCGCGTACTCCGTCCACGAGCAGATTCGGAAGGACGCTGGTGTAAAGGCTGCCCGGGCCGAGCACGATCAGGTCGGCTCCAAGGATGGCCGAGATGGCCGGCTCGTAGCCCCGTGGCCGCTCGGGGTCCAGGAAGATCCGGTCGATAGGGACGGGACTGGTGCCAACGGACGTCTCGCCGGTAACGATGGTCCCGTCCACGAGCCGGGCGCCCAGCCGGACGTCCTCGAGTGTCGTAGGGAGCACGCGTCCATGCGTCGCGAGCACGCGGCCGGACTCGATGACAGCCTGCTCAAAGTCGCCGGTCACCTGGGTGAGCGCCGCGATAAAGAGGTTGCCGAAGCTGTGCCCGCCGAGGGTCGCGCTCTCACGCTCGAATCGGTAGTTGAACAGCTTGCCAACGGTTGACTCCGCGTCCGAGAGGGCCACGATGCAGTTCCGGATATCACCGGGAGCCGGCATGTCGAAGTCGGTCCGGAGGCGCCCGGTGCTGCCGCCGTCATCGGTCACCGTCACGATCGCAGTGATGCCGACGTTTGCGTGCTTCAGTCCACGGAGGGCGGTCGAGAGCCCGGTCCCGCCACCGATCACGACGACGTTGAGTTCGGGGAGCGTCTTGCCGAAGCGCGCCTCAGCGACGATCTCGGCGACGCTGGACCGGCGGGCTCCCTGCGCGACGAGGGGGGTGACAATCGAGACGACCATCCGCCAGACGGCGTACCCGAGTACCGCCAGCCCCAGACCGAACAGAAACAGTCCACGCATTGGATGTGGTACGGCCTGCAGGGTCGCGAGCTGGACCAGGTGGGTGAATCCCGACGGGAGGTCGAATGTGCGGTAGACCCAGGCGATCCCCATGGCGACCGACAGGCTCGCCAGCAGGACGCCAACGACGAGCAAACCAGCCCACCGTTTGACGGACATCCCTGGACGCAGCCACGTCCGGACCGATGTTTGTTCCATGATTCCTCCGGCAGCCCCCGGACCCGTGGCGTCGAGTAACGCGACGCACGGACAACTCCGGAGTGTATCAGGGTGCGGAGTGGATCGATACCAAGCCCAATTGTTTGGCAGACAGTGAATCGGGCGATGAGGCTCGTGCCAGCGTACCCGCTACACGGTCCAATCTGGACCGTGCAGCCCTGGTTGGGCGTTGACACGTCGCCCGGCGTCCGGAAAAGCGCGCCGAATGGTATAATCTACGAAGGAACCAAGCGATTATGGACGAGCGTGGGTCCACGGCCCGCGCTCTTTGTTGTCCCCGCGCGGCTCAGTCTCGCTCCAATTCAGATCCGAGTCCGCTGCGGCCGGATGGAGCCGCGGGAGGATAGGGGGGCGTCAGTGAAAACCGATTTCCGTACTGCCATCGCCCAGATCGCGGCCGAGCGGGGTATCCCGCGCGAAGCCGTCGAGCAGGCGATCGAGCACGCCCTGAAGACCGTCTACAAGAAGATGGCGAACAGCGAAGAGGAAGTCTCGATCGAGTTCGTCGATAGCACCACGGCGAAGCCCGCTCCGCGTGGCCGGGCCGCCGCGACCGCCGAGGACACGATCGACATCCGGGTGTTCGTCCACAAGCGCGTGGTCGAGGAGATCGTCGACCCTGTCAACGATCTCCTGTTGTCCGAGGCGCTGAAGCGCAATCCAAATGTCGAAGTCGGCATGGAGATCAAGTACGAGGCGACTCCGGAGGACTTCGGCCGGATCGCTGCCCAGACGGCCAAGCAGGTCGTGCTGCAGCGCATCCGCGACTATGAGCGCGAGACCGTCTGGAACGAGTATCACGACAAGGAAGGCGAACTGCTCAACGGCACCGTCCAGCGGGCGGACAGCCGGGCCGTGATCGTCGAGCTGGGTAAGGCCGAGGCGGTCATGCCAGCCCGGGAGCAGGTCCAGAGCGAGCGCTACCGGACCGGCCAGCGCCTCAAGGTGATGCTGGTCGAGGTAAACAAGGAGGCGAAGGGCCCACAGCTCATCGTCTCCCGCTCCAACGCCGCGCTCATCCGGCGCCTGTTCGAGCTGGAGGTCCCCGAAATCTTCAGTGGCGCCGTGGAGATCATGGCCGTTGCCCGCGAGCCGGGGCTGAGATCCAAGGTCGCCGTCACGGCCCGCCAGGCCAATGTCGATCCCGTTGGCTCCTGCGTCGGTGTCCGTGGTGTTCGCATCCAGAACATCGTCAATGAGCTGTACGGCGAGAAGATCGACGTGATTGAGTGGTCGGCCGATACCGCCACGTTCATCGCCAACGCCCTCAGTCCGGCCAAGCCGAGCAACGTCACGCTGCGCGAAGATGGAGAGCACCGGGTCGCGACGGTTATCGTCCCGAGCGACCAGATGTCCCTGGCGATCGGCAAGGAAGGGCAGAACGCCCGCCTTGCCTTCAAGCTCACGGGCTGGAAGATCGACATCAAGGACACCGAGGCGCTGTTCGAGGGTGGGGGCGACCTGCTGCGGCAGGCACGAGCCGCCGTTGATGAGTCCCCGATGGACTTCGGCTGGATCGGGCGCCGCCCGGCGCTCGTCCGGGCCGACGCGAGCATCGATGTTCAGGGCAAGCGATTCGGGCCACTTCCCGAGGAACTGGTCGGTATGAGCGTCGATGTCGAGATGATGGGTAGCGGCGTGGACGTGTACTACAACCGCGAACTCCGCGCCCGCTTCGACGCGATGACCGGGGTCGAGCTGTCGCTCGACGACGACCCGGTCACGGTTCAGTAGTTGGCTAACCGGGAGGGCGTCGGACGCCTTCCATCACGGATCACTACAACGCAGACAGAGAGGGGGCACCGATGGAACGTGAGACGGAGCCCGATCAGACCAGGGAGTACCAGGGCGATTCGACGGCGATCATCGTCGACCGCCCACGGCTCGGCCCTCAGCCCTCCCGGCCGGAACCGAGCCGGCAACAGCCCCGGCGTCCGAAGCACGTCCCGCAGCGCACATGCGTCGCCTGCCGTGACAAGGACGCCAAGCGCACGCTCACCCGTCTGGTCCGGACGCCGGAAGGCGAGGTCCAGATCGACCCGAGTGGAAAGCGGAACGGCCGCGGGGCGTACCTTTGCACGCAGCGGACGTGCTGGGACAAGGCATTGGCAACGCCTGTGCTGTCCCGGGCACTGAAAATCGAGATTGACCAGGCCGCGCGCGAGGCGATGATCAAGCACATGGCAACCCTGCCCGAGCAATCGGGCACGACCGCGCGGAACCGGTAACGAAAGGACAACACGTCTATGGTGAACACGGTAGGTGGAGCACGTCGTGGGCCCGGTGGGCCCGGTGGACGCGGTGGTGGACGCGGTGGCGGTCGCGGTGCTGGCCGTGGTGGTCGCGGTGGTGGTGGTGCCGCACGGACCGTGGCGCTTCGCAGGGCAGCGCCCGTCGAGCGCCACCCGGTAGCCCTTCCGCCCGTCCTGGCGGTCAAGGATCTCGGTGAGCTGCTCGATGTCAATCCGGTTGAAGTCGTCAAGGAGCTGATGAAGATCGGCATCATGGCGAACGTCAATCAGCAGATCGACTTCTCGAACGCCCAGAAGGTCGCCACTGCCCTCGGCTGGGAAACCTTCGAGGAATCCCAGGAGATCGTCGTCGCTGATTCCGGCGACTTCGAGAAGCGCAAGGAAGCCAACGACGCCGACCCGGAATCGACGACCCGCCCGCCGGTCGTGACGATCATGGGCCACGTCGATCACGGCAAGACGTCACTCCTCGACGCCATCCGGTCGGCCAAGGTTGCGGAGGGTGAGGCTGGCGGCATCACCCAGCACATCGGTGCGTACCAGGTCGAAAAGAACGGTCGCAAGATCACGTTCCTCGACACCCCCGGACACGAGGCGTTCACCGCCATGCGGTCCCGCGGTGCACAGATGACGGATGTTGCGATCCTCGTGGTCGCGGCTGACGACGGACTGATGCCGACCACCCGGGAGGCGATCGCCCACATCCGATCGGCCAAGGTGCCGCTGGTGGTGGCGGTCAACAAGATCGATCTGCCGTCGGCCAACGTCGATCGGGTCCGGCAGCAGCTGTCCGACTTCGGCGTGATTCCTGAAGAGTGGGGCGGCGACGTCCCGTTCGTCGAGGTCTCGGCCCGCGAGAAGCTGGGACTCGAGGACCTGCTTGAGGTCATCCTTCTCGTCGCGGACGTCAACGAGCTCCGGGCCAACCCCAACCGCCCGGCACAGGGGACCGTCATTGAAGCGCGGGTCGACCGCAATCGTGGTCCGATCGCGTCGCTGCTGGTCCAGCAGGGGACGCTCAACCTGCGCGACTTCATCGTCGCCGGGGCAACCTATGGCCGCGTGAAGGCGATGTTCGACGACCGTGGTCGCAAGCCGCGGCACGCGCGTCCGAGCACGCCGGTCGAGGTCCTCGGATTGCTGGACGTCCCGCAGGCGGGCGACAGCTTCGAGTACTACGAGGACGAGAAGTCCGCCCGTGCCGTCGCGGAGCAGCGCGCCGCCCAGCAGCGTCTGGTCGCGCTGACGGAGAATCGTCCGACACGCCTGAATGACTTGTATAGCCAGGTGCAGGAAGGCGCTACGGCCGAGATGCGCGTCATCCTCAAGGCAGATGTCAGCGGGTCGCTGGGTGCCATCCAGTCCTCGCTGCTCAAGCTGAACGAGGATGTCTCGCAGGGGGTCTCTCTGACGGTGCTGTACGCCGGCACCGGCGGGATAAGCGAGTCCGACGTCAGCCTCGCGTCAGCGACGGACGCGTCGATCATCGGCTTCAATGTCCGGCCGGACGCGGCCGCCAACCGCGCCGCCCAGACTGCCGGGGTCGACATCCGGTTCTACAGCGTGATCTACAACCTGCTCGACGAGGTCCGGCAGGCGATGACGGGTCTGCTGGCACCGGTCTTCGAGGACGTTACCGACGGCTACGCCGAGGTGCGCGATACCTTCCGGCTGCCGAGTGGCGAGGTTGTTGCCGGCATGTACGTGCTGGACGGCAAGATCACCCGGAACAGCAAGGCACGCGT
The DNA here is from genome assembly GCA_035944555.1 of Thermomicrobiales bacterium. Taxonomy (GTDB): domain Bacteria; phylum Chloroflexota; class Chloroflexia; order Thermomicrobiales; family UBA6265; genus CADCWK01. The sequence continues at coordinate 303,594 of DASZAY010000009.1, forward strand.
GCTCCGAAGTGGTACCGTGCTGCACGAGGGCAACGTCCGCTCGCTGCGACGCTTCAAGGACGATGTCCGCGAAGTCGCTGCGGGATACGAGTGCGGTCTTGGCCTGGAGAGCTTCAACGACCTCTCGGTCGGTGATCAGGTTGAGTTCTATCACCGCCAGGAAGTTGCCCGCGTCCCGGTCGGTGGGCGCAACTGATAGCGGGCCGTGGCCGGCGTGACGGTGCGAGCCGTCATGCCGGCCCGGTGACCAGGAGTGAGCCATGAGCCGCCGGACGTTACAGGTTGCCGAGCTTCTTCGCGAGGAGCTCAGCGACATCATCCGACGGGAAGTCGACGACCCACGGGTCGGCTTCTTCAGCGTGACCCAGGTCGAGGTCACCGAGGACCTGCGTCAGGCGCGCGTCTTCATCAGCGTCCTGGGCAGTGAGGACGAGCGACGCGAAACGCTCGCGGCTCTGCGCTCCGCAGCGTCGTTCATCCGCCATCACCTCAAGCCGCGGATGCGAACCCGGAGCGTCCCGGAACTCGAATTCCGGGATGACCGCTCGATGGAGCATGCCGAGCAGATCGCCCGGACGCTCAACTCCATCCATGAGGATGACCGGGCACGGGCTGCTGACGCCGTTCCCGCCGAAGATGTACGGGGAGACCGTGTCGATGGGTGATCACGCGGCTGAGACGGCGTGGTCAATCGACCCGGAGACGGCCCGAGAGGCGCTGGCCCTGATGCGGCAGTGCGAGCGCGTCCTCGTTCCCACCCATCAGAACGTGGATGCCGACTCCCTTGCCTCGGCGATCGCCATCTGCTCCGCGCTGGAGCACCTCGGCGTCGAAGCCGTGCCAATCATCAGCGATGGTCAACTACCTCATAGTCTGAAGTTCCTGCCGTTCCTCGACCGCGTGCTGATTTACGGCGTAGACGACGTGCCGGAGTTTGACGGACTGTGTCTCGCCGACTCGTCGGACCGGCGCCGCCTGGGCAAGCTCGGAGCCGATCACCCGGACTGGCTCGATGGCTCGCTGCCCATGTTGAACATCGACCACCACGTCACGAACGACCGGTTCGGCAAGGTCAACATCGTCCATCCGGAAGCGGCATCGACGGCCGAGATCATCACCGAGCTGCTCCGGCACTGGGATGTCCCGATCGGACAGCCGATCGCCCAGTGCCTGCTCGCCGGGATCTATGGCGATACGCTCGGCCTGCGGACCTCGGCGACCACCGCCAGGACCATGCGCACAGCCGCGGATCTCGTCGACGCCGGCGCCAACCCTGAGCCGATCGTGGACGGACTGTTCCGCATCAAGCCGCGCTCCAGCGTCTGCCTCTGGGAGCACGCGCTGCGCGAGGTCCAGTGGACCGGCTCTGTAATCTGGACGGCGCTGACGGACGACATGATGCGCCACTGCGGAGCAGTCCCGAGCGAGGCTGAGGGCCTGGTCAACTTCCTGTTGGGCACCGAGGGCTCGCTGGTCGCGGCGATCCTGTTCGCCAACGATACCGGCTGGCGCGTCAGCCTCCGTAGCCTTCCTCCGGACGTCGATGTCGCGGCGATCGCGGCCGAATTTGGGGGTGGGGGACACCCCCGGGCGGCCGGATGCACGATCGTCGGTGGTGTGGAGGAGAAGACCCGCTTCCTCGAGCGAGTCTCCGAGATGGCGACCGCTCAGCACGATCCCACCATCAACCCGTACTAGCCGATGAGTCGAGGACGTCGCGCCGGAGCAGGACGTCTGCACGGCATCCTGGTTATCGACAAGCCAGCCGGGTGGACAAGCCATGACGTTGTCGGGCGCGTCCGGCGAATCTCTGGTGAGAAGCGCGTCGGGCACGCTGGGACCCTTGATCCCGCCGCGACCGGCGTGCTTCCCGTACTCGTCGGGGACGCCACCAAGGTGGTCGAGTTCCTCAGCGATGCTCCCAAGGCTTACCGGGCAGAGATCACGCTTGGCCTCGAGACCGATTCGTACGATGGTGACGGCGTTGTCACGTCGGTCTACGGCGGAACCCTGCCTGACGCGAGTGTGATCGCGGCGGCGCTTGATGCTTTCCGTGGTCCCATCGAGCAGGTCCCACCAATGCATTCGGCCATTCAGATCAACGGCCAGCGACTCTACGAACTGGCAAGGCGTGGCGAGACGATCGAGCGGGAAACCCGCTCCGTCATCATTCACGACCTCGAGGTCGTCGCGTGGAACGAGCCGGTGCTGATCCTGGATATTACCTGCAGCAAGGGCACGTACATCCGGTCCATCGCCCATGACCTGGGACGCGCACTCGGCTGCGGCGGATATCTCAGTGACCTCGTTCGAACCCGAACAGGCCCGTTCACGCTCGACGATTGCTGGACTCTGGACAATCTTGTCGAACTCTTCGGGGAGGGGCCGGCAGATGTCTGGACGGACGTGGCGGTCCACCCGGATGAGATCGTGCGGGACTGGCCGGCCCTGGTCGTGTCCGGGGATGGTCTGGATGACTGGTCGCACGGACGGCCGCTGGCCATCCCCGAGTCAGACGATGCGCGCCTACGGGTGTACGATCCCGACGGAGGGTGGCTCGGGATCGGTCGGTCATCCGACGGCAAGCTGCAGCCATGGAAGGTCGTGAGGGGAACGGATGGCTGACAACGGTCAGGACAACCAGACGACGTTCGTGACCGGACTGGATGACCTGCCGCGCGTTCCCCGGGTGGTCACCATCGGGACGTTCGATGGCGTGCACCGCGGTCATGAATACCTGATCGACACGACCGTCGCCCGGGCGCGGGAGCTTGCGGTGCGGTCGCTTGCGATCACCTTCGAGCCGATCCCCGCAATGGTGCTGCGTCCTGATGCTTTCCCCGGCCGGATCTGCTCGATGAGGGAGAAACTGGATCGGTTAGGCATGCGCGGCCTCGACGAGGTCTGCGTGATCCCGTTCGGGCGCGACTTCTCGGGGCGGACGGCGGAAGCATTCATCGCGGAGTTGGTCGAGCTGGTGGCGCCGATCGAAATCCTGACCGGAGAAGCCTTCGCGCTGGGTCGCGGCCGGGCCGGCAATATCGAGCGGCTCACGGAGCTGGGGCGGGAGCACGGGTACACGTTTCGGGCACTTGAGCGTGTAAGTGATGGCGGCGAGGTCATCAGCAGCTCGGCAATCCGACAGGCGGTTATCCACGGCGATCCGGCGAAGGCCGCGAGGTACCTGGGTCGGCCATTCCGCGTGTCCGGTCCGGTTGTCCATAGCTCCCACTATGGGCGGCAGATCGGCTTCCCCACCGCCAACGTGATGCCGGACCAGTCGCTGGTGCCAGTCGCCGACGGCATCTACGTCAGCCTTGCCAGTATCGGCAGGGAGCCCGAACCGCGAGCGGCCATGACGTACGTCGGAACGCGACCAACGGTGAACACGGGCGCCCGGCAGATGGAGACCCACCTGCTGGACTTCGACGGTGACCTGTACGGGCACACACTGCACGTCGATCTGCTTCATCGGTTGCGCCCCGACGAGCACTTTCCCGACGTGGAATCGATGGTCGAGCAGTTGCGGGAGGACGAGCACGCGACACGCCGGTATCTCGCCGCTCGAGAGGCGAACGGGCCCGGAACCGCGGCCACGTAGCAGCGATCCAAGTTGACCGGCAGCCGGGCGGTGGGTACTATTATGTGGACGACCCCAGCCGCCCACGCCTGGTCGAATGACCGGCGTCTTTTTGTTGTGCGGCAAACTTGGGACGACGCTGTGCCAGGAGGCAACCAATAACCAGACCAACGCTAGCTCCACGGGTTAATGAGCGGATCCGCATTCGCGAAGTCCGGGTCATCGACGAGGAAGGCAACCAGCTCGGCATCCTGCCGACACGTGACGCCCTCGACATGGCCCGATCGCGTGGGGTGGACCTCGTCGAGGTCGCGCCCAATGCCGCACCACCAGTCTGTCGCATGATGGACTACGGGAAGTTCCGCTACGAGCAGAGCCGGCGCGAGCGCGACTCGCGCAAGAATCAGCACATCGTTGAACTCAAGGAGATCCGGATCCAGCCGAAGATCGGGGGCCACGACCTCGAGACCAAGGCCCGGACCGCCGCGAAGTTCCTCGATGGTGGTGACAAGGTGAAGTTCACCGTGCGCTTCCGGGGACGCGAGATGGCCCATCCCGACATCGGGAAGGGACTGCTCGACGCGCTCTGGGAGAAGCTGAAGACGCAATCCACGGTCGAGCTTCCGCCCAGGATGGAAGGCCGGACGATGATCATGCACCTAGCGCCGCTCAAGGCGAAGCAGAGCATGGCGGAGCGCGAATCTGAGCGCAGCGGACGTCGGGCTGAAGGGTCGAGCGAGTCGACGGAAGCGGCAGAGCAGGAGGACACGGCGATGGCCGCTGCACTCCTGGCCGCGACTGAACTGAATGCGGAATCGGCAGGTGAGGCAGACACGGCGTTAGCCGGTGATTCTCCTGTCGAGGCCGGACAGAATGAGGAAACAGGTGGCGAAGCAAAAGCTCAAGACGCACAAGGGCGCGGCGCGCCGGTTCAAGGTGACCGGAACGGGCCTGATCATGCGCACGAAGCACAACAAGAGCCATAACCGGCGCAAGAAGTCCATGCGCATCAAGCGCATGTTCGATCGCATGTTGCCACTCAGCGGTGCCGACGAGAAGCGCGTCCGCCGGATGATCCCGTACGGACTCGACTAGTCCACAGGCTCGTCCGGTTAGTCCGACCTGGTCCAAGCCAGAGAATCGATAATGGCCGCCTTGCTTGGTGGCGGCCGGCCCAACACCAAGGAGTCAACAGATGGCACGCGTCAAGCGCGGCGTGACAAGTCACCGCCGCCACAAGACCGTCATCGCGCAGGTCAAGGGACACCGCGCGACCAACCGGCGCCTCTTCAAGCGCGCCCACGAGTCGATGATGCGGGCCCTGCGGTACGCGTATCGCGACCGCCGCCAACGCAAGCGTGACATGCGCCGGCTCTGGGTGATCCGCATCAACGCGGCCGCCCGCCAGAATGGCCTGACCTACAGCCGGCTGATCCATGGTCTCTCACTGGCCGGGATCGCCGTCGACCGAAAGATCCTCGCGGATCTGGCCGTGCGTGACGCCGCCGCGTTCAGCGCGATCGTCGAGCGTGCCAAGTCGCAGCTCTCCTAGCGCGGAACATTCCGTCGCACAGGAGATTGCCAGGTGAATGCCGTCGGGGACGTGGTCCCGGCGGCATCGCCATATCCGCCAGGTCGCCATGCCACTCATCACTTCGCCCGACAACGCGACTCTCCGACTCGCCCGTAGCCTCTCACGCCGCAAGGGACGCCAGGCTGCCCGCCTGTATCTCGCGGAAGGGGAGCGGGTCGTGGCCGACATCATTGCCGCTGGACAACAGCCCCGGGTCATCCTCGTCAGGGAAGATTACGAGCCCGACCGGAAGGATCTCCGGGACCTCCTGAGCGCCGAGGGTATCGACCTCCGGATCGTCGCAACTCCCTTGTTTGACGATGTCGCAGACACGGTAAGCCCGCAAGGGATCATCGGACTATTCCCATTACCAGAACACCCGCAGCTCCCGCCTGACGCGGATCTGGTCGTCCTGCTCGACGGTATCCGTGATCCCGGCAACCTGGGTACCCTCATCCGCTCGGCTGCAGCAGCCGGAGCCACGGCGATCGTCACCTCGCCAGGCACCGTCGATCCGTACTCGCCGAAAGTGGTCCGGGCAGCGATGGGCGCGCACGCCCGTCTCCTGATCATAGCCATTGACGACCGGGTCGAGGCCGACCTGCGCCGGTTCCCTATCCGCGCGGTCGCGGAGGCGGACGCACAGTGGGACCACGACGCCATCGACTGGCGACAGCCGTCCGTGGTGATCATCGGGTCGGAAGCCGATGGACCGACCGACGTCGGGCTCCGGGTGGCGACGCGGACCGTCGGAATTCCGATGTCTGGCGGAGTCGAGTCGCTCAATGCGGGCGTGGCGGGTTCGATCATCCTGTTCGAAGTCGCGCGCCAACGGAGATCTGGCAACGGACGTGCGAAAGCGGATGCGGAATCGGGCGCGATTCGCTAAGCTGACCTCGTAGGAACCGGCGTACGAACGCTGTCTGGCATCCGGATTGCTCGTACGTCACCTGAGCAGAGGCTAAGGATCACTGGCCCGAAGTGGGTCGGTTGGCCCGGACCAACCGGATGGCCATATGGGCATCCGACCAAATGCAGGAGTAGGCAATGCGCAAGCAGGAGCTGGTCAAGAGCGTCGCGGACGAGACGGGGCTGTCGGAGGCGCAGGCGGGGAGCGTCGTCAGCGCGGTCTTCAACACGATTGAGTCGACCCTCGCCAGCGGTGACGATGTCGCTATCAGTGGCTTCGGATCGTTCAAGGTCGTCGATCGTCCCGCCCGCGATGGCCGAAACCCGCAGACCGGCGAGCCGATGAAGATCGCCGCCCGCAAGAGCCCGACATTCACCCCGGGCACCCAGCTCAAGCGTTCTGTCAATGGTGACGACGAGTAAATCTCCCGCTTCAATCGGCGAACGAAAGGCCCCACCGGCAATCCGGTGGGGCCTTTCGTCTGTCCTCGGATGCTGGCATGCCCGCTCAGGTCGCCGTCGACGTACCGGACGCTGACACGACTGCCCTGCGGCTCTCGGCGATCGTTGCGAACTTCTCGATCGTCCCTCCGCTGGCGAACTGGTGGGCAACGCCGATCGCGGATTCGATCGCCCGCTCATCGGAACGGCCATGGGCGACGATTGCCGGGCCGTTGATCCCCAGGAGCGGCGCGCCCCCATACTCGCGGTAGTCAAACCGCTTGCGGACGCCGTCGAACGCCCCCTTGAGCATGATAGCGGCAATCTTCCGGGGCCAGGTCTTGGTAACCTCCTGCCGGATCGCCGCCGTGATCAGGGACGCAGCCCCCTCCGCAACTTTGAGCGTGATATTGCCTGTGAAGCCGTCCGTCACCACCACGTCGACGACGCCCTGGGTAATGTCATTGCCCTCGATGTTGCCGTGGAACCGGATGCCCTTCAGTTGCCGGAGGAGGGGATTGACTTCGTTGACGAGCTGATTTCCCTTGCCATCCTCCTCGCCGTTACTCAGCAGACCGACGGAAGGCTCGGAAATCCCGAGCACGTCATGGGCGTAGATCGAGCCCATGAGCGCGAAGTCGACGAGATGAGAGGGTCGCGGATCCGTTACGGCGCCAAGATCGAGGACCAGGACACGACCATTCCGGGTCGGCAGGACGGTCGCCAGCGCGGGCCGCTCGATCCCCGAGACCCGCCCGAGCACCATGAGGCCCGTCGCCATGGCAGCGCCGCTGTGGCCAGCCGAGACCATCGCATCAGCCCGGCCCTCCTTGACCTCACGAAGAGCCACCGCAACGCTGGACCGCGGCTTCCGCCGGGCCGCCGTGGCAGCATGCTCGTCCATGCCGACGACGTCCTCGGCATGGACCACCGTGATGTCCAGCGCTTCGTGACGGTGCCGAGCCAGCTCCTGCTGCACTTCCGCCTCGCGACCGACCAGGGCAAGCGCCACGCCGAGTGACCGGGCCGCGTTCAGCGCTCCAGGCACGACCACCGCGGGACCGTGGTCCCCACCCATCACATCCACCGCGATCCGCATGCAGCCTCCCGCAACACACAGACGCCGGCCGGTGGCCCGGCCGGCGTCTGTCTCTGGTCGTCATCCGGATCAGACGTCGAGGTTCACGACATCCCGGGCGTGGTTCTGAATGAACTTCTTCCGCGGCGGAACCGCACTGCCCATGAGCATATCAAACGTCTCGTTGGCCTGGATGCTGTCCTCGATGGTGACCATCATCAGGGTGCGGTTGTCAGGATCCATCGTCGTGGTCCAGAGCTGCTCGGCGTTCATCTCGCCGAGACCCTTGTACCGCTGGACTTCGGCCTTGCCGCCGAGCTCGGCGATCGCCGCTTCCCGCTGCTCCTCGTTGTAGGTCCAGCGGTGCTCCTTGCCACTTGCCACCCGGTAGAGCGGCGGCTGGGCGATGTAGATCCGGCCGTCGTGGATCAGCTGCTCCATGTGCCGGTAGAAGAACGTGAGCAGCAGCGTCCGGATGTGGGCGCCGTCGACGTCGGCGTCCGTCATGATGATGATGCGGTGATAGCGGAGGCGGGCCGGGTCGAACTGCTCGCCGACCGAGGTGCCCATGGCTGTGATCAGCGTCCGGATCTCGTTGCTCTGGAGCATCTTGTCCAGCCGGGCCTTCTCGACGTTCAGAATCTTGCCCCGGAGCGGCAGGATGGCCTGGAAGCGCCGGTCGCGCCCCTGCTTGGCCGTCCCACCTGCCGAGTCGCCCTCGACGATGTAGAGCTCGGACCGGGCCGGGTCGCGCTCGGAGCAGTCGGCCAGCTTGCCCGGGAGGCTGAAGCTCTCCAGCCCGCCCTTGCGCTGGACCAGCTCGCGGGCCTTGCGGGCGGCCTCGCGCGCCCGGGCAGCCGTCAGACACTTCTCGATCACCCGCTTGGCGACCTGCGGGTTCTCCTCGAGGAATGCGCCGAGCGACTCGTTGACGACGCTCTGGACGGCCCCGGCCATCTCGGCGTTGCCGAGCTTGCCCTTGGTCTGTCCCTCGAACTGCGGCTCGGCCAGCTTGACCGAGACGATGGCCGTCAGACCCTCGCGGACGTCCTCGCCGGTCAGGCTCTCGTCACCCTTAAGGAAGCCGTTACGCCGGGCGTAGTCGTTGATCGTCCGGGTCAGGCCCGAGCGGAAGCCCGAGAGGTGGGTACCACCGTCTGCCGTATTGATGTTGTTGGCAAAGGAGTGGACCGACTCACCATAGGAGTCGTTGTACTGGAGCGCCACTTCGACGGTCCAGTCCTCGGCCTCGCGGGAGACGTAGTACGGCTTGTCGTGGACCACCGCGCGATTGCGGTTGAGGTGACGGACGAAGGAGACGATGCCGCCCTCGAAGTAGAACGTCGACTCCCGGTCGTCGCGCTCGTCGATCAGCGTGATGCTGAGGCCCTTCGTGAGATACGCCGTCTCGCGGAACCACTGCTCCATCGAGTCGAAGTTGTAGTCGTGCCCGCCAGTGAAGATCTTGGTGTCGGCGAGGAAGCGCGTGGTGGTGCCATGCGTCTCGGGGTCGGCATGGCCGACGATCGCGACCTTGCTCAGCGGCTTGCCGCGCTTGTACTCCTGCTGGTGGATGGCACCTTCAGGATCGCCCTCGCGGATCACCTGAACCTGGCACCACTCGGACAGGGCATTGACGACCGAAGCGCCCACGCCGTGGAGACCGCCGGACACCTTGTAGCCGCCACCGCCGAACTTCCCGCCGGCGTGGAGGACGGTCATGATGACTTCCAGCGCGGACTTCTTCTGCTTGCTGTGCACGTCCACCGGGATGCCACGACCGTTGTCGCGGACGGTGATGATGTTGTCGCGGCCAATCGTCACGACGATCTTGTCGCAGTGCTTGGCAAGAGCTTCGTCGACCGAGTTGTCGACGATCTCACGGACAAGGTGATGCAGGCCGCGCTGGTCCGTTGAGCCGATGTACATGCCCGGACGGCGACGGACGGCTTCAAGGCCCTCGAGCACCTGGATGTTTTCGGCGCTGTAGGTGGCGTTGTTCTGGGAGGTTGAGGGAGCTGAGGTCAAAGGACCCTCCTGACGTGACGCCCTGGAGCGTCCGGGATGACGGCCGAGTGGCGCCCGACGGTGCCGAAGCGGGATCGAGATCATGATCCGGCGTGTCGCCGGGCGAGCTTCCTGAGCCCTGAGCCATCGATGGGTATCAGGCCCAACCCAGTTCGGCGATGCGGTCTTCGTCGAGCCCGAAATGATGGGCGATCTCGTGGACCACGGTCACCTGGATCTGCCAGGCGAGTTCGGACTGATTGCGGGTGGCTCGTTCGAGCGGGAGCCGGAAAAGCGTGATCTTGTCCGGCAGACGGAACCCGTCCGTCACGGAGCGATCGATCAGCGGAGTGCCTTCGTAGAGCCCGAGGAGCTCGGGCGGGCGGGATGGATCGTCCTGTGGTTGGCGCTGGTCCAGCTGCTCAGCGGTCGGCTCGTCTTCCACCACGATCTGCACGTTGTCGAGCATCTCGTGGATCTCCGGAGGGAGCTGATCCACAGCCCGTACGACGAGCCGCTCGAAGATGCGGCGCCGGCCCTGCATGGCCCGCTGTCGGATCCTTTCGGCACCCTGCAATTGTACCATTTTACGCCCTCACTTCCCATTGGTTATCAGCCCGAAAACCGCGCAGCTACGCCGGTTTTGGCCCGGACGAGCCTTTCGTACCAACTACCGATCGGCGGCCGCGAGCAGGATGTCGCGGGCGACCGCGATCGACCCGGACCCGCCGTTCTCGAGGACGACGGCGACCGCGTGCCGAGGGGTAACGTCAGCCCAGGTTCCGGCGAAACCCATGAACCAGGCATGCGGCTGCTGGCCAGCGATCTCGGCTGTTCCGGTCTTGCCGCCAACGGCGAGTCCCTCGATCGCGGCTCCCGTCGCCACACCGGTCCGGACCGCGTGTCGCATCATCTCGATCACCGTCTCGGCCGTCTCGGGCCGGATGGCTCGTCGCCACTCCTCCGTCTGTCCCTCGCGGATCACCGTACCGTCCGGCGCGACGATCCGGTCGAGGATCTGCGGCTGCATCAACTGCCCAGCGTTGGCGACACCGGCGGCGACGAGGGCCATATGCAGGGGGGTAACGAGGAGCTCACCCTGCCCGAACGCCGTGTCTGCCAGGGCCGGAGGCGAGTCAAGAAAGCCCTCCTGCCCCTCAAGCTGGCTCCGGCTGACGGGTTGAGCGAACGGGATGGCGGCATCGAACCCGAATCCCCTGGCGTAGTCTCGCAACCCGTCGGCGGTGACCTGGAGGCCGACCTGGGCGTAAACGACGTTCAGCGACCAGGCGAGGCTGTCCTCCAATGTCCACTCGATTACCGAGTCGTCGGGGCGGTTGTTCTCGATGATCTGGCGACCGGAGACGTTCAACACACCGTCGTCGAGGTAGACCGTGTCCGGGGTGGCGATTCCCATCTCGATGGCTGCCGCGGACGTGATCACCTTGAAGATGGATCCAGGCGTATAGAGGCCGGTCAACGCGCGCGAGACCAGCGGCCGGTCGTCCCGCTCGAGCAGGGCGTCCCAGTAGTCGGCTGCCGTCTCCGTTTCGTCGTAGGATCCGGCGAAGATTGCGGCCGGGTCCGGCGCGGGGTTACTCACCATCGCCAGGATCTTGCCGGTGCCGACCTCGATCAGTACGGCGGCGCCGGCCCGTCCGCCGAGCGATGTGGCTGCCTGCCGCTGTAGTCCCGATTCGATCGTCAGGATGACGTCGTTTCCCTGTCGGGAGCGATGGAGGAGCTCATCACGGACCTCCGTGAACGGGTTGCCCGTTTCCACCCCGGTCAGTTCGCGGTCGAACGCCTGCTCGATACCGGCCGTGCCGAATTGCAGCGGAGAGTAGTACCCGAGGACGCTTGCCGCTGACGGTTCCGGATAGGTCCGCCCCCAGCCCAGGGGGATCTCTTCAGTCCCGGCCAGGGTGGCACCATCCGCCGACAGAATCTCGCCGCGGCGGACGGCCAGGCCAAGTCCGACCCGTCGCGGGTTGGAGATGATCTGGCCGTCTCCGCCCGATTCGATCCGATTGGCGAGCGCATCGCTCCGGATCAGCTGCATGCGGAACAACTGGGCGCCGAGCACCACGAATGCGGCCGCGAAGGTCGTCCCCAGCCGGATCACGGTCCGCCGCTCGGTCGCGGTCCCTATGGGAATCGGGACCCAGAGTCCCACCATGAGCAGCACCCAGGCGAGCCCGAGGACCGCCAGCCAGCGGGCATCGCTCAGCTGATCCCCACCGACGACGAAGGCGGCGACGATCAGACCGGCGGAGAGTGCAAGCGCGAACAGGCGAATCGAACGAGGCATGGTCCTCCCGAGGCAAGCGCGGTCAGCCCCGGCTGCGCCGGGCCGAGATGTTGAGCAGCAACCCGACCAGGATGAAGTTGGTCAGGAGTGACGAGCCGCCATATGAGATGAACGGAAGGGTGATGCCGGTCAGCGGGATCACCCGGAGCACGCCGCCGAGGATGATCAGCGTCTGGATCGCGACGATCGAGCCGATTCCCACCGCTACCAGCCGGTCGAACGTGTCGTCGGCCCGGAGTCCGATGATGAACGCCCGCAGGACGAGGAGCAGGTAGAGGGTGATGATCGCCATCGTTCCGAGCAGACCCAGTTCCTCGCCGAACGCCGCGAACACGTAATCGGTGTGGACCTGGGAGACGAAGTACGGCTGCCCGAGCCCGAGCCCGGTGCCGAAGATGCCGCCAGAAGAGATCGCGTAGTCCGACTGGATCTGCTGGTACCCGGAGTCGTAGGGGTCGACGAACGGGTTCAGCCAGTTCTGGACTCGGATCGCGATCCGGCCGAACAACTGGAACAGCACGACACAGGCGATCGCGAACGAGGCCAGGCCGAGCCCGACGTAGAGGCCACGACCCGTCGCGGCGTAGATCATCACCAGGAAGATTCCGAAGAACAGCAGGCCCGATCCGAGGTCATTGAGCACGACCACCGTCGCGATCGACGCTGCCCACATGAGGCCCATCGGCATGAGCCAGGGCAGGGGAGGCAATGACAGTCCGCCGACCTTCCAGTTGTCCCGGAGCAGGTCGCGCTTCTCGTCGAGGTAACCCGCGAGGAACACCAGCAGCGTGACCTTCACGATCTCGGACGGCTGGATCTGGACGGGACCGAACGACAGCCAGAGCCGGGCGCCGTTGATCTCCTGGCCGAAGACAAAGGTGACCGCCAGCAGCCCGAGCGATGCGACGAGGGCGGTGTACTTGTAGCGGCGAAGGAGTGGCATCGCCGGCCGGAACAGCGCGACGACCACCATCAGGACCAGGCCGATCGTGAGGTAAGCGACCTGCCGGGACGCGATCCCCGCCAAGCCGGATTCGATCGCCGCGATATCGGGCTGAAGGCGCTGGATGATGAGGAGCCCCAGCCCCGCGAGGGTCGCGACGATCGGCAGGACGATCTGGTCAGCCCGGAGGCGGGCGAGGGCAAAGACGATGCTTGCCCCGGCGATCAGACCGGCGTAAACCAGACTCACCCAGACATCGCCCCAGGACCAGAGCAGGTCATTGCGTGGGGCCAGGTAGATCGTCAGCAGCCCGACGATCGTCAGCAACGCCGGCGCGATCAGGAGCTGGAACTCCGTCAGCCGCAGCGTTGGTCGATAGTGTCGGCGTGAGCCACCGGGTGTGACCGGGACCGGTTGAGCCATGGTCCGTCCTGCTAGCCGAGGTACCGGGCGGCGATCACCCCGAGACGCTCGATGTCTGCCGGCTGGATGGCCTCACGACGGGTGTTGAGCGCACCGCCCAGCCCATTGGCGACGAGGTCATCGACCTGCGGCAGCCCGTTAGCGACCAGCCGGCCGATGACGCCGATGGCGCTCTGGATGTTCGCCTTGAGGTTGCCTTCCACCACGGCGACGCTGACCTCCGCTTCGGAGTCGTGCCAGACGTCGTAGTCGGTGACCATGGCGAGCGTCGCGTAGGCCAGTTCCGCCTCCCGGGCCAGGCGCGCCTCCGGCATCGCCGTCATGCCGATGATGCTTGCGCCCCAGGATCGGTAGAGATGGGATTCGGCCCGCGTCGAGAACTGCGGACCTTCAATACAGACGTACGTCCCGCCATCATGAACGGTCGCACCGGTCCCTCCGGCGGCATGGAGCAACGCCTGCCGCAGATTTCGCTCGAACGGGTCGGCGATACCGATATGGGCAACGACGCCCTGATCGAAGAAGGTCCGCTCGCGGGTAACGGTCCGGTCGATCAGCTGGTCCGGCACGCAGAGGTGCCGTGGAGCGTATTCCTCCCGGAGGCTGCCCACCGCGGAGACACTGAGCAGATGGGTGACGCCCAGCGCCTTCATCGCGTAGATGTTGGCGCGGTAGGGGAGCGTGGTCGGTGATAGGCGATGGCCGCGGCCGTGGCGAGAGAGGAAGACGACGGGCTGTTCGCCGATACGGCCCGTAGTGACGGCGTCGCTGGGCTCCCCAAATGGCGTTTCGATCGTCTGCTCTGTTCGCTCGACCAGGTCCGGCATGTCGTAGAGGCCGCTGCCACCGATGATACCCAGGACGTGTCGCGATCCGCTCTCGGCCAAACTGCGCTCCATTCCGCTGGCGATGGGAACAGCCCGGCCCGGTCGCCGACCGATGTCTCGACTGTCCGATAGATGAATCGAATGGTACCCGACGCCCCACGGGTGACTGTGCCAACGATGCCCCGTGATTCCGGTCGATATGCTAGGATTCCCGGTCGGATTCAATGTAACGTCGGTCCGCAGGTTGGCATGGGGACGCGACTGGAGGATATGCCAATGGTTCTTCAGCAGCAGCAGAAGGCTGACATCATCTCGGATTACGCGATGCACGAGGGCGATACCGGTTCCCCGGAAGTGCAGATCGCGATCCTGACCGAGCGCATCAATGGTCTGACGTCGCACCTCCGGGAGCACCGCCACGACCACCACTCGCGCCGCGGGCTGCTCAAGCTGGTCGGCCGCCGCCGCCGGCTCCTCGCTTACCTGAGCGACAAGGACATCGACCGCTACCGGACGGTGATCCAGCGGCTGGGCCTGCGCCGCTAAAGCGCCGGCACGTGCTAAACCAGACAGGATACGGACAGCCCGGAGCGCATCGCTCCGGGCTCGTCTGTTAGCATCAACCATGCTGGCAGTCCACGTGCGACGCGGACATGACGCAGCTCCGGTCCGAATTGAGCGGAGCCAGACGACCCGGCCCTACGGGACGTGAACCTGGGGAATTGGCGCGTGAGGGGGGACTTCGCCATCACGCGCCAGTCCCTCAGGTGTCCGACGGACAGGCCGGAACAGCCCACCGCACGCCGGGATTGAATCGGGCGGCGTGGGTAATGAGGGATCGACAATCTATGACTGACACCTTTCGTCCCCAGGTAACCCGGCTCGAGATGGAGCTGGGCGACCGCACCCTCACGCTGGAGACCGGTCTGCTCGCCGAGCAGGCCCACGGCGCGGTGATGGTTCGCTACGGGGACACGATGATCCTCGGTACCGTCACCGGTGAGCGCGAGGCTCGCCCCGGCGCGGATTTCTTCCCGCTGGCCGTTGATTACGAAGAGAAGATGTACGCTGCCGGCAAGATCCCGGGCGGCTTCATCAAGCGTGAGGGTCGACCGACCGACACCGCCATCCTCGCTGCCCGCCTGACGGACCGCCCGATCCGCCCGCTGTGGCCGAAGGGATACCGGGCCGAAGTCCAGATCATCAATACGGTGATGTCCTCCGATCAGGAGAACAACCCGGACATCCTGTCCATGATTGCCGCCTCGGCTGCACTCTGCATCTCTCCGCTCCCCTTCCAGGGACCGGTCGGCGCCGTCCGCGTCGGCCTGATCGATGACGAGCTGGTCATCAACCCCTCAATCAGCGAGATGCCGGACAGCATCATGGACATCGTCGTCGCGGGAACCGCCGACGCGATCATGATGGTCGAGGGCGAGGCGGATCGCGTCCCGGAAGAGACGTTGATCGCGGCCTTCGAGGCAGCACAGGACGAGATTGCCCGGATCTGCGAGCTGCAGGAGCAGCTCATGGCGCAGGCCGGCAAGGAGAAGTGGGCCTTCAACGCCCCGCAGACCGACGAGGTGCTGCAGGAGCGGATCCAGTCCATCATCGGTGACCAGCTCCGCGCCGCTGTCCGCAACCCGGACAAGGTCGTTCGCCTGGAAGGCACCAATCACCTCAAGCAGTCGCTGTTGCAGCAGCTGAGCGAGGAGACGGATGAGTCGACCGGCGCGCCGCTCTACGACGCCAAGGCCGCCAGTGATGCCTTCGACGCGCTGCTCAAGGCCGAGGTCCGGAACGGGATCCTCGTCGAGCGGGTTCGCCCGGACGGCCGCACCCCGACCGAGATCCGCCCGATCTGGTCGCAGACCGGCTACCTGCCGCGCACGCACGGCTCAGCCATCTTCACCCGTGGTCAGACGCAGGTCATCACCACCGTCACGCTCGGTTCGACGGCCGAGGAGCAGCGGCTGGACGGGATCATCCCGACCGAGAACAAGCGGTACATGCACCACTACAACTTCCCGCCGTACTCCGTCGGGGAAGTTCGCCGAAGCCGTGGTCCAGGTCGTCGCGAGATCGGCCACGGGACGTTGGCCGAGCGGGCGCTCGTCTCCGTGCTCCCGTCGATCGAGGACTGGCCCTACACCATGCGGCTCGTTTCCGAGGTGGTGTCGTCCAACGGCTCCACGTCGATGGCGAGTGTCTGCGGATCCTCGATGGCACTGATGGACGCCGGCGTGCCACTGGCGGCCCCGGTTGCCGGCGTCGCCATGGGGCTGATCACGGACGGTTCCGGCGCCTACACCATCCTGACGGATATCCAGGGGATGGAGGACGCGCTTGGCGACATGGACTTCAAGGTCGCCGGCACCGCCGATGGCGTGACCGCGATCCAGATGGACATCAAGGTCAAGGGCATCACCAGCGAGATCATGCGCGAGGCGCTGCAGCAGGCCCACGATGGCCGGCAGCATATCCTCGGCAAGATGGCCGAGACCATCTCACAGCCCAACCAGACGATGTCGCCGTACGCCCCGATGGTCAAGCGGGTAAAGATCAACCCTGACAAGATCGGCGCCCTGATCGGCCCTGGCGGCAAGATGATCCGCTCGATCCAGGAAGAGACCGAGACCAAGATTGATATCGACGATGACGGTGGGGTGTCGATCACGGGCGCCAACCAGGCCGGCGTCGAGCGGGCCCTGCAGAAGATTGCCGGCCTGACGCAGGAGTTCAAGATCGACAAGGGCGACAAGGTCAAGGGCAAGGTCGTCTCGGTCATGCCCTACGGAGCCTTCGTCGAGCTTGCTCCCGGGCGTGACGGCCTCGTGCACATCTCCGAGCTGTCCGACGATCCAAGCATCCGGGTCAACCGGGTCGAGGACGTCATTAACGTCGGCGACGAGATCGAGGTCATGGTGATCGACGTCGCGCCGAACGGAAAAATCAGCCTGTCACGGCGAGCGGCAATCACTGGTGAGATGCCGGAGGCCCGGCCGGAGCGTGGCCCGCGTGGTGGAGGTCCGGGCGGTGGCGGACCCGGTGGTGATCGTGGTCCCCGTGGTGGTGGCTTCGGTGGCGGCGGAGGCGGTGGCTTCCGGGGCGACCGGGGCGGGAACGAGGATCGTGGCCCACGTGGTGGCGGCATGGCTCCGGACCGCCCGGGTACCGGTCGCTACGGCGACGACCGGGATGTGCAGAGCTTCGCTCCACGACCGCAGCAGACTGATGGTGAGGATCGGAGCGGTCGCCCGGCCGACAGCCGTCGCCGGCCGGACTTCGGCGACCGCTAGAACCAGATCATTTCGCCAGGACCCGTGGCGGGGATGATCCCGCTCGGGCGATCGGCCGACACCATATAGCAACGAAACAGCCCCGCCGGTAATACACCAGCGGGGCTGTTTCGTTCCGCGAGAGCGCTCAGGCTATCCACCCGCCTGACGCGTGCTCTCCTCGGCTGCCCAGGTACCGAGCCGCTCGAGTTGCTCGCTACCGTACGGCGTGATCGCGAAGACGATAGATCCGATACAGATGAGCAGGATCAGGCCGACGATGATCAGGAGCGCCGTCTTCCAGCCTGAGCGGGTTCGCTTCGGCTGAGACGGAGCAGGGGAGGAACTGTTGGCGTACCACGGCTGGTCACCGCCCTGACCGCCCTGGTCCTGGCCACCCTGACCGTACGGCGGCTGGCCATAGCCCTGCTGACCGTACGGCGGCTGCCCGTATGCGTTCTGCTGCTGGCCATACGGATCCTGCTGGCCATACGGGTTCTGGCCGTACCCCTGCTGCTGACCCTGACCCCATTGCGGCTGCTGGCCGGACGAGGCATCCCAGGCCGGCTGCTGCTGACCCCAGCCTGGCTGATCGGACGTGCCCGAGCCCTGCTGGCCTCCGCCGTACGTCGGGGCCCCGTCTCCCTTGGCAGCGGACTGGTCCGAAGACCCGCTCTCGACGGCGTCGGGGAGAGCCGCCCCACAGTTCCCGCAGAACCGGTCACTCTCCGAGTTGCTCGCGCCGCAGTTGCGACAGGTCTTCACGCAATCCTCCTGGTCGGGCGCCCGAGCCACTTGCGGCCCCAGGCTTGTCCGGGTGAACGTTCAGTGCCGAATGATACTCCGCCCGCCCTTGCCCGTGAGGCGAACCTCTGTCCCGAACGGGCAGGAACGGCAAAGGGCGACCGGTGGGCGGTCGCCCTTTGCCGTTCGATCGGTGCGTGGACGGCTAGTTGTTCTTCAGGCGCGGGTCGACCGCATCGCGGATCCCGTTGCCAACCAGACTCATGCAGAGCGCGGTCAGGAAGACCATGAAGCCGGGGATGAAGACCACCGTCCAGGACTGGCGGAAGACGGCCTGCGACTCCTGCAGCATGTTGCCCCAGGACGGAGTCGGCGTCCGGACGCCGACTCCGAGGTACGAAAGCGTTGTCTCCGTGAGGATGTAGCCCGGGACGGCGAGGGAGAGCCAGACCACGACGATCGGCACGATATTCGGCAGAATATGCCGCAGGATGACGATGCGGTCATTGGCACCGATGACACGGGCCGCCTCGACGAAATCCCGACCGCGGAGACTGAGGACCTGTGCTCGTACGAGCCGGGCAACGCCAGGCCAGCTGACGACTCCGATGACCAGCGCGAGGACGATGACGCTCGGCTGATAGAAGGACGAGATCAGGATCAGGACGACCAGCGTGGGGAGCGAGAGGATGATGTCCACCACGCGCATGATCAGGGTGTCGACCCAGCCACCGAAGTAGCCAGAGATCGCCCCGAACAGGATCCCGAGGACGAGTGTCGAGAGCGCACCGGTAGCGGCGAACAGCAGGGAGATGCGCCCACCGTATGCCAGCCGGGTCAGGATGTCTCGGCCATTGCCATCCGCACCCAGGATGAAGTCGCCGGTACCCACGGGCGCAAGACGATTGGCCAGGTCGTTCTCGCGATAGGTGAAGCCGGTGACCATGGAGACGAGCGGGGCGGCGAGGGTAAAGAGGATGATCAGCAGGGCGACGACGAGCGCAGCCATGGCCAGCTTGTCGCGCCGGAACGTCCGCCATGACGAGAGCCAGAACCCGGCGGACGAGCGGGTGCGCCTGTCGCCCATCGCCTTCTGACCGGCGGACGCCAGTCCCTTGTCGAGAGTGTCGGAACGCTGGGCCATCAGGAAAACTCCTGTCGTGACGGGACTGGGTGGAACCGGTGAGCAGAGACTGGCACGTCAGTCGTACCGGATGCGGGGATCGGCGATCGCTTGAAGGACGTCCGCGATCAGGTTGCCGAGGATGATCAGGACGGCGTACATCAGTGTCGTCCCCATGATCATCGTGTAGTCCTTGTCGAACAAGGCATCAGTCGCTACCCGACCCATGCCCTGGTAGGCAAAGACGGTCTCGATGATCAGGGCTCCAGCGAAGATGTCCGGAATGGTCAGACCGACCAGGGTGATCAGCGGCAGGAGTGCGTTTCGCAGCGCGTGACGATAGATCACGATCCGGTTGCGAAGGCCCTTGGCGCGGGCAGTCCGGACGAAATCCTGACCCATCTCTTCGAGCATGGAGGATCGGATATAGCGGGACCAGGCAGCGATGGAGGGGAGCGTCAGGGCGACGAGCGGAAGGATGAGGTGCTGGATCCGGTCCGAGAGCGATCCCGCATCCGCGCCACGATTGCTCATCATGCCGCCACTGGGGAGGTTCGGCAGGCCCCATTCCCGGAACTTCGTCGAGAACACGATGATCAGGAGCAGGCTCAGCCAGAAGATGGGGACCGCGTAGCCGGCAGTGGAGAAGACGGAGAATATTCGGTCGACGATGCCGTTACGGTGCAGCGCCGAATAGATACCCATCGGCAGCGCGATCAGGAGCGAGACAGCGATCCCGAGGAATGACAGCAGGATCGTATAGGGCATCGCGTCGAGGATCGTTCCCAGCACCGGTCGGAACGTGATCATGGAATCGCCAAGATCACCGGTCAGGACATTGCCGAGCCAGACGAAATAGCGGACATACCAGGGTTCGTTGAGACCGAGGTTTTCCCGAATCCGTTCGATCGTCTCGGGGGATGTCCGTGGATTGAAGGCGAACTGCTGCAGTGGATCGCCGGACGCATTGATGATCAGGTATGTGAGCAGGGTGACCCCGAACAGGATGGGGATCGTGATGAGGAAGCGGCGGATGATGTACTGGCCCATGAACGTCCTCTACGGGTTATCACGGTAGCGGAGTCGACGTGACACCCTTGAGCGTGGACGGAGATGTCGGGAACGTTCTCACTCCGGTCCGCCCCGGCGGAAGCGGCGGTCTCCGGAACGGACAACGCCGGACCGGACTTGCGTCCGGCCCGGCGCGTCGACGAGACGGCTACTCGTTGATGACGGCGTACTGGGTGCTCCAGAGGTAACCACCATACGCGTTGGCGTGGTAGTTCTGGACCCGCTCGCTGTCGATCGCGAAGCGATCCTCAGAGAAGCTGATGATGCCGACCGGGAGGTCGTCGTTGACGATGTTCGACGCTTCGATCAGTAGCTGGCGGCGAGCCTCGCTGTCCTGCTCGACGTTGGCCTGGGCGGCAAGCCGATCGAACTCCGGGTTGGAGTACCGCATGAAGTTGAACCCGGCGCCGTAGGCGTTGGTTCCGAACATCGCAGTCTGGTCGCCGCTGTAGTCCCAGTTGAAACCCAGGTAGGCGATGTCGTAGTCGTAGGTCTCGGTGATCGTCGGGACGAGGACCGTCGAGAAGTCGACGCCATTCGGGGTCATCGCGGCGCCGATCTGGCTCCACTGATCCTGGATGTAGGCGACGGTCTGCTCGGTCGCGGCCGAACCGACGTTGTACATGAACTCGAACTCGAGGCGGAGGCCCTCGGCGTTGACGCGAACGCCGTCCTCGCCCAACGTCCACCCGGCCGCATCCAGCAGGCTGTTGGCCCGGTCGAGATCGTAGTTGTAGACGGTATTGATCTGGTCCGGCGCGTAGGCGACCGAGAGGGTCGGCTGCGTGCCGTTGGCCACGGTCCCGTAGCCGAGGGCGATGTTGTCAACGATCGACTGGCGGTCGATCGCATAGAACAGCGCCTGGCGGACCTCGACCTGCTGGAACAGCGGCGTCTTCTCCGGGTCCATGTTGTACCCGTAGAAGCCGAAGCTGTAGGTGTCGTAGACCTGCACCTCGATGCCGTCGGCCTCGAGGCTCTCGACGTCAGCGGCGGGCGGGTTCTCGAAGGCGTCCAGCTCGCGATTGCGGACGGCCTCGACAGCAGCGGAGGCGTCCGGGTAGATCCGGTGGATGACCTCGTCGATGTTCGGGACATCGCCCCAGTAGTTCTCGTTCTTGAGGAGCGAGACGCTGGTGCCCTGCTGCCACTCGTTGAACCTGAACGGACCGGTGCCGACAACGCGGGCCGGATCGAGGCCGTTGGACCCCGGATCTTCCTGCCAGGAGGCGAACGGAACCTCGCCCCAGATGTGGGCCGGCATGATGGGCGCGTAGGAGTTACCGAACAGGATCACCCGGGCGAAGGTGTCGTTGAAGGTTACGCGGACCGTCATGTCGTCGACCGCCTCGTAGGAGGCGACGGTGTCCGTGAACGACCCGGTGTAGGCAGACCCGGTGTCGGGGCTGGCCTGGGCGTCGTAGCTGAGAATCACGTCGGCGGCGGTGAACGGCGTGCCGTCGTGCCAGGTAACGCCCTCGTGGAGCTTGTAGGTGACGGACAGGCCGTCGGCAGACAGCTCGGCGCTGTCGGCAAGGGCCGGGACGTAATCGCCGGTCACCGGCGAGGATCCGACGAGGCCCTCGTTGATCAGCCCGAGGAGCGGGTTGGTCGGCGAGTTGTCGCCCAGAAGCGCGTTGGTTGTCGTGATGTCAGCGATGTCGCCGATCACGAACTGCCCGCCCTGAGCGGCGTCCTCGACTGCCGGATAGGTGGCGAAGAACTCGGCCTCGACTTCCTCGCGCGTAGCGAGGAGCTGGACGACTTCACCGGGGCCGGAGGTGCTCGGGGTGCCGGCGGCCGGGGTGCCGGAATCCGGGGTGCCGACGGGCGTAGCGGCCGGGGTGGCGCCCTGGGCCGAGGCGGAAACTCCAACCAGCGCCATGCTGGCCGCGGCGCCCATGCCGGCAGCCCCGGCACGGGTCAGGAACGTCCGCCGGTCGATCGACCGCGCGCGGAACTGTCGGAGAAGGTCTTCGAACTGTTCGCGTCCGTTAGCCATCTGGTCGTCGTCTCCTCGAATGGAACCTGATCTGGCATGGAACGACCGGGGACAGCGGCATGCGAACCACGATCCCGTCAGACTCTGATCGTTCTGACGGGGTGGAGTTGCGCCGTTTCTCGTTCCCGGTGGTAATCCGTTGTTCGATCGGTTCGTTTCTGCGACCCTCCAACGAGGAGGGAGTTGCCCTGGTAGCCTCTGGTGACAACCCTCGGGCCGCGGGATCGCAGGTAATATACAGGACACCTTCCTATGCGTCATGGAAAATGGCTGACTCTGCCGGACAAAGCGGGACCGATGAGCCATCCCGGAGCCGCTGCCGATAACGGTTTGTCGGATTTTCGATAGTCGCCGTGGTGAAGCCGGCACGGCGACTGATCTGCAGGGCGGGGACGTCCCGTCGGAGGGACGACGATGACCAGTCAGCCTTGGAGCACGACCGTCGAAGCCGACCACGTGAACGCTTCACTTACGGAGATCGATCCCCAGACCCGGCAACGCTACACGGACCTGCTCGAGCTGGTCGCGGGCCTCGGTCCGGCCGTGGTGGCGTTCTCGGGCGGGGTGGACAGCACCTTCCTGCTGCACGTCTCGCGGGTAGCACTGGGCGACGACGTGGTCGCCGCGTCCGGCCTCTCCGAAACCTATGCGGAGGAAGAAATGGACGATGCCCGGCGCTTCGCCGGGCTGATCGGTGTTCGCTACGAGCTGGTTCCGACGATGGAAATGACCGACCCGCGGTACGCCAACAACACCCACCAGCGCTGCTACTTCTGCAAGAGTGAGCTCTACACGCGTCTGGACGCCCTCCGCCTGAAGCTGGGCTACCGTACGATCATTGATGGCGCCAACGCCGATGACCTGGCTGACTTTCGCCCCGGCGCTCGCGCCGCGACGGAGCTGGGCGTGCGTTCGCCTCTGCAGGAGATCGGCTTGACGAAGGCGGAGATCCGGGCATTGTCCCGGGCGTTCGACCTGCCGACGTGGGACAAGCCGGCCGTAGCCTGCCTCTCGTCCCGGTTCGCCTATGGCGATCCAATCACGGTGGAGAAGCTATCCCAGGTCGGCCGGGCGGAGCGGGCGTTGCGGCGACTTGGCTTCCGGAGCGCCCGGGTCCGCCATCACGACACCGTCGCCCGAATCGAGGTGCCGCCGGATCAGCTGGACGATGCCTTCTCGCAACGCGTCCAACTGGTCGAAGTGGTTCGGGCCGTGGGGTACCAATACGTTACGCTTGACCTCGAAGGTTATCGAACCGGGAGTCAGAACGAGGTCCTGAATGCGCGTCTCCAGCCGGGTGGACTACGGAGTCCGGGCCCTGTTTGACCTGGCCCAGCACCCTGGTCCCAATCCGATCCAGAGCCGCGAGATCGCCCAGCGCCAGGGCATTCCAGAGGCGTACCTGCACCAGCTCCTGGGCGCACTGAGCCGCGGGGGCCTGGTGCGCAGCACCCGCGGCCCACAGGGCGGACACCGCCTGACGCGGGAACCGGAAGCCATCACGCTCCACGATGTCTGGGTGTTGCTGGAGGGCCGCGACCGGCGAAGCAACACCGAGGCGGCGCCTCGCCACGACGCGATCGCCGACACGTGGACCAGTATCCATGCGGCCTTCGAGGATCAGCTCCGCGCCGTGACACTCCAGACGCTCATTGACCGGGCCGGCGCCTCCCGGTCCGATTACAGCATCTGAGAACCGCGGATCACGCGCCCGGTCGGGCGTAGACGATGACGTCGCCCTGCTGGAAAGCTACCTGCCAGCCAGCCGCCGCGAACGCGTTCTCATCGATCTCGTACGGGCCGGTGAAATCGCAGTCACCGCGATCATTGGCGCCGGACCGTTCCGCGGTGCCGACGAAGACGAAGTCGAAGCCCGTCTCAGATCCCATGATGCTGGACGGGTCGGCGTAGAGCGCCGCGACATCGAGCGCCCGCGGGGTGATCTCGCCGTACTCGGGCTCGACCCCGTTTCGCCACTGGCTCTCGTGCCCGGTCCAACCGATCAGGGTCGGGAGACCCGTGGCAACGGAGACCAGGTTCGCCGGGATCTGCTCGAGGATCTGGTAAGAGCAGCCCGCCGCTTCCAGTACCCGGTCGCCGGGTTCCGTGTTGGCAGACAGCCAGTCGACGGCGGCCATCTCGTCCGGCAGGCGCTCACGGTAGATCGCCTGGCCGTCGAGTGTCTGCCAGCCAGCGTCCTCGTAAGCGACGCTGTATCGCTGCCCGGCGACGACCGGATAGACCGACACGATCCCGATGATGCAGATCGTTACCGCTGCCGCAACGAAGCGGGCGGTCAGGCGGAGCGACGGCGCGAGCCGACAGCAATCGGACCAGAGGACGATCAGCGCGATGGCGCTCGCGATTCCCAGCAGGATCCACGCCTGGTAGTGGATCTTGAAGACCGTGTTCATCCGGTTCCCGAAGACATCCCGCAGGTAGAACAGCTCCACGGCGACGATCAGTACATAGGACAGTGCCATCAATCCGGCAGCGACCGCCCGTGGGCTGGGTGCCCCCTCGCGCCGGGCGACCTCGAGCGCCGCCATCACGATCAGCCCCGCCACCAGCAGCACCGGCGTCTGGGCGAGCAACGCCAGGATAACCAGAGCCGTGACGATGGCGAGGAGTTCGGGCGGTCGCAGCCCACTCGTTCGGTTGGCACCGGGCCGGGTCAGGCTCCACGCGAGGAAGACGACGGCGATCACGGTCGGAACGCCAAAGACGGAGGAGAACTCGCCCATGTCCGTCCGGTATTCCGCTACCGGCGCGACCAGGGCCAGGAGGGTCGATAGCACGGGGATGTCGCGGAGGGCCGCCGGGAGGTCGTCGTCGCCAGCGGCAACCGGAGGCGAGAACGACACGAGGAACGGCAGCCACGCGACGACCGCCGCGACCGCCAGCGCGCCGAGAGCCAGCAATCGATCCCGGACCTGGGCGTGCCGAATTGCGACCAGGACGGCGATCGCCGCGACCAGTCCGTAGGTCGGGAGGTCCCAAGAATTGAGCGCGTAGAGTGAGCCGATCAGGGCACCGGAGGCAGCAATCCGACCGAAGACGGCGGGTCCGACACGGTCCGTCCGGGACACATCCGCCTCGACCGTCGTTCCCGCTCGCCTGACCCGGCTCGGCGGGACCAGCCCGAAGAGGAGATTGGCGGCGAGTCCCAATGCCATTAGGACGAAGGGGATCACCATCAGGTGGGGGTGCAGGTCGCCAAGGACGAAGCTGAAGGCCGGGAACTCGGTGATCGGATCTACACCATTGTCGGCATCGATGATGACCCGGCTACTGTCCCAGCCGAGACCGCCCCACCAGGACGCTTCTCGCTGCCCGGAAGGGTCTTCGGCGAACAAACGGAACGAGGCAAAGTTGCCGGCCCAGACGACGAGGATCACGCCAAGAACGCCGCCGGCGACGGCGCGCCCGCCGGATGCGACCCGCCGGACGACGTTGAAGGCGACAGACGACGCGGCCGCCACCGAGGCGGCAAACGTCCCGGCGAGCGCGAGATTGAACGCGACGCCGATGGATACGTCCGCCATGCGGGCGACGGCGCCATTGAGCAGGTAGCCGAGGTAGTAGTAGTTGATCGGCTCACCGGCGAACCACGGGTCCGGTGGAGGCATGGTCTCCGTCCGGATGCTGCTCGCGAGGAACAGGCTGTCCATCGGCTTCTCGGTCTCGATGATCGCCGGCTGGTGGCCACGGAACCAGACGTAGAGCGCAAACGCCGCGATGGCGGTCAGTTCGGCCACGACCATCGCCGCCAACCAGCGCCGGTCGATCACCCCGGCTCTCCAGCCGATGGCCCAGGCAACGATGGCGATCGCGCCAAGTGACATCCAGAGTCCGATGGTGGTGAACGGGATCAGCCCGATCGACGACAACCACCAGGTCGGCAGGATCAGCATCAAGAGGCCGATGGGACGGGCGATGCCGGCGCCGCGGTCCGCCAGTCCTCTGCAGAGCAGGGCGACGAGGGGCCCGACCGCCCACGAGACTGCCATCAGCACGAGGTACCAGCGGATGGCGTCGTTCAGTGTGTCCATGCGGCGCTCCGGGCGGCACCACACGGGCACCAGTTCAGGTCGTCAGGGTTGAGAGGAGATCAGGAGGTCGCGGGAAGGACCCGATAGATGACGGTGTCGCCAGACTGGAAGGCGATCTCCAGCGTCGTCCCGACCATCTGCTCGAACGTGGCTAGTCCGGCCGGGCCGGCATAGGGATCGCCTTCGATGAAAATATTCCGCTCTAGGGCACCGACCACGACGTACTCCACCCCGTACTGGCGGAGGATCGTCTCCTTGGTCCCCGGACCGGTAGACGAGTACAGCGTCCGGACGTCACGCTGGCGGGTATCGAGGTCCGGATTGTCTCGCTGCTGGCTCTCGTGATTCGGCCAGCCGATGATGGTTGGCAGTCCCGTCGTCACGCTGAACCTCGACGTGTAGCAAAGGTATGCCGATGCGACGCTCGCTTCGGCGATGACCGGAGTTCCCTCGACCTCGATGTTGAACCAGTCGATGGCGGCGTGGTCATCGGCGAAGGAGATGCCGCGCTGGTCGAGTGTGGAGTCACCACAGCCGACCTCGTCCGTCATCCAGGCGTAGTCCATCCAGGCATAGGCATCGAGGGTGTACGGGGTGTCGGGGAACCGGTTGTCCACCCGGACCGGCGTCGCGGTCAGCGGATAGGCGAGGCCACCGGCGATGACGATGCACATTGCGATGACGCCCACCCTTGACCAGCCGACCACCGGATGACTCCCGCTACGTTCGGCCAGAGTCGGTCCGCCTGTGCTGTTGGTCCGGTTCGTCCTGGCAGGCCGCAGACTCGTCCAGGCGACGGCGATCATCCGCGACGCGACGCCGGCCCCGGCCAGCGCCGCCAGCACCCAGACCTGGTTGTAGAACTTGAAGACCGTGTTCATCCGATAGGCGTCGGTACCGTTGAGGTTGTCGACCAGGTAGACGACCTCCAGGGCGGCGACGATGCCCCCGGCAGCGGCGACCATCAGTCCAACCATGCGGGGGCCGGTGCCGGAAACGAGCAGGAAGAGGTAGGCACCGGCACCGGCTACGGCGACGCCCAGGCCAAAGACCGGCTCGCCGATCGCCGCCGCGCCGATCGCGACCAGCCCGACAACGAGGATCAGCACGCGGCCGAGCAGGGTCAGCGCGTTGGGCTCGTCGCGCTCGGTGCGGCGCGCCCATGCGGCCCCCCCAAGGAGCAAGGTCACGACGGCGACCAGCCCGAGGATGGCGATCCTGCCCAGCGAGAAGTCCGAGTCGGTCGTTCCGCCCGTACTTGACGCGAAGCTGGCCATCGCGAGCAACGCGATCACGACCGCGACGGGGAGGAGCGGCTGGAGCCAGCCGCGCCAATGGGGGAGGGCTGCCGAAGCGAGCAGAGCGATCACCCCGATGACGATGACCGTGACGAGAAAGCCGATATGGTTCATCACCGACCAGAACGGGTCAGGCTCCCGGACGGTGCCGATCTCGCTGAACAGGGCGACGAACTTCCGGTAGAACGGGAAGAGGGCGGCAAACGCGACGACCGCGACCACCATCGTGAGCAGGATCGTCGTACCGAGCCGGATGGCGACGCCGCCCAGCGCCCTCGTCGCGAGCCAGAGTGACGCGGCCGCGAACAGCACGTAGGTCGCGATGTCCCAGGCGTTGGTCATGTAGAGGATGCCGAGCATCAAGCCCAGGACGAGCAGCCGGGCTGCGATCACGGCGCGCCACCCGCCGGCCGCGCGGCTGCCGCCAAGCGCGATCCGGAGTTCTTGTCCGGACGACGCGACGCTGTAGCAGAGCGCCACGATCAGGACGGTGATGGGCAGCGCGACGACGTGGGCGTGGAGGTCGGCATAGAGTGCGGAGAAGTAGGGGAACTCGGTGATGACCGTGATACCGGTGAACGCGCGGCTCGGGCCCCAGACGTAGTTCTGCCAGTCATTGGCCGACTGTCGCTCGACGGCGCTGAAGAAGCCGGCCGGGTTGCCGAGCACGGAGGTCAGCAGGACCCCAAGCAGACCGGCGACGACCGTTACCCATCGGCCAGCGGCGATTCTGCGGGCGAGGTCACGTCCGATCGTGGCGGCGACGGTAAATGCGCCGGCAGCCAGGAACGCGACGACGGTTGGCAAGGCCAGATTGAACGCGATCTCGCTCGGGATCCCGGTCAGCTTGATCATGAACGCGACGACGTAGAGGCCGTAGTAGTAGTAGTTCAGGTAGCCGCCGCTGTACCACGGATCGTACGGAGGGAACTCGCCGCTGCGGAGCGTCGCGTTGATGTGGGCGAACTCCATCGGCTTCTCGCCGCCCCAGTTGGTATGCCAGGAGTCCGGGTTCCAGAAGCGAAGCAGCAGGAAGAAGGCGAAAGCTGACCAGAAGATGGTTTCGCCGTAACCGGCGATCGATCGCTGGTCGCGAGAGACGGCGAACCACGCACGGCCTCCTCGCCAGCGAACCCGCAGGCCCCAGCCGACTGCTGCGACCGCCAAGACGGCGAGAGCGCACCAGACCGCCCGGAACAGCCAGAGGTCGGTACTGGCGCCGAGCCAGACGACGAACGCCGCAAGCAGCAGCGCAAGGAGCCGGGCAAACACCCACCCGCCGTCGGCCAGCCGCCCGAGCAGCAGCCGGGCCAGCGGGAGCCCCGCGGCCTGGAGCGCGACGAGCAGCAGGACCCAGGCAACGAGCGCGACCAGCGGCTGATCCGTCAGCGCCGCGCTCCACCGGGCGTCCGAGACGACTGGGAGATCGGCGTTGGGCTCATCGAGCAGCAGTTCCGCGCCAGGCGCCTCGCGCGTCGGGGAGACCGGTTGGGTCCGTGCGTCGGCGAGCAGACCGAAGAACTGCTGTTCCGGGATCAGCTCCGAACGTTGATAGATCAGTACCCGCGGGTGGTCGTAGTTGATCCACGTCTCGTCGGCGTTGTCGTCGTTGAGGGTCACACCCAGGGTCGTTGGCCGGGATGCGAATTCGGCGACGAGGTCGTAGCCAAGCTGGCCGGCCTCCAGCGCATCGAAGAACGCCGTCTGGACCGGGTATCGCCACGGGAGCTGCGGGACCGAAGCGGTGATACGGTCCGACGAGATGACAAAATAGTCAGCCCGCTGAAGCTGGGCATAAATGGAGGCGGCGGTCTCTTCCTGCGCGAACAACGGGAGCTCCGTTGCCAATCCCAGCCAGGCGGCGCGCGGGTCGCCAACAGGGTCGTCCCCGAGTGCGTCGATCGTGACGTTGATCGCATGCCTGAGATTGCCGCTGGCGGGACTGGTCGCATCGGCCGCGACGATCAGCGCGTCCCGCAACGACTGGCGCTCCTCCGCAGGCAGCGCGGCGAGCATGTCGGCGGAGGAATTGAGCTCTGTCGCGGCCAGCTCGAAGTCGCCGGAGCGGATCGCGGCCGCGGCGGGCGCTGTGAAGGCGTCCGTCTCCAAAGCTCCGGCTAGCAGCAAGGCGTCCCGGTACGATGGCCGGTCGGAATACGAATCGAACGCGATCCACTCGTACTGGTAATTGCCGGCCCCCAGGACCGGCCCCATGTCCAGCGGCACGCCACGGTCCCAGACCTCGGTGGTGATGGCGCTACCGGGCGGGACGTTGTCGTAAATCCACTGTGTGGCGGCGACCCGGGTGTTGTCGTGGGCGTAGACAGAGGATGTCGCGGAGACGAACAGGACAAGGACCGCCATCACCGCTGCCGCTGCGCCCGTCGTCACGAGTCGCCCGGCCCGGCGCCGGATCGCCGCCAGGATGGTCACGGCCAGGAATCCGCCGCCGATCGCCAGGGCCGGCACCATCGGAGCGACGTAGCGAAGGAACTTCGTCTCGGGCAGCAGCAGGGTGGCGAGGAAGACCACGAACCATCCAACGGTCAGGATTTCGGCCGGCCCGCGGTTCCGCCAGCCGCGCAGGACCAGCAGGAGCATCCCGCCAAGGCCCAGCAGCCCTCCGATTGGTCCCATGCCCCAGCGGATCAGTTGTTCGGCCTGGTAGAGCACCGGCGTCGTGCCGACGTAGACGCGGGTATACGGCACGTCGAAAGTCCCTCGCTGGATGGCGGTCTGCTCGCGGAGATCGGCAAGATAGGAAGACGGATCGAGGACGGCATATGGTTCGCCGACCGCAAAGACCACGATGGCGGCGGTCGCAGCCAGGACGGCGCGTTCCAGCGCGGCGACAACCAGTTGGCCGGGTTCGGCGCCCGCCCGGTGCCGGACCCACGAGTCATACAGGACCGCCAGGGCAACCAGCGCGACAGCGGCAAGGCCGGTCGGCTTGGTCGTGATCGCGAAGCCGGCCACCAGCCCGGCGAGCAGGAACAACCGCCGGTCACCACGGGATGCCGCGGCCACGGATGCCAACAGGGTCAGCGCGCAGGCAAAGGTCAGCCAGCCGTCGGTGGTGTAGAAGTGAGACAGCTGGATCGCGACGGGAGCGAAGGCGTAGATTGCACCGCCAATCAGGCCGGCCACGGGGCCACCAATCCGCCTGGCGACGAGAAAGACCATCGCGACGACGAGCGTATCGAGGACCATGTTGATGGACCGGCCGACCTTGTAGACCTCGTAGAGGCCGTGCCAGTCGCGGTCGGTGCCGCCCGGCAGGATATCGCCGATCAGTGGCCAGCCGGCGATCTGATTC
Source organism: Thermomicrobiales bacterium (assembly GCA_035944555.1). Classification (GTDB taxonomy): domain Bacteria; phylum Chloroflexota; class Chloroflexia; order Thermomicrobiales; family UBA6265; genus CADCWK01. The sequence continues at coordinate 334,570 of DASZAY010000009.1, forward strand.
AGGCCCTCGGCAACCATGTCGGTGGCGTAGAGCGGCAGTGAGCCATACGCGAAGCTCCGGTGGCCCCCCTCCGGACCGTCTGAGCGAGGGTTGAGCGTGCTGGTCCCGGGGTCAGTCAGATTCGACCAGTCGATCGGTCGGGGTAGCTGCACCCGGTCGACGGTGACCTCGGTGACGTGATATTCGTCGGGGTGGAGCAGCTGCCCGTCATCCCAGTCGAGACCGATGACGCGGACCGCGAGGGCGGCGAGGAGCAGGCCGAACACGGCGAGCCGCCATGGGTCGCCTGACCGGTTCCGTCGATTGAGGCGGGGGCGGGCTACCCATTGTCGTATCACGTGCCGGATTCTACCCGTCACCACGAGCGCGGTCGACTGACCCATGCCGGCAACGGAGGCCCCGATGAGCACGACGACTGTCCCGGACGACCGACCGACCCGCCCGATCCGGGTGGTGTACTTCGGCACACCGGAGTTCGCGGTCCCGGCACTGTCCGACATCGCGGCCGATTCGCGCTTCGAGGTGGTCCTGGTGGTCACGCAACCGGATCGGCCCTCGGGCCGGGGCCGGAAGCTGGTCGCTCCACCCGTCAAGGTCGCGGCAGGCCAGCTCGGGTACCCCGTCTACCAGCCTGAATCGCTGCGCCAGCCGGCCGCCCGTCAGCCGCTCATCGATGCCGACGCGGACGTTTTTGTCGTCGCGGCCTTCGGCATGATCTTCGGACCAAAGACGCTGGCCATTCCCCGGCACGGCTGCATCAACCTCCACGCCTCGATCCTGCCGCGCTACCGGGGGGCCGCGCCGATCAGTGCGGCGATCGCGTGCCGCGACGATGAGGCCGGCGTGTCGATGATGCTCATGGAAGTGGGTCTGGACACTGGTCCGGTTCTGTCCGTGGTGACGACACCGATCCGGTCCGACGACACCACGGTGACCCTAACGGCTCGCCTGGCGGGCCTCGGGGCCGCGGCGACCGGCGACACCGTCGCCGCATGGGTCGACGGGAAGACCACGGCCACCCCACAGGGCCACGGGGCGACGCTGACCAGGCCGCTGGTCAAGGCCGACGGCTGGCTGGACTGGTTGCGACCGGCAGAAAATCTCGAAGCGCTCGTCCGCGCGATGTGGCCGTGGCCACGCGCTTGGACGACGACCAGCGACGGAACCGTGCTCCAGGTCCATGCGGCCGCGTTGGACGATCGTTCGGACGTTGCGCCAGAGGCGCCTGGTACGGTGCGGTCAACGGGCACCGACGTCGCGGTAGCAACGGGACACGGATGGTTGCGCCTCGTCACCGCACAGGCGCCCGGTGGACGCCCGGTCGCTCCGTCGGTACTCCTTGCGCAGGGGAGGCTAAGTGACGGCAAGGTTCTAGGCCTTGGGCACGAACCCAAGCGCGCGCCGCTGGTCAGAACTGGCTGACGCCCGGCCCCACCCACTTTGCGGATAAGCTACGTTGCACGAAAACATTGGAATGCGGCCAATTCGGGGGTCTGGGCAGAATGAGGCCTTAGGCAGCCATTCCGGGACAGGCTTAGTTCGGGCCCCAGTGGTTACCGGTTCAGTGCATTCCGTGAGGGGCGGCCGCGTTGAAAGGACCGAACCACGTGCGGACCATATACTTCGCGCTGAAGCACCAGATTCAGGCCAAGTAGATGACGGGATGGCATGGCGCAGGCTGCGAATGTGACGATCGACCAGGCCGGGCCGTCTCCAGATGTCTCTCCGTTGATCCGCCGGTTGATCATGGCAACCGTCTTCCTCGGCGGCATCAGCAGCATCGGCATCGAGATCACGGCCTCGCGACTGATCGCTCCGTACTTCGGTGATTCCACGCTGATCTGGGCCAACATCATCGGCGTGACGCTTGCCTTCCTGTCACTGGGATACTGGATCGGCGGCCGGGTCGCCGACCGCCACCCCTCGGCCACGCTGCTGTTCCTCGTTACCGGCATCGCGGCCGCCTTTGCCGGGCTGATCCCAGCAATCTCGCGGCCGATCCTCGACGTGTCGATCCGGGCGTTCGAGGAGGTGGCTGTCGGTGCGTTCTACGGCTCGCTCATCGGCACGCTGCTCATCCTCGGCATCCCCACGACCCTGCTGGGTTTCGTCTCGCCGTTCGCCATCCGGCTGCTGGTCAGCGACGTCGCCGCCTCCGGGACGACCGCCGGGAACCTTTACGCGCTCTCGACAGTCGGTTCGATCGGCGGCAGCTTCCTTCCGGTCCTGTTGCTGATCCCGACCGTGGGTACCGCCCGCTCGTTCCTGGTCCTGGCCGCGCTGCTCCTCGTCCCCGCCGTCATCGCCCTGCTGATGATGCGTCAGCTCCGTGGTGCGGGCGTCGTAGCCATCGCCGGCGTGGCAATGGTCGTGGTTGCCCTCGCCGTCGAGGCCCGGACGATCCGGGCGGCCGAGTTCGGGACGCTGGTCTACGAGACGGAGTCGTCCTACAACTACATCCAGGTGGTCGAGCGGGACGGGACCTACTCCCTGATCCTCAACGAAGGCCACGCTGTCCACTCCATCTACGACCCGGATCAGTTGCTAACCGGCGGCCCCTGGGACTACTTCATGGTCGCTCCGCTCCTTGGCGAGACGACGAGCCAGCTGGCGATCGACAACGCCCTGGTGATCGGCCTGGCCGGCGGGACAGTCGCCCGGCAGTTAACCGCCGCCTACGGTCCCATAGCCATTGACGGCGTCGAGATCGACCCGGAGATCGCGCGGCTCGGCGACGAGTACTTCCGGATGAGTGAGGAAGCGCCGGGCCTGGAGGTCCATGTCGCTGATGGGCGCTACTTCCTCAGGACCTCAGCCGAGGAATACCACCTGGTCGCCGTGGATGCCTACCATCAGCCGTATATCCCGTTTCAGCTCACCACCAGAGAGTTCTTCGTCGACATCGCCGATCACCTCCAGCCCGGCGGGGTCGCTGCGATCAATGTGGGGCGCACCGAGACCGACTACCGCCTGGTGGACGCCATCGCCTCGACGATGAACGCCGTCTTTCCCTACGTCTACGCGATCGATACCGCGCGATACACCAACACACTGCTGATCGGGTCGATGTCGCCTGCCGGGCTGGCCGGGCTGGCGTCGGGAGCTTCGACGCTCCCGGATGGGGCGCCGCTCCAGGTGACCGCGCAGGCCTCGCTGGAGACCGGCAACCCGCGCCTGATCGATCCCGGCGGCGAAATCTGGACCGATGACTACGCCCCGGTCGAGCAGGTGATCGATCTGATCATCCTCGACGAAGCCCGCCGACGGGAGGACCAATGACAGTCGCACCGGTCACATCGCCCGCCACGGGCATCCGTTCCAGGCTACTAGATCGGCAGACCTGGCTGACGTGGGGCTTCACGGGGCGGATTGCCAGGATGGGCGCCGCGGAAGGCAATGTCAGCTACAGCGGTGGAAGGGACCGTGCCGATGCCTGGGAGATGCGGCAGCAATGGCTGGCGCCGCTTGGCCTCGATGCCGATCAGATCGTCTCGACCGGGCAGGTCCACGGGAGTGATGTGCTGCGTGTCGAAGCGAGCGACGCCGGTCGGGGTGCCCAGCCGGAATCCCCCGTGGCCGGTATAGCCGATGCCCTGATGACTGACCACGCCGGACCAGTCCTGTTCTCCCTGCACGCCGACTGCCTGCCGATCCTGTTAGCCGATCCCGTTCGCCGTGCCGTGGCGGTAGCTCACGCTGGCTGGCGCGGAACGGTCAGCGACGTGGCGGGCAGCGCGGTTTGGGCCATGGTTGACGCCTATGGGAGTGACCCGGCTGATCTCGTCGCCTTCCTCGGACCGTCGATGGCGGGCGCCGACTACGAGGTCGGCCCCGAAGTCGTCGATGCCTGGGTCGCCCTTGCCGGCGCTCCTGGTGACGCGGCCTGGCCGGGGCGCGACGACCGGTGGCAGTTCGATACCGCCACGGCCAACCGCGACCGTCTGCTCGCCGCCGGTCTCCGCCAGGACCATATCGAGGCGAGCGGGATCTGCACCTACCGCAACGCGGACCGCTGGTTCTCCCACCGGGCACAGGGTCCGGCGACGGGTCGGTTCGCCGCCATGATCGCGATCAATGAGCCGGAGTCCAGCCAGAACCGGGAGCAAGACCGATGACGAATCTCCGGGATCGACTCGACGCGATCCGGGAACGGATTGCCGCAGCCGCGGAGCGGAGCGGCCGCTCGGCTGACGCCATCCAGCTGGTCGGTGTCAGCAAGACGGTCGACCGCGACGTGGTCTTGGACGCGGTCGCGGCAGGGCTCACCCACTTCGGCGAGAACCGGGTCCAGGACGCCAGCCGGAAGTTTGCTGAACTCCCTGGTGAAGACGTGCGCCTGCACATGATCGGTCCGTTGCAGACGAACAAGGCCCGCGCTGCCTGCAAGGTGGCGCACATGATCGAGTCGGTCGATCGCCCCGGTCTGATCGAGGTGCTGGCTTCCGAGACGGGCAAGCTCGCCGCATCCGGCGACCTCCGGGCGGGCGACCGGCTCCCGGTGCTCCTCCAGGTGAATGTCGCCCGGGAGCCTCAGAAGTCAGGCTGCGCGCCCGAGGAGGCGGCGGGTCTCGTCGAAGCGATCATGGCGGTGCCAACGCTCGATCTTCGAGGTCTGATGACGATCGCTCCCCTTGTGGACGATCCCGACGACGTCCGGCCGACCTTCGCCGCTCTCCGGGATCTGCGTGACGACCTGGCCCGGCAGTTCCCTGGAGCGGCGCTGGACATGCTTTCGATGGGAATGACGAACGACTTCGAGCAGGCGATTGCCGAGGGCGCGACGTCGATCCGGGTGGGACGAGCCATCTTCCTCCCGTAGCGCTTCCACCAGAATCCCGGAACAGGAAGAGGGGCGGCGGGATCAGATCCTGCCGCCCCTCTTCCTGTTGTTCGAACCGGTGTCGGCTACCCGATCGGCGTAGGTGTGGCGGCAGGAGCCGTCCCGCCGGACAGCTGCTGGAGCAGTTCCTCGACCCGGTCCATCTCCGTGCCGTAGGTGGCCCAGTCGCCCGTGGCGAGCGCCTGCTGTGCCCGGTCGTACGCCGCGAGGGCCTCGCTCGCGATGGCCTGCTCGCCCTCGCTGACGACCGGCGGAACCGGCGTCGAGGGATCGACGACGACTGGCTGGCCGCTCTCGTCGAGCGGCACCTCACCGTCGGTGATCTCGATCGCGGACCCCTGGCCGGCGATCAGCCGTTGGAGCGCCTGCTCGAACGTCGCGTCCATCACGACGGCGCCGCCACCGGCGACGATCACCTGGGCCAGGTTCGGGAACGACCCCGGCGAGTTGCGCGCCTGGAGATACAGGGGCTGAACGTAGAGGATCGAGTCGTTCATCGGGATGACCAGTAGGTTACCCCGGATGATGTCGGACCCGCCTTGCCCCAGCAGTGTCAGTTCCTGCGCGATGGCCGGGTTCTGGTTGATGCTCGCTTCGACCTGCTGAGGGCCTAGCGGGGCGCTGTCACGCGGGAACTCGAAGAGCGTCAGCGTATTGGTCCCGGTCATGTCGGCACGCCCACCCAGCCAGGCGGCCATGTTCTGCCGGGCGAGCCGTGCGCCGGGGATGAACGGCCGGATCAGCGTGAAGTCCACCTCCTGCTGGCCCGGATAGGTCATGGTGACGAAGTACGGTTCCAGCTGCGTCTCACCGGTCGCCCCGCCCGGCGGGACGGCCCACTGATCGTTGCCGTCGTAGAAGGTGCCCGGATCGGTCGTGTGGTAGCGGTTGAGGATGTTGCTCTGCACCTCGAACAGCACCTCCGGGTAGCGGAAATGCTCGGAGATGGCGGGCGGGACTTCCGAGATCGGGCGGAACAGCGAGCCGTAGATCTCGCCATAAGCGTCCGCGACCGGGTCCGGCGTGTTGGTCCGGTAGAAGGTCATCGTACCGTCGTAGGCATCGACGGTGACCTTGACGCTGTTCCGGATGTAGTTGACGCCGTTGGTGCTGTTGGCCCCCGGCCAGAGGTCCGAGACCGTGTAGGCGTCGATCACCCAGACCAGGCGTCCGTCGGCGATCACCATGTAGGGATCGGAATCGAACGTCAGGAACGGCGCGACCTTCTGAACGCGCTCCAGGATGTCACGATGGATCAGGAGCTGGGAGTCGCCGGTAATCTCGCCGCTGATCGCGAGATTGCGATCGCCAAGGGCGAACCAGGACATCATGCGGGTGAAAGTGTCGTCGAGATGGATCGCTCCGGACGCCTGAGCGCCATATGGAGCCGCTTCCTGACTGCCCTCGGTGTATTCGGAGACCTGCGTGTTGACCACGGCGTACGTCAGATCCGTCGTCCCGAAGTAAATCTGCGGTTGGGTGATGGGAATCGCCGCGTTCTCGAGTCCGGAAAGACCCGCGATCGTGAACAGTGGCTGACCACCCGGAGTGGCCTCGGAGACGGGGCTGAGGACCACGCCGTACCCGTGGGTGTAGCGAAGGTGCAGGTTGGTCCAGGACCGGGCGTTGTCCGGCAGACCGGCGACGTCCAGCTCTCGCGGAGCAACCAGGACCTGCTGCTGCTGGCCGTTGATGGTGTACCGGTCGACGTCCGCGTCTTCGAACGAGTAGAAGCGCTCGATGGCCTGGAGCTGCTGGAAGGCGGCCGTCGCGGCCGAGTAGTCCCAGAGCCGGACATTGTCGACGGTCGACTGGTTTTCATTGACATCGACCTGCGTGGGGGCGGCCTGACCGGTCAGCTGACTCGCCGTTAGCTCGTCGATCCCGAACGCCAGGCGCGTCATCTCGATGTTGTCGGCGATGTACGGCGATTCGCGCCGGAGCTGGCTCGGCTCGACGAAGGTGCGCTGGACGATCGCCGGCAGCGCGGCACCGAGGACGACCAGCACCGCCAGCCACGCGGACCCGACCATGAGCAGCGTGCGGAGGTTGAACCGCCGGATGCTTACGATCAGCGCGATCGCGGCGGCAACGGTCACGACGACGAGCGCATAGTTGGCCACCGTCTGGACGGTGTCATCCGTGTAGGTCACACCAGTGACCGGGCCGCGGTTGGAGTAGACCAACAGGTAGTTGTTCAGGAAGTAGCGAACACCGATGAGGACCAGCAGCACAGCCCCAAGTCCGAAGAGGTGGGTCCGCATGGTCGCCGGGATACGGAAGGACCCGGTGAGCATCGGAGTCCTGAGCAGGTAGATGCCACTGACGGCAATCAGGCAAAGGACAACCAGGGTGATCAGCGTCGCCACCACCCGCAGCAGGACCGGCAACACGAAGAAGTAGAAGCCAACGTCCATACCGAAGGCCGGATCGCTGATCCCGAACGATTGCCGGTTCAGGGCGAACAGCCACTGCTCCCAGTTGCCGGCGACGGACGAGCCGACGCCCCAGGAGACGAGCAGGATGAAGAGGAGGACGATCGCGAGGAGGATTCGACCCGAGATCATCGCCAGCGTACCGGAAGGACGAGTCGCCCGTGTGCGGCGCAGAGCGAGTGCGAGATTGCCACCAACGATCAGAGCGGCAACCAGGAACCCGATGACGAAGAGGATGATCGAGGCGACGAGACGCGTCGTCAGTACCTCACGGTAGCCCGTCGATCCGAACCACCACCAGTTCACCCACCAGGAGGCCGATGACGTGACGACGATGATGGCGACAATAATGATCGCCGCCATGATGAGGGCGTTCCGAATACGCGGCGAGATGCTCAGACGGGGGATCCCCAGCGTCGGAGGCATGGGCGTACCCGGGCCGCCCCGGCGCTGATAGTCACTGAAGTTATCGGTCAATCGTGGGCCTCTCCGGCTACACTCGATGAAAAGACGACGGATCCGTCGCGGCGATACCGTGAACGGGCATGACGCTCCGACGTCGGGGCGCCCTGGTCCATTCTGCTACGCTTTCAGGCACCATTTCGCGTCCGCCGGGGCAGGGATGCCTCATCGGTTGCCGCGTGAGTTCCGTATCCGGGAGCCGAATGCCTGTCACCGTCACCAGTCTCGCCAGCGGCAGTTCCGGGAACGCGACATTGATCCGGACTGAACGAACCTCACTGCTCATCGACGCTGGTCTTGGACCTCGCGTCCTCGCGGCGACCCTCCGGCAGTATGGCATGGAGCCATCGGCGCTCCACGCGGTCGCCGTGACGCATGAACACATCGATCATGTGCGCGGACTGCCACCACTGGTCCGGGCCGGAATCCCGATCATCACGACCTCCGGCACCGCCGAAGGGCTGGAGCTGTCACGAGGCGTCCACCGGCCTGTCCTGTCGAGCGCGACGACGGAGGTCGGTGACCTGACGCTGACGACGATGCAAATCTCCCACGATGCCCGGGAACCGGTTGCCTACCTGGTGGAGCACGCGGACGCGCGAGTCCTGCTTCTCACCGACCTCGGCAAGTTCAATGACGCCTACCTGCCAGCCCTCGGCTTGGCCGACCTGATCATCATCGAGAGCAATCATGACGAAGCGATGCTGCGACGTGGCCCGTATCCACCGCACCTCAAGCGGCGCGTCGCTTCGGACCTCGGGCATCTCTCGAATGAGTCGGCCGGGACGGCGCTCGCCACGGCGCTGAGCGGAAGGACCAGCGTGCCGACGATCTGGCTGGGGCACCTGTCGGAGACGAACAACCGGCCGGACCTGGCTGTGACCGCAACAGTTGGCGCGCTGGCCAGGATCGGCAAGATCGCGCCGGTCACCGCCCTCCGGCGGGGGCGGGTCAGCCCGCCGTGGCTGTCCGACCCGGAGTACCGCCCCGCAGTGCAGGCGCGACTCCTTATCTGAGCAGCGGCCATCGCCTGACCTGGATTCGAGCTTCCGACCACACCGTCCCGGAGAATGAGACTTGGACACGTTGATCCTGATTCATGATCGGCTCTCGAACGCGGTCATTCTCTATATGGTCGCGGTCGGCGCTTGGGGCATGTTCGCTTACTTCCGGGGTGAGGACCTAGGGGGCAGCCTCGGCGGCAGTTTCATTATCGGCCAACTGCTGATCATCGCTCAGGCTGTTTTCGGATTGATCCTGGTCTTCATGGGCGGGAGACCGCTGGAGAACCTGCATTACGTCTATGGCGCGGTCTGCATCCTGTTGCTGCCGTTCGCCTACACGTTCGTCCGGGACCGCTATCCCCGGACCGGACTCCTGCTTTGCAGTTCCGCGGCGCTCTTCATTGCGGTTCTCGCCTTCCGGGCTATCGCGACAGGCTCCTGACCAATTGCCAGGATTCAGGGACACGCGGTGCAGGAAATACGATCCTCTCCCCATTGGAGCTCGGAAATACAGCCGATGAGCCCTTTACACGCGCACATCAAGTATTGCAAGGGGATATGCGCAATCCGTTGACACTCCGTTCAAACGGCTCGTACAATGCGTTCGTACGCTCCAGCGACCCCGACGGTCACCCACCGTGCTGGACGGCCCGCACCTGCATGGCTATTTCGTTGACTGACTGTGCGTCCGACAGGAGGGCCGGCCTTGGAAGCCGAGGTTCGCGATGACCGGCAGGTCGTCGACCAGGCACTGCAACTGGTGTACAGCCAGTATCATCGTCTGGCTATGCAGTTGTCGCCGAAGTCGTTCCAGCCCATTGACGTGGCGGAACTTCGGGAGGGCCAGTTCGGTCGCGACCTGCTTCGCCTGTCGCTGATGGCCCACGGCAAGATCCGCGAAGAAAAAGAGAACGTCCTCGAAGCAATCGAGTCCGTCCTCCAGCTCCTGTTCTGGCCGATCGGTGCGGAAGATTATTCCGTTCCCCGCTCGTTCTGGGACTCCGACCTCGGCCGGATCCTGGCGCAGGCCAAGTATCGGGCCTACGAGCCCAGCGAACTGATCAGTATCGGCAACGCCGCCCAAGCACTGGGCGTCACCCGGCCGACGATCTACCGCTGGATGGATGAGCGGTCGCTGGACTATGTGCGCGACGAGATGAGCGGGCGAACGTTTGTCGTTCGCCGTGACATCGATAATCGCAAGCGGGTCGAGAGCGAGCTGGGCGGGATCTGATTTCCACTCCAGCTCCTGAACAGTGAAGCCCGGGCCGTCTACGCGACGGCCCGGGCTTCACTGTTTCACAGATAAACGCAGCATCAGGACAACCAACGAACGGTCCCGCCTTTGGCATGTGCGACCGGGCGTTCGCCCACCAGGTACCAGCGCGGGACCCGGGCCGCTATCCCGGTCGCGATCTCATAATTGATCGTCCCTGTGAGCCGGGCAACGTCTTCCATTGTCATCGCTCCGGTCGAGGGATCACCGATGACGGTGACTGCAGTTCCCGCGCGAACATCGACTTCCGGCCGCCCGACCACGACTTGGTCCATGCAGACGCGGCCCCGGATCGGCGCCTGCTGTCCGCCGATCCCGACCCATCCCTGATTGGATACCGCACGTCGCAACCCGTCGGCATATCCGATAGGCAGGAGCGCGACGTTCTCGTCGCCATCGGCCCGCCAGGTGCGGCCATAGCTGACCGTGTCACCACGCTGGAGCTGTCGCACCTGGGCTACCCTGGTCCGCAGGGACAGGGCCGGGCGCATGCCGGGCAGAAGCGGGATCGACGGGTCCGGGCTCAGGCCGTACAGACCGATCCCCAGGCGAACGGCCTGGCTGACTCCCCGTCCAAGGCGAAACGTACCAGCGGTGTTGCTGGTATGAACGGTCCCCGGGTCAATCCCGGCTCGCACGAGCATCTCGACGGTCCTGACGAGCGCCTGAACCTGCTGGTCCGTGAAGGTCAGATCCTCCCCGTCGGCGTCAGCGAAATGCGTGAAGACGCCACCAAGATGGAGGTGTTCTGATCCTGCGATCAGCCGAGCGACATCGAGTGCTTCTTCGGGACGCGCGCCATAGCGGTTCATCCCGGTCTCGACCTTGAGATGGACCGTGGCGTTATTCAGGCCGCAGCGCTCCGCAACCCGCTCCGCTCCGGCGACCTGTTCGAGCGTTGCCAGCGACAACATGACGCCGGCGCCGAAGGCCGCAACGTATTCGGCCGGGTCGGCGGGTCCCAGGACGAGGATCGGCGCGCTAATGCCGCCCGAGCGAAGCTCGAGCGCTTCGTCGACGCAGGCCACCGCGAGCATCGAGGCGCCGTGGTCGATCGCGCTCCGACCGACCACGACGGCACCATGGCCGTAGGCGTTCGCCTTGACGACCGCGATGACGTGGGCACCATCCACATGCCGCCGGACCACGTCGATGTTGGCGTGGATGGCATCGAGATCAACCACGGCATGAGTGGCCCGGCCCTCGTCCGGCCACCACGCACTTGGTGTGTCCCCTGTCACCACGTCAGGCGTCCTGGGCGTCAAGCTCGGCGACGAACCGGATAAGATCCCGGCGAGTGACGAGCCCGAGAAGGACGCCGTCGACGTCGACGACCGGCAGCGGGTTGAGGTGACGATCGGCCATGACGGTGGCGACGTCGGTGATTGTCGCCACCGGCAGCACTGTGACCACACCATCGGTCATCAGGTCGGCCACGGTCGTCGCCCGTACCCGGCGCATCTCATCGTCGAACTGCCGTCCGACGTCCGGGGCAAACCACGCGTCCAGGATCGAGAGGGACGACGGAGTCTCGACCTCCGCCTCCCGGGCGATGAGGTCGGCCTCCGTCACGAGTCCGACCATCCGCCCACCGGAGATGACCGGGATGCCCGGCAACTGACTATCGAGGAGACGTCGCGCAGCCGTGAGGACGGTGTCCTCCGGCGTGAGCGTCGGAAAATCCTCAGTCATGAAGTCGGTGACGACCGCGTCGGCTGGCTGGGTCAAGTCGGTCATCCCCTACCCCTTCGCCAGCTCGGCCAGCACCTCGGCGATCGCGTCCGGGAGGTCCGACGCGACGACGCCGAGATCACCGAAGCGCTCCGCCCGGCGCGCTGCCGCCCGGCTGCCGACATGGACGGCCAGCGCGGCGGCCTCAAGTGCGGGGACACCCTGGGCCAGAAAGGCGCCGATCGAGCCGGCGAGGACATCGCCACTTCCGGCCGTCGCCAGCGAGGTCGGGGCATGTTCGGCGACTAGGGCGCGGGTTCCATCCGAGACGACCGTATGGCCGTACTTGAAGACAACAACCTGATTGGCCTTGCGGGCCGCCTTGCGGGCCGTAGCGACCGGATCCTTCGTCAGGTCGTCGACAGGCTCGCCCAGGAGGCGGCTCATCTCGCCGGGGTGTGGGGTCAGGACGGCCGTGCGGTTCTGAAGCAGGGACAGCCAGTCGTCCTGACCCGCCAGCCAGTTCAGCGCGTCGGCGTCGAGGACCATCGGGAGATCGGGCAGCGCCGGCCCGCCCGTGTCGCCCGACCCACCGGATGTCGAAGAGGTGGTCCTGCCTCCGAAGCCGAGCGGTGCTGACGTGGCGGTGGTCGCCTTCGACCGGCCGAAGATCGCCGCGAGGAGTGAGGTGACGTTCTCATCATCGCCGAGACCCGGACCGATTACGAGCGCCTTGCTCTTCTCTGCCCGCTCCCGCATCGCCTCGATGGCCCGACGGGCGCCACCGGAGCTTTCGGTCTCACCGAGCGGAAGCATCGTCGCCTCCGGCACGATGGCCTGGATCGTCCCCATGATCTGCCGGGGCACCGCGAGCGTGACGATCCCGGCTCCACTCCTGCCCGCCGAGCGCGCACTCATGGCGACGGCACCGACGTACTGTGGGGCCCCGGCGATGAAGAACACGCCTCCGACACCCCACTTGTGAGCGCCTTCACTTCTGGTCGGCAGAACCGCCCGGGCTTCCTTCTCGGTGAACGTGACGTGTTTGACGGACATCAGGCTCGCTCGCTCTCACTCATTGCACGCTGTACCGGGGACCGGCACGGGAACACTCAGGTCGCCAACTATGGGACATCCGACCGGCGGAGTGCCACGACGAAGGCGACCGCCTCGGTACGGGAGTGGGTCAGGGAGATGTCGAACGCGTGCAGCCCAAGCAACCGCGCCCGCTCGGCTGCCTGCCCATGAAGCACCAGGATCGGCTTGCCGCGGCGGTTGGACCGGACCTCCATCTCCCGCCAGCGAATTCCCCGGATACCAGTTCCGAGCGCCTTGGAGGTCGCCTCCTTAGCGGCGAACCGGGCCGCCAGTTCCGGGACCCGGTCGCGATACCGCTCGCGCTCGTACTCTGTGTAGACCCGGTGGAGGAATCGTTCGCCGAAGTCATCCAGCGTCCGGCGGATCCGGTCAATCTCGATCACGTCGATCCCTGTGGTGACGAGGCCAGCTCGTTCCGGATCGAACTCAGGCACGTACCAGCCGTCCGCTTCGGACACGGTCTTCTCCTGTCGCTGTTCGTTGGCGCTCAGTCGGCTGGCGATACGAAGCCCACGGGTCGGTAACGACCGTCGAACGCCTGCTTGGCCTCGCCGAACGTCCCGTCCTCGATCGCCGCTCGCATCGTCTCCATCTGTCGGGCAAGGAACCGCAGGTTGTGGACCGAGGCGAGGCGCAGCGCCAGGAACTCGCCGGCCCGGAACAGATGGTGGAGGTAAGACATGGTGAACCGGGTGCAGAGGTCGCAGTCACAGGTCTCGTCGAGTGACCGGTGTTCGTGGCGATACTTGGCCGATCGAAGGTTCAGGCGACCCGCCGGGGTAAAGAGCGCCGCGTTGCGGGCCAGCCGGGTCGGCAGCACGCAGTCGAAGAGGTCGACCCCCCGGGCGACACCATTCCAGAGATCCTCGGGCGAACCGACCCCCATCAGGTAACGTGGCCGATCCGCGGGCAGGATCGGATCGACGGCCTCGATCATCTCGGCCATCGATTCCTTGCTCTCGCCGACCGACAGGCCACCGATTGCGCAGCCAGCGACAGGCGTCGAGCCGACGAACGCGGCGCTCTCACGCCGGAGCACCGGATCGATACCACCCTGACAGATCCCGAACAGGGAGGATCCGCGTGCCGTCCCATGGCGGTCAGCGTGGTGCGCTACGGCGCGATTGAGCCAGCGGTGGGTCCGTTCCATCGCCGAGCGGACGGCAGCCGGCTCGGCCGGTAATCCGACGAGGTGATCCAGCGGCATCATGATGTCTGACCGGAAGGCCAGCTGGAGGTCGACGGCCCGCTCCGGGGAGAGCTTGTGGTGGCTCCCGTCGGTATGTGCCCGGAAGCTCACCCCCTCCTCGGTCACCTTCGCGTTCCGGGCAAGACTGAAGACCTGGAACCCACCGCTGTCGGTCAGCATCGGACCGTCCCAGCGCATGAAGTGCTGCACGCCGCCCGCCTCATCGATGAGGTCAGGGCCGGGACGGAGCATCAGATGGTAGGTATTGGCGAGGATGATGGTCGCGCCGGTCCCCCGGACCTCATCGGGATGCAGCGTCTTGACGGTCGCCTGTGTCCCGACCGGCATGAAGGCCGGCGTCTCCACCACTCCTCGCGCCGTCGTCATCGTCCCGCGCCGGGCGGACGACGAGGGATCGGTCGTGTGCAGCCGGAACGCGAAGGACCCGGCTGCGTCCTGTGCACGCGCCGGGTCGGCGTAATCGTTGGTCGGAATGCTGGATGAAGTGCTCAGCGCTGGTACCCGGCTGACTGGCGGCGGGAACGGACCCGTGCGAACGGGTCGCTCGGATCGGACTCGGAAGCGGAGGCAGCCGGCTCGGCGACCGCCGTCGCGGCTGCGGCCGGCTTGCTGGCGGGCAAAGTCGCCGCCGATGCAGTAGACCCGGAACGGCGGCGCGTGCTGGTCAACACCGGGGCGAACTCGATCTCCCCCGAGCCACTGTCGGCGGGGGCCGCCGCGGCCGCTGCCGTCTTGGCAGAGCCGACGCCGACCACGGACGCGCCGGTCTTCTTGGCCGCCGTCGAGGTCGAGGTCGCCGTCTTGGCCGCGGTCGTCGACGTGGTGCCGGGCTTGGCGGCGCTGGTCGTCGCCTTGGCGGCCGTCGTCGCCGGCCGTGGCACGGTCGTCTTGGGCGCAGCCTTCCCGTTCACGGCATTGGTCGCGCTCTGGACCTCACCCTTGAGGTTCGAGATCTCGCTGCTCAGGGTCTTGCGGACATCGGTGCCGGCCGCTTCGTTGATGTTCTTCTCGAACTCATCCTGTAGGTTGCCAGTCATCTTGCGGAAATCACGGATGGCGCGACCGGCCTGACCCATGACTTCGGGCAGCTTGTTGGGACCAAAAATCAGGAGAGCCGCAATCAGGATGATCACAAGCTCCTGAAAGCCTACGCCGGGAATGCCCATGACTACCCTCGCCAGCGCGGATGATCAGCCTGATCACCGCGACCGTTCCTCGTTGACCTCGCGGAGCACCCCGCCTGTGGCAGAATCGCCCGGAGTATAGCATCGCCGGACCGCCTCACCCCATCGGGAGCGGCTGCGTCCGAAGCCAGGTTTGCAGGATGAAGATGGTCGTCGGGCTCGGTAATCCGGGTCGCGAATACGAGCGGACCAGGCACAACGTCGGGTTCATGGTGGTCGACGAACTCTACCGGCGAGTGGGTGAACCCGGCTGGAAGAGCCGTTTCAAGGGTCTCGTCGCCGAAGGCATGATCGGGCACGAGAAGACGATCCTCGTCAAGCCGCTGACTTTCATGAATCTCAGTGGGCAGTCGGTGTCCGAGGCAAGGCGCTGGTTCCACCTGGAGCTCGACGACGTGCTGATCGTTCACGACGACCTTGACACGCCATTCGGGTCACTCCGGGTCCGGGCCCGTGGGAGCGCCGGCGGCCAGAACGGCCTGAAGTCAATCTTCGAGCAGGTCGGAACCAATGAGGTCCCACGACTGAAGGTTGGTATCGGCCGGGGGCGCAACACCGCCAGTTCATACGTCCTCGGACGCTTTGATTCGGAGCAGGAGAAGGAACTGCCCTTCCTGCTCCCTGAGGCGGCCGACGTTGTTGAGCGATGGGTCCGGGACGGGATCGAGGCGACGATGAACGCGACCAACGCCAAGGCATCGACGAAAGCACCGAAGGAGCCGGCACCGGTGGCGCCCGCTGGGACGGCACCGCGGGTTGAAGGAGGGCCGACGTGACGGTAGCCGGGATAACGCGCGTCGCCGTCGTTGGCGCCGGGACCATGGGACAGGGCATCGCCCAGGTCTTCGCTACGGCCAGGTACGAGGTCACTGTCGTCGATAGCGCCCCTGGAGCAACGGACCGAGCCATAGGCGCGCTCGAAAAGGCGTTGTCCCGTTCGGTCGATCGTGGCCGGATGACGAGCGACGAGCGGGATGCGACTCTTGGCCGCATTGCCACGTCCACGGACCTGGGCGCCGTTGGTGGTCACGACCTCGTGGTCGAAGCCGTCTTCGAGCAGCTGGACGTCAAACGCGATGTCTTCCGCGTGGTCGCCCCGCTTCTTGGCGACGATGCTCTGCTGGTCTCCAACACGTCGTCGCTGTCGATCTCGGCACTGGCCGGAGGGTTACCGGCTCCGGACCACTTTGCCGGCCTCCATTTCTTCAACCCGGTGCCCGTTCTCCCACTCGTCGAGATCGTCCGTGGCCTTGCGACGAGCGACGACACGGTGACGCGGCTGACCGCCGTGGTCGAATCGCTGGGCAAGAGCGGCGTTGTCGTGCGCGACTCCCCGGGCTTTATCGTAAACCGGGTCCTGATCCCGATGATCAACGAAGCGGTCACCTGCCTCGAGCATGGTGTGGCCAATCGGGACGCCATCGACGCCTCGATGCGCTTGGGCGCCAATCACCCAATGGGTCCGCTCCAGCTGGCCGACCTGATCGGATTGGACGTCTGCCTGCATATCATGGAAGCCCTCCACACCGATCTCGGAGAGGACCGCTATCGCCCCGCTCCCCTGCTCCGCCGGATGGTCGCGGCGGGCTATCTTGGGCGGAAGTCCGGCCAGGGGTTTCATGACTACGCCGAATGAGCAGGGTTCCGGCGCGCGAACGACGCCGATCCGGATCCTCGTCGCCAAGCCGGGACTGGATGGCCACGACCGCGGCGCCCGGGTCCTGGTTCGCGCGTTCCGGGACGCCGGCTTCGAGGTGATCTACACCGGCCTGTTCCAGACGCCGGAGATGATCGCGTCAGCGGCGCTCGACGAGGACGTCGATGTCGTCGGGCTCAGCATCCTGTCCGGCGCGCACATGGCGCTGTTCCCGCGCATCATGGCGGAGCTGAAGTCTCGCGGAGTCGACGATGTCCTTGTGGTTGCGGGAGGGACCATCCCACTCGAGGACATCCCGGAGATTGAACGTCTGGGTGTCGACCGGGTGTTCGGGCCAGGGACGCGGCTGGACGAAATCGTCGGGTACATCCGCGAGCGCGCCCCACGCCGGGACGCGTTGCTCCCGGAATGAGCGAGGCCCACGCCCGGATCGACACGCTGGTCGAGCAGATCGCGGCCGGGGACCGGCGGCTGCTCGCCCGGACCGCGTCAGCGATCGAGCGCGTGGAACCCCGCGTGGACGAGTTGTCTGACGCCCTTTACCGGGCGGGAGGACGTGGGCACGTCGTGGGGATTACCGGTCCGCCCGGTGCAGGCAAGAGCACGCTCGTCGATGCGCTCATCTCGGAATGGCGCGAACGGGACCAGCGTGTCGCCGTGCTTGCCATCGACCCGAGCAGTCCACTGACCGGGGGCGCCACACTCGGTGACCGCTACCGGATGATGCGCCACCACGCGGATCAGGGCGTCTTCATTCGTAGCATGGCAAACCGGGGGCTCCCCGGCGGGCTCGCTCCGACGACGATCGACCTGGTCCAGCTGCTCGATGTGGCCGGCTTCGACATCATCCTCGTGGAAACGGTCGGAGTGGGACAGAGCGAAACGGCGATCGCCGCCCTGGCCGAGACGACGGTCCTCGTCCAGGTTCCAGGGACGGGCGATGGTCTGCAGGCGCTCAAGGCCGGGATCCTAGAACTGGGTGACCTGCTGGTCGTCACCAAGGGTGATCTACCGGGCGCACGGGATCTTCGCGGGGAGCTCCGGGCGATGCTCGCACTCGATCCGGAGACGGGGAAGCGCCGTCCGCCGGTTATCCTCACATCGGCACGGAGCGGGACGGGGATCGTCGAGACGGTCGACGGGATCGCCGAGCACCGGGCCTGGCTGGCGGTGAGCGGCACCGGTGAACAACGACGTGTCACCCAGGGTCGATCGGCCATCCTGTCGATGGTCGGAGCCCTTGTCGCGCGGCGAATGGGCCCGGGAGCCGACGACGGGCTGGTCCTGAGGGTTGCTGCCCGGGAGCTGTCCCCGAGAGAGGCGGCTCGGCAGATAGTGGACGACTAAGGGGCGCTCCGCCGACCGCTCCGGACAATGCGAGCGGCGGCGAGTGCCGCTCCTACCCCGTTGTCGATGTTGACCACGGTCAGGCCCGGAGCACACGTCTGCAGCATCGACATCAGGGCGCCGGTCCCATCGCCACCCCAGCCATACCCGGTCGAGGTCGGTACGCCGATCACCGGGACGTCGACGAGGCCCGCTACCACCGACGGGAGCGCGCCATCCATCCCGGCGACCACGATGATCGCCTGAGCTCCGTCTTCGGCCAGTGATGACAGCGGACGGACAAGGCGATGCAGTCCCGCCACCCCGACGTCAAGTCGGGAGCGGCTGCCGATCCCGCTCTCATGCAGAATCGTCTCGATCTCGGCGACGACGACATGGTCAGAGGCGCCGGCCGCGAGGATGCCGACCAGGCCAACCGGCTCCGGCTCGGTGCTACCGAGTCGGCGGGCGACGATGATTGAGGCTGCCCGCTGGACGGTGTACGCGATCGGCCAGGTGCCCGGCTCGACGCGCGCAATCATGGCCATAGTTTCAGGGGTGCAGCGCGTGGCGACCGCGCGGCCGTTGGTGGCCGCCAGGCGGTCCAGAGCGTCCCGGACCTGGTCCGGCCGCTTGCCCTGCCCGTAAACGATCTCGGGATCGCCGGTCCGGCTCCGGCGGTCGGTGTCGACTTCCAGCACGGGATCGGTCGCCTGGAGGCCACCGGACGTCGCCAGCGCGCGACGAACGGCGGCGAAGGGGTCACGGGTTTCAGTCATCGGTGGCGGCTCCAGTATCAACCGCGCCAGTTTTGACCGGGATCGCGGCCATTGCAGCCTCCACCAGGACATCGATGTCGACTCCATGCGGGCGTTCCACCCGCACGAGGTGCCCAAGGAACTCGGCGTTCCCGGCCGGACCGAGCAGCGTTGACGCTGTCAGCCCCTCGACGTGGAAACCGTTGGCGGTGGCGGACTCGATCGCCTCCCGGAGCACACGGCGGTGGACCTCCGGGTCGCGGACAACGCCGTTCTTGCCGACGTCCTTCGGCCCGGCCTCGAACTGGGGTTTGATCAGGGGAATCAGGTGACCGCCGATGCGCAGCAACCGTGCGGCGACCGGGAAGATGAGCGCCAGGGAGATGAACGACACGTCGATCACGACGATGTCGACCGGCTCGGGAAGGCCTTCGAGCAGGCGCGCGTTGGTTCGCTCCATCACGACGACGCGCTCATCCCGACGTAACCGGTCGTCGAGCTGGCCGTAGCCGACATCGACGGCATAGACCTTCGTCGCGCCGCGCTGCAGCAGGCAGTCGGTAAAACCGCCCGTGCTGGCGCCAAGGTCGGCGGCGATGGAGCCCGTCGGGTCGACGCCGAACCGGTCGAGCGCCCCAGCCAGCTTGTCGCCTCCACGGCTGACGAAGCGACGTGCTTCGACAAGTTCGACGCGGTCCGTCGTAGCGACCGGCTTGCCGGCCTGGGTGACCTTCTGCCCGTTGAGCAGAACATCGCCGGCCATGATGTATGCCCGGGCCCGAGAGCGTGTCTCCAGCAGGCCACGGGCAACGACCTCTTCGTCGAGACGCCTGCGGCTCATGGCTGCCCCACCGTTGGATTTCCGGACAGACCGGCGAAACAGGCAAACTGGGTATGGCAAAGGGCGACGGCCAGCGCATCGGCGGCGTCATCCGGACGCGGCAGATGGTCCAGGCCCAGAACAATCCGGACCATTTCCTGCATCTGGGCCTTGTCCGCGTTGCCGTAGCCGGACACGGCCTGCTTGACCTCCGCCGGGGTGTACTCGGCGATCGGGATCGCGGACTGGGCGGCCGCCAGGAGGACGACGCCACGAGCCTGTCCAACCGTCAGCGCTGTCGTGACATTCCGGGAGAAGAACAGCCGCTCGACCGCGACGACCGACGGCTCGAACTCCTCGATCACGGCGCGCAGGCCCCCGTAAAGATCCAGCAGCCTGCGAGGCATCTCGTCGTCCGGGGTCGTCTCCAGCACGCCGTAAGCAACCGCCTCCCGGACGTCACCCTCGCTCTGGACGACACCGTAGCCGAGGCGGGCGGTACCGGGGTCGACCCCTAACGTCAGCATCCGGGCCGTGCCTACCCCGCCGCGGCCATCAGCTCGTCGCTGACCTCTAAGTTGGAGTAGACGGTCTGGACATCGTCGAGGTCCTCGAGCTTCTCGACCAGGCGCATCACCTTCGTCGCCATCTCGTCCTCGAGGTTCATCGTCGTCTTGGGCCGCATGATCAGCTCGGCGTGCTCGATCTCGTAGCCGGCACCGGCGATGGCCTCCTGGACGCGATGGAGGTCCGTGGACTCGGTGTAGATCTCGACTGCGCCGTCGCCTTCCACGACATCCGCCGCGCCGGCGTCGATGGCCGCCATCGACAGCTCGTCGACGGTATCGCCATCGGCCTCGATGATGATCTGCCCGACCTGGTCGAACATCCAGCTGACGCTGCCGGACTCGCCGAGCGTCCCGCCAGCGCGGGTCAGCGCGGACCGGACCTCGCCGACGGTCCGGTTCCGGTTATCGGTCAGGGCGTAGATCATCAGAGCCGTCCCACCGGGTCCGTAGCCCTCGTAGTACAGCTCGTCGTAGTTGTCGCCGCCGGTCTCACCGGATCCACGCTCGATCGCCCGGTCGATGTTGTCCTTGGGCATGGACGCGGCGCGAGCGCGCTGCACGGCGAGGCGGAGGCGCGGGTTGCTGTCCGGGTCCGGAAGACCCGAGCGCGACGCCACGGTGATCTCGCGGGCCAGCTTGGTGAAAAGCTGACCTCGCTTGGCATCGGCAGCGCCCTTCTGGCGCTTGATCGTCGACCATTTTGAGTGACCGGACATGGTCGTCTACTCCTCACTGCTGGGTGATGTTGGCGGGCTTCGACCTTGGACCGGTCACAACGACAGTGTGACGAGGCGCAGCGCAGGCTGCCCGTCCGATTGGGGCCGAATATACCACCGCCACCCGTCCAGCCTGTCCGATCCCGCCATGACTACGCAATCACCAAACGCGTTGAAGTCCTGCGATTCCCTTTCACCTCCTGTCATTGAATCGGCGTGGACCGCGGGTTCCTTACTTGAAACGACACCTTCGTTCAACTACCCTGATATCACTAACGGAATCCGACTACAGCCGGAAAGGACTGCTCGCCCCCCGCATTCCCGGTGTCATCGCGCCCGCAGCCAGCAGCTGACGGAGGCTCGGTCATGTCGGTCCGATCGGACATTGCCGATTGGCGTCCACATGCCCGTACCATGCGTCAGCCAGACCCCCACAAAGAGGTGCATCTGCTGAAATGGTTACGACGCTACTCGCCAAGGGCAAGGACCAGGGCTATCTCCTCTCCGATGACATCATGGCCGCATTCCCGCAGGCCGAAGAGAATCTCGACTCGCTGGACGAGTTCTATACCTCTCTCGTAGCGGCAGGCATCGAGGTCCTCGAGACCGCGCCCGCTCCTGTCTCGGCCAAGGTCGCCGACTCACCCAGCACGACCAGCCGCCGCTCTCGCTCAACCGCGGCTCGTGCCACTGACCGTGCGGGCACCGCGCTCGAGCGCACCAACGCCCAGATCGCCAGCGAGCGCCATGAAGCCGAGCAGGCTGCGGCCGGCGTCAGCGACAGTGTTCGCCTCTACCTTCAGGAGATCGGCGAGACCAACCTCCTCACCATGGAGGAGGAAGTCTGGCTGTCCAAGCGGATGGAGAGAGGGCTTGCCGCCGTCGAGCGCCTCGCGACACCGGGGCTCGCCGCCTCCGACCGCATGGAGCTGTTGGCCGATAAGGAGGACGGGGATCGCGCTCGCAACCACCTGATCCAGGCCAACCTACGCCTCGTGGTCTCCGTCGCCAAGAAGTACGTCGGTCGCGGTCTGTCGTTCCTGGACCTGATCCAGGAAGGCAACATCGGCCTGATGAAGGCGACCGACAAGTTCGACTACAAGCGCGGGTTCAAGTTCAGCACCTACGCGACATGGTGGATCCGCCAGGCGATCACGCGGGCCATCTCGGACCAGAGCCGCACGATCCGGCTCCCGGTCCATGTCGGAGAGACGATCAACCGGGTCAAGAAGACCAGCCACCGGCTGCAGCAGATCCTCGAGCGTGAGCCGAGCAAGGAAGAGCTGGCCCGGGCACTGGATCTCCCGGAGGACAAGGTCCGGCAGGTCCTCGATGTCTCCCGACATCCGATCAGCCTCGAGGCGCCCGTCGGCAATGAAGGCGACGCGTTCCTGGGCGACTTCATCGAGGACGACAAGATCGCCACCCCGATGGAGGTCGCATCCCAGCACCTCCTGAAGTCGCAGATCGGCGAGGCGCTCGACAAGCTCACCGATCGCGAGCGGAAGATCATCCTCCTCCGGTTCGGGCTGCAGGATGGCCGGTTCCGCACCCTGGAGGAAGTGGGGCGCGAGTTCGGCATCACGCGCGAGCGCATCCGGCAGATCGAAGCCAAGGCGCTGCGCAAGCTACGGCACCCGAGCTACAGCCGCACACTTCAGGGGTACCTGGAGTAGTAGAGCGACCACTCCGAACGACATGAGAATGCCCCGGCCGATTGTAGCCGGGGCGTTCTCACTTCCTAAATTCCGGCGTGTCGACTACGGTACGTACCGGGAGAAGATCAGCGAGACGTTGTGACCGCCGAAGCCGAGCGAGTTGGACATCACATGGCCCAGCGTCGCCGGACGGGCAACGTTCGGAACCACGTCGAGCTGGCAGTCCGGGTCGGGCGTCTGGTAATTGATCGTAGGTGGGATCACGCCATCCCGCATCGCGCAGAGCGAGATGACGGCCTCGATTGACCCGGCGGCACCCAGAAGGTGTCCCGTCATGGATTTGGTCGACGAGACGGGTAAAGTATCGGCGTGCCCGTCGAAGGTTGTCCGGATCGCGATGGTCTCCAGTTTCTCATTGAGCGGCGTCGAGGTGCCGTGGGCGTTGACGTAGTCGATCTCGGCGGCGGTAAGACCGGCCGACGCCAGAGCGTGTCGCATGGCCCGGACCGCTCCTTCTCCACCCGGCGCCGGCTGCACGAGGTGATGGGCATCGTCGGTCATCGCGTACCCGGTCAGCTCGCCAAGGATACGGGCGTCACGGCCGAGCGCCCGCTCCTCGGATTCCAGGACGAGCATTGCCCCACCCTCGCCCAGGACGAAGCCGTCGCGTCCGGCGTCGAAGGGACGTGACGCACCGGCCGGATCGTCGTCGCGTCGGGAAAGCGCACCCATCGCGCTGAACCCCGCGACGCTCAGCCGGGTAACAGGGGCCTCCGAGCCACCCGCGATTACGACGTCGGCGTCGCCGCGCCGGATGATCTCCGCCGCCTCACCGATCGCGTGGGCTGCCGACGCACATGCCGAGACGGGCGCGTAGTTCGGACCGCTCGCCCCGATAGCGATCGCGACGTTCCCGGACGCCATATTGGGCAGCATCATTGGGACGACGAAGGGTCCAAGCCGGGATGGTCCGCGCTCGAGGAGCGTCTCCATCCCCGATTCGATCGTCTCCAGCCCGCCGACCGCGGTCGCGGAGATGACACCGACGCGCTGCGCCTCGCCGGGACCTATCTCCAGCCCGGCGTCACGGACGGCCTCAAGCGCCGCAGCGACGGCGTAGTGACTGAACCGGTCCATCCGCCGCGCTTCCTTGCGACCGATGATGGCGCCCGCGTCGAAATCGCGGACCTCCGCGGCGAAGGTCGTTTCATACCCAGCCGTATCGAAGCGCGTGATTGGAGCCACTCCGGATTGCCCGGCACGGACGGCTGCCCAGAGCGTCGGGACGTCGTTCCCAAGTGGTCCGACACAACCCTGTCCGGTGATGACGACGCGCCGGCGATCCTGTCTCATGCCTGTCTCCGGTAGTAGGTCGAGCCATTGGTAGCGGTGGCAAATCACGTGCTACGCTCTAGTCGGCCAGCCCTGCGGTGTTCGTGATGACTGACGATGTCTTGAGCCAATAATATCGAGCCGGGAGCTGTCTCAGGCCGGTCCGCCGGTACGGATGGCGCCCACCTGCTTTGCAGGTTCAAGGCTCCGCAGCACACGGCACTCGCGGGATTGGTCTTTCCCCCTTGTCTCCCCTCCTCCCAGCACGATAATCGACGCACGCGGTCCGCACCGCCAGCCCCGCCGAGGTACCCAGGCAGATGATCGCCATCTTCTGTGGCATGGACGGGAACAGCGTCCGGGCCGCCGCTGCCGCCCTCGTCGCGGAACGTGACCCGGACGGGCAGAGTACGTCCAGGCTCGACGGACGCACAGCATCCATCAGCGAGATCGTCAATCAGGTCGGTGCCGCCGGGTTCTTCGGGGGCGGTCGCGTCGTGGTCGTCACTGACCTGCTCTCACGGGCCAAGCGGGGCGGGAAGAAGGCCGACGCAGACGCGGATGACGACGCCCCGGCGGTCGATGTGGCTCCCATCTTCCAGGCGACGCGACCGGAGAATCTCCTGGTCCTCGTCGAAACGATGACTGCTTCCCTGCCCGCCGCTGTCCGGAAGGCGATGCCGCCCGACGCCACGCACGAGCAGTTCGACCCGCCACGCGGCCAGGTGTTGGTCAACTGGATCCAGCGGAAGGCGCGCGAAGAGGGCAGCTCGATCGAACCGAACGTCGCACGCACCCTCGCCCAGCGGTTGTACCCGCAGTCGTGGCAGGCCGCCCCGACCAACACTCGCTACGACCGTCCGCCTGACATGGACCTGATCGCCAACGAGGTTTCGAAGCTCGTCAGTGCCGCCTGGCCCGATCCGGTGACCATAGCGACGATCGACGAGATGGCGATCGAGGGCGACAGCGACCAGATCTTCCGGTTCGGGGACGCCGCCGCGGCGGGCAACCTCCGGACGGCGCTCCCGGAACTCCTCCGGCTGATGGACGCCGGCGAGGAGCCGGCGCGCCTGAGTGCCCAGCTCGCGCAGCAGGTCGAGTTGACGACGGTGATCGAGCAGGCCGGGACCCGGCCCGCTGCCACGATCGCACGGGACCTGGGGTTGGGCACGCCCGGTCGGGTCAATGCGCTGCAGAACCAGCGACGCAAGGGTGGCAGGCCGGCCCGCGTCGCGATCGCGGCGACCCTCGAGGCCGATCGTGCGACCAAGCGTGGGCGGCTCCGGAGTCCGACTGATGCACTCTATTCGACACTTGGTGATCTTGCCCCGGGGAACGAGCGCGAGCCCGTCACGGGGTAGATCCCTTCGCGATGCTCGGGAGAATAGAGAAGGCCCGGCGCGCCGTGCGCCGGGCCTTCTCTTTCCCCGCGTGGCAGCGTGCCTAGGCCGCTGCGGTGCGGGCGTTGTACTTCGCCATCAGCCGGGACTTGCGCCGGGCGGCGTTGTTCCGGTGGATGATGCCCTTGCGCGCGGTGCGGTCAAGCATGCTGACGGCCCGGCCAACGGCCGACGTCGCGGTCTCCTCGTCCTCGTTCTGGACGGCCAGAACGGCCTTCTTGACCAGCGTCCGGCAGGCGGAGATGTACGGGCGGCGGCTATCGTGGCGGCGCTGGGCGACGCGGATGCGCTTGCGGGCAGACTTGCTGTTGGCCAACTGATGCCATCCTTCTCGGGTACGGTGGAAACAACCGGTGTAGCGGACATGGTGATGGCACCGGAAGTGGCGCCGGAATCGACGCGCAATGGTACCAGATCCGCGAGAACAGGGCAATCCGGCGGATAATCGCCTATTCACGGTGTCCCCGTATACTGACCCGTCGCCTGCCACGTCAGGTTCGGTGTATCCGTGGATCGGTTGATCCGCGGAGCTGGCGAGAGGAAGCCCGTGCGGCCGAGGATGGAGCGTCCCCGCAACCGTCACCAGATGCCCGACCGCAGGCTTGCGGCGGTGGCTCCGGCTGCCCATGAGACGACGACCGCCACCCAGCAGGACGCGGTGGAATCCGAGTTCATCGCCGACGTGATCAATCGACCTGTCGCGACGACCATCGCCCGCAACACCCTAATCGTCGCGCTGGCGTTCATCGCATCGCGCATCCTCGGGTTTCTCCGCGAGATCCTCATCGCCCACCGGTTCGGCACCGGCGGAGAGGCAGACGCCTACGCCGCCGCCTTCCGCGTCCCTGACCTCCTGTTTCTCGTCGTCATGTCCGCTTCCTTTGGTTCCGCGTTCATTCCGGTCTTCGCCGGATTCTTCGCCCGGGGCGAGGACGACCGTGGCTGGGACCTCGCCAACGCTGTCCTGACTTGGACGATCGCGATCACCGTCGTGGTGGGCGCGCTGATCTTCGTTCTCGCCGACCCGATCATTCGGTATCTGATCGCTCCGTCGCTGGATGAGGCGTCGATCCGCCTAGCCGCCGATCTGATGCGTGTCCTGGTCCTGTCTCCCCTGCTCCTTGGCATTGGCATCGCAGCGAAGGGCATGCTGGAGTCGCAGGATCGCTTCCTGATGCCCGCGCTCGCACCGCTGGTCTACAACGTCGGGATCATCGTTGGAATCGTCACGTTGGCGCCCGCCTTCGGCATCCGGGGGGTCGCCGTCGGCGTGATCGTGGGGGCGGCTGGCCACGCGCTGATCCAGCTGCCGTCGGTCCTTCGGTCAGGGCTCCGGTTCCGGCCGACGCTGGACCGGCGGGTCGAGGGTCTCGCCGAGGTCGGCCGCCTGCTGGTTCCCCGTGTCGTCGGCCAGGCTGCCTTCGCCGCCAACTTCATCGTCGTGACGAACGTCGCGTCACAACTCGGCGAAGGTGGTCCGTCCAGCATCAATTACGCGTGGCAGCTGCTGATGTTGCCCCACGGCATCCTGGCGTTGTCCGTCTCGACGGTGATCTTCCCCGCAATGGCGCGGCAATGGGAGCGCCGTGACGTCGGCGCGCTGGGCCGGACCTTCCAGGAAGCGGTCCGTCCGCTGATCTTCCTCAGTGTCCCCGTCGCCCTGATCCTGTTCCTCTACCGGGAGCCGATCGTCGCGGCCTTGCTCCAGCGCGGGGACTTCACCCGGGCGTCGACCGTTGCCGTCGCCCTGCCCCTGGCCGCCCTCGCCGCGTCCCTGGTGGCCTACGCACTGGTCGAGGTTCTGACCCGGGCCTTCTACGCGATGAAGGACGCGAAGACGCCGGTGGCGATCGGTCTCGTCGTCATCGTGATCAACGTCGCGATCGCCCTGCTGACGATCGACACGCTGGAAGGCCTGGCGCTCGGCCTCGCCCTCGGGATCTCGACGACTGTTGAAGCCGTCGTTCTCGCCGCCATACTGATCGTCCGGCTTCGCGCCCTCGGCGTGCCGTCCGATGGCAGTTGGCCGTGGTGGCTGGGTCGCCTCGCGATCGCCACCGGAGTCGCCGCGGCCTTCGGCTTCTTCGTCGCGGATGCGCTGCAGCGCCTGTGGGCCGTGGAGGGCGCCACATTCCCGGTCCGGCTCGGACTGCTCCTGGTCGCGGTCCTGCTGGTCGCCATCCCGTTCGGCCTCACCGCCTGGGCACTTGCCCTGCCCGAGATCGCCATGCTGGAGCGCCGCGTCGCGCGTCTGGCCCAACCGCTGGCCGCCAGGTTGCCGCGCCGCCTGGTTCACGAACTGGGTATCTCTCGAGGAGTGGCGTTCGATCGGGTGCCGGTCACGATCCCCGATGTCGAGCCGGATCCGGCGGCAGGTGAGTTCCCGGAACCGGACGCCGATGTCTCGACCCCCGGTGAGCGTGCCCGCGCGAGAGCATCCTTCGATGACGAGCCGTACTATCGCCCGGCGGAGAGCCGGGTCGACGAGCGTCGTCGCCGTCCACCCGCACGACGTCCACTCGGCCCGGAGGCGGGCTACGTGCCGCTGGATGACTTCGACGACGACCGCCCGTTCGAGGCGCCCCGGTCACGGCCGGCCGATGGTGGGTACCGGCCCGCCGCCGGCACCGGCCGCTTCGGAAGCCGGCCTCCACTCCCCAGCCGGCGGCCAGCAAACGATCCCTACGAGGACGAAGTTCCGTCGTCCCGGGAGCGTGGCCCATTCCGCTCGACGCAGCAGACACGTCTCCCCGACTGGTACACCCCCGAACGACGGAATCGGCGGCCAAATGGGCCCACAGACTATACTGACGGTTCGGATGGCCGCTCGCGTGGGCCACGTCATGACCGGTGAGTGACTGACCAGCATATGAGTAGAATTGCCAGCGATCGAATCAGAAATTTCAGCATCATCGCCCATATCGATCACGGGAAGTCGACGCTTGCCGATCGTCTGCTCGAATTTACGAATACCGTCCA
Organism: Thermomicrobiales bacterium; assembly: GCA_035944555.1. Taxonomy (GTDB): domain Bacteria; phylum Chloroflexota; class Chloroflexia; order Thermomicrobiales; family UBA6265; genus CADCWK01. The sequence goes on from DASZAY010000009.1 coordinate 362,968, forward strand.
GTCCCGCGACATGCAGGCGCAGCTGCTGGACTCCATGGACCTGGAGCGCGAGAAGGGCATCACGATCAAGGCCCGTGCGGTTCGCATGTGGTACACGGCCAGGGACGGGTTGGAGTACGAGCTCAACCTGATCGACACCCCGGGCCACGTCGACTTCTCCTACGAGGTCAGCCGGAGCCTGGCGGCCTGTGAGGGCGCGCTCCTCGTCGTCGATGCGGCACAGGGGATCGAGGCCCAGACGATGGCCAACGTCTACCTCGCCCTGGAGCACGAGCTCTCGCTGATTGCCGTCATCAACAAGATCGATCTCCCGAGCGCTCAGCCGGAGCGGGTCGCCGAAGAGGTCGGGAAGTTCATTGGACTGATCGATGACGAGATGGTCTTCGCATCAGCCAAGAACGGCATCGGGATCGAGGACATCCTCGAGTCGATCGTCAAGCACATCCCGCCGCCGACCGGGAAGGCCGACGTTCCCACCCGCGCCCTGATCTTCGACTCCCACTATGACGCCTTCAAGGGCGTCATCGCCTACGTGAAGATCACCGAAGGCGAGATCCACAAGGACGATGTCATCAAGCTGATGGCGTCCGGGCGGCAAGCGGACCTGATCGAGCTGGGCTTCTTCTCACCCGGACTCGTCCAGAGTGACATCCTCCGGACCGGAGAGGTTGGTTACCTCGCCACGGGCCTCAAGAACGTCAAGGAGGTCCAGGTTGGCGATACCGTCACCCTGGTTCGCAACCCGGCGACCGAGCAGCTCGAGGGGTATCGGCCGGCCAAGTCGATGGTTTTCGCCGGCCTGTACCCGGTGGAATCGGACGACTTCCCGCTTCTCCGGGACGCGCTTGATCGCCTGAAGCTCAATGACGGCTCGTTGTCCTACGAGCCGGAATCGTCGCTCGCCCTCGGCTTCGGATTCCGCTGCGGCTTCCTTGGGCTGCTCCATATGGAGATCATCCAGGAGCGACTGGAGCGGGAGTACGGGCTGGACCTTCTGGCCACCGCGCCGAGCGTGGAGTACGAAGTCGAGCTTCATGGGGGGCGACGGATCAAGGTTGATAACCCGTCCAACCTGCCCTCCCCCGGCGAGATCGAGACGATCTACGAGCCGTGGATGAACATCAACATCATCGTCCCGGCCAGGTATATCGGTTCAGTCATGGATCTGGTCACTGGCAAGCGCGGCGTGTACGAGGCGTTGGACTACCTCGATGAGGATCGGGCCCAGCTGAGATTCAAGATGCCGCTCGGAGAGGTGATTATCGAGTTCTACGATCAGCTCAAGAGCCGAACGCAGGGCTACGCTTCCCTGGACTACACCTTCGCCGAGCTCCAGCCGGCGGACCTGGTGAAGCTGGACGTGCTGGTCAACGGCGCGCCGGTCGACGCCCTCTCGATGATCTGCCATCGCGACAACGCGTTTTACAAGGGCCGGGAGCTGACGCAAAAGCTCAAGGAGCTGATCCCGCGCCAGATGTTCGAGGTGCCCATCCAGGCCTCGATCGGCTCGCGGATCGTGGCACGTGAGACGATCCGCGCGATGCGGAAGAACGTGATCTCCAAGTGCTACGGTGGCGACATCTCGCGCAAGCGGAAGTTGCTAGAGAAGCAAAAGGAGGGCAAGGCCAGGATGAAGATCGTCGGGTCGGTCGAGATTCCGCAGGAAGCCTTCATGGCGGTGCTGAGCCTGGGCGACGAGAAGACGACGGCGGGCAAGAACTGACGTGGTTGCGTCGCGGTCGCTCGATGCCATCGGCCGGCGTCTGGGCGTGGACCTTATCAGCGAGCAGGCCCAGATCTACGACGCCGGTTTGATCGCCGCCGCGATGGCCCGGTCTCCCTGGCACCGTGACCTCGTCTCAGCGGATCCCGCACGTGCTGCCCTCATCGTCGGGGTGAAGCCGGACACCGTCATGGCCGTGTCCGGCTTCGTCGTCGATGCCTGGGACACCGGGGCGGAGTTGCGCCTGCTCGATCTCGAGGTCGAGACGGCTCCGCCGGTCGACCTTACTCCGGGAGAGTTGATTGGGGCATTGGCCGGGGCGCCGGAGGACACGGCGTACGCGCTCTGGGTCGCGGCCGGGGACCCCATCCGGTCAATCCGGAGCGCAGCAACGCTGACCAGGATCATGGCGACGCTCCGCGCGCCCGGCGGCTGTCCCTGGGACCGTGAGCAGACGTCCCGGTCCCAGCGCGAAGGGGTGCTCAACGAGGCCTACGAAGTCGTCGACGCGATCGATGCCGGGGACGACCGCAACCTCGCGGAGGAACTGGGCGACGTCCTGATGGCGATCGTCCTCCAGGCCCAGATCGCGGCCGACGACGACCGGTTCACGCTCGCCGACGTCTATGCCGCGATCAACGCGAAGATGATCCGGCGCCACCCGCACGTCTTTGCTGACGTGACAGTCAGTGGCACGGAAGACATCGTCGCGAACTGGGCAAGGATCAAGGCCGACGAGAAGACGGCGGCCGGCGTACTCCCTCTTGACCAGCATGACCCGCTCGCGAAGTACCCGACTGCGATGCCTGCGCTGAGGATCGCCCGGGAGCTCCTCCGAAAGGATCGGGTATCCGTCCGGGGCGAAGAGTTAGCCGGTATCACGGCTGCCAGCGTCATGGAGTGGTATATCCAGAGGCTCGTCGCCGGGGAAGACCCGGATGCCGACCTTCGTGATGCGGTGCGCAAGCTGGCCAGCGACTGAGAGCCGGTTTTGGTCGGGTGTTACGGGCATGTCCAGTTGGGATATGTCTTCGGTTGCCATGCGAGGTGGCAAGGCTTACACCGGAGCGAGCTATCCTGTGCATCGATCCTTCTGGTCAAGACCTGGTCCGCCTGTCGCGCTGGCCGGTATCGCGGCGCCCATGTGCCCGCAGGGAGTACTTCGTGTCATCGGCATCCGCCACCACTACTACCGTCGCCGGCCCCCCTTCCCACGATCTCGAACCGTCGGCCACGGGCCGGGTGACGTGTGGCTCACTGAGAGCCGGGAACGTCGATGAAACGGTCGTCCTGTCCGGCTGGGTCAACCGGCGCCGTGACCTGGGCGGGCTGATCTTCATCGACCTTCGCGACCGGTTTGGCGTGACCCAGATCGTCTGCAACCCCGACCGGCACCCGGAAGCCCATGCGATCGCCTCCGACGTCCGTGGTGAGTTCGTGCTGCGTGTCACCGGCACCGTGAACCACCGGCCGGACGGTACGGTCAACCCGAAGCTGGCAACGGGCGAGATCGAGGTCGAGGCGACCGGTATCGAGGTCCTCAACGCTGCGAAGACGCCGCCCTTCTACATCAACGAAGAGGTCGACGTCGACGAAGCGCTCCGGCTCCAGCACCGCTACCTGGACCTCCGCCGCGCGACGATGCAGCGCAACGTCATCCTGCGGCACCGGGTCGTGAAGTTCATCCGCGACTACCTCGACGAGCGTGGCTTCCTGGAGGTTGAGACTCCCCTGCTTATCAAGAGCACACCGGAGGGAGCACGCGACTTCCTCGTCCCGAGCAGTGGCTTCCCCGGCACGTTCTACGCCCTGCCGCAGTCCCCGCAGCAGCTCAAGCAGCTCCTGATGGTGTCCGGCTTCGACCGCTATTTCCAGATCGCACGCTGCTTCCGGGACGAGGCCCAGCGCGCCGACCGGCAGCCGGAGTTCACCCAGCTTGACGTCGAGATGTCGTTCGTCGACGAAGAGGACGTGATGGCGCTGAGCGAGGCGCTGTTCACCGAGCTGGTCGAGCGATACTCCGACAAGAGGATTGTCGCGAAGCCGTTCCCCCGGATGACCTACGCCGAGGCGATGGCGCGGTTCGGTAACGACCGGCCGGACCTCCGGTTCGGAATGGAACTGCAGGATGTCGGTCCGGCTCTGGCCGGCACCGGGTTCAAGGCATTCGCCTCGGTGCTGGAAAACGGCGGACAGGTCAAGGCGATCGTCGTGCCAGGCTGTGGTCGCTACACGCGGCGTGAGATCGACGAGGTAACCGAACTCGCCAAGCGTTCCGGCGCCAAAGGGCTGGCAACCATCGCGGTCGCCGAGGACGGCGTCAAGTCGCCGATCGCCAAGTTCCTGAGCGAGGACGAGATAGCGGCGCTGACGACGGGCATTGGCGCCGGTGCCGGTGACCTGGTGCTGCTGGTCGCGGACCAGCCGGCGACGGTCGCCAAGGTACTCTCCGCCCTGCGGTTGGAATTCGGCGAGCGGCTCAACCTGATGGACCCGGACGTCATGTCGATGCTGTGGGTCTACGAGTTCCCACTGCTGGAGTGGGATGAAGAGGGCAACCGCTGGGACGCCACCCACAACCCCTTCTCCGGCTACTACGCCGAAGACGAGCCCCTGCTCGACTCCGCGCCGGACAAGGTGCGAGCCCGGCAGTACGACCTCGTCGCCAATGGCAACGAGGTGGGCGGCGGCTCGATTCGACTGCATCGCCGGGCCGACCAGGAGCGCATGTTCCAGCTGATGGGCATGACGCCGGAGCAGCTTCCGGAGCGGTTCGGCGCGCTGCTCGACGCGCTGGAGTACGGCGCTCCCCCACACGGCGGCATCGCCTGGGGAATCGACCGGCTGGTGATGCTGCTGACCGGCGAGGAGAACATCCGCCAGGTCATCGCCTTCCCGAAGAGCCAGCGCGGCACGGACCTGATGTTCCAGGCACCAGCGGCGGTCGATACGACCCAACTGGACGAGCTTGGTCTGGCGCTCAAGCCCACACAGAAGTCGTCGCCCAACCCGGCTCCCGAGGCGGTCGAGCAGACCAGCTAGTCAGCATCGGTCTCCGGCAATAACAGGAGCGGGGTCGCCATCTGGCGACCCCGCTCCTGTTATTGCGTCCGGGTCCGGGGTCAGACGCGGTATCCCGCCTGCCGGAGTTCCTCGCGGGCGACGGCTTCCTCGTCCCAGGGAAGCTTGTCGTGGCCCACGATGATGCTGCCCTCGTGCCCCTTGCCGGCCAGGAGGATGCAGTCACCGGGGCGAGCGATACCAATGGCGTGGGCGATCGCCTCACGCCGGTCGGTTACGAGGTTCAGGTCGACACCGTCGCGCCGCCCGGCTGCGCGAGCGCCGGCGGCGATCTGCTCGATGATGATGTCCGGGTCCTCGGTCCGCGGATCCTCACTAGTGACGATGACGTGGTCGGCATGGCGAGCGGCGGCCTCACCCTGGATCGGCCGCTTGGTCGCGTCCCGGTCACCGGCGCTGCCGAACAGCGCGATCAGTCGACCGGCAGGCCGGAGCGAGCGGATCAACTGGAGGATCTTGGTCAGCGACTCCGGAGTGTGGGCGTAGTCGACGATCACACCGAACGGCTGACCCGCGTCCACGCTGACCATCCGTCCCGGGGGTGCCGGTGCCGTAGCCAGTCCGGAAGCGATCTGGTCCGGTGACATCCCCAGCGCCAGACCGATCCCCGCCGCACAGAGGGCATTGTCGACGTTGAAGTCACCGACCAAGGGCAAGCGCACCTGAATCGATCCACCGAACGCCATGAGAGTGAACGTCGATCCCTGCGGCGAGAGTCGGACCTCCCGGGCGAGAAGCTCCGCGCCGCTCGCATCGCGGCGTGAGTACCCGATGAGGCGGGCAGGCAGGACGAACGGCAGGACGCTACGCGCGCCCTCGTCGTCGAGATTGACGACGGCCGTCCCGTCCGGACCGAGCCGCTCGAACAGGATCGCCTTGGCGCGCCGGTAGGCTTCGATGGTGCCGTGATACTCGAGGTGCTCGTGCGTGATGTTGGTCACGGCACCTACCCGGAAAGCGATCTCGTCGAGGCGCCAGAGATCCAGTCCGTGGCTGGTTGCCTCCAGCGTCGCGACCTCGCAGCCAGCATCGACCATCCGGCGCAGGAGCCGCTGGTTCTCGACCGACTCCTGGGTCGTCTGGCGGAGGGCGTGCCGGTCTTCGGTGCCCGCGACCCGGACCGCCACGGTGCCAGCGAGTCCGGTGACCATCCCGGCTGACCGGAACAGGTGGTCGACGATGTAACTCGTCGTCGTCTTGCCATCGGTCCCGGTGATCCCCACGACGGCGAGCTGCCGGGACGGGTCACCGAAGAACCGGGCGGACACCGGCGCGAGTGCCTGGCGGGTGTGCTCCACGATGATCGCGGGTAGATCACGCGTGTCGACATCCGCCGTGCGTTCAACCATGACGGCTGCCACCCCCCGGTCGACGGCCTGCCCGATATAGGCATGTCCGTCGGCATCCGCCCCCCGCAGCGCGACGAACAGCGCGCCGGGCGTGACGGCACGCGAGTCGTAGACGATATCCGTGAACCGGGTGAACGCGTCGCCGGCAATGGTGGCGCCAGGGACCGCGGCCGCGGCTTCTTCCAGGGTCAACCCCGGGTTGGCATGATCAACCAACGAGGACTCCGGCCCGGCGGGCAGCCGCAGCGGCGATGGGCACGTATCGCCGCTCCATCGGCCACGGGAAGCGGACGATCTCGCCGCCGAATCGGGTCTTGAACGTGTACAGGCCGCGATGGTCCTCGCCCCGGCTCTGCGTCATGCCGGTCGCGCCGGGCGGGAGTGGCGCCGGATCCTCGGACGGGATTCCCCAGAGATCGTAGGTCGTTGCCCCACGGTCGCGGGCCCAGCGCATCAATTCGTACTGGAGCAGGAACGCCGCGCCATCTGCCCGGACGGTGGACGACGACGCACCGTAGAGGTAGGCCGCCTGGATTCCGAACCTCACTGCCATCCCCGCCGCCGCGATCTGCCCGTCGATCTCGGCGAGCAGCAAGTGGGCGTCATCGCCGAACAGCCGGAGCGCATCCGCGTAATAGTCAAACCCGTGGATGCCGAACTCGTTCCGATCGGATGTATCGCGGAGCAGGCTGAAGAAGTGACCGAGGTCGCCATCGGTCGTGCCCGCTCGCACGGTGACGCCGCGGCGGCCGGCCAGGCGGATGTTGTAGCGATGCTTGCTGTCCATCTGGGCCAGCAACTCGGCGTCAGGCAACAGCGGAACGCGAACGGTCCGAGCCGGCTGGAACGGTGCCGGTCCCCGGACGTAGCCGTAGTCACGATACGACCCGACGAGCCCGAGTGGTGCTGCCGGCTCGAAGATCGTGCAGATGGCAAGACGCCGGCGACTGACCCGGTCGATGCGCTTCGTCAGCTCGCGGAAGGCGCGATCACGGTCGCCCCACAGCACAGGGCCGCGCGGGACGTAGCCGAGGCTGACGGGTCCACGCCGCCGAAAGAGCACCTGCGCCAGTCCCCCGCCCCAGTCCGCTTCGACTGTGACCCGCTCCACTGTCCAGCCGTGACGGGTCTTGAAATCCCCCCAGGCGCGGCTCTGCAGTGGATCTCCGCCAGCTGCCATGACGAGTTCGTCCCAGCGGGCGTCGTCAAACGAGGAGTCGGCACCGGAAGAGAACAGACGGGTCGGGGCGGGGAACGTCAGCGTCACGGGCACCTCCGGACGGCGGGATGAACAAACTACCAGGAATACCGACCGGGGCTAGCTGATGTCGTCGCCGAGCGTCGCCTCTTCAAGGGCCTCGTCGATCGCATCGTGATCGTCACGCTCAGGGTCCTGCGCGAGGTTGCGGAGGACACGAACGGCGCCCGGGCTGGCGATCTGCCCGAGCGACCTGATTGCGGCCAGGCGCACGTCGTCGTCATCGTCCTTGGTCCGGGCGGTGACCGCTTCGACCAGCGTCGTGTCCCCGAGGTGACCGGCCGCGACGACAGCTGCCAGTCGGACCTCCTCATCGGCGTGATCGAGGTCGCGCTCGATGTACGGCAGCCAGCGCGGGTCGAGCGTCCGGCCCATCGCAGAGAGCGCGGCTGCCTGGTCGACCGACTCGCCATCATCGTAGGCGTCAACGATCAGCTCGGCGACGACGGACGTGAATGCCTCGGCTCCGCGGGACCCGAAGACGGCCAGCGATTCCATCGCCTGTCGTCGCAGAGCTGCCGGCTCGGCCTCGTCGACGGCAATCGTCTCAAGGACATCCCGCAACTCGTCGGCGTCCATCCCGACGTCGTCGCCAGCAGCGGCGTCCTCGGCGTACGCCGTGAGCGCCGCAACGGCCGCGACTCGCACATCGACCGAGTAGTCGCTCTCGGCCATGCCGACCAGCACGGCGAGGACCTCCGGCGACTGCTCGTCGGCCAAGCCCTGCACGGCACGCTGGCGTACTACGGCGTCCTCGTCCCCCAGGAGGGCGACGAACAGCCGTCCGAACTGGAGATCGAACTGATTGGCCGCGGCGACGTTCAGCCGACCGATGAGATTGCCACGGACAGGACCAGGCAACTGGGCGAACCGCTGCTGGAAATCCTCCACCGACGGCCGGTCAAGATCCGCGATGAGCTCCAGCTGGCCGCCCATCCCAGTCGTCCGGTTGAGGCCCTCGAAGAAGCGCGCGACACGCTCGGGGCCGGGGACATCCAGCGGAAGCGGCGTCCCGCCGTCGTCGCTTCCCCACTCCGTGCCGCGCTCGGAGACGACGATCTCGAGATCCTCGTCCTCTTCCCCGGACAGCATGCCGAAGAGTTCTTCCGGCGTGCTGTCCATCGCGTCACGATCGTCTTCGTCAGGTCGTGGAGGGAACGAACGAGTAGGCATCGTCGTGATCCGGATCCTTGGCGAACGCGCCGGTCTCGTCGGTCTCGAGGACGCGGCGGAGCAGCGTCTCGGAGAAGGGGCGCTCGACGTTGACGGCAGCGAAGAGGTCGGCGAACGGAGCGCTGTAACCTGGGCCGATCTTCTGGCCGATCCGCTCGAAGACGGCCGCAACCAGGGATTCGGGGCGCCGGCGAACCTTGTCCTCGACCGGGCGCTGGCCGTTGAGCCCAGCGAAGCGGTCCTCGGTAAGGAGCATGGTGTCCTCGACCTCGCACCCGTACTGGACCTCGTGGAACGCGTAGCGCTGCGAGCGGCGCTCGTCCAGCTCGAGAAGGCGGGCCGACTGATTGGCCGCCGGCAGGAACTCGACGTGATAGTGGCCGTCGTTGTCCGTCCGCTGGATCTGGATCAGCGCTCCGGGGACCAGGTTCTCGCCGAAGAAGTCATCGAGACCGAGGATGAACCCGCCACGGTTTGGCGTCGGGTAGCGCAGTTCGACGAGGAACGTCGTATAGGACTGCGGGGTCTCGAACGTCAGCATGGCGGTGCGCTGATCGGGCAGGACCGGGGCCGGCAGCAGGGCCTGGATCTCGGCGTCGTACGGCAGCAGGCCGTGGTAGTACTCGAAGAACGAGACCACGTGCAGGACGCTGTCGGTCGAGCGGTACTCCGGCTGCTCCGGGAGCTCCTCGAGCAGGAACCGATAGTCGGTGCCCAGCTCGTTCGGCTTGCGGCGCGTCGTGCCGATCTGCGGCAGGGTGCTGGTGCTCCAGAACCGCTGCTGGCCGGTCCCGACGAAGTCGTAGTCGCGATGCTCGCGGGACAGCCGGTAGTTGATCGCGAACCGCATCAGGTCGAAGTCCGGCGAGTTCGGCCGGACGCCGAGGACGTCCTGGACCAGGACATCGTCGGTCAGCGGCTGCTCCTGCTCCTGGATGTACTCCTTGATGCGGCGCAGGTCACCACGGCTGAGGCGGGGAACGCGGTCCTCGGTCATCCACTGGTCGTTGAACGTTGCGACGCGAACGTCAGCAGCGAGCCGCTGGGTGATCGCGGCGGCCAGCGCATCGTCCTCGACCCCGGAAACGTCCGAGACCTTGATTGCCGGCATCCGGCGCGGCTCCGGAGCGGGTTCCGGGATAGCGACGGGCTCGGGCTCCGGCTCGACGACGGGCTCTTCAGCCACGATGGGCTCGACGACCGGCTCGGGATCGGCGAACGCGACCGGCTCCTCGTCGATGATCTGGGCAGCGAGGTCGTCGAAGGCCGGAGTCGCGGGCTGCTCGGGTGCCTCCTCGACCGGCTGGGTAACCTCGTCCTGCGTGGCGGCGGGCTCAGCGGCGGCCCCGGCCGGCTCTGCGGCGGCGGGGCGCTCCCAGGGATAGAAGACCTCGGAGGCGGCGGTACCGAACTCGACATCGACCGGCGGCAGCAGGTCGGCGGGCAGCTCGGGCTCCGGCTCTTCCTCACCCGGACGGCGGGCGGGACCAAGCATCGGCCGGTCGACGATGATCGCGGCCGGGAGCGGCTGATCGAGGTCGAAGAGGTTCGGGCTGTCGCCCTCGGTCAGCGGCGCGTTCCAGCCGGTGTCGAGACGGATGATTTCACCGCGCAGCTGGCCGGCAAGACGCGGCACCGGCGTCATCAGGCGCTGGGCGAAGTCATGCTCGCGGCGCTGCGAGGCCGGGATGGGCGACTTGCCGAAGCGGGTCGTCGCGATGACCGGCTCATCGCCGTTCTCCTCGATCGCGAAGACATCCGGGTTGAGTCTGGCGATCTCGAGGACGCGCTGCGGCGTCATCGACTCGTCTTCCCGGCTCAGGCCGGCGGACAGCGATGAGGCAGTCAGCCGGATCACCCGATCCGCGGCCATGAATCGCCCGTGTGCCTGGAACAGGCCCAGCAGCGATCGACCCGCTACCTGGTCGGCCTCAGACCCGGCCATCCGGATCGGCTCCTGCGTCACCGTATCTGCCATTCCGCGTTGCTCCCGTCTTCATTCGTTCGACGCGGCGCGCCCGTCGCCGTGCCGTCCTGTCGTGCTGCCCCGCTGGTCCGCGGGGATGTCTCGTGGTTGACCGCCGGCCAGCGTCCGGGCTGGCCGCTGGGGCTGCTACGACCGGTCGGACTGCTCCCGGAGCGCCTGGACCAGCTGCTCGGTGGTCAGTGGTCGTGGCGAGTTGCGAAGGATCATCAGGAGAAAGGCGATGTCGTCGTCGGAGAGTCGGACATCGGTGCCGGTCGCGTCGGTCATCCAGTTCCCTCGATTGGCGCCGCGCCCGTTCCCGGCACGCGACAAGCCGGAAACGGACGATCGTCCGGCCGGCTCGACAATGAGTAGATCGGGATCGATTGTACCGCACCCGAGACAGGCACCGCCGAAACCCCACCCGCAACCGGGAGCCGGTCGAGCTTGTCACCGGCGACGGACGCCTGTACAATCTCCCGCGGACCGCACGGTCACCTGTTCCGGCATAGCTCAATGGTAGAGCGCCCGACTGTTAATCGGTAGGTTCTAGGTTCGAGTCCTAGTGCCGGAGCCAGCACCCAGAGCGCCGCTCGGACATCCCAGTCCGGCGGCGCTCCGGCTTTTCCCCCGCGGTCGCGCCGGGAGTGATTGGCCCGGTGTGGCGTACAGTCGCACCGCACAAGACGATGCAGCCGGTCCAGGCCACTGTGCCGAACCGGCTGCCACGGAAGGAATGAACCCGATGGCCACCGAGACGATGTTCCGCAACCTGATCGGGAGCGACTGGAAGGACGCCCGCTCCGGCGAGACGTTCACCCGCAACAACCCGGCGACCGGCGCCCCGATCGCGACCTACGCCAAGGGGAGCGCGGCCGACGTCGACGAGGCCGTCGCGACGGCGAAGCGCGCCTTCGAGTCGTGGCGCCTCTACCCCGCTCCCAAGCGCGGCGAGATCCTGTTCCGGGCTGCCCAGCTGCTGGAAGCCCGCAAGGAGCAGTACGCCCGCGAGATGACCGAGGAGATGGGCAAGGTCATCTCCGAGGCGCGTGGCGACGTCCAGGAAGCCATCGACATGGCTTACTACATGGCCGGCGAGGGACGACGGCTCTACGGGCAGACGACACCGTCGGAGCTGCGCGAGAAGTTCAACATGTCGGTCCGCCGACCGGTCGGCGTCGTCGGCGTGATCACCCCGTGGAACTTCCCGATGGCCATCCCGTCGTGGAAGATCTTGCCCGCCCTGATCGCGGGCAATACCGTGGTCTTCAAGCCAGCGACGAACGTGCCCCGGAGCGCGATCCGCTTCGTCGAGATCCTGCTCGAGGCCGGGCTGCCGGAGGGTGTCGTCAACATCGTGATGGGCAGCGGCGCCGAGGTCGGTGACGCGATCATCGATCACCCGGACGTTCCCCTGATCACCTTCACCGGCTCCAACGCGACCGGGACGAAGGTCGCTACGCGCGGCGCCGAGAAGGGCAAGCGCGTCTCCCTGGAGCTGGGCGGCAAGAACGCGGTGATCGTCATGGACGACGCCGACCTCGACCTCGCGGTCGACGGCATCATCTGGAGCGCCTTCGGGACCAGCGGCCAGCGCTGCACGGCCGCCAGCCGCATCGTCGCGCACCGCTCCATCCAGAAGGAGCTGGTCGAGCGGCTGGCCGCCCGGGCCGGCGCGATGACGCTCGGCGACGGCCTGGACGAGTCGGTCGACGTCGGGCCGGTGGTCAGCCAGTCGCAGCTGGAGCGGATCGAGGGCTTCGTCAAGGTTGGCCAGGAGGAAGGCGCCCGCCTCGTCACCGGCGGCACGCGCCCGAGCGGCCCGGCGACCGACAAGGGGTACTTCCTCGCGCCGGCGATCTTCGACGAGGTCGCCCCGACGATGCGGATCGCGCAGGAGGAGATCTTCGGCCCGGTGTCGGCGGTGATCCCGGTCGACAGCCTGGACGAGGCGATCGACGTGGTCAACGGAGTTCAGTACGGCCTCTCCGCCTCGATCTTCACGGCGTCGGTCAACCGGGCTTTCCGGGCGATGCAGGACATCCACACCGGAATCCTTTACGTCAACGCCGGGACGACGGGCGCCGAGATTCACCTGCCGTTCGGCGGGACCAAGGGGACGGGCAACGGTCACCGCGAGGCCGGCACGGCGACGCTGGACTTCTACACCGAGTGGCAGAGCATCTACGTCGACTTCAGCGGCAAGCTGCAGCGAGCGCAGATCGACCCGGTCAGCTAGCACCAGATCCCCGGGGTGGACCCGTATCCGTCCATGTTGAACGGATATGGGTCCGCCCCTATACTGGGGTGCCGGTCCCGACCGGGGTGTAGCGCAGTTGGTAGCGCGCGGCGTTTGGGACGCTGAGGTCGTAGGTTCGAGTCCTATCACCCCGACCAGGTCGGCCCGGTCCGCGAGCCGGATCGCAATTCGCGGGGGTAACTCAGTTGGTAGAGTGTCTGCCTTCCAAGCAGAATGTCGCGGGTTCGAGTCCCGTCCCCCGCTCCATGAATAGGGATTGAAGAAGTCATAAACGGCCACCCAGTATTGGGTGGCCGACATCGTTTTCAGGTCTTTCGGGTACATCCCCGCTTGAGGAATCAGGTTTTTCGAGCGATCGCGGGTCGGTCACCATTGGCTGGAGAGAACTCCTAAGGCTTCATTCCCAAGTAGCTGGTATCGGGACAGTCGGGTTCTGCGGAACCGCCAGCCGTTGACGCCCTCCGGGACGCTCCAGACCAGTCGTGGGCTGTTCCAGCACTGGGACGGCTTGCTGAGCATCCAGCCACCCCCGATCGAAACAGCCGCATGGGCCACCGTTCCATGCTCGGTCCAGACGAACACGATGCCCGGCTCATCGTCGAGAGCAGTACCCGTCACCCGGCGCGAAGTGGCGTTGAGCCAGTCGATGAAGGGCTCCGGCTTCATCCACGTGAAGGTGACGTCCGGCACTCCGGCTGCCGCCATGACGGTCGCGAAGCAGTTCGGGCCCGATCCTGAAGTCGCATACGTCCCGGCCAGCTCGAAGGCGCCCGGCAAGGTATCTCGCGCGCCCTTCCAGAACTCGTCCGGGACGTCCATATGGCGGCTGGGGCGCACACCTGCCTCGACCCGCGGATCAATGCGCCATCACCCCGCCTCCGCAGCGCCGGTGGCCATACAGGAGACGGCTTGGTGCCGGTGTTCCGGCGCCGTACGTCCATCAAGGCTCGACGGACCTCCGGCGGGAGGGCCCGGAACTCCTCTTCCTCGAGCCAGGTCCATTCGCCCCCATATATGAAGAAGGTGTCGCGCCACTCATCGGAGCCCGCTACCGAGCGCGAGGGCACCATCGCGGCCAGCCGACTCTCCAGCGTATCGACGCGGAACGGCTGACGTTGCGGCGCGTACCACCGTCTCCATCGCTCGATAAGCTGATCGTCAACCGGAATCCCCAGCACCGTCCGCATCGCAGTTCCATCCATTGCGTTCTTCACTACGTCTCGGGAAGCGCTCTTTTCTTCCCCAGCTGGCACGGCTGGTCCTGACCCGATACCGCTCTTACGCTACGAAAACCTGACACCTCCGCATGACCATCAAACGGCGGCACAAAGCCTTGGATAGTGGCGATCTCTGGAGGTGACAACGGTCCCGGGAGCTTATCCATCAGAGGTTCGATCGGCCCTTCTCAATACAGGAAGGCTATTGAATCAGACCAACGCAGGAGCGGCATTGCCCAAGGCTGGTGGCCTTATCATCGATCCGGGACCGTCCTCGCCTAACGATTTGATGAGAATCGAGGCGCTAGTGTCTTCCATCGCCCGGATTCGCGTTCTGCTGGCCATTGTCGTCGCCCTGACCCTCGTCCTCCCGGCCAGACACACTGACGCCCGTGGGCCCGACCTGCGGATGCGCCCGAACGATGGACCGGTTGGCGGGATCGTCACCGCCCGAGGCGAGGGTTTCGCATCAGGCGAGAACGTGCATCTCTGGTGGAGCGAACCGGAGCTGGAGGTCGCCACGGTGCTCGCCGACGGCGACGGCGCATTCTCGGTCGATTTCACCGTGCCGGACGTTCCACCCGGAGCCTACGAGGTGACCGCGATCGGCGAGACGACCGGCGAGACCGCCGTCGCATCGGACGAGTTCGACGTGACGGTGCCGGACGACCACCGCCGCGACGGCCCGCACCCGGAGCCGTCCGCGGTCGTCCTGGGAACCCCAGCGCCACTGTCCAGCGAGCTTGCCCCCAACGCCTGCGATCTTGACGGCACTCGAGCCGTCGCGGTTTCAACTTCAACCGGGCTGGAAGCCGCGCTGGCCGATGCCCTCCCCGGTGACCACATCGCCCTCGCCGATGGCACCTATCGCGGCAACTTCGTGGCTGAGAACAACGGCAGCGCCACGGACCCCATCGCGCTCTGCGGCGGACGTGGCGCGGTGATCGATGGCGGTGCCTGGAGCGAGAGCGGCTACGCCCTGCACCTGCGTGGAGATCACTGGGCCGTCTCGGGAATCACGGTGACGAACGCCCAGAAGGGCGTCATGGCCGATGGTGTCACCGGAATCGTGATCGATGGGATCGAGGTCCACACGATCGGGCACGAGGCGATCTACTTCCGGACCCATAGCACCGACAACACGATCCAGAACAGCGAGATCCACGACACTGGCCTGGACAACGAGAAGTTCGGCGAGGGCATCTACCTCGGCACGGCCGTTTCCAACTGGAGCAGATATACCGACGGCGAGCCAGACCGCAGCGACCGCAACCGGGTCCTCGCGAACCGGATCTGGAACACGACCTCCGAGAGCATCGACGCCAAGGAAGGCAGCGAGGGCGGCCTGATCGAGGGGAACGTCTTCGACGGGTCCATGCTGTCCGGCGCCGACTCATGGGTCGACGTCAAGGGCAACGGCTACGTCGTCCGGGGCAACACCGGGACTGCGTCGCCGCAGGACGGGTTCCAGACCCACGTGATCGACGACATGAGATGGGGTCGCGGCAACGTCTTCGAAGGCAACGTGGCCATCGTGAATGGTCCCGGCGCCGGGTTTTACATCCACCAGCCCGACGAGAGCGGAAACATCGTGCGCTGCGACAACCGGGTGGAAGGTGCCGCGTTCGGCCTCACCAACCTGGAGGGTGGTTGTAACGGGTAGAGCCGGACAATCTGTATAGAGTTCATCTAGGACACCGCTCACGGGGCCACCCCCGTCCGCAGAGGCAGTTGACCGTTCCAGGCGCTTGACGATCCAGCAGGTTGACCGCATGGCACTACCCCTGCGTGAAGGATTGTCTTACCTGTAGCGCAACTCACTCGGGAGCAAATATCACCATGAGCGATTACACCCAGCAGGATCCACGGGAGATCGGCGACAAGCCGCCGTTCCCGGAGCAGGATCAGCAGTTCCCCGGCAGCGAGGCGGCAATGACGCCGCGGCCGGACTTCGGCGAGTCGTCGTACAAGGGCTCCGGCAAGCTGGAGGGCAAGGTCGCGTTGATCACCGGCGCCGATAGCGGCATCGGCCGGGCGGTCGCGCTGGCCTACGCCCGCGAAGGCGCCGACGTCCTGATCTCCTACCTCAACGAGGATGACGACGCCGCGGAGACGGCTCGTGCGGTCACGGACTCCGGCCGTCGTGCCGTGACGGTCGCTGGCGACATCCAGGACGAGGCCCATTGCCAGTCTCTGGTCGACCGCGCCGTCCAGGAGTTCGGCAAGCTGGACATCCTGGTCAACAACGCCGCCTTCCAGAACACAGTACAGAACATCCAGGAACTGACCACCGAGAACTGGGACCGCGCGTTTCGCACGAACATCTACGCGATGTTCTTCCTGAGCAAGGCTGCCCTGCGGGTGATGCCAGCCGGCGGCGCGATCATCAACACGACCTCGATCCAGGCTTACCAGCCCAGCCCGTCGCTGCTGCACTACGCCTCGACCAAGGGCGCGATCGTGACCTTCACCAAGGCCCTCTCACAGGAGACCATCGAGCAGGGTATCCGCGTCAACGGCGTCGCGCCGGGACCCGTCTGGACGCCGCTGATCACCTCGACCATCCCGGCCGAGCAGCACAAGGAGTTTGGTGGCGACGGAGCGATGGGCCGGCCCGCACAGCCCGCTGAGCTCGCGCCGTCGTACGTGTTTCTCGCCTCCCAGGACTCGAGCTACATCAACGGTGAAGTCATCGGCGTCACTGGCGGCCCGCCGATCACTTAGGTAAATTCTTACCAGCCGAGGAGGTACCGATGGTCGACATTCGCCATCGACAGGTAGTCCAGCAGTCAGCAACGGAGAGTCCCCGGCCACCGATCTGCGCCAATTGTGGGGCCAAGGTGGATCGAACCGACGTCATCTGCCCGAACTGCGGAGAGACGCTGGTGGGCGGCTAGGACGGCAGGCCACCGGACAGCACCAGAGCAGCACGCCGGTCAAAACGATCGGCGTGCTGCCGCTTTTCCTGCCTGACGGTGTTGCAGGATCCGGCACAGTCCTGGTTGTTGTCTCAGTACCCAACGCTACAGGGTCGGGCCATGCGACCGTCCGGGTCCTGTCAATCTTGTCGACTGGCAGGCAATGAACCAGTTCCCCCCGGGGGTGCGGTCGGGCCTTTGCCGCCTGGAAGCACAGCGAACACCCGGGAACATTGTCTCCTGGTGACCGGTATCGCGTGAACTAGGGAAGCGGCTCAAATCCTCCGCCATCCGCGCGATCGATCGCCGCCTCCTGCGTGTGGGAGTTCCACCAGACTCGGAGGCGTTGATCCATGGGCGAGGACGGGTCGTTTACCATCCCGACAAGGTGCCAGCCGCGTCCGTCATTCGATGGCGTGGAGAAAAGGTAGCCGGTGATGAACCCGGTCTCGCGGACAGTCTCAGGGGCGGACGCCTGGACTGCTCTGTGAGCGATGGCCCGTTCAAGGAGGTTCGCGTAAGGACTAAACATGGTCCAACCTCGCGCACGTGTCCACACCGTCGCCGCAGTCGATCAGCCGGAATCGATGCGAAGCCACATTTCATAGGTTCTCGTGCAACGTACCTGTCCCCCGAGTGTAGCGTGGACTTCACGACTCGTAAACCATCTACGACACCCTATGTCCGCTATGACAAACGCGACTGTTCTCCGGCCACGGATGTAATACGAAATAGCTGCGGTCCGACGGTATCTTCTCCCCATAGCCACTGGTGTCCCGATAAGTACCAAGATTCTCATCGAGCGCGGATATATCGGTTATCACAACTAGACGGACCGATGGAAACACACCTCATCGGCGCTCTGCGTCGATCCCGATGCGGTTGCGATCGGTGGGTAGCGAAGGAAGGGCCAGCCGATTGCTTTCGGCTGGCCCTTCTGATCTTTGCGCGCGGTCGGTTCAATCGGCTACCAGAGCCCGCCGAACACCCGCACCGTGATGTCGTCCACGTCGACCGGGCGGCCAGCGACCGCAAGTCGCTCGGCGACCTCGGCCCGGACGCGCGCGATGATCGCCGTGTGGATCTCATCCTGGTCAGCGAAGAAATCAATGCCGTCGACGATCAGCACCTGACCATCCTGGAGATCCTTGCCGAACCGGATCGCGGTTCGGACCCCCAGCCGGATCGTGCCGTCGGCGGCCGGGCTGTGGCTGGCGCGGACGACGGTGGCGGCGACGGCGACCGTCGTCTCCATCCGTGCGGGCGCCGCCGAGCCGACCACCTGTCCCCCGGCAATCGCCGCCCCGGCGACCGCGCTGGCGGTCGCCGTCTGGAGCAGATTCCGGCGGGAGAACAGCGAGCGGGTCGTAGTCTTGTCCATATCGGTAGACCTCCTCAGGTTGAGCCTCAGGCGCCCGGCGTGGCCGGCGGAGCGGCGGCGGGGTCCATCTGCTCCTCCTGGGCGAAGGCTTCCGGAACGGGCGGAGCAAGCACCGGGACTTCCCCGAGCGGGCTGGCCGGCTCCTGGCGGAACTCACTGTTGCCGTCCAGCGACGGGCCACTGGACCACCGGCCCTCAGGCCCGGTCCCGTCGACGCTCGTCGTCAGGAAGACGTAATTGAAGTCCTGGTTCTCCTGGTCCTGCGGGAAGCTGTTCGGCACCGGAAGCACCTCCGTCTCGCCACCGAGTTCCTCGATGACCGCAAGCCACTGCTGCTGATGCATCGTGTCGCGGGCGATCAGGAACGCCAGCATGTCCTTCATGCCTGGATCGTCGGTCAGGTGGTACAGCCGCGTTGCGAGCGTCCGACCGGTCGCCTCCGCCGTGACGTTGGCATACATGTCGCCGACGATGTTTCCGCTGGCGTAGACGTGGGACGTATCGAAGGGCACGCCCTCGGAGTTGGTCGGCAAGGCCGCCAGACCAGCCGAGAGGTAGTGCCGCGGGCTCATCCCGCCGAGCACGGCGGCGACGGCCGGGTCCTGCTGCGCCATCTGGTCCTTGAGGACGTTCGACGCACCTTCGAGGTTGAGCGCGATCGCGGTAGCGAGCATCTCGATGTGGGCGAGTTCCTCGGTGCCGGTGTTGAGGAGCATGTCGCGATACTTGGCCGGCCCACGCGAACCGAAGGCCTGGAACATGTACTGGAGTGCGACGCGGATCTCGCCTTCGACCCCGCCCAGAGCCTGCTGGAGCATCTTGGCGAACAGTGGGCTCGGCGTCTCGACTCGAACCGGGTACTGCAGTCGTCCGTCCTGATAGAACATCGATACCTCCTTCATGCCGAGCAACCGCTCAACACTCCGTACGAGTCAGGATGAAATGACTCAATAGTTCGGAGGCAGAATGCGTGCCAGTTGGTCCGTTATGTTGTTAATTCGGTACGCCAGAGCAAACTCGAATTGGTCCGATAGTAAGTTCTCCACCCGCCGAGCGGACTGAACTGGCGCCATCACCGAACTTCCTGTCACCCAACCAAGTTGCTGCGTCATCCTGGAACGAACGAGGCGACCATCGCGCTGGTGCGATGGTCTAGAGACGACCGGTTGGTTACCAACATCTACAAACCCGGACCAGTGCCGACCGGATGGGGCTGCTACGCGCCACGCGTGGAGACGGCGGAGCCGCTGACGGGCGAGGCTTCGTGCCTGGCGTGCCGCGGGGCGGTCGACCCGTACCACTGGTGGCAGAAGACGATCACCACCAGGAGCTCGGCCGGCAGGCCGCCGTAATACATCACCTGGGCGGCTCGCTCGCCGTCGAGCAGTGTTACGCCCTCGGGTGGGCTGGCGTAGAGCGACTTTGCGAGGATCGCATGGCTGGCCAGTCCAGCGACCAGGACGGCAGCGCGAACCAGGCGGGTCGGACGATGGGGCATCGGGTCGACGCCGATCATCGTCGCCGTGAACAGGTACCCGGCGGCGAAGATGTGAATGTGAATCAGGAGGAGCAACCAGGTGTACTGGTGCATCAGGGCATAGAGATCGGTGCGATACAGCAGCCACAGCCCGCCAAAGTTGAGTGTCGCCGCGGTCACGGGATGTGTGACGATCCGCAATGGAGTGGATCGGAGCACGCGCACGACGCGCTTCGCGTCCCGTGTGGTGAGTGCCCGCAAGACCAGAGTCACCGGCGCGGACAGCACCAGGAGGACCGGCGCCACCATACCGAGCAGGATGTGACCGACCATGTGCCCGGTGAAGTCGCGGTGGGCCCATTGCGCGAGCGGCCCGACCAGCGCCACCCCGGATGTGACAAGTCCGGCATAGAACAGGACCATCCTGCTGGCGGGCCATCTACCGAGTCCGCGCAGCTTGAGCACGACCAGCGCGTAGGCAACGGCGATGAGGGACAGTGATGTGGTCCAGACCCAGTCCGTCGACCCCTCCACTTAGGTGTGGCCGCTGGTTGCACCGCGGGTCTGGCTGAGCAGCATCGCCCCGGCAACGAGGACGATCGTCGCGGCTGCGTTCCAGACGATGTCGTACGGCGCGATATCCACTCCATAGCGGATCTGGTGGAGGTCAAAGAGCTTGTGGTGGACGAGGCCGTCGTAGAGCTGGAACGATCCGACCCCGATCAGGAACCCGGCCAGCCACCGACGCAGCCAGAAGCTTTTGCGACGGCGGAGGTCGGCAATCAAGTACATGCCGGCAACCGTGGCGAAGAAGCTGAAGGCGTGGAAGAGGCCGTCGGAGACCAGGCCGGCGCTTGTGGTGGACCGGTCATAGAAGTGATGCCAGTGCAGCAGCTGGTGAAAGACGGCCTCGTCGAGAAACGCTACGAAGCCCAGGCCCACAAGGATGCCAGCCAGGAGATTGATCTTCCGGGAGCGATCGTCCGTCCTGCCCTCTTGCTTCATCCGACGCTCCTGTCGCTCATCACAGCCGATGGTTCACGACGCGACCCTAAATCATCGCCCCGCGCAACGAGGGACCCAGAGCCAGCCGGACCCCCAGCATTCCTTTCACGCACCTTGCCCGGTCCCGGCGAAGCTGAGGCGTGATGCAGGAGGGACGTGGTTAAGGACCGCGACCTGGGAGAAGCAATCCCCGCACCATCCTCCTACCATCGTCGCCTGTACCCTCGCGTACTGGCCCTTGCCCGGATTCCGGAGTTGATCGATGCGCCGAGTCGTCGCGTACTCCCTGGTTTCACTGGATGGCGTCGCGGAAGAACCCGGCGATTGGATGTTCGACGTGGACGATGACATCTTCGCCAATCTCGAACGGGTCATCCGTGACCAGGACACGGTCCTGCTCGGTCGCGGGACCTATGACTACTGGTCGGACTACTGGCCGACCTCCGACGTCCAGCCGTTCGCCGACTTCATCAATGGCACCCCCAAGATCGTCTACATGTCCTCGACTCCGGCGACGGTCTGGTCCAATACGAGCTTCATACACGAGAAGGCCGAGGACCACGTAGCGGCGCTGAAACGATCCGGCGACGGCGTCATGGGGATCCATGGCAGCATCACGCTGGTCCAGTCGCTCCTCGCCGCCAATCTGATCGACGAGCTTCAGCTCCTGGTGATCCCGACGATCGCCGGTCGTGGTCGCCGGCTGTTCCGGGACGACGGCGACCTGCAGCGGTTCAAGTTACGCACGGTCGCCGGCACTCCCACGGGTGCGGTGGCCCTGCACTATGCCCGCAGCTGACCCGCCAGATAGCGGACCTCCCTGGCTTCGCGCTGGTTCTGCTCGCCGATCTGGTTCCGGGTCTGCTCCCACTCCGCCCGGAACGGGCGCATCCGGTCGACGACGATTTGCGCGGCGCAGAGATTCCGGTACCAGTGCTCGTCGGAGGGTACGACGTACCAGGGGGCATAGTCTGTCGCCGTAGCGTTGATCATCGCCTCGTAACCAGCCATGACTTCGTCCCAGATCTCACGCTTCTTCCAGTCGGATGCGGACAGCTTCCAGCCATGGCGGATGTCGTTCTGCCGCTCCTCGAGGCGGCCTTTCTGGACATCCTTGTCGACGTTGAGCAGCAGCTTGATGACGATGATGCCGTCGTCATTCAGCATGTCCTCGAACGCCCGGATATGTCGGTATCGACGCTCCAAGGCGTCTCCAGAGACCTCGCCGCCCGCCTTCTCTGGCATGGCCTGCTCGTAATAGGAGCGGTCGAAGGCGACGATCTCGCCCCGCATCGGGACGGCCTCGGCGGCGCGGCGGAGAAAGTGATGCTTCACCTCCTCACCGGCCGGCGGCTTGAAGCCCTTGACCCGGGCTGCCTGGGGATTGCTCGCCGTGTGAACGTTCTCGATGGTGACGTCCTTGCCGGAGGCGTCCATCCCCTGCAGCACGACCAGCACGCCGTGAGTCTCGGCGGCCATCATCAGGTCGTGCAGCTCGCGGAGCTCTTCCCGGAGCGCGGCGAGTTGCTTCTCGCCGTCCGACTCAGTCAGGCCGGTCGTCGCGCCCGTCTGGCTGTCGGCCATCCGGAAGGGTGTCTCACCGGTGATGGTCAGGTAGGTCAACTCGTCCGTCGTACGCGTCATCGGAACTCTCATCCATGGCCAGGTGACAGGCGTCCCGGGTGGTCGCTGTCGGCTGCGCTACACGGATGAACATTGCACGCCGCATACCCGACGGGATACATCGGCGCCCGGACCATGAACGTGTTCCCGCCCTACTCCGCGGCCAGATCCATCGTCTCGGCCTGCATCGCCCCTCGCGACTCACCCGGGGAGGAGAGCCATGTCCTCGGCAGGACCAGCGGCCGGCCGGTTCGCTTGTCCGGCTCGATGGTCGCCTCGATGCTGAAGACGTCGCGCAGCATGGCGTGAGTGATGACGTCGCTGGGGTGACCCGCCGCGATGATCTCCCCGTCCCGCATCGCGATCAGGTGATCGGCGTAGCGTGCCGCCATGTTCAGGTCGTGGAGGACCATTACGACCGTCCGGCCGTCCACCCGGTTGAGCTTCCAGATCATGTCCAGCATCTCGAGCTGCGCATTGATGTCGAGGAAGGTGGTGGGCTCGTCCAGGAAGAGCACCGGGGTTTCCTGGACCAGCGACATGGCGAACCACGCCCGCTGCCGCTGCCCGCCTGAGAGCGTCTCCACGGGCCGGGCGTGCAGTTCGGCGAGCTGACAGTCGCAGACGGCGTCCCAGGTCACCTTCTCGTCGCGGTCGCACCACTGCCGAAAGATGCCCTGGTGGGGATACCGGCCCAACGCGACCAGCTCATCCACCCGCAATCCAGCCGGAGTGATCGCGCCCTGTGTCAGCATCGCGAGCTGCCGGGCCAGCCGCCGCTGGGAGCAGCGCCGGAGGTCGAGGTCGTCCAGGTGGAGCTCGCCGTCCTTGGCCGACTGGAGCCTCGCCACCGTCCGCAGCAGTGTCGACTTGCCACAGGCGTTCGGACCGACGATCGCGGTCACCGACCCACCGGGCAACTCGAGCGACAGGTCGCGGGAGATGGTCGACTTCTCGTAGCCGGTGGAGACGCCCTCGATCCGGATCGTCGAGCGGTGACGGGGAGCCGGCGGGTTGTCGCGCCAGACCCGGCTGACCGGCATGCAATGCGGCCGGCCCGTCTCCGGGTCGTGGACGACGTCGCAGCGCGTGCCGTACAGGTCCCCGAGCCGCTCGGACGTCAGCATCTCGGCTGGCGAGCCCTGCCACTGGATGACGCCATCCTTCATCGCGATCAGGTGATCGCTGGCAATCGCGGCCTGGTTGATGTCGTGGAGGACCATGACGATCGTCCGGTTCTCCTCCTTGTTCAACCGGCGGACCAGATCCACGATCTCGAGCTGGTGGGCGACATCGAGATACGTGGTCGGCTCGTCGAGCAGCAGGAGGGGCGTTTCCTGGGCGATGGCCATCGCGATCCAGGCCCGCTGCCGCTGTCCGCCCGACAGGCCGTCGATCGGGCGGTTCCGCAGCGCCGTCATCCCGGTCAGCGCCAATGCCCGCTCGACCGCCTCCTGGTCCTTCGGCGAAGGGGGCTGCAGGAAGCTCTGATGCGGGAATCGCCCACGCCGCGTCAGATCCTCCACCGTGACACCCTCCGGCGCCGTGGATTGCTGGGCGAGCAGCCCCAGCCGCCGGGCGACCTCCTTGCCCGGCAGCGAGTGGATCAGCTGCCCATCGAGCACCACCTGCCCGGTTTTCGGCTTAAGCAACCGGACGAGCGCGCGGAGCAGTGTCGATTTCCCGCACCCGTTGGGACCGATGATCGTCGTGACCTGCCCCTGCGGGACTTCGAGGCTGAGGTCCTGGACCACAACCGTGCTGTCGTAGGCGAGATCGACGTGGTCGGCGCTGAGGACGTGCATCGTCAAACCCTCAAGGTGGTGCGGTAGAGGAGGAACAGGAAGTACGGCGCGCCGATCGCGGAGGTCAGCACGCCGACGGGTAGTGCCACGGGCAGGAAGTGCTGGCCGATGACGTCGGCGAGCAGCAGGAAGAGGGCGCCGATAAGGGCCGTCAGGATCAGGACCGAGCCGGTCAGTGGGCCAGCGATCAGGCGAGCCATGTGCGGCACCATCAGGGCGACGAAACCGATCGGTCCGGCGACGGCGACGCTGAAGGCGGCCAGAGCGCAGCCAACGAGCAACATGACGATGCGCGTCCGCTCGACGCCGAGACCCAGCGAACGAGCCGAATCCTCGCCGAGCTGCATGATCTGCATCGGCCACATCATCGCGACGGCGACGGGCAGCAGGATCGCGAGGGCGATCACCATCAACCGAACGTCGCCCCAGTCGGCACCATAGACGGAGCCGATCGACCAGACCTGCGCCGGACGGACCTCTTCGATCGTGCCCGACACGAACAGCAGGGTCGTCAACGCCGCCAAGGCCTCGCCTACGCCGATTCCGACGAGAATCAGCCGGTTGGGCGCGATGTTGCCGCGCCAGGACAAGCCGTAGACGACGACCGCGGCCAGCGCCGCTCCGACAAAGGCGACCCAGGGCACGAACGCCCACGAGTAGCCGGTGATCAGCCAGAACGCGACGAAGAGATTGGCCCCGCTGTTCACGCCGATGATGTCGGGTGAGACGAGCGGGTTGCGGACGAGTCCCTGGAAGATGGCTCCGGAGACGGCCAGCGCCGCCCCGACCACGACCGCGAGCAGGACCCTCGGCAGCCGGAGCGTATTGACGACGAAGTCGTATTGGTCGTCACCAAGATGGCCGATGGTCCTGATGACGTCGACCGCCGGGATGCGCAGCGTTCCAAGCATCATCGCGAAGACGGCCAGGCCTGCCACGACGGCCAGCAGCCCCAGGCAGATCAGCAGCACGCGCGAGTTGACGCGAGCCGACAGTCCGCGGGACCGGAAGGTGATCTGGCCGCGAGGGACCGTTGGCAACTCGGGAAGGCTGGTACCCATCAGTTCGCGAGGCTCCGACGGCGGGCGAGGACGATCAGGAAGGGCGCGCCGACGATCCCGGTCACGATGCCCGCCTGGAGTTCCCCGGTCGGCATGATGACCCGGCCGATGAGGTCGGCTCCGATGAGGAAGATCGCACCACCCAGCAACGAGTACGGCAGGACCCACCGGTAGTCCGGTCCGACGATGGAGCGGATGATGTGCGGAACCGCCAGCCCGACGAAGCCGATCGGCCCGGTCACGGAGACGGCCGCGCCAGTGATCAGCACGACGAGCCCGGCGCAGATCAGCCGCACGCGCCCGGTGTTCATTCCCAGCGCACGGGCGGCGTCCTCGCTCATGGACAGGACGTTCAGCTGGTGTCCCATGAAGACGCAGACCAGCGCTCCGACGACCAGGAATGGCGAGACGAACCAGAACGTGTCGAGGTCACGGCCGACGACGGACCCGGCGAACCAGAAGCGGATCTGGTCGAACGTCTCTTCCGAGATCAGCAGGATGGCACTCGTCCATGAACCGAGCATGGCCGAGATCGCTACGCCGGCGAGGGTCAACCGGACCGGCGCGTTGGTCGCGTTCCCGATGGACCCGATCGCGAACACGATCGCGGACGCCACGACCGCGCCGAAGAACGAGAACCAGAGGTACTGGGAGACATGCGTCAGACCAAGGAAGAACGTTGCGGTCACGACGGCGAAGGCCGATCCAGCCGATACGCCGAGAATGGAGGGGCTGGCGAGGGGGTTCCGGGTCACTGCCTGCATCGTCGCCCCGGCGACCGCGAGGCCCGCGCCGATGCCGATCGCGATGATCGTCCGTGGTACTCGCTGCGAGCGGACAACGGCCTGGTCGTAGACCGTCGGGTCGTAGTTGAAGAGCGCGTCCCAGACCGCGGAGGTCGGAACGCCGTAGGCCCCGAACCGCAGGCTGGCGAGAGCGGCCAGGATGACGCACCCGAGGCCAACCAGCAGTCCGGTCGCCCGCACACCACGGCCCAGCCACCGGGGCCGTCCTCCGATCGGAGCAACCGGGACGTCGCCGACGCGGGTACCAGCTGTCATGGTCATGACCCGCGCCTCCTGTCAGGTTCGCCGGTGTCGGCAGTCATCTCCTACCTGTCATGTCGGAATGATCGACACTAGGCTGGTACGGTGTCAAGGCATCCGATCAATATGGTCGGCGATCCGGCGATCTATCGTGCCCTTCACGACTATCGACCTTCGCCGAGTAGCCTCGCGATCGTCGTGTCAGGAGGAAAGCGCCTTTGGCGTCTCCTCCCGGCGTCCGGTCCGCACGATCAGCGTTACCACGACGACGATGACCAGCGGCGCGACGAGGAAGACGACGGGCGTGCCGTACCGCTGCGCCACCGCACCGGCCACCAGCGTGCCCCCTACCCCGATCCCGTTCTGGACCAGCGTCTGCATCCCGAAGGCGCCTCCCTGCTGGCCATAGTCGACCTGCCGGTTGATGAATGCCTGCGCCGCGGTCGTCGCCGCAGACGCCCCGAACTTGACGAGGATCGCCACGAGACCGGCCGCGAGGACCGCATCGCTGAGATGCAGTCCAAACCTGTTGAACGCTCCCAGCGGGTTATAGGGAGCGAGTGCGCCGTCGATCCGGTTGATCACGCCAAGCAGGATGAGTCCGACCGACATGCAGACGACCGAGAGGCCAATCAGCCAGCGCTCACCGGGCCACCGGACGAGCAGCGGGCTGAGGATCACCGCAGCGATCACGCCGACCAGACCAGGCGCGAAGACGTAGATCGCGTTGGCCGGATCGGTATTGAGTTCGTCGCGGACGTAGACCGGTTGCAGGGACTCGAAGATGTCGTTGAGCACGGCGACGATCGCGCCGGAGACGATCACTGTCGCCAGTGCCGGATTGGCGACCAGCCACCGCCCGGCACCCAGGATCGACAGGCGTTCCCGCTCCTCGCCGTCCGCGTCCCTGGCGTCCGTCTCCCGTTCGGAGGGAAGCCGCAGGGTCCGGATGGCGGCGAGCAGCAGGATCACCCCGACCAGGTAGAGCAGCCACCGGATATCGACGAGCTTGATCAGCGTCGGCGCGAGGATCGCCGTCCCGACGCCGCTTCCCACGCCCCCGGCCATCGCCAGCAGCGTGATCGCCGTTCCGACCTCGGTCGCCGATGCCACCAGGACCACCGCAGCCTTCACCGCGGGGGAGACGACCTGGGTCAGGATCCGGACCGAGAAGACGAGGACGAGCAGGGACACGAACGAGACCCCGAACTGCAGCGGGATCACGATGCACAGCGCGGCTTGCGCGAGGTAGGCGAGCGCCAGCGCGACCCGCCGGGACACGGAATCCGCGATGATCCCGCCGCGGAGCCCGAAGATCAGCGCCGCGATCGCACCGGCCGTACTGACGAGGGTGATCTCGATCTGCTCGGCGCCCTCGCGGGCCAGGTGCACCATCGCGCCGTAGGTCAGCGTCGCCATCCCCAGTTCAGATAGCAGGCGTGAGACGAGCAGGACCTGGACACGCGGCGACAGCAGGGTGATGGGGACAAGCCAGTGCCACCATCGCTGTCGCTGGACCGATTCCGTTTCCGCCACGGACCCCCCTCTCCTCGGACGGTTCACCGAGCCAGTTGAGCCGAATGCCGGAGCCGACGCATAACCGGCGGAACGAGCCGTGTGGCCCCCCCTGCGCCGGGTCAATTACACTCAACCCGTACGAGGGCCTGTAGCTCAGCGGTAGAGCACGGGGCTCATAACCCCAGGGTCGCAGGTTCGAACCCTGCCGGGCCCACCCATCAGCCGGCATGTTCCGGCAACTGCCGCGAGCAACGGCGAGCCGGGCGGTCCTGGTTCGCCCGCGGTGACGAAAGGACGCTTCCCATCAGCGATCAGATCAAGTCCAACGACCAGCCCGGTGGGCTCAAGCAGGATTATCTCGAGCCGACCCCGCGGGCCGCGGGCGACGACGATCAGCCCGATCACCTCGGGTCCATCGAGGGCCTCGACGAGAGCCGGGCGCTGGCCCTGCGCGTCGCGGATATCATCGCCGAGACGCCGGCGTCGAACACGCTGGTTCTCGACATCCATCAGCTCACGCCATGGGCTGACTTCTTCGTGATCTGCTCCGGTGACAACGAGCGCCAGCTCCGGGCTATCACGCGGGACATCCTGGACGGGCTGGAGGACGATGGCCTGCGGCCGAGCCGGACGGAGGGCAACGAGCTCTCGGGCTGGACGCTTTTGGACTTCGGGGATGTCGTGGTCCATGTCTTCGACGCCGAGCAGCGCGCCTTCTACCGGCTGGAGGAGCGCTGGGCTGGTGGTACGACCGTCCTGGCGATCGAGTAGGCACCCGAGCTACCCCACCTAGCCCGCCGCGCCGCGGCGCACACAGGAGTGAAACGCGAGCATGGCAGGCTTCCGTGGCGGGATCGATACGGTTCCGATCGAACGACTCTCGCCCAGTGCGAACCGTGACACCTCGCGGCCCGTCGTGCCGTTTCTGCTCGGGGCCCTGCTCGGCGGCGTGGCAGGCACGGTGCTCGGTTCACTCGTGACCGGCCTGCTCGGCGACGCCATCGCGAGCCTGTTCCGTAGCGTGTCGCGCCGGCCGAACAAGCGGCAACAACCGCCATTCGACCTGCTGCTCCAGTAATCCAAGGAACATGTCGCCCCCGTCCGGAGTCTACCGAGGACGGGGGCGAATTGCGTTCGGTCGACAGACAGGTTCGGTAACCGCACCAGGGAGAAGAAACGATGCGGGTCCTCGTTACCGGCGCCGCCGGCTATATCGGTAGCGTCGCCGTCGAGAAGCTGTGCGACGCCGGCCATGACGTCGTCGCGGCGGACAGCCTGTGGCGGGGGCACCGCCTGGCGGTGGACCCGCGCTCGGCCTTCCGGCAGGTCGACCTCCTTGACCGCTCCGGCGTCCACGATTTGATCGCCGCCAACCGGCCCGACGCCGTCCTGAACTTCGCCGCCGCGACGCTGGTTGGCGAATCAGTCGACAAGCCCGGCGAGTACATGCATGCCAACGTCGTCGGCGGCATGAACCTGCTGGCCGCCATGCAGGCGCACGGCGTTCGCAGCCTCGTCTTCTCGTCGACCGCCGCAATCTATGGCGAGCCGGACGTGGTCCCGATCCCGGAGGACGCTTCTGTCGCGCCGATCAATCCGTACGGGCTCTCGAAACTCGTCGTCGAGCAGATGCTGCCCTGGCACGCCCAGCGGTGGGGCCTGCGCTATGCCAGTCTGCGCTACTTCAACGTCGGCGGCGCCACGGCGGTTCACGGCGAGGATCATGACCCGGAGACGCACCTGATCCCGATGATCCTGTTCGCGGTCATGGGCAAGCGGCCGACGTTCCGGCTGTTCGGGACCGACTACCCCACGCCCGACGGCACCTGCATCCGGGACTATGTCCACGTCGAGGATCTGATCGACGCCCACCTGCTTGCGCTCGCCAAGCTGGAGGCCGGTGGTGAGGCACTTGGCGCCTACAACCTTGGCAGCCGAGACGGCTTCTCGGTCCGGCAGGTCATCGAGGCGGTCGAACGGGTGACGGGACAGAAGGTGCCGGTCGAGGAGAACCCGCGACGGGCGGGCGACCCGGCGGCCCTGATCGCCGACAGCACGCGGGCGCGCACCGATCTGGGGTGGACGCCGACCCGTTCCACCCTGGATCAAATGGTCGCGAGCGCCTGGGAGTGGTTCAAGGCACACCCTGAAGGCTACGCCTCGATCACGACCTGATCGACGGATCGTCCCGATGGCGACGAAGCCCCCGGTCCGCGTCAATGCGGATCGGGGGCTTCATCTTTGCTGAGTTCAGGAGCGCGGGAACCTTCGTCAGGCTGACGCCGATGCCGGTGTGGCGGGAGCGGACGAGGTCGTCGCGGCACGCTCACCGAAGCGATTCTCCGTGCCACGCCTAAGCCGGTCGATATTGCCGCGGTGCTTGAGGATGATGATCACCCCGATGATCGCGGTCGCCAGCACGACCCACCAGCTCAGCAGGTCGAAGAATGCGAGTCCCAGGAAGACGAAGGGTACGACTACGGCAAGCGTGATCGAGGCGAGGGAGACGTAGCGGGTCGTCGCGACGATGAGCAGCATGATGGGGATACCGATCAGCGCCCAGGGCGTCAGGGCGACGACGGCGGCCCCACCAGTCGCCACGCCCTTGCCGCCGGTCCCCTTCAGGAAGACCGACCAGCAGTGCCCGACCGTCGCGGCCACGGCGGCGAATGCGACCGACCACATCGGCAGATCGAGCCAGTAGCCAACTGCGACGGGCAGCGCCCCCTTGAGCAGATCGAGTACGAGGACCGGGATGGCGACCTTGCGCCCATAGACCCGGAGGGCATTGGTGGTACCGATCGAACCGCTGCCGTGGCCGCGCAGGTCCACGCCCGTCAGGAGTCTCCCGATCACCACGCCCCACGGGATAGCCCCGAGGAGGTAGGCGACCAAGAGGAGCGCAAGGCCGCCAATGACAGAACCTTCGAGCATGGACGCCTCCCGCAGGGATACCTGGCGCTCGCTGTATCCCGTCCGCGCCGATCCAGGTCCTGACTGCTAGATATTCTCGTGGCGGCTCCGGAAGCTCATCCGGATCGGCGTGCCGCTGAAGCCGAAGTGCTCTCGGAGCGTGTTCTCGAGATAGCGGCGGTAACTGAAGTGGATCTGGGTGGGATCGTTGACGAAGAACACGAACATCGGCGGAGAGACGTCGGCCTGCGTGGCGTAGAAGAACTTCACCCACTTGCCGGGCTTGCTGGCAGGCGGGTGGGCCTGGACAGCTTCCTGCAGCAACCGGTTGAGCGTCGCCGTTGGCACACGACGATCTCGCTCCTCCATAACCAGCAACGCCGCCTCCAGCGCCTGCTGGACCCGCAGACCCAGCTTGGCCGAGGTGAAGACGAGCGGCGCGTACGGCATGAAGTCCAGCGCTTCCTTCGCCTTTGCGCGGTACTCATCCATCGTCGAGGCATCCTTCTCGACGAGGTCCCACTTGTTGACGACGACGACGAGGCCCTTCTTCTGCTCCTCGACATAGCCGGCAATATGGAGATCCTGCGCGGTGAACCCCTCGACGGCGTCGATGACGAACAGGACCAGGTCGGCCCGGTCAATCGCCTTCATCGACCGGATCACGCTGAAGCGCTCGATCCCCTGCTCGATCCGGCCGCGACGCCGGATCCCGGCCGTGTCGATCAGCGTGATCGGATTGCCGGCCCAGACGATCTCGGTGTCGACGCTGTCCCGGGTCGTACCCGGCACGTCGGACACGATGGCGCGCTCCTGACCGAGCAGGGCGTTGAGCAACCGGCTCTTGCCAACGTTGGGCCGTCCGACGATCGCGATGCGCGGTCCAGTCGTCTCCGGTTCGTCCTCGCCATCCGGCAGCGCCTCCACGACGCGGTCGAGCAGGTCGCCAGTGCCCGAGCCGTGGTAGGCGGAGATGATGTACGGCTCGCCGAAGCCGAGCTCGTAGAACTCGACCGCGTCGGCCTTGCGCTCGGCGCTGTCCGCCTTGTTGGCGACGAGGATCGTTGGCTTGTGACTACGGCGTAGAACATCGACAACCTCATAGTCGCCGCTGTTGATCCCGGACTTGGCGTCGACCATGAACAGGATGACGTCGGCCTCATCGATGGCGCTGTTCGCCTGGGCACGGGTATCCCGGGCGATCCCGGTCAGGGATTCGCCGTCGATCTCCTCTTCCTCCTGGAGCCCGCCCGTGTCGACGACGGTGAACTCCACGCCCTGCCACTCGACGGTCCCGTAGAGCCGGTCCCGAGTGGTGCCTGGAAGGTCTTCGACGATCGCGCGTCGTTCCCCGATCAGACGGTTGAAGAGAGTCGACTTGCCCACATTCGGGCGGCCAACGATGGCGACAATCGGCTTGCTCACCGGATCCTGGTTCCCCACACTGGTCACGGACGGCCGGTGCCTGCCGGGATGAACGTACCCGGCGGTCGCTGCCGGCATCCGGGCGACGCGCGGGACTGGTGGTCTGCCGCACGCCGGACCGGTGCTACCGGAGGGCCTGATCTTCGCGTTTTGGCCTACGGCCATGTGCTGCCGGAGTATACCCGACACGGCCGAACCGACCGGCCGGCCAGCAGGACCGGCCGGTCGGTTCGGAACGGCTACTCCGCCGACAGCGCCTCGATCAGCGCGTCGACGCTCGCCCGGCCGTTGAGTTCCGTGGCGCAGAGCAGCATGTGCCGGTCCAGCTCGGGCCGGACCTCGGCGAGGTCGTAGCCACCGATGATCCCGCGCTTCGCCAGGCGCGCGTTGATCGCGGCGACCGGCTCCGGCGTCCGGACCGCGAACTCGTGGAAGAATGGACCATCGAGTGCCATCTCCCAGCCCGGCAGGGTCTGGATCCGCTCGGCCAGATAATGGGCGTTCTGGTACGAACGGTTGGCGACTTCGCGGAAGCCCTCCGGTCCGAGCGAGCTCATGTAGACCGTGGCGGCGGTCGCCATCAGCCCCTGGTTGGTGCAGATGTTGCTCGTCGCCTTGTCGCGCCGGATATGTTGCTCACGCGTCTGCAACGTCAGCACGAATCCGCGCTTGCCCTGCGAGTCGATCGTCATCCCGGCGAGCCGACCCGGCATTCGGCGGACGAACTCCTTCTTCGCCGCCAGCAGACCGACGAACGGGCCCCCGTACGACGGCGGAACGCCCAGCGGCTGGCCCTCGGCGGTGACCACGTCGGCGCCCAGGTGACCCGGCGGGGTCAGCAGCCCGAGCGGCACCGGCGAGGTCGAGACGACCAGGCGCCCACCCGCCTCGTGCGTCGCGTCGGCGATCGACTTGACGTCCTCGATGCCGCCGAAGAAGTTCGGGTACTGCATGACGACGACGGCCAGGTCCTCGCCGAGGTGCGGCTGGAAGACCTCCAGCCCCTCGACCAGGCCCTGGGTCGGCACCGGGAGGTCGACGAAGTCGACGTCCACACCGGAGAGATACGTCTCTAGGACGTCCCGGTAGGCCGGATGGATCGTCCCGGAGACGATGACCTTGCGACGCTTCCGTGCCCCACTGAGTGCGACGAGAACGCCCTCGGCCAGCGCCGTCGCGCCGTCGTAGATCGACGCGTTGGCGACTTCGAGACCCAGCAGGGACGCGACCATGCTCTGGAACTCGTAGATGACCTGCATCGTGCCCTGGGCGACTTCGGGCTGATATGGGGTGTAGGCGGTGTAGAACTCGCCCCGCCGGAGGATCTGGTCGACCGTCGCCGGGATGAAGTGGTGGTAGGCACCTGCCCCGAGGAACGTCTTGCCGGAGCGTGGCGCCATGTTGCCGTCGGCGAGTTCGCCGAGGCGGTCGGTCGCCTCCATCTCCGTGAGTTGCGGCGGCAGGTCCAAATCCGGGAAGCGGACCGACTCACTGACCGGCGCGAAGAGATCCTTGACCGCGTCGACGCCGATCGCGTCCAGCATGCGGCGGCGATCAGCGTCCGTGTGCGGATTGAAGACCATGGACTAGTTCCTCGGGAATGGGGCGCGTGGACCTACGGGAAAGCACGGGAACGGGACGTCGGCCTAGACCGCCGACTCCTGCTCGTAGGCGTCGTAAGCGACGCTGTCCATCAGATCCTCGACCTGGGCCGGGTTGGACAGGCGGATCTTCACCAGCCACGCCGCGCCATAGGGATCGGAGTTGACGACCTCCGGCGTGTCGAGCAGATCCTCGTTCCGCTCCGTGATCTCGCCGTCCAGGGGTGAGTAGATGTCGGAGGCGGCCTTGACGGACTCGACGACCCCAAGCGGCTTGGTCGCTTCGACCTCAGTGCCGGCCTCAGGGAGTTCGAGGTAGGTGATGTCACCAAGTTCGTTCTGGGCATGATCCGAGACGCCGATCGTGGCGATGTCGCCCTCGACACGGACCCACTCGTGGGTGCGGGTGTAACGCAGGTCAGTCGGTGAAGCCATGGGATATCAGATCCTCAGGTGGCCGGCGATAGCGGTCGCCGGAGCAACGTCCAGACGATTCGGTACGGGCGAATGGTACCTACTTCTCGCGCTTGTAGAAGGGCACGGGGATCTGTTCGGCGGCGACGGCCCTGCCCCGGATCACGATCTGCAGGGGCCGGCCCACGCCGGCCACATCCGCATCGACCAGGGCCAGGCCGATGTTGGCTCCCAGGGTCGGCGAGAAGGCGCCGCTCGTGACGTACCCGACCTCCCGACCGTCGACCTGTACGGGATAGTGCGACCGAGGAGCGCCGGACCGCTCGACAAGTTGGAAGCCGACCGTCTTGCGCTTGGCACCCGCTTCCTTGACCGCGGCCATCGCGTCCCGCCCGACGAAGTCACCCTTCCCCAGCTTGACGGCCCAGCTCACCCCGGCCTCGTACGGCGAGATGTCCTCGCCCAGTTCCTGGCCGTAGAGCGGCATGCGGGCTTCGAGGCGCAACGTGTCGCGGGCACCAAGTCCGATTGGAATGCAGCCGTGTTCCTGTCCGGCGGCGAGCAGTGCAGTCCAGATCGCTTCAGTCTGGTCGATCGGCGGGAACAGCTCGAACCCGTCCTCACCCGTATATCCGGTGCGTGCCAGCATCAGGGGAACACCGGCGACCGTCGCCGGTCCCCAGCGATAGTTGCCGATCGCGTCCAGATTGGCGTCGGTGAGCTGCTGGACGATGGCGACGGCGCTCGGTCCCTGGATGGCGATCATCCCGGTCCGGTCGGAAACGTCCTCGACGGTAACGTCGAGGGCGGACGCGACCCGCTGCGACTGCAGCCAGGCGACGTCACGCTGGGCGTTGGAGGCGTTGACCACGACGTAGTACGGCGCCTCGCCCGCTGGTCCGAACTCGGCAGAGGCTCCCTCCGGCGCGCGATAAACAAGGATGTCATCGATCGCGGTACCCGCTTCGGTCGGGAGCAGCGAATACTGGGCCTGTCCCGGCTCCAGCTTGCTGGCGTCGTTGGTGGTGTTGCGCTGGAGGAACTCGAGCGCGTCCGGCCCGGACACGTTGACCTGGCCCATGTGGCCGAGGTCAAATAGTCCGGCCGCCTTGCGGACGGCGTGGTGCTCGGCCAGCACCCCGGTGCCATACTGGACAGGCATGTCCCACCCAGCGAACGGGACCATCCGGGCGCCCGCCGCGCGGTGGAGATGGGCCAATGGCGTCGAACGAAGCGGGCCCCCGTCCTGCTCTGGCTGGGCACCAGCGGCGATCTCGGATGCGGCGGGATGGGTGGCGGACTCGGTCACAAGGCTCTCCTGCCTGGCCCGGTCCGCTCATGGCGCGCTCGCGCGGCGGAGGCCGGGCGCGCTGATCAGTCGGCGACGCCAGCCGGCACACGCCGGATACCATTGGACAACTCGTCCAGGGTGACAAGCGGCTGGCCATTATCGGCCGTTACCGGTTCGGACTTCTGGCCACGCTCCAGGTAGAGCTTGTCCATCCCGAGCTGAACCGGGACCGGATAGTCACCGGTCAGGCAGCCGGTGCAGAAGCCAGTGGGCCCGTTGTCGATCGCTTCCAGTAAGCCGTCGAGGCTGAGGTAATCAATGCTATCCACGCCGATGTGCTCGCCGATCTCCGGGACGGACATCCGGGCGGCGATCAACTCCTCGCGCCGGGCAAGATCCACACCGAGGTAGCAGGGCCACATGATGGGCGGCGCATGGACCCGCATGTGCACCTCCTTTGCGCCGGCGTTCCGGAGAAGCTGCACGATCGGGCGCGACGTCGTCCCACGGACGATCGTATCGTCGATCAGGATGACCCGTCGGCCCTCCAGAACCTCCGGCAGCGCGTTGAACTTCAGCGAGACGCCCATCTCGCGGAGTCGCTGGTCCGGCTGGATGAAGGTCCGTCCGATGTAGCGGTTCTTGATCAGCGCTTCGGCATAGGGGATGCCGCTGGCCCGGGCGTACCCGATCGCGGCCGGGGTAGCGGAGTCGGGAAGCCCGACGACGACGTCCGCGTCGACGGGTGCTTCCTGTGCCAGGCGCTCACCCATCCGCTGGCGAGTCAGGTGAAGGCGCTTGCCGTAGATCAGACTGTCCGGCCGGGCGAAGTAGATCAGCTCCAGCAGACACATCGCGTGTCGCGGCACTTCCTGCTCGCGGCGATGGCTGATACAGTCGTCGGCAGTGATCTCGACGATTTCGTCGGGATCGACCTCGCGGACGAAATCAGCGCCGACCGTCGCCAGCGCGCAACTCTCCGATGCCACCACCCAGCGACCGGACAGCTGACCCAGGCAGAGCGGACGGACGCCGAGCGGATCGCGCACAGCCAGCAGACGATCTCGCGTCGCGACGGTCAGGGAGAAGGCGCCGATCATCCGGCCCATCGCGCGACGGATCTTGTCGACGATCGTCCGGCCCGCCGCCGTCGAGATCATCCGGGCGACGACTTCACTGTCGGTTGCCGACTCAAAGATCTCGCCACGACTCTCGAGCTCCTGCCGGAGCGCGAGGGCGTTGGTCAGGTTGCCATTGTGCGCGACCGCGATGGGACCGATTTCGCTGCTGACGACGAACGGCCCGGCGTTGCAGGCGGCATTGGAGCCGGAGGTGGAGTAGCGGCAGTGGCCGATCGCGATCTCACCGGGAAGCTTCTGGAGATCCTCCGGTTCAAAGGCGCGGTTGACGAGACCGAGGCTGGTATGGACATGGACGTCCCTACCGTCGCTAGTCGCGATACCGGCACTCTCCTGCCCCCGGTGCTGGAGGGCATAGAGGCCAAAGAAGGTAATCCGGGCGACGTCTTCGCCGGGAGCGAAGATGCCGAAGACACCGCACTCCTCGCGAGGCTTGTCCATCCGGTCATCCCACATCGGGGGTCTCCTCGGCTGGTGGATGCCAGCGGGCCGTTGTGCGCTTACGGAAAGTACAGCGGGTATGATGTGACCATAACACTGTCGGACGGGTCCGGACCACCGTGCAGTTCGCACGATCGGCTGGACCCGTCTGGATAGGTAGGTCAGGCCGTCGCCGAGACGGTCGTGTCCAGGGCACGCTCCAGGCCGGTCTCCCACGTCCTGGCGAGGTCCGACAGCGAACGAGCGGCGTCTCCGATCGTGATCGCGTCACCGCCAGCCATACCCAAGGGGCG
This sequence comes from Thermomicrobiales bacterium, assembly GCA_035944555.1. GTDB lineage: Bacteria > Chloroflexota > Chloroflexia > Thermomicrobiales > UBA6265 > CADCWK01. The sequence goes on from DASZAY010000009.1 coordinate 400,346, forward strand.
AGCCCTGATCCCTGCAGCTTCGGCCGCGGTCAGAAGGCCGGCCGAGGCGTTGGCCGGTACAGCAACGAGGATCCGGCTGGCTGACTCGCCGAACCAGGCGGTCTCGCCGGCCCCGATCGAGCCAGCGTCCGCCAGAAATCCGACACCGCTCAGGATCGCCATCTCGGTCAGTGCGACGAGCAGCCCACCAAGCCCCACGTCATGCGCGGTCCGCAGCTCACCGGCGGCGATCTGCTGTCGCACGAACCGGGTCAGGGCCACCTCAGCGTCCATGTCCAGCGCGGGGGGTTGGCCCCAGCTCTCTCCCTCAATGACGGCGAGGTACTCACTCCCGCCGAGGGTCGGCTCGCCCGCACCGAGTAACAGCAGGACATCGTCCGTCTGCCAGTTCATGGATGCGTGGCGGGTAACATCGTCCAGCACGCCGACGACGCCGATCGTCGGGGTCGGGAGAACAGCCGACTGGTCGGTCTCGTTGTAGAGCGAGACATTGCCGCTGACGACCGGGATGGTGAAGGCGGCGCTCGCGTCAGCGATCCCCTGGACGGCCTGGCTGAGCTGGTAGTAGCCAGCCGGACGGCGCGGGTTGCCAAAGTTCAGGCAATTGGTGAGCGCCAGCGGCGTCCCACCGACACAGGAAACGTTGCGGGCGGCCTCGGCAACGGCATGCCGGGCACCAAGTCGCGGATCGAGCGAGCAGTAGCGGCTGTTGCAATCCAGCGAGATAGCCAGACCGCGAGTCGTTCCCTTGATGCGGAGCACTGCGGCATCGCCCTGCCCAGGAGCGACGACCGTATTGGTGAGGATGGTATGGTCGTACTGCTCGATGACGGGACGGCGGGAAGCGATGTTTGGTGAACCGAGCAACTGATCCAGGCGACCGAACAGGTCTTCCGGGTCGGAGATCGAATCCGCGGGAACGGCGCGGGCGCGGGCGGCAATGGGTCGTTCGCCCTCCTTCGCCTCGGGCTCGTAGGTCGGGCACTCGTCGGTGAACAGGCCGGCGGGCACCTCGACGACTACCTCGTCGCCGTCCCGAACCCGGACCAGGCCGTCGTCCGTCACCTGCCCGACCACGGCGGCGTGGAGCGACCAGCGCTCGAGGATCCCGGTGACACGCTCGACGCCTTCCGGCCGGACGACCAGCAGCATCCGCTCCTGACTTTCGGAGAGCATGACCTCGTACGCGGTCATCCCTTCCTCACGCCGGGGCACCTTCTGAACATCGATCTCCGCGCCAACGCCGCCTCGGCTGGTGCATTCCACCAGCGAGGACGTCAGGCCGGCGGCTCCCATGTCCTGCATGGCGACGATGTCATCGGTCTCAAGCAACTCCAGGCAGGCTTCGATCAGTTGGCGTTCGAGGAACGGGTTACCGACCTGGATGACGCCGCGGTGCGACGCTTCCGGGTCGTCAACGGACGAGAACGTCGCGCCGCCAAGCCCGTCACGGCCCGTGTCCGCCCCGGCAACCATGAGGACGTTGCCCGGCCCCTCCGCCCGGGCCCGGGTCAGCTTGTCGTGCGGCACGATGCCGACGCACATCGCGTTGACCAGCGGATTGCCATTGAAGGCCGGATCGAAGAACACCTCACCGCCGACATTGGGAATCCCGAGGCAGTTGCCGTAGCCACCGATGCCAGCGACGACGTTGCTGAAGAGGTAGCGATTCCGCGGCACATCGAGGTGACCGAACCGCAACCCATCGAGCACGGCGATCGGCCTGGCACCCATGGTGAAGATGTCGCGGACGATGCCGCCGACGCCCGTCGCGGCACCCTCATAGGGCTCGACGGCACTGGGGTGGTTGTGCGACTCGACCTTGAAGACCGCTGCGAGACCGTCACCGATATCGACGGCCCCGGCGTTCTCGCCGGGCCCCTGGATTACCCAGGGCGCCGACGTCCGGAAGAAACGGAACAACGGCCGCGAGTGCTTGTACCCGCAGTGCTCGCTCCACATCGACCCGAACATGCCCAACTCAACGGGCGTCGGTTCCCGGCCGAGCAGCTCACTGATGCGGGTCCACTCGTCGTCGCTCAGTGCGACCTCTCGCCAGGCACCATCCGGAATAGCCAACCGTTCCCCCTACCGTCAGTGTCTGTTACGCGTCCGAATCTGGTTGCCGGTCAGGCCGGAGCAGCGACAGCGCCGCCGAGAACGGCCCGCAGGAGCCGCAGCCCATCGGCCCCGCCGACCAGCTCGTTGGCCGCCCGCTCAGGGTGCGGCATGATCCCCACGACATTGCCGGCCGCATTGGAGACCGCCGCGATGCTGCCGACCGACCCGTTGCGGTTCGACGACTCATCGACGGTCCCGTCCGGAGTGCAATAGCGGGCCACGATCTGGCCCTGCGCCTCGAGCATCGCGATCGTCTCCGGGTCGGCGAAGTACGACCCCTCGCCATGGGCGACGGGCAGGCGGAGGACGGTTGCCTCGGCGATCCCGCCCGTCCAGGCTGTCCGGTCGGACTCGATCCGGATGTGCGACCAGTGGCAGTGGAAGCGCATGGTGCCGTTCCGGAGCAGGGCGCCCGGGAGCAGGTGCGCTTCGGTCAGCACCTGGAAGCCGTTGCAGATGCCGAGGACCGGCCCACCCGCCCCGGCGAACTCGGCGAGCGGCGCCATCACCGGCGCGAACCGGGCGATGGCCCCACAGCGCAGGTGGTCGCCATAGGAGAAGCCGCCGGGGAGAACGACCGCATCGATCCCGCTGAGACTGGTCTCGCGGTAGTCGACGAAGCGTGCTTCGACCCCTACGTCCTCGCGCATGGCATGGAGTGCATCGTAATCACCGTTGGAGCCGGGGAAGGTAATGACCCCGACGACGGGTCGGCCGCTCATCGCTATCAGGTCCTCGCTTGGAATGGCTCGACGTCGACGCTGAAGGTTTCGATCACCGGGTTTGCCAGCAGTTGCTCCCCCATGCGCTCGACCGTTGCCCGGGCCAGGTCCTCCGACTCGGCCTGGACGACGAGGGTGATGACCTTGCCCGCCCGGACGGTGTCGACGCCGTCGTAGCCGAGCTGCTCGAGACCATGCCGGATCGACTCGCCGGCTGGGTCATTGACGCCGGCCTTGGGGAGAACGGTCACGGCGACACGCCACCGCGATTCGCTGGTTTCCTCGCTCACGAATGTCCTCCATCGTTTCCAGGAAGGGAACGCGGTACGTTGATGGGCGATCAGGACCGGTACTCAGCCATTTCTGCGCCGGTGATCGCCCGGAAGGCATCCCGGTAACGCTGTTGCGTTCCGAGGACGATGTCGGTGGGAAGCTCCGGAGCGGGCGGCTCCCGGTCCCAGCCGGACGAAGCCAACCAGTCACGGACGAACTGCTTGTCGAAGCTCGGCTGGTCGGCGCCGGGCTCATAGAGCCGCGCATCCCAGTAGCGGGAACTGTCGGGTGTGAGTACTTCGTCGATCAGGCTGATACGTCCGTCAATGTACCCGAACTCGAATTTTGTGTCGGCCAGGATCAGTCCCCGCTGCTCGGCGTGAGCCGTCGCTCGGCCATAGAGCGCCAGGCTGATCCGCTCCAGCTCCTGCGCGACCTCCACGCCGAATCGGTCCGCCACCGCCACCGCGGAGACATTGACGTCGTGACCGTCGTCGACCTTGAGCGCCGGGCTGAAGATCGGCTCCGGGAGGCGGTCCGCGAAGCGGAGTCCGGCTGGCAGGGGGACGCCCGCGACCGAGCCTTCGCGCTGATACTCTGACCAGACCGACCCATAGAGGAAGCCGCGGACGACGCACTCGACGTCGATCCGCTCCGCTCGGCGGACCAGCATCGACCGGTTGGCCAGGTCAGGATCGGCCACGAGGTCGGGAGGAAGGCGGTCCGACGCATCCGGCAGGACGGTCGTGATCAGGTGATTGGGAACGATATCGCCCAGCCGGTCGAACCAGAACCGGGACAATTGGGTCAGGACGATCCCCTTGTCCGGGATCCGGGTCGGCAGGATCACATCGAAGGCGGAGACGCGATCGGAGGCGACCATCAGCAGGTCGTCGCCAGCCTCCCAGGTATCGCGGACCTTGCCGCGGCGGAACAGCGGCAGCCCGTGAAGCGTTTCGCCGATGTTGCTCATCAAGCCCCTGCTCTCGCTGACCCGGAGGGGGCCGTTGCTTCAGACAGTCCCAGCCGCTCGAAGACCCGCCCGACGTTGGCAAGCTGATCCCATGGGTCGAACAGGCCGTCGAGGTCCGCGTGGGTGAGCACGGACGTGACCTGCTCGTCCGCCTTGAGCGCGTCCTGGAACGGCGTCCCGCCATCCCAGGACGCGAGGGCGTGCTTCTGGACGATCTTGTACGCGACCTGCCGGTCAAGCCCGGCGTCGACCAGGGCGAGCAGGACGCGCTGGGAGTAAATCAAACCGCCGGTCAGCTCGAGATTGGTCCGCATCTGTTCAGGAAAGACAACAAGGTCCTCGACGATCTCAAGAACGAGATCCAGCATGTAGTCCACGATGATGCACGCATCGGGGAAGATGACTCGCTCGGCCGAGGAGTGGCTGATGTCGCGCTCGTGCCAAAGAGGAACGTTCTCCATGGCGGTGACCGCGTAGCCACGGAGCAGGCGAGCCAGCCCGGCGGCTCGCTCACTGGCGTGCGGGTTCCGCTTGTGGGGCATGGCCGACGAGCCCATGTTGCCTTCGCCGAACGGTTCCTGGACCTCGCGAACCTCCGTACGGGCGAGATGCCGGACCTCGGTCGTCATCTTCTCGAGGGTCCCGCCGAGACCGGCCAGTGTCATGATGAAGGCGGCGTGGCGGTCACGCTGCACGACCTGGGTCGACGCCGGAGCGGCGGTCAGACCGAGCTCGGCACAGACCTCGTCCTCGAGCTCGACCGGGACGTGGGCGTGCGTGCCGACGGCCCCGGAGATCTTGCCCGTAGCGATATCCTCGGACGCGAGCGACAGCCGGCGGCGGTGACGCCGGAGCTCGTCGTACCAGATGGCGACCTTGAGGCCGAAGGTCGTCGGTTCCGCGTGAATGCCGTGGGTTCGCCCGACCATGGGCGTGTCGCGGTGCCGGATCGCCAGCTCAGCCGTGGCAGCGATTAGCGTGTCGAGTCCCCGGGCGATCAGCTCGGCAGAGTCGCGGGCCTGCATGGCTAGACCGGTATCCACGACGTCGGACGATGTCAGTCCCAGGTGGATGAACCGCGCCGCCTCGCCGACCGTCTCGCCGGTCGCCCGGAGAAAGGCAATGACGTCATGGTCTGTCTCCCGCTCGATCTCGCGCATCCGCTCGACATCGCAGGTCGCACCCCGGATGGCCGGCATCGCGTCGGCCGGGATGCGTCCCCGCCGGGCCCAGCCCTCACAGACGGCGACCTCGATCGCGACCCACGTGTCCAGCTTGTGCTGGTCACTCCAGATCGCTCCCATCTCCGGCCGCGTGTATCGCTCGATCATCCCCCAGCCTCTCGTGGCCTGCGTGCTGTCGCCCGCGCGACTGAACCTTGGCACCTGTCCTTTATGCGGCCTATCGTACCCCGATAGCCCAAAGGTCCTGCTTGACAGGCATCACGGGTCCCAGGACCCGGCAGTGGTTGCGGTCGGCCCCGCTGCCTCGTAGACTCCGGTTCGACGCACGATTGGGATGGCATGCGGGTTCTGCTCGCGTTCGTAGCGCCGGGACTCGGAGGCAGAGGCTCCGAGTTGACGAGGTGGGAACCGATCGAACTCTTCGGCGGGTGGTTCCCCGGCTCACACGGTCGAAAGTCAACGGACAAAGCGGTCGAGCGATCGGCCGACAAAACCGCTGACACGTGTATTACCCCAGCGACGTGGTGGCTTCGCCGATGGCGGCCTCCGTCGACGTGTTCTTCTTGCCACGCCTGATGTGCTCACACCGACCAACGATCACCGTCGCCCGCCGGGCTCCTGTCCAGGCGTGCCTCATCGTGGCGCGATCGATCGCGCCAGCGGTGGTCTCCTTTCGTGCGCCCCGGAGTCCGGGGAGCACGGTGTGATGGGACTTCCAAACCATGTGCGGAATCTTTGGCTACGTCGGCACGTCGACCGACCTCGGCCCCGTCGTCCTCTCGGCCCTCCGGACCCTCGAGTACCGCGGCTACGACTCCTGGGGCGTCGCCATCGGTGCCGACGACGGGATCGCCGTCGAGAAGAGCACCGGCAAGATCGGCGAGGCGAAGACGACCCTGCCCGGCAGTTCGATCGGCTTCGGCCACACCCGCTGGGCCACGCATGGCGGTGTGACGCACGCGAACGCACACCCCCACCTTGCCCCGTCCGGCCGCGTCGCGGTGATCCACAACGGCATCGTCGACAACTTCCGCAGCCTCCGGGACGACTTCGAGACGGCCGGCCACTCCTTCGTCTCCGAGACGGACAGCGAGGTCATCGCCCACCTCGTCGGCTCGGCGGTGGAGTCCGGCCAGGACCTCGTCACGGCGGTTTCATCGTCCTTCGAGCAGCTCAAGGGGCTGAACGCCGTGATCGCGATGCTGCCGGAGACCGGTGAGCTGGTCGCGGCCAAGAACGTCTCACCCCTGGTCGTCGGCTACGGACCTGAGGGCGCCACGATCGCCTCCGACGCGCTGGCGCTCGGTCCCCACGCGGATCGGGTCCTCTACCTTGAGGACGATCACCTGGTCCGGCTGACGGCCGACGGGGTCGAGCTGTTCGACCGCCGGACGATGACGGCGCTTCCGGCCGAGTTCGTGCCGCTGGATCTCGGCGGCGCCGACATGGGGATGGGCAACTACGATACGTTCATGGCCAAGGAGATGGCGGAGCAGCCCTCCGTCGTCGAGCGCCTCGTCACCAGCGGCGGCCCCGCGCTGACCGAGCTGGCCCGGGAGATCGATGCGGCCTCGGAGACCTTCCTCGTCGGCTGCGGGACGGCCGCCTACGCCGCCCAGACCGGCGCCTACCTGCTTGGCCAGATCGCCGGCCAGCGCGTCACGGTCGTCGCCGGCAGCGAGTTCCAGTACCTGCAACACCTGCTCTCGCCCAGGAGTCTGGTGATCGCCCTGTCGCAGAGCGGCGAGACGGCCGACATCATCGAGGCGATGATGGCCGCCCGCGCCCGCGGCGCTCGCCTCGGTGCCCTGGTAAACGCCCGCAACTCCACGCTGGACCGGATGGTCGACGTCCGCGTTCACCTGGAGGCCGGACCCGAGCAGTGTGTCCTTTCGACCAAGGCCTACACCGCCAAGGTCACCGCGCTCCTGCTCCTGGCCCATGAGCTGGCCGACATCCGGGAGCAGGGCCGCGCCGCCGCCATGACCGCCTCACGGGGGCTCTCCTCGCTGCTGGCCGATCCGGCTTGGATGGCGAACATCGAGCGGATCGCGGTGCATATCCACCGCGACGCCCACATGTTCGTCATCGGCCGCGGCGTGAACTTCCCGACGGCGCTGGAGTCGGCCCTCAAGATCAAGGAAGTCAGTTACATCCACGCCGAGGGCTTCGCCGGTGGTGAGCTCAAGCACGGGGTGATCGCCCTGATCTCCGACGGCACGCCCTGCCTGGTCTTCGCACCGGACGACGACACCCGGACCGACGTGCTCTCCGGCGCGATCGAGCTGAAGAGCCGTGGGGGCTACATCATTGGGGTCGGCACGTCGCCGGACCCGGCCTTCGATGCTTTCATCGAGGTCCCCGATGCAGGCGTTGCCCAGCCGATCGTCAACGCGCTGCCTGCGCAGCTGCTGGGGTACCACGCCGCCCGTGCCCTCGGCTATGACCCAGACAAGCCGAGGAACCTGGCCAAGAGCGTAACGGTCAAATAACGGACTCAAAAGACCATGAGGCGAAGACGGGGCCGGAGGAGTAATCCTCCGGCCCCGTCGTTTGTGGCGACCTATGCTTCAGCGGACGCGCGACCCGGACGGCTACCGCAGCCATCAGCGACCCTTGGGACCACAACGAGAGGACGTTCCCCTGCCCCAGCAACTCATCGACACGCATGCCCACATCGACGATCCGCAGTTCGCCCAGGACCGGAGCGAGGTCATCGCACGCGCCACCGCGGCCGGCGTCGACCGGATTATCATCATCGGCTATCGGCCCTCAGGTTGGGACCGGGCGATCGCCACCGCTCGGTCCTTTGCAGGCGGCCGCGTCTGTCTGGGGATTCACCCCGCTCATGCCGACGAGTACGGCCCGACGACCGCTGACCTGCTCCGCGCGGCGATCGAGCGCGACCGTGACATCGTCGTCGGGATCGGTGAAACGGGAATCGACCTGTACCGGCCCGGTCCCTCGCTCGAACAGCAGCGGATCGCATTCAAGGGGCAGCTCGACCTCGCCGCAGAGCTTGGGCTGCCGACCGTGGTACATCAGCGGGCGGCAGAAGACGAATGTCTTGCCGTTCTCCAGCAGACGGAGCCTGGGCAGCAGGTCGTTCTCCACAGCTTCGACGCCGGACCAGGCACGGCGGCCGTCGCGCGCGAGCGCAACTGGATCCTTGGCGTCGGCGGTCTGATGACGCGCGCGTCGAACGTGATCGTCCGGGAAATCATCCGTGACTACCCACTCGAGTTGCTCGTGCTCGAGACAGACAGCCCCTATCTCGTCCCCAACGGCGTCAAGGCGCGCCGGAATGAGCCGGCGAACGTGGTAGCGATCGCCCGGCGCATGGCGGAACTTCGAGACACCACGTTCGAGGAGATCGCCGAACAGACGACGATCACCGCCAGAAGAGTGTTCACCGGACTCTGACCATCTGTCGCTCAGGTCTGACCCCACTCCGGATGGACCGAGGACGGACGAACGCCATGCAGATTCGGGACTGGTACTCGACGGGATATGTCGGAACAGTGGTCGAAAGTGGAATGCGAGGCCGGCGCTTCTCAGCGCCGGCCTCGCCAATCTCGTCCTATTGCTGCTGGCTAGTCGCCTGCTGCGGCGATCATGTCCTCGCGCCGCTTGAACTGCAGAAGCCCCGAGGGCTGGCGACTGGGTTTGGGCTCAATCACCGAGATACCGGCCGTGATGGCCATCTCCTCGACGGCGCCAGCCAGCTGTGGAGACCAGTCCACGTTCCATGATCGGCTTCGGATCGTCCGGTGTCCGGGGTCAACCGGGATGCGCATTACCACCTGGTCATCACCGGGGAACTCGCGGAGCATCTCGGCGAGGTCCTGCAGCTTCTCGATGTCGCCGTCCAGTTCGGCGCTTCGGCGAAGCGTGATTACGACCTGGCGTGGCGGCAGGGCAGGCTGCTGGACCTCGATCCGGTCGGTCGCCGACTCGCAGATGAACTGGACCTGGTCATTGCGCACGTCGACCTTGGCCGAGATGTCGAGGATGGCGCCTTCGACCAGCAACCCGCTGTATTGCTCGTACGAGCTTGGAAAGGCCACGATTTCGGCTGTCGCTGAGAGGTCCTCCAGCGCGACGATTGCCATCGTCTGGTTCTTTCGGGTAGTGATCCGGCGAACGGCCCCGACCATCCCGATCAACCGGACGACCTGACCAGGGGTGCGCTCGCGTGCGTCAATGATCGTGACGTGATCCCCCACCCCGCGCTCGAGCAGCTCGTTGAGTGGATGGTCGCTGACGTAAACGCCAAGTAGCTCCTTCTCGGCGGCCAGCAGTTCGGAGGTCGGTAGTGCCGGCACCTGGGGCAGCGGCTGGCTGGAACGGGCAGCCTCACTCTCGGGTCCAGCCAGCATGTCGAACAAGCCGATCTGGCCACGGGACGCCGCCTTCTGGCGTCGCTGCCCGGCCGTCACGGCGGCGTCCACGGCGGCGATCACGGCCGACCGGTCGCCAAAGCAGTCCAGCGCGCCGCCGCGCGCCAGGCATTCCACGACGCGCTTGGTGACTATCGACCAGTCGACGACCTCGCAGAAGTGCTCCAGGTCGAGAAAGCGCTTCTCGGGCAGATCATCGCGGACCGAGACGATGTGCCGGACGGCGCCCTCTCCGACATTCCGGATAGCCGCCAGCCCAAAGCGGATCCCCTGCTTGCCGTGCTCGTCCGTGTCGACTGAGAAGTCCCGGATGCTTCGATTGATGTCCGGGAGCATGATCGAGATACCCTGGCGGCGGGTCTCGATGATGTTGTGGACGACCTTCTCGGTCGTCCCGATTTCCGTCGAGAGGATCGCCGCCATGAATTCGACCGGGTAATGCGCCCGGAGGTAGGCGGTCTGGGCGGCAATCACGGCATAGGCGGCCGAGTGTGCCTTGTTGAAACCGTACCCGGCGAACTTCTCGATCATGTCCCAGATGTCGACGGCGACCTTGCGCTGGACTCCGTTGCCCACGCAGCCGTCGACGAACCGGTCCTTGTACTTCTTCATGACCTCGGGCAGCTTCTTGCCCATCGCCTTGCGGAGCCCGTCCGAGTCCGCTAGCGAGAAGCCGGCGAGGACGTTGGCGATGCGCATGACCTGCTCCTGGTAGAGCGCCACGCCGTACGTTTCGGCGAGGACGCCCTCCAGGTCCGGGTGCTGGTAGACCGTCTCCGTCTTGCCCAGCTTGCGTGAGATGTAATCCGGCGCCAGCTCCATCGGTCCCGGCCGGATCAGCGCCATCAGCGCGATCAGGTCCTCGAAGCAGTTGGGCTGAACATCGATAGTCATGCGGGTGGTCATCCCGCCTTCCAGCTGGAACACCCCGCCTGTGCCGCCCTTGCAGAGCATGGCGTAGGCGTCCGGGTCATCCATCGGAATCGTCTCGATGGTGAGGTCGACTCCCTTTCGCCTGACGAGTTCAACCGCCTTGCCGACGATCGTCAACGTCGACAGGCCGAGAAAGTCCATCTTGAGGAGGCCGAGGTTCTCCAGCTCGCCCATCGGGTACTGGGTGGTGACTTCACCTTCGCTCTTGCCACCGGCCCGCTGGAGCGGCACGTGGTCGGTCAGCGGGTCGCGGGAGATGACGACACCAGCCGCGTGGGTGGACGAGTGCCGGGCGATCCCCTCGACCTTCTTGGCCGCGTCGATCAGTTCCTTGACCCCGGCGTCCGTGTCGTAGAGCGCCTGGAGCTCGGGGACCGAGCTCATCGCCTTGTCGATGGTCATGCCTGGCTGAACGGGGATCAGCTTGGCGACCCGGTCGATATCAGGCTGGAGCCGCCCCATCGCCCTCCCGCAGTCCCGCACCGACGCCTTTGCGGCCAGAGTCCCGAACGTGATGATCTGCGCGACCTTGTCGGACCCGTATTTCCGGACGACGTACTCGATCACCTCCTGTCGCCGGTCGTCAGCGAAGTCGATGTCGATATCCGGCATCGAGATGCGGGAGGGGTTAAGGAACCGCTCGAAGATTAGGTCGTACTTGAGCGGGTCGAGCGCTGTCACGTCCAGGGCATACGTCACGATCGAGCCGGCCGCGGAACCGCGACCCGGCCCGACCAGGATGCCGTTCTCCTTGGCGAAGCGGACGAAATCCCAGACGACGAGGAAGTAGTTCGTGAAGCCCATGTTCGAGATCACACTGAGCTCGTAGTCGATCCGCTCGGCCACCTCGCCGGATACTGACCCGTACTTCCGTTGTGCACCTTCCCGCACGACGTGTGCAAGATAGGATTCGTTCGTGAAGCCCTCCGGGACATCAAACTCCGGCAGGTGATACCCCTTGAAGCCCAAGTCCAGCTGGCACATCTCGGCGATCTTGACCGTATTGTTCAGCGACTCAGGCAGATCCCAGAAGACTCGCGCCATCTGCTCCGGTGACTTGAGGAACAGCTGGGAGCTGTCGGTCTTCATCCGCTTGGGATCAGACAGCAACGAGTTTGTCTGGACGCAGACGAGCAGGTCCTGGGAGTCGGCGTCGCCCTCATTGCAGTAGTGAACGTCGTTCGTTGCGACGAGACCGACGCCCATCTCCTTTGCGATCCGGATCAGGGCGGGGTTCGTGTCGACCTGTTCCCGGATCCCGTGGTCCTGGACTTCAATGTAGAAGCGTTCCGGGCCGAAGATGTCGCGCAGCTGCCCCGCATAGCGCCGTGCCTTGTCCGGATCGCCGTGGAGGACGTTGTTGGCGACCGGTCCACCAAGGCAGGCGGAGGTGGCGATGATGCCCTCGCGGTGCTCGTTGAGCCAGTCGAGGTCGATCCGGGGCCGGTAGTAGAAGCCTTCGAGCGCGGCCTTCGAAGACAACTTCAGCAGGTTGCGATAGCCGGTCTCGTTCTCGGCCAGCAGCAGCAGGTGATAGGACTTGCGCTCCCGGCTGGTGGCGCTTCCCTCGGCGAGATAGGCCTCTGTCCCGACAATGGGATGGAGGCCGGCCTCCGTGAGTCGCCGATGCCACTCCATCGCACCGTACATGACGCCGTGGTCCGTGAGGGCCATGTGTTTGACGCCCGTCTCCACCGCGCGATCGACGTAGTCGCCGATCCGACCGTGACCGTCGAGCAACGAGAACTCGGTGTGCAGATGGAGATGGGCGAACTCGGTCATGGAGAAGATCCCCTCATCGTCGCCGGAGCGCGCAATCTGGCTCCGCGGCGAGGTGACAGTTGTGTACGTACACGGCAATGCGGGACGTCATTGTACCTGGGCCGGGTTCACGCGTCGTCCTGATCTTCAACGGATCCTTCTTCTGAGGTAAGACCGACGCGTCCCCAGGCGGCGGAAAGGAACGGATCTCCCGGCGGACTGGGCGGATCGACCGATCGGGGTCGAACACAACCCCAGCCCACAGGATATGTCGCCGTTCTAGACGAGGACTGAAGCGGGTACTTGGGACGCCCGGTAGTCCAGTTGGCCCAACGAAAACCTTGAACGACCCACCGGCGTTCCCTGCGGGGGCGGGAACACCAGTGGGTCGGATCGTCGTGTCGATCAGGCGGCAACGCTACCGGTCGACCTGGACGGCAGCGTGTACCGCACCTGCTCCGCAAGCAGGCGAAGCTGCGCACGGAGGATGTCCCGCACTTCGGCCGGGACGGCCTCGTCGTGCAGCAGGTGAAGGACCTCGCTGATTTCGGGCTCCGCCGACAGGAGACTCGAGACTTCCCTCGGAAGAAAACCGGCGGCGGCGAGCAACGAGTCCTGGGCACTTGGGTCGAGCTGCAACGCTGACCCGAGCTGCGTCACGGCCTCCCGGGTCGGCGTCCGGGCGCCACTCTCCAGCCGGCTGACGTAGCTGTGATCAAAGCCTGCCCGCTCTGCCAGCTTGCTCTGGGAGACGCGTGACTCCTCCCGGAGCTGCTTGAGTCGCGTGCCGAATGGTCCGCGGTCCATGCGCTTGGGCTCGGTCGCCCGCCGCTCGATTCGATCCATGTCGTTCCCCGCCCATTCTCGATCGGCCCCGGAAGAGCCCATCGAGCGTTGCCATAAAGTCACCGACCGGCGATGACTTGATGACACCATGGTAGACACTCGATGCCTGAGGGTCAACGGGTGTGCGGGGTAACCGGTGAAAGTCGCGTTATCCGCGAGGCAATATCGTTTCTGTGTCGGTAACCAATTGATAACGAGCCGGTTCCTCAAGAATTATGCAGATTGGACGGTGTGGAATGGGAGTGTCGCATTCCCATCCGTGATGGTTCCACCAAGGCGCGATAGTAGGTCTTCTTTGTCCCGCCGGGTAGAATCAAGGACCAGAAGGTGTCGCGTTCATTCTGGGTCTTGAGGCTATAGGCCGTCGTCGGGGCTTGGCCGTTTCGGACGCTGTGGAAAGGTCATGAACAGTGGGGACAACGAAGAGAGCCCTGGGTTAGTGAGGATGGCTGATACCACGTGCGAGCGAACAAAGACTGGGGACGTGCACGTCTCAGCGGCCGCCTGACGTCCCTACCTCTCCTGCTGTGCCCGGCTGGGCAACCGATCGCCTGACCGGCACAGTGGATCTGCTCCCGTTTGGTTGACGACCAGGCGTCGCCTCATTCGTCCGCTCTGCAACCATGTCAGAGCACCCTGCTCGGTCGAGCGCGCAACTGGGGATTCTGTCTGACGGGTCTCGTCCGTCGTCTTGCCGCACTGGCCGAAGGATCAGTGCCCGTCCAACTCGCCGCTTCCGACGCCTGCCAGGATTTTCAATCCGTGGGCGGGTTCGCTTGGGGACGACGAGATAGGTCACATTGGATTACCGGTACCCTCAGCACTCATTGAGCCGCTCATCGAGCTATTTCCTCGTTGAGATGTCAGCCTTCGGGGGAGTGGTAACCGGTCGCGCCTCGAAGACCCGAAACCCGACCTCCGCAGTCGTTGGACCGCCTGGCGCCAGGCTCGCCCGTGCAGCGACTGTCAAGAGCACGCTCACTCCGTTATTGGTCCGATCGTCCAACCTGAGACCGACGTGACGCGGCTCGCTGTTTTACCCTTCGCCGGGCTCACGTCGCCCGTCAACTCGCGGTCGTCGCGCTGGTCCGTGGCGCTCGGCATCCCTCTGGACACTTCACATGGAAGCGGTGACTACCCCGATGACTGCGGTCGAGATGCGTGGCAAGCGCCTGGAAGCTCCCATCCGCGAAGAGATTGCACGCCAGCGTCTCCTCCTACTCGAGGCCGGCCGGCCCCTCCCCCGTCTGGCGACGATCCTCGTTGGCGATGACCCGGCCGCCGGCAGCTACCGCGCGTCGATCGCCCGGACATTCGGCCGCCTCGGCGTCGACCATCTGCCGGTGGATCTGCCGGCGACCGCCGGGACGTCCGAGATCCTTGCCAGCCTGAAGAACCTCAACCAAGACGAGACGGTCTCCGGGATCATGGTGTTCCTCCCGCTCCCCGGCCGGAAGGCGGACCTCGCGGTCCGGGACGCGATCTCACCACTCAAGGATGTCGACGGGATCTCGCCACTGAGCGCCGGCAACCTGCGACTCGGCCGCCCCACCCTCGAACCGGCCTGCCCTCGCGCCGGAGTGGGGCTGCTCCAGGCCCATGGCGTCCAGCTGGCTGGTGCCCCCGTCACCGTGATCGGCCGAAGTCCGGTGGTCGGTAGCCCACTGGCCGCGATGCTGACGATGGCCGACGCGACCGTCACGGTCTGCCACCGGGGATCTCGGGACATCGTGGAATGGACTGGTGCTGCTGAGATCGTGGCATGCGCTGCCGGGACGCATGGCGTGCTGACCGGCGACATGATCAAGCCCGGCACCACGGTGCTCGACTTCGGCACCAATGTCCTCGACGGTCACCTGGTCGGCGATGCGGTACGCGCGTCAGTCGAGAGGGTCGCGGGTCGGCTGTCGCCAGTACCGGGTGGAACCGGCCCAGCAACGTCGCTTGTCCTCGCCTATCAGACGGTGCTGGCGGCCCATGCCACCGCCGCGGGCACCCTGGAGGCGATCCTCGACGCCCCGTCGATCGGCCAGCTCGCTACGTCGGTCGCGTCGAACACGTAGTCGTCGACATCCCGGAAGCGGGGTCTCGTTAAGCCCTTGAGCGCAATATGCTTGGGTTGTCGTGATGGCTATCGGTGAGGGCGCCTGACCTGCCGCCATTGAGGATTCGACAACGAGCGGATGCCGTGCTACCATCTTCTGCGGTTTCGCTTGATGGGCTGTCGTCTAACGGTAGGACGCCTGACTCTGGATCAGGTAGTTGGGGTTCGAATCCCTGCAGCCCAGCCACTCACCCGCCCCCGGAAGATCCGGGGGCGGGTTTGTTTTTCAGCAGTAGCTCGCTGGTCGTGCTGTTCGTGGGCCAATCGTCAGTCTTTCTCAGCAATCTCTCACTTCCATTCGCCGTTCATAACGGGCTGGCATTGCGCTGCCACTCGGCCAGAGTGTGAGCCTGCGAGCTCATGAACACACCGATCAATCCTCGGGACGGGGTCATGGCTGAGCTGCCTGGTGACGGGATGTAGGCCCTACGGGCCACTCCTGAATCTACCCGAACGGTGACTTGCACATTTCTCGTCCCCACATCGCCGCTCAGGATCTGAGCGGCGGACCCGCAGTAGCTCAGGTTCTAATGAAGCGAGGTCGCTCCGGACCCATCCCGGCGTACGGTGCCGAATACGGCATTGAGAATCCTTCAAGCAACGACCGATTCATCCACCAGCTTCCAAGGTTGTCCACATTCATCGTGAAACGACCCGCAGAACGATCAGATCCACTTGTCCATTATGTTGCACATTTGAGGGCCGGTGCTCTACATGGCTAGCTATGTTCCCGGCCTCCCTGGCACAGCCAAAGCAGATGGAGTGCTGAAACCAAGATGCAGTTGCAGCCAATTTTGTCTCACAGCTTCGGATAAATGGACTACTCATCCCATCGGAACGCCACACCTGGCGAGTTGCCATAGTGCGCTCGTCGCGTCGCGGGATTCCACCGAGGTATCGGGCTGGTGAAATTCCGGCAAGCGGGATTCGGGGAGCGTGATGCCTAAATGGCAGATGTCGACAGAGGTGCGGGCACGTGCGTTATCTCGAAGCCGGCAGGTGCTCCCCTATCGCAGGGTGCCGGCTCCGGATTGGAGCAGCGGGAGGTCCCTGAGGATTGCTGTCTCAAGCGACGCTCGATCCGTCGCCGTCACGGCTACCTGGGCGCCGAAGCCGGAGATCGTCTCAAGCAGGAGTCGACCCCGCTCCGGGTCGAGCTCTGATAGCACGTCATCGAGGAGGAGAACCGGAGCGTCATCGCCCATCGCCACCATCGAGTCGGCTTCGGCCATCTTCAGCGCGAGAATGCCGAGACGCTGCTGACCACGCGAGCCATAGACGGCGAGGTCGGCTCCGTCGAGCGCGAGCATAAGATCGTCGCGATGCGGCCCGACGAGGGTCACCCCTCGCCGAACCTCGTCCGCGAGACGTTGGTTCAGTTGCTCCCTGAAGGTCACAGCGATCCGGTCCACAAGGGACTCGGAGGGGTCCTTCACGAGCGCCTCCTCATCTCTACCATTCGCTTGTGAGATCACGTTGGAGGAATATGTCGCCTCCAAGTGGGCTCCACCGGCGAGCTGCGCGTAGCGGACGCTTGCCAGCTCCCCTAGCCGCCGGACATACCGCTCGCGCCCAGCGACGACGATGGCACCGGCTTCCACGAGCTGGTCGTCCCAGAAGAGGAGTTGCGACCTGACCTGCGAGGACTGCGCGGAGACGCCGTCCCTGGCGAACGACTTCAAGAGGCCGTTGCGCTGGCTCATGACCCGGCCGTACCGGGAAAGGGCCTGGAGGTAACCGCGGTCGATCTGAGAGAGGGCAACGTCGAGCAGACGCCGACGGCCGCCCGGCGCTCCACTGACGATGGCGACGTCCTCCGGACTGAACGCAACGGTGCGGAGGCGCCCAACGACGTCGATGGCACGGACGGGTCGACCATCCAGCCGGCATCGCTTGCGGGCTGTTCCTGTGATTGGCCCGGGAGCGTCATCGCTTCCCGGAGGATCCGCTTCCAGGACGACTTCGACGTCGACCGGACCGATGTCCTCAATGACCGTTCCACGGCACCGGGCGTACGGGGGGACGCCGTAGTCCCTCCCGCTCCCCCATCGAATCAACTCCCGGTCGGAAACGGTGCGCTGGCTTCGCGTCGTCGATAGAAAGGAAAGCGCTTCGACGATCGAACTCTTGCCCGATCCGTTGGGACCGACGATCCGCACTCCGGCGGGCGGGATCTCCAATTCCAGTGACCGGTAGACCCGGAACTCCTCGAGGATCAGCCGACTGACGTGCACCGGTGCGGGATCCTCCGTGCGTGGCGCGGGTGGATCGACTCGACGGCCGATCCGCCACACTCAGCCGCTGGTCACCATCGGCATGATGACGTAGGTGTACGCCGCCTGCGTCTGCTCATCGCCGTACCGAAGCACCCCGGCCTGGTTCGGGCCGTTCAATCCGAGCACCACTTCGCCATGCCGAACGACTCCGAGGACGTCCGTCAGGTAACGCGAGTTGAAGGCCACCTGATCCTTGGACCCCGTGATCGCCGCATCGACGAATCCCTGGCTGCTACCTCGTTCGGCGGCGTTCGCGCTGATCTCGACGGTTCCCGGCGCCAGCTCGTCTTCGCCGGGGTGGACCTGGAGCCGGATCACGTCGTTGTTGTCGCGAGCGAACAGGCTTGCCTGCCGGACCGCGGTCAGGAAGCGGTCACGCCCCAGCTCCACCCGGGTCGCGGACTCCTTCGGGACGATCTGCATCACGTCCGGGAACATCCCCTCGATCAGCCGTGAGAGGAACTCGGTTTCCCCGATCCGGGCGAGCAGCTGGTTGCGGCTCTGCGTGATGGCCAGCTGAACGGGCTCGTTCGTATCTCCGATGAGACGCGCCATCTCCCGCATCGCCCGCGCGGGCACGATCGTCTCGAACTTCTCGGGCAACGACTCGGACAGCTCTCCCTCGCGGATTGCCAACCGGAATCCGTCACACGTGGCGAGCGTGAGCTTGCGCTCCTCGAACCGGGTCAGAACGCCGGCCAGCACCGGACGACTGTCGTCCGTCGCGGCGGCAAACTCGACATGGGTGATCATCTCGCGCAGCAACTGCGGGTCAACGCTCGCCGAGAAGCCCTCGGTCTCCTCGCCGAGTGAGGGGATCACCGGGAAATCATCGGCGTCGATGCCGTTGATGCCGGCCTTGTCCCGTCCGCTCGTCACCGAGAGCACCGACCGGGACGGCTCGACCGCGAGCTCGACCGGTGCGCTGGAAAGCGTATTGACGAAGTCGGCCAGCAGCCGGGCGTCGACCGTGATCCGGCCTTCCTCCTCGACCGCCGCCTTGATGAAGGTGGTGATGCCGATCTCGAGGTTGGTCGCCGCGATCCGGAGCCGATCCTCTTCGGTGGCCAGCAGGATGTTGGCAAGGACGGGCAATGCCGTCTTGGAGGCCACCGCCCGGGAAACCTGGCTGAGGGCCCGCTGTAGATCGTCCTGCTGGCACCTGACCTTCACGCTGGACTCCTCCGCCCGACCGGGACGCTGGCTAATGTGTCCGTACACCTATGAAACCGGAGTATAGCAGGGAACGCGCTCTCCGCGTTCTTCTGGCGAAGGTCCCGAGACGACCACTCCTGCGGGGAGTGCTGGCACTCGTATCAGACGGAAACCCACCTGCTTCTTCCATCATGCTGGACCGCGTGTGCCGGATTGACACTGAACACTCGTTCTAGTACAATCAGAACACTTGTTCGTAACGCTCGAACAGCGACCAGATGAGAGGTTCGCCCGATGTCGAAGGACTCAACTACGCAGACGGAGGACCGGACGTTCGAGCCCGGTCGCCATCTCACCCGCATCAATGGCGCCGAGTATCTCGAAGTCAAGTGGCGGCTGGTCTGGCTCCGGGAACAGCACCCGGACGCCATTGTCGAGACGACCCTCCACGCGGCCGATGATCGCCAGGCGATCTTCAAGGCAACCGTGTCCATTCCGGGCGGAGGATCCGCCACCGGTTGGGGCAGCGAGTCGCCGAACGACTTCCGCGACTTCCTTGAGAAGGCGGAGACAAAAGCTCTCGGACGCGCCCTCGCCGCCCTAGGTTTCGGAACCCAGTTCTGCCCGGACCATGAGTTCGGTGCAGATCAGCAGCGGGTCGTTGACTCCCCGGTTCGCTTCAACAACTCGAATCGTCCCCGGCAGCAGCGTCCGGTCGAAGTAGGCGTCAACCGTGCGGCGGCATTCCCGGCCGGTGACGATCACAACGCGCCCACCCAGCGCCAGCTCTCGTTCCTCCGCGCCCGCGCCAATGAGAACGGGCTGAATGAGAGCCAGCTCGACGACCTGGCCCGCTCGCTCCACGGTTCGGCGGTCTCCGCACTCGATCGTCGAGCGGTCTCCCAGCTGATCGAGCACGTCAGCGAGATGCGCAGCAACGTCACCAATCTCGCTTCCTGACCTCGCATGGGGAGGTCGACCAGTTCAGACCTCCCCTCCCTTCACGGAGCCAGACCACGATGGCCATCAAGCGCGACACCATCCCTTCGGCCGAGGACCAGCTCGTTTCCCTGGAAGCGCGCCTCGGTGACGGGTACGACCGGATCGAAGCCGCCCGCCGCGAGGGGCTTGATGTCACCCGCTGGGAATCATTCTGGCTGGACCTGCTCCAGCAGTACGAGGCAGCCTACGACGCGCTGCACACGGACATCGACGAGATTCGCGCCGCCTGATCTGTGAGTCGTCTACGCCATCCATGGCTGTTCCCGGCCATGCGAGAATGCGCCGGCCACTCGCTCTAGCAATGACGAGTTGCGACGCCGTTGTGCCGGGCCAAGAACGACAAGAGCCGGTCCGCTGCGACAGCGGACCGGCTCTTGGTTTCGGTACGTTTCGGATGGACTACTTGCCGTCGATCGTAACCGACTCAAGCGTCACGGGCTTGGCCGGCTGCGACTTCTCGCCGCTACGCGAGCGGAGCGTCTCGACCCGGCCCATCGCCGTCACGAAGTCGAGCCCCTCGGTGACCTTGCCAAAGATCGTGTAGTTCTTCGGCAGCTTGCCGCGCAGGTCATCCAGGCAGATGAAGAACTGGCTGCCGTTGGTGTTCGGGCCGGCGTTCGCCATCGCAAGCGTGCCCAGCTCGTAGTCGCGGGTACCGCCCAGTTCATCGGCGAACCGATAGCCCGGGCCGCCGGTACCAGTCCCGGTCGGATCGCCGCCCTGGACGACGAACCCGGCGACGATCCGGTGGAACGGCGTGCCGTCGAAGTAGCCGTCACGGGCAAGGTTGACGAAGTTGTTCACCGTGTTGGGCGCGTCGTCCGCGTACAGCTCGGCCTTGAGCACGCCCATGCTGGTCGTGATCGTGGCGGTGTACGGCGTGGACGGATCGATGCTCATCTCGTGCGGGGCGCTGCGATAGTTGGCTTTGGACTCAGACACGGAAACTCCTTGACTCGTTCGTGGATGCGACGCTACGTCACGCGACAGGGGTAGCAATGGGCGTGCCGACGGGGCTCGCCGGAACCGGAGTCCCAGCGGTCGGCGTACCGGCTACCGGCGTACCGGCTACCGGCGTGCCGGCCGCTGGGGTCGCGCTTGATGCGCCCGGAGCGAACGGCGCGCCGTTCTCATAGATGGTCACCGACTCGAGGATGACCGGCGCGACGGGGCTCGAAATCTCCCCTCGGCCGTTGTCCTGCTTCTCGACGGCGTTGAGGGTCTCGACGACGTCCTGTCCACCGATCACCCTGGCGAAGGTGATGTAGCCGTTGCCTTGGCCGGCCGCGACAGCCTGGCCGAACTGCGCCGTGTTGTCACCGAGGTTGATGAAGAACTGGCTGCCGGACGTGTTGGTGTTCCCGGAATTCGCCATCGAGACGGCACCGACGGAGTAATCGCCGTTGGCCGGTGAGTCGAACGAGTAGCCCGGACCACCCGTCCCGGTTCCCGTCGGGTCACCACCCTGCAGCGCGAACCCTTCGACGATGCGATGGAACGGGGCGCCATCGTAGTACCCGGCGTAGGCGAGGCAGACGAAGTTGTTGGCCGCTGCCTCAGAAGCGCCCGGGAGGAGCTCCCAGGTGATGGTCCCGTAGTTGGTCACCAGCTCAGCGGTGTAGCTCCGGGACGGGTCGATGACGGTCGCAGGGGCCGCCGTCCACTGCTGCGTCTGGCGCCCATCGGACGTGCGCTGCTCGGCCGTCCAGCATCCGCTGGTGACGTCGTTGTCGCTCAGCGGGACCGCGGCGATCTCCTCCGTTGACGTCGCTTCGGTTGGGTTGGCGGCGACAGCCGTCGCGGTCTGATCAGCAGCGGCGAGCTGGACCTCGTCATCGCCGTCGCGCGACAGGGCGTACGCCACAACTCCGATGACCGCGGCGATGCCGAGGACACCGGCGATGATCCACCCAAGCGGCAATCGCTGCTTCGCCGGCCGCCGGCGCGACGCCATGGTCGGACGGCGCCCACTCGCCTGCGTACTGGCTCCCCGCCGGGGCTGCCCTGCCGCCTCACGCTGCGCCGCTTCCGCACGCCACTTCTCGACGCGCTTGGTCTTCTTCGCCAACGGGTCCTCCACTCACCATGCATGACGGTGCACGGCGGGTGAAGCCGGACACCACGGTCTAGACGATCAGCATCGCGTCGCCGAACGAAAAGAACCGGTAACGCTGTTTGATCGCTGCAGTGTATGCCGCCAGCACAGCCTCGCGTCCACCCAGCGCCGAGACGAGCAGCATGAGCGTCGACTTCGGCAGGTGGAAGTTCGTCAGCAACCCGTCGACCAGCCGCCAGTCGTGGCCCGGTACGATGAAGATCCCGGTGTCGGTGGTCATTCCCCGCGGAGCGCTGTCGTCCCACTGCTGTCCCAACGTCTCCAGGACGCGGGCTGCGGTCGTTCCAATCGCGATGACCCGTCCGCCCTGTCGGCGTGTCGCCGCGATGCTCGCGGCGGTTTCCTCGGGGACGTGGCACCACTCAGTATGGATCTGGTGCTCCCGAACGAGCTCGGACTGCATCGGGCGGAACGTATCGAGCCCGACGTGCAGCGTAAGTTCTGCCCAACCGATGCCACGTTGCTGAAGGCGATCCCGGAGCGCGGGCGTGAAGTGCAACCCGGCCGTCGGAGCTGCGGCGGAACCCCGCACCGACGCGTACGTCGTCTGGTAGCGCTCCTGATCGGACAGCCGCTCACGGATATACGGCGGCAAGGGCATCTCGCCGTACTGTTCGAGTCGCGCGGCGACGTCGGACGGGACACGGACGACGACCTGACCGTCCCCCTCGCCTCGAACGACCGTCACAAGGGCTTCAGCGACGCCGTCGTCGTCTACAAGGCGAATCTCTTCCCCCGGCCCGAGTTTCCGCGCCGGACGGGCCAGCGCCCGCCACTCCTCTCCGCCCAGGTTGCGCAAGAGGAGCAGCTCCACCCGGCCGCCGGTCGCTGCCCGGGTGCCATGAAGACGGGCCGGCAGCACCCTGGAATTGTTGGCAACGAGAAGATCCCCGGGCTGGAGCAACCCGGGGAGATCCGTGATACCGCGGTGTTCGATCAGCTCTGAGTCGCGTTTGAGCACGAGCAGCCGTGAGGCGTCCCGCGGTTCGATCGGATGCTGGGCGATCAGCTCCGGCGGAAGATCGAAGTCGAAATCGGACGCGAGGAGGTCATCGCTCTGAATAGGCTTGGCTTGCTCACCGCTCATTGGACAGGGCGTCCATCCTCGTCAATGACCACGTCGACCGGCTCGTCCCCAAGCAGCCCCATCTGGCCAGCGGACGGGATACGCCCACCGGTCATGTCGAGGTGAACCGCAAGTGGTCGCTCCGGCGCCGGGAGCCCGAGGTGCTCATAGGCCCGCCGGGTGGCCACGCGGCCGCGCGGGGTCCGCTGCAGGAAGCCCAGCTGGAGCAGATAGGGCTCATAGACATCCATGATCGTATCGGACTCTTCCGCCGTCGCGGCGGCCAGGGTATCGATGCCGACCGGGCCACCATCGAACAGCTCGACGATCGCTCGCAGGATCCGCCGATCGATATCGTCCAGCCCGAGATCGTCGACCTCGAGCATCTGCAGCGCGCCATCCGCCATCGCGGCGGTGATGGTGCCGTCACCGTGGACCTGGGCGTAGTCGCGCACCCGCCGGAGCAGGCGATTGGCGATTCGCGGCGTTCCGCGCGCCCGGCGTGCGATGGCCATCGCCCCGTTCGGGTCGATCCCGACCCCGAGGATGCCAGCCGACCGGGTGATGATCTCAACCATCGCCGGGTGGTCGTAGAAGTCGAGCCGCAGGACGGTCCCGAACCGGTCGCGGAGCGGACCGGTCAACAGCGCCAGTCGCGTCGTCGCGGCGGCAAGCGTGAAGCGCGGCAGGTTGATCCGCATCGTCCGTGCGGCCGGCCCCTTGCCCAGGATGATGTCGACGGCGAAGTCTTCCATCGCCGGGTAGAGCACTTCCTCCACGACACGGCTCAGACGGTGAATCTCGTCGATGAAGAGGACGGATCCCGGCTGCAGGTTGGTCAGGATGGAGACGAGGTCGCCTTGCCGCTCGATCGCCGGTCCGGAGGTGATCCGGAGATTGACGCCCATCTCGGCGGCCAGGATGCCGGCGAGTGTCGTCTTACCGAGCCCCGGCGGGCCGTGGAACAGCACGTGATCGAGCGGTTCCCCACGCGCCTGCGCGGCCTGGATGAAGACGTTCAGGCTGGCCTTCACCCGCTCCTGCCCGATGTACTCGGAGAGCTGGAGCGGACGCAGCGTGGTCTCAGCCTTGGCGTCTTCCGGTCGGGAAACGGGGGTGATAACCCGTCCCTCGTCGGCGTCCTCCACGGGCTCGGCCTTGGGTCCCCTGCGCCAGCTTGTCGATCGGTCTCTACGCTCATTCATGACGCAAGTATAGCAGTCACGACACCGATTGAGAACGAATGTTCTCATCATGCTTGACCACCGGTCGGCTCACCTGACCCTACTCATCCGGTCGCAACGTCATGTCTGCGATCCCGTCCCGGACAGGATAGGTTCGCCCGCAGAGCTGGCAGATGAAATGGCGCTCCTGACGGTTCAACTGGCCCTGATCGAGGGGGCAGACCAGGACCGTCTTTAGCAGCCTCAGATCATCGGTTGCTTCGTCTCGATTGCGGTCATCCGCCGCGGGCTGGTCCGTCATGCGATCGGCGTCGCGACGGCCGGCTCTGCCACCGTCGGCGTCCCGGCGATCGGCGTTGCATCCGGTACCGGCGCGCCAAGGATGCCCAGTCGCTCCCGGGCGGTGGTGGCGAGCGCACTGGTCGGTGACGTCATGACGACCCGCTGGAACTGAGCGACGGCTTCGTCGGTTCGCGCCGCCGGCTGCCAGAACTGGTAGAGATCTCCAAGATAGAACATGGCCGGGACATTCGCAGGGTCGATCTCCAGGACACGGAAATACTGCAGCTCGGCGTCGTTCTGGCGCCCGGCTTGGGTGAGCATGTCGGCGAAGTCCAACCGCGTGGGGACGTCGTTCGGGTTGATGGCCAGCGCGCGCTCGAACCAGGTGATGGCCTGGTCGGGCTGGTTGGCGAGCTGGTAGGACTGCGCCAGCCGGACAATCGCGGCGAAGTCGTTCGGATTCGCCTCGACGGCCGCCAGCTGCTCGTCGATCAGCTCCTGCTGTTGTTCCTCGAAAGCGAGCGGAGCATCGGTATCGTCCTGCTGCTCACCCGGGCCGGCGAGGTCGACCGCGATCGACGCGACTACTGACCCCACCATCGAGAGGACGATGATGATCGCAACGACGGCAAACGCGATCTGACCCTTCGATCGGCGGACGCGCGAGCGACGTCGGACCGGCTCGATCGTCCGGCCTTCGGCCTTGCGGATCCGTGGGACGAGGTTGTGCGGCGTCGAGCCGGCCGCGTTTCGCTTTCCCGTCGGCGGCTTCCGCTCCACAGGTCCCTCCATCATGTCGTCCCTCCCTTCCGTAATGTCGCTGCGACGATACCATTCGGGCGCGCACCGGGCGGATATTGAGGACCAGCGAGCGTCCCTTCCCCTGGTTGCCCCAAGTACTGCTCGGCCCTCTCGAGGTGGTACGGAACGGTCGCGATCCTTCACACGGATTGCTCCCGGAATCGCCTTGTCGAGGGCATAGGTGCGTGCTAGGATGTCGCGGTGTCAATTCGGGTCCCGCCGACCTAGCTCAGTTGGTAGAGCAGCTGTTTCGTAAACAGCAGGTCGCCGGTTCGAGTCCGGCGGTCGGCTCCAGTTGACACGACGTTGACAATCCAGGCTTCAGCCAGCGCAGTGATGTGCCGAAGTGGCGGAACGGCAGACGCGCTACGTTCAGGGCGTAGTGGGGAGACCCGTGGGAGTTCGAATCTCCCCTTCGGCACCACACACTCTGCGCCGGTTGGGGCCTGGTGCGTTAGCGGGCGCACAGGTAAAGGAAAGGGCGATCGCTGGGGTGACCCAGAGGAAAGTCCGAGCTGCATGAGCCAGGGTGCCCGGTGAAAGCCGGGGAGGCCCCGGAAACGGGGTCGACAGTCCAGATCGGCGCGGGGCAACCCGCGAGAGCAACAGCGACCATGACCGGCGGCTCCGTCGCCGGGTGAAAAGGGCAATCCTCCCCGCAGCAATCTCCGATTCGACCGTTTGCAGGATGGCTCACCGAGGTCGGAAGTCGAGAGCAGCCGCTGAAGCGATGACGCGGCCGGTCCTCCGGGACCGAGAGAGATGATCGCCAGGAACAGAACTCGGCTTACTCTTCCCCCACCCTGTCGCCTACGGTGCCTTTAGCTCAATGGCAGAGCGCCCGCCTGTGGAGCGGGAGGTTACGGGTTCGAGCCCCGTAAGGCACCCCACACGAGACGACCAGCCAGTCCCGACCGGGATTGGCTGATGTGTTTTTCCCTAGCTGCGTTTAGCCGGAATCCTCTGCCGGATGACCACGACGAGGGCTCCGCCAAGGGCCGCGCCGAGGATCATCGACAGGGGAACGAGTGCCTCCGTCGCGGGCGGGTCGGTTCGGACACCACCGTCATCCCCGCCGGACACGATGGCCGGAACGACGGCCGTCAGCAAGTGGACTGGCAACCACAGCCCTGGCACTACCATTGCCCATGCGACCGGCCGCGCCCCAATCGCAGCGACGATGGCGCCGCCGACCGCGAACGCCGGGATCGCGACGAGCAGACGATCCGGCTCCACCAGGAACGACAGGGCGACCGCGCCTCCGACCGACAGCACGAGCCGGGGGATCCACATTCCGTCGTTTCGCAGGGCGATGAGCAGCATCGCGGTTGAGCCGATCCACGCCAGTGCGCCGATCCCGTTGACGCCCCGGGACGCGGTCCCGTCGAGGCTGATTGCCACGGCGACGATCAGGCCGGCGATGACGAGGCCCGCCATCCCGGTCGTGATGGACGATCGGTTGGCGCGGTTCGCCCACCGTGTTCCTCTAAGTGCGGTTGTGGGAGATTGCTGCATGACCGGAGTATGACCGAACCCACGCCTGAGCCGCGGGCCGCCCGCGCATTGCTGCTATACTCCCCGGCGGCTCCTATCTGCCCTCGTAGCTCAATGGACAGAGCGCTTGGCTTCGAACCAAGAGGTTGGGGGTTCGATCCCCTCCGAGGGTACCAGCAAGATCACGGCAAGCGGTTTGAAGAGAAGGCCGGGCAGCCATTGCCCGGCCTTTCCGTGTCTATCGATGCCGCTGATACAATCAGCCGCTACGTCCCTGCCCCACCCGCAGCGTCATCGTGCTCGCTGCTCACCCCTACCAATCGACGAGGATACCACCTGATGCGAGCCCAGATCATGTCGATCGGAACCGAGCTGATGCAGGGAATGATCACCGACACCAACGCGACGTTCCTCGCGCAGGAACTGCTGGCCCTCGGCATCGACCTCGTCCAGGTCACGCAGACCGGCGACGACCTCTCACGGATGACCCAGACGCTCGAGCGCGCGCTGGAGGCGGCTGACCTGGTGATCTGCACCGGGGGAGTTGGCCCGACCGAGGACGACCTCACCCGCGAGATGATCGCCGCAGTCGTCGGCGAGACACCGGAGATCGATCCCGGTCTCCTCGAGACGCTGGAGAGCTTCTTCGCCGGCCGCGGGACGAACATGCCCGAGCGCAACCGGAAGCAGGCATGGTTGATCCCCAGCGCCGAGGCGCTTCCGAACCCGATCGGCACCGCGCCGGGCTGGATGGTCCGCTATCGCGGCAAGTCGATCATCGCGATGCCCGGCGTCCCCCGCGAGATGTTCCGGATGTGGGCGGAGCAGGCCGTCCCCCGCATCACCGCCGGCATGGACGACGGAGTCATCCGAGGGATCACCTTCCGCACCCTCGGGATCGGCGAATCAGCGGCCGAGCAGGAGATTGCCGATCTCGTCGCCAAGGACAACCCCGTCGTCGCGACCTACGCCAAGGACGACGGAGTCCACATTCGCGTGACCGGTTTTGGCGACACGGTAGCGGAGGCGGAAGAGCGGCGCGACTCGGCCGCCAACGAAGTCCGGCGACGGCTTCAGCGCCACATCTACGCCGAGAACCTGACGCCGCTGCCGGACGTGATCTGCGGAGCATTGGCGGACCGCGCGCTGACCGTCGGGATCATCGAGGCGGGCAGCGGCGGTCGGCTCGGATCGCTTCTTACCGGGTCGCTCGCTGCGCGGGGTGTTGTCCTTGGTGCGCTCGCCGAGCCCGCACCGGGCGAGCGTGATGCCCGCGCCCTCGCGCTGGACGCTCGTGATCGGTTCGGTTCCGCGGTGGGGATCGGCCTCACGATCGACGTCGAAGCCGTTCCCGAGGTTGCTGGTGTCTTCCGCGGCCCGGTCACCATCGCACTGTCCGGGGCCGTGGAAGCCTATGAGGAGCACCAGACGCGGGCCTCACTCGTCGACATCTACCGCCGCGCAGCCATGTCAGCCGTGGACCTGCTCCGCCGCGAGGCCGGGCTCGCCGTGCTTACCGACTAACCCGGTCGAGGTCAGCTCCCGTCTGCCGGTCCCGTTCCCAGGCAGACAGGAGTGCCTCGCCCCGGTCCAGCATCGCGGCTCGGTCGGCGGGACTGGCGTCCGTCCATCCGGTCAGGTGGAGGACGCCATGGGTCACCAGGAACAGGACCTCTCGGGCGGCATCGTTGCCGCCCGCCTCTGACTGTTCTGCGGCCCGGTCGACGGAGATCACGATATCCCCGCCACGGACGGGACGCCCCGGCTCGCCGTCCTCCGGCTCGTGCTCGAAGGTCATCACATCCGTCGGCTCATCGATGCCCATGAAGTCGGCATGCATCCGCTGCAGCCGCTCATCGGAGACGCAGACCAGCGCGACCTCCCAGCTCCCCGTGCTGCCCTCCGCGAGCAGGACGTGCCGGACGAGCTCGTCCAGGTCCTCATCGGGCGAGATCGTGACGTCGGTCCGGGAGTACTCCCGGACGACCGTCACATCGAGGTCGAGACCCGTCACCCTTCGGCCAGCCGCGCGCGGACGGCGGAACTCACCCGCTTGCCGTCGGCGCGCCCACCGATCCTCGGGAGCAGCACCGGCATGACCTTGCCCATGTCGCGCGGACCACTCGCGCCCGTCTCGGCGACGGCCGCTGACACCAGCTCGGCGAGCTCGTCGTCTGTGAGCTGTGCCGGCAGATACCGCTCAATCACGCGGAGCTGTGCCTCCTCCCGCTCGACGAGATCGTCGCGACCCGCCGCGCGGAACTGATCGACGGACTCGGTCCGCTGCTTGACCTGCTTCTGTAGCAGCGCCAGTTCCTCGTCCTCATCCAGTGGCCCACGCTTGTCGATCTCGGCGTTCCGGTACACCGATTGGAGAAAACGGATCGCTTCCCGCGACACGACGTCGCCGGACTTCATCGCCACCTTGACGTCGTCCATGAGCCGTTGCTGCAGTGTCTGCGTCCCGGTCATTCGGTTGCTCCTGTTGGTATATCCGTGTCATTGGCGACGAGCGCCACGCCCAGCGGCGCCCCTCCGAGGACGTGCAAGTGGAGGTGAAACACCGACTGCCCGGCATCAGGCCCGACGTTGGTCAAGACCCGGTATCCCGATTCCTCAATCCCGCTGGACTTGGCGATATCCCGGGCAAGTCCGATCATCTCCCCGAGCAGGTCACGGTCGTCCTCATCGGTCCGCGCGATCGACGCGACGTGATGTCTCGGCACCACGAGGAGATGGACCGGCGCCTGGGGATGCAGGTCCGCGAAAGCCACCGCACGGTGCGTCTGCCCGACGAACGGCGTCTCGAAATCGCCCCGCACGATGCGACAGAACACGCAGTCGGGATCGAAGCCCCCGTCAGCGAGATCCATTGGCGTGCCGGTCCGTTGATCCGTCATCGGGTACGCTCCCCTACTCGTCGTCATACGTGACGACCGATGATACTACCGGTATGCCTGAACTCCCCGAAGTCGAGACGGTCCGCCGCACCCTGGTACCCCTGATCTCCGGCCGCGTTATCGTGTCGGTCGCCGGTGCGGACTTTCCGGATGTCATGGGTGCAGGTGGGCTGGACCGGGCCGGATCGCTTCTGGGCCGGGCGATCGACGGGATCAGCCGGCGCGGGAAATACCTCGCCATCGATCTCGACGACGACACGGCGCTGCTGGTCCATCTCCGGATGACGGGGCAACTCGTCGCGGCGCGGCCCGATACCCCGTCCCTCCGCTTCCAGCATCTCACCATCGGTCTGGCCAGTCCCGGTGCCGGTGACGACGATTCGCCGGCCGGTGAATCGCTCCAACTTCGGTTCGCCGACCAGCGCCGGTTCGGTCGTGTGCTGCATGTCCCCCGGACGGAGCGCGACGAGCAGTTCCTGCGCCTGGGCCCCGAGCCACTTGGCCCGGATTTCACCCCTTCCGCGCTGGCTGGCATGACGAGCGGCAGGAAAGCCCCGATCAAGAACATCCTGCTCGATCAGCGGCGCGTCGCCGGTCTCGGCAACATCTACGTCGACGAGGCACTGTTCCGCGCCGGCGTCCATCCCCTTCGGGCGGGCGACTCGCTAACCGAACCGGAACTGGTCGAACTCCACGCCGCGATCGTCACGGTGCTGGAGGAATCGCTCGCCCGCCGGGGGACCACCTTCTCGTCGTTCCTTGATGGCTATGGCGACCCGGGCGAAAACGGGATGAACCTGCGGGTCTACGGTCGGGCGCGGACGGGCGAGCACTGTGTCGTCTGCGGGACAACGCTCAACCTGATCCGGCTCGGCGGACGGTCGACGTCGTTCTGCCCGCGATGCCAGCGCCTCGATACGTCCGCCTCCGCAACATGAAGGAGGGTCTGCCCGGTGCGCCGGGCGGACCCTCCTGCGGTGACGTCAACCACCTACGATTTCGGGTCGTCCGTCCTATGCGGTTGGCGTTGCGACCGGGGTCGCGCCATCGACCGATCCGACGATGAACGGACTGACGATCTCGAACACCTCGATCGGGGTGAGCGCACTGTCGACCGCCTCCGGGAAGGGCGTGTTGTCGGCGTCGTTGATGAGCGCCGCGACGAACGCCGCGTGACGGGCCTCGACGGAATGGATCCCGAGTGCGGCGACGACGAGGTTCGGCACCTCGGTCAGGACGATCAGCGACGGAGCGGCACCGGCGTAGGCAGCCACTCCGACGTTCTCGATGGCTGCCGCGGTGGCCAGGAACGATGACACATCGGTGTACCCAAAATCGTACGTCTGCTCTTCGACTGGCGTACCGCCGAGGTCGGTGATCGCCGCCGAGAGCGCCTGGACGTGTGCGGCCTCGTGTGCTCCGATCTGTTCGAGCAAGGGGAAGACCACACCGTTGGCGTCGAAGTCGGCCGGGACGAAGGTTGCCAGTCCCTCGCGATACAGCGTCGCCTCAAGGTGTTCCAGCGTCAGCGCGAAGTTCAGCACATCGACGTCGCTCTCGAAGCCCGGGTCCGCCTCGAGCCCGTCCTGGGCAGCGGTCCGGATCGCCGGCAACACGGCAAGGGTCAACACGGCAGCGCCTCCGGCGAGCGCGCTATTGCCAATCAGGGACCGCCGGGAGGTGATGCGATCGCGCTCACGACGCATCGCGACCATGAATCGATCCAGGTGGTTCGTTGTCATGGGGACTCCTTGTTCGCGAGTGCGATGGATCGACCCTGGCCGCCCTGCTCCACTACCTGGGACCTGTATGGGTCTGATAAGCCGCTCATGTGAGACTGACCAGCCGAGCAGTCCGGATGACCGGCTTGTTCCATCGCGACCGTGCGTCGTGGCGTGCAGCATCCATGCCGTCAAACGAGTGTGCGGACAGGCTGGCTGTGGCGGTCCTTCGGGCGCCGAGCCCGCTTCGCTCGGCTCAGGATCAGCCTCCGTACCGGGCCAATTCCCGCTGAAACTGGGCCGTAGGAGGGCGTTGGTCTCCGGGATGGTCATTGGGGATCAGGGCGGCGATATACTTTGGGAGGCGATGCCCTACCAATGCACTGACACGGTTCGATCCAACCTGGTCGCATCCGTCTCTGCGTCGGCAGATCGATCGCCACGGACGTTCCGGGCCTATCCGCGACGACGCGATCAGGAGTATTCCTCGATGATGACCAACCGACGTGCGTTTCTTGGTGGGGCCGCCGCTCTCGCCGCTTCACCCGCCGTTCTCCGCGCGCGGCAGACTTCCGCACAGGCCACTCCCGCCGGGACTCCCGGCGCACCGCTCGTGGTCGGTACGCCGGAGGCCCAGTTGGAAATCTTCTCTTGGTGGACCTCGGGTGGCGAGGCAGCCGGTCTCGAGCAGCTTTTCGCCGCGTTCTCCGCCGGTTCGCCGTCCGTCGAGGTCGTCAATGCCGCCGTGGCCGGAGGTGCGGGCAGTAACGCTCAGACGGCGCTCCAGACGCGCCTGACGGGCGGCGAAGCACCGGACTCCTGGCAGTCGCACCTTGGGCGGGAACTCCAGTCGCGCTACGTCGTGCCGGGCTACTGCGCCCCGATGACCGACCTGTTCGCCGAGCAGGGCTGGAACGAGGTCTTCCCGCAGGGCGTCCTCGATCAGCTGACCTTCGACGGCGTTCCCTACGTCGTCCCGGTTGGCAACCACCGCGGCAACGTCCTCTTCTATAACCGCTCCGTCATGGAGAGCAACGGCGTCACGGTCGGCGAGACAATGACGATGGACGAGTTCTTCACCGCCTGCGATACCCTCCAGGCGGCGGGATTGCCGGCGATCGCGCTGGGTGGCCGGGACACCTTCGCCTCTGTTCAGCTCTTCGAGAACACGCTGCTTGGCGTCCTTGGTGTCGATGCCTACAACGCGCTCTGGAACGACCCCTCGCAGTGGTCCAGCGACGGCGTGACGCAGGCGATTGAGGCGTTCGCCCGAATGCTCAACTACCTCAACCCCGATCAGGCCGCTCTGACCTGGGATGGTGCCGCCGACCTCGTCGGCCAGGGCACGGCGGGCTTCACCTCGATGGGTGACTGGGCGTACGGCCAGTTCGTCGCGCAGGGCACCCAGGACGCGATCGGCTGGGTGACCCACCCGGGCACCGCCGGCTCGTTCGTCGCCGTCATCGACGGCTTCACTCTGCCGATCGGTGCGCCGGACCCGGTCAACGCCGCCAACTGGCTCCGCGCGGTCGGCTCGGCCGAGGCCCAGACTACGTTCGCGCCGTACAAGGGATGCATCCCGGCCCGTACCGACGTCGACGCAAGCAGCTTCAACGAGTACCTGCAGTGGTCGGCCGCCGACTTCGGCACGGCCACGGCCACGGTCTCCATCGCCCATGGAACCGCCGTCACCCCACCGGTCCAGCAGGCGATCTTTGACGCCACGGTCCAGTTCCTGGTCTCGCCTGACGTGGAGACCTATCGCGTCACGATCCAGCAGGCGGCCGAGGACGACGCTGCCTCTGCCTGATCGGTTCGCGTAACGGATCCGGTTGACCGGACGGTCGGCGGGCGGGGAGAGCCCGGACTCTCCCCGCCCGCGGGTCCGTAGCGGTCATCGCTCGCTGAGCGTCTCATCGTCCCCCGGGAGTACCACCATGGCCGCCGAATCCGCCGGCTCCGCCCGGACCACAGGCCGGGGATGGTTCGGCGACCGCTCGCTCTCCATCCTCCTGCTCGCCCCGAGCGTGATCCTGATCCTCGTCTTCGTCTATGGGTTCATCGGCACCACGCTCTGGATCTCGTTCTCGAACTGGCGCACCGCCGTCCCCGACTGGTCGCTGGCCGATCCGCTGACGAGTGTCTACGACCGCCTCTTCAACACCCCACGATTCCAGACAGATCTGCGGAACACCGTCGTCTTCACGGTGCTATTCCTCATCGCCGCCGTGGGCGTCGGCTTGCTCTTCGCGCTCCTGCTTGATAACAAGTTTCCCGGCAGCGTGCTGTTCCGAAACATCTTCCTCTTCCCCTATGCGCTCTCCTTCATCGTGACCGGCGTCGCCTGGCGCTGGATCTTCAACCCCGAGACCGGTATCAACCTGCT
The DNA here is from genome assembly GCA_035944555.1 of Thermomicrobiales bacterium. Lineage (GTDB taxonomy): Bacteria > Chloroflexota > Chloroflexia > Thermomicrobiales > UBA6265 > CADCWK01. Next base: position 434,046 of record DASZAY010000009.1, read on the forward strand.
GTTCGAGAATCTCGGCATCAACTGGCTGCTTGGCCTGGTCGGACTCGGGCCGGTCAAACCCCGGTGGCTGACCAACCCCGAGGTCCTCGGCGACCTGCGCGGAGTCATCCCCGGACTGGACGGCCTGTTCACTCAGGTCGGACTGCCGATGGCCATGGTGCCGGTCGTCATTGCCGCGGCCTGGCAGCTCTCAGGATTCGCGATGGCGATGTACCTGGCGGGTCTCGGCACCATCTCCGGCGACATCAAGGAGGCGGCCCAGCTCGACGGCGCCTCGACCTGGCAGGTCTATACGCAGATCGTCATCCCGCTGCTCAAGCCGATCACCATCAGCACCCTGATCATCCTCGGCCACGTCTCGCTCAAGATCTTCGATCTGATCTTTGCCATGTCCGGATCCGGTCCCGGCTTCGCGACCGATGTTCCGGGCATCTTCATCATCGAGCAGACGTTCCGGGCCAATCGTTACGACCTCGGTGCCGCCGCCTCGATCGTAATGCTGATGCTCGTAGCGCTGGTGATCGTGCCGTATCTGGTGCGCTCGATGAGGGACCTGTAAGCCATGGCAGTCGCTGATCCTTTCGCAGGCTCGACGTCCTCCGTCCCACCGCAGAAGCGCGGGTGGCACGCGGGCGGCATCGCCCGGACGGTCTTCCTCGTGGTCATGGCGCTGTTCTACCTGCTGCCCATCTACGTCGTCGTCATCACCAGCGTCAAGCAGGTGGCCGACGTCAGCACCTCGACCATGTGGCGCCTGCCGACTGACATCTCATGGGCGTCCTACACCCAGGCGTGGGACAGTTTGAGCCCGAACCTGACCCAGAGTATCCGGCTGGTCATCCCGGCTACGATCCTCTCCGCGCTATTCGGCGCGCTCAACGGCTACCTGCTCGCCAAGTGGAAGTTCCGTGGGTCAGACGTGCTGTTCACGGTGATCCTGTTCGGGATGTTCATCCCCTATCAGAGCATCCTCATCCCGCTGATCCGGTTTCTCCAGGAGATCGGGCTGTACAACTCGATCGCCGGGCTGATCCTCGTCCACGTCGTCTACGGCCTGCCCATCACCACCTTGATCTTCCGCAACTTCTTCTCGGCCATCCCCGGCGAACTGATCGAAGCCGCGCGCGTCGACGGTGCCGGGCTGCTCGGAATCTTCTTCCGGATCATGCTTCCGCTATCCGTGCCGGCCTTCGTCGTCGTAGGCATCTTCCAGTTCACCAACATCTGGAACGAATTCCTCTTCGGTCTGACCATCATCACGAACCCGGCCCAGCAACCGATCACGGTGGCGCTCAACAACCTGTCGGGCTCGTTCTCGGTAGATTGGAGCGCCGTTATGGCCGGATCGGTGCTTGCCGCCCTACCGACCGCGGTGATCTACATCCTGCTCGGACGCTACTTCATCCGCGGCATGCTCGCCGGCTCGATGAAGGGCTAAGCACCTCAATCAGCTCGCGGGAAGAGGAAGGCCCCGGTCAATCGACCGGGGCCTTCTGCATACCTATCGAACCCAGAGGGCCGTCAGGATTTCCGCAACTGCTGTGATTCGGCCGGCATGCGCACGCGATCGGCCTGAGCGAGATCGACGTCCGGCTTCGGCAACCAGTGCCGCTCCTGTCGCAGGGTCGTCGTCCGCCCGTGCCCGTTGTAGACGACCGTCCGCCCCGGCAGCGCCGCCAGCTTCAGCAGGCTGTCCCGCATCTGCCCCGCGTCGGCGCTGGGCACGTCAAGGGTGCCGTGACCGCCGGGGAAGATGACGTCGCCACTGAGCAGGAAGTCGAGCCGGGCTTCAAACAGGGCAATGTGGGCTGGCTCATGGCCCGGCGTGAACAGGACCTGAAACTGGCTGTCCCCAAGGTCAACCACGTCTCCCTCGTCGATCCCTCGGTCCGGAAGCAGCGAGGCCGGACCGAAATCCACGCCATCGACAGGGAAGAGTGAGGTGCGCGCGTCGCGAAGACGAGGCTCCGCGCCAGGGTGCGCCGCGATCGGCGCCCCAGTCAGTTCCCGGAGGGAGGCGGCATCCGCGAAGTGATCCCAGTGGGGGTGAGTAATGACGATCTGACCGATCGTCGCGCCGATGCTCTTCGCACCGGCGGCAATGGGCTCCGCTTGGCCCGGTGGCACGTCGACAACGATGGCGCGCCCAGCCCGGTCGAAGACCAGGAAGCCATGGGTCTCAAGTGGTCCGCCCGTGAAGGTACGGATCGTCAGCGTCACAAGCCCTCCTACTTGATCTAGCTACCTCAAGACAGGACGCTCGATCAGGCGTTGTCGAAAACGACAACACTCCGCAACGTCTCACCGCGCTCCATGGCGTGGAACGCCTCGTCGACCTCGTCGAGGGTGATCGTCCGGGTGACCACGCGGTCCAGATCCAGAGTGCCCTGCGCGTACCAGTTGGCCAGGACGGGGAAGTCACGGGTCGGCAGACAGTCGCCGTACCACGACACGCTCATGCTGCCGCCGCGGTCGAAGAACTTCGCCACCGGCAGGTCCAGCCGGGCGTCCTGCCCCGCGACGCCGACGATGACGCAGCGGCCAGCGAGGTCGCGCGACCACAGCGCCGTCTCGATGGTCTCCGGACGGCCAACGGCCTCGATCGCGACGTTCACGCCGAAGCCACCAGTGATCGCCTTGATCGCCTCCACGGCGTCACCATCGCGCGGATTCACGGTATGAGTTGCGCCGAACGAGGTCGCCCACTCCAGCTTGCGCGGGTCGATGTCGACGGCAATGATCGTGGTGGCGCCGGCGATCTTCGCCCCCATGATGGCGGAGTCGCCGACTCCACCGGCTCCGATCACTGCGACCGAATCGCCCGGCTGCACCTTCCCGGCGTACATCGCCGCGCCGATCCCGGTCATGACGCCGCAGCCGATCAGGCTCATCTGGGCCGGCGGCAGGTCGGCGCTGACCGGGATGCACTGGCGCGAATGAACGACAGTGTGCGTGCAGAACGTCCCGATCCCCAGCACCGGGGTCAGCTGCTCGCCGGCCATCGTCTTCATCCGTGGCTGGGCGTTGAGCGAGTTGGCGCAGAGTTCCAGCTGCCCTCGCTGGCAGAACCGGCAGAGACCGCAGGGCGCTCGCCAGGCCAAGATGACGTAGTCGCCGACCGAGATGTTGTCGACTCCCTCACCGACCCGCTCGACGATCCCGCTGCCCTCGTGGCCAAGCAGCCAGGGAAAAGGTTCCGTCCCGAACACGCCGTTCTTCGCCGACAGATCCGTGTGGCAGACGCCGGACGCCAGGATGCGGATCAGTGCTTCCCCGGGTCCCGGCGGATCGATGAGGAACTCCTCGACCACTCCCGGTGCGCCCGGTTCCCGCGAGATGACGCCCCGGGCCGTAATCGTCTCACTCATGTCGTTGACTCCTTGCTCCGGTACATCGCGACGCTGCGGCGACCTTATCACCGACAGGAAGGATCCCATGCTGAGCGCTCGCTCGCCGGCGGCGCACCGTTGCGCGTTCGGCCTGCGCGAAGGACGCCGATAATCTGGATCAGCTTCCCGTCAGGACGAGACCGCTCGGGTGCCGTCCCGGTCGAGGACCGGTGTCAGCAATGGATCGCCATTGAGGAAGGCAGCGACGTTGCGCGCCAGGAGGTCGGCCATGATGACCAGGGGCTCCGGGCCCCGCCCCGCCATGTGCGGGGTAATGACGAGGTTGTCGAGCGGCAGGAGCTCGTCGGGAATGGAGGGCTCACCCTCGACCACATCGAGGGCCGCTCCCCGGATCGTACCCGCCTGGAGTGCAGCGATGAGGGCGGCGGTGTCGACGACGCTGCCACGTCCAATGTTGACGAGGATCCCTTCATGGCCAAGTGCTTCGAGGACGTTCCGGTCAACCAGGTGTCGGGTGCCAGCACCGCCCGGGGTCGCGACGACCAGGAAGTCCGACCACTCCGCAAGCTCCGAGACGGACGCCATGTACCGGTACGGGCTTGCCTCGTTGCGCCGCCGGGAGTGATAGGCCACTGGCATCGCGAACCCTAGTGCGCCGCGTTCGGCAATCTTCTGCCCGATCAAGCCGAGTCCGAGGATACCCAGCCCTTTACCCGTGATGCCGCGGCGGCGATCCAGAAACGGGTGATGCCCGGCCCCGGAGGCGAAGTGGGCCCAGTGTCCGGCCCGCACCATCGCGTCGCTCTGCGGGATAGCCATCGACGCCGCCAGCATCAGACCGAGGGTATGGTCGGCAACCGCCTCGGCATTGGCGCCGCGGCCGTTGGTGACCGAGATCCCTCGCTGGGCGGCGCGATCGAGGTCGATGTTCTCGAACCCCACACCGATTGCGCAGATGTGTTCCAGTTCCGGGAGACGGTCAATCTCGTCGCCGCCCAGCCCTCCCTCCCCGTTGGTGACCACGATCCGGGCGTCCCGCCCCGCGGCGATCAGCGCGTCCCGGTTCCCGTAATCCCGGAGGAGGTGCAACTCGTAGCCCGCATCGCGCAGCGGCGCCTGAGCGGCGGGAGGAAGCGGGATGAACGCGAGAATGGTGATCGCCACGGACGTCCTCCTGGAACGGCTGCACGATAGTGGGAGCGACCCCGAATGATGATCGGGCGAAAAAGCCGACCGCCGGAACGAGGCTCGTCCCGGCGGTCGATTCTTGCGGAGCGGGTGATCGGATTCGAACCGACGACATTCTGCTTGGGAAGCAGACACTCTGCCAACTGAGTTACACCCGCATTGGCACGATTATAGCATAGGGCCGCTCCCCGTCCATCCAGTTTCAACCCTCGATCAGTTCGATCAACGTCGGCTCCAGGGGGCCGGACATCGTCAGCGTATAGGTCGCCGTCAGGTGGTTATCGTCCATGTAGACGAAGACATTGCCGATGACCGGAGAGCACCACTCCGGGTCACACAGCAAGTCCGCAACATCGAGGAATCGGACGTTGGCCGGAAGGTCGTTCACGTAATGCCACGGCGGATCAGCGGAATACACCGCCTCGCGAGCAATGCCACATTCCTCGCCATCGCCGGACGAGCGCTCGACACATTCCGGGACCGAGTAATCGAAGCGCGGGTTATCGCGGATAGCCACGACGCTGATCCCCGACCCGTCCAGCAACCGCCACTGCTCGACGAAACCGGTCGGCGTCGTTTCGGTAAGCCCCTCCCGGACGTTGCGCGTCGCGAGTGTGACCACGATATCCGGCGACAGGTCGAGGATCTCCGCCGCGACAGCGGCGTTCCAGTCAACGCAATCCCGGTCGTCCGGGTTGACTTCCGACGTCGTCGAAAACGGGCAGGCGCCGCGGAGGATGAAGGTGAGTTGCCAGCCGCGCGCCTCGGCGATCGGGACCAGTGCCCCTCCGAGCTGCTGGATATGCGAGTCGCCCACGACGACAACCCGACGCGTAGGTTCCTCGCTGACGACCTGCGTGCACCGATCGGCAGCGAACCGGGTAAGCGGCACGCAGTCCCACTCACGGACAGGCACCCAGTCCTCGCGCAGGCTCACCGCGGCTGGTACCGGCGTCTCGGTGGCCATGGGAGCGGAGCCAAGGGCCGGCGCACCGGGATGGCTGAGCGCTGGCGCTTCCAGGCTGATCCGTACCCGCTGCTCGGCCTGGTGCTCCCAGGCCCCGGCGACCGCGACCACCGTGACCAGGGAGGCGGCGATCAAGCGGTAGCCGGCGAGCGTGGACCACGGCCGCCTGGCCAGCGGCTGTTCCACCAGGGCTCGGGTGCCCATGGCAAGCAGAACCGAGATCGCGATCAGCACGAGTCCGTCAATCAGCTCGACGGTCGTCCGCCCCGTTTGGACGAGGTAGATGATCAGGACCGGCCAGTGCCAGAGGTACAGCGAGAAACTGAGGTCCCCCACCCACGCCATTGGCCGGCTAGAGAGAAGACCGTCGGCGGCACCGCGTACACCGGTCGTACCGGCGATCAGGATCAGAGCGGCGCAGGTGGCCGGCCATAGCGCGAGGAACCCGGGGAATACCTGACCGGCGTCAATCAGCACGCCACAGAGCAGGAGGCCGATGACTCCCAACCACCCGACCGGCACAGCAAGACGGCGAGGGAGCCGGATCCGGTCTATGCCGAGAGCTAGGAGGCCACCGAAAGCGAATTCCCAGGCCCGGGTGGCGGAATGGAAATAGGCGACTGGCTGCGCGACATCGGTCAGATGGATCGAGTAAAGGAGTGACCCAGCGAAGACCAGGCCGATCGTGCCGGCCAGGTACCAGCGGATCGACCCCGGCAGCCGTCGACCAGTGGCCGCGACCGCCGCGACCAGGATCGGCCAGACGATGAAGAACTGCCCCTGGATCGAGAGCGACCAGAAGTGCTGGACCACGCTCGCCTGATCGTTGCTCGCCGCGTAGTCGACGGAGTTGGCAACCAACTGCCAGTTCTCGAGGAGGAAGCCCGATGCGACGATCTCCCGGATCGTCCCCCTCCACTGGGATTCCGGCATGACCAGGTAGGCCGCGATCACCGTCGCCACGAGGACCACGACGCTCGGCGGGAGGATGCGGACGAACGTCCGGCTCCAGCGCTTGCCAAGATCGATGGCGCCCCGATCGGCAGCACGGGCCAACTGTGCCGTCAGGAGGAAACCCGAGATGACGAAGAAGACATCGACCCCGCCGGACACGCGATTGAACCAGACATGGTAGGTAACGACGAGCAGGACCGCGATTGCACGCAATCCCTGGAGCTCCGGACGGAACTGCCCCCCGGTCCGGGCAGAGGCTGGTCCGTCTCCACTGGACGCGGGCACTGACACGGGAACGGACACGGTGAAGCTACTCCGGCTGATGCTCGTTAGGGGTGGGTAGGGCTAACAGTGCTATTGATGGCTACAGCCTACCCTGCTCCGTCGCTCGGATCCGTCCCAGAGCGGGCCCGGACCGCACGTCATGCCCGACCGGCAGTGCTGCCTGGATCGCGAAGACCAAACTGCGCGAGGCGGGATCGTCAACGCCGAGACGACATCAAGGCACCGGACCATCGTTGAAGGGACAGAACATACTTGCCGGAGATCCGGCTCGACCCTGTGGTTTGACGCGACACGAGCCCATCGGTATACTCCGTCCGTTCACCGGGGGACTTAGCTCAGCTGGGAGAGCGCTACAATCGCACTGTAGAGGTCGGGGGTTCGAATCCCCCAGTCTCCACCCCCTTCCCCGAACACCTATCACCTGACAACACCGACGAGCGTCCCGCCCGGGGGCTTAGCTCAGCTGGCAGAGCGCAACTTTTGCAAAGTTGAGGTCAGGAGTTCGAATCTCCTAGCCTCCACCACGCAGCGACGGCCCGTCGGTCCACCACGTTGTTATGCACGAGAACGGCCCGGCGCTTCGAGCGCCGGGCCGTTCTCGTTGCCTGATGATCGGTTCAGGAAGCCGGGTTGGGTCGCAGGCCCCCCACCCCGCTCGGCCGATCTTCGGCCCGCTCGCGGGGCGGCTGGAGACCGGGCGGCAGGTGCCCCGCCGGCGTCTGGTGCCGATCATGGACCTGTGCCATCCGGCCGGACGGGCGACCATGCGGCGGACCGACAAGGTCCGGAGTTGGCCGGGGACCATCGAAGAGCGCTTCCATCTCGTCGCCCTCGATCGTCTCGTTGGCGAGCAGGAGCTGGGCGATCGCTTCCAGGTAGACGGCGTGCTCCTCGAGGATCGCCCTCGCCCTATCGTGCGCCTCGTCGATCAGTTCGCGGATCTCCCGGTCGATGGACTCCGCGATCTCGTCCGAGTAGTTGCGGGACTCGTTGATCTCGCGACCCAGGAAGACCATCTCCTCCTTCTTGCCGTAGGCGCGCGGACCGAGCGTCCGGCTCATCCCGAATTCGGTTACCATCCGCCGGGCGATCGCGGTCGCCTGCTCGATGTCGTTGCTGGCTCCCGTGGACTGCTCCTCGAACACCATCGTCTCAGTCGCGTGCCCAGCCATGAACACGGCCAGGCGATCGCGGAACTGGCTCTTCGTCATGAACAGCCGGTCCTCGTCCGGGACCACTCGCGTGTAGCCACCCATCATCCCGCGCGCGACGATGGAGACCTTGCGAACCGGGTCCGAGTTGGGAAGCATCCGGGCGACGAGCGCATGCCCGGCCTCGTGATAGGCCGTCATCAGCCGCTCGCGCTCGCTGATCACTCGGCTCTTGCGCTGGGGGCCGGCGAGGACCCGGTCGATCGCCTCGGTCAGTTCGGAGACGCCGATCGTCTTCTTGTTCCGGCGGGCGGCGAGGATCGCCGCCTCGTTGACCAGGTTCTCCAGGTCGGCGCCCGAAAAGCCGCTAGTTTGCCGGGCCAGGTTCTCGATGGAGACGCTATCTTCGAGCGGCTTGCCACGGGAGTGGACCTGGAGGATCGACCGCCGCCCCTGGATGTCGGGCCGATCAAGGATCACCTGCCGGTCGAAGCGGCCGGGACGGAGAAGCGCCGGATCGAGCACGTCGGGCCGGTTGGTCGCCGCGATGATGATCACGTTGATCGAGCTGTCGAATCCGTCCATCTCGACGAGGATCTGGTTGAGCGTCTGCTCGCGCTCGTCGTGGGAGCCGCCCAGCCCCGCGCCTCGTTGGCGCCCGACGGCGTCGATCTCGTCGACGAAGACGATACAGGGCGAGTTCTTCTTGGCCTGGTCGAAGAGGTCCCGGACCCGGCTGGCGCCGACGCCGACGAACATCTCGACGAACTCGGAGCCGGAGATGCTGAAGAACGGCACCCCGGCCTCACCAGCGACCGCGCGCGACAGCAGGGTCTTGCCGGTCCCCGGTGGTCCGACAAGCAGCACCCCACGAGGGATGCGGGCGCCAAGTGCGGCGAACTTGTCCGGGTACTTCAGGAACTCGACGACCTCCTGAAGCTCCTCCTTGGCCTCATCCACGCCGGCGACATCGGCGAAGGTGACGGTGGGCCGGTTGCTGGTGAACAGACGCGCCTTGCTTTTGCCGAAGGACATCGCCTGCGAACTGTTGCCCTGGCTCTGTCGCATCATGTAGGCGAAGAAGCCGATCAGCAGCAGGGTCGGCAGCAGGAACGGCAGGAAGCGAAGGATCCCGCCCCACCGGCTTCCCTGCTCTACCTCGATGGTCACCGTCGATGGGTCAACCTGGTAGGCGGACAGGACCGAGAGGATGTCCGTGTTGGGCGGGACCCGCGCCTCGGCATCTTCCTGGGCTCCGGAGTACCGAATCTCGATGACGGAACTGCCGTCTGACTGCACCAGTCGGCTGACGGTCCCGGCGTTGATGTCTGCGGCAAGCTGATCAAGGGAGACATCCCGGGTGCGGTCACCGCTGCCCAGGTATGCGAGAAGCAACACGACGACCAGAACGCCAACGGCGATGTAGACAAAGCTGCTGCGAAGCGATTTCGCTTTGCCCATGGGAGCCTCCGATACCTGCCTGTCCGGGAACTGCCCGGATCACGGTGATTGTGAGGGGATAACACAGGAATTATACCCCCGCAGTCCCATGGAATCGGCAAAACCCGCGTCCGAACAGGCCGGAGCGGGACGGCAGAAGCTGGCTGGATGGACAGGTCCGGACGCTACGGCTACTCGCTCAGGGGAACGCCAGCTGGAGCGTCGAAGACACCGGGGTTCAGGATGGCGACGTACGGTAGATTGCGGTAATGACCGGCGTAGTCCAGCCCATAGCCAACGACGAACTCGTCCGGGATATCGAAGCCGACAAGATCAACCGGAACCGGCACGGATCCCGGCTTGTCCAACTTGCGCAGCAGGGCCACGACCTTGATCTCGGCCGGGCCGCGCTGCTCGAGGAGCTCCAGGAGGTACTGGAGCGTGAGACCTGTGTCGATGATGTCCTCGACTACGATGATCCGGCGTCCGCTGATGTCGTGATTGAGGTCCTTGAGGATCCGGACCACCCCGGAACTCCGCGTCGAGGCGCCATAGCTCGAGACGGCCATGAACTCGATCTCGAGCGGGACCGTCATCGCGCGCATGAGATCGGTGAGGAACGTGACCGCCCCCGTCAGGACGCCGATCAGCAGTGGCGCCTCACCTTCCCCCGGCACCGGGTGGTGGCCGGCAGCCGGCCGGTACCAGTCGTCCAGTTCGGCGGCCAGTTCGGCGATCCGGCGCTGCACGGTCGGCTCATCGATCAGTATGCTGTCGACTCCGTGGGCGCGGCTCTCGGTCAGGTCGGGCGTCGTCATCCAGGAAGGTCCTTCAGCGAATCAGGTTGATGCGTAAAGCGAAAGTCTACCCGTGTCGGCCTTGGGGCTCCTCCGGCTCACCATGCATGACGACCAGATGCGCCCGCTTCCGGACGATCGATCGATTGCCCCCGATCTCAATGCGGCTACCCGGTTCCGCCGTGAGCAGCCCAACAACCGCCTCAGTCCGGTCGAGCGATAGCTCCTCGACACCAGCCGCGGTCAGCCACGCCCGGATCATGCGACGACGGAGTGGTGACGCTATGTTCTTCAGCGGTTCGACCGGCAGGCCGTCATGCAGGTCTCCCAAGGAAGCGAGCGCCGTCACGGCACTGTCTTCCAGCCAGGCGTCGTCCTCAGTGGCAAGCCTTGCGAACCGGGCGATCGCCTGGGTCGCACCGGGAACGGCACGCTCCAGCGCCGGCAGCACATCGGCCCGGATCGCGTTCCGCCGGAATCGCCGGTCGTCATTGGAGGAGTCGTGGACCGGGACGAGGTCGGGCCGCCGGGCACGGAGGTAGGCGACCAGTTCCGGCTTCCGCATCCCCAGGAGGGGCCGGACGACGGTGAGGGTCGGTAGGGCCGGTTCGGTCGATGCCCACCACGGCACCCGCAGCTCGGTGACGGGTGCCATCCCCGCGACCCCGCTCAGCCCGCTGCCTCTCGCCAGGTGCAGCAGAACGGTCTCGGCCTGATCATCTGCATGGTGAGCGGTCAGGAACGGGCCACCCGTCCCCCGGCAATGCTCGGCTGCGAGCCGATAGCGCTCGCGGCGGGCCGCTTCTTCGGGACCCACTCCGCTATGCGCGTCGATCGCGCCAGCGGGCACGCGGACCGCCCGGATCGGGACCGCGAGATCCGTCGCCTGCGCCACTGCCCGCGCTGCCTCCTGTTCCGATCCGATGCGGATCCCGTGGTCGACGTGGAGCGCCTCGATGGGTCGTCCGAGTACCGGCGCGAGTGCGGAAAGCGCAACGAGGAGCGCGAGGGAATCCGGTCCTCCGGAGAGGCCGACCGTGACCGGACCGGGCGGAAGTCGCGTTTCGATATCCCGCCATGTGGCGAGCAGCCGTTGCTCGAAACGGGAAGCGCCCGATCGCGGAGCGACCGGGCGACGGCGACGGGTCATGGCGGATCCCGTGAGGTGTGCTGTCTGGTGGTGCCGACGGGTGGAATCGAACCACCGGCCAAGGGCTTATGAGTCCCTTGCTCTACCTCTGAGCTACGTCGGCCTAGCGAACGTCGCCGCCCGCTTACGGCACGCAAGGGTACGTGACCACCCGGCGGTCGTCAAGCTCATCCGCTCCACCGGTGCCCGATTCAGCGGCGGGTGGAGGGGGTGGCAGTGCTAGACTCGTAGGTCCGAGAACAGATGTTTGTGGAGGCAGCCCCCGTGGCCGAACAGGTGACCCGATCCGACCCCAGCCGTCTGATCCGCGGCCTGAATGAATCACAGGTACGCGCGGTCCAGACCGTGGATGGGCCGGTGCTCGTGGTCGCCGGCCCTGGCTCCGGCAAGACCCGGGTACTCACCCACCGGATCGCCTGGCTGCTCGAACAGTGCCAAGTCCTTCCCGACCAGATCCTCGCGGTCACGTTCACCAACAAGGCCGCCCGCGAGATGCGCGAGCGGATCGAGCGCCTGGCAGGCGACGAGATCAACGGGCTGTGGATGGGGACGTTCCACAGCTTCGGCGTTCGCCTGCTCCGCCAGAACCCCGGCGTGGTCGCCGATCGGCTCGGTATCCAGCCCAACTTCCTCGTCTACGACGACGCCGACCAGCAGGCGATCGTCAAGCGCGCCATCACCGCGGCAGGCCTGGACCCGCGGCAGCTCGTCCCGCGCCGGGCCAGCTCCCGGATCTCCGCCGCCAAGAACCAGTTGCTGAGCCCGAAAGAGTTCGCCGAGCAGGTCCAGTCGCACGACGACGAGACGATCTCCCGCGTCTACGAGCAGTACGCCCGGCTGCTCCGGCAGGCGAATGCCCTGGACTTCGACGACCTGCTTCGCCTCCCGATTGAGCTGTTCGACCGGGCACCGCAGGTGCTGGAGCGCTACCAGACCCAGTTCCGCCACATCCTCGTCGACGAGTACCAGGACACCAACCGCGTTCAGTACGTGATGGTGACCGAGCTCGCCAACCGCTGGCGCAACCTGTTCGTCGTCGGCGACCCGGACCAGTCGATCTACGCCTGGCGGCAGGCCGACATCCGCAACATCCTCGACTTCCAGGTCGACTATCCGGACGCTACCCGGATCGACCTCGACGTCAACTACCGGTCCACCGCCCGGATCGTCGCGGTGGCCGACGCCGTCATCCGGGAGAACAAGCAGCGGCTCGACCGCAAGCTCAGTACGACCAACCCGGAGGGCGAGCCGATCGCGCTGCGTGAGCTCGCCGACCAGAACCACGAGGCCCAGTTCGTCGTGGCCGAGATCCGCCGCCTGATGCAGTCGCAGGGCGTCCGGCCGGATGAGGTCGCGGTGATGTACCGGACCACCGCCCAGTCGCGTGTGCTGGAGGAGGCGTTCCGGGTCAGCGACGTTCCCTACCGGGTCGTCGGCGGCGTGAAGTTCTACGAGCGCAAGGAAGTCAAGGACGTCATCGCGGTCCTCCGGGTGATCCACAACGCCTCGGACATGGTCAGCCTCGAGCGGATCATCGGTAGCTTCGCCATCGGCAAGGGACTCGGGCCCAAGGCGATCGACACCATCCGGGCCTGGTCGACGACCTGGGTCCGGCCGATGTCGGACGGCTTCGTCGCCCTCGCCCAACCGCTGGACGATCCCGAGATCCCGGCGCCCGCCATCTCCGGCGCGGCCCAGAAGGCCGGCGCCAAGGTCGGATCCGCCATCGCCCGGCTGCGCGAGGTCGCCAGGACGGCCACCATGAGCGAGCTGTTCGACCAGGTCGTCGAGGTGACCGGCTACCGGAGCGCCTTCGATGGCAGCGTCGAAGAGGAGATGCAGCGCTGGGCCAACGTCCTGGAGCTCCGCACGGACCTCAGCCGGTACGACGCCATCGAGGATCCTGGTGACGCCCTGGCCCAGTACCTCGAACAGGTCGCGCTGGTCGCCGATGTCGACTCGATGAGCGAGGACGGCCAGGGGCAAGTCACCCTGATCACGCTGCACTCCGCCAAGGGGCTGGAGTTCCCGGTCGTATTCATCGTCGGCATCGAGGAAGGGCTGCTCCCGATCAGCCGCGCGGTCGAGGCCGAGTTCCAGGACCCGCTGCCGATGGAGGAAGAGCGCCGGCTGTTCTACGTTGGCATCACCCGCGCCCAGCGGATGCTGTTCCTCACCTACGCTTCGTCCCGCCAGATGTGGGGCCGGTTCAACGCCGGGGTCGCCAGCCGCTTCATCGACTCGATCCCGCAGTCGGCGCTCTCGACCGTGACGCGCTCCTACCCCCGCTTCGGTGGCGGCAAGGGATCGCTCCGCGACCGCGTCAACGGCCAGTCCAACCGCCTCGGGGGCCACGGGAGCGGTGCCGGCCGCTGGGACGGGTCAATGCCAGGCGAGGGGTCCCCGGTTCGCACATCACCCCAGGACGACTTCGCCGGTCGCACCATCGGCAGCGGGGCCGGGCGAGAAGAGCCGGCCCCGGCCAAGCGGACACAGACCTACTCCGCCGGGCAGAAGGTCTTCCACAACAAGTTCGGTGAGGGGCAGGTTCTCTCGGTCGAGGCGCGCCGTGACGACCAGGAGGTCGTTGTCGAGTTCGGACGACACGGGACCAAGCGGCTCATGGCCAGCCTCGCCCCACTGGACATCGTCGGATGACCGCGGACACCCCGACCCGGGCGGCATCAACCGATTCGTCGGACCCGTCCATCCGCGAGCGCCTGGAAGCGCGGGAGGAGGCGACGCTCGCCGTCGGCGGGACCCGTTCCCGCGAGGCCACCCGCCAGCGAGTGGAGGACGAGAGTCCCGTCCGGACGGCGTTCCAGCGCGACCGCGATCGCATCACGCACGCGTCATCGTTCCGGCGACTGATGCACAAGACGCAGGTATTCATCGCGCCTTCGGGTGACCACTACCGCACCCGCCTGACGCACACGCTGGAAGTCACCCAGATCGCCCGCACGATCGGTCGCGCCCTCGGCCTGAACGAGGACCTGATCGAGGCGATCGGCCTGTCCCATGACCTTGGGCACACGCCCTTCGGGCACGCCGGCGAGCGAGCGCTGGCCGAGGTGTTCCCGGGCTTCCGCCACAACGAGCAGAGCCTCCGGGTCGTCGACGTGCTCGAGAAGGACGGCCAGGGTCTCAATCTGACCGACATGGTCCGCGACGGGATCCTGCGCCACTCCAAGGGGCGGTCCTCCATCACCGGCCGCCGCGCCGGACGAGCCGCGACCCCGGAGGGCGATGTGGTCCGCCTGTCCGATGCGATCGCGTACATCAACCATGACCTCGACGATGCGATCCGCGCCGGCATGATCCGCTGGGCGGATGTCCCGCCGGTCGTGGGTCAAGTCCTCGGCGAAGGCCACGCGGCCCGCATCAATACGCTCGTTGGCAACGTGGTCCAGCATTCCGCGGTCGAGGACGTCCCGGCCAAGATCGTGCTGACGGACGGCGTCCGGGAGGCGGCCGATGTGCTGCGCGATTTCCTGTACGAACAGGTCTATACTCCGATCAACCAGCGCCGCGATACGGCCCGGGCGCAGCAGATCGTTCGCGATCTGTTCCACCGGTACTGTGAGCGGCCAGAGCTGATGGTCGACGCCGGCCTCGTCAGTCCGGCCGACGATCCGCTCGAGCGGCGCGTCGCCGACCATGTCGCCGCGCTCACCGACCGATCCGCGCTCGCCGCCTGGGAGCGCCACGTCCTCAACGGCTAGGCCCCCGACCCTCACCCACGCGTCCTCCCCCGCGCCATCGACCGGCCCACCCCCCGCCCGGGCTGGCGAACAAGGCAGCAGGTCACCGATGGCGAGAGACTCCGTCGCCGAAGTCCGCGAGCAGACCGACATCGTCGACCTGGTCGAGCAGTACGTCCAGCTCAAGCGGGCGGGCTCCTCCTACAAGGGACTGTGCCCGTTCCACCAGGAGAAGTCGCCGTCGTTCGTCGTCTTTCCCCAGAGCGGCACGTTCAACTGCTTTGGCTGCGGAAAGCGCGGCGACGCCCTGACCTTCTACCAGGAGGTCGAGCGCGTCGACTTCCGGGAAGCCCTCCACGAGCTGGCCCGCCGGGCCAACATCACCCTGTCGACGGCGCCGGTCAAGGACCCGGCCGAGCAGGACCGTCGGCAGCGGCTGATCGCGGCCAATGATGCGGCCGCCCGGCTGTTCCAGCGTGCCATCGGCGTCGAGCAGGGCCAGGCGGGCCGGGAACTGGCCGAGCGCCGTGGGATCGACGCCGCGATGATGCGTGCCTTCCGGATCGGATACTCGCCCGATTCGTGGGACACGCTGCTCAGGAATCTTGGGGCGCAGGGCTTCGATGCCGACATCGCCCTGGAGGCTGGCCTGGTCATCCGGAACGACGCTGGCCGGACCTACGACCGGTTCCGCGGCCGGCTCATGTTCCCGATCGCCGACCGCGACGGCGACATCGTCGGATTCGGTGGGCGAGCCCTCGGCGACGAGCAGCCCAAGTACTTGAACTCCCCACAGACTCCGCTATTCGACAAGAGCGGCCTGCTCTACGGCCTGCACCTCGCCAAGGACGCCATCCGGGAGCGCGGCGAAGTGGTCGTGGTCGAAGGCTATATGGACGTCGTTACGGCTCATCAGTTCGGCCACCGCAACGTCGTCGCGGCAATGGGCACAGCCCTGACCGAGGCGCAGGTCAACCTCGTCAAGCGGTTCGCGCCCCGGATCATCCTCGCCCTCGACGCGGACGCGGCCGGACAGGCGGCGATGGTCCGGGGGATCGAGACGATGACCGGTGGCGGCGACGGCCGCGAGAGCGGCGATCGCCAGGCATCGGTCTCGGCCGGCCTGATCAGCGCGCAGCAGCGGTCGAAGACGGAGATCCGGGTCGCGACCATGCCAGTCGGGAAGGATCCCGACGAGCTGATCCGGCGCGACCCGGACCTCTGGGAGCAGGTGATCGCCGGAGCCCGGCCGGTCGTCGACTGGCTGATCGACGCGTTCGCCGCCGACGTCCGGCTGGACGACGCTGCCTCCAAGTCGTCCGCCATCCAGCGGATGCTGCCGATCCTGCGACAGCTCCCCGACCGGATCCAGCAGCATCACTACGCCACGATCATCGGTCAGCGCTTCGGCGTGACGGCCGAGATCGTCCTGCGCGAGCTGGCCAGCCCCAGCACGGCAGGCCGCCGTGGGACGCGCGGCCAGCAGCAGTCAGGCGAGTCGCAGGGCGGTCGCGGCAGTTCGGCGTCCGGTGCCGGCTGGCAGCAGGGCGGCAACACGTGGCAATCCGGTGGACAATGGCAGGGCGGCAACAAGAGCAAATGGGAGGGCGGCCGTGACGGCCAGCCGTGGAAGAAGCGGGACGAGAGTGACGGCCCGCGGCCCATCCACGCCAACTGGTCGCCCGGTGACCCCCCACCGCGTACCCGGCGCCGTGAGCTGGACAACGAGAGCTACCTCGTCGGGCTGCTGATCGCGTTCCGGCCCTATCTCGAGCCGCTGCTGGCCGAGACACCGGACGACCTCATCAACGACGGGCGCAATCGGGAACTGCTCCGGCTGCTCAGGAGTGAGGAGTGCGCAGGGCTGTTCGGGAGCCGCCTGATCATCGCCCTACCGGACGAGCTGGCCGACTACGCGGATCGCCTGAACATCTCCGTCGGGGGCGACGAGGACGGCCGCCTGGAAACCGACCTCGAGCGCGAAGAGGGCGGCGCGCCGGGTGGTCCACGGCTGATCCCGAAGCGGTACCCGGGCGAGGTCCGGACCGAGGCGATGGAGACCCTGCGGCAGCTTCGCCGCCAGCGATTCGAAGCGGCCGTCCGCCACCTTCAGGAGGAGATCCGGGTTGGAATGGCGGAGCGGGACCTGCCGACGGTTTCCAGCGCCCAGCAGCGGCTGGCCGAGCTTAGCCAGGAGCGCCACCACTTCGATCCGCCGATCAGCCCGGTCTTCAAGGACACCCGTACCCCGACGGGACCGTAGGGTCAGCCCCGCAGGATCGACCGGACGACCTCGGCGATGTCCCGGTCGCGGTCCGGCGGTACCGTGCGCATGTCCAGCATCAGCTGGTCGTCCACGATCCGCCCCCAGACGGAGGGCGACGCCAGTCGCAGCCGACGCGCGAGCTCATCGGGCGACCACGACGTATGGCCGATGCTCACCCCGGCACTCGGTACCGTTCGTCCCGGCGCCGCTCCGCCTCCGAAGCGGCTGTCGACCTCAACGACCATGGCGCTTCCGCCGACGGCCTCGACGACCTCCTGCGCCCTCCGGCGCACGACGTCGACGGGCATCGTTGCCATGCGCCAGAGCGGGATAGCGGTTCGCTCCTCTCCCCTCGCGTAGTGCCGCAACGTCGCTTCCAGGCCCGCCAGCGTCACCTTGTCGACGCGAACGGCGCGCGCCAGCGGATGCCGGGCCAGCCGTGCGACCAGCTCCGCTCGACCAAGGAGCATCCCGCACTGCGGCCCACCGAGCAGCTTGTCGCCGCTCGCCATGACCAGGTCAGCTCCCGCCCGGAGACAGGACACGACGGACCGCTCGCCTTCGAGGAGGCCATCGATCAGCAGTCCATCGCCCTGGTCCTCGACCAGCGGGATACCGGTGTCCGCCGCGACGCGCGCCAGATCGGCCGTGGACGGCGCGTGGGTGAAGCCGGACATGACGAAGTTGCCCGGATGGACCTTCAGCAGCATCGCGGTCTCGGGACCGATCGCGTCGGCATAGTCACCGGCGTAGGTCCGGTTGGTCGTCCCGACCTCGATCAGTCGCGCCCCACCCTGCTGCAGCACCTCCGGGATCCGGAATCCGCCGCCGATCTCGACCGCTTCCCCGCGTGAAACGATTACTTCCCGGCCCGCCGCCAGTGCCGCGACAGCAAGCAGAACGGCCGCCGCATTGTTGTTGACGGCGAGCGCCGACTCAGCACCGGTCAATGACCGGAGCAGGTGCCCTACCCGCCGCTGGCGGTCGCCACGCTCGCCGGTGTCGGCGTCGACCTCCAGCTCGACCGGACTTGCCGCCGCCCGCCGCATCGCCTCCGCCGTCGCCTCGCTGACCGGGACGCGCCCCAGGTTGGTATGGATCAGGATGCCGGTCGCGTTGATTACGTCCGGTTGCACGGCCGCCCAGCCTTCGACGACCCGCTCGATGATCGTCCGGCGAAGCGCATCCCGAGCCGTCTGGCCGTGGCCGGTCCGGTGCAGGTCATCCCTCAGGCGGGCGAGCTCCACGCGGATCGCGTCGCGCAGGATCTCCGGACGCAACCCGAGCGCGGTGAGCTCGGGTGCTCGTGCGATCTCGTCGACGGCCGGCAATGCGCGAAACGGTGATTCCGCCACGGTTGTCACCTTACCCGGCCTGCTGCCGGAAAACGGACAGAGGGCGATGGCTTGTCTGCCATCGCCCTCTGTCCTGGTGGTCGGGGAGAGAGGATTCGAACCTCCGACCTCAGCGTCCCGAACGCTGCGCGCTAACCGGGCTGCGCTACTCCCCGTGCCGGCGCCGGAGTATAGCACCGGGATTTTTCTCGTGCCAGTCCGACCCGCCCACATCGGCCAACTGACCTCGCAGCGAGCCGGTGCGGCAGTAGCCCAATTTGTTGGCATGGGGCCTGCCCAATGGAGACCATATCTACCGGTCCGTCCGGCCGTTGGGACGACACTGGGGCTGTGGTAGGATCGTACGGTGCTGACGAAGCATTAGTCTGCGCCCGCGTAGCTCAGTGGATAGAGCGCCGCCGTCCTAAGGCGGGCGTCGGGGGTTCGAATCCCTCCGCGGGTACCAGTGCGGGTTCGTCCCCTGCCTGGCGAGAATCGCCGCCCTCCTGCTTCCGCATACGATCCGAAAGAGAGTCTGATGAGCGACCAGCTTCCTCCGCTGGCGTATCGAGGTCCCGCCGTCTCCGGCTACGACATCGATCCGCCGCTGAGCCGGATCGGGATGATCTCGCTGCACACCTCGCCGCTCGCCCCACTCGGCTCACAGGATGCCGGCGGGATGAATCTCTACGTCCGCGAGCTCGCGCGGCATCTCGCTCGCCAGGGCCGCATCGTCGATATCTACACTCGCCGGACCGATCCCCACACCCCGACGGTCATCGTCGACGTCCCGGGTGTGAACGTCATTCACCTCACCGCCGGACCGGCGGGGCGCGTTCCCAAGACCGAGCTCTACGCGCTGACCGATGAGTTCGCCGACGCGATGCTGGCTTACATGGTCGCGAACGGCCTCCGGTACAGCGCGATCCACGCCCACTACTGGCTGTCAGGCGTCGCCGCGGCCCGCGTCAAGGATGCGACGGGTACCCCGTTCGTCCAGATGTTCCATACCACCGCTTTCCACAAGAACGCCGCGAACGACCGCGCTCACCACGAGTCGCAGTTGCGCGAGCGCGTCGAATCGCGGCTGCTGAACATCGCTGACGCGGTCATCGCCGGCAATCCGGATGAGCGCGAAGACCTGGCCGCCCGCCGCAACGCCAACGACGGCATGGTCTGCATGATCCCCCTCGGCGTCGACCTGGATCGCTTCGTCCCGGGAGAGACGGCCGTCGCGCGGCAGGATGCAGGATTGCCCACCGATGGCCCGCTCATGCTCTTCGTCGGCCGCATCGACCCGATCAAGGGGCTGGACATCCTCATCGATGCGCTCCACCGGGTGGCGAGGGGCTGGGTGGGAGCAACTCCCCCTCCGCGACTGGTCCTCGTCGGCGGCGAGCTGGATGGCGCCGGTGACCCGGTGGGTCCGCTGGCGACCGTCGCCACGCAGATCGACGAGATGGGCCTCCGTGACTACGTCATCCTGCTTGGCTCCCGTGACCAGCAGGAGCTGGCTACGCTTTATCAGGCGGTCGACTTCGTGGTAATCCCGTCGCGTTACGAGAGCTTCGGCCTCGTCGCGGTCGAGGCGATGGCGAGCGGGACGCCGGTCATCGCCTCCCGGGCCGGGGGGTTACCATGGTCCGTGCGGGACGGAGTCGCCGGTCTCCTGGTTCCACCGGCCAACACGCTGGCCCTGACGGATGCCATCCTCGAACTCACGCTGAACGTCGGGCGCCGGGAACGGCTCGCCGCTCGAGCCCGGGTTGAGGCCGCTCGGTTCTCCTGGGACACCGTGGCGACCGCCATGTCCGGCGTCTACCGGATCATCGCCGCTCGCACCCACACCCCGATCTGCGTCGCCTGATCCTGCGTGGCTGCGGTCCTGGAGATACAACAGAGAAGCGGCACAGGAAGGATCCTGTGCCGCTTCGTCATGGTGCCGCCCGGTGATCCGGATCAGCCGCGCTTGTGCTCCTTGTAGTACTTCTTCGACTTCGGCAGCGGCCGGTTCTCCTCGGCTTCACGCTGGGCGGAGTAGCGGTTGGCGGATTGCTCCAGTTCCTCTTCGAGCTGGACGAGGTCGTTGTAGACCGTGCTGTTGTCGTTGGCGACCGGAGTCCGCATCAGCATCCGGACCAGCTGAAGCTGCGACTGCGACGGCGCGCTCTGGGCAGCGGGGTCACTGGCCCGCTGGATGATGCCGTCGACCAGTGCCAGGGTCGCGTTCGACGCGTCATTGTCCCAGAGCCGCTGGCGGATCTGGCTCAGACCGTGGGTCAGGCTCATCGGACACCCCTCACTTCGTCCCGCACGACGGCGCCAGGCTCGACGGCTGCCCGTCTCTGGCCATCATGGTAGCCTATCAGTGACAGTTGCCAGGGGTGCGGGAACGCTGAGAGGTCCGGGGCGACACCACTCGCCGACCGGGACCAACCCTCCGAACCTGATCCGGGTCATGCCGGCGAAGGGACGGCAACGCCGCGCGGGGCAATGCTCGTCCCGCCCGGTGCCCTGACGGCCGCCTGCGCAGCCGCCTCCCGCCACACCCTCTGGTCCGCTGCCACCCAACCGGCCGGTCCCGTTCCGGGATCCGGTCCGCCAAGCACGACCGAGGCGAAGCGCGTGTCAGACAACGGCAACGGCCAGATCCAGCAGTCAACCAAGGACCAGGTCCTCGTCCCCGAGGAGGACCGGCCCAGAGTCCCCAAGGCGATGACGGTCGCCACCTCGGACAGCGGTGCCGGCGCCGGAATCCAGGCCGACCTCAAGACGTTCGCAGCCCACGGCGTCTACGGCACGTCCACCGTCGTCGCGATCACCGCCCAGAGCACCAAGGGCGTCTACGCGATCGCCGAAGTCCCCGATGAGGTCATCGTCGCCCAGATCGACATGATGATGGAGGACATCGGCGCGGACGCAGCCAAGACCGGGATGCTGTCCAGCCGCCTGATCGTCGAGGTGGTGGCGGATCGGCTGAACGCCTGGGGCGTCCCGACCGTCGTCGACCCCGTCATGGTCGCGAAGAGCGGGGACCAGCTGCTCCAGCCCAACGCCGTCGCCGCCTACAAGCGCCACCTGCTCCCGACCGCGCTCGTCGTCACGCCGAACATCCCCGAAGCCGAGGTCCTTTCCGGAATCACCATCACGGATGAGGCTTCACTGCGGGAAGCCGGCCGGGCGATCGCCGCGCTGGGACCGAAGTGGGTACTGCTCAAGGGCGGGCACCGCGCCGGTCCCCCGGTCGACCTGTTGTTCAACGGTACGGACTTCACCGAGTTCGAGGCCGAGCGCATCCCCGGCTACAACACCCACGGGACGGGCTGCACGCTGTCCGCCGCCATCACGGCCAATTTGACGCTCGGCCACAACGTGCCGGAGGCGGTGGAAGCGTCGATCGCCTACCTGCACGGCGCCATGCGCGCCGGGTACGCGATCGGTGGCGGCCACTCGCCGGTCAACCACTTTTACCGCCACCCCGAGATGGGCCCCTCGGCCGCCCAGGGAACGGCCTCCCGTAGGCTGGAGGACAAGTAGATGACGACGAACGATGCTCCATTGACGATCGGCGGGAAGACCTTCCAGAGCCGATTGATGGTCGGAACCGGGAAGTACCGGACGAGCGCCGAGATGGTCGGCGCGATCGCGGCATCGGGTGCCGAGATCGTCACCGTCGCGCTTCGGCGGATCGACTTCGACGACCCGGCCAGCCGATCGGTCCTCGAGGATCTGGACTGGACCCGCTACACGATCCTCCCGAACACCGCCGGCTGCGCCACGGCCGATGAGGCGGTCCGGATCGCCCGGATGGCCCGGGCCATGGGCCTGTCCGACTGGGTCAAGGTCGAGGTCATTCCGGATGCGCGCTACCTGTTGCCCGACCCGATCGGGACGATGGACGCCTGCCGGACGCTGGTCGACGAGGGCTTCACGGTCCTCCCCTACATCGGGGCCGACCCCGTCCTGGCGCGGCGACTGGAGGACATCGGCTGCGCGACCGTGATGCCGCTCGCGTCCCCGATCGGCTCCGGGCAGGGCCTCGTCAATCGCGAGGCGATCCGAATCATCATCGAGCAGGCAGGGGTGCCCGTCGTCGTCGATGCCGGGATCGGCGTGCCGTCTGATGCGTCCATGGCGATGGAACTTGGCGCCGACGCCTGCCTCGTCAATTCCGCTATCGCGCTGGCCGACGATCCCCTCCTGATGGGCGAGGCGATCGGGATGGGCGTCTCCGCAGGACGGAAGGCGTTCCTGGCCGGCCGGATCCCGAGCAAGGCGTACGCATCGGCGTCGTCCCCGACGACCGGCCTCGTAGGCGCGCGGCCGTGAGCGAGGGCTACCGCCGGGCGAATCCGAGCGATGTCTCCGCGTCCTTGCGACTCTATCTGGTCGCCGATCCGTCGCTCTCCCGATCGGGCGATATCGTCTCTGACGTCGATGCCGCTTTGGCCGGTGGCGTGTCCATGGTCCAGCTCCGGGCCAAGGGGCTCAAGGACCGGGCGGCGTTCGAGGTGGGACGGTCCCTGCGGAAGCAGTGTGCGCAGTACAGCGTCCCGTTCCTCGTCAACGACCGCGTCGACCTTGCCCTCGCGCTTGGCGCGGACGGCGTCCACCTCGGCGTCGACGACATGCCGCTGGATGCGGCGCGGCAGGTTCTTGGACCGGCCGCCATCATCGGCTGGTCGCCGGAGACGGACGAGCAGACGGCAATGGCCGCCGGTCGCGGGGCGGACTACCTCGGGGTCGGACCGGTCTTCGGAACCGGATCCAAAGCCGATGCCGGCGAGCCGATCGGGCTGGACGGGCTCGCGCGGCGGGTCGTCGCGGCGGGCATCCCCGTGGTCGCGATCGGCGGGATCACCGCCGACACGGCAGCCGGCTGCCTGCAACAGGGGGCATCGGGGATCGCCGTGATTGGGGCAATTCTCCGGTCCGATGATCCTGGCCAGGCCGCCACTGCTCTTCGCAGCGCGGTTGAACTGGCCGGCTAGCCATGCTGCCGACAGCGGCGATGCGCCCGGTCCTGGTGCTCATGACGGATCGGCGCCGGACCACTGTCCCGCTCGAGGTAGCCGTGCCTGCGGCGGTTGCGGACGGGGTCGATTTCGTCCTGGTCCGGGATGCGGCCGGCGATCATAAGTCGATCGGTGAGCTGGCAGAAGCGTTGGCGAGGTCGATCGACCCGGCAAAGCTCATCGTGAGCGGGTCGCCACCGGTAGCGAAGCGTTTCGGGCTCGGGCTTCACCTGCGCGACGGCCAGTGCCTCCCGGAGGACTACGGGTACATGCCACGTGTCCTGGGCAGATCCGTGCATGACATCCCGGCATCCGGAAACAGCATCGCCTCCGAGATCGCCACCGAGGAACTGGCCGCTGTCAGCCAGGCTCGCTACGTGCTGGCGGGCAACGTCTTCAGAACCAGATCGCATCCCGGTCGGCCAGCACGGGGCGTTGACTGGCTCGAAGCGGTCGTCCAGTGCTCGTCGGACCCGGTCATCGCGATCGGCGGGATCACCGAGGGCAACGCTGGCAGCGTTCTCCGGACGGGATGTGCCGGCATCGCCGTGATCGATGCCATCCTGGCGGATCCGGATCCGGGGGCCGCCGCTGATCGACTCCGAACCGTCCTCGATCAGACCCACTCAGGGAGCAACCCATGACCACGACGCAGCTCACCGTCACGATCAACGGCGTTGACCGGCAGGTACCGGACGGCTCCACGGTTGGCGACTTCCTCGCCGACCGTGGATACAAGGTGACGATGGTGATCGTCGAACGCAACGGCGAGATCGTGCCGCGCGACGAATGCGCCGGGACGCGATTCGCGAGCGGTGATCAAGTGGAGATCATCCACGCCGTCGGCGGCGGTTGACCGTCATTCGTCGTCGGGCCGATCGGCCTCCGCTGAACGCTGGTTCGTCTCACCGTCGGGGCCAGCCGGATGGATCTCCTCCGGCCCGAGGTCAAGCTCCTCGTCGTCCCAAGGGTCCCAGACGCACTCCCGGAGATCGACCTGGTACTCGTCGCTGAACGGGATGCCCTCCTCCTGGAGGCGCGCGCATGATGTCCGGATGGCCGAAGTACCAGCCGCCGGTCAACTCGCCGTTCCGGTTCACGACCCGGTGGGCCGGTAATCCCTCTGGCGTATCCATCATGGCCCAGCCAACCATCCGGGCTCCGCGCGGATCGCCGATCGTTCGCGCGATCCGCCCGTAGGTCGTCACCCGGCCCCGCGGGATGCGGGCGACGACCGCCATGACACGCTCGGTGAAGTCGGCGGATGCCGGCATCCGGTCTCCCCTAGCCCAGTTCGACCTCGACCGTCGCGACACCGGCCCGAGGGGTTCGCGCGGTTAGGGTGACTCTGGCCCCGGCGGAACCGCGGACGAGGAACTGGACGTCTGCCCGGCGACGCGCGGTCGACGGCCCACGCCATGGCTCGTCCCTCGCGGCCGATTCGCCCTTGAGATGACCGATCGTGTGGGTCGTCACGCCATCAACCGCCTGGACCCCTTCGCCCGCCATCGAGACGGTCACCCCTGGCGCCCGCCGGACGTCGATTGCCTGCTGGCAGACGTTCGTCGGTAGCCATCCCGCATTCACCACCCGAGCCCGGACCAGCCAGGAGTCGTCACCAAGTGCCATGACGTCCGTCGAGTCGAACTGCAGCCGGGGTGCCGCGTTGGCGACATGAAAGCTCCAGTCGATCGCCGGGCGGGCAATGTGGTTGAGAAACGACGGCGGGCAGTTCTGGTGGGTGAACTTGAACGTCCAACCCCCGATCTCCACCGGCCCGAGCTGCGGATGGCCGAACGGACGCCACGGGACGAACCCGTTGGCGCCGATCGTCCGGTCGGCCCACTCGATCATCCGCTGCTCCTGGGTCTCGTCAAGGACCTGGAAGGGCGCCTCGCGCATCTCCCGCGCGCCCGACGCCTTCTGGATGTCCCAGAGTTCCGGCACCCAGGTCAGCACCCCCATCTGGCTGTACGACCAGTCCATCAGCGAGCCCGACCGGGCGATGTCGTTCTCCTCGTCGTAGCTCTGGAACGCCGGGCACCCGGACATCGCCGTGTACTGCCGCGTGAGGGTCAGGTACTCGGCGTCGAGATCGTCGTGGTGATACGCGGTGCGGCTTTGCGACGATGGCAGGGTGAAGACGAAGCCGCCCGCCGTGTGATAGAGGATCGCAGCGAAAATGTTCGGGTGCGCGAGGTAGAAGTCAGCCGTCGCCCGGGTCTCGGGCACGAACAACGGGTACGGCCCGGCGCCGAACTGGCTGTGCTCGGGTTGCCAGTTGTGCGGGAAGGACCGGTTGAAGTCCAGCCCCCAGTACGTCTGGGCCAGTTGCAGATTCGGACCGACCGATCCCTCGACCCGCCCCTCCTGAACAAGCTGGTAGCGCGGCACGTCGCCGCGGTCCGGATCGTAGCGAACCATCACCCGCTCATCGAGCTCCGAGACGCACCACTCGCCCAGTTCGTCCCGGAGGCGCATCAGCGTGATGTGCCCGTCCCCGTCGACGTCCTCCGGGTGCAGGCCAGGCTGGCGCTTCTCATGTGGCCAGGGGATCGCGGCACTGCGCAGCCGGTACGGCGTGGTCAGATAGACCTCGGCGCCGTCCGGTGACACACGCGGGCGGATGTAGAACGTGAAGCGCTCCAGCAGCCGGGCGATCTCCGGCTGATCCGCCCGGCCGAGCAACTCTGCAATGGTGCGGAGAGCGACCATCGACGGCAGCACCTCGCCAGCGTGGATATTGCCCTCAATGTAGATGCCCGGCTTGTCGTCCGGTACTCCGGTCCGACGATCGGTGACCGTCGCGGACAGCAGTTCGCGTCCCTCGGGCGACTGGCCGAGCGACTCAATCACGATCAGGTCCGGGTAAGCCGTGGCCCATTCCTGGAGCTGCGCGACCATCTCGTCATGACGGAGATAGCGATCGAGACCGGTAGTCGTCACGGAGCTGCATGCCTTTCATTCGACGACGTCCCGGAGGCGGAACTCCGGGCCGACATCGCGCGTCACGAGATTGGATGGACGAAGCAGACGGGTCGGACGCGGCCACGGGCTATACTTTGGGTAGCTTCCCGTGACATCGACGGATCGCGCACGCCACCTTCAGCATGCCCTGCGATCCACAGGAGACCCAATGGTACGGTCATTCCTCAACAAGGTCTTTGGCGAAACCGACGAGAAGATCGCCGCTCGCTATCTTCCCATGGTCGCCGAGATCAACAAGCTGGAGCCGGAATTCCAGTCATTGTCCGACGATGAGCTCCGGGCGATGACCGAGGAGTTCCGCCAGCGGCTGGCCGATGGCAAGGAGGATCTCGACGATCTCCTGCCGGAGTCGTTCGCCGTCACCCGTGAGGTGACCCGCCGTGTGCTCGGCCAGCGGCACTATGACGTCCAGCTCATCGGCGGCATGGTCCTGCACCAGGGCAAGATCGCCGAGATGCGTACCGGCGAGGGCAAGACCCAGACGGCGACGCTGGCTATCGCGCTGAACGCGCTCGAAGGCCAGGGCGTCCATCTCGTCACGGTCAATGACTATCTCGTCCGCCGGGACGCGGCGTGGATGGGCCAGGTCTATCACGCCCTTGGTCTGTCCGTTGGCGCAATCCAGCACGAGTCCGCCTTCATATACGACCCGGAGTACGAGACCGAGGACGAGGGCGCCGTCCCCAACATGCGTCCCGTCACCCGCAAGGAGGCGTACCAGGCCGACATCACCTACGGGACCAACAACGAGTTCGGGTTCGACTACCTGCGTGACAACATGGTCACGACGGCCGCCCGCAAGGTCCAGCGCGGGCAGCATTTCGCGATCGTCGATGAAGTCGACAACATCCTGATCGACGAGGCCCGGACCCCGCTGATCATCTCGGGCGCGGCAGCCCAGGCGACTGACAAGTACTACCAGTTCGCTCAGATTGCCAAGCAGCTCCGCAAGGACCGCGACTACGAAGTCGAGCTCAAGAGCCGGACGGTCAACCTGACCGACGAGGGGATCGACAAGGTCGAGCAGCTCGCCCAGATCCCCGAGGGCGAGAGCATCTACGACGACCGGTACATCGAGCTCACCCATTACCTCGAGCAGGCGGTCAAGGCCGAGGTCATCTTCAAGCGCGACAAGGACTACATCGTCGACGACGAGGGCGAAGTCATCATCGTCGACGAGTTCACCGGGCGCCTCATGCCGGGACGGCGCTACAGCGAGGGACTCCACCAGGCGATCGAAGCCAAGGAGGGGGTCCGCGTCCGTCGCCAGAACGTCACCATGGCGACGATCACCTTCCAGAACTACTTCCGCATGTACGACAAGCTGGCCGGAATGACCGGTACGGCCAAAACGGAAGCGGAAGAGTTCCACCGCATCTACAGCCTCGACGTCGTCACCGTTCCGACCAACGTCCCGGTCGCGCGCGAGGATGCCGCAGATCTCGTCTTCCGGACCGAGGAAGGCAAGTTCCGGGCGGTGGCGCGCGAGATCACGGAGATGCGCAATGCCGGCCGGCCGGTGCTCGTCGGCACGACCTCGATCGACACGTCCGAGCGCCTGTCGCGCCTGCTCAATGAGCTCGGCACGCCGCATCAGGTACTGAACGCCAAGCAGCACGAGCGCGAGGCCAGCGTCGTCGCCGAAGCGGGCCAGGCGCCTGGCGGCAAGGGCAATGTCACCATCGCGACCAACATGGCCGGTCGCGGTACGGACATCAAGCTCTCCGAAGAAGTGCGGAAGGCGGGCGGCCTCCACATCATCGGCACCGAGCGGCACGAGTCGCGCCGGATCGACAACCAGCTCCGTGGCCGTGCCGGTCGCCAGGGTGACCCGGGTTCCAGCCGCTTCTTCGTCTCGCTGGAAGACGACCTGATGAAGCGGTTCGGGTCCGATCGCCTCCAGAGCATGATGGACCGGCTCGGGATGACCGACGAGACCCCCATCGAGCACGGGCTGATCTCGAAGTCGATTGAGAGCGCCCAGCAGAAGACCGAAGGCCACAACTTCGACATCCGGAAGCACGTCGTCCAGTACGACGACGTGATGAACCGCCATCGTGAGGTCATCTACGCCGACCGCGACAAGGTCGTGAGCGGCGAGGACATGTCCGAACGGATCGCCGAGATGATCTCGGACGAGATCGATGCGCTGATCACCCGGGCGGAGCCGGCGGTTGCAGACGCCGAGTTCGACTACGAGGGGTTGATCGAGAGCTACCGCGGACTGATCGGCCGGACGGAGCTGACCCTCGAAGACGTCGACGGCCTCTCCAAAGAGGAACTGGCCGACCTTCTTGTCGAGGACGCCGACGCGGCACTCGACGCGGTCGAGGAGCAGTTCCCGGACGGAGCGATGCGGACGGTTGAGCGGCACGTCATGCTCTCGGTGATCGACCGGCTCTGGGTGCAGCACCTCACCCAGATGGACGACCTCCGCGAAGGGGCCGGACTGCAGGCCTACGCACAGCGCGATCCGCTGGTGATCTACAAGACCAACGCGTTCAACCAGTTCAACGAGTTGCTGGGTCACATCCGGCACGACGTGGTTTCCACGCTGTTCCGCGTCCAGCCGGCGGTCGCGCAGCAGCCGGTTCAGACGGTTCTGACCGAAACCGCGACGACGACCAACCAGCCCACGGAGGCAGCCGAGCCGGCGACCCAGACAGTCCGGCGTGAGCGCAAGGTCGGCCCGAATCAGCCGTGCTGGTGTGGCAGCGGCAAGAAGTACAAGCACTGCCACGGGGCGCCGAAGACGGCTATCGCACGCTGACAAGTTACAGGGCTTCTTTCACGGACGAGCTCCCGGCCACCGCGTTGGTGACCGGGGGCTCGTCTGTTCGAGTCGCTTTCTGCTACTGGTAGCGGGTCCCGTGCTCCAGCCAGAACTTGAGCAGTGTCAGCGCTTCGCCCCAGCCCACGGCGCAGTCCATGACCTGCCAGCGTCCGGCAGGGGTATCCGGGTAACCCGTCTCGGTGACTGTGACCGTCGTGATGGCGCCGTCCTGGGTGAGGTCAAATGCGACCGTCGTCGGATGATCCAGGTGATGGTTCCACTGGAAGGCGTAGCGCGCTGGCCGATCGGCTTCGAGGACCGGCCCGGACAACTCGGCGGTGGCCGGATATGGACCGTCCTCTCGCCATCGGAACGTATATGAACCACCCTGCCGGGCGTCGATCTCGGAGCCGGCGGTGAACCAGCCATCGAATCCCGGACCGGTCGTTAGGGCGTCGTAGACGTCGGCGATCGGGCGGCGGATGCGGGTCCGGTGAACGATGTCGATGTTAAGCATTTGTACGGTGTCGGTCATTCCGGGCACGTTCTCCTGCGACTCAACTAACAACAGGCTCCACCCTACTCCGGACGGCGCACCGGGCACTTCTCCTCTATTGCCCCTACCCGTAGAAACGACGACGCCCCAGGTCCGCTGAGGGCCCCGGGGCGTCGTCTTCTATCGCAGCTCGTCAGCTAGAACTTCTGGTCCTGTCCCCGGACCTCGGTGATCAGCTTGCCGACCAACCGGCCCGCTCTGGCTCCGTACTTGTTGACCGTTGCGCGCTGGTCCGGGTTGAGAACCCCGTAGTAGAGGGCCACGCCGGCGGCACCCAGCCAGATGATGGATTCGACGCCGTCCTTGCCTGCGTCGGCGGTCTTGTGGGCGGCGTTCCGGGTCGTTCCGCGAAGATGGGACGAGGCGGCGACGGCCTGGTCTCCCACCTTGGCGGCGTGACGGGCGGCCTCCAGGAACCGATCAGCCGCGGACTGCAGCTGGTCTTCCGCATCGTTGGCCAGCCGCGCGCTCTCCCTGCGTGCGTCCCCGAGGCGAGTACCACTCTTGTCGCTTGCCTGCTCGATCAGATTGCTCACCTGCTGGACCAGGGCCGGCAGGTTGCCCTGCAGGAGCGAGGAGAGGTCACCACCCTGATCCTTGCTTCGCCGGTCTTGGAGGATCTCGACCGACTTGCCGCCGCCCGGAACGAGATCCTGGACGTCGTGGGCGGCCCGCTCCCGCACCGACAGGAGCGGGGACTGCCCCTGATCCGAAGACTTGCCGGAGCGCTTGCCCGGATCTTCCTGGATACCCTCCGCCAGGTGGCCGACGCGCTCACCGATTGCGCCCAGCGCCGGGCCAGCGACCGCCGCCGCCTTTGCCGTCACGTCCAGGAGCGTCGACTGCGCCCGGCCGGTGCCTTCACCGCTACCTGAACCGCGATCCGCAACCTCAGCGGCCCGTTCGCTGAGCGTCTTGCCCGCCCGGGAGGCACCCTCCGCGACCTGCTGCCCGATCCCGCCGGCACGCTCCGTCACGGTCTTCGTGACCTCCGGGAGGTTCCGGCGAGCGTCCTCACGGACGTCCTGGGCGATCGTCGCGAGGTCCTTGCCGGACGCCTGCGCGAACGCCGTCACCTGCTCCCGGGCCTCGGCCAGCCGGTGTGTCAGATCCCTATTGGGATCTTTGAGTGTGGACTGCAACTGGCCCGCAGCCCTGGCGCCGCGCTCCTGCAATTCCCTGATTCGATCGTTCGCCATGTGCCCAACCTCTCCGAGACCAACCGACGATCGAACATCGTCCAGCCGTGCTTGTGTGCCCTTGCCGAGGGTCGCCGCCCGCTCACGGCCGTGCTCGAGCGCTAGACCGGCGGCGGTTGCCGTTCCAGCCAGGGCCGCGCCGTAATGACCAGCCTGTGCCTGGACGTCGTCACCCAGCACGTGGGCGCGCTTGCGTCCATCCTTGACCGCACGACCAGCACGGGCCCGCAGCTTCTTCGCGTCCTTGCGATAGGCCTTGAGGTCCTTCTCGGCCTGGGCGAGCCGCTTGCTGGCCTGCTTGCGGGCGGCCCTGGCGTCCTTGCCCCCGGCCTCGACCAACCGGTCGAGATCCTTCCGTCGAGCCTCGACTTCGGCCCGGGCCCGCTCACGATAGGCCGCGACGACCGGGGCCGCCTCCTGAAGACGCTGCTCGGCGGTACGGACGGCCTCGCTCTCTACGGCCTGGTGAAGGCGGGAGCGGACAGGGGCGGCTTCCATTGTCGTTGGGAGGACCGAAGCCTCCGGTTCGTCGTCACGAGTCAGGGCCTGGATCAGGAATGCCGCTCCGCCGCATGCCGCGGCCGCGATTCCGATCAGCTGACCTGTCGTCAGTTCGGCCGTCGTCCGTGGCTCAGTCAGGTCTGGCTGGGTCATCCGTTCGTCTCCTCAATGGTCAGGGCGGCGGCGAGAGCCGTGCGGCGTTCCTCGGGTGAGAGGTCGTCGACCAGCGCCCGCAGCAACGTGGTGGCGAGATCGGCCCGCTCCTCCGGCGACAGCCCGCGGAACATCTCGAGGGCGACATCCCTGGCCGCCGCGAGGCGTTCCTCGGGAGTCAGTCGCTCCATCATCTGCTGGGCCATCGTCAGAACCAGACTCACGGCACCTCCCGGGGCACGCCACGGCGTGGGCCAGAGGCCCGTCATGATACCGTTCGCTTTGCAATCGGCTGGCCATCGGAAAGGCGATGGTCCGCGCCGCGCCCATGTTGGCTTGCTCCCGCCGCCCTGGACAGGACCCATCCCGTTGAGATCGACCCTTTCCACCTACGACGTCATCGTGATCGGCGCCGGCCACGCGGGCAGTGAAGCCGCGTTCGCGGCCGCGCGCCGTGGCGCCCGCGTCCTCGTCGTCACGCCCAATCTTGACCGCATCGGGTTCATGCCCTGCAATCCCTCGATCGGAGGGCCGGCCAAGGGGCACCTGGTCGAGGAGATCGACGCGCTCGGTGGGGAGATGGGCCGGGCAGCCGACCGGACGGCACTTCAGATACGGACCCTGAATACCGGCAAGGGGCCCGCCGTCCGCGCATTGCGGGTCCAATGCGACAAGACACTCTACGCCCTCTCGATGAAGGAGGCACTGGAGACGGCACCCGGCGTCACCCTTCTGCAGGACGATGCCACCGGGCTTGTCATCGACGGGGCCGGCGAGGAACGCCGGATCGCCGGAATCGAGACCCGGACGTCGGGTCGGATCCCGGCCGGTGCCGTCGTCGTGACGGCCGGCACGTTCCTGCGTGGTCGGCTGGTCCGCGGTGAGGAACGCCACGCCGGAGGACGAGCCGGTGAGCGTTCCGACGAGGACCTGGCCGGGGGAATCGGGACGCTTGGTATCCGGACCCGGCGATTCAAAACCGGTACGCCGCCCCGCGTCGACGCCCGCACCGTCGACTTCACTGCCGGTGATCTGCAGCCGGGTGACAGCGCCGATCGCTGGTTCAGCCACGACGGGCGACGTGGCCAGGTGTCTCCCCTCGCTCTGCCGCCGCTGGACCTCCTGGCCGAAGATCTGCCTTCAGCGACTCAGCTTCCAGGGCGGAACCAGTTATCGTGCCTGCGGGTCGAAACGAACCCGGAGACCCACCGCCTGATCGGCGCGAATCTCGACCGGGCGCCAATGTTCAATGGTGGAATCGATGGGACCGGACCCCGGTACTGTCCCTCGATCGAGGACAAGGTTCACCGGTTTGGGGACAAGGACCATCATCCCGTCTTCCTCGAACCGGAGGGATGGCGGACGACCGAGCTATATGTGCAGGGGCTGAGCACCAGCCTTCCGGCGGACATCCAGGATGCCGTGCTCCGGACCATCCCCGCACTGCGCGACGCCCGGATCACGCGATACGGCTACGCGGTCGAATACGACGCGGTCGACGCGACAGAGCTGTCGGCGAAACTGGAAGCGCGGCGGCTGCCCGGGCTGTTTCTCGCCGGCCAGGTCAATGGGACCTCCGGATATGAAGAGGCCGCCGCCCAGGGCCTGGTCGCTGGCGCCAACGCCGCCGCGACCGCGCTGGGGCTGGAGCCGCTCACCCTGAGCCGGTCAGATGCCTACATCGGCGTGCTGATCGACGACCTGACGACCCGCTCCCTGGACGAGCCCTACCGCATGCTGACATCGCGTGCCGAGCACCGGCTCCTGCTCCGGACGGACACGGCGCCGCGTCGCCTCTCGGGGATCGCAGCCAGTATTGGTCTGCTCGACGCTGGGCGGTCCGCCGAGGTCCGTGCCGAACTCGCCGTCGAGGATGCCATCCTCGACGGCCTGCGGTCGGTCTGGTTCGGCCAGCGCGACACCGACGACCAGCTCCTGGCTCGCCACGGGATTGGGCGCTCGACGGGGCGCCAGTCGGCGTTCGACCTGCTCCGCAGGCCCCCGGTCACCGTCGATCAGCTCGACGGCGTACTCCGGGAACGGGGTGAGTCGGTCCTCGCTGGAGCTCCCATCGAGATGCGAGAGCGGATCGCCAATCTCGCCAAGTACGAGGGCTTCGTCGAACGGGCCGAGCGCGAGGCCGACCGCACCCGGACCATGGACCGGATCCGGCTGGTTGACGACCTGGATTTCGGCAGCATCGCCGGTCTTCGGATCGAGGCTCGCCAGCGCCTGTCCGCCGCTCGCCCGGAGACGATCGGCCAGGCCGGACGACTCGCGGGGATCACCCCAAGTGACGTGGCGGCCCTGCTGATCCATCACCGGCGTACGGCCTCATGAGAGCGGCGATCCTGTCAGACATCCATGGCAACCGGCCGGCCCTGGAAGCCGTTCTCGCCGATGCCAGCGGCTGCGATGTCATCTGGAACCTGGGCGACACGGTCGGCTATGGTCCTGACCCGGTCGGCTGCATGGACCGGATGGCTGGCGTCGACCCGGAATACGCCATCGTCGGAAACCACGACCTGGCCTGTATAGGTGAGCTGGACGTCTCCCAGTTCAACCTGGTTGCCCGCCTGGCGACCGAGTGGACGCTCTCCCGGCTGGACGACGCGCATCGGGACGCCATCAGGGCTCTGCCCCAGAAGCTCGTGTCCAACGATGTGACACTGGTCCATGGCAGTCCGCGCTCGCCCATCTGGGAGTACATCCTGTCCGAGGAGACGTCGGCGGCGAACTTCCCGCACCTGACGACCAGTGTCTGCTTCGTCGGTCATACGCACGTCGCCGCATCGGCGCGGGCTACGGGGTCCGGCGGTCGCGTCCAGTTTGCCCGGACCCGCGCCGGGCAGATCCTGGATGTCGCCGAAGATCGGTGGATCATCAACGTCGGCAGTGTCGGCCAGCCACGCGACGGGGATCCCCGGGCGAGCTACGTCGTCCTAGATAACGACCAGGGGACGGTCGAAGTCCGCCGGGTCCCCTACCCGATCGCTGAAATCCAGGACGCCATCGTCGCGGCTGGTCTTCCGGATGTCCTCGCGACCCGGCTTGCCCTGGGCCGATAGACAATCGTGCGTGCGCGCCTTTGCATCGGGATCGGCGCGGGCGGATACTTCCCGGTGCGATCCGTCAGGTTGCGCCGCACGATCGCGGCGGGCGGATCACCATCGCGGCTGTCAGCCGCGGCTCACTCCCGTCCAGGGGAATCGCTACGAACATGCAAGACCGCGTCAAGCGAATCGTCGTTCCGGTCAACGGGTTGCGGGGCGACGAGCGCGCGATCCGGGTCGCCGCCCAGATCGCCGATCGGAAGGCCATCGAGCTCACGCTTATCCATGTCGTCGAGGTCAAGCAGTTCCTGCCGCTCGACGCCGAGCTTCCCGGTGAGGTGGAGCGCGGTGAGGCCATCCTCCGGGGTGCCACGACCTTCGCAGACGGCCTGCTGGCCGGCAAGGGTGTCCACGTCGAGAGTGAGCTGCTGCAGGCCCGGATGGCCGGGACCGCGCTCGTCGACGAGGCGACCGAGCGCCAGTGTGACCTGATCATCATGGCAACGCGACTCCGGACCCACCACGGCCGGGTGGGAGTCGGCGAGACGACTCGCTACGTGCTCCAGTCGGCTCCCTGCGAGGTGATGATCCTCCGGCAGGCCATCGAGGAAGGCGACGACCAGTCGCTGCTCGCGATCGCCGGGGCCTCCATCGGCGTCGGCAGCTCAGGCAGGACGGGCTGATGCACGTCGTGATCATGGGCTGCGGGCGCGTGGGTTCCCGGGTCGCCGGCATCCTCGACGGCAACGGCCACACGGTGGCGGTGATCGAGATCGACCAGGAAGCGTTCCGCCGGCTGCCACCCAGTTTCCGGGGCCAGACCATCCTCGGGACCGGGATCGACGAGGACGTCCTCCGCGCCGCCCGCATCGAGTCGGCGGACGCCTTCATCGCCGTCTCCGGGCAGGACAACCGGAACATCATGGCGACCCAGCTCGTCCAGCTCCTGTTCGACGTCGGAGAACGGATCTGCCGGATCACCGATCCGGTCCGCGAAGATGTCTTCCGCCGGATGGGAGTCATGACGACGGTCTGCCCGACGACGACCGTATCGGCCACCATCATCGACACGGTGAACAGCCACGATCCCGACACGACTCCAGCCCAGCGAGCCGTTCGTGAGGGGCTCGGCGGCTAGCCATTCCGTCCGGGAGGACGACCCCAGCATGTATGTGATCGTCACTGGCGCGGGCAAGGTGGGGTACTACCTGTCACGGCACCTGCTCGAAGAGGGCCATGAGGTTCTTCTGATCGAGAAGGATGCGTCCCGCGTCGACCTGCTCACCGAGGAGCTCGGGTCAGTCATCACCTTTGGTGACGCCGCCGAAGCCACCACCCTCTACAACGCCGGCGCGTCACGGGCCGACGTGCTGATCGCGGTAACCGGCGAGGACGAGGACAACCTCGTCGTCTGCCAGATCGCCAAGCAGAAGTTCAAGGTGCCCCGGACCGTCGCCCGGGTCAGCAATCCCCGCAACGAGAAGATCTTCCATCTGCTCGGCGTCGATGTCGTGATCAACCAGACGAGCTACATCCGTAATTTGATCGAGCAGTCCATTCCCGAGCAGTCGTTCGTCCACCTGCTGGACCTGCGTTACGCGGAACACCTCGCGATCGTCGAGGTCCGGATCGACCAGCAATCGGTCGTCGCCCACCGGGCCATCGGCGAGCTCCGCCTGCCCGTCGACTGTGTCATCGCGGCGATCGGGCGAGGCGGCCACGTCATCGTCCCGACCCCGGGGACCGAACTCGAGCCGGGTGACGACGTGATCGCCGTCACCCGCTCCGATCAGGAGACCGAGCTCCGCGGCCTGCTCTGCTCGACCTGCTGATCACGACTCACTCGACCGGCACCATGGAAGAGGCCCGCGCCAGATTGGCGCGGGCCTCTTCCTGTTGGTT
Source organism: Thermomicrobiales bacterium (assembly GCA_035944555.1). GTDB lineage: Bacteria > Chloroflexota > Chloroflexia > Thermomicrobiales > UBA6265 > CADCWK01. The sequence continues at coordinate 470,769 of DASZAY010000009.1, forward strand.
ACCGCGATCGGAATGGCGGCTACGGGTAGATGCCGCGGAGCCGGGTGAAGTCTGCCACGCGACGGACCGCCAGCAGCATGGCTGCCGTCCGCAGGTGGACATGGTGTTCACCCGCCGTCGCGTGGACGGCCCGGTACGAGTCCCGCATGATCTTCCGGAGCCGCTCGTTGACATCGCTCTCCGTCCATGGGAACGCCTGCAGAGCCTGGACCCACTCGAAGTAGCTCACCGTCACGCCGCCCGCATTCGCCAGGATGTCCGGCAGGACAGTGACGCCGCGATCGAAGAGGATCTCGTCGGCCGCGGGCGAGGTCGGTCCGTTGGCGGCTTCGGCGATGATACGGGCCTGGATGCGCTGGGCGTTGTCGGCGTTGATCTGCCCCTCGAGCGCAGCCGGGATCAGGATGTCGCAGGGCAGCTCGAGCAGATCGGTATTGGAGACGTCCTGCCCTTCGCTGTAGCCACTGACGGAACCGGTCGAGTCCTTGTGGCGGGCGACCCGGTCGAGGTCCAGTCCGCTCTCGCTGTACGTCCCGCCCCGGCTGTCACTGACGGCGACGACCGACGCTCCGAGCTCCGCGATCAGGCGAGCGGCCGTCGCGCCGGCGTTCCCGAAGCCCTGGACGACGACGCGGGCTCCGGCGAGGTTCAACCCGATCGCCCGGCAGGCCTCCTCGATTACGTAGACGCAACCCCGTCCCGTGGCCTCGTTGCGACCAGCGGACCCCCCAAGCGCGATGGGCTTGCCCGTCACTACGCCAGGTACCGAGTAGCCGACGTGCATGGAATAGGTGTCCATCAGCCAGGCCATGACCTGGGCGTTGGTGTTGACGTCGGGAGCCGGGATGTCCTTGTTCGGCCCAATCATCGGCATGATCTCGGACGTGAACCGGCGCGTCAGGTTCTGGACCTCGTTCTGCGACATCTGCTTGGGATCAACGCGCACTCCGCCTTTGGCGCCACCGTAGGGCAACCCGACGACGGCACACTTCCACGTCATCCACATCGCGAGGGCCTTGACTTCGGCCAGGGTGACGTCCTGGTGATACCGGATTCCACCCTTGGTCGGGCCCGGGCCACGATTGTGCTGGACCCGGTGGCCCTGGAACATCCGAACTTCGCCGTTGTCCATCTCCACGGGAAAGGAGACGGTCAACTCGGCTTCGCAGTGACTGAGGATCCCGCGCATCGAGTCTTCGAGACCCAGCCGGTCGGCAGCGATATGGAACTGCTCAACGGCCACATCGAAGAGATCACCGTGGGCCTTGGATGCAGCAGGTGAGGCGATGGCGGGGGACGGTTGCTCAGTAGGTCGCGCGCCAAGGTCGATCGACATCGTCGTCTCGCTCCTCGCGGGACCGTCGACGCGGCCCCGTGATTGGTCGTTCCGCCGCATCGGCGGCACGCTGGTTAGTATCCCACCACAAAGCGGACAGTCACAACAGGGGCGCTGCGCACAATTGCCTAGACCGCAGGACGAGAAGGACGCCCGCACCGAAGTCGATGCGGGCGTCCTTCGTTCGGATTTCGCGACGGGATAACCTGAGGCCGGACTTCTCAGACGCTACCTGGCATCAGACCCTACAATCTGCCGGATTATTGCCCGTCGAGTGCCGCCGTCAACTTCTCCCGCACCTGGTCAGGCCGGGCCCGTCCACCGGTGCGCTTCATCGTCTCGCCGATCAGCCGGCCCAGCGCCGCCTTCTTGCCTGCCCGGTAGTCGGCTACGGCTGCCTCGTTGGCGGCCAGAGCCTCCTGGACCGCCTGCTCGACCACGTCGCCATCGTTGATCGACAGCAGGTTCAACCGCGCTGCTGCCTCCGTGGGCAACTCGTCGTCCGCGATCTGTGGCAGCACGTCCTTGGCCGCCCGCGGTGTCAGCGTACCCGCGTCGAGCGCGTCGAGCAGATCCCGGAGCTGGACAGCGGTGAGCGGCAGCTGGCTGGCCGGGAGGCCCATGGCACTCTGCAAGCCCATCAGATCGTTGACGATCCAGTTGGCCGCCTGCTGCGGACGACCCGTACCTCCGCTCTCGACCGCAGCCTCGAACAGGTCGGCGACCTCGCGCTCGGTCGTCAGTAGTGCGGCATCGGCCGGCTTGACCCCGTACTGGTCGAGGAAGCGGCGCCGCCGCTCGGCTGGCAGTTCCGGGAGGGACGTGCGGACACCTTCGACCATCGCCTCATCCATCAGCAGCGGCGGAAGGTCCGGCTCCGGGAAGTAGCGGTAGTCGTTGGCCTGCTCCTTGGTCCGCTGCCCGACCGTCACGCCGCGGGCCTCGACCCACCCCCGCGTCTCCTGCGGGATCGTGCGGCAGGCGTCCAGCTCGGCCGCCTGGCGCTCCTGCTCGTACCGCAGTGCCCGCTCGACCGCCCGGAACGAGTTCATGTTCTTGATCTCGACCTTGGCGCCGAACGTGGTTTCGCCGCGCCGCCGCAGCGAGACGTTGGCGTCGCAGCGGAACGCGCCATCCTCCATGTTGCCGGTCGAGGCGCCGATGTACCGCAACGTCTGGCGCAGCGCGACGAGGTAGGCCGCCGCCTCCTCCGGTGAGCGCAGGTCCGGCTCACCGACGATCTCCATCAGCGGGACACCCGAGCGATTGAGGTCGACGAAGCTGACCTCGGCCCCGGTCGCGGGGTCGACGTGGTGAACCAACCGGCCCGTGTCTTCCTCGATATGGACACGGGTGATCCCGCAAGTCTTCATCTCGCCGTCGACGTCGAAGGTCAGCGCGCCGTCGACACAGAGCGGTAGATCATATTGAGAGATCTGATAGCCCTTCGGCAGGTCCGGGTAGACGTAGTTCTTGCGATCCAGCTTGTTGTGGGCGGGGATCGAGCAGTTGAGCGCCAGCCCCGTTCGTAGCGCCAGCTCGACGGCCGCACCGTTTAACACCGGCAGCGCGCCGGGCAACCCGAGGCAGGTCGGGCAGTTGTGGGTGTTTGGTTCTGCGCCGGCGTAGTCGGCTGCGCACCCGCAATACATTTTGGACTGGGTCAACAGCTGGGAGTGGACCTCGAGCCCGATGACCGTCTCGTAATCGGACGCCATTGCGGTCCCGGTGGTGGGATGACTGGCTGTCTCGGGGGAAGCTGACACCGGCATCGACCTCGCGTCTGCTGGCCCCGGACGAGCTCCGGGGAGCGGTGAGGTCGGGGCATCGGAAAGGTGGAAAGTGGCCCGAGTCTACCACGCGAACGCTCGGTTCCTGGGCAGTTCCATGCCTGACAAACTGCCTGGAAGGGCAGCCCGAAGGGAGGTGTACGAGTCCCGTTTTCGGCCAGTCAGAGGGGGTCCCTATGCTAGACTTAGGGTCAGATTGTGCCGTTTCTCACAAACGGCTGACCGGCCCAACGGAACACGTCCTGGCCATCACCCGTCCGCCAGGCAACCTTCCTTCATCGGGTCGGATTCCCCAGTAGCGAGGTCGAACGCCCCGATGACTGCGACGCAGCGTCCCGTCTCGATGGTGACGGGCAGGATCAATGACCTCGAGGTCACCGTCCCGGCCGGGACCAACCTGATCGAGGCCGCCCGACAGGTCGGCGTCGAGATTCCCAACCTGTGTTACCAGCCGAAGCTCCGCGCCTGGGGCTCCTGCCGGATCTGCACCGTCGAAATCCTCGGCAATCGCGGCGGCCTGATCGAGGGCTGCGCGACGCCGCTGGCCGAAGGCATGGAAGTCCGTACCCATACCCCGGAAGTCGAGCAGGCTCGCCAGTTCATCCTCCAGATGTACCTGATCGACCACGCGCTCGACTGCCCGACCTGCGACGCGTCGGGTCAATGCTACCTGCAGGACAACACCTACCTTCACAACATCAACGCCAACCCGTATCGGCGCCCGAAGATGGCGCACGGCTACGAGCACTTCAGCGGGACCATCGACTACAAGTGGGATCGCTGCATCATGTGCGTGCGCTGCACGCGCGTCTGCGATGAGGTCATCGGCGTCACGGCGATCGAGTCGGCTAACCGCTCGCTCGAGGCAACGATCACCCCTGCGTTCGGGCTGGACCTGTCCGAGACGACCTGCACCAACTGCGGCATGTGCATCGCCTCGTGCCCGGTGGGCGCCCTGACCGATCGCCACTTCGCCCACCACCCGTGGGAGGTCGACACCACGGAGACGATCTGCGGTGGCTGCGACGGTGGCTGCACGATCAATGTCGAGACCAATCGCGGCGTGGTCCGGCGCGTCTCCCACCTCTGGGACCGGGGCGTCAACCACGGTTACACCTGCCAGTACGGCAAGTGGGGCCACGAAGACCAGCAGAGCCCGGACCGCCTGACCCAGCCGCTGTTCCGGGGTGACGACGGCTTCCTACACCCGACCGACTGGGACGACGCGATCGAGCGACTGGTCGAGGGGCTGGAGCACTACCAGGGCGACCAGTTCGCCGCCCTCGCGTCTCCGGACCAGACCACCGAGGAGGCGTATCTCCTTCAGCAGTTCACCCGCGCCGTCATGGGCACCAACAACATCGACCGCCACATGACCGCGGCGCAGCGCGGCGTCGAGACCTCGACGGTCCAGACGCTTGGTCCCGCCATCTCGGGGACAAATAACCTCCAGGAGTTGTTCACCGACGTGAAGTCGGTGCTGGTCGTGGGTCCGGACATCAACAAGGCGACGCCGATCGCCGCTTACTGGATTAACCACGCCAGGATCTACCGCGAGGCGAAGCTGGTCGTCGTCTCGTCCGACCGCTCGACCCTGACCGACCGGGCCGACGTCTGGCTCCAGCCGCGAGCCGGCGCCACCGCCGATGTCCTGCTCGGCATTGCCGCCGTGATCGCCGAGGAAGGTCTGGCGCCGGTCGATACCGGCATGCGCCATATCGACGCCCGCCTGGCGGCTGAAGCCAGCGGCGTGGACTATGAGCAGCTCCGTATGGCTGCCCGGATCTACGCGACGGGAGGCGTCACGTCCGATGACCGCGGGCCAAGTGTTATCTACAACACGGCCGCTCGCGACGGCGCCCCGACGAAGATCGGTGGCGGTTATGCCGAACGGTTCGCGCCCGGTCCGATCGGCTCAGGCGCAGAGTCGCCGGCGGACGTCGCCACGGCAGTCAACCTGCTGGCGACGATGACCGGCAACCTTGGCGTCGCCGGCGGTGGCGTGATGGCGCCCCGCGGTTCCGCCAACTTTCAGGGCGTCACGGACGCCGGAGCGCGTCCCGACACCCTGCCGGGCGGGGTGCCGCTATCGGAATCGGCAGTGGTGGCGCTCGAAGCAGCGTGGACACCGCGCTGGGCCGAGAAGGCCAACACCCGTAACGGCTTCGTCCCCGTCAGGCACCTGCCGCGGACGGCCGGCATCCCGTCGGCCGAACTGCCGGCTGCGATCGAACGGGGCGACATCCGGGCGCTCTACATCGAGGGAACCCTCGACCTCAAGGACGCCGCGCTGGACCCGCGCCTGTTCGCCGCCCTGCCGAAGCTGGACCTCCTGATCGTCGCTGAGTACTACCCGACCGAGCTGTCCGAGCAGGCGGACATTGTCCTCCCACTGGCGACGTCTCTCGAGAAGGACGGCACGTTCACCTCGTTCGACCGGACCGTGCAGCGGGTCCGCAGTTCCGTCCCGGCCGCGGGCAACGCACGCTCCTCGTTCGATTTCCTGCAGCGCTTGGCCCGCCGGTTCGGGTACGCGATGGAGTATCGCCACCCGAGTGCCGTCATGGCCGAGATGGCTCGCCTTACCGACTTGTATCGCGGGGTCGCCTACGCCCGGCTGGAGCGTGGCGGGATCACGGTCCCGTCAGCCGGACGCCCCGGCGAGGGTATCCCCGTTCTCCCGGTCGATGGTGTCTCCACGGCCGGTCCCCTCACTCTTCGTCCCCGGTCGGCGCGGCAGCGCTGATGTCCGGCCACGCCGTGAGCGCGGGTCGCGAGCTCAGGCCCGACCCGCCGCGGCAAGGAATACAAGACTGATGTTCGATGAAGTCAAGGGGTTCGGCGTTACCTTCAAGCGCCTGCTCAAGCCCAAGCTGCCTATCCAGTACCCCGAAGAGAAGCGGCCGATGGCCGACCGTTATCGGGGCCTTCCGTCCCTGCGGGCCGATCCGGAGACCGGTGAGGCGCTCTGCGTTGCCTGTGGCCTCTGTGCCCGGATCTGTCCGACGTCCTGCCTCGAGATGCACGTCGTCCCGTCCGAGGAGGGAGACCGCGAACTCGGCGAGTTCATCCTGCGCTCCGGCCGCTGCATGTTCTGCGGCCTCTGTGCTCAGGTCTGCCCGGTCGACGCGATCACCATGAGCCGCGAGTATGAGCTTGCGACGATGGACCGTGACGGCCTGATCTACACCAAGACCGAACTGGCCGCCATCGGCGCTCAGAACGACTCCTGGTGGGACGCCGGCAGCCTTGCCACCGACGATTCCCGCTACCCGGAGGGGGGACGCTACGACCGCTTCCGCGAGCACGCGAGCGGGCAGACGTACAAGTAGATCCCCTCACAATTCGACATGTTGGACGGCGCGACCCACTGCGGGTCGCGCCGTCGCCGTTCCGGGCAGCGGTGGTAGCATCGCGGCTGGATGCGCGGGACACGTCCGCCCGCCACGGACCCCGGATGGGTCACGCCCTGGAGGCCAGTAGACCGTGACGTCGAACACCCAGCAATACCGGACCGAACGCGACACGATGGGCGAGATGCAGGTCCCAGCCGACGCGCTCTATGCTGCCCAGACCCAGCGCGCCGTCGAGAACTTCCCCGTCTCCGGTATCACGCTGCCGTCGTCGCTGATCGCGGCGATCGGCGCGATCAAGTCCGCCGCCGCTCGCACCAACGCGGACCTCGGCCTGCTCGATCAGGATATCGCCGAAGCGGTCATTGCCGCGGCCGACCGCGTCGCCGCCAACGAGCTGGACGGCGAGTTCCCGATCGACATCTTCCAGACGGGGTCAGGCACGTCCTCGAACATGAATGCGAACGAGGTGATCGCGACGCTGGCCTCGCGCGCGTTGGGCAAGCCGGTCAGCCCGAACGATCACGTCAACATGGGGCAGTCGTCCAACGACACGTTCCCCGGTGCGCTCCACGTCGCCGCGGTCGTCGGGATCGAGCAAAACCTGATCCCCGCCTTGGGACGACTCCAGGACGCACTGGCGGCGAAGTCCGAGCAGTTCGACGGGGTCGTCAAGATCGGCCGCACACACCTGATGGACGCGGTCCCAATCCGGCTGGGACAGGAGTTCTCCGGCTACGCCCGACAGGTCGAACTCGGTGTCGCGCGGCTGCAGGCCACGCTCGTGGGCCTGCGTGAGCTCGCGATCGGTGGGACCGCTGTCGGCACGGGTCTCAACACCCACCGCGACTTCGGGAGCATCGTCGCCGGGCATCTCTCGACGCGCTACGGGACGGAGTTCACCGAGGCGGTCAACCACTTCGAGGCGCAGGCCAGCCAGGACGCCTATGTCTTCGCCGCCGGTGGGGTGACGTCCGTCGCCAGCAGCCTGATCAAGATCGCCAACGACATCCGCCTGCTCGCATCCGGTCCGCAGGCGGGCCTCGGCGAGATCATCCTGCCCGCCGTCCAGCCCGGCTCGTCGATCATGCCCGGCAAGGTCAACCCGGTGATCTCCGAGAGCGTGATCCAGCTGGGCATCCACGTAACGGGATCGTGTCAGGCAGTCGTGGGCGGCGGCCAGTGGGGCCAGCTCGACCTCAACGTCATGCTCCCGATGATGGCCCACAATCTCCTCGGCTCCATCCGGATGCTTGCCAACGCCTGCGACATGTTCGTCGGGAAGTGCATCGTCGGGATCGAGGCGAACGTCGAGCGGTGTGCCAGCTACATCGAGGGATCGATCAGTATGGCGACCGCACTCAACCCACTGATCGGCTACGCGAAATCCGCCGAGATCGCGAAGCGCTCGTACGCGACCGGCACGACCGTTCGGGAGCTAGCCTATGAGATGTCCGGCCTGACCCGGGAGCAGGTCGACGAGGCGCTGGATCCCTATTCCCAGACCGTCGCCGGCACGATCACTGGTGGGGCCGGCGGCTGATCGGCGTTCCGGCTGGAGACACGGGAAGGGCCGCTCACCGGCGTGGTGAGCGGCCCTTCCCGTGTCCCTCGGCTTTTTGCTAGTCAGTCGGCCTCAGGGGTCCCGACCAGTGACCGCAGCGTCGCGAGGTTCTTCCGGTCATAGTCGCCGGCATCGTCCTTCTCGGTCTCCAGCACGGCCATTCGACCAGCGAGGCGCGAGTCATTGACGAGGTTGCGGAACCCCTCCAGCCCGATCTCACCTTCGCCGATGTGCTCGTGCCGGTCCTTCTTCGACTCGAACCCGAACTTCGCGTCGTTGAGATGGAACACGCGGATCTGGTCCAGCCCGACCGTCTCGTCGAACCGCCGCATCGTCTCCCTGTAGACCTCAGGCGTCCGCAGATCGTACCCGGCTACGAAGACGTGGCAGGTGTCGAAGCAGACGCCGACCCGTGATTTGTCCTCAATCCCGTCAATCATTGCAGCCAGTTCCTCGAACGTCCGCCCCAGGGTCGTCCCCTGCCCGGCAGTCGTTTCGAGCAACAACATGGTCTTGCCGTCCGGGCGCTGGTCGTTGATCCAGTTGACGGCCTCGATTAGCCTTGCCACGCCGGCGTCGACCCCGCTCTTGAGATGGGCTCCCGGATGGCTGACCAGGTAAGGAATCCGGAGCTCGTCACAGCGCTGAAGCTCGACGAGCAGCGCCTGCCGAGACTTCTCCCAGTTCTCTTCGTCGGGCGTCGCAACGTTGATCAGATACGAGTCGTGCGCGACAACACGCCCGTCCAGCGTCTTGTCAGCGTCCAGCCCGGCGTGGAACGCCTCCACGATCTCGGGAGTCAGTGGCCTGGCGGCCCACTGTCGCTCACTCTTGGTGAATACCTGACAGGCCTCGAGCTCGAGCGCCGCGGCACGCTCAAGTGCCTTCGGTAGGCCGCCTCCGGCCGTGGACATGTGCGATCCGAACGCCAGCATTCCCCTACTCCTTACCTGTTGTCGTCGAAACCTGGGCCGGAGCGGCCGCGAGCAACTGCTCGAGCCCGGCCCGGTTGAAACCAACGACACTGCCGCCAGCCCCGATCGCGATCGGACGCCGAAGCAGGGTCGGCTCTTCGACCATCAGGTCGAGCAGCTCATCGTTAGTGAAGGCGCGCTCAGCCAGCCCACGCTCCCGGTAGGCCCTGGAGCGGGTCGAGAGGACCACGGTGGGGGTCAGACTCGCCCGACCGAGAACGTCCGCCAACTCGTCACGGGAAAAGCGATCCCGGAAGAAGTCCCGACGAGAGACGTCCGCCTGGTGCTCCCGGAGCCAGACCTCCGCATTTCGGCAGGAGGAGCAGCTCCCGTACAGATAGAGCTCGATCATGGGCCGCATCGAGTTGATCCTTCCCTCTTCACCAGCACCCGTCGCGACCTTGCGGTACATGTCCATCAGGGACAGGATACCCGAGTGTCCGTACACCAGGTACCGACTCGATGCGGCCGAGTGGACCATAGACACCGGCTATCGGACCGTCTAGCATTCGCCCGCGCTCGTCCGGAGCCGCTCCACGCGGCGGCACGACGGTCTTCACACGCCCTCGACGCGTCTACACCTGCACCGGAAACCGCTCTGAAAGGTCGCCTCAATGGCCGTCGCTCAGCCCGTCGCGCCCGTCGCCAACCAAGACGGCGCATCGCTCAGCGTGGTCATCCCCGCCTACAACGAAGCAGATCGCATCGAACAGACCCTGCGTGAGGTGGTGGCCTGGGCGAACGTACGGACCGACTTGACCGAGATCATCGTGGTCGACGACGGTAGTACGGACGAGACGGTTGCGCTGGCCCGAGATCTCGCCCGCGGCAATGCGATGGTACGGGTCGTTGCCGAGCCGCACCGCGGCAAGGCTGGCACTGTCCGCGCCGGATTCGGGATGGCAACCGGCAGCGTCGTCCTGTTCACGGACGCCGACCTCGCTACCCCGATCTGGTACGCGGACGAACTGGTCGCCCGCATCACGGCGGGAGCCGACGTCGCTATCGCCTCCCGGGAGGGCGCCGGAGCCCAGCGTCTGGGAGAGCCGGGGCATCGACACATCATGGGGCGTGTCTTCAATCTGATCGTCCAGGCTCTGCTTCTGCCCGGCATTCAGGACACCCAATGTGGGTTCAAGGCGTTCCGGGCCGAGGCGGCACGAGGCATCTTCGCCGCGAGTCTCCTGCATCGATCCGACCTCGAGGATCCCCGTCCTCGCGTGACGGCCTTTGACGTCGAGCTGCTCTATGTCGCGCGGCGACTCGGCTATACGATCGCCGTCGTTCCAGTCGTCTGGTCGGCGGGGACGGGAAGCAAGGTCAATCCCATCCGTGATACCTGGATCAACGTCCTTGACATCGTTCACATCCGCCTGAACGCGTGGCGTGGCCGCTACTCGTCACGCTGACTGGTGATTCTCCGTGACACAGCCAGTACCTGCCCACGGACCATGCTCGATTTGTCTACACTATAGGAGTTGACTCCCAGCGGAGAGTGGACGAAGGTCCCGCAGCGTTTCACCCTTTGCCGGTTATAAGCGACCGTCTGCGTCCGCCGTTATGTCCTGCCAAGGATGTGTGTCCTGCCCTGCCGCATCCCCACCTCCCGGAGGTCCGATGACGTCAGGTCCTGCCGACTACCGGAAGCGCCTGGAAGCGATCAGCAGCCGGACAAACGAGGTCCTAACCACGGCGAACCAGGAACTGGCCGTCTCGGCGGAACTAACGGCGTCACTGCTTCGTGACCTGCGGGAGGAACGAGCGCAGACTCAATCGGTTATCGACCAGTTCACCGTCACTTCCCTCATGGTCGAGGCGGGCGTGTCCCGGGACGAGCCGGGCGCCAGTTACGCTCCGGTCCTTGACCTACACGCCATTCACCATGCCATGGCAGCCATGGACACACTCATCGCAGACGGGCAGGCGACGCTGGTGTCGCTGACGCTCGCCCGCGAAGCGATGGAACATGCTCGCGGGTCTCTGAACCGGGCCAATGACGGTCCGGCGCCGGATACGCTCGACGACCTCAGGATTCGCCAGGCGTCAGTGGCGGCCCGCGAGGATGAGCGTGGTCGGATGGCTCGGGAGATGCACGACGGCCCGGCCCAGGTCTTCGCCAATGCCATCTTCGGGATCGAGATTGCCGAGCAAATCGCCCGGCGCGATCCGGAACGCGTCGCGGATGAGCTCCGCCAGTTGCGCCAGCTGCTCAGGGATGGCGTCGGTGAGATGCGTCGGTTCATGAGCGAACTGCGTCCGGCCATGCTGACTGACCGGGGCCTCATCCCTACCCTTCAGCGGTACATCGCCGATTTCAACCGATTCTTCGGCAGGCATGTCATTCTTGACGCCGAACCACTAACGGTTCGTCTGACCGAGGACCAGCAGTTGGCCCTGTTCCGGATCGTCCAGGAAAGCCTGCAGAACATCCAGAAACACTCAGGGACGCAGAATGGGCGCGTCACGATTCGCCAGTACGAAGATGAGGTCATCCTGGAAATCGTCGACGAAGGCAGAGGGTTTGACAGTGACCGGGCCGGCGGTCCAGGTTCCGGCGGTGGTGCAGGGCTGCCGGGGATGCGCGAGCGCGCCAGGCTGATCGGTGCAAGGCTGTCGGTAGCCAGCGCACCAGGAGCCGGCGTCACCGTCCGGCTGGTCCTGCCATTGATTTACCGAACGGGACCAGCGCAGGCCCCGGCCCGTGACGAGGAGAATGCCCGGTGACACGACCAGCATCGTCCGGCAGCACCAGTAGCATCACCTTGCTGGTCGTCGATGATCACCCGCTGTTCCGCCGCGGCATCATTATCAGCCTGGAAGCCGAGCGGGAGCTCATCGTCGTTGGCGAAGCGGACAACGGCCGTCAGGCCATCCAGCTCGCCAACCAGCACGTTCCCGACATCATGCTCATCGATGTCAACATGCCGGGGATGAGCGGGCTCGAGGTGACCCGCCTCGTCAAGCGCCATCATCCCCAGATGGGCGTGATCATCCTGACCATGCACGAGGACGACGAGCAGCTGTTCCACGCCATCCGGGTCGGCGCGGCGGCGTACTCCACCAAGGACGTCGAGGCCGACGAACTGATCAAGCTGATCCGGCGCGTTGCCCGCGGGGAATACCTGATCAACGAGAACGTCCTGAGCCGCCCGTTCGTCGCCTCTCGTGTGCTCGATCAGTTCCGCGAGCTGCCGAACGGGAACAGTGGCGCTGACACCGTCTTCTCGCCGCTCACGCCACGTGAGGTCGAGATCCTCGACAGCGTCGCGCAGGGCAACAGCAACAAGGAGATCGCGACGCTGCTGCGGATCTCCGACCAGACAGTCAAGAACCACATCACATCGATCCTGCGGAAGCTGGCGGTCAACGACCGGACCCAGGCGGTGATCTACGCCCTGCGGCATGGCTGGATCCGGCTGGACGATCCCGGCGAGGGAACCGGCTGATCCCCTGGATCAGCGCCGCGAGAACTGTCGTTCCAGCTCGCCCTGGCTGAGGTGCAGCATCGTGGGTCGGCCGTGACCACACGCACGTGGCTGCTCGGTCTGCTCCAGCTGCGCGACGAGTTCACGCATCTCGGCCAGCGACAGGGGCTGGCCGGCGCGGATCGACGTGTGGCAGGCGGCACTGATCGCGACCGCGTCCAGCCACGAATCCCCCATCCCGCCCTCGGCCAGTTCGTCGAGAATCAGCCGGAGCCGGTCACCGATGTGGACGCCGCGCATCATGGCCGGCATCGCCCGGACGGCGACCGACTGCGGGCCAAATGGCTCGATCTCGAAGCCGATCGCGGTGAGTTCCTCTGTCGACCGCTCGAACGCCGCCATTTGCTGGTGGGTCAGTTCCACGATCAGCGGGTCGAGAAACGGCTGGACATCGATCCGGCGCTCGCGCATCTCCGTCAGGATCCGCTCGTACATCACCCGCTCGTGGGCGGCATGCTGGTCGATCATGAACATCCCGTCCGGCCCCTCGGCGATGATGTACGTGCCGTTGACCTGGCCCAGCACGCGCAACACCGGCACCGGTCGCTCGGCGACCGCCGTACCCGGTCCTGGTTCGGCGGGGGCGTCGTACTCGCCGGCAGCCCCGGCCACGTTCGTCCCGCCGCGGATCGCCGGAACGGGCAGCGGCTCCACCTCCCGGCTGGACGGCTCGAACGGCTGGGGACGGAAGCCGCTACCTGACGCCAGCGGCGAGGCATCCCAGTCGGTCCGGCTCCCGGCGATCGATCGCAACGGCTGCGGTTGCGCTGTTGGCGCCATGCCACGATCCCCGAAACGGACCTCGGGTACCTCGTCCGGGCGAGCCGCGCTCAGCGCCTGGTGCGCGGCACGTGAAACGGCCCGGGCCACCGAGCGCTCGTCGACGAACTTCACCTCGGCCTTGGTCGGGTGCACGTTGACATCGACCATCGCCGGATCGAGCTCGATCCGGACAACCCCGACCGGGTGCCGACCGACCATGAGCAACGAGTGGTAGGCCTCCTCCAGCGCGAACAGCAGGGGCCGGTTCTGCACCCAGCGCCCGTTCACGAAGAACAGCAGGCTGTTGCGATGGGACTTCGTCACCATCGGGAGTCCGATCCACCCCGCCACCGTGATCCCGGGGACGGCCGCCGTCGCGTCGAGCGGAGCGAGTGGAATGGCCGCGGGTCCGACCTCGGCGCCCCAGACGGCCACCGCCGCCGCGACGGCATCGCCTCGTCCGTCCGTCGCGAACGACCGGCGACCATCGACGCTGACCTGGAAGGCGACATCGGTCCGGGACAAGGCGTAGGCGGCGATCGAGCGCACCATGACGGCGGTTTCGGTTCCCGCCTGCCGCAGGAAGCGGCGCCGGGCCGGCACGTTGCCGAACAAGTCGCGGACCGTCACGCGGGTGCCACGCGTCGCTGCCGCCGGGCGGATCGGTCGGGCGACGCCGTAGACGACGCTCAGTTCCGACCCTGCCGCGTCATCGGAGGTCCGGCTCCGAAGCGTGAAGTCACTGACCGCGGCGATGCTGGGCAGTGCCTCGCCCCGGAAGCCCAGTGAGCGCAGCGCGTGAAGATCGTCCCACTGCATCAATTTCGAGGTCGCATGACGGGTGACGGCCAGTTCCAGCTGGTCCGCCGGGATGCCCGAGCCGTCGTCGACGACCTCGATCAGCCCCGAGCCGCCCTTCTCCAGCGCCACCGAGATCGAGGTCGCGCCGGCATCTAGACTGTTCTCGACGAGTTCCTTGAGGGCGGAGGCCGGTCGCTCGATCACCTCACCGGCGGCGATCTTGCCGATGACGCGCTCATCGAGCAGGCGAATTGGCATGGGATGACTCCAGGAGCGGGACGCTGTTCTTCTCCCAATGATACCCGCATCAGGTGGGACGTTATGTCACCAGGGTGCCCCGCCGATGAGCCGATACCGACCGGGAGTCCGCATCGAAGAACCGCCACGGCCAGTCGGCCGCCTTGGTGATCCCGATCCTGGGAGAAGCGTGGATGCTGGCCGGCGGCTCTCCCCGAGTGATGTGCAGCTCGGGGTCGGCCGTGAGGTCTCGCCCGTCGTTGGACAGGCCGATCGCCAGCCCACGGGCCAGGTTGCCCGGCCCGGCGAGCAGCCGGTGGTCGGCGATGGTCGGCGCTGCCCGTCGTTCCCGGATGACCTCCAGCCCGTCGACCGGCTCGAGCGCCCGGATGAGGACGGCCGCGTGTTCCCCAACGGCGCCGGTGACGACGTTGAGCGTGTCGTGGAGGCCATACGACCGGTGGACGTAAGCCAGTCCTGGATGGCCGCCCATTCGCGCCCGTGACCGGCTCAACCGGACAGTGTGCGAAGCGGGATCATCGAGACCAGCGTAGGCCTCGGTCTCGACGATGCGGCCCGACGTCAGTGTGCCACCCAGGCGGGAGACGAGGACACACCCCAGGAGTTCCCGGGCAACGACCAGGACCGGTGACTTCTCGTAGAAGTCCCGGTCCAGGGTGTCGTCGGAGATGGGCGGCGTCATCCCAGCTCTGCCAGGCGCCGGGTCAGCACGGCGACCTGCTCCTCGGCCGTCGCCAGCCGCTTGCGCTGGACCTCGATCACCTTCTCCGGTGCCCGGGCGACGAATGCCTCGTTGCCGAGCTGGGCGTTGGCCCGGGTCCGCTCAGCCTCCGCCTCGCCGATCTCCTTGCGGAGACGGTCCCGCTCCGCGTCCAGGTCGATCATGCCGGCCAGCGGGAGCGCCGCCGACACGTCACCGGCCACGACGGTGATGGATTGCTCGACCGCGTGTGGTTCCTCGGCCGAGATGACCAGCGTGTCTAGCGACACCCGGGCCAGGGTGGCGAGTTCCCGGCGAACCTCCTCCAGCGCTGCGGCCTGGGGTCCGGCGAACACCCGGGCCTCGATCCAGCGCCCGGCCTCGACCCCGGATTCCACCCGGGCGTTACGGATGCCCCGGACCAGCTCGCAGAGCGTGTCGAACGTCGCCACGGCGGCCGTGTCCGGCTCACCGGCGGCGGGCCAGGCGCTGATCATGATGCTCTCGCCACGATGCGGCAGCGCCTGCCACAGCGACTCGGTCAGGAACGGCATGAACGGATGCAGCAGCCGGACGCTGCGCTCCAGCACGAAGGCCAGCGTCTGCGCCACACAGGCTCGCTCATCCTCCGTGCCTCGCAGCCGGACCTTGGCCGCCTCGATGTACCAGTCGCAAAGCTCCGACCAGGTGAAGTCCTGCAACTGGCGGGCGGCCTCACCGAACTGGTAGTTCTCCAGCTGCTGGGTCACCGACGCCGTGGTCGCATCCAGGCGGCTCAGAATCCAGCGATCCGTCACCGTCAGCCCGTACGCCTCGGCCGTCGGCCGAACCGGACCGTCGTCGTCGACCCGGACGGTCGCGCCGCTCTCCCGGATGGCGCCGAGGGCGAACCGGGTCGCGTTCCAAAGCTTGTTCCCGAAGTTGCGCGCCATCTCAACGCGCTGCGGGCCGATCTTGATGTCGTTGGCCGGGGAGCCGGCCGTCATCAAGGCGAACCGGAGCGCATCGGCCCCGTACTGCTCGCTCATCGCGATCGGGTCGACCACGTTGCCCTTGGTCTTGGACATCTTGGCCCCCTCCGCGTCGCGGACGAGTCCGTGCAGATAGACGGTGTGGAAGGGCAGTTCCCCCATGATCTCGAGGCCGAAGAAGACCATCCGTGACACCCAGAGGAAGATGATGTCGTAGCCGGTCTCCATCACCGAGCCGGGATAGAACCGGCGGAGGTCGTCGGTCTGGTCGGGCCAGCCGAGCGTCGAGAACGGCCAGAGGCCGGAGCTGAACCAGGTGTCCAGCACGTCCGGGTCCTGCCGGACGGTCCCGCCGCAGCTCGGGCAGCTCTCGACGGTCTCGGCATCCGAGACGATCGTCTCCGAGCAGCCTGGCGCCTCGCAGTACCAGACGGGAATGCGATGTCCCCACCAGAGCTGTCGGGAGATGCACCAGTCGTGGATGTTCTCCAGCCAGTTGGTGTAGATGCCCTTGTGTCGCTCGGGGACGAAGGTCAGCGAGCCGTCGTAGGCGGCCTGAAGGGCTGGCTGCGCCAACCCCTCCATCGCCAGGAACCACTGCTTGCTGATCATCGGCTCGACGACCGTGCCGCAGCGGTCGCAGTGCCCGACCGAGTGGCTGTGAGGCCGGACCTCGCCGAGTGCGCCGTCTGCCTGCAACCTGGCAACGACAGCCTCCCGTGCCTCCCGGATCGCCATGCCCTCGAACGGTCCGGCCTCAGCGTTCATCGTGCCGTCGAGGTTCATGACCGTGATCTGAGGCAGGTCGTGGCGCTGCCCGATCTCGTAGTCGTTGGGATCGTGGGCGGGCGTGACTTTGACGGCGCCGGTCCCGAACGCCGGGTCCACGTGCGCGTCCGCCACGACCGGGATCGACCGCCCGATGATCGGCAGGATCACGTTCCTGCCGACCAGGTCGCCGTAGCGCTCGTCATCGGGATGGACCGCCACGGCGGTGTCGCCGAAGAACGTCTCGGGGCGACTCGTCGCGACCTCGACCATGCGGCCCGGCTCGCCCTCGACGGCATACCGCAGGGTCCAGAGGAAGCTGTCCTCGTCCCGGTAGACCACTTCCAGGTCGGATAGCGCGGTTCGGCAGCGGGGGCACCAGGAGATCAGGCGCGTGCCGCGGTAGATCAGCCCCTTGTCGTGGAGCCGCTTGAACACCGTCCGCACCGCGCGGCTCGGGCCCTCGTCCATGGTGAACGCGAAGCGGGACCAGTCGGTCGACGCACCGAGGATCCGCATCTGCTCACGGACGCGCCCGCGGGAGGAATCCATGAAGGCCCAGACTCGCTCGAGGAACGCCTCCCGGCCAAGGTCATGTCGGGTCAGGCCTTCCCGGGCCAGCTGGCGCTCCACCACCCACTGCCCGGCGATCCCGGCGTGGTCGGCGCCCGGCAGCCACAGCGTCGGCCGGCCCATCATCCGGTTCCAGCGCGCCATGATGTCTTCGAGCGTGACGAACATGGCGTGCCCGACGTGCAGCTCGCCGGTCAGGTTGGGCGGCGGCATCACCATGACGAACGGGGGGTGGTCACCTTCGGCCCGGCCGACGCCATCCTGGGGTGCGAAATACCCGGCGGCATCCCAGCCGTCGTACATGCCTCGCTCGACCGACGTCGGGTCGTAGCTCTTGCTTAATTCCTGGCTCTCGGTGGTGGTTCCGGTCTCGGTCATGGGTGACTCCCGTCAGGTGGTGCGGTGGGATGGGGACGTGGACGACGGCGGCATGAATCCGAAAACAACAAAACCCGCCCGGCGCGATCATTCGCGCAAGGACGGGTCAACCCGCGGTACCACCTCGCTTCACCCCTCGGGCATCTGGCCCGACAGGGGTGCACTCGATTCGCGGTAACGGGCGAACCCGGCCCCGACGTGGGGCGACGTTCTTGCGGGCGACCTTCGCGATGTCCTGAACCCCTGCGCGGACTCTCAGCCAATGGCCAGCGCTTGCTGTCGGGCAGACACCCTACTCTTCCCGGTCATCGATCGTCCTGAATAGTGTGCGAATCTCCTGGTGTCCCTGTCAACTGTCAGGCTGATCCGGCTCATCCCGGATGCCGTCGGCGGCACCAGTTATGGAGTGTACGGTCACCCAGATCCGTGCTATCCTTCAGAGTTAGCACATGTGTTCGTTGACAGGGCGGCACCATCGTTCGCCCGCCTGCGTCACGCCGCCTGATCCCGGGACCGCCCCGACTGCCTCGTCCCGGCAGGGAGCCCATCCACCATGCCCTACCAGGACCGACTCATCGTCCGCGGCGCCCGCGAGCACAATCTCAAGAATATCGACATCGACATCCCCCGGGACAAGCTGGTCGTCTTCACCGGGCTGTCCGGATCGGGCAAGTCGTCGCTGGCCTTCGACACGATCTTCGCCGAGGGCCAGCGTCGCTACGTCGAGTCGCTATCCGCCTACGCCCGCCAGTTCCTCGGCCAGATGGACAAGCCGGACCTGGACGCGATCGAGGGGCTGTCGCCGGCCATCTCCATCGACCAGAAGGGCACCAGCCGCAATCCCCGCTCGACCGTCGGGACTGTGACGGAGATCTACGACTATCTCCGCCTGCTGTTCGCGAGGACCGGCCACCCGCACTGCCCGAAGTGCGGTCGGCCGATCGAACGCCAGTCGGTCCAGCAGATGGCCCAGCAGATCCTTGATTTCGAGGATGGCACCCGGCTGATGCTTCTGGCGCCGGTGATCCGTGACCGCAAGGGCGAGCATGCGGGCGTCTTCGACGAGATCCGGCGGCAGGGCTTCGTCCGCCTCCGCGTGGATGGCGCGATCGTCAACATCGACGACCCGATCAAGCTTGCCAAGACCAAGAAGCACACGATCGAAGTCGTCGTCGACCGGATCGTGGTCCGCCACGAGCACCCTGACGAGGATGAGCACCCCGAGCGCGTCCGGATCATCGAGTCGCTGGAGACCTGCCTGCGGATCGGCGAGGGACTCGCAATCGCCAACAAGGTCGACCCCGAAGGCCCGGGCGAGGACATCCTCTTCAGCGAGAGCTACGCCTGCCCGTACGACGGGTTCTCGTTCGGCGAGATCGAGCCGCGAACCTTCTCCTTCAACAATCCCCATGGCGCCTGCCCGGCCTGCACCGGCCTCGGCACGACCATGGTCTTCGAGCCGGATCTCGTCATCCCCAACCATGACCTGACGCTCAACGAGGGCGCGATCCGTCCCTGGCAGACCGTCGGGCAGGACAGCCAGCGCTGGTTCGGAGGTGTGCTCGAGGCGGCAGCCGAGAAGTTCGGCTTCCGGCTGGACGTCCCGGTGCGCGAACTCTCGACGGAGCACCTCGACCTGATCCTGAACGGGACCAAGGAGCAGGTCACGGTCAAGTACACATCCGCGTCGGGCCGGTCCAAGACCTACAACGTCACTTTCGAGGGCGTGATCCCGAACCTCAAGCGGCGTTACCAGGGCACGAGCAGCGACTGGGTCCGGGAAGAGATCGAGCGGTACATGGCCGCCCGCCCCTGCCCGACCTGCAACGGAGCCCGGCTCAAGCCGGAAGTCCTTGCGGTAACCGTCGGCGGCCGGTCCATCATCGATTACACCCAGGGGCCGGTCCACGAGCTCCAGGCGATCTTCGCCGACCTCGCTGACGGCGTGGCGCTCAGTCGCGTCGGGGTCAAGACGCCCAAGGGGATCGCCAATCCCCAACTCACCGATGCCGACATGACGCTGTCCAACCGGGAGGCGATCATCGCCCGGCAGATCCTCAAGGAGATCCGCGACCGGGTCGGGTTCCTCGTGGATGTCGGACTGAACTACCTCACCCTCGACCGGTCGGCCAACACGCTGTCGGGAGGCGAGGCCCAGCGGATCCGGCTGGCAACCCAGATCGGCTCCAGTCTGATGGGCGTGCTCTACATCCTGGACGAGCCGAGCATCGGGCTCCACCAGCGGGACAACGCCAAGCTGATCAAGACCCTCGAGCGGCTCCGGGACATCGGCAACACGCTGATCGTCGTCGAGCACGACGAGGACACCATGCGCGCCGCCGACTGGATCCTCGACATCGGACCAGGTGCCGGAGAGCACGGTGGTCATGTCGTCGCCAACGGGACGTATGAGCAGGTCCTTGCCACGCCCGAGAGCCTGACCGGTCAGTTCCTTTCCGGTCGGCGCCAGATCGCCACGCCCGAGCGGCGCCGGACGGGCAACGGCCACAAGCTGCGGGTCCGGAAGGCGTCCGGGAACAACCTCCGTGACGTCACGGTCGACTTCCCGCTCGGCACCTTCACTTGTGTCACCGGCGTGTCTGGTTCTGGCAAGTCGACGCTCGTCACCGACACGCTCTACAAGCGCCTGGCGCAGGATCTTCACGGCGCCAAGGCTCTCCCCGACAAGCACGCCGGGATCGACGGCATCGAGCACGTCGACAAGATCATCGAGATTGACCAGAGCCCGATCGGTCGGACGCCACGATCCAACCCCGCCACCTACACCGGTGTCTTCACGCCGATCCGCGAGCTGTACGCGGCGATGCCGGAGGCCAAGGCCCGCGGGTATCAGCCGGGCCGGTTCTCCTTCAATGTCAAGGGCGGCCGCTGCGAAGCCTGCAAGGGCGAGGGCGTCATCCAGATCGAGATGAACTTCCTCCCGGATGTCTACGTCCCCTGCGAGGTCTGCGAGGGGCGGCGATACAACCGGGAGGCGCTGGAGATCCTCTACAAGGGCAGGAGCATTTCCGACGTCCTTGAGTTGACGGTAACCGAGGCCGTCGACTTCTTTGCCAACGTGCCGGCCGTCGCCAACAAGATGCGGACGCTGGAGGATGTCGGGCTGGGGTATATCCGGCTCGGCCAGCCGGCCACGCAGCTGTCGGGCGGTGAGGCGCAGCGCGTCAAGCTGGCCTCGGAACTGTCCAAGCGGGCGACCGGCAAGACGGTCTACATCCTCGACGAGCCGACGACCGGCCTGCACTTCGCCGACATTGAGCGGCTGCTCGGCGTGCTCCAGCGGCTGGCGGATGGCGGCAACACGATCATCGTGATCGAGCACAACCTCGACGTGATCAAATCGGCTGACTGGCTGATCGACCTCGGGCCGGAGGGCGGCTCCGGCGGTGGCCAGATCATCGCCGAAGGCACGCCGGAGACCATCGCCGAAACCGACCACTCCTGGACGGGGCAGTTTCTTCGGCGCCTCCTGGAGCCCCAGGCGATCGCGGCGGACTAGCCAGCCCCAAGAATGGCGAATCCGGCCGCCCAGCCGGGATAACATGACGTTGACAAGCAAGCGCGCCGGAATCGTTGTCTCGGTTCCGGCGCGTTGTTACCATACCGTCGGTCGTATCGTGACCATGGCTGCGGTTGCACCCGGCGCCTGGTGCGAAGGCATTCCCGGCAACCCTGATCCCGCTGGACGGAGTACGCAGGGTGAATCGATCGGTCCTGGTTCTCAACCAGAACTACGAAGCATTGAACGTCTGCAGCGTCCGCCGAGCCCTCGTCCTGGTTATCGAAGGCAAGGCAGAGATCCTTGAGAGCCGGCCCGACGGACTCCGCGCGTCGACGCGCGTCTTCCCGTGGCCGTCCGTGATCCGGATGATGTATCTCATCCGGCGTCCCCGACCGCGTGTGAAGCTCACCCGGCGTGAGATCTTCATCCGCGACGGCTTCACCTGCCAGTACTGCGGGCGCCATGGCGGCGACCTCACCATCGACCACATCAACCCGCGCTCACTGGGCGGGGGACATTCATGGGAGAACCTGGTCACGGCCTGCAAGTCGTGCAATCACCGCAAGGGTGGCAAGACCCTTATGCAGTGCAAGATGGATCTACGGACCACGCCACACGAGCCCCGAGCCGGCGCCTATTACGCCATCGAGCGCCGCCTCGATCAGCGCCTGGATCACGCCTGGGAGAAGTTCCTGCCGGGATTCGTTCCCCTTCCCGCCTCCTCATCCTCCCTGCGCCGGTCATCTCCCTAGCCGGAGGCGGTTGCCCCGGCACGGTCGCCGGGTCGTACCACCCCGCCCGTGACTGGTCAGCCGGCTCCGGCTCCGCCGCCGGGGCGGGCCGTGCCGCGTCTTCGCCGGTCGGTCCCGATCAGCTACCATGACCCGCTGATGAGCGCCGGGACCAGTCAGGCGCACCCTGACTGGCGCGACGACGGAGACGACCAATGATCGACCTGCACCTGATCCGCACCCAGCCCGACTACGTCCGAGCCCAGATCGCGCGGCTGCATGCCGACGCGCCGATCGACGAGATCATCGCGCTCGACGAGCAGCGCCGCGCCCTCGTCGCGGAGAGTGACGGGCTCAAGGCCGAGCGCAACGTCGGCTCCAAGCAGGTCGGACGGACCAAGGAGCCCGAAGCTCGGGAGCAACTCATGGCCGAGATGCGCGCGCTTGGCGACCGGATCGCCCAGCTCGACGACCGCATCCGTACCGTGGACGAATCGCTGCACCAGGCACAGCTCCGCGTCCCCAACCTGCCGGCCAAGCATGTACCTGATGGCGCCAGTGAGGACGACAATGTCGTCACCGGCGAGGTCGGCGAGAAGCGGACCTTCGACTTCCAGCCCAAGCCGCACTGGGACATCGCCGAGCCGCTTGGGCTGATCGACTTCGAGCGGGGCGTCAAGGTCGCCGGCTCGCGCAACTGGGTGCTTCGCGGCGACCTCGCCCGGCTGCAGCGGGCGCTGATCCAGTGGATGCTCGATCTGCACACCCAGAAGCACGGCTACCAGGAGGTGGCCCCTCCCTACCTTGTTCCGGCCCAGATGCTTGTCGGAACCGGCAATCTGCCGAAGTTCGCCGAGACGCTGTTCCGCGACGCCGAAGAGGACAAGTGGCTGATCCCGACTGCTGAAGTTCCGGTCACCAACCTGTACCGGGACGAGATCCTCGACGAGAAGCAGCTGCCGATCTATCACGTCGCCCACACCCCCTGCTTCCGGCGCGAGCAGCTCTCGGGTGGGCGCGACGTACGGGGCATCAAGCGGGGCTACCAGTTCGAGAAGGTCGAGATGGTGAAGTTCGTCACCCCCGAGACCTCGGACGACGAGCATGCGGCGCTGCAGCGCGATGCCGAGGCGGTCCTCGAAGGGCTGGGACTCCCCTATCGCCGCCTGCAGATCTGCGCGGCCGACCTGTCGTTCACGGCGGCCAACAAGGTCGACCTCGAAGTCTGGGCTCCGGGCGTCGAGGAGTGGCTGGAGGTGTCGTCGATCTCGACGTTCCGCGACTTCCAGGCCCGGCGCGCCAACATCCGCTACCGGCCCGAGGGCGGGCGTCCCCAGTACGTCCACACGCTCAATGGATCGGGCCTGGCCCTGCCGCGGACGATCATCGCGATCATCGAGAACTACCAGAACGAGGACGGTACCTTCGACATTCCGGAGGCCGTTCGCCCGTACATGGGCGGCCAGGAGCGGATCGGCCAGCAGCGCCCGATCGGCAACGGTGCTGCGCAGGCGGTGGCTGGGGCCGCCAGCTGACAAGGCTATTCTGAGCCGAGCAAAACGGGCCCGGTCGAGATTCGGCAGGGAGGTAGGGCCGGTAAAGCGCCAGGTTCACCTCCCTGCCTGCGGTATAATTGGTTCCGCCAGCGCACCCGGAGAGGTGGCCGAGTGGTTTAAGGCTGCCGTCTTGAAAACGGCCGGGCGCAAGCCCCGGGGGTTCGAATCCCTCCCTCTCCGCCATACAGTCGTGATCAAGGACGGCCGATCCCACCTGTGGGATCGGCCGTCCTGTTGTCTGTCTGTCCACTGCCGAGTCTCTATCGCCGACTGATATGCAACCCCGATGTTGCATTTAGTATTGCGCTCGGGCAAAATCGCGCAATGAAATGCTTGCATGAGGGAGGGAGACGAGATGACAGCTATGACCGACCGGATCGAGCGAACCGTCGAATTGAGGGCGTCGATTGAGCGAGTCTGGCGGGCGATCACTGACCATCGAGAGTTCGGCGAATGGTTCGAGGTCGACCTCGATGGCCCTTTCGCGGCCGGCGAAGTGAGCACGGGACGGATCACGACCAAGGGGTACGAAGGCGCGCCGTGGCGGGTCCAGGTGACATCGATGGACGAGCCCAATGTCCTCGCCTTCACCTGGCATCCCTACGATGTGGACCCAGGGGTAGACCTGTCGGACGAGCAGACGACGCTCGTCGAGTTCCGCCTTGAAGCGAATGGCACGGGAACCCGCCTGACGATCACCGAGTCCGGTTTCGATGGTCTGGCTGATCCTCGCCGGCTGGAGGCGTTCCGGAGCAACAACGAAGGCTGGAGCATCCAGACAGACAATATCCGGCGCTACGTCGATGGCTGAGCGATCGCTGGCGCAGGACGACGACCGGGCAGCCGTGGTCGTCTTTGCCGCGCTCGGCGACTCGACCCGCCTGGCCCTGATCCGTCGGCTCGGCGACGGCCGATCGCATCCGATCGCCCAGCTGGCCAATGACCTCCCACAGACCCGTCAGGCCATCACGCGCCACCTGGCTGTCCTCGAGCAGGCGGGAATCGTGACGGGTGAGCATGTCGGCCGGGAACATCGCTATCAGCTGAGACCGGATGGTCTTCGCACCGGCCGTGACTACCTCGACCGGGCCGCCTCCCAGTGGGACGACGCCCTCGACCGCCTGCGACACTTCCTTGACGACGATCCGACCGACAGAGGAGACACCCAGTGACTACTGCCACGCCGTTCCTGATGTTCCAGGGCGACTGTGAGGCCGCCATCCGGCTGTACACCGAGACGATCCCGGACAGCGAGATCCAGATCCTCACCCACTGGGAAGCCGGCGGCAACGGCATCGAGGGCCAGGTCCAGATGTCCACCTTCCGGATCGGCCAGACCGTCGTCATGGCGTTCGACAGCCCACCCGTCCATCAATTCACCTTCACGCCGGCGTCGTCCCTCTGGCTGGACTGCGAGAGCGTCGACGACTACGAGCGCGTGCTCGAAGGCCTCGGCACGGACGGAGTCTTTCTCATGCCGGATGACTCCTACGGTTTCAGCAAGCGGTACGCCTGGCTGCAGGATCGCTACGGCGTGGCCTGGCAGGTCAACCTGAAGTAATCGCGGCGGCCAGCTGGTGAATCATCTGGCTGGCCCGGCGAGAAGCAGTCGGTCCGTCTGACCCCGGCTGGCCACGAACAGGTCTGGTTGGCCATCCCGGTCGAAGTCAGCGACCTCAACGTCGAACGTGTTGGCCGTCACATCGGCGGCCACCACACCATCCACCGGGGCGAAGCGGCCGGTCCCGTCGTTTTCCAGCACGCGGATCGGATTCGTTGCGCTCTCACCACTCAGGTCCGTGGTGCTTCCGGTGACCAGGTCCTGGTCGCCGTCCCGGTCAACGTCGATGAAGGCACCGCTGAAGGTATTCTCGTCGTCGGTCGGCAGGTGTGATGCGGTCACGTCGGTGAAGGATCCTGTACCGTCGTTCAGGAGCAGTCGGTCCTGCGCGTCGACTCCTTCCGCGAACAGCGCCACGTTGGCGAAGTAGAGGTCCAGGTCGCCGTCCTCATCGACGTCGGCGACCACGGCCTGGCGCGTCTCCTCGGCGTTGGCCGGCAAGCGGCCGTCGGTCTCATCGGCGAACCGGCCAGTGCCGTCGTTGAATAGCAATCGATTGCCGTCCTCGTTGCCGAGCACCAGATCGATGTCGCCATCCCTGTCGAAGTCGCCTGTCCCGATGTCCTGCGTGACGTCATCCGAGGCCGGGTAGCGCTCCGCCGTCTCATCGGAGAAGCCGCCTTGCCCGTCGTTGACGAAGACGAAGTCCTGACCGTTATTCCCGATGATCAGGTCGTGGTCGCCATCGTCGTCGATGTCAACCGCTACGACGGCGTTCGAGGTTGCGCGGGCCGGCAGCATGTCCGTCGAATCGTCGAAGACACCTGACCCGTCGTTCCGATGGTAGCCGTTGACCTGGTCGTCCTCACCCACGAAGACGAGATCCAGATCGCCGTCCCGATCGAAGTCAGCGATGGCGATGTCTTCGTGGTCGCCAACGATCCGGGGTAGTCGCGTGTCGCTCTCGTCGGTAAGGCCGCCGCTGCCGTCGTTGATCAGGATCCGGTTCGGCGCGTACTCCGAGGCGATCACGAGATCGAGGTCCCCGTCGTCATCAAGGTCGGCCGCCATGGCTGCCATGCTGAACTTGGGCTCGTCGGGTTGACCCACGAGGAGGGACGAGGTGGCGTCGGTGAAGCGTGGTTCGACCGTCGGCGTCTGGGTAGCGGCAGCGGGCGCATGCTGGAGGACGAGGAATGCCAGGACGAAGAACCCAACCCGAGCGACGCCGGGACGGGAGGCAGGCCGTTGGGACATCAGCGATCCTTCCGCTCGAGCATGATCGTCATCACAGGTAGCAATCTGCTATGATCGCACCGCATTCGTTGGGGAGGTGGCCGAGTGGTTGAAGGCGCTCGCCTGCTAAGCGAGTAAGGGGACTTAAATCCCCTTCGAGGGTTCAAATCCCTCCCTCTCCGCCACCGAGCCGCAGAAGTTGGGAAACGGCCGCCGGGATCAACCGGCGGCCGTTTCCCTTGTCATCAGCGGAACGGGCAGTCAGGCAGCCACGGCCGGCTGCTCCGACGTGCAGAACTTGCAGCGGCGGGCGGCGATGGGAATGTCGCTCAGGCACTCGCTGCACTTCTTGTCGGTCGGATCGGCGGGAGCTTCCCGCTTGGACCGCTCGATCAGTGCGTTCATCGGCTTGATGATGAAGAAGAAGATGATCGCGGCGACGATGAGGAAGGCGATGACGGCGTTGATGAAGGCGCCATACCTGAACTGCGACTCGTTGATGGTGAATGACAGGGCGGAGAAGTCCGGCGTGCCGCCGAACATCCCAATGAACGGCGTGATGATGTTCTCGGTCAGTGAGGTCACGACGTCGCCGAACGCTGACGCGATCAAAACGGCGACCGCCAGGGACACGACGTTGCCGCGGAGGATGAATTCCTTGAACTCCGAGAGCAGGCCGGTGCCCCGGCCGATCCCCTCAGTCAGACCGCCACGAACGCGCTGCTGCATTGCTGGATCCTCCGCCGGAAGGAATTCCCGGCACGACGACTACGCCACTGATCATGAATCCGCATGATACGGCCAGCGTCACTATCTGAGAACAGATACCAGCAGCCAGTCGCGCCCGGTTACGGATCAGGGCCCATCACCGCAAGCGATGGTGAGGCAGACCCGGTCTGGCTGGCAATCGTGGACAGACCTGCTATACTGATCCGCGCACACGAGATGTGCCCGTAGCTCAGGGGATAGAGCGTTTGGTTGCGGACCAAAAGGTCGGGGGTTCGATTCCCTCCGGGCATACCAGTGAAGAGAGGCCACCGAACAATCGGTGGCCTCTCTCCTTTTCCTCTTGAGGGGCATAACCTCGCCCGACCACGTGGCACCTAGATGGTTCTACAAGCGGAGCGCGGGGGATCAGGACGTTTGTCCTGATCCCGCGCGCTGGTGGGTTTCCCTGGTTGTCGTGGGTTGATTCCGGCCCGGCGGTGGCTACCATAAGCGCAAACCTTCTGCATCGTTCAGGCAGCCCGGCGGCCGTTCAGATATTGGTCACGGGCCGTCCTGGCCGGGCACTCCTTCAGTGCCCCCATCGTCGCCCCGCGAGTCAAGGACTACCGATGACGCCTGTCGCCTTCGACCGCAGGGCCGCTCGCTCCGCCCGAGTCCGTAGTCAGATCGCTGACACCGCGCCCTGGATGATGGCGGCAGCGGCCTTGATGCTTGGACTCAACTGGGTGTTGGCCGGGGTGCGATCTCCGGTCCTCACGGATGACATGCCGCAACTCGCCGGAACGGTTGTCGCGATGCTCCTCCTCGTTCCGGTGATCATGGTCTCGTCGCGCCGCGGCATGGTCGAGACGACGGGAGTGGTGCTCATCCTCTTCGTCTCCTTCTTCGCGATTGGCGCCGCCGTTGTGACTCATCAGTGGGTCGCCGGCGGCGCACTCAACCTGGCCCTTTGCGGTCTGCTGAGTGTTCTAACCATCTTCGTCTGGCCCCGGACATGGCACTTCGTCGTCGGCACGCTGATCCTGCTCACCCTGCCAACGCTTGTGATGCTGGTCGGCTCGCCCGACGACGATGCCATCTTCCGCGGGTTGATCTTTGCGTCCAATTGCCTGCTCCTCAATGTGGCGGTGTTCGTCCTCGTCTCCCGCTCCCAGGTGCGGGAGGCCCGAATCGGCCAGATCACGACGTGGGAAGCACGCCATGATGGGCTAACGGCACTCCTGAACCGGAAGGTCTGGCTCCGGCTGGCCGGCGAGCTGCTGGTCCGCTCCCGCAATCACGGCACGACCTTCTGGGTGCTGATCCTCGATCTCGATCACTTCAAGTCCATCAATGACCTGTACGGGCATGCGGCGGGCGACGGCGTTCTCGTACGCCTCTCGGCCATCCTCGCCGAAGCGGTCGAGGAGATCGGGCGCCCGGCCTTCGCCGGCCGTATCGGCGGAGACGAGTTCGCCCTGGCCATCTCGGGTGCTGGCCAGGTCGAGATCGACGCACTGATCCAGCGCCTGGATGACCGCTACCGGATCACCAACGGGTTCGATGACCTCACCTCGCTGAGCGTCGGGACCGCCTACTCCACCGGCGATGAGACGCTCAACGACCTGGTCGAGCGCGCCGACCGGGCAATGTACGCGGCCAAACTTCGGGTTCGCCCGGAAGGCTCGCCACCCCCGCCGCTCGAGACCAGCGCGGTATGAGGAACTTCCGGGGGCCGACGTATGGGCCGACCGTACGCCTGTCATCCACTTGGCCGATTCGATTCGACACGCTATACTCTCTGGCGGGCAGGTGTCCGAGTGGTTGAAGGTGCCGCTCTCGAAAAGCGGTGAGGTGATGAGCCTCCGTGGGTTCGAATCCCACCTTGCCCGCCACGTCTCACAGGCGAACAATCGCCACACCATGCCGGGGAAGGGTCGCATAGTTGGCCTAGTGCGCTCGCCTGGAAAGCGGGTACCGGGAAACCGGTCGAGGGTTCGAATCCCTCCCCTTCCGCCAGAGCAACCGAAACGGGCGGCCGGATCTGATCCGGCCGCCCGTCTGGTTTTCCCCGGTGTCGCCTCACGTGTCGCCTCACAGCCGACCTTACTGATCCAACCGGGAGACGATCTCGTCGAGGCGGGGGATGGATGGCTGGGCGCCGGCGACGGTACAGGCCAGGGAGCCAGCGACGACCCCGTGCCGAACGGCGTCCTCCAGAGACAGCCCACGTGCCAGCGCGGCCGCCAGCGCCCCACAGAGCGTGTCTCCCGCGCCAGTCGTGTCGACCACGTCGACCACGATCGCCGGGATCCGACTGACTCGTTCCACGGTGACTACCATGGCTCCTGCACCACCCAATGTCAGGACGACGGCACCCGGTCCCTGCGCCACGAGGTCCAGGCCGATCTGCTCCCAGTCCGGAGTGGTTTCCCGGTTCCCGTCGAGTCTGGCCAGTGCGAGTGCTTCCGTCTCGTTGACGACGAGGACATCGACCTGTCCCAGCAGGCGGGAGGCACCTTCCGGCTCCGGCGTCGCGTTCAGAATGATCGTTGCCCCGTCGTCCCTGGCACGCGCGATCAGCCGGTCGATGACCTCGGGCGCCAGCTCGAGTGTCAGCAGGAGCACGGCCACCGGCTGGGAATCAAGCACTGCGATGGCATGATCGGCATCGACCGCCAGCGTCGCGCCCGGGACATAAAGGATCCGATTATCCCCGTCCTGTTCGACCGTGATCAGCGCGACGCCCGACGCATGACTTCCTACGCGGGAGACGGCGTTGGTCGCGATGCCGTCCGCCTCCAGCTCAGCCAGCCGGTCCCGTCCGAACGCGTCATCCCCGACTCCGCCGATGATTACCACGTCAGCGCCCGAACGCGCTGCCGCCACGGCCTGGTTGGCGCCCTTGCCGCCGCCATAGATGGCGAAGCCGGTTCCCGTGACTGTCTCCCCTCGACCCGGGGCCCGGCCAGTGGTGGCGACCAGGTCGGTGTTGATCGCTCCGCCGACGACGACCCGGCCGGTACGCATTGTCCAGTCTCCTCTGCTCTGACCACATCGTTCCGGTTCGGCATGATGTCCGTAGCGGTTCCCTGCCGTCACCGGAACTTGGTCCATCTCGCCTGCGCTACCGGCGACCGAAGAGCCGCCGCGGCAATGCCCGGACGAGGGCGCGCCGAAGTTCCAGCCACGCGCGCTGGCCGACAGCTTCCGACGGCGCCGAAGATGGTGGAGCGTACTGCTCCCGGGCGTACTGGTCGACGACCATCCGCACTGGCTGCCGGGCAGCCGGCACCGACCGTCCGATCCGGTCGGCGTACTCGGCCGGCGTGGTCATCGGATCCACACCCACTCGAAGCCATGACCCTAGCCGCACCGCGCGGGCATAGAGCGCACTTACAGGAGACAGCCCCCGGAGCTCACGCCGCCACCGGAGCCAGACCGTCGCGCCAACGACGACCATGACGAGGAGCAGAGCAGCGATGATCAGCAACGCCCAGCGGAGCGGCTCGGGCAGCAGAGGTTCGTTGCTCCCCGGATCCGTCGTCGCGGCCGGCGCGGCGGACGGCGATGGGGATGCGGCGGCGGACGTCTCCGGCGTCACCGGCGGGGTCGATTCGGACGACGGCTCAAGGGACGGGCTGGGCGACGGCTCCGTCTCCTCGCTCGGGCTTGGCGAGGGCGACGGTGAGGTCTCGTTCGTCGCGTAGTCCGGCGGTGTCCGGTTAGCAGTCGGCTCGAACGGGATCCAGCCGTAGCCCGGGAAGTACGCCTCGACCCAGACGTGGGCGTTGGCCTCCCGGTAAATGTACTGGTTGACGGTCGGGTCATAGTCGGGCGGGAAGAACCCCGTCACCACGCGGGACGGGATGCCCTGATCCCTGAGCATGACGGTCATCGCGGAGGCGTAGTACTCGCAATACCCCTCGAGTGAGTCGAACAGGACGAAATCCACGGCGTCCTGGTCGGACGGCGGGCTCGGCGGGTCCTCCGTATAGAGGATGCGCTCGCGAAGGTCGTTCTGGATGGCCACCGCCATGTCGTACGGGTTGTCAGCTCCGGCGTTGTTAACCACCTCGTTCGCCAGTTGTCGGGTTCGCTCGGTCGTCGTGGTCGGCAGCTGGAGGTAACGATCGACGATGTACTCGGGGTAGTCGGTCCCGGCCGCCCGGAGGTCCGCCGCGGTCGCCTCGCTGGCGAGACCGCTGACTTCATAGGTATCGTTGACGGCCATTTCGTCGCGGGTCGTGACCGACACGACATCGTCGTAGACCGGCACCGGTCCACTGACGATCAGGTTCCCGACACGCCCGTCCGTCACCACCCAGTCGACGTCGATGAGCCGGTCGGCCAGCGTCTCCTGCTCCGTCGTCACCCGGTCTGCCGCCTCCGGGTTGACCGGAAGTACACCCTGCCCGTCGCTGGCGTACGTCTGGTCCTGGAGCAGGGTCGCGATCGATCGCAGGTCGAGCGGCAGCGCGACGATGTCCTCGGCCGAGCCCACCGGGAGTGCCTCCCCGTCCAGACTGATCCAGCTGAGCTGGACGCTCGTGGGCTCGTCGCTCGCGACGTACGTATCGCGGGTGAAGAGCTGGTCGCCGGTGTCACTCAGCACCCGGACAGTCCCGCCCGTGGCGACGCGCTCGCCCAGGACGTCGGCGCCCAGCGCGACATTTTGGTCCGGCTGATAGGTGATGCGCGAGGAATACGTGCGCTCGGCGCCTTCACCCTGGTCGAATGTCTCGTCGGCCGTACTCCGCCAGCCGTACCCGTCCCAGTAGTCGAGTCGCCGAGCGGCCAGGTATGGCGCCGTGCCCGACTCCGGCTCGAAGGCGAGCATCGGGTCCTGTGAGAGATCGAGCGAGCCACCGAGATCGAACGAATCGTCGAATGCGGCGTAGGACCCGCCACGATTGCGTCCCTCGCCGGCGAAGTCCCCGACCAGGTCCTCGATGCGCTGTTGAGCCGCGTAGATCGGCTGCTCGATCGTCCGCCAGGACGAGACGAGGATGTCGTCCCTCAACTGGAACGGCAGGATCCAGGCGAGGACCGTGACGATCAGGACGGCGTTGAATCCGATCCCCACGATACGCGACGAGATGAACGACGGCGCTTGCAGGCCCCGGCGCTGCCAGTCCCAGCGGCGCCGGTAGGCGAAGTGGGCAACGACGAGCGACCCGGCCGCCACGACATAGAGCACGAGCGGAGCAGCACCGGTATCCGGCCGGTACCCGAGGTTGATCATGATGACCGCGCCTGGCAGCAGGACCGACGCCGTCACCCAGCCACGGCGGTAGAGTGTCCAGCCCGACATGTAGGCAACCAGCCAGCCGGTCAGTCCGAGCAGGATGACGAACAGGTACCGATCATCCATCCGTTCGCCCTGGACCATGCTCGTGGTCCACTCTTCGAACAGCAGGGCGAGCGTGCGGAGGCGGACGGGCAGCGACTCTCCAAGTTGCGGAAATTGGATTGCCGTGTGGAGCACGACGACGAGCAGCCCGAGCCAGAAAGCCGTGAGATGTGAGGCGAGATCGGGTGCCTGGGCCTTGGCGAGGACCAGGCCAATCAGGCTCCCCGCGACCACGATAGCGGGGATCGCCTGCATCCCGTCGACCCAGTCGGCCTCGATCACCGACCACGCGGCGGCCAGCACTATGACCAGCTGCAGCAGGACCACGATGATCCCCTCGGCGGGCCGCAGGAACGCCTTCATGCGGGCCAGGCGGCTTTCCCCCGCCATCGGCGCGGCGACCGATCTATGCGCCATGGGTCCCCTCCTCGTCCGTCTCGATCGCCCGGAACCGCCCACTGTGGCCGTCCGCGCGACCTCCGAGATCCATCGCTCCCGGGCCCGCCAGCGCCTCTCCGATCTGGTCGCCGCAGGCGATGAGATGGGAGCGGATCGCGACGCCACCGAGGGCGTCAGTTACTCGTTCGATTGACTCTGCCGGACCGAATGAATCGGGCTGGATTACGACCGCGCCGGCCCGCTGGCTGCGGCCGGCGACTTCGGCGAGAACGCCGACCCACTCCGGGTCGGTGGAGGCCGTGACGACCACGATCGAAGCCGGACCGGTGAACCGGCGCGCCTCCTCGATCAGTACCTGCTCGAGCGGGCTGTCGCCGTCGGCCTCGACGACCGCGAGCGCCTCCAGCATGCGGATTTGATGATGCTGACCCCGCTCAGGATGGATAACGAACCGCTGGTTCCCAGTGGTAACCAGGCCGACGCTCCGCCCGGCAGTCAGCAGCCACGAGGACAGCGACGCGACGGCAGAAATGGCGTACTCCTCGGTGGTGTCCAGCCAAGGCGCAGGCGGCGAACGCCGCGTCCCCGCACCGGATGGATAGACGGCGCCGATATGGGTCCGCTGCTGGAGGTCCAGGACCAGCCAGACATCGGACGAGGGATCGAATTCAAGTTCCTTGACCATCAGTTCCCCGCGCCGGGCAGACGTCGTCCAGCTGATCCGATTGAGCGGATCGCCGGGAACGTACTCACGAATCGAGGCGATTGAAGCCGCCGTCGTCGCCCCCCGGGCGGCCGCGACCGCTCCGCCTGACAGCATCCCGGTTGGCGGTGCGTACCCGCGGGATTCGTCAACGGCCGGGTAAACCAGGACTTCCCGCGGCTCTCCAACGACACGGTTGCGCGTGAACAACCCGAACGGGTCGCCGCCACGCAGGACGGTGGGACCAACCCGGTAGCGACCACGGCGCTCGACCATGGTGCGCGTCGACCAGGAGACGGTGCCGCGCGATCCCAGATTGATCACCCGGCCGACGCTGTGGCCGGCGACGGTCGAGAGGTCGCCGATCTCGAGCCAGAGCCGGGGGAGCACCGAGCGAGAGCGAAGCGTCACGTCCTCTCGCAGCTCCTGTGCAACCTGCATCCGGTCCCCAGGGATAACCCGCATGACGTCGATGGACGCCACAGAGAGACGGGACCAGATAAACCCGATCACGATCAGGCCGACGAGGACGATCAGCAGCTCATCGAGGTACGGCCACGGCGTGAACTGGGCGAGGACGAAGATCACGATGAGGACCGCGACCGCCTTGGCGACGTTCATCGCTGAGGTACTTCGGCCCGCCGGCCGCGCCAGCCGCCCCGATCCGACACCTCGGCCTGACGGACGATCCCGTTGGGATCCGCCGCGGCAACCGCCACTCCGGGGCGAGGTTGCGCTCCCGGAACAGCGATCCGGCGAAGCAGGTCGGACATGATCGCGCGGCCATCGACGCCGCGCATCCGGGCGGACGGGCTGACGATCAGCCGGTGAGCGAGCGTCGGCTCGGCCAGGGCCTTGACGTCATCGGGGATCACGTACTCCCGACCAGAGATCGCCGCCCACGCCCGCGCCGTGTTGTAGAGCGCCAGCGAACCACGCGGTGACGCGCCGAGGTAGACGTCCTCGTGAACGCGACTGGCCTCGACGAGGGTGACGATGTAATCAGCAACGGCTGGTGCGACATGGACCGCCCGGACCGCCTCCTGTGCTTCCACTAACTGCTGGACGTTGAGCGCCTGTGGCAGCGATTCCAGCGGGTGGCGGTGGTGCTGCCGGGTCAGCAGCTCCAGCTCGTTGTCATGGCCCGGGTACCCGAGCGAGAGGCGGACGAGGAACCGGTCCAGCTGCGCCTCAGGCAGCGGAAACGTCCCCTCGTACTCGATGGGGTTCTGCGTGGCCATGACGACGAACGGCGACGGGAGGACGTGGGTCGTCCCGTCGACCGTGACCTGCCGCTCCTCCATCGCCTCGAGCAGGGCTGACTGCGTCTTCGGTGATGCCCGGTTGACCTCGTCGGCCAGCACCAGCTGCGAGAACACGGGTCCTGCCCGGAACTCGAACGTGCCGCTGTGCTGGTTGTAGATGCTGACGCCCGTGACGTCGCTCGGGAGCAGGTCGGGGGTGAACTGGATGCGCTTGAACGTGCAGCCGATGGTGCGGGAAATCGTCTTGGCGAGCATCGTCTTGCCGACGCCGGGGACGTCCTCAAGCAGGATGTGGCCCTGGCAGAGCAACGAGACCAGGACGAGCTGGACCTCGCGTCGCTTGCCGACGACGACACGCTCGACGTGATCGCAGGTGGTCTGGGCAAGCGCCTGGACGGACATGGGATCCATGAGCGGTGGGTGACTCCTCGGATGGGGGGACAGAAGCGTCACGGCCAGCGAACGGCAACCACGACCACCAGCCGGGCCGGCGGTCTCGCGACGCGCGCGGAGAATCAGATCACCACTGCGAGCCAAGTATCACACGCCATTCGGGAACAACCGACGCCGTACCTTGCACGCGGGCTTCGTCCCCGCCTCCCTGTCAGGCAGCTCCACGCGCTCCGGTGAACGGACACCCTCGTATACTCGTTTCGAATATGACGCGAGCGGTCGGCGACGGGCCGCGGTGGCTGGGACGGGAGCTCGACGATGACAGGGACGGACGCGACCACTGAATCAACCAGACGGCCGAAGGTGATGCTGGTCGACGGATTCGGCCTGATCTTCCGGGCGTTCTTTGCGCTGGACGCCAGTGGCGGCCTCGCCACGTCCAGTGGTCAGCAGGTCGGAGCCGTGTTCGGCTTCGCGTCGATGCTGCTGGAGACGCTGCGCGTCCACCAGCCGGATCACGCGGTCGTCGCGCTTGAGGGCGGCCGGACGTTCCGCCACGACGAATACTCCGCCTACAAGGCCAACCGGCCAGACATGCCGCAGGATCTCCAGGACCAGCTAAGCATCATCATGCGGGTCCTCGAGGCGCTGAACATCCCGATCATGGTAGAGAAGGGCTACGAGGCCGACGACGTCATCGGCAGTCTCTCGACGCATCTGGCCCGCGAGGATCGTGCCGATGTCCTGATCGTCACCGGCGACAGTGACCTGCTCCAGCTCGTCGATGACCGCGTCACCGTCGTGCTGCCCGGCCGCCGCTCGTTCGCCGACCTTCGGACGTTCGACCGCGAGGCGGTGATCGAGCGCTTCGGCGTGGGGCCGGAGCTCGTGCCCGACTACAAGGCCATCGTCGGGGACACCTCGGACAACGTGGCCGGGGTTAAGGGGATCGGCGACAAGGGTGCCCGGGCGCTGCTCCAGCAGTTCGGCCCAATCGAGACGATCATCGAGCGCATCGACGAGATCACCCCCGAGCGGACGAAGAAGGCGATGGACGCCGGCCGCCAGGATGCGATCGACTCCAAGCGGATCGTCTCGATCGTCCGCGACCTCGACGTCGCGCTCGACTGGGAACACAGCGAGGTCGGCAACTACGACCGCGGCGCGGCCTTCGAGCTGTTCCGCGAACTAGAGTTCCGTACCCTCCTCAACAAGCTCCCCGAGCCGAAGTCGGAGACGAAGCCCGTCGCCGCCCGGACGCACGAGCCGACGCGGACCATCGTTCGGACCGAGGAGCAGCTTGCCGCGCTCGTCGCGCGCATCGGCGAGACCAGGCGAATCGCCCTGGACGTCGAGACGACCGCCACCGATCCGATGCGCGCCATACTGGTCGGTATCGCCATCGCCGTCGACACGCAGGAGAGCTACTACATTCCCCTCGGCCACCGGCTGATCGACGAGGGACCCCAGCTACCGTCCGAAGCCGTCCGCGACGCGCTCTCCCCCGCCCTGACCGCCCCTGATCTCGAGATCGTCACTCACCACGGGAAGTACGACCTGCTCGTCATGCTCCGGCATGGGTACCCCGCGTTCACGATCACCTTCGACACGATGATTGCCGCCTACCTCGTCGGCGAGACGTCGGCCCGGCTCAAGGACCTGTCCTTCACCCTGCTCGGCGTCGAGATGACCGAGATCACCGAGCTGATCGGGGCCGGTCGCAAGCAGCTGACGATGGACCAGGTCAACGGTGACGAGGCCGGCCGGTACGCCTGCGGTGACGTCGAATCCACCCTGATGCTGGCCGACCAGCTCGCCCCTCGCATCGCGGGGAACGGGATGGAGGAACTCCTCTACGGTGAGGAGCTGCCGCTGATCCCTGTCCTGGTGGACATGGAGCGGACCGGGATCGCCGTCGACACGGATTACCTCTCCGAGTTCTCGGAGGAGCTTGCGACGCGGCTGGCCCAGCTCGAGAAGGATATCGAGGGGGCGGCCGGACGTGCGGTCAATATCGGCTCCCCGAAGCAGCTCGGCGACCTGCTGTTCGTCGAACTCGGACTGCCGTCCGGCCGGCGAACCAAGACGGGCTATTCCGTCGACGCCGACGAGCTGGAGCGCCTGCGCGATAAGCATCCCATCGTGGCGATGATCCTCGAGCATCGCTCCCTGACCAAGCTGAAATCGACATACGTCGATTCGCTGGCGCTCGCGGTCAACCCGGATACGGGGCGGGTCCATACCTCCTTCAACCAGACCATCGCCGCGACCGGCCGCCTTTCTTCGACCAATCCCAACCTGCAGAACATCCCGGTCCGGACTGAGGACGGGCGTCGTGTCCGACATGCCTTCGTCGCAGACACGCGACCGGAGTCGCGCCTGTTCGAAGATGCTGTTCTGCTCTCGGCGGACTACTCCCAGATCGAGTTACGCGTTCTCGCCCATATGAGTGGGGAGCCGTTCCTGGTCGAGGCCTATAGCAATGGTGAGGACATCCACCGCGCCACCGCCGCCGCGGTCCACGGGATCGAACTGGATCAGGTGACCAGTGACCAGCGCCGGATCGCCAAGACCGTCAACTTCGGCGTGATGTACGGCATGCAGGCGTTTGGGCTCTCACGGGACTCCGGTCTGAGCAACGCCGACGCGCAGAGGTTTATCGATCAGTACTGGGCCCGCCTGCCAAAGGTCCGGGAGCTGTTTGACGAGACGATCCGGGCAGGTGCCCGCAACGGCTACGTCTCGGCACCGAGCGGCCGCCGCCGCCTGCTGCCGGACCTCACGTCGAGCAACGGCATGCGGCGCCTGACGGCCGAGCGCGCGGCTATGAATATGCCAGTGCAGGGCTCGGCGGCCGACATCATCAAGATCGCGATGATCCGGCTGCGGGAGGCACTCACGGATAGCCCGCTTCGGGCGCGACTGCTCCTCCAGGTACACGACGAACTCGTCCTCGAGGTCGCAAAGGCGGATCTCGAGGCCGTCGCGGAGCTTGTGGTCAGGACGATGGAGACCGCGACTGAGCTCAAGGTGCCACTTGAGGCCGAGGTGCGGTCGGGCCCACGCTGGGACGAGATGGTCGAGCTGCCGCGACCGGCCGCCGTCCCCGCGGACTAGCCGGGACGCCGCACGACAGGCGATACTTTCATTCGGAAACCTTGAGTCGATGAAGGCGCCCGGCTACACTGCCGGGCGTCTCATCCCGCCCGGTCCCGTTAACTGACACCGTTCTGTTTCAACTACCGAAAGCGCTTCCTGGCCGTTGCCGGGAGGGAGACCCGATGCCCACGTATGCGTATCGCTGCCGCGACTGCGGCCACCAGTTCGATATCGTTCAGAAGTTTTCCGACGATGCACTCACCGTTTGCCCGACGTGTGAGGGCCACATCCACCGCGTAATCCAGCGTCCCGGCGTGGTCTTCAAGGGCAGCGGCTTCTACATCAATGACAGCAAGTCGTCGGGCAAGGACCTCAAGGACGGCAAGCCCCGAAAGGACGACGCCAGCGACGCCAGCGACGCCAGCGACGCCGCCGACAAGCCGGCCGCCAGCTCGGACAGCGGCGACGCCTTGCCCGCGACCGGCACGGACAGGTCAGCGGCCGACAAGCCCGCGGCAAAGGCCGTCCCGGCAGACAAGCCGGCGAAGAAGACACCAGCCGCTGTCTCCAGCTAGGGATCGGCCAGCCGGGGCGGCCCCAATGAAGGACCGGGAATGATGATCCTCGGACGACTCCGGGAAGACATCAGGGCAATCAGGGCCAACGACCCGGCGGCACGCTCCGCCGTCGAGGTTGTGCTTGCCTATCCCGGGTTCCATGTCCTCCTTACCCACCGGCTGGCTCATCGCCTGTTCACCCGGCAGCACCGGCTGCTGGCCCGGGTGGTGTCCCATCTCGGCCGGATGCTGACCGGGATCGAGATTCACCCTGGTGCGACCATCGGACGGCGTCTGGTGATCGACCACGGGATGGGTGTGGTCATCGGTGAAACGGCCCGGGTTGGCAACGACGTCCTGATCTACCAGGGCGTGACACTGGGTGGCACCTCGCGTAACGCCGGCCCCCGGCACCCGGCGATCGGCCACCATGTCGTGATCGGTGCCGGGGCAACCATCCTCGGGCCGATCCGGGTGGGTGATGACGCTCGGGTCGGTAGTGGTGCCGTCGTTGTCCAGGACGTCCCGGCGGGCGCGACGGTGGGTGGCGTACCCGCCCGTATCCTGCGTGAGCGTCATCCCGAGTCGGGAGAGATGATCAGGATCACGTCGCCGGATGAGCTCGCTGTGGCGCTGCGGGAGCAGATTACGACCCTGGAAGAGCGCGTCGGGCGGCTGGAACGCTCCGGGGATCGGTGTACGTCGGCCACCATCTGATCGGATGGTGGCCCGTTGCCGTTTGTCCCGCCCTGCCGCCTGGTCCCTGGATGGACGGTCGGCCCCGCGAGAGGTTCCCTGATCCGTGTCCACCACAACGCCTTCATCGGTTCCGGCATCGCCGGCCGGAAACAACCTTCCCGACATCAGGCTCTACGACACGCTCCGGCGCGAGACCACCCCATTCGAGACGATCGAGCCGGGGATCGTCCGGATGTACGTCTGCGGCGTCACCGTCTACGACAGTGCCCACATCGGTCACGGCCTGTCAGCGATCACCTTCGACGTCATCCGGCGATACCTCGAGTACCGGGGCTACGAGGTCCGGCACGCGCAGAACTTCACGGACATCGACGACAAGATCATCGCCCGGGCGAACCGTGACGGGATCCCGGCGGCCGATCTCACCGAGCGCCTGATCGAGCAGTGGCACCGTGACACGTCCGAGCTCAATATCCTGCCGGCGACGGTCTACCCACGTGCGACCCACGAGCTGCCAACGATCATCGAAACTATCCAGCGGCTGATCGACCGCGGCGCCGCCTACCCGGTGGACGGGGACGTCTTTTACCGGGTCCGGACCTTCGACGACTACGGCAAGCTGTCGCACCGCAATCTCGACGATCTCCAGTCCGGTGCGCGGATCGACGTGGATGAGCGCAAGGACGACCCACTCGACTTCGCGCTCTGGAAAGCCGTCAAACCGGGCGAGCCATCGTGGCCGTCCCCCTTCAGCGAGGGCAGGCCCGGCTGGCATATCGAATGCTCGGCGATGATCGAAGCACACCTCGGGTCGCAGATCGACATCCACGGTGGCGGAAGCGACCTGATCTTCCCCCATCACGAGAACGAGATCGCCCAGAGCGAGGCCGCGTCCGGGTGCGTCCCGTTCTCCCGCTACTGGGTCCACAACGGATTACTGCAACTTCGCGGGGAGAAGATGTCCAAGTCGCTGGGCAACTTCATCACTATCCGGGAACTGGCGGACCAGGGCCGAGCGATGCCGTTCCGTCTGCTCGTCCTGCAGTCGCATTACCGGATCCCGCTGACCTTCTCGGATGAAGGGCTGACCGCGGCCGCCAATGGGTTGGACCGACTACGCGCGGCGGCTGCACCGCTTGATTCGGCTTCTGATCAGTCGGGGGAAGCGCTCCAGGAAGCGGCCACCGCGGCCCGGACCCGCTTCCACACGGCCATGTCGGACGATTTCAACACACCGGAAGCGGTCGCCGCGCTCTTCGACCTGGCTAGACAACTCAACAGGTCGCGAGCCGACGGGCCTGATGCCTCATTCCACCACGCCCAGGAAACGCTTAAGGAGCTCGCCAGCGTGCTCGGGCTGGACCTCTCGACGACGTCAGCCACCAGCCGCGATGCCGACCCCTTCATCGATCTGCTCGTGGAGGTCAGGGACGAGCTCCGGCGCGCGA
This sequence comes from Thermomicrobiales bacterium, assembly GCA_035944555.1. Lineage (GTDB taxonomy): Bacteria > Chloroflexota > Chloroflexia > Thermomicrobiales > UBA6265 > CADCWK01. Next base: position 511,713 of record DASZAY010000009.1, read on the forward strand.
AGCAATGGGCACTTGCCGACACCATCCGCGACCGGCTTGGCTCGCTCGGTGTGACGGTCGAGGACGCTCCGGGCGGGGGACGGTGGCAGCATGACTGATCGGGGCAATCGCCGTCGGCCCGGAGGCCAGTCTGGTCCAGGCGGGGGCCGTCCGGCTGACCGCCCATGGGATCGCGGCAACCGACGGGGGCCAAGCGGAGGTCCCCTTGGTGGCCGCCCTGGCGGCGCACCCGGTGGCCGGTCCGGCGGTTCCCAGCGTGATGGTGGCGCTGACGGACTACAACTGTCCGTTCGCGGGGAATTGCTCTACGGACGTAACGGCGTCGCCGAGGCACTGCGTGGCCGTCGCCGTCTTCACATGCTCATGATCGCCGATGGGGTCCGGGACGATGAGCGGATCCGCGCCCTGCGGGAGACCGCCGCCGCGACCGGTCTCGCCGTTCAGACCGTTCCCCGGCCGGCACTCGACGCGGCGACCGCCGGTGCGAATCACCAGGGGGTTGGCCTCGATGCCGCCCCGTACGCCTACGTCGACGCCGAGGACCTGCTGGAACTGCCGGGAACGATCCTCGTGCTTGATCATCTCCAGGACCCGCAGAACGTCGGGACGTTGCTCCGGGCAGGAGAAGCCGCCGGTGTCGCCGGGGTCGTCATTCCGCAGGACCGCGCGGCGGGCATCAGCCCGGCCGTCGTTAACGGGTCGGCCGGGGCCGTGGAGCTGATCCCCGTCGCGCAGGTGCCCAACCTGGCGCGCTTCGTCGAACGGGCCAAGGAGGCCGGTCGTTGGGCGATCGGCCTGGAGGATGACGAGCGGTCCGTGGATCTGTTCCGCGACGACCTCCCCCTGCCCGCCGTCCTGATCGTCGGGGCCGAGGGGCCTGGCATCGGACCGAATCTGCGTCGCCATTGCGATGTGCTCGTCAAGATACCGATGTCAGGGCGGGTCGCCTCGCTCAACGTCTCCACGGCCGGATCCATCGCGCTCTTCGAGCTGGTTCGCCGCGCGGGACTTTCGGATACCGACGAGTAGTTGCCCGATTGAAGAATTACGATACACTCGCAGCGAATCTCTGGGGAGACGAAGGGAACGTACACGCCATTTGTGGTCTCTATCCGCTGCCGAACGGGAGCGAAGATCGCGATGGAGTTCGTGCCCGTCGGATGAGAACCGGAACGCACGGGAACGGGCTGATTCCCGAGCGTCCGGACCGCAACAACTAAGCGTGGGGAGACACCGGACCATGTGTAAGTCGACCAGTGACCACACCGACCGCGACGTCGCGGAGCGGGTGATCCGGTCCGATGCCGAGCCGGTGGGCTTCGATCGCCGCACCATGATGAAGGCAACGGCGGCCTTCAGTACCCTGGCCATGACCGGGTTCGCTGCGTCACAGGCACCGTCGAATGCCCTTGCCCAGAATGCGGCGGGCATGACCCTCGCCGAGACCTTCGTCTACGGTGGTGACGGCGTCGGCGCCCAGTCACTGTCTGGCGGTGGACCGGATGGGTTCGCGACCACCTTCACGTTCACCGCGGTCGGAGTGCACTGGGACGGCTCGGTCGGTTTCCCCGTATCCGTGGTTCTGAGTTTCAGCGCTGACGGGGTGACCTACACCGACCCAGTGACCGTCACCGCGTCGAATGATCTCGGTCGGCCGACCCGCGACGGCCGGATCTTCGCCGACCTCGTCTTCACCGCACCAGCCAACCACGTCCGGTTCGAGACAGCTGACGGCAACGGCAACTACGCCCAGATCGCCGGGCTCAGCTTTACCTACCTCGACAGCTCTGATGGGCCGTCCGAGCAGGACGCCGTCGGTGGCGACGTCTCGCTGCTAGACGTCTCCCGGCCGCGAATCATCTCCCGGGCCTCGTGGGGCGCGGACGAGAGTCTGCGCTACGACGCCCAGGGCGAGGTCTGGCCCCCGGAGTACCGGGAGGTGGAACACGTCATCATCCACCACACGGACACGCCGAACTACCAGGACCCGGTCGCCGCGATCCGGTCGATCTACTACTACCACACGATTACCCAGGGTTGGGGTGACATCGGCTACAACTATCTGGTCGACTTCCGGGGCAACATCTACGAGGGTCGCGTCGGTGGCGCCAACGTCATTGGCGGCCATGCCTTCCAGTACGCCGAGGGGTCGTCCGGTATCGGCGTGATGGGCGACTTTGACGTCCGTCAGCCTGATTCGGCTGCTGTCTCGGCGGTGATCGCGATCACCGCGTATGCGGGGCGATTCCTGAACCCATTGGGGTCTGCGGACTTCTTCCAGGTGCCGAACCTTCCGACGATCTGCGCGCACCGCGATGTCAACGCGTCGACCTGCCCGGGCAACTTCCTGTATGACGACCTACCCTCGATCCGGCAGGCCGTCAACCAGATCGTCGGCAACCCCGGCGGTTCTCCCGGTGGCGGTTCCATCGCAATAGGCGGCACCGTCCGGGTCACGGAGGACCTCGTCAACCTGCGGTCCCAGCCGACCACCTCCGGCGGCATCGTGGGCCAGCTCCGCTCCGGGACGACTGGAACCGTACTTGCCGGCCCGTCGACGGCCAACGGGTACACCTGGTGGCAACTCCGGACCAACATCGGTACCGGCTGGGCCGCATCGGCGTTCCTTGCCTCCACGTCCGGCGGGACGACCGGTCGGTTCGCGATCGGGGCCAATGCCACGACCAACGCCGCAGGGGTTAACCTGCGAGCCGCGACCGGGTCGGGCGGCGCGGTCATCGCGGCGCTGCCTGCCGGGACGGCCGTAACGATCACCGGTGGACCCAGCGAGAGCGGTGGCGACACCTGGTGGTTCGTCCGCACCAGTTCGAGCGGGTCGGGCTGGCTGGTCCAGCGCTTCCTGACGCTTGGCGGAGGTGGTGCTGGTCCGGTGCAGCCGGTTTACGGCACGGCCATCGGCTCGATGCCGGTGCGCTCTCGCCCGGGTGCCGTCTGGAACAGCCTCTCCAACGTGCCATCCGGTGTCCAGGTGCAAATCACCGACGGGCCGGTCCAGGTTGAGGGCCAGGTTTGGTACGGCGTCTATCGCGCGGGCTACGGCGGTGGCTGGTCGATTGCCAGCCAGCTCCGAATCCCCGGTATCGCGACGCCAAGCTACCCGCCCAGCCAGGGTCCTCGGACCGACATCTACCGGAGCGGATCGCAGGTCCTCACCACGACGAGCGTGATCCTGCGCCCGAGCCCGAGCCGTGGCCGGAATGGCGCGATCATCCCGCCGGACTTCGTCCTCCGGGTGACCGGCGCCGCTACCGTGGCCGAGGGCTTCGCCTGGTGGCCCGTCACGAGCAGTCAATACGGCAACGGCTACGTGGCAGGGGCATACCTGGCGGCGTTTAGCGGCCAGATCAACCCGAACCCCAGCCCGCAGCCGACTCCCCCACCCTCCCAGCAGCCGTCGCCCAGCCCGTCGCCGTCCAATCCCGGCACGCCTGGACAGTTTGCGATTGGGTCCACCGTGGCGATCGTCGGCGCACAGGTAAATGTCCGGAGCGGCCCGAGCACGTCGTCCTCGATTCGCGGCGTCGCGACCAGTGGCACGACCTTCACCGTGACAGGTAACCCGACCAATGCCGGCGGCTATGCATGGTATCCGGTTCGGAACACCCAGTTCGGTGACGGGTATGTAGCCGGCGCCTTCCTCGTGGCGCGTGGCGGCGGAACCAACCCGTCGCCGTCTCCGTCCCCCTCCAACCCGCCGATTCCTGGCCAGTACCCGGTGAACTCGACGGTCCGCGTCGTCGAGGGCCCCCTGAACTTCCGCAGTGGTCCGACCACGGGCTCGTCGATCATCACCGTCCTGGTCAACGGCACCACGCTCACGGTGACGGGCGCCCCGCAGGTCGCTGGCGGCTACACGTGGTACCCCGTCCGGAGCTCGACCTACGGCAATGGGTGGGTCGTCTCGACTGGACTGGCCTCGGGAGGGGGCACGACGCCGACACCGACCCCATCGCCAAGCACGCCCCCAGCGACGGGTTATCCGGCCGGTACTCGAGTCCGCGTCACCGCCGGCCCGCTCAATGTGCGAGCCTGGGCGGGATCCAACGCCACCGTGCTGACCACGCTCAGCGCTGGCACGATCGTCACCGTCACCGCTGGACCTCAGACGGCCAATGGCCTGACGTGGTACTCGGTCCGAACCAGCAGTGGCGTCGGGGGCTGGGTCGCTTCCCAGTTCATCGCCCGCGCCTGATCGGCGGATGGTTACCACGCCCTCTCCCGGGAACAACCGGTAGCCGGGCGTGGTACCATTCGTCGTTCGAGTGACCGCAGCGGCGGCGATTCTCGCGTGTCCGGTTGGCGCGCGCGTCCCCCGGTCGACTGATGATGATCCAGCAACGTTCCCGGAAAGGTTCATGTGTCGATGAAGATCGTTCTGCGCGAGGATGTCCCGAAGGTCGGCGCCAAGTGGGATGTCGTGACCGTCAAGGATGGTTACGCTCGCAACTATCTGATCCCCAAGGGATTCGCCACGCTGGCGACTGACGGCGAGCTCAAGCAGGTCGCCGAGATCCAACGGGTCCAGGCTCGCAAGATCGCCAAGCAGGAAGCTCAGCTCCAGGCACTGTCCGACCGGATCGACGGCCAGAAGCTGACGTTCACGGCTCGCGCCTCCGCCGACACCGGCCGCCTGTTCGGCTCGATCACGGCCAGCGACATCGCCGAGAAGCTCCAGGCTCAGGTCGGCGAGGAGATCGATCGCCGCAAGGTGGTCCTGGCCGAGGCGATCCGCTCGACCGGCGACCACACGGTCACGGTCCACCTCGTCGGCCGGCTCCGCCCGACGATCACCGTCACGGTCGAGGCCGAGCACGTCGAGGGTGACGAGACCGTGGGTGGCACCGAGACCGCCACCGAAGCCGTCAAGACCTTCGAAGGCTAGTCGTCGTCGCGGCCCCGGACTGCTGGCGCCACACGATGCGTTCCCATAACAGGTCAGCCGGGGCGTTTCCCGCCGACGTCCCGGCTCGACCCCTATCCTGAGTGCCGCGACCGGGCGGCTGATGCCTTCAGCCCCCACCCCGCCACGCGAGCCTTCCCTCGAGCCGTTACGTGCGAGGAGTCTCCGCGATGGTCGCGATGCATGCGATTGACCGACTGCCCCCCAACAACGTCGATGCGGAGCAGTCAGTTCTCGGTAGCCTCCTGATCGACCGTGATGCCATCATCCGGATCGATTCCTTTCTCCGGCCCGAGGACTTCTACCTTCCCAGCAACGTCGTCATCTTCCGGGCGATCAAGGAGCTCTACCAGGAGCGTCAGCCGTCCGACCTCATCACCCTGAGCGATCGTCTCGAGCACAATGGCCTGCTCGAGCAGGCGGGCGGCACCGCCTATCTCGCCGGACTCCTCACCGCCGTCCCGACCTCGGTTCACGTCGAGTACTACGCCCGCATCGTCGAGCGTGACGCCGCGCTGCGCCGGCTGATCTCCGCAGGCACCGAGATCGTCGACATCGGGTTCGAGGACGGCATCACGACCGACATCGCCCTTGATCGTGCCGAAAAGCTCATCCTCGGGATTAGCCAGCAGCGCACGACCCGCGACTTCGTCCCGCTGGACGAGGTGCTTGAAGGCATCTTTAACAAGATCACTCCGAACTCGGATGACCGGAGCGCCATCGTCGGAGTCGGGACGGGCTACACCGACCTGGACGCGATGACAGGTGGCTTCCAGCGGTCAGACCTCATCATCCTGGCCGCCCGTCCCAGTATGGGTAAGACGGCGTTCGCGCTTGGCATGACGCACGGAGCGGCGCTGCTGCACGGCAAGTCGGTCGGCATCTTCTCGATGGAGATGAGTGCCGAGCAGCTCGCCTACCGTCTGCTCTCGACCGAGACGGGGATCGATTCCCACCGGCTCCGGCTTGGCCAGGTTGATGACCACGAATGGGAGCGACTGTCCCGCGCGTTGGGTCGCCTGAGCGAGGCCAAGATCTTCATCGACGATACCGCCGGAGCAGGCATCATGGAAGTCCGGTCGAAGTCCCGCCGGCTGATGGCCGAGCAGGGTCTCGACGTCATCGTCGTCGACTACCTCCAGCTGATGTCGTCCGGCCGCCGTAGTGACAACCGAGTCCAGGAGATCGCAGAGATTTCCCGTGGGCTCAAGGGACTGGCCCGGGAGCTGAACGTCCCGGTCATCGCGCTGTCCCAGCTGTCCCGCGCCGTCGAGACGCGATCCGATCACCGCCCGATGCTCTCAGACCTCCGTGAGTCCGGGTCGATCGAGCAGGACGCCGACCTCGTCATGTTCATCTACCGTGAAGAGAAGTACGACGAGGAGACGGACAAGCGGGGCATCGCCGAGATCATCGTCGCCAAGCACCGGAACGGCCCCGTCGGCTCGATCAATCTGCGCTTCTTCGAGCAGACGGCGCGGTTCGCCGACCTCGAGGTCCATCGCGACGGCGGTCGCTAGCGATGGCAGAACGCTTTGGTGGCTTCATCATCGAGACGGACCCAGCCGTCCCGATCCCGCGCGCCTTCTTCCATGACCTGCTGCCGCACATCGCCGAGCCTGCCGAACTGCACGTCTCCCTGACGATGTTCCGTCTCGTGAGTGAGGCCGGTGGCTTCCACACGCCGATCGCCCACCAGGGACTCCGGCGCGACCGGTACCTCCGGAGTGCCCTCCGGGTACCGGGCAACCCGAACGAGCCGGACCGCCGTATCGAGAACGGGATAGACCTGGCGGTCGGACGGGGCACCCTGCTCCGGTTTCTCGCCCACTACGAGCGCGGTGATGGCGTCTGGTACTATGTCAACACGCCAGTCAACCAGGGCTCTGTCGCCGCGATGGCTCGCGGGGCGATGCTCCCTCCGGACGCCGTCCTGGACGGTGACGACGTACCCGCCATCCGGCCGGAGCGCCCGAACATCTTCCGCCGCTATGAACAGAACATCGGCCTCCTGACGCCCCTCGTCGCCGACCAGATCGTCGACGCGATGGAGCAGTATCCCCAGGACTGGATCGAGGAAGCTATCAGCGAGGCGGTCACCTACAACCGTCGGAACTGGCGCTACATCCGTCGCATCCTCGACTCGTGGGCGACGGACGGCCGCGGCGACGATGACCAGACCCGTTTCAGCAGCACCGCCGCGCCCCGGACCTCGGCCGGTAGCGGCAGGCAGGGATCACGATGAGACCACTCGGTGACGTCCTCCGTCGTATCCATGTTCCCCAGCCGAATCTCGAGGGCCGTCCCGAGCTGCCCATGGCGCCGGAGCCGGATTGCGCGATCTGCCACGACGCGGGTTATCTCCGCCGTGATGTTCCGCCGGGACATCCATCGTTCGGCAAGCTGTTCCCCTGCGAATGCAAGGTGCGGGAACAGAACGACAAACTGATCCACAAGCTCCGGAACCTGTCCAACCTCGACGCCTTCGTCAACCACACCTTCGAAGACTTCGACAACGGTGTCGAGGGCGTTGAGGAGGCGTTCACGGCGGCGCTGGACTTCGTCGAGGGCCAAAGCAGTCATCCCTGGCTATTCCTCCATGGAGGTGTCGGCACGGGCAAGACCCACCTCGCGGTCGCGATCGCGCTCAGCCAGATCGAGCGCTACCCCAACCGGAGCGTCCTGTTCCTCGTCGTTCCGGACCTGCTGGATCACCTCCGCGCGACCTTCGATCCCAGCAAGGGCATCGATTACGACGAGCGCTTCGAGGAGATCCGCCGTGCCGACCTGCTGGTGCTCGACGACCTCGGGACCGAGAACACCACGCCATGGGCGCGGGAAAAGCTCTTCCAGATCGTCAATCACCGGTACAACGAGCGCATTCCCACCGTCGTGACCTCCAACCACGACATCCATGCGATCGAGGACCGGATCCGGTCCCGGTTGCTTGATCAGCGCCTGACGACGGCCATCTGGATGGACGCGGACGACTACCGCCGACCCGCCTATCTCCCGGCTCCCCGGAGTCGCCGCAGCCGCTGACGGCACCCAGCCGTGTCAGCGGAGTCTGGGCCCATCGGGGCGGCCCGGAGGGGGCAGAGTGCTAGAATGGGTGGACTGTCCCCCTCGCCTCATCAACCGGTGGTTGGATGCCAGATTTTGGTTGGCTCGCGTACCGCCTCCTCGAAGCCCGAACGCTTCTCGACATCCTCGTGGTGTCGGTCATCATCTATTGGCTGCTTTGGGTAGCGCAGGGGACGCGTGCCACGCAGCTTCTGCGGGGCATCGTCATTCTCAGTGCGCTGGTCTTCTTCCTCGCGAACACCCTCCAGCTGACGACGTTCAACTGGCTGCTTAGCCGGATCTGGCCCGCCCTCGTCGTCGCCGTCCCGGTCATCTTCGCGCCGGAGCTCCGCCGCGCGCTGGAGCAGATCGGCCACACCGGCTCGTGGCTTCGCCCGCCCTTCCAAAATGCCACGCCCGCTGAGGCGATGGAGCGGATGGTCGATGAGATCGTCCGTGCCGGCGTGCAGCTCAGCCGGCAGCGGTTTGGCGCCCTCGTCGTGATCGAGCGAGAGACGGGCCTACAGGACTTCGCCGACCGGGGGGTACCCGTCGACGGCGAACTCACCCGTCAGCTCCTCATTACGATCTTCTTCCCGAATTCGCCACTACACGACGCGGCGGTGCTCGTCCGGGGAGACCGGATCGTCGCGGCCAGTGTTGTCCTGCCGCTGACCGATAACATCTCGGCGACCGGGCAACTTGGAACGCGCCACCGCGCGGCGATCGGCATCACCGAGGAATCGGATGCCCTTGCCGTTGTTGTCTCGGAAGAGACGGGGCAGATGTCCGTTGCCCACAATGGTCGGTTGATCCGTAACCTCGACCAGGACCGCCTCCGGCGCGTGCTGCGCTCCCTGCTCCGGCTTGATCGGCCGCAGAACCGCCCCACCGCTCCGGCCTGGGCACAGTTCCTTCAAGGACGGACGTCGGTCAACGGATCGGGTCAGCGGCTGAAACCGCAACCCGACGTCAAGATCGGCATCCCCAAGCAGCCCCGGCGGGAAGCGGAGTCCAGCCGCGCCGGGCGCTGATCGCCCGTTCCCCCTGACCACCGGCATCGCATGGCCACGCTTCACTGGAAAGTCTGTCGATGGAACTCGCCCGGCTTCGACCATCACGCAGCACCGCCGTTCGCATGGTGCTTTCGCTGATCCTCGCGGTCCTGCTCTGGGGATGGGTCACGAGCCTCGCCGACCCGCCTCGGACCCAGACCCGCACCAACGTCAGCGTCTCGCCTGGTATCGCACCGGACGGTATGGTGGTCTCCACCCGGGCACCAACGGCGACGATCGTCGCGTCCGGGCCACGGTCCATCCTCGACAACTTTGACCAGAGCGACCTGGCCCTGACGCTTGATCTGTCATCGGTCGATGGTCCCGGCAACTACACCGTACCGATCGTTCCGGTCACGCACGAGCGATTCGTCGATTACGAGATCACTCCCCCGACTGCGTCAATAGCCGTTGATGAGCAGGTCAGCAGGGTCTTCCAGCTCCAGGCGAACATCGTCGGGCTCGACGACACGAACAGCCAGGTTGTCAGCCGGGAACTGTCGGTCGCGGAGGTGACAATCACCGGTCCGGCAACCATCATGGAGACGATCCAGTCAGCCCAGGTCGACCTCGAGGTCACCGGGCAGACCGGGACGGTCTCGTTCGATGCCGTGCCGGTCTACGCCCTTACCAACGAGGGAGGCCAGGTCGATTCCACGAAAGAGAACGTGACGATCAATCCGTCGTTCGTCCAGGCGACGCTCGAGATCCAGACCGCCGGTCGAGAGGTGCTGATCCTTGCCAACGTCACCGGCTCGCCGGCTGACGGCTACGAGCAGCGCACCACGACCACTTCACCGCGGACGGTGATCATCGATGGTCCGGAGGACGTGCTGAACGGGCTGACGTACGTCGAGACGGAGCCGGTGAACATCTCCAACGCTTCTCAGACGACATCGGCGCGAGTAGGCATCGCCAACCTTCCTGCTGGCGTACGGGTCCTCAGTCCTCCGGATGGGCTGGTCGATGTCATCGTCCAGATCCAGCAGCAGGGAGTGAGCCAGACGCTGCCCAACCTGAGCGTCGCGGTCAACGGCCTCGGGGAAGGCCTGACCGCAACCCTGACGACACCAACCGTAAACCTCGAGATTTCGGCGCTCGCAACGCAGATCCCGTCGCTCGTCAGCGGGGCGATCGCCGTCTCCGTAGACGTGACCGGGCTGGGACCAGGCACCTATACGCTTGCGCCGCAGATCTACGTACCGGCCGGCGTGGAATGGGGAGATGTCGACCCGGAAGCGATCACCGTCGTGATCACCGAAGCAGACCCCAACGCGACCCCGGCTGCGCCCACTATCGGGGTCGCTACCCCGCTCCCAGGGACACCGTAGCGTTGACCTCATTGTCCAGACAGAGAAGCGGCGCGACCATCCCGGTCGC